>NZ_JBHSMF010000019.1:0-931 GCF_042655405.1 Caenimonas terrae | reverse complement strand
CCACCGATGCCGCTGTGGGGCCGGTGGCAGTTGTAGTGGTGCTGCCAGCCAGCCAGGGCTGTCGTTCGCTCTGCCGAGTTCTGGTACGTCCAGCCATAGGCCCACTCGCGCAAGGCCGACTGAATGAACCGCTCTGCCTTGCCATTGGTCTGGGGCCGGTAGGCACGGGTGAACTTGTGGGTGATGCCCAGTTCGACACAGGCGGCGCGGAACTCGCGTGAGCGGAACGCCGAGCCGTTGTCGGTCAGCAGCCGTTTGACCGTGACGCCCAGCCTGGCGTAGTAGCTCACGGCGTTGCGCAGGAAGCGAACTGCTTGTTCCTTCTTTTCATCGGGGTGCATCGCCGTGAACGCCAGACGCGCGTGATCGTCAATGGCCACGAACAGCGTCTCCCAGCCAGCGCCACCGACAGAGTCCTTGCGGTTGCCCGTGACTCGGTGGCTGGGTCTCACGATGCGCCCCAGCTTCTTGGTGTCGATGTGCAGCAGATCGCCTGGGGCCTCGTGCTCATAGCGAACCACCGGCGGCGCAGGCTCCAGATCGCTCAACTTGGACAGGCCCGCTCGGGCCAGCACCCGGCTGACCGTCGACTCGGACACGCCAACGCTGCGGGCAATCGTGCTTTGCAGCATCCTGCGCTTGCGCAGCTCGAGGATCAGCAAAGCCCTCGATGCATCAATGGCCCGCGGCGATCGCATTGGCTTCGAGGATGCGTCGGCCAGGGCAAGCTCGCCTCCGGCCAGGTAGCGCCCGAGCCATTTGCGCGCAGTGGGCGGTGTCACGCCGTGCGCGCCGGCGGCCTCACAGGCGCTCAGCCCTTCCTCAGTCATCTGTTTGACCATCTGGAGTCGGCGGGCATAGGTCAATCGGGCATGCTTATGGGTGTTCATCCGGTGCGATCCGTTGAGTTGATTGGGTGTTTGGCGACTTC
>NZ_JBHSMF010000018.1:0-5423 GCF_042655405.1 Caenimonas terrae | reverse complement strand
CTTTCACACGGGAACCCGCACTATCATCGGCGCTGAGTCGTTTCACTGTCCTGTTCGGGATGGGAAGGAGTGGTACCAACTCGCTATGGTCATCAGGCATAACTTTTGTGTTGAGCTGACCTGATGGTCAACACAACGAATTCATAGAGTTTGGAATCAGCTTCCGGCGCGCCTTGCGGCGGCGCTTATTTTGAATGCGTCAACTTGGCATAACACCCTGATCGATTGATCAAAGTTATAGGGTCAAGCCGCACGAGCAATTAGTATCAGTTAGCTTAACGCATTACTGCGCTTCCACACCTGACCTATCAACGTCCTGGTCTTGAACGACTCTTCAGGGGGCTCAAGGCCCCGGCAGATCTCATCTTGAAACGAGTTTCCCGCTTAGATGCTTTCAGCGGTTATCTCTTCCACACTTAGCTACTCGGCAATGCCACTGGCGTGACAACCGATACACCAGAGGTGTGTCCACTCCGGTCCTCTCGTACTAGGAGCAGGCTTCCTCAAATCTGCAGCGCCCACGGAAGATAGGGACCAAACTGTCTCACGACGTTTTAAACCCAGCTCACGTACCTCTTTAAATGGCGAACAGCCATACCCTTGGGACCGGCTACAGCCCCAGGATGAGATGAGCCGACATCGAGGTGCCAAACACCGCCGTCGATATGAACTCTTGGGCGGTATCAGCCTGTTATCCCCAGAGTACCTTTTATCCGTTGAGCGATGGCCCTTCCATACAGAACCACCGGATCACTATGTCCTGCTTTCGCATCTGCTCGACTTGTCAGTCTCGCAGTTAAGCACGCTTATGCCATTGCACTATCGTCACGATGTCCGACCGTAACTAGCGTACCTTCGAACTCCTCCGTTACGCTTTGGGAGGAGACCGCCCCAGTCAAACTGCCTACCATGCACTGTCCCCAGCCCGGATAACGGGCCTAGGTTAGAACCTCAAACACACCAGGGTGGTATTTCAACGTTGGCTCCATAAGATCTAGCGACCCTACTTCAAAGCCTCCCACCTATCCTACACAGATCTGTTCAAAGTCCAATACAAAGCTACAGTAAAGGTTCATGGGGTCTTTCCGTCTTTCCGCGGGGAGATTGCATCATCACAAACATTTCAACTTCGCTGAGTCTCAGGAGGAGACAGTGTGGCCATCGTTACGCCATTCGTGCAGGTCGGAACTTACCCGACAAGGAATTTCGCTACCTTAGGACCGTTATAGTTACGGCCGCCGTTTACTGGGACTTCAATCAAGAGCTTGCACCCCATCATTTAATCTTCCAGCACCGGGCAGGCGTCACACCCTATACGTCCACTTTCGTGTTTGCAGAGTGCTGTGTTTTTATTAAACAGTCGCAGCCACCGATTTTTTGCAACCTCATTGGGCTAGGGGAGTAAATCCCTTCACCTACTAAAGGCACACCTTCTTCCGAAGTTACGGTGTCAATTTGCCGAGTTCCTTCTCCTGAGTTCTCTCAAGCGCCTTAGAATACTCATCTCGCGCACCAGTGTCGGTTTGCGGTACGGTCGTGTGTAGCTGAAGCTTAGTGGCTTTTCCTGGAAGCAGGGTATCACTCACTTCGGCTGCAAGCAGCCTCGTTATCACCCCTCATCTAAGCCCGGCGGATTTACCTACCAGGCACGACTACAGGCTTGAACCAACATATCCAACAGTTGGCTGAGCTAACCTTCTCCGTCCCCACATCGCACTACACATCGGTACAGGAATATTGACCTGTTTCCCATCAGCTACGCATCTCTGCCTCGCCTTAGGGGCCGACTCACTCTACGCCGATGAACGTTGCGTAGAAAACCTTGCGCTTACGGCGAGGGGGCTTTTCACCCCCTTTAACGCTACTCATGTCAGCATTCGCACTTCTGATACCTCCAGCACGCTTTACAACGCACCTTCACAGGCTTACAGAACGCTCTCCTACCACTTGCAATAAATTGCAAATCCGCAGCTTCGGTAACTGGCTTAGCCCCGTTACATCTTCCGCGCAGGACGACTCGATCAGTGAGCTATTACGCTTTCTTTAAATGATGGCTGCTTCTAAGCCAACATCCTGACTGTTTTAGCCTTCCCACTTCGTTTCCCACTTAGCCCGTTTTAGGGACCTTAGCTGGCGGTCTGGGTTGTTTCCCTCTTGAGTCCGGACGTTAGCACCCGGTGCTCTGTCTCCCAAGCTGTACTCTTCGGTATTCGGAGTTTGCATAGGTTTGGTAAGTCGCCATGACCCCCTAGCCTAAACAGTGCTCTACCCCCGAAGGTAATACTTGAGGCACTACCTAAATAGTTTTCGGAGAGAACCAGCTATTTCCAAGTTTGTTTAGCCTTTCACCCCTATCCACAGCTCATCCGCTAGTTTTGCAACACTAGTCGGTTCGGACCTCCAGTACCTGTTACGGCACCTTCATCCTGGCCATGGATAGATCACTTGGTTTCGGGTCTACACCCAGCGACTGGACGCCCTATTCGGACTCGGTTTCCCTACGCCTTCCCTATTCGGTTAAGCTTGCCACTGAATGTAAGTCGCTGACCCATTATACAAAAGGTACGCAGTCACCCCTTGCGAGGCTCCTACTTTTTGTAAGCATACGGTTTCAGGATCTATTTCACTCCCCTCCCGGGGTTCTTTTCGCCTTTCCCTCACGGTACTAGTTCACTATCGGTCGATTACGAGTATTTAGCCTTGGAGGATGGTCCCCCCATATTCAGACAGGATTTCACGTGTCCCGCCCTACTTGTCGCAAGCTCAGTACCACACAGGTCTTTTCACGTACGGGGCTATCACCCGCTATGGCCAGCCTTTCCAAGCTGTTCCGTTAAGTCTTGTGCTATCACTTGCAGGCTCTTCCGATTTCGCTCGCCACTACTTTCGGAATCTCGGTTGATGTCTTTTCCTCGAGCTACTGAGATGTTTCAGTTCACCCGGTTCGCCTCGCATGACTATGTATTCATCATGCGATACCTCTTGCGAGGTGGGTTTCCCCATTCGGAAATCTCCGGATCAAAGCTTATTTGCCAGCTCCCCGAAGCTTATCGCAGGCTATCACGTCCTTCGTCGCCTGTAATCGCCAAGGCATCCACCATATGCTCTTATTCACTTGACCCTATAACTTTGACCTCTCTTGCGAGAAGCAAAATCGTTTCAAGGAATTGCCAGGTCTCTCACCTGGCGCGTTATGCCGTACTTCTCAATCGAATTGCTTCGAAATTGAAGTTCATTTTGACGCAATCAAAATTAATTCTGTTGCTGATGGCACGGTCTGCACGAAACCTTTACGAATGTGCAGTTTCCACCAGCAACGCTGATTCAACTCTATGAATTGTTAAAGAACAGCCGATTGATCCGGGAGATCCCGGGTCAACTCCAAAACAGCCTGCCCGCAAGCAGCTTTGGAGTTGATTCAAATAAGTATCGTTTGGAAATGGTGGAGGATGACGGGATCGAACCGACGACCCCCTGCTTGCAAAGCAGGTGCTCTCCCAGCTGAGCTAATCCCCCAGGAACACGTCTTTGGAGGAATGGTGGGTCTGGGTGGTCTCGAACCACCGACCCCCGCCTTATCAAGACGGTGCTCTAACCAACTGAGCTACAGACCCGAGCCGGTCGCTTTACTGACCAAGCACAGCGCCTGGCGTCGTTGGCGACATCCTTCCAACAACCGATAAGTGTGGGCGTTTAAATTAAATTGCAGTTTCCAGAAAGGAGGTGATCCAGCCGCACCTTCCGATACGGCTACCTTGTTACGACTTCACCCCAGTCACGAACCCTGCCGTGGTAATCGCCCTCCTTGCGGTTAGGCTAACTACTTCTGGCAGAACCCGCTCCCATGGTGTGACGGGCGGTGTGTACAAGACCCGGGAACGTATTCACCGTGACATTCTGATCCACGATTACTAGCGATTCCGACTTCACGCAGTCGAGTTGCAGACTGCGATCCGGACTACGACCGGTTTTATGGGATTAGCTCCCCCTCGCGGGTTGGCAGCCCTTTGTACCGGCCATTGTATGACGTGTGTAGCCCCACCTATAAGGGCCATGAGGACTTGACGTCATCCCCACCTTCCTCCGGTTTGTCACCGGCAGTCTCATTAGAGTGCCCAACTAAATGTAGCAACTAATGACAAGGGTTGCGCTCGTTGCGGGACTTAACCCAACATCTCACGACACGAGCTGACGACAGCCATGCAGCACCTGTGTTACGGTTCTCTTTCGAGCACTAATCCATCTCTGGAAAATTCCGTACATGTCAAAGGTGGGTAAGGTTTTTCGCGTTGCATCGAATTAAACCACATCATCCACCGCTTGTGCGGGTCCCCGTCAATTCCTTTGAGTTTCAACCTTGCGGCCGTACTCCCCAGGCGGTCAACTTCACGCGTTAGCTTCGTTACTGAGTCAGTGAAGACCCAACAACCAGTTGACATCGTTTAGGGCGTGGACTACCAGGGTATCTAATCCTGTTTGCTCCCCACGCTTTCGTGCATGAGCGTCAGTACAGGCCCAGGGGATTGCCTTCGCCATCGGTGTTCCTCCGCATATCTACGCATTTCACTGCTACACGCGGAATTCCATCCCCCTCTGCCGTACTCTAGCGATGCAGTCACAAATGCAGTTCCCAGGTTGAGCCCGGGGATTTCACATCTGTCTTACATCACCGCCTGCGCACGCTTTACGCCCAGTAATTCCGATTAACGCTTGCACCCTACGTATTACCGCGGCTGCTGGCACGTAGTTAGCCGGTGCTTATTCTGACGGTACCGTCATGACCACCCCGTATTAGGAAATGGCTTTTCGTTCCGTCCAAAAGCAGTTTACAACCCGAAGGCCTTCATCCTGCACGCGGAATGGCTGGATCAGGCTTGCGCCCATTGTCCAAAATTCCCCACTGCTGCCTCCCGTAGGAGTCTGGGCCGTGTCTCAGTCCCAGTGTGGCTGGTCGTCCTCTCAGACCAGCTACAGATCGAAGGCTTGGTGAGCCTTTACCCCACCAACTACCTAATCTGCCATCGGCCGCTCCATTCGCGCGAGGTCTTGCGATCCCCCGCTTTCATCCGTAGATCGTATGCGGTATTAGCGTAGCTTTCGCTACGTTATCCCCCACGATTGGGCACGTTCCGATGTATTACTCACCCGTTCGCCACTCGCCACCAGGATTGCTCCCGTGCTGCCGTTCGACTTGCATGTGTAAGGCATTCCGCCAGCGTTCAATCTGAGCCAGGATCAAACTCTACAGTTCGATCTTGATTTTTTTCGCTTCTCTCGAAGCAACTCATAAAAACGGAATTGAAGTGAACTTCACTTCTATTCTCATGAGCGTTTAAAGTCTTGCGACTTAGTTCCGAAGAACTTGGCAATCGCCTTCAAACGCCCACGCTTATCGGCTGTATATTTTTAATGAACCCGCTCGG
>NZ_JBHSMF010000017.1:0-909 GCF_042655405.1 Caenimonas terrae | reverse complement strand
TGGGGATGATGCGCTTGAACTCCGGCCAGGTCGGCATCAGCTTGATGGTGCCGTTGAACGGGGTGCGCTCGTCGCCGCTGTCGAGGTTCTTGGTGATCTCGGCGATGCCGAAGCACCCCAGGGCGATGCTGACCAGCCCGACGCCGTCGGCCAGGAACGGCAGGTCGCCGGTGAAGCGCTGCATGCCGCTGTTGACGTCGGTGCCGATCGAGCCGAGCAGCACCCCGATCAGGCACATCGACATGCCGTTGATCAGGCTGCCGGTGGTCACGAAGCTCACGCACACGAAGCCCACCAGCATCAGCGCGCAGTAGTCGGCCGGCCCGAACAGGAAGGCCACCTCACCCAGCGAGGGCGCCAGGAAGGTCAGCACCACGATGGCCACCGTGCCGCCGATGAAGCTGGAGACGCCCGCGGTGAACAGCGCCAGCCCGCACTTGCCCTTGAGCGTCATCTGGTAGCCGTCGATACAGGCCACGATGCTGCTGGCGTGCGGGATGCGCATGGTGATGGCGCTCACGCTGTCGCCGTACTGGGCGCCGTAGTAGATGCCGGCCAGCATGATCAGCGCGCCGCCGGTGGGGATGGAGTAGGTCAGCGGCAGCAGGATGCTGATGGTGGCCAGCGGGCCCAGGCCCGGCAGCAGGCCCACCAGGGTGCCCACCGTGCAGCCGATGGCGCAATACATGAGGTTCGACCACGTCAGGGCGTGCTCGAAACCGAACGCGAGGTTGTGTAGTGCTTCCATGATCGATCAGTACAGCGGCAGGTTGAAGCCAAGGAGTTTCTGGAAGGCCAGCGCCACGGCCACCAGCCCGGCGGAGATGTACAGGTTGCGCAGCACCGAATACTTGGTCTTGCCGGCGAACGAGGCGATGAACACCATCACGATGATCCCCAGGATCATGT
>NZ_JBHSMF010000016.1:0-555 GCF_042655405.1 Caenimonas terrae | reverse complement strand
GCGCCAGGAACGTCAGCACCACGATGGCCACCGTGCCGCCGATGAAGCTGGACACGCCCGCGGTGAACAGCGCCAGCCCGCACTTGCCCTTGAGCGTCATCTGGTAGCCGTCGATGCAGGCCACGATGCTGCTGGCGTGCGGGATGCGCATGGTGATGGCGCTCACGCTGTCGCCGTACTGGGCGCCGTAGTAGATGCCGGCCAGCATGATCAGCGCGCCGCCGGTGGGGATGGAGTAGGTCAGCGGCAGCAGGATGCTGATGGTGGCCAGCGGGCCCAGGCCCGGCAGCAGGCCCACCAGGGTGCCCACCGTGCAGCCGATGGCGCAATACATGAGGTTCGACCACGTCAGGGCGTGCTCGAAACCGAACGCGAGGTTGTGTAGTGCTTCCATGATCGATCAGTACAGCGGCAGGTTGAAGCCGAGGAGTTTCTGGAAGGCCAGCGCCACGGCCACCAGCCCGGCGGAGATGTACAGGTTGCGCAGCACCGAGTACTTGGTCTTGCCGGCGAACGAGGCGATGAACACCATCACGATGATCCCCAGGATCATGT
>NZ_JBHSMF010000015.1:0-398345 GCF_042655405.1 Caenimonas terrae | reverse complement strand
TTGCCGCGCAAGGTGGGCAATCAATTCGCCAACCCTGTGCTCGCCGTCGGCCGCCAGAAAAACGGTTTGACCCCGATCATCGATCGTCGTCATCGTAGGTGAATCACGCCCCACTAGTACGACTCGCTCGCCCATCAGTTCATACCGCACGTTTCGCGCGAAGAATTGAGCATCAAGAGACTCAGCAGGTCCAGCGAGGGTCGACATGGCCGCTCCAAAGATTGCGAAAGGGACGAGGCGCCTCAACATAGCGATTTAACGTCGGAGTTGACCGGCACGCAGAGGCATTGTGCCGCGAGCCGTATGCTGCCGCGCACGGCTCGCGGCACAATGCCTCTGCGTGTCCGCGTCGAACGACCTGTTAGAGCTCACTGCACGCATAGACGTCCACCCAGCACGTGTCACACGAGATGTGCCCGCCCTCGCGCCTAAGCGGCGAGACGACAGCGTGAGCAGGAACACGCTCCAGCCGACCGCCAGCACCCGAAACAAGCGCGTAGATCTCTGCACTTCGGTCCACTGTGACAAGAATCCTCTCGAGGCGAATGGTGGGCAAGCCATCCAAGAGTGCTTGGACGTGCGCGCACAGCCAGTGCGTCGACTCGCTCAGCGGTTTTTCCTCACATCGGCGGCCCTGAAACGACAGCAAGTCCATGAGTGAGCTCTAACGTTGGACGTAACCGGCGACCAAGGAACGGCGCGGCGCAGCTGCGGGACGACTTTGGGCGTCCGCGTTGACGGACTTGTTAGACATCATGGCTCAGAAACCTCCAGAGTGGGCATTGCCCTGCGCAGAGCAGCGACCCCAGCAGCCGTAACCTCCGTGTAGACGAGGGAAACGAACATTAGTCGACGAAGTGGACGCAAGTGCTTAAGACCCGCATCGGTCACCCCAGTGCACTCGAGCCAAATCTCCTCAAGGCTCGCCTGCCGCGCCACCCACTCGAGAGCTGCGTCTGTAACGGCCGTACCATCCAAGTCCAGACACCGAAGCGCAGGGAAGGCAGGGAGTGCCATCAAATCTTCATCGCGGATCGCCGCATTCTCAAATGAGAGCAGCTCAACTTTGAGTGGTATGTCAGCCAACTCACGCGCATCACGCACGCGCACGCACCCCGTTGCGCTCGCGAGCGCAAGGATAAGTCGACGCGAGGCAGCTTCCATGATGTCTAACGTCGGACTTGACCGGCGCGCATGGTGCGAGTGCGCAGCGCGCACTGAAGCACTTGTGCGTCCGCGTCGAAGGACTTGTTAGCCTGCATTGCTACCACCGCCAGCCGTAGCGGCGCTTTTGGTCACGATACGTCAGCAGCGGATCGCTCTTGGAAATGCTTACACCGACCACGCCAATGAAGACGAACAAGGCGATACAGGCAGCTAGTGCTGCGGCGGTCTCAACCCGCTCCCAGCCCATTAACTCCTTCTTCGCAGGACCGAAGACTTCATCCATCCAGACGAACCTGTGCACAAGCGACAAGAGCTGAGCAGTGAAAAAGATAGCGCCGGCGAAGCAAACGAGCCTACGAAAGACGAGCCAAGTCGTCGCCACGAGACGTACGAGCAACGACGGAGGAAGGTCGGCATCCATGCGGGCTAACGTCGGACGTAACCGGCGACCAAGGAACGGCGCGGCGCAGCTGCGAGACGGCTTTGGGCGTCCGCGTTGACGGACCTGTTAGATGGCATCGCCACTCCCTCCTAACGCTACAGGACTTCCAGAGATCGGGTCGACCTGCGGCAGCTCATCTAGCGCCGTCAGCTTCTTTGGCGGAGCATACAACGGGAAATCCCAAAGTTCCCCATCAGGCAGTCGCGCAATTTCGCGACTCCACTCAGTCGCCCGGGGATCTGCGTTCACGTATCGGTTGCAGAGCGGCGCAAGCTCATTGGCCGATGGAGGAAGCTGACGCGCATGCAAGGCGCACCACCGTTTCTGCGCCGGAGAAAGGACAGTTCCGGCGGGCGCATTACGGCGAAAGTTCACGCAGGTCACGCAGTAGTAGAAGAACTCCAAGTGCGCCTCTTGCCATCTAACGTCGGACGTAACCGGCGCCCAAAAAACGGCGCGGCGCAGCTGCGGGACGACTTTGGGCGTCCGCGTTGACGGACTTGTTAGGCGCCAAGGACGACCGACCATGAGCGAAACCTGACGGTTGCCCGCACATTCCCGAGGCCACGAGGCTATGCATGCTTGCGACGATACCCGAGGAGTCGCGCCGGAAGAAACAAGAGCGCACCGAGGAACGCAAACAACGCCTGGAACGTAAGCCCCACGAGCCGAAAGGGAATGGAGAGTAGCCAAACGATTGGCCAGAGAACCAACGCCAGCAAGGCAAGTGGCCAGCACAAGACGAAAAGCAGGCACCAGCCGATCAAAGTAAGTAGTGTGCTCATACGCTCCTTCTCTTGACGCCTAACGTCGGACGTAACCGGCGACCAAGGAGAGGTGCGGCGAAGCTGCGAGACGCCGTTGGGCGTCCGCGTTGACGGACTTGTTAGACAGCATGGCTACCGCACACGATATGCAATGGATTTGTTCCCGGTACTCTGCTCCCGCATCACCCATTCGCTCTCAGACACCGAGAGTATCTCGTCCTCGAAGGATTCGCCGATAGGATACACACGCACCGGATCCGAAAATGTCGTGACGTAGTGCAGCTTGCCGCCCTGAACTTCCCAATTGCCTCGCCAGGTAAACGGCGTATTGCCGTCGCATGCACGGAGGATGCCCTTGACCTCAAAGGAACCGTTCGCGTTCAAGGACATGACCTGCTGATACCCTTCGCAATCCAGGATGCGCAGCTCTTGCCATTGGCCAAGAAGTCGCTTTGCCAGAGCGCTGTCGGTCTCTTGCGCTTGGGCCATTCCGACCAAAGAAAAGGCCGACAGGAGGAAAACGCAAGCGCGTATGAGGATTCGTTTCATGCTGTCTAACGTTGGAGATGACCGGCGCACACGGGGCGTGTGCGCGCAGCGCACGGATGCACTTGTGCGTCCGCGTCGATCGACTTGTTATCCGAAGCCGCCCCGGCCAAAGCCAAACCCAGGTTGACTGCCGACCGGCCACTTGCTGCTGCGAAGCCTCCAAGCGCGCGGCCATTCTTGAGGTTAGCCGGAGCGCCACCAAGTTGACGCACTGCCCACCCGAGCGCACTGGATGGCCCCCCAGAGAAGTGAGGCGGATTGAGCGCGAGCGCACCGAGTGCCAACCTCGGCGCAGGAGTCAGTGGGCAAAGCAGGTCAGCGCCACCATGTGCGCCTGAGATCCGCCCGAGCACCAAGCACGAACCGCCAGCCGCCAACCGGCCTTGGTGCGAGCCATTCCGGCGCGACGGTGAACGAACCGCCAGCCCGGCAACGTATGCGAACGCAGACATTCTTTCTCTCATGTCTTTGACGGATAACGTCGGACGTAACCGGCGACCATGGAACGGCGCGGCGCAGCCGCGGAACGACTTTGGGCGTCCGCGTTGACGGACTTGTTAGAGCGCTTCTTCGACATAGGCAAGCAAGCCCTCGGTGAGGCAAAAGAGTTCTTCGGGATGGTACTGGATCAACGCCTCTTCACTCGGTGCCCCAAGCTCTTCCCAATAGTTTCCCAGCTCCCGCATCTCCTCCGGCGTGTAACCGTCATAGATCTCGTAGGAATACCGCGCCTTCTCGAAGATGTACTGGTACCAGACCAGGAGCCTCTCCACATTTGAGAAGTCCGTGTGCCCAGGACTTCTATTCTTCGCAACAACCATGATCTTTGCGCGCGCCGCTTCAGGCAGTTGCGCCCAGAGGTCTTTGTATTTGTGCCCTCGCACTTCAGCGCCGCGCGACGACAGCAATGCCGCCTTTAGAAGGACTTCGAAAGCGAGAACACACAGAAAGGAGTTTGAGTCCGAGCGCCTGTCTAGCGATACGCTAAGAATCTCTGCGTCGTGCAAGCGATCCTTTGCCGCCTGATGCATACGCGCTATACGGTCTCTCATGCGCTCTAACGTCGGACGTAACCGGCGACCAAGGAACGGCGCGGCGCAGCTGCGGAACGACTTTGGGCGTCCGCGTTGACGGACCTGTTAGACCGCATTGCCAACGTGTATGAATACATTGAGCACGCGCCAGGTCGCAAAGACGAGGGCCACCAGTGCAAGCAAATCGGCCCAGATGTCGATCCAAGTCTGATCATTGATCCATCCCCAAAATCTGTACGCCGCGCGGCTGCGATAGTCGTCGTCGCCGATGCCCCGGTAAATGTGCCACGACGCCCATTTATTTACCATCGCCGACACTATCTGAAGCCCTACTCCCACCAGAAACAACGCGATGATCTCATTCCCGTAGCCTGACTTGGCAACGCGCTCCGTGAGCTTGTCGTTCGTCACGAAGAGTACGGGGCCGCCGATTCCGTAGGCAACCAGCCACGCTCGGACTGCTTTCGAATAGTCTGCGTAGTTCTGGAAGAAGGCCTTGCGGTCGTCATCTTCGGTGGAGGTGGGCATGTCTAGTTTCCAGCGGTCTAACGTCGGAAATCACCGGCGCCCATGAAACGTAGCCGCGAAGCGGCTAGCACCAGGGCGTCCGTGTGCATTGACTTGTTATCAGATGCCGCCCGGGCCAAAGCCAAGCCCGACCTGCCCGCCGACCGGCAACTTGCTGCTGCGAGGGTGCCAAGCGCGCGGCGGGCTTCAGGAGCAACCGGAGCGATGCTAAGCACACCTGCTGCCCGCCCGGACGCTCGGGACGATCCCCCAGAAAGGTGGCACGGCTTGAGCGCCAACGCACCGGACGCCAAAGTGCCACCAGCAGGGCAAACACTCTGGCGCGCACTGCCCGAGCGAGAACGGGCCGGCCAGAGCGCCAGGTCAATCGCGCGCGCGTGCGCCCACTCTTGCGCCCTGCCTCCTGACTGATAACGTGAAGATGACCGGCGACCGCGGTACGGTGCGACCGAAGGGAGCAGACGCCCGTGGGCGTCCGTGTCGATCGACATGTTAGGGCGCCCCTGCCGATTTTTCATTTCTTTCCGCCGCCTCCTGAACATCAAGCAGCACCCGATATGCCTCAAATTCCCCGAGTTGCAACCGCAAAACCTGTGCTTCTGACACCTCAGCCTCTATCATCCGTGAAGCGAATCCACCGCTGTCATATCGCACGAAAAGGCGGCCGTCTCTCTTGAAAAGTTCCACGCCGTAGTCCGAGAAGAACGGTTCCGACATAAGCGCTCTAACGTCGGACGTAACCGGCGACCAAGGAACGGCGCGGCGAAGCTGCGGAACGGCTTTGGGCGTCCGCGTTGACGGACCTGTTAGGGCGCACGATTGACGACCTCCGAGAGACGCTGGAGTGAGTTTTCGCCGAATTGCTTGTCCACGCGCCCGATGGCCTCGATGGCTTGAACCGGATCGAAGGAGCGCCCTTCGAGGATTGCCAGCGCCTGATTGTGCAAAGCGTAGGCCAAGTGCGCTGCAACCCGGACCGAGGGTTCGGCCTTCGAGTCGGGGCCAAGCTCGCCAGACAGCAGAAGCCGAAGTTCGTACACGGCGAACGCGAGGATCTGGTATTCGTTGGGAGTGCCAGCCATAGTTGTTCGTGCGCTCTAACGTTCGACATGAGCGGCGGCGCAAAGGGCGCGAAGCGGCTTTTGGGACGTCCGCTCGATGGAGGGGTTATGCGCCATCGTCGACCGTCCCACCATATTCGTACAGGACGTCAGGGCAATGCTCGTCGTTCGCGCTGCCGTCGGTGAAAGCCACTGCCTTGAAGCCATATCGTTCGTAAAAGGCGCGTGCACGGCTGTTCGCTTGAAACGTATAGAGGCGCACGGGCCGCGGCAACGTAGCGAGCGCATGAGTAAGCAGCTGCGCACCGATACGTTGCCCGACATAATCTGGCGCTAAGTAGAGCTGGTTAACCCAACTCCCGGTGGGCTCTCGTGCGGTTGCGAGGACACCGACCACGGACGAGCCGATACAGGCGACCGTGACGTTGCCCGACGGAATGAGCGATTCCCGAACCCATTGACTTACTTCAGAGTCTGATTGCGCCGAGCACGCGTAAGGCAAAAACGTCTTGCGCGAGGAGAGCAAGACCTCCGCAACCTGCGGCGAGTCTTCAAGTGTGGCTTGACGCTGTCTGACAGTCATGGGGCATAACGTCGGACGTAACCGGCGACCATGGAACGGCGCCGCACCGCGGCGGGACGGCTTTGGGCGTCCGCGTTGACGGACTTGTTAGAGGGCTGCATGCCGCCATGTTATGACCAAGACTACGCATAGCCAAACCACCAGTGTCCAGACCGCGCGCCAGGCCCTTGGCCCATAGCTCACGGGGTCGGGGTAAATGAAGCCATTGCTCGCTGATCCGCCACGTATCGCGGCGCCGATCGCAGAAAGTTCCTCGGCAACGAGGAATCCAGCGTCGGGGCCGCGAACGGCACCCACCACAGAAAAGTAAATTACCGAAAAGCTTACTGACGCAGCGAGGCCCGCTTGCGTCCCGAAAATCATCGCCGCCAGCAAACCAGCAACTAGGCCGAGGATGGCCCCGAAGAAACCGGCGATTGCCGCGAACACGATGCGGTCCCAAGTTGAAGCGGATCTCGACACTGTGCCCTCTAACGTAATGTTTGCCTCGACCCCAATAACGCCGCCGCGTAGTCCCCTGCGTCGTTAAGCTGGTCGATATGGGCGCTGCGCGATAAGCTTGGCATCGGATCCTCCGGCGAAGGCTTGTGGTCTTGCGATTTTTGGCTATACTGTTTTTTCGTACAGTATATTTATTTTCATGCAACCCGGTGGCCCGCCCTTGCAGTCGCGTCGCCTGATCGAGCAGGTGCGCGAGCGTGCCCGCTATTTGCACTATAGCCTCGCCACCGAAAAGGCTTACCTGTACTGGGTGCGCTTCTTCATCCGATGGCACGGCGTGCGGCATCCGCGCGACATGGGGGCGGCAGAGGTGGAGGCCTTCCTCACCATGCTGGCCACCCAGCGCAAGGTCTCGCCGTCCACGCACAACCAGGCGCTGAGCGCGCTGCTGTTCCTCTACCGCCAGGTGCTGGCCGTGGACCTGCCTTGGCTGGACAACGTCCAGCGGCCAGCCTACAAGCGCCGCATCCCGTCCGTGCTCACCGCCGCCGAAGTGTCGGCCGTGCTGGACCAGCTCACCGGAGAGGCCGCGCTGCTGGCGCGCCTGCTGTACGGCACCGGCATGCGGCTGATGGAAGGCCTGCGGCTGCGCATCAAGGACGTGGACTTCGAGCGCCATGCCATCGTCGTGCGGCAGGCCAAGGGCAACAAGGACCGGGTCGTGATGCTGCCGCATTCGCTGGCCGGCGCGCTGCGCGAGCAGCTGCTGGCGTCGCGCGCCACCTGGGAGGCGGACCGCTTGCATCGCCGCGCCGGCGTCGAGGTGCCGCACGCGCTGGAATCCAAGTACCCGAGCGTCGGGTACAGCTGGCACTGGTTCTGGCTGTTCCCCTCGCCCACGCTCTCGATCGATCCGGAAACGGGCGTCGTCCGCCGCCATCACCTGTTCGAGGAACGCCTGCAGCGTGCGCTCAAGCGCGCCGTGGCCCAGGCCGGCGTTGCCAAGCCGGTGTCGGTGCACACGCTGCGCCACTCGTTCGCCACCCACCTGCTGCAAGCCGGCACCGACATCCGCACGGTGCAGGAGCTGCTCGGGCACAGCGATGTGAGCACCACCATGATTTACACACACGTGCTCAAGGTGGCCGCCGGCGGCACCGCCTCGCCGCTGGATGCCCTGGCGGGCGCACCGCCCCCGGCTCAGCCCCCGCCGCGACCCCCGCCTGCGCCCTCGCGGTCGCCGGCCTCGCCGCCCGCCTGCCGCGAGCCGGCTGCGCTGTACGCGTGAGCCGTCAGCGCGCCGCCGCCGGGAACGGCGGCAGCTTGCCGATGTCGCGCGGGTCGTGCTGGATGATGACGGTGGCCTTGAGATTCTTCTCGATCTGCTTGAGCCGCTCCAGCGATGCGATGGTGTCGGCCCGGTCGTAGTTGAAACCCGGCACGCCGTTGTTCGCGTAGTTCTCGTGGAAGTGCGCCGCGTCGCCGCTCAGCAGCACCGCGCCTTTCTCCTTCAGGCGCACCAGCAGCGCCTGGTGCCCGGGCGTGTGGCCGGGCGTGCGCAGGATCACCACGGTTCCGTCGCCGAACACGTCCTTGTCCGCCGCCTGCTGCTCCAGCTTGCCGCCGCCGCTGATCCAGTGGGTGAAGGCCGCCACGTTGGCGCCCGCCATCGGCTTGGGTGCGGTCAGCGCCGCCCATTCGCGCTCGCCGATCAGCAGCGTCGCCTCCGGCAGCGAGGGCAGCTGCCCGGTGTGGTCGGCGTGGAAGTGGCTGATGCCCACGTACTTCACCTGCTCCGGCCGCACCTTGAGCTGGGCCAGCTGCTCCAGCAGCGACACCGTCGGCGCGCTCGGGTTCGAGCCCGGCAGGTAGCCCGTGTCCCAGACCATGTAGTCGTCGCCGTGCCGCACCAGGTAGCAGCTGAACGTGAAGGGCATCTTCGGGTCGCTGTAGGCGAAGGTGTCGCTGAAGCGGCGCTGGTCGTTGAAGCCGGTGCCGCACTCCAGCCGGGTCAGCGTCACCTCGGGGGCGGGCTGGGCCGAGGCGCCGAGCGCGGCGCACAACAGGGCGCTGGCGGCCACCAGCGCGCGAAGGATCGTTGGCATGGGCTTGTCTCCTGTGAGTCGATGGGGGGCCGGCGCCACCGACTGCGCGCCGCTCGCCGCCGATGGTACGCCGGCTTGCCCTGCCTCACTTCGCCTTTTTGAACACCGTGGCCCAGACGTGGACGTCGCTCATCTCCGCCGCGCCGGATTCGACCGAGTCATCGACCCGCACCACGTCCCCGCCAAGCGCGCAAGCTTTCGCCCGAAGTTCGGCGTGCGCGTCATCGCGCAGGGAGACCCTGCCGCCGAAGAAGACGTTGCGCTGGATATGCGATTCGATCTTCGCCACCACCCGGTAGGCGGCGACGTCGCGGCTGCCCGCTCCCACCACGTCGACATGGCAGGCGCCGGCCCGGGCAGGAAGATCCGGGCCGACGCGCTCGACCTTGGTGACCGTGCTGCAGGCACCGAGCAGGGCCAGCAGGGGCAGCAGCCCCCACCGGCACCGCATCGCGGTTGGCGATGGCATCGCCGCCTTATCGCGCGCTCATCGCGACCATCTGGTCGACGATCTGGCAAGACCAGGCCTTCTGGCCGGCGCCGCCGACGAAGCCGGTCTTGGTCGCCACGGTCACGAAGGTCCGGTTGCCCTGCACCGGGCTCAACGAGATCGACAGCTCCTCGCCGCCGCTGCCCACCAGCAGGCCGATGTGGCGGTTTCGCTGGGCCTTGACCTGGTTGGCGGTCTTTTCGCTGACGGTGGAGTCGATCGCTGCGAGCACCTTGGTGGCGATTTCCATCGAAGCGCCGACGTTCTTCCCGAGCAGCACGGAAGCGTCATAGCAGCCCTCCCCCTTTACCGGCTGGTTCAGCTTGTACGAATCGCTGTACTTGTGGCCGCTGGTCTGCAAACCCGCGCAGCCTGCCATCGCGACGCACGACGCCACCGCCAGCACCCGGAAACCCACCCATGATCTGTTGTTCATTCTTGGTCCTTTGTTTGCATATGAAAAGGCCGGCGATGTCGCCGGCCGCGCGCAGTCTTCACCGCGCTGCCATCCGTGTCAACGGTGGCATTCCCTATGCATAGGACAGCTCGACGATCCGCGCCGTCACCGCGCCGCCCGCTTCGATCACCAGTTGCGCCACGCTCACCGGCAAGCGGAAGCGGCGCGGCCCGGCGCTGCCGGGGTTCACGTACAGCACCGCGCCGCGCTGCTCCACCAGCGGCTTGTGGGAATGGCCGCTCACCACCACGCCGACGCCCAGCGCCGCCGGGTCGATCGCCAGCGCCTTCAGGTCGTGCAGCACGTGGATGCGCACGCCGGCCAGCGCAATGGTTTCGGTCTCGCCGATCGCCTGCGCCCAGTCGTCCGTGTCGACGTTGCCGCGCACCACCGTCAGCGGCGCGATGGCGCGCAGCTGCTCCAGCACCTCGGCGTTGCCGATGTCGCCGCCATGGACGATGTGCTCGCTGCCCTGCAGCGCGGCCAGCGCCTGCGGCCGCAGCAGGCCGTGCGTGTCGGAAATCAGGCCCACCCGCATGCTGCCTACATCCCCATCACTTCTTCGAAGCGCGGCTCCGCCGCCTCGCCGCTTTGCTGCTGCAATGCCCACATCTCGGCGTAGCGGCCGCCGCGGGCCAGCAGCTCGTTGTGGCTGCCACGCTCCAGGATGCGGCCGGCGTCCATCACCAGGATCTCGTGGGCGTCCACCACGGTGGACAGCCGGTGCGCGATCAGCAGCGTGGTCTTGTTCTGCGCCGCGCTTTTCAGTTCCGCCTGGATGGCGCGTTCGTTGGCCGAGTCCAGCGCCGAGGTCGCCTCGTCGAAGATCAGGATCGGCGGGTCCTTCAGCAGCGTGCGCGCGATCGCCACCCGCTGCTTCTCGCCGCCCGACAGCTTCAGCCCGCGTTCGCCCACCATGGTCTGGTAGCCCTTGGGCGTGGACTCGATGAAGCCGTGGATGCGCGCCGCCCGCGCGGCCTCCTCGATCTGCGCGCGGCTGGAGCCGGGCCGGCCGTAGCCGATGTTGTATTCCACCGTGTCGTTGAACAGCACCGTGTCCTGCGGCACGATGCCGATCGCCTGCCGCACGCTGGACTGCGTCACGGCGCGGATGTCCTGGCCGGCGATGGTGATGCGGCCGGACGGCACTTCCGGATGGCCCGGGATGCCGACGTCGTAGAAGCGGTACAGCAGCCGCGCCAGGGTCGACTTGCCCGAGCCCGAGGGCCCGACCACCGCCACCGTCTTGCCCGCGGGGATCTCGAAGCTGACGTCGTGCAGGATCGGCCGGCTGGCTTCATATGCGAAGTTGACGTGCTCGAAGCGGACTGTCGCCTGCTCCAGCCCGGCCAGCGGCTGCGCCCCGGGCCGGTCGGCGATCTCGCGCTCGCGCTCCATCAGCGCGAACATCTTGTCCAGGTCCGTGAGGCTCTGCTTGATCTCGCGGTACAGCACGCCCAGGAAATTCAGCGGGATGTACAGCTGGATCATGAAGGCGTTGACCATCACCAGGTCGCCCAGCGTCATGCGGCCGTCCACCACGCCCTGGGTCGCGCGCCACAGCATGGCCACCAGGCCGACGGCGATGATCAGCTGCTGGCCGGTGTTGAGCATCGACAGCGTGGTCTGGCTTTTCAGCCGCGCCTTGCGCAGCCGCTGCAGGCTCTCGTCGTAGCGGCTGGCCTCGAAGCCTTCGTTGTTGAAGTACTTCACTGTCTCGTAATTGAGCAGCGAGTCGATCGCCTTGGTGTGCGCGGCGGAATCGAACTCGTTGGCCTGCTTGCGGTACTTGGTGCGCCATTCCGTCACCGTCACGGTGAAGACGATGTACAGCACCAGGGCGATCAGCGTGATCCAGGCGAACCAGGCGTCGAACTTGATGCCCAGGATCGACAGCACCAGCACCACCTCGATCAGCGTCGGCACGATGCTGAACAGCGAATACGAGATCAGCGATTCGATGCCGCGCACGCCGCGCTCGATGTCGCGCGTCATGCCGCCGGTCTGCCGCTCCAGGTGGAAGCGCAGGCTGAGCGCGTGCAGGTGCTGGAAGGTTTCCAGCGCGATGCGGCGGGCCGCGCCCTGGGTCGCCTTGGAGAAGATCAGCTCGCGCAGCTCGGTGAAGAGGGAGGTGGACAGCCGCAACAGCCCGTACGCCAGCAGCAGGCCGACCGGCACCACCAGCACCGCGGCCGGGTCGCCGGGCTTGAAGGACATCTTGTCCACCAGCGTCTTGAGCAGCACCGGCACGCCCACGTTGGCCAGCTTGGCGCCCACCATGAACACCAGCGCGCCCACCACGCGCCACTTGTACTGCCACAGGTAGGGCAGCAGGCGCTGCAGCGTCGCCCAGTCGGATTTGTCCGGGCGGGCGGTGGCGGGCGGCGCGGAGGTGGAGGCAAGTTCGGCGGCGCGGCGCATCAGGGACAATCGGAAAAAGACACCATTGGATGGAGATTGTGCCCATGTCCGCCGAAACAAGCCCTCACCCCACCGATGCCCGCGGCGCCAGCGTCGCCTTGCCGACCGAGGGCGAGCTGGTGCTCAAGGTCATCCCGATGCCGGGCGACTGCAACGCCAACGGCGACATCTTCGGCGGCTGGGTGATGGCGCAGGTGGACCTGGCCGGCTCGGTGCTCCCGGCCCGCCACACCGGTGGGCGGATGGCCACCGTCGCCGTCAAGGAGTTCGTCTTCAAGCAGCCGGTGCGGGTGGGCGACATCCTGTCCTTCTATTCGGTGGTGACGCGGATCGGCCGCACCTCGGTCACGGTCAAGGTGGAAGTGTTCGCCGAGCGCTTCCACTCGCAGGGCCAGTACGTCAAGGTGACGGAGGCCTCGGTCACCTACGTGGCGATCGACGCCAGCGGCCGGCCGCGGCAGATCGGGCAGGGGACGCCGGCGTGACGCTGACCTACCGCGCGCTCTGCTACCTCCACGCCTTCGACCACAAGCTGCCGATCCAGAACGGCCTGGCGCTGGAGAGCGTGCTGCGCACCGCGCGGCTGGACTATTCGGTGCAGAGCCTGGAGCGGATCGACGTCCTGCTGGACGCCCTGCGCACCACCGGCAAGATCCGGCAGGACGACGACCTGGACGACCCGGCCAAGCAGAACCTGCTGTACCTGCTGGCCTTCTATGTCGGCGAGGTGATCGGCCGCAGCCTGGGCGCGGCGCCGCAATGGGCCAGCTACGAGGAGATGGCGGCGAGGGAACGACAGGTCAACGACCCGCATTTCGAAAACAGCGTCACACTGCTGTTTGCGCCCGGGCTCACCCCGCGCACCGCCTGGCTGCTGCCGCTGGCGTCCATCTGTTCGCGCCTGTTCGACCGGCCCGTGACCAAGAGCGTGCTGTTCAGCGCCGGCCTGATGCTGCCGCCCGAATCGCTGCGCAAGCCGGCGGCGCTGCGGCCGCTGCCGCCGCTGGTGCCGCCCGCCTGGCCGGTGGCGCTGGCGCCGGCCGTGATCGACGCGCCGCCGTGGGCCGCCGGGGACGACCTGCACTACCTGTTCGACAACGCCCAGTCGATGCTGCGCGAAGGCCGCGTGGTCTGGGGGGCGGTGGTGCAGGCCAACAACGCGCTGTTCCAGCCCGGCCCCATGGCCGGCGCGCCCGGCGAGATCCTGTACGACCCGCAGGGCCGGGTGCCGGATGCGGACCTGCACGCCATGGCGCGGATGCTGCTCTCGCTCAAGGGCCGCCGCCCCGACGTGCCGGAACTGGCCTCGATCGCGCAATACCTCGGCGACGAACAGGTCCGGGTGTTCGGGCTGGACCTGCCGCCCTCCATCTCGCCCTACCCGCTGAAGGTCTCGTCCACCTGGTTCGACCGCCAGCACCTGCCCGGCGGCGTGCTGGCGCAGCCGCTGATCCCGGTGCTGGTCAGCGACGCCCACCCGGGCGCGGTGTTGCCGCTGCCCGCCGGTTCCTGGCCCGACAACCTGCGCCAGGCCTGGTCGCCGGCCGGCCTGCAGCCGATGGCGGACAGCCCGGTGGTGGAGGCCGCGCCCGCGGCCCCCGTGCCGGATCCGGAACCGGCGCACCGGCAGCCCGCCAGCCTGGCCGGGGACGGTCCGCAACGGGTCCGCGGCGGCTCGCTGCTGGGGCGCCTGCTCAAACGCTAGGCATCGCTAGAAGCGTCCGTGCCGGCCTGCGCCGCCGGCGAAGCGGGCCGCGCCTTCGAAGCCGTCGGCGATGCGCTGCTTGCCGCGCTCCCACTCCTGGTGCAGGGCCTGCGGCAGCGGCAGGTCCCACTGGCGGTAGGCGCTCATGCGGTCGGCGTTCATGGTCGCCTGCGGAAAGGCGCACAGCTGGCGCGCCAGCGCGATCGCCGCCTCGCGCGCCTGGCCGGTGGCGACCACCCGGTTGGCCAGCCCGATCTGCAGCGCCTCGGCCGCCTCCACTTTCCTGCCGGTCAGGATCAGGTCCATCGCATGGCCCATGCCCACCAGCCGCGGCAGCCGCACCGTGCCGCCGTCGATCAGCGGCACGCCGAAGCGCCGGCAATAGACCCCGAAGTACGCGTCCTGCTCCATCACCCGCATGTCGCACCACAGGGCCAGCTCCATCCCGCCGGCCACCGCGGCGCCGCTGACGGCGGCGATCACCGGCTTGGACAGCAGCAGCCGGGAGGGCCCCATCGGTCCCAATGGTCCGGTGGCCTGCTCCCGGCCCGGCTGCGGGACCGCCTGCGCCGGGTCGAAGTCCAGGTCCACCAGCACCCCGGCGCCGCCGGCGCGCCCCGCCATCTTCGCCGCCGCCTGCAGGTCCCAGCCGGCGCAGAAATGGCCGTTGGCGCCGTGGAAGACCGCCACCCTGGCCTGCGGGTCCGCCTCGAAGGCGACGAACGCCTCGTACAGGGCGCGCGCCGTGTCGGCGTCCACCGCGTTGCGCACGTCGGGACGGTCCAGCGTCACCACCGTCACCTGCTCCAGCTTGTCGATGCGGACTGCTTTTTCCATCCCCGGATTACAACCGAATCGATGCCGCGTCGGCGACAGATTTCGGGACAACCCTGTACAGGAAGAACCCGCTGCGCAGCTATAACCGTGGGCCACGACCGCAGACCTGGAGCAACGTGCAATTCATTCAACTGGTGATCAGCGGCATCGCGCAGGGGTGCATCTACGGGCTGATCGCGCTGGGCTTCGTCCTCATCTACAAGGCCACCGAGACCGTCAGCTTCGCCCAGGGCGAGCTGATGATGCTGGGCGCCTTCTGCGGGCTGGCGGCGATGACCTTGTTCGGCTTTCCGTTCTGGCTGGCGGTGCTCGGCGCGATCGCGGTGATGGCGCTGTTCGGCGTGCTGCTGGAGCTGGCGGTGATCCGCCCGATCCTGGGCCAGCCGGCCTTCTCCATCGTGATGCTCACCATCGGCATCGGCTACGTCGCCCGCGGCCTGATCACCACCATCCCGGGCATCGGGACGGAGACGCACACGCTGCCGGTGCCGTACAAGGACCAGGTCTGGAACGCCGGCGCGCTGGTGCTCAACGCCGAGCAGATGGTGGTGATCGCCTCCACCGCCGTGCTGTGTGCGCTGCTGTTCGCGGTGTTCCGCTACAGCAAGGTCGGCATCGCGATGCAGGCCACCTCGCAGAACCAGCTGGCGGCCTATTACATGGGCATTCCGGTCAAGCGGCTCAACTCCCTGGTGTGGGGCCTGGCCGCCGCCGTGGCCGCCATCGCCGGCCTGCTGCTGGCGCCCATCACCTTCGTGCACGCCAACATGGGCTTCATCGGCCTGAAGGCCTTCCCGGCGGCGGTGGTCGGCGGCTTCGGCAGCCTGCCCGGCGCCATCGTCGGCGGCCTGGTGATCGGCATCGTCGAATCGCTCTCCGGCTTCTACCTGCCGGAAGGCTTCAAGGACGTCGCCGCCTACATCGTGGTGCTGCTCATGCTGATGGTGAAGCCGAACGGGCTGTTCGGGGAAAAACTACGAAAGAAAGTTTGATTGGGGACAGACCTTCAGCTCTGTCCCCAACTGATTAGAACGATGCGTTTCATCTTCAAGACCGACTACGGCCAGGACATCAAGCTGGCCCAGCACGGCGGCCACGTGTTCTGGTACGGCGCGCTGGGCCTGCTGCTGGCCGCCGCGCCCTGGATCTTTCCGGAATACTGGCTGGCCCAGCTCACCTTCGTGCTGATCTACGGCATCGTCGGCCTGGGGCTGATGCTGCTGGCCGGCTTCACCGGCCTGTTCTCGCTGGGCCACGCCGCCTTCCTGGGCGTCGGCGCATACACCCAGGCCTACCTCACCGGCCACGGCGTGCCGTTCCCGCTGGCGCTGGCCTGCGCCGCGGCGCTGTCCGCCGCCGTCGGCGTGGTGGTGGGACTGCCGGCGCTGCGCGTGAAGGGCATCTACCTGGGCATCGCCACCCTGTCCTTCGGCTTCATCGTGGAGGAGGTGTTCGCGCGCTGGGAGAGCGTCACCGGCGGCAACTCGGGCCTGCGGCTGGAGCCGCCCAAGATGTTCGGCTGGTCGCTAGGCTCCGGCCCGGCCTTCTATTTCCTGTGCCTGGTGATCGCGGTGGCCGCCACCCTGGCCATCCTCAACCTGCTGCGCTCGCCGACCGGCCGCGCCTTCGTCGCCATCCGCGATTCCGAGATCTCGGCCCAGAGCATGGGCATCAACCTGGCGCGCTACAAGACGCTGTCGTTCGCGCTGTCGGCCGCGCTGGCCGGCATCGGCGGCGCGCTCTACGCCCACAAGCTCAGTTTCATCTCGCCCGACCAGTTCGACATCCTGCAGTCGATCGACCTGCTGCTGATGGTGGTGATCGGCGGGCTGGGCTCGGTGCACGGCGCCTTCCTGGGCGCCATCTTCCTGATCTCCATGCCGCAGCTGATCTCGCTGACCAAGGACTACCTGCCGCCGGTGATCGGCCAGGCCCCGGGCCTGCAGTCGGTGGTGTACGGCGCGGTGCTGATCGCCTTCGTGCTGTTCGAGCCGCTGGGCCTGTACGGCCGCTGGCTGAAGGTGCGCACCTGGTTCCAGCTGTTCCCGTTCTACCGCAAGGGCCTGTTCAAGCGGCAGAAGAGTTTCACCAAGTCGGATCGGCTGCGGTGATGAGCGACATCCTTCTCTCCGCGAAAAACCTCAGCGTGCGCTTCGGCGGCGTGCTCGCGGTCAACAACGTCAGCTTCGACGTCAAACGCGGCGAGGTCTTCACGCTGATCGGCCCCAACGGCGCCGGCAAGACCACGGTGTTCAACCTGATCAGCCGCATCTACACGCCGACGACGGGGACCATCGACTACCAGGGCAAGGTCCTTACCGAGCAGCCGCCGCACCGGATCGCGTCGCTGGGCATCGCCCGCACCTTCCAGAACATCGAGCTGTTCGAGCACGCCACCGTGCTGCACAACCTGCTGATCGGCCGCCACACCCACAGCAGCACCGGGGTCTGGAGCGAGATGTTCTTCACCGGCAAGGTGCGCCGGGCCGAGGTCGCGCACCGCGAGAAGGTGGAGCAGGTGATCGAACTGCTGGACCTGCAGCACCACCGCGATTCGATGGTGGCCGGCCTGCCCTACGGCGTGCGCAAGGTGGTGGAAGTGGCGCGGGCGCTGTGCACCGAGCCCAAGCTGCTGCTGCTGGACGAGCCGTCGTCGGGCCTGAACGTAGAAGAGACCGACGACATGGCGTTCTGGATCCAGGACATCCGCGACGAGCTGGGCATCACCGTGCTGATGGTGGAGCACGACATGAGCCTGGTGTCCAAGGTGTCGGACCGCGTGCTGGCGATGAACCAGGGCGAGGTGCTGGCCACCGGCACGCCGCGCGAGGTGCAGAACCATCCGGGCGTGATCGAGGCCTACCTCGGCTCGGTCGACGACGTGTCGGCGTTGCGCAGGGAGGTCGCTTGAGTCTGAATCCTCCCTCCATCAGCGACCTGCCCGTGCTCAAGCTCTCCAACGTGGAGAGCGCCTACGGCCCGATCAAGGCGATCCGCGGCGTCAGCCTGCAGGTGCGGCGCGGCGAGATCGCCACCGTGCTGGGCTCCAACGGCGCCGGCAAGACCACCATCCTCAAGACCATCTCCGGCATCATCGACCCGCGCAAGGGCAGCATCGAGTTCAAGGGCAGCGCCATCACCGCCCGCGACCCGGCCTACATCGTGCAGCAGGGCCTGTCGCACGTGCCGGAAGGGCGCGAGGTGTTTCCGCTGCTGTCGGTGCGCGACAACCTGGTGATGGGCGCCTACACCCGCAAGGACCGGGACGGCGTGGCGCGCGACATGGAGACGGTGTTCAGCTATTTCCCGATCCTGCGCGAGCGCTCGGCGCAGGACGCCGGCCTGCTGTCCGGCGGCCAGCAGCAGATGCTGGCGATCTCGCGGGCGCTGATGGCTGCGCCCGACCTGATCCTGCTGGACGAGCCGAGCCTGGGCCTGAGCCCCAAGCTCACCCGCGAGATCTTCGAGATCGTGGTGCGGATCAACCGCGAGCGCGGCACCACCATCCTGCTGGTGGAGCAGAACGCCAACATGGCCCTGAACGCCTCCGATTACGGCTACGTGCTGGAGAACGGCCGCATCGTGATGGAAGACACCTGCGCCAGGCTGCGCGAGAAGGAAGACATCAAGGAGTTCTACCTGGGCATGAAGGAAGAAGGCGTGCGGGGCGAGCGGCGCTGGAAGAAGAAGAAGAATTGGCGATGAAAGAGAAATTCGGGGGCAAGGACGCAGAAAGCGCGGAAGCCACGCAGAAAACGCAAAAGACCGCCATGAAAACATTTCAGAATTTTTTTCTGCGCCCTCTGCGTTGCTTCTGCGTCTGCTGCGTCCGGCTGTCCGCATTCACTGCAATGGAGCGCACGTGAGCAAACTCTGGGACCTCTCCCAAATCAAGCCGGAAACCCGCGTGGTGCTGGAAGGCGACACCATTCCCGCGATGTTCTGGAACGGCGTCGCCCGGCGCGGCGACCAGGTCTGGATGCGGCAGAAGCAGCTGGGCATCTGGCGCAGCTGGAGCTGGAAGCAGACCGGCGAAGCGGTGCGCGAGATCGCCGGCGGCCTGCTGGCGCTGGGCTTCCAGCCGCATGACACGGCCTCGATCCTGTCCAACACCGTCGTCGAATGGGTGCTGGCCGACCTGGCGGTGCTGTCGGCCGGCGGCGTCTCCAACGGCATCTACCCGACCGACGCCGCCTCGCAGGTGCATTACCTGTGCGAGGACTCGCGCACCAGCATCCTGTTCGTGGAGGACGACGAGCAACTGGACAAGGCACTCGAAGTGCGGGCGCAGCTGCCGGGCCTGAAGAAGATCGTCGTGTTCGACATGGAAGGCCTGCGCGACCTGCAGGACCCCGGCGTCATCAGCCTGGCGCAGCTGCGCGCCATGGGCCGCGACTACAACGCGGCGCATCCCGACGAGGTCATGCAGCGGGTGAAGGCCTGCCGCCCCGACCACCTGGCGATCCTGGTCTACACCTCCGGCACCACCGGCAAGCCCAAGGGCGCGATGCACAGCCACAAGGGGCTGGTCTACACGGTGCACGGCTACAACACGCTGGTGGCGCAGGACGAGCACGACGAGCGCATGTGCTTCCTGCCGCTGTGCCACATCGCCGAGCGGCTGGGCGGCGAATACCACGCGCTGTACACCGGCGCCATCCTGAACTTCGTCGAGAACCCGGAGACGGTGCCGGAGAACGTGCGCGAGATCTCGCCCACCGTGTTCACGGCCGTGCCGCGGGTGTGGGAGAAGTTCTATTCCGGCGTGATGATCGCGCTGAAGGAAGCCAGCCCGCTGCAGCAGAAGGCCTACGCCTGGGGCATCGGCGTCGGCACGCAGATCGCCGACAAGGTGCTGGCCGGGCAGCCGGTCGGCAGCCTGCTCAAACTCAAGTTCATGCTGGCGCGCTGGATCGCGCTGAACAACGTGCGCAAGATGATCGGCATCCACCGCGCGCGCTTCCTGGTCACCGGCGCGGCGCCGATCTCGCCCGAGCTGGTCAAGTGGTACCTGGCGCTGGGGGTGCCGATGCTGGAGGTGTGGGGCATGACCGAGTCGTGCGGCGCCGCCACCGGCGTGCCGGTCACGCGCATCAAGCCCGGCTCGATCGGCCCGGCGGCGTCCTACAACGAGGTGAAGCTGGACCCGCAAACCGGCGAGATCCTGGTGCGCGGCGGCAACGTCTTCATGGGCTACCTGAACCAGCCGGAGAAGACCGCCGAGACGGTCGATGAGGAGGGCTGGCTGCACACCGGCGACGTCGGCGTGGTGGACGAGGAGGGATTCTTCCGCATCACCGACCGGATGAAGGACATCATCATCACCGCCGGCGGCAAGAACATCACGCCCAGCGAACTGGAGAACGAGCTGAAGTTCTCGCCCTACATCACCGACGCGGTGGTGATCGGCGACAAGCGGCCCTACCTCACCGTGATCGTGATGATCGACCAGGAGAACGTCGAGAAATTCGCGCAGGACAACGACGTTCCCTTCAGCAACTACGCCAGCCTCACGCGCGCGCCGCAGGTGCAGGCGCTGATCCAGGCCGAGATCGACCGCGTCAACAGGAAGTTCGCGCGGGTCGAGCAGATCAAGAAGTTCTTCCTGCTGGACACCCAGCTCTCCGCCGAAGACGAGGAGCTCACGCCCACCATGAAGCTCAAGCGCAAGCTGGTGCAGACAAAGTACTCGCCGCAGATCGAGGCCATGTATTGAATGGCGGGAGCGGGATCGGGGACAAGGACGCAGAAGACGCAGAAGCAACGCAGAAATCGCAGAAACAAACCGAATGAAGTCTTGAATTCAATCCTTCAACTGCCTTCTTTTGCGTCTTCTGCGTTGCTTGTGCGAATTCTGCGTCCGGCTGTCGTATTGGTTTTTCAACGAAGGAGACAGAGTCAATGAAGTTCAAGTCCACCCTGGCCGTCGCGGCCATGACACTGGCGGCGAGCGCGGCCTTGGCGCAGCAGCAGGGCGTCAGCAAGAACGAGATCCTGGTCGGCACCATCCAGGACATGTCGGGGCCGCTGGCCGGCTACGGCAAGCAGGCCAAGGCCGGCATGCAGCTGCGCATCGACGAACTCAATGAGCAGCAGGGCAGCGTCCATGGCCGCAAGATCCGCCTGATCGCCGAAGACGACGGCTACGACCCGAAGAAGGCCGTGCTGGCGGCGCAGAAGCTGGTCAACCAGGACAAGGTGTTCATCATCGCCGGCCACCTGGGGACGGCGCAGAACATGGCAGCGATGCCGGTTCAGTTCGAGAAGAACATCGTCAACTTCTTCCCGATCACCGCGGCCCGTGAGATGTACGAGCCGTACCACCGGCTGAAGTACTCCTTCGCCGCCACCTACTACGACCAGCTGCGCATCGCCCTGCCCAAGCTGGTGAAGGAGAAGAACGCCAAGAAGGTCTGCGTGATCTACCAGGACGACGACTTCGGCCAGGAGGTGCTCAAGGGCGGCGAGGCCGGCCTGAAGTCGATCGGCATGGAGTACGCGGAGAAGACCAGCTACAAGCGCGGCGCCACCGATTTCTCCTCGCAGGTTGCCAAGATGAAGGCCGGCGGCTGCGAGGTGGTGGTGCTGGGCACCATCATCCGCGAGACCATCGGCAGCGTGGCCGAGTCCCGCAAGACCGGCTTCAACCCGGTGTTCATCGGCTCCAGCGCCCTCTACTCCGACCTGATCCACAAGCTGGGCGGCAAGGCCATGGACGGCATCTACGGCACGATGACGGTGCAGCACCCGTACCTGGACGAGGCGTCGCAGCCGCTGCGCTTCTGGGCCAACAAGTACAAGACCCGGTTCAACGAAGACCCGACCGTGTTCTCGGTGTACGGCTACAGCATCATGGATTCGTTCATCAAGGCCGCGCAGAAGGCCGGCCCCAACCTCACCACCGACAGCTTCGTCAAGGCAATGGACACGATGACCTTCGAGCCCGACATGTTCGGCGCGCCCAGGTCCAGCTTCAGCGCCACCAAGCGCCTGGGCAACGACCTGTCGCGCCTGTCGCAGATCCAGAACGGCAAGTGGGTCGTGGTGTCGGACTACGTCAAGCCCTGAAGGCGGGCACGGGGACGGGGACGGGGACGCAGAACACGCAGAAAAGGCAGTTGAATGATTGGATTCAATCTTCAATTCTGTTTTCTTCTGCGCTTTCTGCGTTGCTTCTGCGTCCTCTGCGTCCGGCTGTCCGCATTCAAAAAGGCCGCTTGAGGGCGGCTTTTTCATGGGCGCCTCAGTAGATCGCCGCTTGACATCGGCGGCCATGGGAAAAGAATGCGGAAGCATTCATCCCCAATCGCAGGAGCGCCTCCATGACACTGAAGATCGCCACCCTCGCCGTCCTCACCCTCGCCGCCTCGCTGGCGGGCGCGCAGACCCAGGGGGTCAGCAAGAACGAGATCCTGATCGGCACCATCCAGGACATGTCGGGGCCGCTGGCCGGCTACGGCAAGCAGGCCCGCAACGGCATGCTGCTGCGCATCGACGAGATCAACGAGCAGGGCGGCATCCATGGCCGCAGGCTCCGGCTGATCGCGGAGGACGACGGCTACGACCCCAAGCGCGCGGTGCTGGCGGCGCAGAAGCTGGTCAACCAGGACAAGATCTTCATCATGGCCGGCCATCTGGGGACGGCGCAGAACATGGCCGCGATGCCGGTGCAGTTCGAGAAGAACGTGATCAACTTCTTCCCGATCACCGCCGCGCGCGAGATGTACGAGCCCTTCCACAAGCTCAAATACTCGTTCGCCGCCACCTACTACGACCAGATGCGCACCACGCTGCCGGTGCTGGTCAAGGAAAAGGGCGCCAAGAAGGTCTGCTCGATCTACCAGGACGACGATTTCGGCCTGGAGGTGCAGCGCGGCGCCGACGCCGGCCTGAAGACGCTGAACATGGAGATGGCGGAAAAGACCACTTACAAGCGCGGCGCCACCGATTTCTCCTCGCAGGTGGCGAAGATGAAATCCGCCGGCTGCGACCTGGTGGTGCTGGGCACCATCATCCGCGAGACCATCGGCACCATCGCCGAATCGCGCAAGACCGGCTTCAACCCGGTGTTCCTCGGCTCCAGCGCGGTCTACACGGACCTGATCCACAAGCTGGGAGGCAAGCCGATGGACGGCCTGTACGCCACCATGACGGTGCAGCATCCCTACCTGGACGAAGCATCGCAGCCGATCCGCTTCTGGGCCAACAAGTACAAGACCAAGTTCAACGAGGACCCGACCGTGTTCTCGGTCTACGGCTACGACATCATCGACACCCTGTCCAGGGCGGTGCAGAAGGCCGGGCCGAACCTCAGCACCGAGAGCTTCATCAAGGCCATGGACACCATGGTGGTGCCGCCCGACATGTTCGGCAGCGCCCAGGCCACGTTCAGCCCGACCAAGCGGCTGGGCAGCGACCTGTCGCGGCTGTCGCAGATCGTCGACGGCAAGTGGAAGGTGATCTCGGATTATCCGAAGCCCTGAGCCTTTCCCGTGGCCGTGGGGCACTACGATGGGAGCATGCAACGGCTCGCCATCCACTGCGCCCTTGCCTGCTCGGCCGCCCTGCCCGTGCTGGCCCAGGGCAACGCCGACCTGATGAAGACGCCGGCCTGCCTGGCGGCACGCCAGCAGTTGGACGCCGCGCTGGCGGCCAGCGGGCCGCGCGAGCGGCTGGCAGCGGCGCGCGAACGGGCGGCGCTCGCCTGCTTCGGCGTCAAGCCAGCCGCGCCGCCGGAAGGCCGCTTCGTGCCGCCGCCGGTCGCCACCGAGCCGATCCGCCTGCGGCCCGAAACCGCGCTGGCGCCGCCGCCCGCGGCCAGGGCACAGCCCGCGCCGCTGCCTCAGTTGCCAGTCCCGCGTGCTCCCGCCGTCACCACCTGCGACGCCGCCGGCTGCTGGGACAGCAATGGAACGCACTACGACCGGCAGGGCCCGGTTCTATTGGGCCCGCGGGGCGTTTGCACCATGCAAGGCGGGGTCATGAACTGCCCCTGAGAGGCCTTTCCCGCACTGTGGCCTAATAGAGGGTTGTCACCATCCCGTTTCCGGAGCACCCCATGGGCAACAAGATCGTTACCGAAGCCGACCGCAAGGCCACCCCCGCAGTCAAGCCCATCGCCGGCGTCAGCCTGCGCCGCAACGGCGGCGGCCAGAAAGTCAGCCTGGAGCGCGGCAAGGCCACGCGCAGCAAGAAGAACCCGGGCAAGCGTCCGCACAAGGGGGGTTGATCACTTGGAAAATCGCTTGGGCGATTTTCCAAGTGGTTTGATCGGTGTGAAGCGGACCGGCGAAGCCGGATCCGCTCACAAAGGGAACCGGTCTGCGCGTTGCTGCGACCGGTTCGTCGAATCTCAAGACACGATGTAAGCGCCCGCGCCGCTGGCCAGCAAGGTGCCGTCGGCACCGAAGAACTCCATCCGGGTCGAGGCCACGCGCGAGCCCAGCCGCATCACCTCGGCCCGCAGCTCGAAGCTGCGGCCGATGGCCGGGCGCAGGTAGTCGACCCGCAGGTCGATGGTCCCCAGCTTGGTGAAGCGCTGCAGCCGCTGCGCCGGCGCTTCGTCCATGTGGCGCGCGCCGATCGCCGCCATCACGGCCAGCCCCGCCATCGAATCCAGCCCCGCGCTGATCACGCCGCCGTGCAGCCGGTTGTGCAGGAAGTTGCCGACCAGCTCCGGCTTCATGCCGATCCGGCCCGTCACGCCGTCGGGCCGCAGGCTGGTGATCTTCAGGCCCAGCACCTGGTTGAACGGGATGCCGTCGTCGAACATGCCGATCAGGGCGGCGACGAACTCGGGCTCGAACGCGAAGGGCGGCTCTGGCGGCGGCTTGGTCATAGCGCCAGCTGCCTCGCGGCCAGGTCCTTCATGATCTCCTCGGCGCCGCCGCCGATCATCATCACCTTGACCTCGCGGTAGATCCGCTCGCTCTTGGTGCCGCGCATGAAGCCCATGCCGCCCAGGATCTGCACCGCCTGGTCGGCGCAGAACTGCATGGCCTGGGTCGAATGGTTCTTCAGCATGCAGACCTGCGCCACCCAGTCGGCAGACTGGTCGCCGGCGTCCGCCCGGGCCGTCACCGCGTCCAGCCACGCCTGGGTGGAAGCGATGCGCATCTGCATGTCCACCAGCTTGTGGCGGATCACCTGCTTGTCCACCAGCGCGCTGCCGAAGGCCTGGCGCTGGCGCGCCCAGTCCAGCGCCTCGTCGTGGCAGGCCTGCGCGAAGCCCAGCGCCATCGCCGACATGCCGAGCCGCTCGCCGTTGAAGTTGCCCATGATCATGCGAAAGCCGCCGCCCTCCTCGCCCAGCAGGTAGCGCGCCGGCACCCGCACGCCGTCCAGCCGCAGGTGCGCCGTGTCGGAGCACCACCAGCCCATCTTGTCCAGCGCGGTGCGCGACAGGCCGGCCGCGTCCCCCGGCACCAGCAGCATCGAGATGCCGCCGGCGCCCTTGCCTTCCGACGTGCGCACCGCCATCGTGATCCAGTCGGCCCGCATGCCGGAGGTGATGAACACCTTCTCGCCGTCGACCACCCAGTCGCCGCCGTCGCGGCACGCCGTGGTGCGCAGCGCCGCGACGTCGGAACCGCCGCCCGGCTCGGTGATGGCCAGCGCCGCGATGCGCTCGCCGCGCAGCACCGGCGGCACTACCTCCTGCTGCAGCTCCGGCGCGCCGTGGCGCAGCACCGGCGGCAAGCCAATGTTCAGCGAAAACAGGCTGGCCATCAGGCCGCCGCTGCCGCTGTGGCGCGCCATGATGGTGGAGACGGCGTTGCGCAGCGCGAACGGCGCCGGCGTGCCGCCCAGTGCCTCGGGATAGCCGAGCCCGAGCAGGCCCAGCGCCGCCGCCTCGCGGTACAACGTGCGCGGAAATTCGCCGGCCTCGTCCCAGGCGTTGATGTGCGGCGCGATGCGCTCCAGCGTGAAGCGCCGGACGCTGTCGCCCAGCGCCCCGATGTCCTGCTGCAGTTCCGTTGTCATGGCCTTGCCTCGAAGGTGACCAGCAGCTGGCCGGTGGCTACCTGCTGGCCGGCCTGCGCATGCACCGCCTGCACGACCGCGCCGCGGCTGGAGGCAAGCGCGTGTTCCAGCTTCATCGATTCGAGCACCAGCAGGGTCTCGCCGTGCGCCACCGCGGCGCCGGCCGCGGCGTGCACCGCGATCACGCGGCCGTTGAAGGGCGCGCGCAGTTCGCCGCCGCCCGCCGCGGCGCCGCCGGCATTGGGCGGCTCGAAGGATGCGTCCTCGACGAACAGGTCCACCGCGCCCACCTGCACGTGCCAGCGGCCGTCGTCCAGGCGGACGCAGGCGGCATTGGCCGGCCGCAAGCTCCGGATGCCGGCCGTCGATTCGACGTCGAGCCGGCCGTCCGCGCGCTCCTGCACGCGCAAGGCCAGCAGTTCCTCACGGTGGCGCAGCCGCAGCGGCCGCGGAAACGGGCAGGCCAGCCCGTGATCCTGCCGGGCCGGGAACAGCGCCGCCAGGCCGGCGGCCGGAGCCGCCTCGCTTTCCCTGCCGCGCAGCGTGCGGCGCAAGTCCGCCGCCTGTTCGGCAAGAAACGGGATCAACGCCTGGCCGCTGCGGAAGGTCGGATGGTCGATGCAGGCGGCCAGCAGCGCGCGGTTGGTCGGCAGGCCAAGCAACTGCAGCGCGTTCAGCGCCGCCAGCAGCTGGTCGATCGCCTGGTCCCGGGTCGGGGCGTAGGCCACCAGCTTGCCCAGCATGGAGTCGTAATGCGGCGAGACGGCCATGCCTTCGGCGATCGCGTGGTCGAAGCGCACATCGGCCGGCGGCAGGAAGTGCAGCACCGTTCCCGCATGCGGGCGGAACTCGTCGTCCTCCGCGCACAGGCGCACCTCGATCGCATGGCCGTCGCAGCGCACTTGCTCCTGCGCCAGCGGCAAGGCTTCGCCCTGCGCCACCCGAAGCTGCCACTCCACCAGGTCCAGCCCGGTGACCATCTCGGTGACCGGATGCTCCACCTGCAGCCGGGTGTTCATCTCCATCAAGAAGAACTCGCGTCCCTCCAGCAGGAATTCCACCGTGCCGGCGCCGACGTAGCCGGCCGCCTGCGCCAGCAGCACCGCGGACTCGCCCATCCGGCGGCGCAGCGCCTCGTCCACCGCGGGGCTGGGTGTCTCCTCGACCAGCTTCTGGTGGCGCCGCTGCACCGAGCAATCGCGCTCGCCCAGGTGGATGCAGTGGCCGTGGCTGTCGGCGACCACCTGCACCTCCACATGGCGCGGCTGCAGCAGGGCGCGTTCCAGCAGCAGGTCGCCGCAGCCGAAGGCGGACTGCGCCTCGGAGCGGGCGCTGCGCACCGCCTCGGCCAGTTGCTCCGGAGAGCCGACCAGCCGCATGCCGCGGCCGCCACCGCCCGCCGCCGCCTTCACCATCAGCGGAAAGCCGATCCGCAGCGCCTCGCTGGCGAACCGCTGGTCCGACTGCTCGCCGCCGTGATAACCGGGCAGGCAGGGCACGCCGCGCGCCTGCGCCAGCTGCTTGGCGGCCGCCTTGTTGCCCAGCGTGCGGATCGCGTCCGGTGGCGGCCCGACCCACACCAGCCCGGCGTCCAGCACGGCCTGCGCGAAGTCGGCGTTCTCGCTGAGGAACCCGTAGCCCGGATGCACCGCGTCGGCGGCGCCGGCGCGCGCCGCGGCGATCAGCTTGTCGATGCGCAGATAGGAGTCCGCCGAGGCCAGGCCGCCCAGCGCCTGCGCCGTCGTCGCTTCGCGCACGTGCAGCGCGTCGGCGTCCGCATCCGAATACACCGCGACGGTTTCCATGCCCATGCCATGCGCGGTGCGCAGGATGCGGCGCGCGATCTCGCCGCGGTTGGCGACCAGCAGGCGGCGGATCTTGTGCATCACTTGGCGGACGGCGGCCGCTTGGCCACGCCCATGGTCTTGGCCAGGATCTGCAGCATCACCTCGTCGGCGCCGCCGCCGATGGAGGCCAGCCGGCCGTCGCGGAACATGCGCGAGACCTTGTTCTCCCAGGTGTAGCCCATGCCGCCCCAGAACTGCAGGCAGGTGTCCGGCACCTGGCGGTTCAGCCGCCCGGCCTTGAGCTTGGCCATCGAGGCCAGTTCCAGCACGTCCTGTCCGCCGACGTACAACTCACCGGCCCGGTACGTGAGCGCGCGCAGGCTTTCCACTTCGGTCTTCAGCTCCGCCAGCTTGAATTGCACCCATTGCTGGTCGGCCAGCGCGGCGCCGAACAGCTTGCGCTCCTGCGCCCACTCGATGGTCCAGCCGATGCAGTTGGTCAACGACTGCAGGCAGCTGGCCGCGGCCCACAGCCGCTCTTCCTGGAACTGCTGCATCTGGTAGATGAAGCCCTGGCCCTCGGCGCCGATCCGGTTGCGCTGCGGCACCCGCACCTCGTCGAAATAGATCAGGCCGGTGTCCGAGGAGTTCATGCCGATCTTGCGGATCTTGCGCGCCACCTCGATCCCCTTGCGCAGCTTGCCGTCCTCGCGCAGCGGCACGATGACCAGCGACTTGTTCTTGTGCGCCGGCCCTTCGCCGGTGTTCACCAGCATGCACATCCAGTCGGCCTGCAGGCTGTTGGTGATCCACATCTTCTGGCCGCTGATCACGTAGTCGTCGCCGTCCTTGCGCGCCACGCTCTTGATGGCGGACACGTCGCTGCCGGCGCCCGGCTCGCTGACGCCGATGCAGCTGACCATGTCGCCGGCGATCGCCGGCGCCAGGAACTCGCGCTTGAGGTCGTCGCTGCCGAAGCGCGCCAGCGCCGGCGTCGCCATGTCGGTCTGCACGCCGATCGCCATCGGCACGCCGCCGCAGTGGATGTGCCCCAGCGTCTCCGCCATCGCCATCGCGTACGAATAGTCCAGACCCGCCCCGCCGTGCTCCGGCGGCTTGGTCAGCCCCAGCAGCCCGAGCTCGCCCAGGCCCTTGAACACCTCGTGCGCCGGAAAGATCTCCGCTTCTTCCCACTCGTCCACGTGCGGATTGATCTTCTCGTCGATGAAGCGCTTGAGCGTCTTCTGGATTTCCTGGTGCTCGTGGGTGAATTGCATTTCCTGTCTCCGGTGAGGTGGTTGGCAGGGAGGCCCGTTGTGAACGCAGGGGACGCAGAAGTTACGCGGACTTTTCTGCGGCTTCTGCGAGTCTTTGCGTCCTCTGCGTTCAAGAATTTCTTGCGTCACATTCTCGCCACGCCGAACTGCATCGGCCGCAACTCGCGCGCAGCGGCCTGCGCAATGGTGTCGAGGCAGAACGAAAGAACGTCGCGCGTGTCGCGGGGATCGATGACGCCGTCGTCGAGCAGCAGGCCGGAGGTGTAGAAGGCGTCGGCCTGCGACTCGAACAGCGCCACGATCCGGTCGAACTGCGCCTGCGACTGCGCCGGGTCGGGCTTGATTCCTTTGCGCGCGAGGCCGGCCTCGGCGACGATCTGCATGGTGCGGGCGGCCTGCTCGCCGCCCATCACGGCGGTGCGCGCATTGGGCCAGCTGAACAGAAAGCGCGGCGCATAGCCGCGGCCGCACATGCCGTAGTTGCCGGCGCCGAAGCTGGCGCCGCACTGGATGGTGATCTGCGGCACGGTGGCATTGGTCACGGCCTGGATCATCTTGGAGCCGTGCTTGATCATGCCGCCCTGCTCGCTCTCCTTGCCCACCATGTAGCCGGTGGTGTTCTGCAGGTAGACGATGGGGTGGCCCAGCTGGCACATCCACTGGATGAAGTGCGTCGCCTTGTTGGCGCCGGCGACGTCGATCGGGCCGTTGTTGGTGATGAAGCCCACCGCATGGCCGCCGATCCCGGCCTGCACGCAGACCGTCGCCGCGCCGTAAAGCGGCTTGAACTCCAGCAGGTCGGAGCCGTCGACGATGCGGGCGATGACCTCGCGCATGTCCACCGGTTCGCGCAGGCTGGCCGGCATGAGGGACAGGAGGTCGTCGGCGGGATAGCGCGGGCCGCAATCCGTTCGGGCCGAGCCTGGCCTGTCCTGAGCTTGTCGAAGGGTCGAAGGGTTCGCGTGGGCTTGGACAGGCTCGGCCCGAACGGTGTTAGCGGTCCTGGCCACGATGTCCCGCGCCATCCCCAACGCCTCCCGGTCATCCTCCGCCAGATACTCCCCCAGGCCCGAGACCGAGGTGTGCATCTCGGCGCCGCCCAGTTCTTCCTCCGTCGCCACTTCGCCGGTCGCGGCCATCAGCAGCGGCGGGCCGGCCAGGAAGGCGCGCGAACGCTTGCGCACCATCACCACCACGTCCGACAGGCCGGGCATGTAGGCGCCGCCGGCGGTGCCGGAACCGTGCTGCACGGTGATCACCGGAATGCCGGCCGCCGAGAGCCGCGCCAGGTTGCGAAACAGCGCGCCGCCCTGCACGAAACCCTCCACCCGGTACTTCAGCAGGTTGGCGCCGGCGCTCTCCACCAGGTGCAGGAACGGCAGCTTGTTGGCCAGCGCGATCTCCTGCACCCGCAGGATCTTGTCCAGCCCCATCGCCTGGATGGCGCCGGCGTCGATGCCCGAGTCGCTGGCTACCACCATGCAGCGCACACCCGAGACGAAGCCGATGCCGGCGACCATGCCGCCGCCGGGCACGGATGCGGCCGGGTCCTTCGTGTCCTGCATGTAGCCGGCCAGCGAACACAGGGGCAGGTACGCAGCGCCGGGGTCGAGCAGCAGCGCAACCCGCTCCCGCGGCAGCAGCTGGCCGCGCTTGTCGAACACCGGCCGCGAGGCCGCCGACGCCGCGCCCGGGCGCTGCTCCAGCGTCCGCAGCTGCTCGATGCGCGCCAGCATGGCGGCGCGGCGCTCGGCCGCCTGCGGCCCTTGCGCGTTCCAGGACGATCGGTAGGCCGGCACCGCTCAGCCCTTCTCGTCGAACAGCTTGGGCGTGGTGCCCCGGTGGAAGCCCTCGAAGGGCTTGACCGCCTCGCGCTGGCGCGCCTGCGCGTCGGGCAGTTGCATCGGCCAGCCCATGCGCACCTGCGGGCGCGCGCCGTCCACCCGCAGCACCGAGCCGCTGACGAAGCTGGCGGCGGGGCTGAGCAGGTAGACGATGGCCGCCGAGGTCTCCGCCTCGGTGCCGAAGCGCCCGGCCGGCACGGTGGAGCGCATCTCGCGCAGCATCGGCCCGGCCTCGGGCGGGTAGTGGTCCATGCCGCTGGAGGCGATGTAGCCGGGCGCCACCGCGTTGACCCGCACGCCGCTGTGGGCCCATTCGGCCGCCGCCGTCTCGGTGAAGCTCACCATGCCGGCACGGGCCGCGCCGCTGTGGCCCATGTTGGGCATCGAGCCCCAGATGTCGGCCACGATGTTGACGATGGCGCCGCCATGCTGCTTCATCGACTGCACGTAGCATTCGCGCGCCATCAGGAAGCCGCCGGTGAGGTTGGTGTTGACCACCGCCTCCCAGCCCTTGGCGCTGATGCTGTCCAGCGGCGCGATGAACTGGCCGCCGGCGTTGTTCACCAGGCCGTCCACGCGGCCGTGCACCAGCACGATCGCCTCCACCGTGTTCTGCACCGCCGCCTCGTCGCGGATGTCGCAGGAATGGAAGCTGGCGCGGCCGCCGTCGGCCAGGATCTCGCCGGCCACGTCGTGCAGCTTCTCCAGCTTGCGGCCGATCAGCACCACGTGGGCGCCGAGCGAGGCCAGTTCGTGGGCGGTGCAGCGGCCGATGCCGGAGCCGCCGCCGGTCACCAGCACCACCTTGTGGGCGAACAGGCCGGGGGCGAAGACGGATCGGTAATGGGATGGGTAGGTCAAGGGCAGTCTCCGATGAACAATTGCAGGGCGGCGCCGGTCAGTTCGTCCAGCGACGCGCCCTTGCGGCGGTCATACCACTGGGCCGACCAGTTGAGGGCGCCGAAGATCAGCAGCCGCGCCAGTTTGACGTCGGCCCGCAGCCGGCCGGCCGCGTGCAGGCCGTCCAGCACCGGCAGCCAGGGCGCCTCGTAGTCGCCCTGCAGCTGCGCCAGCAGGGTCCGCTGGCGGGCGGTGATCGAACGCGATTCGTACAGCATGACCGGGATGAAGTCGCTGCCCGGGCCGAGCAGGATGTCGAAGTGGTTGCGCACCAGCAGCCGCAGCCGCTCCTGCGGGACGGCCGGCGCGTCGGCCAGCGCCGCCTGCTGGCGCAGGATGGCCGAGCGCATGCCCTCCTCCATCACCGCGTACAGCAGCGCGCCCTTGCTCTTGAAGTGATAGAAGGGCGAGCCGCTGCGCATGCCGGCGGCCGCCGCGATGTCGCGCGTGCTGGTGGCGTGGAAGCCCTTGCGGCGGAACAGCCTGGCGGCGGCCCGCAGCACTTCCTGCCTGCGGTTGCCGTCGTCGCGGTCGTGCAGCGTCTTGCGCGGCCGGCCGCGCGGCCGCCGTTCGGCCGCCGGGTCGCCGGCCGCCGGCGAACTGCGCGCTACGGGTCGTTCCATCGCCGGGGACCATAGCAAAGGATCCTATTTTTAGCAAGCGGGTGCTTGGTGAAAATCGGTGCCGGGCGCGGGCCGGGTTAGGATCGGACCGCAGCCACCCGACCACGATGACCCTCCCGCCCGAGTTTCCCGAGAACGCGCCGATCCCGCGCGCGGACGTCTATCACTTCCGCAGCGTCGCCATCGCCGGCATCGCGCTGCTGGCGGTGCTGCACCTGCACCTGCTGCCGGCGCTGTTCGCCGGGGTCGGCGGCTTCGTGCTGTACCGCTCGCTGCGGGCCCGGGTGCGGGCCCACCTCGATTCCACCCGCGCGCCCTGGATCACCTACCTGCTGCTGGCGGTGGTGCTGGTGGCGATCGGCTTCGCGATGTTCGAGGCCTTCGAGCTGCTGCTCAGCGCGTCCTCGGGCGGGCTGGCCAAGCTGCTGCGGCTGCTGGCCGACACCCTGGACAGCATCCGCACCACGGCGCCGGACTGGATCGCCACCAAGCTGCCCGATTCGGCGGCCGCGCTGCAGGAGGCGGTCTCCAGCTGGCTGCGCAGCCACGCCGCGCAGGTGCAGCAATGGGGCCGGGAGGCGCTGCGGATCCTGCTCTATCTGGTGCTGGGGCTGGCGATCGGCATTCTGGCCGGCGCCGCGGCGCCGCAGCCGGAACCGAGCGCGCCGCTGATGCGGCTGGCGCAGCACCGGCTGGTGCAGCTGGCCCTGGCCTTCCGCGACATCGTGGCCGCGCAGCTGCGCATCTCGCTGGTCAACACGCTGGTGACCGCCGCCTACCTGCTGGTGATCCTGCCGCTGTTCGGCTACAAGGTGCCGCTGTCGCACACGCTGGTGGCCTTCACCTTCTTCGCCAGCCTGCTGCCGATCGTCGGCAACCTGCTGTCCAACGCGGCGATCGTGCTGGCCGCGCTGACCGTCTCGCCGTGGCTGGGCGGCGTCTCGCTGGCGTTCCTGGTGGTGGTGCACAAGCTCGAATATTTCCTGAACGCGCACTTCGTCGGCAACCGGATCCAGGTGCCGGCCTATGCGCTGCTGGCGTCGATGCTGGTGCTGGAGGCCGGCTTCGGCGCCGCCGGCCTGGTCGCCGCCCCTGTCTATTGCGCCTGGCTGACGCGGGAATTGCGCGGCGGCAGATGGATCTAAGCTCGTCACTTCCAAATCGCCGGAGCGATTTGGAAGTGGGTTGATCAGTGTGAAGAGGACCGGCGAAGCCGGATCCTCTTCACAAAGGGAACCAGGCTGCGCGTTGCTCCGCCCGGTTCGTTGAGAAGTCGGCGACGGAGCCGGTTTCTGGTAATTTCGGCGCCATGAACCTCGCCTGCGTTGAAATCAAGGCCTTCGTCCCGGCGCGCGACTTCGCGCTGTCGCTGCAGTTCTACCAGGCCCTGGGCTTCACCCTGGCCTCGGTCTTCGACGGAATCGCGTACCTGCACTGCGGGGAATCGAGCTTCCTGCTGCAGGATTTCTACGTCAAAGAGCACGCCGACAACTTCCAGATGCACCTGCTGGTCGAAGATGTCGGGTCGTGGCACGCAAGAGCAAAGGATGTCGCCACGCGCTTCGGCGTGAAGATCGGCGAGCCGCAGGACCAGCCCTGGGCCATGCGCGACTTCGTGCTGTTCGATCCGAGCGGCGTCCTGTGGCGCATCGCGCAGAACATTCCGCGGGTCTCAGCGATATAACTTCAGCACGCGGCCGGTCGGGAACAGCGTCCAGCCCCAGCGCTGCTGCACGAAGCCCCACAGCCCCTGGCGGAAGAACAGCGTCACCAGCACCGCGACCAGGCCCAGCCCCAGCAGGTACCAGGTGCCCCAGTCGCTGAAGAACTTGTTGAGCGCCCAGAACAGCAGCGCACCGACGATCGGGCCCTCGATGCGGCCGATGCCGCCGATCACCACCATGAAGATCGCGAAGGCCGTCCAGTTGACGCTGAAGGCGGCATCCGGGCTGATCCGCAGGTTGCCGACGAAATACAGGGCGCCGGCCAGGCCGGCGCCGAGCGCCGCGACGCCGTACACGGCCAGCTTCATGCGCCGCACGGCGATCCCCTGCGACTCGGCCGCCACCTCGTTGTCGCGGATCGCCAGCAGCGCCAGGCCCTGCTTGCTGCGCAGAAACAGGTACACCAGCGCGATCGCGCCGACGACGCAGGCCAGCGCGATCCAGTAGGTGAGGCTTTCGCGCGTGGCCTTGTCGATCCCGCGCAGGGCCGTCAGCGTGGTGCCGGAGCCGCCGCCCACCGCCGACATGTTGGCGAAGCCCAGCCGGAACACTTCGGCGATCACCCAGGTGCCGATCGCGAAGTAGCCGCCGGACAGCCGGAATGCCACCCAGGACACCGGGATCGCCACCAGGCCCGCCGCCAGCGCGCCCAGCGGGATCGCCAGGAACGGGTTCATGCCGGCAAAGTTGCCCAGCATCAGCATCACGTAGCCGCCCAGGCCGAAGAAGGCCTGCTGCCCGATGCTGACCATGCCGCCGTAGCCGGCCAGCAGGTTCCACATCATCGCGAAGACGAAGTAGCAGGCGATCTCGACGAACTCGCGCATCCAGCTCGACTCGCCCCAGAACGGCAGGCTGGCCGCCAAGGCCACCAGCGCCATGCCCGCGGCCAGCGTGACCCAGGCCTGGCGCGAGCCGCGTTCGACGGCGAAGGCCACAGGCATGCCGCTCATCCTCGCGTCCTCGGAAACAGGCCTTGCGGCCGCACCACCAGCACGGCCAGGAACACCAGGTGGCCGAACCAGATGCCCCAGCCCGGATCGAGCCGGAAGCCCGCCTGCTGCGTCAGCCCCAGGATCATCGCGCCGGCCAGCGTGCCCCAGAACGAGCCCATGCCGCCGATGATGACCGCCTCGAAGGCGAACAGCAGCAGCAACGGCCCGTCCGACGGCGCCACGGTGGTCCGCATGCCCTGCAGCACCCCGGCCACGGCGATCAGCACGCAGGCGATGGCGGTGGCCAGCGCATAGACCTTGCGCGCGTCCAGTCCCATCAGCTCGGCGATCTCGCGGTCGTCCGACACCGCGCGGAACGAGCGGCCGATCGCCGTCCGGCCGAACAGCAGCTGCAGGCCCGCCGTCGCCGCCACCGCGACGGCCAGCACGATCAGCGGCAGCACGCCCACCGCCAGCTCCGGCCCCAGCTGCACGCTGGCGGTGTTGAGGCCGCCGCTGGCGATCGAGCGCGGGTCGGCCGAGAACAGTTCCAGCAGCAGGTTCTGGATCACGATCGACAGGCCGAAGGTCACCACCAGCGACGGCAGCGGGTCGCGTCCCAGGGTCGCGTTCAGCACATAGCGCTGCAGGGCGTAGCCGAAGCCGAAGGCCAGCGGCAGCAAGGCCAGCACCGCCGGCGCGACGGCGCCGCCGCACAGGCCGATCGCCGCGATGGCGGCGAAGGCCGCCAGGACGATGAAATCGCCATGCGCCGTGTTCGTCAGCCGCATCACGCCGAACATCAGCGACAGGCCAAGGGCGAACAGGGCGTACAGCGCGCCCAGCAGCAGCCCCTGCACCAGCGTATCGATCATGCCGGACTCACGCTCCGAAGTAGGCTTGCGAGACCTGCTCGCGGGTGAACGAATCCGAGCGCCCCTGCAGCGACACGCGCCCTTCCTGCAGGCAGTAGAGGCGGCGCGACACGCGCTGGGCCAGGCCGACGTCCTGCTCGACGATCACCACCGTCATGCCCTCGGCCGTCACCTGCGGCAGGGCGCGGTAGATCTCGCCGATCACGATCGGCGCCAGGCCCAGCGAGAGCTCGTCGCACAGCAGCACGCGCGGATTGCTCATGAGCGCCCGGCCCAGCGCCGCCATCTGCTGCTGGCCGCCGGACAGCGAGGTTGCCGGCGCATGCCGCTTGTCCTGCAGCACCGGGAACAGCCGGTACAGCCGCTGCAGGTCCCAGGGGCCGCTGCGGCGCGAACAGCTTCCCATCAGCAGGTTTTCCTGCACCGACAGGCTGGGGAACAGGCGCCGGCCCTCGGGCACCAGCGCCAGGCCGCGGCGCACGATCTCGCCGGGCGGCAGGCCGCCGACGGCCTCGCCGGCCAGGCGCACCGCCTCCCGCGGTGCCCGCAGCAGGCCGGTCAGGCACTTGAGGAAGGTGGACTTGCCGGCGCCGTTGGCGCCGATGATCGCCACCACCTCGCCCTGTTCGAGCGTGAAATCGATGCCGAACAGCGCCTGCGCATCGCCATAGAAGGCCTCCAGTGCATGGGTGCAGAGTAGGGGTGACTGGTTCGCCCCGGTGGCGGCCATCTCAAGCCTCCATGCCCATGTAGACCCGCTGCACCTGCGGGTCGTTCATCACGTCCGGCGGCTTGCCCTGGGCCAGCTCGCGGCCGAAGTTGATGACGAACAGCCGGTCGGCCACCGCCAGCAGCGCATGGACCACATGCTCGATCCACAGGATGGTCATGCCCTGGGCCTTGATGCGCGCCAGCTCCTGCACCAGCACGCGGGCCTCGTGCTCGGTCAGGCCGCCGGCGATTTCGTCGAGCAGCAGCAGCCGCGGACGGGTCGCCAGCGCCCGGGCCAGTTCCAGCCGCTTGCGATCGAGCAGCGTGAGGCCGCCGGCCGCCTTGTTGGCATGCGGCGCCAGTCCGGTCTGCTGCAGCACCTCGTGCGCCGTGTGCCAGGCCTCGCGTTCGCTTTGCCGCGCGCCGAAGCAGGCGGCCGTCACCAGGTTCTCGAACACCGTCATGTGGCCGAAGGGCTGCGGCACCTGGTAGCTGCGACCGACGCCGGCGCGGCAGCGCTGGTGCGGCCGCAGCCGGCCGAGGTCGCGACCGTCGTACTCGATCCGGCCGGCGTCCGCCGCGACGTCGCCCGAGATCAGGTTGAACAGCGTCGTCTTGCCGGCGCCGTTCGGCCCCAGGATGCCCAGCGTCTCTCCCGGCGCCACCGACAGCGAGATCGCGTCGATGACCTTGAGCGCCCCGTAAGACTTGCCGACCGAGTGCAGGGCGAGCAGGGCCATGGCAGCTGCGCGCTCAGATCGCGCGCATCGTGCCGCCGGTGGGGATGTTCTTGGCCGCCTGGTTGTTGACGATGGTCAGCTCGTACTTGTACTTCCTGCCCTTGCCCCACTGGCCCAGCACCAGCGGCGTCTTGCTGACGTTCTTGAACGGCCCCTGGCCACCCCATTTGACGGGGCCGACCACGGTATTGGCCGCGGTCGCGGCAACGGCGTCGCGCACGTCGGCGGCCTTGAGCGACTTGCTGCGCTTGAGCGCGTCCGCCGCCACCTCGAACAGCGCATGGGCAAAGCCGATGGGCTGGGTCCACTGCTTCTTCGCGCCGGCCTCGTAGGCGTCGGCCAACGCCCTGGCGCTCTGCTTCGTCAGCGACGAGGTGTAGGGATGCGAAGGGCTCCACCAAACCTCGGTGGTCAGGCCCTCGCCGAGGTCGCCCAGCGCCTCGATCGCGCCGGGGAACAGCAGGGCCTTGCCCAGCGTGATCACCTTGGGCCTGAAGCCCTGCTGGCGGGCCTGGGTGAGGAAGGTCTTGGCGTCGGGCGGGATCACCACGCCGGTGACGATCTCCACGCCGTCCTTCTTGAATGCGGCGATCTGCGCGCTGAAGTCCTGCGTGCCGTTCTGGAACCGGCCCGGGTCGAGCAGCGTGAACCCCATCTGCGCCAGCGGCTTGGGAAAGCCCAGCTCCTTGTCGCCCCAGGCGTTGCCGTCGCCGTCGTTGGGGAACAGGCCGCCGACCTTCTTGTTGGTCGGCACGCTCTTCCAGCCGTTGGTGAAGTTCGCGATCACGTCCTCCAGCCCCCAGAAGAAGTGATAGGTCCAGGCGAAGCCCTTGGCCGGATCGCCCTTGCGGCCGAAGAACCAGGGCTGCCACGGCACCACGCTGGAGATGCACGGAATCTCGTTGAGCTCGCAGGCGTCGCTGACCGGGTTGGCGGTCTCGGGCGTGCCTGCCGTCAGCACCAGGGCCACCTTGTCCTTCAGGATGAGGTCGCTGGCCACCTCGCCGGCCCGGTTCGGGCTGGACTGGCTGTCCTTGAGCAGGATCTGCACGTCGTACTTCCTGCCCGCCACGGTGAGGCCGTCCTTGAACGCCGCCTTCATCTGGTCGATCACCCATTTGTCCGCTTCGCCGAACGGCGCGAGCGGCCCGGTCTGCGGCGAGACATAGCCGATCTTCAGCGGGTCTGCGGCCAGCGTGACCGGTGCCGCGCTGCCGGCGGCCAGCGCGGCGGCGGCCTGGTTGAATTGTCTGCGGGTCAGGCTCATGATCGTGTCTCCTCGGTCGTTGGTCTTCAGGCAAGTCGTCAGCGGGCGTAGTGCGGCGCGATCTGCGCATCGACGTTGACCCACACGCTCTTGACCTGGGTGTATTCGCGCATCGCGTCGAAGCCCATCTCGCGGCCGTAGCCCGACAGGCCGACGCCGCCGAACGGCGATCCCGGGTTGACGCGCTTGTAGCTGTTGATCCAGACCATGCCGGCGCGCAGCTCGCGCGCGAACCGGTGGGCGCGCTGCAGGTTCGATGTCCACAGGCCGCTGCCCAGGCCATAGTCGGTCCCGTTGGCGATCTTCAGGGCCTCTTCGTCGTCCCTGAAGGTCAGCACCGTGACGAAGGGCCCGAACACTTCCTCCTGCGCGATCCGGTCCGCCGGGCTGGCGGCGCGCACGATGGTCGGCTCCACATAGCAGCCGCGCGCCAGCGCGCCGCCCGGGGCCTTGCCGCCGGCCAGCAGCTCGCCGCCTTCGCTGCGCGCCACGTCGACGTAGCCCAGCACCCGGTCGCGGTGCTCGGCGCTGGTCAGCGGCCCCATCTCGGTCTGATCGTCCAAGGGGTTGCCCAGGCGGATCGAGCTCGCCAGGGCGATGAATTTTTCCAGGAAGGCGTCCGCGATCTTCTCGTGCAGCAGCAGGCGCGACCCGGCGATGCAGGCCTGGCCCTGGTTGTGGAAGATGGCCCAGGCCGAGCCGTTCACTGCCGCGGCCAGGCCGGCGTCCTCGAACACGATGTTGGCACCCTTGCCTCCGAGTTCGAGCTGGACTTTCTTCAGGTTGCCGGCCGAGGCCTGCACGATGCGGCGGCCGGTCGCCGTGCTGCCGGTAAAGGCGATCTTGGCGACGCCGGGGTGCTCGGCCAGCGCCTGCCCGGCGACGCTGCCCAATCCGGGCAGGATGTTGACCACGCCAGGCGGCACGCCGGCCTCGGCCATCAGCTCGCCGATCTTCAGGGAGGTCAGGGGCGTGATCTCGGCCGGCTTCATCACCACGGTGTTGCCCGCCGCCAGCGCCGGCGCCATCTTCCAGCTGGTGAACATCAGCGGGAAATTCCAGGGCACCACCTGGCCGACCACGCCGACCGGTTCGCGCAGCGTGTAGTTGAGGAAACCCGCCTCCACCGGGATGGTCTCGCCCTGGAACTTGTCGGCCATGCCGCCGAAGTAGCGGTAGCAGCCCGCCGTGCGCGGCACGTCCAGCATGCGCGAGTCGCGGATCGGGTGGCCGGTGTCCAGCGATTCCAGCTGCGCAAGGGACTCGGCGCCGGCCTCGATCAGGTCCGCCAGTTTCAGCAGGATGCGTCCGCGCTCCGCCGCCGGCCGGCGGCTCCAGGCCGGGAAGGCGCGCCGCGCCGCGGCCACCGCGCGGGCCACATCTTCCGTGCCCGCCATCGCCACCTCGGCGATCACGCTGTTGTCGTGCGGATTGAGCGTGGCCCGCGTTTCGCCCGACGCCGCATCGACGAACCCGCCGTCGATGAAGAGCTGGCGGCGGATCCCCGGTGGCGCGGCCATCGGCTCAGCCCGCGACGCCGGCCAGCCAGGGATAGCGCTTGGTGTCCTTGCCGGCGTAGTCCGGATCCAGGTAGATGAAGCAGCGCTGGATCTGCCAGTCGCGGATCTCGAACACGTCGCACCAGCGGCCCGCGGCCCAGTCCGGCACGCCGGCGCGCCAGGGGCCGTCGCGATGCTCGCCATGGCTGGTGCCTTCGCACACCACCATGTCGCTGCCGGAGAAGACCCAGTTGAACTCCGCGTAGTGGTGGACGATGCCCTTGAGCGTGGCGCCGACGTCGCCGAACAGCTTGCCGATCTGGTCGCGGCCGGTGGCCAGTCCCCACTTGGGGAAGTAGACCTGGGCATCGGTGGCGAACAGCTCCAGGATCGAGTCGCCGCTGGACGTGACGCCGCCGTTGTCGAACGCCTTGAGGTATTCCAGCGCCACGGACTTGCGCTGCTCGTCGGTCATTGTTTCGCGGGTGAGGGACATGGTGGCCTCCTTAGAACGTGACTGGAACTTCGGGCGCTTCCCCCTTCTGGATCTCGTAGACCAGGTTGGGCGAGCCGTTCTCCCAGACCAGCAGCATCGAGCGCTTGGGGCTGTAGCCCTGGTGCCGGCAATAGGCCGGCATCGCCGCCATGTCGCCGGCCTTCATGATGACGCGGGCCAGCGGCTTGCCGGTCTCCTTGTGGGCGCAGTCCCAGTGGATCTCGTCGGTCATCTGGAAGAACCATTCGACCCGGTCGTTGCCGTGGATGATGGGCAGGATGTGCTCCTCGGTGGTCGGGCACATGAAGCTGTACTTCACCACGCTGGTGAACGACGGGTTCCAGGTGACCTGGCTGCGCGACAGGAACGCGAACAGGTTGAAGGCGTGGACCTCGTTCTCGAAGCCCGGCTCGGGATGCAGTTCGGGCGCGTCCTGGGGCACGTCGGCGAAGGCGCGGTTGACCGGCGCGCCGCGCGCGTCGGTGCGCATCGGCAGGTCGTCCTTCAGGCCGACGCAGCGCTTGGCCAGTTCGCGGGCGCGGGTGATCTTCGCCTTGTTGTTGCCGTTCTTGCGGCCGTAGGCCGAACCCGTCTCCTGCGGCGCGGAAAACGGGTCGAAGCTCTCGTTGGTCCAGTCGTCCAGCATCGCGGCGAAGGTGGCGCCGATCTGGTCGGCGGGGAAGTTCTCCAGCAGGTCCACGCCGGCCGCCTTCATGGTGGCGTTGTACGAGCCGGCATACAGGTCGACCGACTTGTAGTGGTTGACGGTGCCGACCACATGGTCGAAGTTGACCCAGCCGTAGAAGAAGCCCCAGGCGACGTCGCGCATCAGCGCGCGCAGGAAGTTGGCGACGTCCATGGTGTGCGACAGCGGCCGGCCGTCGCGGGTGATCCAGCGGATGTGGGCGAAGTACTCGTCGCGGCTGAAGCTGAAGCTGCCGAGCGTGAAGCTGCGGTAGCCGAGCGTGGCGTCGGGCTCGGAGGCGGCGACGTTGACCAGGTCGTTGGGTGCATTCATTTCGCGTCTCCTGTTGCGATCAGTTCAGGACCGGGCGCCCCGTTGCCGCGGCCTGTCCGGCAACGGCATTCACCTGGCAGATCTCGGCCCAGCGTTCCACCGAGACCTCGCCCTTGCAGGTCTGCAGCACCAGCACGGCGGGCTGGGCGGCTCGGAACTGGTAGGCGCTGTTCTTGGGCAACAGGCCCTGGTGGCCGCGCCTGAGCTTCATCCAGCCCATCTTCTGGCCCTTCGGTGCGCCCTCCACCAGCACCGCGCCGTTCTTGTCCTTGTCGGGGACGGCCTGCGAGGCGTCAAGCTGCACCAGGTGCACCTCCACCTCGCCGTCCATGCACAGCGCGAATTCGTCGTGGGCGCAGGTGTACCAGGGCGAATTGCCCTCGGCCCGCACCGTCTCCAGCACGTAGATCTGGTTCTGGCCGAACACCACCCGCTCGTACGGCCTGCTCTTGCCCGCAATCTCGAAACAGTTGGAAAAGGCGTAGTGCTTGACGTCGTCGTCGATCACCTCGACGCGCCCCTTGTCGTAGCTCTTGAGCGAGCCGAATCTGGTCTGGTAGGCCACGGACATGCTTGTCTCCTTGCGCTTCGGCGCGGCGGACTGCGCCGCGCTGGGTCGAACTCTAGGAGCCGGGCCGGCCGGCCGGTAGGCCGCAGATCGTGGCCGGATTGTTCGGCGCTTCCGAACAATCCTCGGGGTTAACCCTTATTCTTCGATCAGCCCCTGCGGCATCAGCTTGCGCTCGATCAGCGCCGCGTCCCAGGGAGGAACCCGGTTGAACTCCGCCGCGATGTGCTCGATGAACAGCTTGAGCTTGAAGGCGTTGCGCGAGGTTTCCGCGTAGACGGCGCTGAGCCAGAACGACGACAGCTGGTGCGCCGGCAGCACGATCTTCAGGTCGCCCCTGAGGATGGCCTCGCCGGCCACCAGGGTCGGCACGCAGACGATGCCGGCGTGTTCCAGCGCGTATTCGCGCAGCAGGTGGACGCTGTTGGTCAGCAGCGGCGCGTTCAGGTACATCGTGAACTGCTGGCCCTCGCGGTGGAAGGTCCAGCGGTCCCGGGTCGGGTAACCGGAGTAGAGGCCGAGCCGGTGCTCGTGCAGGTCGCGCGGCTCCTTGGGCGTGCCGTGGGCGCGCAGGTACTTCGGCGTGGCGCAGAACACGCGCCGCACCGGAAACAGCGGCCGCGAGATCAGCTCGGTGGAAGCGGCCGGAAAGATCTGCAGCGCGCAGTCGACGCCGGCCTGCACCGGATCGACCACCGCGTCGCTCACGATCAGGTCGAGCCGGATCTCCGGGTAGGCGGCCTGGAACTCCCGCAGCAGCGAGCCGAAGTGCCCCAGCACCAGGCCGGTGAGCGCATGCACGCGCAGGCTGCCGGCCGGCGTGCCCCGCACCTCGCGCATCTGGTCGACGATGTCGTTGGCGCGCCCGACCAGCTCGGTGCAGTCGCGCAGGTAGGCCTGGCCCAGCTCGCTCAGGCGCACCACCCGCGTGCTGCGGTGGAACAGCGGCCCGCCCAGGTAGTCCTCGAGCTGCCTGACCCGGGTGGTGACAACCGACTTGGCGACGCGCAGCTGCCGCGCCGCTTCCGCGAAGCTCTGCGTCTGCGCCACCCGCACGAAGGTCTCGATGTTCTGCAGCCGGTCCATGGGAGTGAAACTGTACGCCGGCCGGCCCGGGACGGCCTTCCCGGCCCGTTTGCTGCCCTGGACAGGGAAAGCGACAATGACCACATGCATCGCATCCGCACGGTCGGGTTCCTCGCCATCGCGGCCGCCGCAGGCACCACCGTCTGGTTTGTCAGCGCACTCAAGCCGACCAGCCCTGCCGCGTTCCTGTTCTTCGCTGCCTGGCTGGTTTCCCCCTATGCGGCGATGGTTGCCGTCCTGGTGGCCCGCAAAGGGGTTGCCCCTGTCCATTGGCATGTGGTCGCGGTCGCCGTTTCCATCGGCGGCGTTCTCTATCTGGCCAACGCGATCTTTTGGCACACCGACGCGCAAGGGGCTCTTGCCGTCGTGATGGCTCCCCTGCTGCAAGGCATGGCTCTGGCTGTCCTGCTTCCGCTTTCAGGGTGGGCCTTCAGGCGAACGCAGAACCGGCAACCATGAAGCTCCCAGCACCGGGCGCCGGCCGGCGGACATTCGCGTGCATGGACAAACGTAGACCGCGCTCATGTGCGCCGAACGAGGATCTCCTTCTTCTCCTCGAACTCCTCCTTGGAGATCTCGCCCCCGGCGGAGCGCTCGCTCAGCAGCGTCAGCGCCGACCGGCTCACCGAACCGTGCCGGCCGTGATGGCTCCAGGGGCCGCGCAGCACGAACGCTGCCGTTCCGCCTGTCGGGATTCGCCGATGATCGGCGGCGCGACGGTGCGCGTCACACTCTGGTCCAGGGAGATCATCTTGAAGCGCTATGCGATCGGCTTTTTCGTCGGGATTCTTGTCGGCATGGCGGCGTCGGTTGCCGCAGCGAGCTTGGTGGCAGGCAACCGCTACCTGGTCAACTGGACCGTGCCACAGGATGGAGATGAAATCTGCCGCCACCCTTACATCCGGGTCGGTGTGCGGGAGATCGAATGTGATTGAACGCGGACCCCAGGCTCTGTTCGACTCGCCCGCCGTCGCCGCCCTGCGCGGCGACCTAGCGCTGGCGCTGCGCGCCGCGGCCCACCACGGGCTGGGCGAAGGCGTGTGCAACCATTTCAGCGTGGCGCTGCCGGACCGGCCCGAACTGTTCCTGCTGAACCCGCGCGGCCTGATGTGGAGCGAAGTGCAGGCGGGCGACATCGTGCTGGTCGACGCGCAGGGCCGCCGGCTGGCGGGCCGGCACGAGATCGAGCCGACTGCGATGTTCATCCACGCCGCCGTCCACCGCATCGCCGGCAAGGCCTGCGTGCTGCACAGCCACATGCCCTACGCCACCGCGCTCACGCTGACAGAAGACCGCGGGCTGGACACGACGCTGTCGCAAAACGCGATGCGCTTCCACGGCCGGGTGGCGATCGACGGCAACTACAACGGGCTGGCGCTGGATGCGTCCGAGGGCAAACGCATCGCCATCGCCATGCAGGGCGCCGACATCGTGTTCCTGGGCAACCACGGCGTGGTGGTCTGCGGCGAGCGCATCGACTACGCCTACGACGACCTCTACTACCTGGAGCGCGCCTGCGCCGTCCAGGTGATCGCGCAATCCACCGGCCGGGCCCTGCGGCCGGTCGATCCGGCGCTCGCGGCGCGGGTGGCGCAGGAGGCCAATGGCGAGCGGCTGCAGTCCGAGCTGTTGTTCCAGGCGCTGCGGCGCACGCTGGCGCGGCCCTAGCCGTTCAGCGCCAGAGCGCCTGCATCGCCGCCCGCATCGCGCTGGCCAGTTCCGGCCGGTCGGCCAGCGTGCGCACCGGTCGGCCGGCCACGTGCACCTGGCGCAGGCCCGCATGCGGCGTGGAGAACACCAGTGCGTCGAGCAGTTGCGCATCGGGCACGCCGAGCAGGGCCGGTGCCTCGCGGTCGATCACCATGAAGTCGGCCCGCTCGCCCGCGCGCAGCCCGCCCAGCGGCCGGCCCGCCGCCGCCGAGCCGCCGGCCAGCGCGCCGTCGAACAGCACGGCCGCCGAGCTCTCGCGCGACCCCGAGCGCGCCGCGATGTTGCGACGGCGCAGCGCCAGCCGTTGCGAGTATTCGAGCAGGCGCAATTCCTCCTGCCAGCTGCGCGTGACGTGGCTGTCCGAGCCGATCGACCAGCTGCCCTGGCGCCCCAGCCAGTCCGGCAGGTCGAACACGCCGTCGCCCAGGTTGGCCTCGGTGGCGGGGCAGATCACGATGCTCGCGCCGGCGGAGTGCACGCCGGCGAGTTCGCCCGAGGAGGTCTGCGTCGCGTGCACCAGGTTCCAGTGCGCATCCAGCTCCACGTGCTCCAGCAGCCATTCGACCGGACAGCGCCCGTGCTGGGCGACGCAAGCGGCCACCTCCTGCTGCTGTTCGGCGATATGGATGTGGACCGGCATGCGGCCGCGCGCGGCGGCCGCCACTTCGGTGAGCGCGGCACGGTCCACCGCCCGCAGCGAGTGCAGCGCCACCCCGGCGTGGACCAGCGGCTGCGCCAGGGCGTCGACCGCTTCGCCGATCCGCATGACGGAGTCCGGCGTGGAGGCGAAGCGCTGCTGGTCGGGCCGCAGGCCGGCCGCGCCGAAGCCGCTGCGCATGTAGAGCGTGGGCAGCAGGGTCAGGCCGATGCCGACGCGGCCCGCGGCACGCGCGAGCGCCAGCGCCATCTCGGCCGGCTGCGCGAACGGCTGGCCGCCGATGGCGTTGTGCAGGTACTGGAATTCGCAGACCTCGGTGTAGCCCGCGTCCAGCAGCTCGGCATACAGGTAGGCGGCGATCGCCTCCAGCTGCTGCGGCGTGATGCGGTTGGCGACGCTGTACATGCGGTCGCGCCAGCGCCAGAAATCGTCCTCGCCGTGCGCGCTGCTCTCGGTCAGGCCGGCGATGGCGCGCTGGAAGGCGTGGCTGTGGGCGTCCACCAGGCCGGGCAGCACCGGGCCGGCCAGCGGCTGCGCGCCGGCGCGCGACGCGGCGGGCGCGTCCGGCGTGACGCTGCGCCAGCAGCCATCGGCGCCGACTTCCAGCAGCACGTCGCGCGCCCAGGCGCCGCCAACCCAGGCCAGCGGCGCGAGGAAGCGGTCCGCGTCAGCGGCCATACAGGGCCTTGCAGGCGTCCAGCGCGCCACCGACCATCGACCGCAGCGTCGGCTGCACCCGGCGCGCCAGCGGCTCCAGATAGGCGAAGGGCGGCGCCTCCTGCATGTAGACGCTCTGGCACATCTCCAGCTGCACCGCATGCACGTCCTCGGCCGGGCGGCCGTAGCGGCGCGTGATGTAGCCGCCCTTGAAGCGGCCGTTCAGCACGTGGCTGTAGGCCGGACTGGCCGAGGCTGCGGCGACCACCGCCTGCGCGATCGACGCGTCCGCGCTGGCGCCGTCCGCGGTGCCGATGTTCAGGTCCGGCAGCCGGCCGTCGAACAGCCAGGGGATTTGCGAGCGGATGCTGTGCGCGTCCCACAGCAGCACGAAGCCGTGCTGCTGCCTGATGCGCGCGAGCTCCGCCTGCAGCGCCTCGTGGTACGGCCGCCAGTACTGCTCGCGCCGCGCGGCCAGGTCCGCCGCCGGCGGCGCCCTGCCCTCGGCATACAGCGCGTCGCCATTGAAGAAGCGCGTCGGGCACAGCTCGGTGTTGGACGCGCCGGGGTACATCGGCGTGTCGTCCGGCGGGCGGTTCAGGTCGATCACGTAGCGCGCATAGCGCGGCTGCAGCACGCTGGCGCCCAGCGCCGGCAGGAAGTCGTAGAGGCGGTCCAGGTGCCAGTCGGCGTCCTCGACGGCCAGGGCGCGCGGGTCGTAAAGCGGCCTCAGCTCCGGCGGGATCTCGGTGCCCAGGTGCGGGATGCTGACCAGCAGCGGCGAGCTGCCGCGGTGCAGTGTGAAGCTCATGTCGGTTGTCCCTTGAACACGGTCTGGCGGCGCGGGTTGGCGCCGATGGCGTAGGCCAGTTGCGCCGGGCGCTGCACGTCCCAGGCGACGAAATCCGCGCGCATGCCGGCCGCCAGCACGCCCCGGTCCGGCAGGCCCAGCGCCTGCGCCGCGACGCTGGTGACGCCGGCCAGCGCCTCCTGCGGCGTCAGCCGGAACAGCGTGCAGGCCATGTTCAGCATCAGCAGCAGCGAGGTGCAGGGCGAGCTGCCGGGATTGCAGTCGGTGGAAATGGCGACCGGCACCTTGTTCTGGCGCAGCAGCGCGACCGGCGGCAGCCGGGTCTCGCGCAGGAAGTAGAAGGCGCCAGGCAGCAGCACCGCCACCGAGCCGGCCCTGGCCATCGCGGCGGCGCCCTCGTCGCCGAGCCACTCGAGGTGGTCGCAGCTGAGCGCGCCATGCCGCGCCGCCAGCGCCGCGCCGCCGCTGTCGCTCAGTTGCTCGGCGTGCAGCTTCACCGGCAGGCCCAGCGCCGCCGCGGCCTCGAACACGCGCGCGGTCTGCGCCGTGCTGAAGGCAATGCGCTCGCAGAAGGCGTCCACCGCGTCGACCAGGCCGTCGCCATGCAGCGCCGGCAGCATGCGCAGCACCTCGGCGATGTAATCGTCGGCGCGGCCGGCGAACTCCGGCGGCAGCGCGTGGGCGCCGAGGAAGGTGGTGCGCACCTCGACCGGGTTCAAGGCGCCGAGCGAGCGCGCGACCCGCAGGCACTTGCGCTCGTGCTCCAGCGCCAGGCCGTAGCCGGACTTGATTTCCACCGTGGTCACGCCCTCGGCCAGCAGCGCCTGCAGCCGCGGCTGGCTCTGCGCCAGGAGCTCTTCTTCCGAGGCCGCGCGCGTGGCCTTGACGGTGGAGGCGATGCCGCCGCCGGCGCGGGCGATGTCCTCGTAGCTCGCGCCGTTCAGGCGCAGCTCGAATTCCGCCGCGCGGTCGCCGCCGTAGACCAGGTGCGTGTGGCAGTCGATCAGGCCGGGCGTGATCAGCGCGCCGCCGGCATCGTGGTGACGGCCCGCGCGTTGCCGCATCGCCGCAGGCAGTTCGGCGGCCGCGCCGACCCACGCAATGCGGTCGCCCTCGACCGCGATCGCCGCATCCTCGATCAGCCCATATGGCACGGCCGCATCCGGCTGCATCGTAGCGGCCCGGCAATTGCTCCAGATCTCCAGGCTCATGGTGCGATCTCCATCCACAGGGCGTCCGCCGCTTCCACCTGCACCGGACCGCCCGCATCCAGTATCCGCCACGCCAGCGTCTGCGGGGCGATCTGCGTCTGCCCGCCTCCGACGTCCAGCAGCGCCGCGTTGCCGGCGCCGTAGACGGCCACCAGCGCGCCGGCGCCGCAGCCGAACGCGTGCCTGCCCTGCAGCCGCTGCATGCGCCCCGTGCATTGCCGCAGCATCAGGTTGAAGTCCTGCGTCGGGCCGGCGAGCAGCCGGCAATCGGTGTCCGCCGCCCCGTCGAACACGAAGGGCGCGCTGCGCTGCGTCAGCACGTGCGCCGCGCCGTCCAGCCGCAAGCGCACGCCGGCGCCGGCCAGCACCGCGAACCAGCGCTGCACGCCGTCGAAACGCGAGAATGGTCCGTCTCGCGTCACCTGCGCCACCGACATGCGCACCCGCCAGTCCTGCGCCCCGGGCCAGGCCAGCAGCTCGCGCGTGACGCCGCCGCCGTTGCGCCAGGGCGTGGCCGCCACGTCGTCGAGGCGGACGATCTGCCAGTTCATGCCTGGAACTGCCCCGCGAAGCTGTAGCGCGATCCCGGATACACCAGCCGCGCGACGCTCGCCACGTGCGCGCCGCTCACGGTGCGCCGCATCATCGCCAGGCAGGGCTCGGTGCGCCGGATGCCCAGCTCCTTCGCCTCTTCGGCGGTCGGCAGGCAGGCTTCGATCGAGTAGCTGGCCTCGGTCAGCGGCGCGTGCTGCAGCAGGTGCAGCGTGGGCGAGACTTGGGTGAAGTCGGTCTTGAGGTAATCCGGGGCGGCGGCGGGATTGACGTAGCGGTCTTCGTACTGGATGGCGACGCCGTTTTCCAGGTGCACCAGCCGGCTGTGGAACACCGCGCCGCCGGTGCGCAGCCCCAGCGACTGGGCCATCGCGGCGCTGGCCTTCTCCCTGGCGGCCAGCAGCACGCGCGTGCTGTGCACGTGGCCGCGCTCGGCCACCTCCTCGTGGATGTCGCGGATGGTCAGCCGCGAGGAGATGCGGTGCAGCTGCGCCACCCGCGTGCCCGAGCCCTGGATCCGCGTCACCAGCCCCTCGCCGGCCAGCTCCCGCAGGCCGCGGTTGACCGTCATGCGGCTGATGCCGAACTGCTGCATCAACGCCGCCTCGCTGGGCACCGGGTCGCCCGGCTTCCACTGGCCCGAAGCGATGCGGCCGCGGATGAAGGCCTTGACCTGTTCGTAGGCGGGGACGGCGGCGCGCGGCATGCGGCGAATTTAGCCGATGCCGGCCAAGTTGTATAGACAAGGGAGCGGTTGGCTCTTCTGGCCCGCCGGTTGGCACGGCTGCCGGCCGGGACGTACCGCAGCCCTGGCGTGCGCGGACGTCTCCGATAAGTCCCGGATTGACACGAGTTGTATAGACAACTACGATTTGCCGCATCAACGCAGGAGCGCGCCATGGCGGACCGATCGCAAGCCCCGTTTTCCGACAGCAAGGCGCGCCCGGTGCGGGCGCCGCAGGGCACGCAGCTGAGCTGCGCCAACTGGCAGATCGAGGCCGCCTACCGGATGATCCAGAACAACCTGGACCCGGCCGTGGCCGAGAACCCGGATGAACTGGTGGTGTACGGCGGAATCGGCAAGGCGGCGCGCAACTGGCCGGCCTTCGACGCCATCCTGGATTCGCTGCGCAAGCTGCGGCCAGACGAGACGCTGCTGGTGCAATCGGGCAAGCCGGTCGGCGTGTTCCGCACCCACACCGGTGCGCCGCGCGTGCTGCTGGCCAACTCCAACCTGGTGCCCAGGTGGGCCACCTGGGAGCACTTCAACGAACTGGACCGCGCCGGCCTGATGATGTACGGCCAGATGACGGCCGGCAGCTGGATCTACATCGGCACGCAGGGCATCGTGCAGGGCACCTATGAAACCTTCGTCGAGGCGGGACGCCAGCATTACGGCGGCGAGCTGGCCGGCCGCTGGGTGCTCACCGCCGGCCTCGGCGGCATGGGCGGCGCCCAGCCGCTGGCGGCGTCCTTCGCCGGCGCCTGTTCGCTCAACATCGAATGCCAGCAGTCGCGGATCGATTTCCGCCTGCGCACAAAGTACCTGGACCGGCAGGCGCGGGACCTGAACGAAGCGCTGGACCTGATCGGCTTCCACACCCGGCGCCGGGAGGCGGTGTCGATCGGCCTGTGCGGCAACGCCGCCGAGATCCTGCCGGAGCTGGTGCGGCGCGCCCGGATCGGCGGCATGAAGCCGGACATCCTGACCGACCAGACCTCGGCCCACGACATCATCAACGGCTACCTGCCGATCGGCTGGAGCGTGGAGCAATGGCAGGCGGCGCAGAAGGATCCGGCGCAGCACGCCCGGCTGACGCAGGCGGCCGGCGAATCGTGCGCGGTCCACGTGAAGGCGATGCTGGTATTCCACGCCATGGGCGTTCCCACCGTGGACTACGGCAACAACCTGCGCCAGGTGGCCAAGGACTTCGGCGTGGCCAACGCCTTCGACTATCCCGGCTTCGTGCCGGCCTACATCCGGCCGCTGTTCTGCCGCGGCGTCGGGCCGTTCCGCTGGGTGGCGCTGTCGGGCGACCCGGACGACATCCGCAAGACCGACGCCAGGATGAAGGAGCTGTTCCCCGAGAACAAGGCCCTGCACCGCTGGCTGGACATGGCGGGGGAACGCATCAGCTTCCAGGGCCTGCCGGCCCGCATCTGCTGGATCGGCCTGGGCGAGCGCGACAAGGCCGGCCTGGCCTTCAACGAGATGGTCGCCAGCGGCGAGCTGAAGGCGCCGATCGTGATCGGCCGCGACCATCTGGACAGCGGATCGGTCGCCTCGCCCAACCGGGAGACCGAAGCCATGCAGGACGGCAGCGATGCCGTCAGCGACTGGCCGCTGCTCAACGCGCTGCTCAACACCGCCAGCGGTGCCACCTGGGTCAGCATCCACCACGGCGGCGGGGTCGGCATGGGCTATTCGCAGCACGCCGGCGTGGTGATCGTCTGCGACGGCACGCCGGAAGCGGCCGAGAAGATCGCGCGCGTGCTGTGGAACGACCCGGCCACCGGCGTGATGCGGCATGCGGACGCCGGCTACCAAATCGCGATGGCGTCGGCGCGCGAACACGGGCTGAACCTGCCGATGCTCCGCCCTTCGACAAGCGCAGGGCGACCGGAGCAATGACAGAGGTCCTCGTCCCCGGCGCGCTGACGCTGGCGCAGCTGCGCCGCCTGTGCTGCGCCGATCCGGCGCCGGCGGCGCTGGACCCAACCTTCCGCGCCGGCATCCGCGCCGCTGCACAACTGGTCCGGCGCGCGGCCGAGGGCGAGGCGCCGGTCTACGGCGTCAACACCGGCTTCGGCAAGCTGGCCAGCACGAGGATCGCGCACGAGGACCTGGCCACGCTGCAGCTGCGGCTGCTGCGCTCGCACGCGGTCGGCGTGGGCGAGCCGCTGGAGCCGCGCGTGGTCCGCCTGATCCTGCTGCTCAAGGCCGCCAGCCTGGCCCGCGGCCACTCGGGTGTGCGCGAGGAGGTGGTCGATGCGCTGCTGGCGCTGCACAACGGCAACCTGTTGCCGATGGTTCCCTGCCAGGGCTCGGTCGGCGCCTCCGGCGACCTGGCGCCGCTGGCCCACCTGGCGCTGCCGCTGGTGGGCGAAGGCGAAGTGTTCTACCAGGGCGAGCGGATGCCGGCCGCACGCGCGCTGCAGCAGGCCGGCCTGCAGCGGCTGCGGCTGTCGGCCAAGGAGGGCCTGGCGCTGATCAACGGCACCCAGGTCTCTACCGCGCTGGCGATCGACGCGCTGCTGGCGAGCGAGCGCGTGTTCGAGGCGGCGGTGATCGCCGGGGCCCTCACGCTGGACGCCGCCCGCGGCAGCGACGGACCCTTCGACGCGCGCATCCATGCGGTGCGCGGCCAGCCCGGGCAGATCGAATGCGCGGCCGCATACCGCGCGCTGATGGCCAACAGCGAGATCCGCCGGTCCCACCTGGAGCACGACGACCGGGTGCAGGACCCGTACTGCCTGCGCTGCCAGCCCCAGGTGATGGGCGCCTGCCTGGACCAGATGCGTTACGCCGCCGCCGTGCTGGTGCGCGAGGCCAACGCGGTGACGGACAACCCGCTGGTGTTCGCCGGCGCGACGATAACCCAGGATTCGCTGCTCTCCGGCGGCAACTTCCACGCCGAGCCGGTGGCGCTGGCGGCCGACGCGCTGGCGGTGGCGATCGCCGAGATCGGCGCCATCGCCGAACGCCGCATCGCGATGCTGGTGGACACCGCGGTGTCGCGGCTGCCGCCCTTCCTCACGCCCGAGCCGGGCCTGAACTCCGGCTTCATGATCGTGCACGTGACGGCGGCGGCGCTGGCTTCCGAGAACAAGTCGCTGGCGCATCCGGCCAGCGTGGACAGCCTGCCGACCTCGGCCAACCAGGAAGACCATGTGAGCATGGCCACCTTCGCCGCCCGCCGGCTGCAGCCGATGCTGCGCAACACGGCGCACATCGTGGCCATCGAGTCGCTGGCGGCCGCGCAGGGCGTCGAGTTCCTGCGGCCGCTGCGCAGCGCGCCGGCGCTGGAGAACGTCATGCGGCTGCTGCGCAGCGTGTCGCCGGCGATGATGCAGGACCGCAGCCTGGCGCGCGAGATCGAGGCCGTGCACCGGCTGGTGTCATCCGGCGCCATCGGCCACGCGACCGAGGCCGAGATCCCCGAACTGCTGGCGCTCAGGCTCGCATGAAACGCTCAGCAGCCGTCGCCGCCGCCGGCCCGCACGAAGGACATGCCCTGCGTCGGCCGCAAGGGGCCGCCGGCCCGCACGATGCGCAGCCGGTCGCCATCCAGTTCCAGCACCAGTTCGCCGGCGCGGCCCGAGCTCTCGCGCGAGGTGCGCAGGATCCGGCCTTCGATGCGGCCGTCCACCGGGCGCTTGCGGTCGCCGCGCATCAGCATGCCTTCGAAGTCCTGGTAATGCTGGATGAGGTCCAGGATGGTGCCGCTCAGGAACCCGGCGCCGCACCAGCGGCCCTCGACCTGGGCCGGGATGCCGGCGGTGATCTCTGGCACCACGCCCTGCGCCCGCAGCGCAGGCGACACCAGCAGGATGGCGAGCGCCAGCAGGCGCACGCGGGAAATGAAACGGAGTTGCTGCATGACGGAATCGACGGCTGGACCAAAGCTCCATTAGACCGGACAAGCCCGCATTGCGGTTGGCACGCAGCCTGCATAACATTTTGAAACCCCCTCACGGAGAACCACGATGAAGAAACTGCTGACCCTCACCGTCGTCGCGCTGGCCTGCGCCGCCGCCAACGCCCAGGACACCAAAGTGGCCATCGGCATTTCCGGCTGGACCGGCTTCGCGCCGCTGACCCTGGCCAATGAAGCCGGCATCTTCAAGAAGCACGGCCTGGACGTGTCGATCAAGAAGATCCCGCAGAAGGACAGGCACCTGGCGATCGCCTCGGGCGACGTGCAGTGCGCGGCCACGACGGTGGAGACGTGGGTGGTGTGGAATGCCAACGGCGTGGCGACGACGCAGATCTTCCAGCTGGACAAGAGCTACGGCGCCGACGGCATGGTGGTCAAGCCAGGGATCAACAAGATCGCCGACCTCAAGGGCAAGACGGTTGCCGCCAGTGCGCCGGGCACCTCGCCCTACTTCGCGCTGGCCTGGATGCTCAAGAAGAACGGCCTGTCCACCAAGGACGTCAAGGTGGTCAACCTGGAACCGCAGGCCGCCGCCAACGCGATGATCGCGGGCACCGCCGGCGTCGATGCCGCGATGACCTACGAGCCCTACCTCGGCGCGGTGCGGGCCAAGCCGGAAGCCGGCAAGATCATCGCCACCACGCTGGACTACCCGATGGTGATGGACACCTTCGGCTGCACGCCCAAGTTCCTGGCCGAGAACCCCAAGGCCGCCAAGGCGCTGGCCGACAGCTACTTCGAGGCGGTGGAGATGATCCACAAGGAGCCCAGGAAGAGCTTCGAGATCATGGGCGCCGACGTCAAGCAAAGCGGCGAGGCCTTCGAAGCTTCGTCGAAGTACCTGCGCTGGCAGGACCGCGCCGCCAACGCCAAGTTCTTCGCCGGCGAGCACGCGGCCTTCAGCAAGGAAGCCGCGGAGCTGCTGATGGAGGCCGGCATCATCAAGAGCCTGCCGGACATGGGCAAGCTGGCCGACACCCGCTTCCTGAACTAAGTGCGGCCGCTGCAACCGGTGGCTCCCGGCGCGCGGATCGCGCTGGGGGTTGCCTTCTTCATCCTGTTCATCGCCCTGTGGGCCGGCGTCACCTTCGGCGGCATCGTCTCGAAGACCTTCCTGGCCGATCCGCTGACCATGGTGCGCTCGGGCTACGACCTGCTGGCGCACCAGGGTTTCGTCAAGGACATCGGCTGGACGGTGTGGCGGGTGTTCGGCGGCTTCGCCATCGCCGCCGTGCTGGCCGTGCCGCTGGGCGTGCTGATGGGCGCGTACAAGCCGGTGGAGGCGTTCTTCGAGCCCTTCGTCAGCTTCGCGCGCTACCTGCCGGCCTCCGCCTTCATCCCGCTGCTGATCCTGTGGGCCGGCATCGGCGAGGCGCAGAAGCTGGCGGTGATCTTCATCGGCTCGTTCTTCCAGCTGGTGCTGATGATCGCCGTCAGCGTCGGCAACACGCGGCGCGACCTGGTGGAGGCCGCCTACACGCTGGGCGCGGCCGACCGCGGCGTGGTCGTGCGGGTGCTGCTTCCGAGCAGCGCGCCCGAGATCGCGGAAACCTTGCGGATGGTGCTGGGCTGGGCCTGGACCTACGTCATCGTCGCCGAACTGATCGGCGCGTCGGCGGGCATCGGCCACATGATCACCGACAGCCAGGCGCTGCTGGCCACCGACCAGATCATCTTCGGCATCATCGTCATCGGCCTGATCGGGCTCGTCACCGACTACGCGCTCAAGCTCTTCAACCGCTGGCTGTTTCCGTGGGCGCAGCTTGGACGATGAATACGAATACCGGACGCAGAAAGCGCAGAAGCGACGCAGCAATCGCGGAAGGAGACCGAATGAAGTTTGAATTCAATCCTCCTCCTGGACCTTTCTGCGTCTTCTGCGTTGCTTCTGCGTCTGCTGCGTCCTTGCCTTCTTGACTCATGAACAATCCTCGACATCCAAGGCGTTTCCAAGACCTTCCCCGGCGCGAGCGGAGGGACGGTGGCATTGCAGGCCACCGACCTGGCGGTGGAAGAGAACGACTTCATCACCATCCTGGGGCCCTCGGGCTGCGGCAAGAGCACGCTGCTGCGGATGGTGGCGGGGCTGGACACGCCGACCACCGGCAGCATCGCGCTGGACGGTCGCCCGGTGACGGGCCCGGGGCCGGACCGCGGGATGGTGTTCCAGAGCTACACGCTGTTCCCCTGGCTCACGGTGCTGCAGAACGTCTGCTTCGGCCTGCGCGAACAGGGGCTGGCGCAAGCCGAGCAGCAAGCCATCGCCCAGCCCTTCATCGCGAAGGTGGGGCTGCAGGGCTTCGAGAACCACTTTCCCCGGCAGCTCTCCGGCGGCATGCAGCAGCGCACCGCACTGGCCCGCGCGCTGGCCAACGGGCCGCGGATGCTGCTGATGGACGAGCCCTTCGGCGCGCTGGACCACCAGACCCGCGAGCTGATGCAGGAGCTGCTGCAGGGCATCTGGGAGGCGGAACGCAAGACGGTGCTGTTCGTCACGCACGACATCGACGAAGCGATCTTCATGGGCAACCGCGTGGTCGTGATGAGCGCGCGGCCCGGCCGCATCAAGTGCGACCTGCCGGTGCCGATCGCCCATCCGCGCCATTACTCGGTCAAGACCACGCCGGTGTTCATGGAACTGAAGGCGCGGCTGACGGAGGAGATCCGCGTCGAGGTGCGGCGCGCCGCCGGCCTGGCCGAAACGGCGTGATCAGCTGCGCTCGTCGTCCGAATGGATGTCGAGCGCCTCGAGGAAGCGCGAAACCATGTTGTAGGCGCCGATGGTGGCCACCAGCTCCACCACCTGGCGGTCGTCCAGGAACTCGCGCACCGTCGCGACGGCCGTCTTGGGCACCTGCACGTTCCTGGTCATGCCGTCGGTCAGCTCCAGCACTGCGCGCTGCTGCGGCGTGAAGCGCCTGGAATGCTCCCAGACCTTGAGCTCGTCGAGCTGATCCTGCGTGACGCCTTCCTTCAGCGCGATCGGCGCGTGCTGCTCCGCCTCGTAGGGGGCGCCGTTGATGATCGCCACCCGCATGATCACCAGCTCGCGCAGTGCCGGCGGCACGCTGCTTTTCTGGCGGATCGCGGTCAGGTAAGCCAGCCAGCCCTGCGCCACCGGCGGGCTGTGCAGCAGCATCTGGTACAGGTGCAGCACGCTGCCGCGCTCGGTGACGATGCGGTCCACCAGCGGCTTGGCCTCGGCGGCGTTCAGGTCGGCATAGGGCAGTCTTGCCATGTCTTTCTCCGATGGTGATGAAGTCAGGAAGTCAGGAAGTCAGGAAGCCGGAAGTCAAGGACGCAGAAGACGCAGAAGCAACGCAGAAAGCGCAGAAGAAAACCGGATGAAGGTTGATCTCGATCCTGCTGTCTTCTGTTTCTGCGTCTTCTGCGCTTTCTGCGTCCGGTATCCGTCTCAGGTTCGATGGCTCGCCGCCCAGGCGTCGTACTTCGCCTGGTTCTCGGCATTCGGCGGATACAGGCCCGGCAGCGGGACGCCCTGCTCCACCTCGCGCATGATCCAGCCTTCGAGCCGCTCCTGTTCGACGGCGGCGTCGGTCACGGCTTCCAGCAGCGCCGCCGGGATCAGCACCGCGCCGTCGCGGTCCACCACGATCACGTCGTTGGGGAACACCGCCACGCCGCCGCAGTCGATCGCCTCCTGCCAGCCGACGAAGGTCAGGCCGTTGACCGAGGCGGGGGCGGCCGTGCCCTGGCACCACACCGGCAGGCCGGTGCCGAGCACGCCCTCGATGTCGCGCACCACGCCGTCGGTGACCAGGCCGGCGACGCCGCGCTTGTTCATGCGCGCGCACAGGATGTCGCCGAAGATGCCGGCGTCGGTGACGCCCATCGCGCCGACCACCGCGATCACGCCGGGCGCCATCGCCTCGATCGCGGCGCGGGTGGAGATGGGCGAGCCCCAGGAGGCCGGCGTCGCCAGGTCCTCGCGCGAGGAAACGAAGCGCAGCGTGAAGGCGCGCCCGACCAGCCGCGGCTGGCCCGGCGCCAGCGGCATGGTGCCGCGCAGCCAGACGTTGCGCAGGCCTTTCTTGAGCAGCACCGTCGTCAGGGTGCCGGTGGCCACGCCGAGCAGTTTCGCGCGGATGGCTTCATCGATGGGGAGGGTGTCGACCGTCATGCAGGGCTCCTGGTTTGCATTGCCCGCCAGTCTAAGGCCCCGTGCGCAGCTCATGCATACTCGTTCGCTCGATGCCCGCCGCAGCCAGCCACCGCCCGCTCTGGAAGACCTTCGGGGTGTTCCTGGGCCCGCTGGTGCTGACCAACATGCTGCAGGCGCTGTCGGGCACGCTGAACACCGCCTACGTCGGCCGGATGCTGGGGATCGGCGCGCTGGCGGCGGTGGCCTCGTTCACGCCGCTGCTGATGCTGTTCGTCGCCTTCGTCATCGGCCTGGGCTCGGGCGCCTCGGTGCTGGCCGGCCAGGCCTGGGGCGCCAACAACATCGAAAGGGTGCGCGCCATCGCCGGCACCGTGGTCTGCGCCGGTGCGCTGCTGGGTGCGGCGATCGGCGTGCTCGGCTTCCTGCTGGCCGGGCCGCTGCTGCGGCTGCTGGGAACGCCGGCCGACGTGCTGGCCGACGCGATCGCCTATGCCCGCGTGATGATGGCCTTCCTGCCGCTGCTGTTCGTCTCCATCCTCACCGCCTCCGTGCTGCGCGGCGTCAGCGACACGGTCACGCCGCTGCTGTCGCTGCTGATCTCGTCGGCGGTGATCCTGGTGCTGACGCCGGCGCTGATCCGCGGCTGGACCGGCCTGCCGCCGCTGGGCATCACCAGCGGCGCCTGGGCGACGGTGGCGGCGACGGCGCTGTCGCTGGCGTGGATCGTGTGGCACCTGCGGCGCACCGGCCATCCGCTGGCGCCGGATCGCCGGTTCGGGGCGCACTGGCGGATCGAGCCGGCGCTGCTGCGGCCGGTGGTGCGGCTGGGCATTCCCACCGGCCTGTTCTTCATCACCAGCTCGCTGGCCGACCTGGCGCTGGTGAGCATCGTCAACAGCCATGGCTCGCAGGCCACCGCGGCCTGGGGCGCAGTGGGCCAGGTGACGGCCTACGTCATGTTCCCCGCGATGTCGATCTCGATCACGGCCTCGGTGCTGGCGGCGCAGGCCATCGGCGCCGGGCGCCCGGAGCGGCTCGACGCCGTCACCCGGGTCGGCCTGGGCATGAACATCGCGCTGACCGGCGGCCTCGCAATCCTGGTGGCGCTGCTGGCGCCGCACATCGTCGGCCTGTTCATCACCGATCCGAAGGTCGTGCTGCTGGCGGCCGGCCTGCTGCACATCTCGGTGTGGGGCGCCGTGCTGCTCGGGCTGGGCAGCGTGTTCTTCGGCGTGATGCGCGCCAGCGGCACGGTGCTGGTGCCGACCGCCATCACGCTCAGCCTGCTGGCCTTCGTGCTGTTTCCGCTGGGCTGGACCTTCAACCGCGTGTTCGGACTGCCCGGCATCTGGATGGCGCACCCCAGCACCTACCTGATCGGCCTGACGCTGCAGGCCCTCTATTTCTACGGCGTCTGGAAGCACAAGCCCCTGCGCCGGCTGGTTTGAGCGCCGCTCCCTAAAATCGGGGCATGCCCCTTCCCGTACCCGCCGCCCGCAGACCGCTGCACACCCGCAAGATCAGCTTCGAGGGCTTCCTGCGCGAGGACGGCCTGTTCGACATCGACGCCGAACTGATCGACAGCAAGAGCGACGCGATCCACATGCACGAGCGCGGCGCGCTGCCGGCCGGCGGCGCGATCCACCACATGCGGGTGCGCGTGACGGTGGACGATGCCCTGACCATCCGCGCCATCGAGACCGCGATGGACGCCGCGCCCTTCGGCTATTGCCAGAACGCGACCGATCCGGTGCAAAAGCTGGTGGGCGCGACGCTCGGCGCCGGCTGGCGCAAAGCGATCGAAGGGGCGATGGGCGGCGTGGCCGGCTGCACCCACCTGCGCGAGCTGCTGTTCAACGTCGCGACCGCGGCCTTCCAGACCATCCCGATCGAGCTGTCCCGCCAGCGCGAGGCGCGCGGCGAGCAGCGCGACCCGGATGCGCCGACGCCGTACTTCCTCGGCAAGTGCATGTCCTGGGACCGCGAAGGCCCGGTGGTGCGCCAGGTGCTGCCCATGTATTACCGGCCGCCCGCGGCCTAGCACGCGCCGCGCGTCGAAGCGCGGTTTTCTTCCCCCGCCCGCGCGTCGCCGTCCTACAGGCCGGCGCGGGCCTGCAGCCTACGCTCACGCATGAGCTACCGGAGAGCCCAATGACCCATCACGTCCAGCCATGAGCACGGCCTTCCTCGACCGCGCGCGCGAGCGCGCCATCGCCCTGTACAACCGCCTGCCCGAGGGCCACGTCCGGCGCGCCGGCATCCTGCTGTCGATCATTCCGCTGCTGGTGCTGCTGTACGTGCTGGCGCTGATCCCGTTCACCCCGAGCATCGGCGACATCCGCAAGTCCAAGTCGGAAGCGCCGGCGGTCGTGATGTCGGCCGACGGCAAGGAACTGGCGATGTTCAAGCGCGCCAACCGCGACTGGGTCAAGCTGGCCGACATCTCGCCCAACGTGCTGGCGGCGCTGGTCGCCACCGAGGACCGCCGCTTCTACGAGCACCACGGCATGGACTTCACGCGCACGCTGTCGGCCGCGGTGCACACGTTGAGCGGCGATCGCGAGGGCGGCTCCACCATCACGCAGCAGCTGGCGCGCAACCTGTACCCGGAGGAGATCGGCCGCTCCCAGACCCTCACCCGCAAGATCAAGGAAGCGATCACGGCGCTGAAGATCGAGGCGATCTACTCCAAGAAGGAGATCCTGGAGACCTATCTCAACACCGTCCCGTTCCTGTACAACGCCTACGGCATCGAGATGGCGGCCCGCACCTATTTCGACAAGTCGGCCGACAAGCTCGACGTGCTGGAAAGCGCGACGCTGATCGGCATGCTCAAGGGCACCAGCTACTACAACCCGGTGATCAACCCCGAGCGCGCCACCCAGCGCCGCAACACGGTGCTGGCGCAGATGGTCAAGGACAAGAAGCTGGAGCCGGCGCAATACGAAGCGCTCAAGAAGCAGCCGCTGAAGATCGACTTCGAGCGCCAGAACGAGCCGCTGGGCCCGGCGCCGCACCTGGCGCAGCAGCTGCGCCGCTGGCTGATCGACTGGGCCGACCGCAAGGGCTACAACATCTACACCGACGGCCTGGTGGTGCGCACCACCATCGATTCAAGGCTGCAGGCGATGGCCAACCAGGCGGTGGAGCGCCAGACCACGGCGCTGCAGGCGCTGGCCGACGCCCGCCGCTCGCCCTGGAGCCGCGACACCTTGACCGCGTTCATCCGCGAATCCGCGCCGTACAAGAAGGCGCGCGACGAGGGCCGCAGCGACGCGGAAGCGATCAAGCAACTGCAGGCCGACAGCGCCTTCATCCAGTCGCTCAAGGACGACAAGCTGCGGATCCAGGCCGGCTTCCTGGCGCTGGACCCGCGCAACGGCGAAGTGCGGGCCTGGGTCGGCAGCCCCGACTTCGCGCAGGACCAGTTCGACCACGTCTACATGGCGCGGCGCCAGCCCGGCTCCACCTTCAAGCCCTTCGTCTACGGCGCGGCCTTCGAGGCCGGCGCCCGCGCCAGCGACACCTTCGTCGACCAGGCGGTGGAGATCCCGATCGACAAGGGCGTGGTCTGGCGCCCCAGCGACGGCGTGCCGCCCAGCGGCAAGACCATGACGCTGCGCGAGGGCATCGCCTATTCGAAGAACACCATCACCGCGCAGGTGATGCAGAAGGTCGGCCCGCAGCGCGTCGCCGCGCTGGCCCGCGCCATGGGCGTGCGGCAAAGCAAGCTGGACCCGGTGATGTCGCTGGCGCTGGGCACCAGCCCGGTGACGCTCAAGGAAATGGTGTCTTCCTACGGCACCATCGCCAACGGCGGCAACTACATCGAGCCGATGGTGGTGCTGCGGATCGAGGACCGGCACGGCAAGCCGCTGGAGGAGTTCCGCTCCGCCCCGCCCGAGCCGGCGCTGTCGGTCGGCGCCTCGCTGACGCTGATCGATGCCATGCGCGGCGTGGTCGACATCGGCACCGGCATGGCCATCCGCAGCCGCTACGGCATCAAGGCCGACGTGGCCGGCAAGACCGGCACCACCCAGGACAACACCGACGGCTGGTTCATCCTGATGAGCCCCACCCTGGTGGCGGGCGCCTGGGCCGGCTTCAACGACAACCGCATCACCATGGCCGATTCCTGGGGCCAGGGCGCGCACAGCGCGCTGCCGATGGTGGGCGAGCTGTTCCAGCAGGCGATCAAGGCCAAGCTGGTGGATCCCGCGCTGCGCTTCGGCGCGCCGCCGGCCGATCCCGGCGGCCCCGATGCGCTGGGCAAGATGAACGACTGGTTCCACAACCTGTTCGAGCAGCGCGAAGCGGCGCAGGCGGCGCTGCCGGCCTCGGCCGCGGCACCGGACACGGCCGCCCCGGAACCGGAGGCGCAGCCCAGGCTGGCCACCGGCGCCGCCAGCGTCGACACCACGGTGGTGCCCTCGGAGTACCAGGGCTCGGAGATCGTGCGCGTGATGCCCGGCGGCGGCGGCGCCACGTCCGGCGCCAACGGCGGCTTCGAGATCCAGCAGCCGCGGCCGGTCCAGCGCCAGATCGAGGTCGCGCCGGCGCGCAACGACCGACCGGAGGGCCCGTTCGTGGTCGGCGCGCCCGCGCTGGGCACGCCCTCGATCGGCTCGGCATCGGGCAACGCGATCAGCGTCGCGCCGCGAGAGGACCGGCGCGAGCAGAGGCCCGAGCCGGCCGGCGAGCCGCCTGCGCAGCCGGCGCGCGGCAGCCCCTCGGTGCGCTTCGAGAGCCCGCCTGAAACGCCGGCGCCGGAGCCGCAGCGCTAGGCCGCGAGGCGCTCCTTGCGGTTGCGCACCAGCACGATGCCGCACAGCAGCACCGGCAGCGTCAGCGCGGCGTAGCCGTAGCGGAAGCTGCCCATCGCGGCCGACACCGCGCCGAACACCGGCGGGCCCAGCACCACGCCCAGGAAGGTGATGGCCAGCGTGCCGCCGGTGGCGATGCCCGCCATGCCGGGCGGCGCGCGCCGCGCCACTTCCGCCAGGTAGACGCCGTTCCAGCCGGTGGCCGAGGCGCCGAACACGAACAGGATCGCGAACACCAGCAGCGTCGGCATGCCGGTGTTCAGCAGCGCCGTCGCCAGGCTGCTGGCCGCCATGATGAAGGCCAGCGCCGCCAGGGTGCGGTTGGCGCCCAGCCCGCGGTCGGCGACGTAGCCCCACACGATGCGCCCGCCGATGCCGCCGATCTGCGCCACCGACAGCGCCAGCCCCGCCGTGACCAGGCCATAGGCCATCACCTGGCTGAGGTAAGTGACAAGGTAGCCCGTGAGCACCAGTTGCGCGGTGGAAAAGACGAAGGAGCAGGCCGCCAGCGTCGCCAGCGGGCGCTGCGACAGCACCACCCGGATCGGCTGCACCAGGTTGCCCAGCTTGAGCGGCTTGCCCGGTTCGCGGTCGGCATCGAGCTGCGCGCGCAGCGGCTGCGCCCCCAGGGCGCACAGGACGTTGGCGGCAGCCACGGCGGCCAGCGCGCCCTGCCAGCCCGACAGCAGCAGCATGGTCGGCACCAGCGCACCGGCCAGCATGCCGCCCACCGGCACGCCGGTCTGCTTGATCGAGAACACCAGCGACATCCGGTGCGGCAGCGTGGTCAGCGCCAGCAGCCAGGAACTGGCGGGGGTGATCGGCCCGTAGCCCAGGCCGATCAGCAGTCCGCCCAGCGCGAAGGTCCAGACCGAAGGCAGCATGCACAGCAGCAGGCCGGCAGCGCACAGCAGCAGCCCGGCCTGGCTGACCCGGATCGCGCCGAAGCGCGCCACCGCGGCGCCGGCGGCCAGGCTGGCGACCATCGCGCCGACGTAGACGATCGCGATGTACAGGCCCAGGTAGGTGGGCGACACGCCCAGCGCCTTCGCCACCACAGGTGCCATCACCGCCGCGGTCAGCACCGCCATCGACGCCAGGGCCTGGATCGCGAGCGTGACGGCCAAAGCGAGCCAGTTGGAGCGGGCGCCGGGGTCAGTCATAAGTAAAGGATTGTGAAGAGGGCCTCGATGGCACGCCGCGTGCTTGTTTCAAGGTTCTCCTGGTCGGGCCCTTTGCAAGTTTCTTCAGCCCGGTCATTCATATCCCTCGTGGGGCCCTCGCGGCCGCGAGGGATTTTTTCTGGGCGCGATCTGTCGCGACCGGGCACGCCATGGCAAGCCTGGTCACACTACTGACATTTTTCGCCACGCCCGGGCGCGCTGCGTCTGTTTCACCAGAGCGCGGAGTCGCGCATGCCCAGCATGCGCTTGCGCTGGCGCCGCCGCATCGACGCCGCCAGCCCCCAGCCCATCACGCCGCAGGCCGCGGCCAGCGCCAGCAATTCGTAACTGGCGAGACTGCGGCCGAGAAGGGATGGCGCGGCGAAGCCGGCGCCGGCGGCCGCGGCGATGGCGGCAAGAATGGTGGCTGCGAACTGGAACACTGCTGGATGGACGGTCAGGGACTGCGGCCATGATAGCCAGTCCCGCCCGCCCCCGCTTCGGCCGGCGGCGGCGGCAGCAGCCGGTCGAACTCGTGCTTCACCACGCGGTAGCACTCGCAGGCAGCGTGCTCCAGCCCGGCGCGGTCCAGCACCTCGATGCGGCCGCGGCTGTAACGGATCAGCCCCAGGCGCTGCAGGCGGCCGGCCGCCTCGGTCACCCCTTCGCGCCGCACGCCCAGCAGGTTGGCGATCAGTTCCTGGGTCATGGAAAGCGACTGGCCCGACATCCGGTCCAGCCTCAGGAGCAGCCAGCGGCAAACCTGCTGTTCGACGCCGTGGTGCCGGTTGCAGACGGCCGTCTGCATCATCTGCGTGATGAGCGCCTGCGTGTACCGCAGCAGCAGCCGCAGCAGCGGCCCGGCCCGGTTGAATTCGAGCTTGATCAGGTCGGCGCGCAGCCGCCACGCCTGGCCGGCGCGCTGCACCACCGCGCGGCTGGGGGTGGTCTCCCCGCCCATGAACAGCGAGATGCCCAGGATGCCTTCGTTGCCGACCATCGCGATCTCCGCGGTCGAACCGTTCTCCAGCACGTACAGCAGCGACACGATCGCCGTGGTGGGGAAATACACGTGCTGCAGCTGGCCGCCCGATTCGTACAACACCTCGCCCGCGGCCATCTCCACGGGCTCGAGCAAGCTGGAGAAATGCTCGAATTCGGCCGCCGGCAGGGCAGCCAGCAACTGGTTCTGCAGTGCGCGCGGATCGGAAGGCATGCCGCGATTGTGCGCCAGCGTGTGACACCGCACAGACGCTGTTGCACCCCCCGACCAAGATGCAGCATGCCCGCGACCCGCAACCTCGTGCTGGACTCGCTGCCGCGTAAAGTCGCCAGCGAGCTGCTGGAGCAGCTCACCCCGGTGGAGCTGGCCTTCGGCGAAGTGCTGTACGAGCCGGGCCAGCCGATCCGCGCCGTCTACTTCCCGCTGGAGGGACTGGTGTCGCTGCTGACCGTGGTGGGCGACCGGCTGGCGGTGGAAGTGGGGATGGTGGGGCGCGAAGGCATCGTGGGCATCGCGCTGGCGCTCGGCGTGCCGCACTCGCCGATGCGGGCGCTGGTGCAGCGCGGCGGCGCCGGCCTGCGGATGGACCGGGCCCGCTTCGACGCCGCGATGGCGCGCCACCCGCCGCTGCGCAAGGCGCTGCTGGCCTATGCGAACTCGCTGATGGCGCAGATCGCGCGCACCGCCGCCTGCAACCGCTTCCACGTGGTGGAGGAGCGGCTGGCGCGCTGGCTGGTGATGGCGCGCGACCGCGCCGAGGCGGACGATTTCTCGATCACGCAGGAATTTCTCTCGAGCATCCTGGGCGTGCGGCGGGTCGGGGTGAGCGCGGCCGCGTCGGCGTTCCAGCACCGCAAGCTGATCGAATACAGCCGCGGCCGCATCCGCATCCTGGACCACGCCGGGCTGGAAGCGGCCTGCTGCACCTGCTACCGCGACGAGCCGGCCTCGCTGCCGCCCTGGCGGCCGGCGGGAGCGCCGGCCCCGACGTCGTACGAGCCGAACACCTCGCGCGCGGGGCGCGTCTCCGGCAGCACGTAGACGATCCCGCTGGTGCCCGTGAACGCGGGGCTGACCACCTTCTCGTAGAACCTGACCGGCACGTTGATGCAGCCGAAAGTGATGCGGTGCTCCTGCGGCAAGGCGCTTTCCATCCGCTGCAGGCGGCGCTCCTTCGGCACGGTCGCGATCACCCGGTGCATGGCGACGCCCGAGTCGTAATCCACCCACAGGATTTCCTCGCCGGCCAGGCTCTTGTCCAGGGCGGCGACGAAGCGGCCGGCCGGCGTGGTGCGCTCCTGCGGCTGGATGGAGGACAGCTTGCGCTCGCCGATGCCCGGCACCGAATCGTCGCCGCGGGCCAGCCCGAGCAACGCGGCACTGGCGCCCAGCAGCCGGCCGTCGGCGCCGAACACGAACACCCGGGCGTGGACCTTGTCGACCACCACGAAGGGCATGCCGGCGTTGTCGCCCGAGTCCAGCGCCCAGTCGGCGATGTGGCGCGCGTCGGGCGATGCCTGCTCGCGTTCGAAATTCGCATGCCGGGGCGCACGGACCTCGCCGGCAGCGGCGGCCGGCTGCATGCCGGCGGCCGCCAGCGCAAGCAGCGCGGCGTGCAACAGCCTGGCGAAATGCTGCATCCGGGCCTAGTTGCGGAACGCCCGGCGCGCGCGCACCGGAGCGACATAAGGCACCGGCGTGGGTGCCGGCACGGGCACGGCGGCCGGCGGGGTGCGCTCGACGACCGGGACGGGCGCCGGCGGGGCGACCGGCGGCGGAACGTACAGCGTCACGGGCGGGGGCACCGGCGCCTGCACCACGATCAGCGTCGCCGGCGACGGCGCCGGCGCCGGCGGCGTGGAAGCCACCGTGATGTAGGGCAGCGTCGATGGCAGGACAACCGCGCTCGGTCCGGGGACGGAGACGGGCGGCGCGACCGGCGGCGCAGGGGTCGGTGCCGGGGCCGGCACCGGAGCCGGTGCCGGGGTGGGAGCGGGAACAGGCGCCGGTGCCGGCGTCGGCGCTGGCGTCGGGGCTGGCGTCGGCGCCGGGGTCGGAGCGGGCGCCGGTGGCGGCGGCGGCGGGATCACGACGGCGGCCACGATGTTGCCCGTCGAGCGCGTCACGATCGGGCCGCAACAGGTGCGGGCGAAGTCGTAGTTGGCGGCGTTCGGCCCGCCCAGGGTGTAGCCGCTGAAGGTGATGGTCTTGTTGAAACCCTCAGCCGCGGTGTCGAAATTCGCCACGGCGGCGCCGCCGGCCACCAGGATCACGCCCGGCGGCGAGTTCTTGAGGGAGCCCAGCGTGGTGGCCGTCGAGCCGTCGAAGGCCTTGTCGCCGGTCGGGAACACCAGCATGCGCTGGTCGATCGGGCTGTTGACGCGGGTGAAGAACACGGCCGTCCCGTAGTCGGTCGGCGCCGCATACGACACCGGGTTGTAGCGGACGGTGACGGCTGCATCCGTGATGGCGGCCGGCGGGGTGCCGGGCGGGAAATTGACGGTGCCGGCGCCGGCCCCCGGTCCGTTGCCATTGGTGCCTGCGCTGAGCAGCAGGCCGAAGGGCAGGCCCAGGCTCTGGTCGGCGGTCAGCGTGCCCCGATTGAGGGTGATCTTGGCCATGACGTTGACGTCGTTGCCGGCGCACATGGCGATGTTGCCGTCGGTGGTCGTCAGCGCCGCGCCCACGTTCAAGGTGACGTTGTTGCCGCCGCTGAGCAGGACGCTGCCATGGGTGGTCGTGATCGCAGCCTTGATGTTGACGTCCCGTCCGCAGCACACCACCACGTTGCCGAAGGAGGTGGTGATCGCCTGGTTCAGGTTGACGTCGCGGATCGCGTTCAGGGTCAGCGTCGTTGCCGGGCCCGGGGCGGTGCGCACCCAGGTGATCGGCGCCGCCACCGTGATGTCGCCGCTGCCGGTGCCGTTGTTGGCGGTGCTGATGGTGATGTTGGTGCCGCCGGTCAGGCCGTGGGCGGCGTCGCCGACGATCTCCGCGACGTTCACGTTGGCCGTGCTGGCGCCGGCCGCGGGCGTGAAGACGCCGGCGATGATCGCGCCGTTGGTGGTCGCGGCGGAGGAGATGGTCACGTCGGCCGGGTCCAGCAGCCAGTTGCCGTTGCGGCCGCTGGTGGCGCCGGCGTTGACCTTGATGCCCGCCACGTCCAGCCAGTGGCCGGAGGTTTCCACCAGTCCGCCATTGCCGCCCTGCGCACCGCCGCGCGCATCAATGCTGCCGTAGGCGCGGGTCGAATCGTTGGACCAGAGCACCACCTTGCCGCCGTTGCCGCTGCCGGTGGCGCCGGCCGCGATGCTCGAATCGGCGCTCATGTAGGTTGCGGAGGCGTTCGGAACCGCGGCGTTCTTGCCCTGGTAGTCGCCGCCGACCAGCACCGTGCCGCCGCCGGCCGCGCCCGAGGCATCGACCTGCGCGCCGAACAGGCCGACATGGTTGGCCGTCAGCGTGACGCTGCCGCCGCTCTGGCCGGCGCCCGCGCCCGAGACGTCCAGCGTGCCGCCGGCGCTCACCGTGCCGCTGGCCATGTCGCCCAGCAGCATGATGGTGCCGTCGCGGTTGGCGATGGTCCGGGCCTGGATCACCCCGGTGTTGTTGACCGCGGTGGACAGCAGGCTGCCGGCCGCCTGCGTGGTCATCACGACCCGGCCGCCGTCGGCCTGCAGCAGTCCGCCGTTGCGCACCAGCGCGTTGACCGCGCCTTCGTCGACCTTCACGTTCAGCAGGCCGCCGCCCATCACGTCGAGCGTGACGGCGTTGCCGGCCGCCAGCGCCACGCTGCCCAGGCGCGCGGAGATCGCGCCCTGGTTGCTGACGCTGGTGCCGAGCAAGGCGACGAAGCCGCCGTCGGCCTGGATGCTGCCCTGGTTCACCACCGTGCCGCCGCCGGCGCCGGAGAACTTGTACTGGCCGGCCATGAAGTCGGCGTCGGTCATGCCCAGCGTGGATGCCACCAGGCCGCCGACGTTGACGGTGGCGCCGGTGCCGAACAGCACGCCGTTGGGGTTGATCAGGAACACCTTGCCGTTGGCCGACAGCGCGCCCAGGATCGCCGACGGGTCCGAGCCCAGCACGCGGTTGAGGACCACCGAGCTGGCATTGGGCTGGGCGAACTGCACGCTCTCACCGGCGGCAATGCCGAAACTCTGCCAGTTGATCGCCGCGTTCTGCGTGGTCTGCGTGATGGTGGTCTTGCCGCCGGCGGTCGCGATGGAGGCGCCGCCGGCCGCGAGCACGCCGCCGACCGGGCCTGCGTGGGCGGCGGATCCGAAGGCGAGCACCAGCGACACCGCGAGGGTGCGAAGCGCGAACGGCGACTGGGAAATGGATTGACTGCGATGCATGGTGTTCTCTCAGAAGTACTTGACGCCCTGGACCCAGAAGCGGCCGGAACGGTCCGGCGAGGACATCGCCTTTTCGCTGCCCAGCTTGTGCGCGTAGTAGCCGCGCACCGTGAAATTGCCCGGATCGCTCCACACCAGGCCGACGCCGGCGCCGCTCAGCGTGCGGCGGTTGTCGCCGGCGCTCCAGGGCGTGTGGTTGGTCCGCACGCTGCCGGCGTCGACGAAGGCGACGGCCTGCAGGCTGCCCGGCTGCCCGGGCGAGAACCGGGGCAGCAGCATCCGGCCTTCGACGGTCACGACGTAACCCTCGTCGGCGTAGGCTTCGCCTTCGGGATAGGCGCGCACGGCATACATCCCGCCCAGTTCCATCTTCTCGGACACGTCCAGGTTCTTCGAACCCAGCTGGCCGTTGATCGCGCCGTACAGGGAGAACGGTCCGCCCAGCGACTGGGAGCGGCTGGCATTGAATGCCAGCTTGTTGAAGCGGCCATTGCTGCGCGCCGTGGCCGCATCCACCGCCAGCGCGCCCGGCGTCTGGATGTCGATGGTGCCGGACGACAGGCTGAGCCCGTAGGCAGTCTGGCCGCCGCCGCCGAGGCTGTCGGTCTGGTCGCCGTACAGGCTGGCGGTCCAGACCTGCGCCCGCTTGTCGGTCACGGACGGGACCGCGTCGATGCGGTCCTGGAATCTCTTGGCGTCATACCCCAGCTGCGCGTACAGGCTGGCATTGCGCGAGCGCAGCAGCGGGTAGCGGGCGAATGCGCTGGCGATTTCGGCGGTGCCGTGGGCGCCCAGGCTCTCGAATTCCTTGCCCAGGCGGTAATCGAGCTTGCTGTAGGCGACGCCCACCTGGCCGCGTCCGAGCTGCAGCTGGTAGGAAGCGCGGGCATATTTGAGCCCCTCGCCGGAGGTCAGCACGCGCAGGCCGGCCACGTCGCCCAGCCCCAGCGGGTTGTTGACGTTGAGCGTCGCCCCGACCCGCCATTGCCCGGTGTACGGATTGCCGGCGTTGTCGGCATCGACGCTGCCGGAAATGCGATTGCCCGGCGTGACGTCCACCAGCAGGTCCGAGGTGCCGACCGATTCGCCCGGCACCAGGGTGGAGCGGACCTTCACGCCCGGGAGGTCAGACAGCACCAGCAGCCGGGTCTCCAGCGGCTCCAGCAGGATGGGATCGCCGCTGCCGATGCCGGCGAGGCCGCCGCGCACCACGCGGTCGGACAGATTGCTGGTGTTGTTGACGGTGACGTTGCGGTACTGGCCTTCAGAGACGGCAATGGTCACCACGTTGTCCCGGATCTGCTGCTGCGGCAGGTAGGCCAGGGCGACGAAATAGCCGTGCGACCGGTAATGGGCCGTGATGCGGGCCGCCATCTCGCGCAGCTCGGACAGCGACAACTCGCTGCCGGGGCGAAAGCCCGCGATGGCGACCAGCTCCGGCTCCGAGTACACGCGGGAGCCGCTGACGCGCAGGGCGCCCACCTTGATCCTGGCCTGGTCCGCCGCGGCGGAGGCCGGCGCATCCGGCTGCTGGATCCGGATTTCGGGCGGCGCCCGGGGCGCGGGCGGCGCCGGCGGGATCTGCTGCAATTGCCCGCCGGCGGAGGGCGGCTGCTGCGCCAGCGCGGCCTGGGCCAGTGCCAGCAGCGCGAGCGGAAAGATTCGGATTGGCGACATGGGTTCCCCGGGCGTCGGATCGCTGGAGGCCGGAACGCCCGCCCTCTACCTGCAATCAGGACAGCCTAAGGAGACTGGGCAGTCGTGTATGTTGGCTACCGAACATAGAAGCCAAAAGCGGCGCAATGCCTTACAGCAAAGCGGCCTGGCCGTGGCAGATCAGCCGAAAACCCGCGGCCCCTTCCGCTTCACAGCCCGGAGAAATCGGGCTTGCGCTTGTCCATGAAGGCGCCGAAGGCCTCCCTGGCCGCCGGCTCGCCCAGCATGCGGGCGAAGCTCACTCCTTCGTCCGCCATCTGCTGCAGCACCGCCGGCTGGGCGTTCTTCTTCATCAGCCGCTTGGTCTCCGCCAGCGCGGATTGCGGCTTGGCCGCCAGCTTGAGCGCCACCAGGCGCGCCACGCCGTTGGCCTCGGTCGGCGGCACCACCCGGTTGACCAGGCCGACTTCCAGCGCCGCTTCCGCCATGAACGGCTCGCCCAGCAGCAGGGCCTCGGCGGCGCGGTGGTATCCCATCATCTGCGGCACCAGCAGGCTGGAGGCCGCCTCCGGGCACAGGCCCAGGTTCACGAACGGCATCGAGAAGGCGGCGTTGTCGCCCGCGTACACCAGGTCGCAGTGGAACAGCATGGTGGTGCCGATGCCGACGGCAGGACCGCACACCGCCGCCACCAGCGGCTTGGGAAAGGTGGCGATGCCGCGCAGGAAGCGGAACACCGGCGAGTCCTGGCCGGCCGGCGGCTTGCTCTGGAAATCGCCGATGTCGTTGCCGGCGGAAAACACCGTCTCGTGGCCCTGGATCAGCACCACGCGCAGGGACGGATCGGCCGCGGCGTGGTCGATCGCATCGGCCATCGCACCGTACATGGCGGAGGTGATCGAGTTCTTGCGCGCGAGGCGGTTCAGCGTGATGGTCAGCACGCCGGCTTCGGCATGGGTGAGGATGTCGGTGGTCATATCGGTGCCTTCAGTGCTTGCTTGACGAAATCGAGTCGGTCCTGGCCCCAGAACATGCGGTCGCCGACGAAGAAGGTGGGCGCGCCGAACACGCCGCGCGCCACCGCCTCCTGCGTCAGCTGCTTGAGCCGCTCCTTGACGGCCGGATCGGCGGCCTGCGCCAGCAGCGCGGCCGCGTCGAAGCCCGCCTGGCCCAGGACGGCCGCCACGACCTGCGGATCGTTCATGTCCTTCGCATCGACCCAGATCGCGCGGAACACCGCGTCCACATAGTCGGCGAAGCGCTCCGGCTGCCGCAGCTGCAGCGCCGTGGCGCCGCGCATCAGGGTCAGCGTATTGATCGGGAAATGCGGATTGTGCTGGAACGGCACGCCGTAATGCTGCGCATGCAGGGCCAGGTCCTGCTGCATGTAGCTGCCCTTGGCCGGCACCATCATCGGCGACTGGTTGCCGGTGGCCTGGAACACGCCGCCCAGCAGCATCGGCTTGAGCTCGATGCCGGCGGCACACTCCCCGCGCAGCACGGGCAATTGCGTCCATGCGAGGTAGGCGGCCGGGCTGCCGACGTCGAAGAAGAATTCAACGGTCGTGGTCATCAGAATTTCTCCGTCCATGGCCTCAGGTCCAGCTCGTGGGTCCAGGCGTCGCGCGGCTGGGTGTGCAGGTACCAGTAACTGTCGGCGATGTGCTCCGGGTTCAGGATGCCGTCGTGCTCCTTCATCGCGTAGCGCTGAGGAAAGTTGCTGCGGATGAACTCCGTGTCGATCGCGCCGTCCACCACCACATGGGCGACGTGGACCCCGAGCGGGCCGAGCTCGCGCGCCATGCTCTGGGCCAGCGCCCGCAAGGCGTGCTTGGCGCCGGCGAACGCAGCGAAGTTGGCGGAGCCGCGCAGCGACGCGGTGGCGCCGGTGAAGATGATCGTGCCCTTGGGGCCGTCGCCGGGCCGCGCCACCATCCGTCTTGCCACCTCGCGGCCGTTGAGGAAACCGCCGAAGCAGGCCATCTCCCAGACCTTGAAGTACCGGCGCGCCGTTTCGTCGAGGATGCTGGAGGGCACGTTGGCGCCGATGTTGAACACCAGCACTTCGATCGGGCCGACCGTGGATTCGATCTGCTCCACCAGCGCCACCACTTCTTCTTCCTTGCGGGCGTCGCTGGCGAATCCTTCGGCCTTGCCGCCGGTTGCGCGGATCTGCTCCAGCAGCGGCTGCAGCTTGTCGAGGCTGCGGCGCGTGACGCAGGCGGTGTAGCCCTCGCGCGCGAAGCGGCGCGCCACCGCGCCGCCGGTGGCGTCGCCGGCGCCGATGATCAGGGCGACCTTGTCCGCGGCCATGGCTATTCCTTGTAGTAGACGACCTGGTGGGTGGTCACCAGCAGCTCGCCGGCCTCGTTCCACAGCTGCGCGGTCTGGTCGAAGAAGCCGTTGCGGAAGGCCTGGGCCTGGGTCTGGCCCAGCAGGTAGCCACTGCCGGTGGCGGCGAGCTGGGCCTGGTCGGCGTGGTAATACACGGTCATCGACACGGTGCCGATCGGCACCAGCACCGGCCGGCGCCGCCAGACCCGCGGGAAGAACACGTCCGCCAGCGCAGTCAGCGAGGCGAAGTCCAGCGGCCGCGGCGGCGCGTCGCGCAGCCACAGGCGGGTGCGGCTGATGCCCTGGTCCTTGCCGTCCCACTCGGTGGGGATCGCGCCCTCGACGAAGCGCATCTCGTAGCGCCTGACCCATTCCACGCGGGGCGGGTTCTGCGCCAGGCTGACCGCCGAAGGCGCCGGCACTGGCGGCATGGCGTGTTCGTCGGCGCTCCAGGTCTCGCGCCGCAGGCCGAAGAAGGCGGTGCCGGTCAGCACCGCTTCGCCCTGCTGCTGCACCTCGATCACCCAGTGCTGCGTCGAGCGGTTGGTGCGCGCCGGCCTGGCGAGCACGGTGAACGGTCCGTCGGCCAGCGCCGCGGCGAAGTTGACGGTCAGGGCGATCGGGTCGCCCAGCCGCTGCGGATGCTGCAGCACGGCGTTCAGCGCCTGCGCCGCCGTCACGCCGCCGAAGGGCCCCACCATGTTGCCGTAGGCGGCGCTGGTGTGTCCCAGGAAGCTGCCGTCCGCCTGCGGCTGCAGCGCGATGGCCTGGTCGAACGGACTGGCGGTTGTCATGCCGTCCCCGCGCTCAGAGGCGCTCGAAGATGCCGGCCGCGCCCTGCCCCATGCCGACGCACATGGTCACCATCCCGTACTTGAGGTTCTTGCGCCGCAGCGCGTGCACCACCGTGGCCGAGCGGATCGCGCCGGTCGCGCCCAGCGGGTGGCCGAGCGCGATCGCCCCGCCCATCGGGTTGACCTTGGACGGGTCCAGCCCCAGCGTGTTGATCACCGCCAGCGACTGCGCGGCGAAGGCTTCGTTCAGCTCGATCCAGTCGATGTCGTCCTGCTTCAGGCCGGCCGAGCGCAGCGCCGCCGGGATCGCCTCGATCGGGCCGATGCCCATGATGTGCGGCGGCACGCCGCGGCTGGCGTAGCTGACGAAGCGGGCCAGCGGCGTCAGGCCGAAGCGCTTGATCGCCGCCTCGCTGGCCAGGACCAGCGCGCCGGCGCCGTCGGAGGTCTGCGAGCTGTTGCCGGCCGTGACCGAGCCGCGGGCGGCAAACACCGTCTTGAGCTTGGACAGGCCTTCCACGGTGGTGTCGGGCCGCGCGCCTTCGTCGAGGTTGACGGTGCGGCTCTTGATGCTCACCTGGGCCGACGCGAGGTCGACCGAGCGCTCCTGCACGTCGATCGGCGTGATCTCGTCGGCGAACTCGCCGGCCTTCATCGCCGCGATTGCCTTCATGTGCGAGCGGTAGGCGAATTCGTCCTGGGCTTCGCGCGAGACCTTCCACTGCTGCGCCACCTTCTCCGCCGTCAGGCCCATGCCGTAGGCGATGCCGTAGCTCTCGATGTCGTCCGGGTTGGAGAAGATGGTGGGCGACAGCGAGGGCGAGTTGCCCATCATCGGCACCATGCTCATGTTCTCGGTGCCGGCGGCGATCATCACGTCGGCCTCGCCGACGCGGATGCGGTCGGCCGCCATCTGCACCGCCGACAGGCCGGAGGCGCAGAAGCGGTTCACCGTGATGCCGCCCACGCTCTTGGGCAGGCCGGCCAGCACGGCGCCGATCCGCGCCACGTTCAGGCCCTGCTGCGCTTCGGGGATGGCGCAGCCGCAGACGATGTCCTCGATGGCGTTGGGGTCCAGCCCCGGCACCTGCGCCAGCGCGGCCCGCAGCGTCATCGCCAGCAGGTCGTCCGGCCGCGTGTTGCGGAAGTAGCCGCGGTGGGAGCGCCCGATCGGCGTGCGGGTGGCGGCAACGATGTAGGCTTCTTGGAGTTGCTTCATGGGATCCTTGATCGGTTGGGGACGGAGCAGCATCGCGCCGCGATTCCTGGCCTGTCCCGCAAAGTCGTTAATTTCTCACCGGCTTGCCGGTGCTCAGCATCCCCAGGATCCGCTCCTGGGTCTTGGGATTGACGATCAGCGAGCAGAAGGCCTTGCGCTCCAGCGCCATCAGGTACTCCTCGCTCACCAGCGTGCCGGCATCGACGTCGCCGCCGGTGACGACATCGGCGATCAGCGACGCGATGTGGAAGTCGTGCCGGCTGATGAAGCCGCCGTCGCGCATGTTCACCAGCTGGCCCTGGATGGTGGCCTTGCCGCTGCGGCCGGCGACCGGGAACAGGCGCTTGAGCGGCGGCCGGTAGCCGGCCGTGGCCATCGCCCTGGCCTCGTTGATCGCGACGAACAGCAATTCGTCCTTGTTGGGAACGACGATGTCGCTCTCCAGCAGGTAGCCCAGCTTGCGCGACTCGAGCGCGCTGGTGCCGACCTTGGCCATCGCCGCGGCGGTGAAGCCCTCGGTGAGGAAGGGCAGCAGGTCCTTGTGCGTCGTCAGCGCCTGGGTCTCGGCGGCGCGGCGCGCGATGTAGGTCAGGCCGCCGGCACCCGGCACCAGGCCCACGCCGACTTCCACCAGGCCGATGTAGCTCTCCATCGCAACGACGCGGCGCGACGAATAGACCGCGGTCTCGCAACCCCCGCCCAGCGCCATGCCGCGGATTGCGGAGATCACCGGCACGGCCGCATAGCGCAGGCGCAGCATGGTCTGCTGCATGAAGCCCTCGGCGTCCTCGATGGCGGCCACACCCACCGCCATGAAGGCCGGCAGCATCGACTGCAGGTCGGCGCCGACGCTGAACGGCTCGTCGCCGGACCAGATCACCAGGCCCTGGTAGCCCTTTTCCGCCATGTCGACCGCGGCCATCAGGCCTTCGCAGACCTCGGGGCTGATGGCGTGCATCTTGGTCTTGATGCTGGCGATGATGACCTCGTCGTCGAGCGTCCACAGGCGGATGCCTGCGTCCTCATGCAGCGTCTTGCCGGCGGTCTCGAAACGCTGCGCATTGCTGCCCAGCACCGACTCCGGAAACAGCTGGCGCTCGTGCACCGGCAGCTGGCGGCGCGGCTCGAACTGCTTGCTGGTCGGATTGAAGGAGCCGGCCGGGGTATGGACGCCGCCGGCTTCTGCCACCGGGCCGCTGAACACCCAGTCCGGCAGCGGCGCATTCGACAGCGTCTTGCCGGCGGCGATGTCTTCCTTGATCCAGTTGGCCACCTGCAGCCAGCCCGCTTCCTGCCACAGCTCGAACGGGCCCTGCTTCATGCCGAAGCCCCAGCGCATCGCGAAGTCGACGTCGCGCGCCGTGTCGGCGATCGATGCCAGATGGACGGCGGCGTAGTGGAAGCTGTTGCGCAGGATGGCCCACAGGAACCGGCCCTGCGCGCCTTCGGCGTTGCGCAGCAGCTTCAGCCGCTCGGCCGCCGGCTTCTTGAGCATCCGCGCGTACACCTCGTCGCCCTTCTGGCCGCCGGGCACGTACTCGCCGCTTTCCAGCTCGTAGCGCAGCACGTCGCGGCCGACCTTCTTGTAGAAACCGGCCTTGGTCTTCTGGCCCAGGTTGCCCTTCTCCAGCAGCTCTTTCAGGACCGCGGGAGTGGCGAAGCTGGAATAGAAGGGATCGCTCTTCTCGTCCAGCGTGTCCTGCAGCGTCTTGATCACGTGGGCCATCGTGTCCAGTCCGACGACGTCCGCGGTGCGGAAGGTGCCGGAGCTGGCGCGGCCCATCTTCTTGCCGGTCAGGTCGTCCACCACGTCGTAGGTCAGGCCGAACTTCTCTACTTCCTTCATCGTGGCCAGCATGCCGGCGATGCCGATCCGGTTGGCGATGAAGTTGGGCGTGTCCTTGGCCCGCACCACGCCCTTGCCCAGGCCGCTGGTGACGAAGGTCTCCAGGTCGTCCAGGATCTGCGGCTCGGTGCTGGGGGTGGCGATCAGTTCCACCAGCGTCATGTAGCGCGGCGGGTTGAAGAAGTGGATGCCGCAGAAGCGGTGCTTCATTTCCTCAGGCAGCGCCTCGCTCAGCTTGGTGATCGACAGGCCGGAGGTGTTCGAGGCGAGGATCGCGTGCGGCGCCACGAAGGGCGCGATCTTGCGATAGAGGTCCAGCTTCCAGTCCATCCGCTCGGCGATGGCCTCGATGACCAGGTCGCAGTCCTGGAGCAACGTGAGGTGCTCTTCGTAATTGGCCGGCACGATCAGCGCCGCGTCGTCCGCCACGCCCAGCGGCGAGGGCTTGAGCTTCTTCAGCCCCTCGATGGCCCTGAGAGCAATGCCGCTCTTGGGCCCTTCCTTGGCCGGCAGGTCGAACAGCACCACCGGCACCCTGACGTTCACGAGGTGGGCGGCGATCTGCGCGCCCATCACGCCGGCGCCGAGCACGGCGACCTTCTTCACTTGAAAACGGGACATGTTTCTTCTTCCAAATCTTTACTGCACGCGGACCCAGGTCTGGGTGCGGCCGAACGGGCCGAACGAGCCCCGCACGTCGAGCTTGCGGCCGCCGTCGACCGGCGTCAGGCGCAGGCGGTACTCGCGGCCGTTTTCCGGGTCGAGGATCTTGCCGTCCTCCCAGACCTCCTTGCCCTCGGCCTTCTTGGCGCCGCGGATGATCTCCAGGCCGACCATCGGCTGGTCCTTGCGTTCGTCGCGGCACTCGACGCATTTCTCGTCGGGCTTGGCGTTCTTGCGCAGCAGCTTCTCGATGCGGCCGTTGACCGCGCCGCCGGTCTCGGTGATGCGGATCTCGGCCTTGGCCTCGCCGGTCTTGTCGTCGAGGTTGCGCCACAGGCCCACCGGCGACATCTGCGCGAACGCAGCGGCTCCGGACAGCAGCAACACACAGGCGGCGACGGTGCGCTTCACGCCAGCGCCTCGTCCGTGTCCATCAGCACCCTGGCGCCGCCGCGGGCAGTGCGCATCAGCATCGCCGTCTCGGGGAACAGCTTGGCGAAATAGAAACGCGCGGTCTGCAGCTTGGCCTGGTAGAAGGGATCCGTGTTGCCGGCCGCGATTTCACGCAGCGCGACCTGCGCCATCCGCGCCCAGAAATAGCCGAACACCAGGTGGCCGGCCACGCGCAGGTAGTCCACGGCGGCCGCGCCCACTTCGTCCGGGTCCTGGAAGCCCTTGAACCCCAGCTCGGTGGTGAACTTGGTCATCTGGTCGCCGAGATAGGCGACCGGGTTGATGAACTCCGCCATCTTCTCGTTGACGCCCTCTTCTTCCACCAGCTGGGCGACCAGCTTGCCGAATTTCTTGAGCGTCGCGCCGTTGTTGCCCAGCACCTTGCGTCCCAGCAGGTCCAGCGACTGGATGGTGTTGGTGCCTTCGTAGATCATGTTGATGCGGTTGTCGCGCACGAACTGCTCCATGCCCCATTCCCTGATGTAGCCGTGGCCGCCGAACACCTGCATGCAGGCGTTGGTGGCGATGTGGCCGTTGTCGGTCAGGAAGGCCTTGACGATCGGCGTGAGCAGCGCGACCAGTTCGGCGCTGTCCTTGCGCACCTTCTCGTCGGGGTGGTGCAGCTCGCGGTCGATCAGCAGCCCGCAGTACAGGTTCAGCGCCCGCCCGCCTTCGGCATAGGCCTTGGCGGTCAGCAGCATCTTGCGCACGTCGGGGTGGACGATGATCGGGTCGGCCGGCTTGTCCTTGGCCTTGACACCGGACAGGGAGCGCATCTGGATCCGGTCCTTGGCGTAGGCCAGCGCGTTCTGGAACGCCACTTCGGTCAGGCCCAGCGACTGGTTGCCCACGCCCAGCCGCGCGGCGTTCATCATCACGAACATCGCAGGCAGCCCCTTGTTCGGCTGGCCCACCAGGGTGCCGACCGCGCCATCCAGCACGATCTGCGCGGTGGCGTTGCCGTGGATGCCCATCTTGTGCTCCAGGCCGCCGCAGTAGATCGGGTTGCGCGAGCCCAGCGAGCCGTCGGCCTGGACGTTGAACTTGGGCACCGCGAACAGCGAGATGCCCTTGCTGCCCTGCGGCGCATCCGGCAGCCGCGCCAGCACCAGGTGCACGATGTTCTGCGCCATGTCGTGCTCGCCGGCGCTGATGAAGATCTTGTTGCCGGTCAGCTTGTACGTGCCGTCGGCCTGCGGTTCGGCCTTGGTGCGCAGCAGGCCCAGGTCGGTGCCGCAGTGCGCCTCGGTCAGGCACATGGTGCCGGTCCATTCCCCGCTCACCAGCTTGGGCAGGTACATCTTCTTCTGCGCGTCGGTGCCGTGCTCGTGCAGCGCCTCGTAGGCGCCGTGCGACAGGCCCGGGTACATGGTCCAGGCCTGGTTGGCGCTGTTCAGCATCTCGTAGATGCACTGGTTCACCGTGATCGGCAGGCCCTGGCCGCCGTAGTCGGGGTCGCACGACAGCGCCGGCCAGCCGCCTTCGACGTACTTGGCGTAGGCCTCCTTGAAACCCTTGGGCGGCGTCACCTCGTGCGTCTCGCGGTTGAGCGTGCAGCCCTCTTCGTCGCCGCTGATGTTCAGCGGGAACGCGACCTCGCTGGCGAACTTGCCGCCCTCCTCGAGGATGGCATTGACGGTTTCGGCGTCCACTTCGGCATGCCGGGGCATGGCCTTGTATTCATCGCCGACCTTGAGCACCTCGTGCATGACGAACTGCATGTCGCGCAGGGGCGGGTTGTAAACGGGCATGGGTCACTCCTTGGAGGATTGGGTCTTGGTGGATCGGGCTTTGGGCGCGTCGGGCGCCGGCGCGCCGTACTGCCGCAGGATGCGGTCGAAGCCGGCGTTGGCGCGGGCGATCGCGCCGGGATGCTTGAGGAAGCGCGCCTCGTAATGCAGGGCAAGGATCAGGCCGTGGATCTCGAACAGCATCTGGTCGTCATCGACGTCGGCGCGCAGGTGGCCCAGTTCGCGGGCCGCCTGGATGGCGCGCCGCAGGGCGCCGTGCCAGGTCATGACGGACGTGACCAGGGCGTCGCGCACCGGGCCTTCGCGGTCGTCGAACTCCACCGCGCCGCTGATGTAGAGGCAGCCCGAATCGATCTCGATCGAGGTGCGCTGCATCCAGTTGGCGAACATCGCGCGCAGCCGCGGCAGTCCGCGCGCTTCGTTCATCGCGGGATAGAACACCTCCTGCTCGAAGCGGCGGTGGTACTCGCGGATGACCGAGATCTGCAGTTCCTCGCGCGAGCCGAAATGGGCGAACACGCCCGATTTGCTCATTTGCGTGGCCTCGGCCAGCGCGCCGATCGACAGGCCCTCGAGCCCGACCTGGGTGGCCACGCTCAGCGCGGCGTCGACGATGGCCGCCTTGGTCTGCTGGCCTTTCTGCAGGCCGCGCCCATCGCGGTCGCTGCCGCGTGGGGGCTTCAGGGGCAGGTCGGTGACGGACATGATCTTGCGGTGAAGGGATAAAAACGAACGATCGTGCTATTTTTGCACGAGTCGATGCGCATTGCATAGGGGCGGCGCAAAAAAAACCCCCGAGGCGGAACGCTTTCGGGGGTGAGGACCGGGATGCCTGGAGTTGACAGCATACCGGCCCAGGAGAGGTATCCACGCAGCCGGAGCCGCGCCGGGCCGCGCGCGAATGAGGAACGCGCCGACCCGGATGCGCAATCAATTTCTCCTGTGCATGTCAGAGCCCACCGGGGAAAAAGAGTTCCCTGGCGGGCTCCAAGGCCCCACACCGGGCCCGGGCAAGAGCCTCAGGCCTTGAAGCCGACCACGTCCTGCCGCTGCTCGCCCAGCCCCTCGATTCCCAGCGTCATGACGTCGCCCTTTTTCAGGAACAGCGGCGGCTTCATGCCCAGGCCCACGCCCGGCGGCGTGCCGGTGGTGATGATGTCGCCCGGCATCAGCGTCATGAAGTGGCTGACATAGCTCACCAGCTTGGCGCAGTCGAAGATCATGGTGCGCGTGTTGCCGGTCTGCATGCGCTTGCCATTGAGGTCCAGCCACATGCCCAGGCGCTGGACGTTCTCGATCTCGTCGGGCGTGACCAGCCACGGGCCGATCGGGCCGAAGGTGTCGCAGCCCTTGCCCTTGTCCCACTGCGGACCGCGTTCGAGCTGGTACTCGCGCTCGCTGACGTCGTTGACGATGCAGTAGCCGGCCACATGAGCCTGCGCATCCTTCTTGGACACATAGCGCGCCCGCTCGCCGATGACGATGCCCAGCTCCACTTCCCAGTCGCTCTTGGTGGAACCGCGCGGCAGCATCACGGGGTCGTTCGGTCCCTGGATGCAGCTGGTGGCCTTCATGAACACCACCGGCTCCTTCGGGATCGGCGCGCCCGCCTCCGCCGCGTGGTCGGCGAAGTTCAGGCCGATGGCGATGAACTTGCCGACGCTGGCCACCGGGCAGCCGAAGCGCGGCTTGCCGCGCACCAGCGGCAGCTTCTCGGGGTTCTGCTTGCGGATGCGCGCCATCATGACGCTGCCCAGTTGCGCCGGGCCGAGGTCGGGCACGACTGCGCTGAGGTCGCGCAGCCGGCCTTCGGAATCGATCAGGCCGGGCTTTTCCTTGCCGGGGTTGCCATAGCGGACGAGTTTCATTGCGTTCCTAGTTGTTGGTCGATAGCGGGAATCTAATACGTCGAGCGGCCGCCCGACAGGTCGAACACCGCGCCGGTCGAAAACGAGCAGTCGTCGGTGCACAGCCAGGCCACCATTGCGGCCACTTCCTGCGGCGTGCCGAAGCGCGCCATCGGGATCTTGGACAGCATGAAGGCGATGTGCTCGGCGCTCATCTGGTCGAAGATCGCGGTCTTCACCGCCGCCGGCGTCACGCAGTTCACGCGCACTTCGGTGTCCGCCAGTTCCTTGCCCAGCGACTTGGTCAGCGCGATCACGGCTGCCTTGCTGGCGCTGTAGGCGCTGGCGTTGGGATTGCCGTCCTTGCCGGCCACCGAGGCGATGTTGACGATGCGGCCCCAGCCCTGCGCCCGCATCAGCGGCGCCACCTCGCGGCAGCAGTGGAACAGGCCGTGCACGTTGACGGCGAACACGTCGCTCCAGGCCTGCACCGGATAGTCCCAGACCTTGGTGTTGGGGCCGGTGATGCCGGCGCTGTTGACCAGCGCATCGATGCGCGGCGCATTCGCCAGCGTGGCCTGCACCGCCGCCTGCACCGACGGATGCCGGGCGACGTCCACCCCGACCGCCCGCGTGCCGCCGCCCAGCTCGCCGGCCGCGCGCTGCGCGCCCGCCTCGTCGCGGTCCCACAGCGTCACTGTCCCGCCGGACGCGATCAGCCGCTGGGCGATCGCGTAGCCCAGGCCGGTGGCGCCGCCGGTGACCACCGCATGGCGGCCCTTGAAATCGAGCTGGTTCATATCGTCATCCCGCCGTCGTTGGCGTAGACCTGGCCGGTGACGAAAGCCGATTCGTCGCTGGCCAGGAACACCACCAGCGGCGCCATCTCGTGGGCCTGGGCCAGCCGGCCCATCGGCTGGCGGGCGATGAAGTTCTGGCGCGCCTGCACCGGGTCTTCGTAGGCGTTGATGCGGTCCTGCAGCGAGGGCGTGTCCACCGTACCCGGCGCGATCGCATTGCAGCGGATGCCGCGGCCGACGAAATCGGCGGCGACGCTCTTGGTCAGGCCCACCACCGCGGCCTTCGAGCTGCCGTAGATGAAGCGGCTGGGCAGGCCCTTGAGGCTGCCGCAGACGCTGGCCATGTTGATGATGCTGCCGCCGCCCTTGGCCAGCATGGCCGGCAACGCGGCCTGGATCATCCAGAACTGCGAGCGCACGTTAAGGTCGAAGGCGAAATCCCAGTCGGCGTCGGTGGCCTCCAGGACGGTGCCGTTGTGCACGACGCCGGCGCAGTTGAACAGCACGTCCAGCGGCGGCAAGCCGGCGACCAGCTTGCCGATCGCGGCCTTGTCCAGCACGTCCAGCGCCGCGACCTCGATGCGCGGCACGCCCCGGTAGGACTCCAGCAGCCTGGCGTCGCGGTCCGTGGCCCAGACCTGCGCGCCTTCGGCGGCGAGCGCGAGCGCGCTGGCCCGGCCGATGCCCTGCCCCGCGGCCGTGACGAGGGCGGTCTTTCCTTCCAGTCTCATGCTTGCTCCAGTGGACACCCCGGCGAGGGTTTTGCCGGATGCCGGCGGCGGGGATGTCGCTCACTATAATTGGTCAGGCCACTTGGCCAATTCTGGCTAACCCTTAAGGCGAATCGTGCCGCTCCAATCCGTCGAACCGCAACGCCTTTACCGGCAGATCGCCGAGCAGCTGCGCTCGCTGATCGCCAGCGGCGAGTTCCAGCCGGGCAGCCGCCTGCCGGCCGAGCGCGACCTGGCCCGGCAACTGGGCGTGAGCCGGCCGACGGTGCGCGAGGCGCTGATCGCGCTCGAGGTGGAAGACGTGGTGGACGTGCGCACCGGCTCCGGCATCTACGTCGTGCAGCCGGCCACCCGCGCCGGCAAGGCGCGCGCCGCCGCCGCCCGCGACCTGGCCGAATGGGGCCCGCTGGAACTGATGCGGGCGCGCGAACTGGTGGAAGGCGAAGTGGCCGCGCTCGCCGCCCGCAACGCGAAGAAGTCCCAGGTCGCCGCCATCGCGCAGGCGCTGGCCCAGATGCAGGACCAGGCCGGTGCCGGCCTGGCCCCGCGCGCGGGCGACGAAGCCTTCCACACGGCCGTGGCCCTGGCCTGCGGCAACGAAGTGCTGCGCGACACCGTCCACGGCTACTGGCGGGCGCGCAGCGGGGCGCTGTTCGAGCGCCTGGGCGACCACTTCGAGAATCCGGCGTCATGGAAGGCGGCCCTGGGCGAACATACGGCGGTGCTGGAGGCGATTCGCGCCCATGACGCCGGCGCGGCGCGCTCCGCGATGCAATCCCACCTCAAGAAGGCGTACACCCGCTACAGCGCGAGCTGGCGCCGCGCCAACAGTTCATGAAAGGACAGGCATGACTCCATTCATCCGGCTCCATCCGGCAGACGACGTCCTGATCGCGCGCACCCAGCTGGTCGGCGGCTCGGTGGCGCAGGACGTGACCATCAAGGGCCTGATCCCGCCCGGCCACAAGGTGGCGACCCGCGCCATCGCGCAGGGCGAGCCGGTGCGCCGCTACAACCAGATCATCGGCTTCGCCAGCAAGCCGATCGCCGCCGGCGAGCACGTGCACACGCACAACCTCGGCGTCGGCCCCAACGGCGGCGACTTCGCCCGCGACTACGCCTTCGGCGCCGACGTCAAGCCGCCAACCGCCAAGCGCGAGGCCAGCTTCATGGGCATCAAGCGCGGCGACGGCCGGGTGGCGACACGCAACTACATCGGCATCCTGTCCAGCGTGAACTGCTCCGCCACCGCGGCGCGCGCGATCGCGGACCATTTCTCGCGCCAGACCAATCCGGCGGCGCTGGCGGACTACCCGATGGTCGACGGCGTGGTGGCGCTGACGCACGGCACCGGCTGCGGCATGGACACCGAGGGCATGGGCATGCAGATCCTGGAGCGCACGCTGGCCGGCTACGCGACCCATGCCAACTTCTGGGGCGTGCTGGTGGTGGGCCTGGGCTGCGAAGCCAACCAGATCAACGCCTGGCTGGCGCACAGCAGCCTGCGCGAAGGCGACACGCTCAAGGTGTTCAACATCCAGGACACCGGCGGCACCCGCAAGACGGTGGAAAAGGGCATCGCGCTGGTCAAGGAGATGCTGCCGAAAGCGAATGCGGTGAAACGCGAGCCGTGCAGCGCCTCGCACATCACCATCGGCCTGCAGTGCGGCGGCTCCGACGGCTATTCGGGCATCAGCGCCAACCCGGCGCTGGGCGCGGCGGTCGACCTGCTGGTGGCGCACGGGGGCACCGCCATCCTGTCGGAAACCCCGGAGATCTACGGCGCCGAGCACCTGCTGACCCGCCGCGCCATCCGGCGCGAGGTGGGCGAGAAGCTGATCGAGCGCATCCGCTGGTGGGAACATTACACCGAGGTCAACGAAGGCGAGATGAACAACAACCCCTCGCCCGGCAACAAGGCCGGCGGCCTGACCACGATCCTGGAAAAATCGCTGGGCGCCGTCGCCAAGGGCGGCACTACCAACCTGGAGGCGGTGTACGAATACGCCGAACCGGTGAAGGCCCACGGCTTCGTCTACATGGACACCCCGGGCTACGACCCGGTGAGCGCCACCGGGCAGGTGGCGGGCGGCGCCAACATGATCTGCTTCACCACCGGCCGCGGCTCGGCCTACGGCTGCGCGCCCTCGCCTTCGCTGAAGCTGGCGACCAACACGGCGCTGTGGCAGCGGCAGGAAGAGGACATGGACATCAACTGCGGCGAGATCATCGACGGCAAGGCCACGATCGCCGAGATGGGCCGGCGGATCTTCGAGCTGGTGCTGGCCACCGCCTCCGGCGAGGCCTCCAAGAGCGAGAAGCATGGCTACGGCCAGAACGAGTTCGTGCCGTGGCAAGTCGGCGCGGTGATGTGACGTGAAGGAACATTCGATGGACAACAAATTGCTCCAGCCCCAGGCACTGCGCGAGCAATGCGCGGCGGTGCTGATCGGCGCCGGCAGCCTGCCGGACGAAGCGCAGCAGGTCGCCGCCAACCTGGTGCTCGCCAACCTCAGCGGCCACGACTCGCACGGCGTCGGCATGATCCCGCGCTATGTCGATGCGGTGCTGGAGGGCGGCCTCATTCCCAATTCCAGCGCGAAGGTGCAGCTGGACGCCGGCAGCCTGCTGACGCTGGACGGCCAGCGTGGCTACGGCCAGATCGTCGGCGTGCAGGCCATGGAGATGGCCATCGCGCGCGCGACCGAGCTGGGCAGCTGCATCCTCGCGCTGGGCAACGCGCACCACCTGGGACGCATCGGCCACTTCGCGGAGATGGCCGTGGCCCAGGGCCTGGTGGCGATCCATTTCGTCAACGTGCTGTCGCGGCCGGTGGTCGCGCCATGGGGCGGGGGCGACGGCCGGTTCGGCACCAACCCCTGCTGCATCGGCGTGCCGATTGCGGGCCGCGAGCCTTTCGTGCTCGATTTCGCCACCAGCCGGGTGGCGCAGGGCAAGATGCGCGTCGCCCACAACGAAGGCAGGCGGGTGCCCGACGGCTACCTGATCGACCAGCACGGCCGGCCGACCAACGACCCGGGCGTGGTGGTGGTGCCGCAGTCCGACGGGGGTCCGGGCGCCGGCCTGTTCGGCGCGTTGATGCCCTTCGGCGAGCACAAGGGGTACGGAATGGCCGTTGCGTGCGAATTGCTCGGCGGCGCCCTCACCGGCAGCGGCACCTGGCACCGGCAGGCCGACAACGCCAAGGCGGTGATCAACGGCATGCTCGTCATCCTGATCGATCCGAAGCGACTGGGCACGCAGCGCGCCTTCGAGCAGGAAACGCTGGCCTTTGTCGACTGGCTCCGGCGCAGCCCGCCGGCGCCCGGCTTCGATGCGGTGCGCATCGCCGGCGAGCCGGAGCGCGAGGCGCGCAAGAGCCGGGAGCGCGATGGCGTCGCCGTCGACGGGCACACCTGGGCGGAGATCGTCGCGGCCGGGCGGAAGGTTGGCGTCAGCGTCGCATGACAGCGGCATCCCGGACCTGACCCGGGCGCCCGACGCATCGAAGGCCAATCCCGTCGATCAAGGACGGCGCGGCTGAGGCTTCTTCACGGCAGAGCGCGCACCACATCCCCCGCCACCGGGAAGACGCGGTCGCCGGCGCGCGGCTCGATGCCGTGCATGCCGGTGAATGCGCCGAATGCGGGCAGCACGCCGACGGCATGCGCCGGCCGGGCCCCGCTGTCGTCGCCGAACCAGAAGCAGGGCAGCCGCAGCCGCTCGAAGGCGCGGCCCCTGACGCTGATGCAGGGATGCCAGTGGCCGGCCAGCACGTAGCGTCCGGCGATCGGCCTGGGGTGGTGGCACAACGCGAACGGGCCCACCGGCAACGGTTCGTCGACCACTTCGATGCCGAAGCTGGACGGCGGGTCGCCGGCCCGGTCGTCGTGGTTGCCGCGCACCAGCGTCAATTCCAGGTCCGCGTGCGCCTCGCGCCAGCGGCCGATCGCCGCCAGCGTGCCGGCGGCATGGGAACGGCGCGAATGCAGGAAGTCGCCCAGGAACACGATGCGCCGGGCGCCGCTGTCCGCCACCAGGGCGCTGAGCCGGTCCAGGTTGTCGGTGGTGGTGCCGCGCGGCACCGGCACGCCCAGCCGGCGAAAGCTCACCGCCTTGCCGAAGTGGGCATCGGCGATCAGCAGGGTGCGGCGTGCTTCCAGGACCATCGCGCCGCTCGGATGGAGCGCGACCGATTCGCCCGCCAGCCGGGTTTCCAACATCGGCGCCGGGCCCTAGAGCATCTGCGCGAGGCTGGCCTCGAGATGCTCGGACGGCATCCGCCGGAAGCCCGAGCGGGCGAATCGCTGCAGCCGCCCGACCGCGAAGCTGGTCAGCATCGATGCCTTGACCTGGGCGTCCGCGCTCGGCGTCGCTGCATCGCTTTCCGCGCCGGTGCGCAGGCTTTGCCGCAGCGTGGCTTCGATCTTGTCGAAGAACTGGTTCATGCGCTGCTGGAGCCGCTCGTTCTCGAACACCAGCGCATCGCCCACCATGACCCGCGTCATTCCCGGATTCTTCTCGGCGAACTGCAGCAGCATGGTCACGATCTTGGCCGCCTGCGCGGCGCCGACGCTTTCACGCTCGGTGATCTGGTTGACCAGGGTGAAGACGCTCTGCTCGATGAACTCGATGAGCCCCTCGAACATCTGGGCCTTGCTGGCGAAGTGGCGATACAGCGCCGCCTCGCTCACCTCCAGCCGCGCGGCCAGCGCCGCGGTCGTGATGCGCTCGGCGCCGGGCTGTTCCAGCATGGTGGCCAGCGCCTGCAGGATCTGCACGCGCCGCTCTCCCGGCTTGGGGCGCTTGCGGACCGGCGCGGCGGCGCTTTCCGCTTCGGGAAGAGGCTCTGGGGTGCTCAGCTGCGAGTCGGGCATTGGGTGGGCAAGAGGTGTGGCGGCAATTCTCGCACAGCCCACTCTGGGGTTTTCCCGCGGCCCGGCAAGCGCCCCGGCGTCCAAGTGCGCGCTTACCCCGCCGGCGCGTCAGAACGACCGGATCATGGTCCCGTAGGCCTGCTCGGTGAGAATCTCCAGCAGCAGCGAGTGCGGCACGCGGCCGTCGATGATGTGGACCGAGTTGACGCCGCTGCGGGCGGCGTCGAGCGCGCCGCTGATCTTGGGCAGCATGCCGCCGGAGATGGTGCCGTCCGCGAACAATTCGTCGATCTCGCGGGCCGTGAGGTCGGTCAGCAGCTTGCCGCTCTTGTCCAGGACCCCGGGCGTGTTGGTCAGCAGCAACAGCTTTTCCGCCTGCAGCACCGTGGCGAGCTTGCCGGCGACGACGTCGGCGTTGATGTTGTAGCTCTCGTTGTCCTCGCCGAAGCCGATCGGGCTGATGACGGGGATGAACTGGTCGTCCTGCAGCGCGATCACGACGCTCGGGTCGATGGTCACGATGTCGCCGACCTGGCCGACGTCGTGCTGCTTGTTCGGGTCGTTGGCATCCACCATCCTGAGCTTCTGGGCCCGGATCATGCCGCCGTCGCGGCCGGTCAGGCCCACGGCCTTGCCGCCGGCCTGGTTGATCAGGCCGACGATGTCCTGCTGCACCTGGCCGGCCAGCACCCACTCCACCACTTCCATGGTTTCGTCGTCGGTCACGCGCATGCCCTGGATGAACTCGCCCTTCTTGCCCAGGCGGTTGAGCGCCTGCTCGATCTGGGGCCCGCCGCCATGGACCACCACCGGGTTCATGCCGACCAGCTTGAGCAGCACCACGTCCTCGGCGAAGTCCGCCTGCAGTTCGGGATCGGTCATGGCGTTGCCGCCGTACTTGATCACCATGGTCTTGCCATGGAACTTGCGGATATAGGGCAGCGCCTGGGCCAGGATTTCGGCCTTGTCGCGCGGCGCAATGGAAGGAAGCGCTGTCATGGGTCCTCGTGAGGATGCGTGGATGGCCAAATTGTGCCGCATGCGCGGCAGGCACCGCTGCCCTAGCGCCTGAGCCAGCGCGGGACGCGGAAGCGCACGATGGTGCGGTACGCAAACACGTACGACACCACGAACAGCAGCGTGAACCCCATCAGCACGTAGGTGTGGTTCCAGAACATGACGGCAGGACACACGGTCAGCAGTGCGAAGCCCCACAGGTAGGGCGAGGTGCGGTTGTTGCGCATCAGCATGCGGCGCGACTCGTCGTCGTGGAAGACTTCGCGCACGATGCGCCGGTAGATCAGCTGGTGGAAGTGCAAGGCGTCGGCCACGCCGGGCGAAACGCCACGGGTGGCCTTGCGCCAGATCGAGAACACCGTTTCCCACACCGGGTAGATCAGCAGCAGCGCCGGGAACCACGGCGAGACCTGCGGATGGCGCTGCACCAGCATCACGCAGGCCATGGCGATCACGACGCCCCACAGGTAGGCCCCGCCGTCACCGGCAAAGATCAGTCCGCGCGGGTAGTTCCAGAGCAGGAAGCCGGCCGTCGCTCCGGCCAGGGACAGCACCAGGCCCGCCAGTTGCCGGTCACCGACCTGGAGCGCGACATACGCCACGGCCAGGCAGCAGATCAGGGCCACCAGCCCGGCCAGCCCGTTGTAGCCGTCGATCAGGTTGAACGCGTGCGGCAGCCCGGTGATGGCGAAGATGGCCAGCGCCATCCCCAGCCAGGGATGGGCCAGCCAGAGGTCGTCGATGCCGGGCAGACCCAGGCTCGGCACAGCGAGCCCGAGCATGCTCACCGCGATGACCGCCGCCAGTCCGGTGAGCAGCAGGCGAAAGCGCGGCCCAAGGCGCTGCGTCAGGTCCTCGATGATGCCGCCGACTGTGGGGATGGTCATCACGACCCACAAGATGAGCGCCATCCAGCCGCTGATGCGGATCTGGTTGCTCAGCCCCAGCGGGCCCGACAGCGCCATCCAGCCCCAGCCGAGCGAGCAGCCCGCCAGCATCGCCGCGCCGCCAAGGCGCGGCACGTGGCCGAAATGGAAACGCTGGGGAACACCGAGGCCGTATTGACGGGCATGCTCTGCGCTGAAGCGCACCAGAAGGGCCGTTGCGACACAGGCGCACGCCAAACACAAAATTACAAGAAAGAGCATCCGGCGCTATTGTCGCGCCTTTTGCAGCGCCCTCCGGGCGTCAAGCCCCGTTGACACGCCAGGACAGGTAACGGCGCAGCGTCGGCTGCATCCAGAGCCGCACCAGGCTGCTCAGATGCCAGACCAGGTAGGCGCCAAGCCGGCGGCTGCTCCATCCGGCGTCGTGCACCGCGGTGGCGTCGGCACGCGCGAGCTTCCAGCCGGCCATCTGCAGGCGCAGACAGAAGTCCACGTCCTCGCAGTACATGTAATAGCTCTCGTCGAAGCCGCCGATGCTGCGCCAGGCCCGCGCCGACACCAGCCAGAAGGCGGCGCTGGCCCAATCGGCGCGGCGCTGCGGGTTCTTGAGCAGGTGGCGGCGCACCAGCGCCATCGGCGTGACCACCTCGCGTTCGTTTTCCTGGCGGGTGCCGTCGGCATTGAGCAGGGACGGGTAGGCGCAGCCGACCTGGGAATCGGACATGCATTGCAGCAGCCGCGGCCAGACCGAAGCATCGCAAAGCTCGATGTCCGGATTGAGGACGCAGAAGAAGTTCGTGCGGCACAGCTCGAAGGCGCGGTTGTGGTTGGTGCCGAAACCCGCCGGCGACTCGTTGAACACCTGCGTCAGCTTGAACGGCCAGCCGATCGCCGGCGTGGGAACCGGTTCGGCCCGCAGGTTGTGGGTCAGGACCACGTGCGCAATGAGGCCGCCATGCACTTCGCAAAGTTGGGCCATGAGCTTTGCGATCCACAGGTCGTGCTCGTGGCTGACGATTGAAACCGTGAGGGTTGCCAGTCCCCTGTTGGGTGGCAAGGTCAAGTGAGTGATGGCGCTGGAGTCTGGCAAAACGCTGGCAACCTATGAAGGCAGAGATCCACGATTCTAATGATTCCGGCCTGCGGCCCGGCCAGGGCCCCGATCGGCCCGGTCCGGCCGCTGGCTCGCCTCCCCTGGCGTTACCGGGCGGACCGAGGGGCGCAACGCTGCGGACACTTACAATCCGAGCGGTTCAAAAGAATATTTCGGAAAACAGCTCAATCATGATTCTAGTGACCGGGGGTTGCGGCTTTATCGGGTCGGCTTTCATCCTGCAATGGCTGCAATCCACCGATGAGCCGGTGGTCAACCTCGACCTGCTGACGTATGCCGGCCATCCGGGCAACCTGAGCGCCCTCGACGGCGACGCGCGTTACAGCTTTCATCGGGGCGACATCGGCGACAGCGCCTTGACCGCCCGGCTGCTGGCCCAGCACAAGCCGCGCGCGGTGCTGAATTTTGCCGCCGAGACCCATGTGGATCGTTCGATTTCGGGGCCGCTGGCCTTCGCCGAAACCAACGTCATGGGAACGCTGAGGCTGCTCGATGCGGTGCTGGCGTACTGGAAGGCCCTGCAGCCGGCCGATGCAGCGGCCTTGCGCTTCCTCCATGTATCCACCGATGAGGTCTACGGGTCGCTGGGCCCCGACGACGCCGGCTTTACCGAAGAACACCGTTACGAGCCGAACAGCCCCTATTCGGCGTCGAAGGCCGCGTCCGACCACTTCGTGCGGGCCTATCGGCACACCTACGGGCTGCCGACCCTCACCACCAACTGCTCCAACAACTACGGGCCGCGGCAGTTTCCGGAAAAGCTGATTCCGCTGGTGATCCACAACGCCGTGCTCGGCAAGCCGTTGCCCATCTACGGCGACGGCCTCCAGGTCCGGGACTGGCTGCACGTGGAAGACCATTGCCGCGCCATCCGGGCGGTGCTGGAGCGCGGCCGGCCGGGGGAAACCTACAACGTCGGCGGCCGCTCGGAGCGCAGCAACCTGGCCGTGGTGCGGGCGATCTGCGACACGCTGGACGCGGTGCGCCCGATGCCGGGAGGCAGGCGCCACAGCGAGCTGGTGACGCACGTGAAAGACCGGCCCGGCCACGACCGCCGCTATGCCATCGACGACAGCAAGATCGCCGGCGAACTCGGGTGGCAGCCCACGATCGGCTTCGAGCAGGGCATCCGCCAGACCGTGGAGTGGTACCTCGCCCACCAGCAGTGGGTGGAGTCGGTCACCAGCGGCGCGTACCGCCAGTGGGTAGACACCCACTACAACGCCCAGGGCGGGTCCGTGGCTCGGGCTGAGGCCTGAGCGGCATGACGGACGCCAGCAAGGACCTGCATGTCTACCTGCGCGCGATCGCGCAGGGCGAGCGAAGCTCCCTGTCCGTGCTGGCCGGCATGGTCGCTGCGGGCAGCCGCGTGCTGGACCTGGGCACCGGCAGCGGGGCGCTGGGCGAGCACCTGCGCGCCCATGCCGGATGCACCGTCGACGGGCTGACCATCAACGAGCAGGAAGCGGCCATCGCGCGGCCGCACTATCGCCGGGTCGAGGTTGGCGACCTGGAGCGCCCGGACTGGCACCTCGCGTTCAGCGGAGAGCACTACGACTTCATCGTCTGCGCCGACGTGCTCGAACACCTGCGCCAGCCGGCAACCGCACTGAACGGCTGCCGCGAGTTGCTCGCGCCGGGCGGCCAGATCCTGATCTCGGTGCCGAATGCAGGCTACTGCGGGCTGGTGGCCGAATTGCTGCACGGCGACTTCACCTACCGCGACGAGGGTTTGCTCGATCGCACCCACCTGCGCTTCTTCACCCGCCGCTCCCTGCTGCAGTTCCTGCAGGCCGAGGGCTGGTCCGCAGGGGCCATCGAAGCGATCGAGCGGCCCCTGAACGAGTCCGAGTTCAAGCTGGCCTTCGATGACCTGCCGCCGGCCGTGGCGCGTTACCTGCTCGCGGTGCCGGATGCGGGCACCTACCAGCTGGTGCTGGCAGCGCGCCCTGGGGTCGGCCCGGTGAGCGACGTCGACGCCGCAGGTCCCGCTGCCGACGCCCTGTTCTCGGCGCAGCTCTATGTCGGCGGCGCCGACGGCTACCGCGAAGACCGCAAGCTGGTTGCGGCCGGCGTGATCGGGCGGGACCGGCAGGTGCTGCGGTTTTCGCTGCCCGCCGGCGCCAATGCGCCCACCGGCCTGCGGCTGGACCCGGCGGACCGGGCCGGCTTCCTGCAACTGCATCGCATCAGCCTGGTGGTGAATGGCCAGGTGGTGTGGCAGTGGCGCTGTGACACCGACGGCCTGCAGGCCCTGGAGGCGGCGGAACACCACGACATGCTGCTGCGCTCTCCCTGGCCGGCCTCGGCCGCCGTGGTTCTGCTGCATGGCGAAGACCCGAACATCATCCTGCCCGTCCCGCTGCGCACCTTGCAGGCCTGCGCCGGCGCTGCCCAAGTCGCCCTCGAAGTGGAGCTGGGCTGGCCGATGTCGGCCGACTACATGGCGCTGGCCGGTGTGGTGCAGCCGCTGGAACAAAAGCTGGAGCGCGTGCGCGTCGAGTCGATCGAAGCGCAGGCGAAGGCCTGGGAGCAGGCGAACGCGCAAACCAGGGCAGTGCGCGCCGAAGCCGAGCAGCTGCGCGCAGACGCCGAGCAGCGCAGGGTCGAAGCCGTTCGCGAAGCGGAACAGACACGCCAGCGCCTGCTGCAGGAGCAGGCTCACGCCGAAGCGCTGGCGCGGGAGCAGCGCGACCTGGCCGAACGGCTTGCGCTGCTGCAGCAGCACAACGCCCGGCTGGGCGACGAGAAAGACCTGCTGGCGCGCGAGAAGCTCGCGCTCCAGATCAACCAGGCCAACCTGGGAAAGATGTATGAAGCCCTGGCTGCCCACTTGCGCTGGATCGAGAGTTCCACCGTGTTTCGCGCGACGCGCCCGCTGGTGCGGGCCAAGATGAAGGTCGAACGGCTGCTTGGCAAGCGCCCGCCAGAGCCGCTGCCGGTCGCCAAGGCGCGGCAGCCCGTGACGCCGACGGTTGCCACCGTCGATGTGATCGTGCCTGTCTACAAGGGCCTTGCGGACACGCGCCAGTGCGTCGAATCGGTGCTGGCGGCCAACTGCGCGACGCCGTGGCGGCTGGTCATCGTGAACGACGCCAGCCCCGAACCCCAGGTCACCGCGTGGTTGCGGGAAGTCGCGCAACGAGACAAGCGCATCCTGCTGCTCGAGAACGCCGACAACCTGGGGTTTGTCGGCACGGTCAATCGTGGCATGACGGTCAGCGACCAGCACGACGTGCTGCTCCTCAACAGCGACACCGAAGTGGCCAACGACTGGCTCGACCGGCTGCGCCGGGCGGCGTACAGCGACGCCCGCATCGCCTCGGTCACGCCGTTCTCCAACAACGCCACCATCTGCAGTTACCCGCGCTTTTGCGAGCCGAACGAGTTGCCGCCGCATTGCGACACGGACAGCCTCGACGCGCTGTTCGCCGCCACCAACGCCGGCCAGGTGGTGGACGTCCCGACCGGCGTCGGGTTCTGCATGTACATCCGGCGCGATTGCCTGGACACCATCGGCCTGTTCGACGTGAAGAACTTCGGCAAGGGCTACGGCGAGGAAAACGACTTCTGCCGGCGCGCCGCCGACGCCGGCTGGCGCAACCTGCATGCCCTCGACACCTTCGTGCTGCACACCGGCGGCGTCAGTTTCGGCGACAGCAAGAGCGCCCGCGAACGGGAGGCGGTGGAGAAGCTGCGCCGCCTGCACCCCAGCTACGACGGCATCGTGCATGCCTTCGTCGCCGCCGATCCGGCCCGCGGAGCGCGGCTGGCGGTCGACGTTGCCCGGGTGCGGGCGCGCGGGCTGCCCGGCGTGGTCGCCGTGCTGCACGACCGCAGCGGCGGCACCGTGCGCCATGCCGGCGAGCTGGCGCAGCACCTGGACGGGCGGGCCGTGTTCTTCTCGCTGCGGCCGACGCCGGGCAGCGCGGTGCGGCTGGAACTGCTCGAGCCCGGCGCCGGCTTCCGGCTGGATTTCGCGCTGCCGTGTCAATGGGAAACGCTGCTGGAGGTGCTGCGCGGACTGGGCATCGCGCACGTGCATTACCACCATCTGCTCGGTCATCGCGACGAGATCCTGCAACTGGGAACGCAGCTGGGCGTGCGCTGGGATTTCACCGCCCACGATTTCTACAGCATGTGCACGCAGATCTCGCTGACCGACGAGACCGACCGTTACTGCGGCGAGACCGGCCTGGGCGAATGCGCGCACTGCGTGCCGAAGGCCCCCGCGCCGGGCGGGCTGGACGTCGCGCAGTGGCGCGCGCGGCATGCCCAGCTGCTGTCCGCTGCACGCCACGTGCTGGCTCCGAGCCGGGACACGGCGCGCCGCTTCGTGCGGATGTTCCCCGCGGCAGACGTGCGGCTGGCGCCGCACACCGACATGGATCGCCTGGCGGGCGTGCCGGCCCCCGAAGTGCTGCCGCTGCCCGCCGATGCCCGCCTGAAGGTGGTCGTGCTCGGCGGCCTGAGCCGCATCAAGGGCGCCGACGTGCTCGAGGACGTTGCGAGCCTGGCGGCCCGCGCCCGGGCGCCGCTCGAGTTCCACCTGATCGGCCACGCCTACCGCGACCTGCTCAAGCAACCCCGGGCCGCGTTGACCGTGCACGGGCCGTACCTGGAAAGCGACCTGCCGGGCCTGCTGGCGTGGATCAAGCCGGACCTGATCTGGTTTCCGGCGCTCTGGCCCGAGACCTACAGCTACACGCTCAGTTCGGCGCTGGTGGCCGGCTGCCCGATCGTGGCGCCCGACATCGGCTCCTTTCCCGAGCGCTTGAGCGGCCGGCGCTGGACCTGGGTGAAGCCGTGGGATACCGCCGCCGCCGACTGGCTGGCGTTCTTCGAGGACGTGCGCCTGAAGAATTTCGTCGAAGGTGTTTCCCCGCAACCCCAATGGGAAGTGGTCGAGAGCAAGGCCGACGCCCTGATCGGCGCCTGGACGTACGACGACTACCTGCGCAACGTGCGGCCGATGGACGTCGCCGCTGCGATCGCGCCCGAATTGCTGACGGCCCTGTCGACCGGCGAAGGCCATGGCACGGACCGGCAACACCGGCGCCTGCGGCGCTGGACGCTGGCGGCGCTGGTGCACCTGCGCGCCGCGCCCCCGTTGCGCCTGGTTGCGCGCGCATTGCCGCTGCGGTTGCAGACCCGCGTCAAGAGCTGGCTGCGGGCCTGAGCATGCTCGTGCACCGTCCGCTCTCGTCCGTCCGACTGGCTGAATTCATCGACAGGCACCAGGCGACGCTCGCCTGCGTGATCGCCACCCTGTTTCTGCTGGCGCTGCACTACGACTACAACTTCACCAGGTTCCATTACGACTCCGACCATTACTGGGCATTGGCCACGTTCGAAAATCTCCGCACGGAGCGCAGCATCCGGGGCTATTTCTTTCCGGCGCTGCTGACTCCGCTCCACTATCTCACCACCGTCACCGGCTACCCGTTGCTGACTTACCGCGCCGGGATGTCGTTGACCTACGGAGTGCTGTTGACGACACTGCTGCCGGCTGCGTTCAGGCAGGCCTTCGGCGGCAGGCTCTCCGTGCTGCGCCGGCTGGTGCCGGTCGTGCTGCTGGCGATCCTGTTTCCCGGCATGCTGCTTTATCCGCTGAGCGACCTGCCCGCGGTGCTGCTGGCTTTCACGGCACTGATGTGCGCCTTGCGCGGCCTGGCGGCCACCGGATCGCGCAAGCGGTTCATCGGCATGCTGTTTGCAGCCGGCATCCTGATGGGGGCGGCCTACAACACCCGGACGATCTATCTGTTCGGGGGAGTCCCGCTCGGCCTGCTGACCGTATTGACGATCCGCGGCGCCTGGGCCAAGGCGCCTTTTCCCCGCTGGGTCGGACTGGCCGCTTTCGCAGCAGGCGTCTTGCTCGTCTCGCTGCCGCAAGCGGCCATCAACAAGTACACCCACGGTGTCAACAGCCTGGCTGTGCAGAGCGACATCGACAACAAGAGCCTGTTCGCCACCCAGCTGGTCAGGGGCATGACGCTGCAGCGGTATGAAACCACGCTGTATGCCGACGCGCTGAGTTCGCACGCCTATTACTTCGACCCGGCCGGGGCGAAATTGTTCAGGGACACCATGGACGGCGGCGACCTGTTCTCGCTGCGGTATTACCTCAAGGTCGTGGTGCTGCACCCGCTCGATTTCCTGGCGCTGTACAGTCGCCATGTGATCAATGGCCTGGACGTCCGCGACGGCCTGGTCTACACGCACAAGCCGTCGCCATTGCGCAACCGCACTGCGCTGTTCAACTTCCTGGTCCTTGCGTTGGCTGCGTGGGTGGCTGTGTCGGTCCGCGCACGCACGGTTCAGCCGGGCGACAGCGGCTGGCGGGCGGTTCCGGCTTCATGGCCCATTTCACTGGCGCTGGTGGTGTTGCCGGTGCTGGCCATCGTTCCGGGCGGGATCGAGACGCGCTTCTTCCTGCCCCTGCACATGCTCGCGTACTGCGTCATCGCCTTCCACTTCGACGCGCAGCAGCTGCGGCGCGACTTTGCGCTGCATTGGCGCATCCTGCTGGCATCGCTGCTGCTGGCGGCGGGCACATTCTTCGCGGTGACTCTGAGCACGATGGCCACTCACCGGTACGACTGGCCGGAGCCTTACTCGCATCAGATGGCGCAGTAAGTTCGGCTTCCGCGTGCCCGGGGAGCAGGATTCAGCCGGCGTTTCGCGGCGGCAGCGGAAGCAGGTGCTTCAGGTGGTTGGGGGACTGCAGGCCGACCACCCCGGTGACCGGCACCTGGCCCGGTTCCGGAAGCACCTGGGTGCCGAACCATCGGTCGATCACCGGGAAGAAGATCGCGAAGTTCTTGTCGCGATGTTCGGGGGCGAGCGAATGGTGGATGCGGTGGTAGCGGGGCCCCACGAACACCCCATCCAGCGGCCCCAGCCCGAGCCTGGTATTCCAGTGGATAAACAATCCGTACCCGCCCATGAACAGAGCCAGCCAGGGAATGACTCCGCCGATGTTGCCGAACAGGAGCAGCAACGGCACGGCGATGCTGAAATAGCGGAAGGTATCTTCCAGCCAATGGTGGCGGAACGCCGACGAGGCAGACAGATTGACGTCCGCGTGATGGAACTGGTGGAAGCGCCAGAGCAATGCGAACCTGTGCTGCGCCCGGTGCAGCCAGTAGTACAGGAAGTCATAACAGGCGAGATAGACCAGCGCCAACAGCCCGACTTGCCAGGCTCCCCAGTGTTGCGCCCGCCCGTTCAGCAGGTTGAGCGTCAGGTGGGGATCGAGCCGCGAGGCGATGGGCTGCAGCGCCATCGCAGCGACCGCAATGAACACCGGTGCGTAGGCCAGGTTGAATGCCACCGTCGGCCAATGCAGGCGGCGCCCGGGCACCAGGACTTCCAGCACCATCAGCGGCACCAGCACGCTCAACGCCAGGTACATGGCGTGGAAGCTCTGGAAGAAATAGGGATACAGGTAGTCGTACATCGGGGGTCGGGAAGCAGGGGTCCATTGCGCATGGACCGGCACCAGGGGCTGCTTCCGCTCTCCAAAAAGTATATCTGGCCCGCAATGGCCGCGGCGCCTCAGGGGCGGGCGAACACCCGTTCGGCTTCACCCCAGAAATGCCAGGATGGCGGATCCTCCCGGATCGCGCGGTCCAGGTGGCCAAAGACCTGCGCGGCGAGGGTGTCCACGCTGTCATGGACGCCGAGCTGGTGGATGCGAAGGAAGCGCCGGCCGGACGCCGGTTTCAGACCCGTCAGGTACACGGTCACCGGCACCCGCTGGTCCACCGCCAGCCGCAACAGCCCGCGCGGCACCCGAGCGGTCATCCCGAGCAGCTCGACCTCCTGGCTGGCGCTGACCAGGTCAGCGGGGACGTCCACCGCCGCGACAACCTGTTCGCCGCGACGCAGCGCCTGCAGCACCGGGCGCAGGCTGGACGAGATATCCAGGGTGGGGCACCCGAGGGCCCGCGCGACCTCCGCGGTGCGCGCGCGCGCGTAGGCGAGCAGGACGCGCCGGCCGGCGAACTGCGCGCCGTCCAGCGGAGCGACCAGCGCATGGGCGCGCAGGCCCGACGCCCGGGCATGGCGCAGCCCCCACATGCCGGCGCCCCAGTGGAAGGTGAAGATGATGCCGGGCTGGCCGGGCGGCAGCCAGCTGCCCTCGACGTCCATATGGCGCGCCATCCACCGGTCGGAGCGTGTCCGCGCGAGGTACAGGTCGGCATGGTCGACGAGCGTCACCAGTCGGCGCACGCGCGTCCAGTGGGCGGCGTCGCCCACCCAGCCGCGGCTGTGGGCCTGCGCCAGTGCGCTTCGTCCGGCGTCGGAATACGGCCGCGCGACCTCGGCGAGCCGCCGCAACAGCCTGAATCCGATCGACCACGGCAGCAGGGATGCAATGCCCGGAAGCAGCACCAGCTCGGCGAGATCGCGCGCTTCGGTGCGCAGGCGGCCTAGTGCTGCACTCACGCAACCGGCCTCAGTCCCAGCGGTGCGGCAGCTGCAGCAGCCCGGGCACCAGGCTGGGAACTTCCCATGCGAAGAAGGTGCAGTGGTGCCACTCGTCGTAGATCACCAGGCCCTTCGAATCCGCGAGGTAGGCGCTGAGCACGAATTCGCCGGAGTGCAGCGGCAGGTCGGGGAAGGTGACGGTGGCCCGCCAGAGGCCGTCGGCGCCGCGGATCGGCGCCGTACGGTCGGCATGGGTGGCGGCCACGGTGATCCCGACGCCATGCGATTGTTCGAGCATCACGCCCATGTGCGGCTGTTCGCCCTCGGCCAGCTGGGCGACGATCTCCACCTTCAGGTCGGGCCCTGCGAGCAGTGGCGGCTGGCCGGCGCCCAGCCCCGCCACGTTGACCGACAGGATGGCGCCGCGGCGTTCGGACGCCAGCGCAGCGGGACGTTGCTGCGCGTCTGCACCGTCGCCTGCCGTTTCCAGCGTCCCGGCCGGCTTCACGTTCCCGATCTGGTTCTGTTCCCGCACGTGCGATTCATAACCGGCCAGGACGCGCTCGGTCGGGCCCCAGGCACGCTGCTTGCCGCCGTCGAGCCACAGGGCGGCGTCGCAAAGCTGCCGCACGTGGTAGAGGCTGTGCGAGCAGAACAGGATGGTGCAGCCGTTTTCGCGGAACGCCTCGATGCGCTCGACGCACTTCTTCTGGAAGTGCTGGTCGCCGACCGCCAGCGCCTCGTCCACGATCAGGACGTCGGGCTCCACCGCCGTCACCAGGGCGAACGCGAGGCGCACCACCATGCCGGAGGAGTAGGTCTTGACCGGGCGGTCGATGGCCTCCCCCAGCTCCGAGAACTCGATGATCGAGTCCTGCAGTTGCTTCATCTGTGCCTGCCCGATGCCGATCAGGCTGCCGCCGAAGAACAGGTTGTCGCGGCCGCTGAACTCCGGGTGGAAACCGGCGCCCAGTTCCAGGATCGCGGTCACGCGTCCGGCCTGGGTGAGCGAGCCGGCGGTCGGCTTGAGCGTCCCGGCAATCAGCTTGAGCAACGTGCTCTTGCCGGCGCCGTTGTCGCCGATCACGCCGAGGCACTGCCCCCTGCGCAACTCGAACGAGACGTCGCGCAGGGCCCACTGGCTGCGATGCGAGGCCTTGCCCGTGAGCAGGGATGCCAGGCGCTGCCGCGGCGAGTCGTAGAGCCTGTATTCCTTGCCGAGGCCCTCGGCCCGCAGCACGAGCCCGGCCTGGTGCGTGACGCCGTTCACAGCCAGTCCGCCAGCTGGTCGCGGCTGCGGCTGACCACCACCGCAAGCGCGGCAGTCAACATCAGGATCCAGCCTGCGGTCACGACCCACACCGTCCAGTCGGGCCATGCGCCCTGCAGCAGGATCGATTGGTAGCCCATCACCGGAGCCGACATCGGGTTGAACCAGAGCACCCAGCGCCAAGGCTGCGGGAACATCGTCGCCGGAAAAAGCACCGGCGACAGGAAGATGCCCACCGAGAAGAGGAAGGCGACGACCTGGATGGTGTCGCGCATGGCCGCGGCAAACAGCGCGAGCAGGTAACCCAGCACCAGCGACAGCAGCAGCTGCATTCCCACCAGCGGCACGATGGCCACGAAGGCCAGGCTGAACCGGTGCATCGGCGCGTAGGCGAGCGCCAGGCCGAGGATGATCGGCGCGTAGATGACCGTGCTGGCCAGTGCGCTGCGCACGGGAAACAGGACGGCGGGCAGCGGGCTCTTCTGCAGCATGCTGCCGGCGTCGACCAAGCTGTTCATCGCGCGGCTGACGGTGTCGCAGAAGGCCATCCACGGCAAGGCGCCGACGACGAGAAACGCACCGACCTTCTTCGTCGGCGCGTTGTCGCCCAGGCGCATGGCGAAGACGACATCGAACACCAGGTAATACGCAGCCACCATCAACAGCGGCTGCGCGTAAGACCACAGCCACCCGCCCGCCGAACCGGCGTTGCGGGCGACGATTTCGCGTCGCGTCATCACCCAGACCAGCGAGCGGGCGCGCCACGCGGCCCGCGCTTCTTCGGCAAGGGGTGTCATTGGGATTCCTGGCAGCACGGCGCGCTGCGTCGCTGCAGCGCCCGTGCCATGCTGGCGGCTACTTGCTGTTCGAAGCCGCGAAGGCGCTGATCGCGTCCTTGTCGACCTTGACCAGATCCTGCACCTTCTGGACTTCGGCCACCCGGGCGTCGCTCAGGATCTTGGTTTCGACCTCTCGCTGCAACGCGGCCTTCACCTCGTCGTAGGGCCGGATGCCGGCGGGGCGGCGGCCTTCGAGCTTGATGATGTGATAGCCGAACTGGGTTTCCACCACGCCGCTCATGTCACCGGGCTTTTCCAGCTTGTCCAGTGCCTTTTCGAACGGAGCCACCATGGTGTTCTTGGGGAAGGAACCGACCGAACCGCCGTTGACGGCACTGCCGGGGTCTTCGGATTTCTCGCGTGCCAGGGACGCGAAGTCCGCACCGGCCTTGAGTTGCGCCAGGATCGCTTCGGCCTTGGCCTTGGCATCGGGCGTTTCCATCTTGATCAGGATGTGGCGGGCCGTGGTCTCCGCCGGCGCGCGGAAGCGCTCCGGGTTGGCCTTGTAATTGGCCAGTGCCAGGCGTTCCACCGTTTCAGGCTTGGGCTTGGCGGCGGCATCGATCTTGGCAATCAGGGCATCGGACAGAACCTTGTCGCGGGCAATGTGCAGCGCGGCCATCACGGCGGGGTCCTTGGCAATGCCTGCTGCTTCTGCATTCAGGGCCAGTTGACGCCGGATCACCAGGTTGTTGGCGATCTGCAGGACGTTCTCGGGCTTGGACAGGTTGGCTTTTTGAACTTCGACAGGGAACCGAAGGGCATCGCCCTTGATGTCCATGGTCGTGATCTTGGCGTCCTTCGTTTCGGCGAGGACAGCGTCCGCAGCCAGGACCTGGGCGGAGGCAAAGGAAGCAAGTGCGGCCAGCATCAGGCTGGACGCGACGGAAGTGAATTTCATCTCTAGGGCCATCAATACGCTTTGGAAAAAGAGAAAAGGCGGGGTAAACCCCGCCTTTTCAAACTACGCTAACCAATCAGATCAAGGCACCAGCGGACGCTGGTAACGGTGTTCCCAGCTGCCGCCGAAGTTGGTCGTGAAACCAGCTTGCACGGCGTTGTTGCGCGCGGTGACATAAGCCTTGCCCAGGATGGGCAGGCCGTTGCCGCCAACGTTCGGAGCCGCACCGGTCGTCAGACCAGGCGTGTTGACCTGAGCCCAACCAACGGTGACGTTGTTCGGAACGGTCGTGTTGGCCGACGAGATTTCAGCACCCAGGACGGACGCGCCGAACGGGGAGTTGAAGGTCAGCACGTTGGTTTCGCCGCACAGGGCGAACTGCGGTGCCGGCGGGTTCGGGGAGATCACGAAGCTGCTACCGACGAAGGTACCTTCTTCACGATCGTAGAACACCGTCGATTGCGTGGTGACGCAGATCTGGGGCATGCCCGTGGTGGAGCTCAGTGCAACCGGCGAGTTCGTCGAATCGAAGTAGTCGCGATTGATGAACTTCGTGAAGGCGCGCTGGGCGTTGGTCACACCAGCGGCGGTCGCCGGACGGTAGTCCAGTGCAACGCTGTAACGACGCGTCGGCAGCGAGAACACCCAGTCCGTGTTGGCGGCAATCACCGGGTCCGTGATGAACTCGTTGATCACGTTCATCACAGCCAGCGAACGCGTCAGAGCTTCAGCTTGGTTGATCGGATCGGCAGCGACGGGCGGGTAAGCGGCCAGCAGCAGGTACGGGGTCGACAGGTCAGGCAGGTCGAACTGGGAAGCAGCGATGATCGGAACCGTGCCGCCGGCGTATGCGCCGCCAGAACCGTTCTGCACGCCGGTGGCGCCGCCTGCGACAGTGCGCAGGGCCGGGTCAGCCGTGAAGCTGTCCGGGGTGGTAGCACCGCCAGCAACCTGCGGGAAGAACACGATGTTGCCGCGGCCGTTAGCGCCGTTCACACCGACGGTGGCAGCGATCGACACAGCTTCACCGGTCTCGGCGCCGGACTTCGGCACGTTGATGATGGTGAAGTTGGCGAACAGGCCGGTCGACGGCGAGCGGAAGCCATCGGCATACGCTGCAGCCAGGGTGGCCGGATCGGTTGCCAGCGCGTTGATTGCAGCGGAGCTGCAGCCAGGCGGCGTGCCGTTGACGTGCTTGATGGCCGTGTACAGCGGGTTCGCCGTTGCCGAGGAGCTGCCGTCAGCATTCGGGGTCGTCGGCGGGATGTCCGCCATGTTGAAGATCTCGATGTAGCCTTCGCGGGTCTGCTGCGCCTTCTGGGCGGCCGTCAGGAAGCTGGGCAGGCGAGCCGTCACGAACGGGGTGCCGTTGATCGTGTTCGGGATCGTGCAGCTCTTGTCGACCGTGGCCAGCGTGGCCGTGCCGTCAGCGGCCTTGGTCAGCGTGGTGGCCCACATGTCGCCAGGCGACAGGTACAGCTGGAAGTCAAACACGTCGTCCGAGTTGGAAGCGCCGCGGAAGCGGATCTTGACGGCCTTGCCGTTCACCAGGTCGGTATTGACGATGTTGAACAGGGTGGCATTGCCGCCCTGAACGTTGTAATACGGGATGATGAGCTGATGACCGATACCACCGTTCTGCACCGTTTCAGCGGTGGCATTGGTGGGGGTGGTCGTGGCGACACCGTTGTCAGCGAACACGGCAGCAGATGCGCCGCCGGCCAAGCCGAGACCGGCAACCAGCGTGGCCACGCTCATTGCAATCAGATTCTTCCTCATTAGACACTCCATAGATAAGTTGGTTAGCGCAACTACTTGTGAAATTGATTACGCCGGGAAATCGTAGCATAGGCCTACAGGCGAAACCACTTTCCTTTTCTTGCCAAGTCTGACGTGTTGACTAAATCCAACACATCGGCCGCGATTGTATGGGCCCGACGCCCTCATAGCCAATGGTATTTTTCAGGGTGTGGGGAAAAGCCACCACTGGCCGTCTTCCCGCAGCCAGGTTTCGTCGATGTACGTGGTGAAGGGGGGAACAGCACGGCGTCCCAGCAAGAGGTTGGGCTGCGCCACCACCTTGGCGTTCACGACGCATTTGTCCGTGGTTTCGCACACCACCGTGGCGACCTCGGCCGACTTGACCACGACAGCGCTGCCGAAGCCCTTCTTGAACGTCTCCAGCGAGGTGCCGCCTCGGTACGAAGGCGTGGTGAAGCCGTAGCTCTTGTCCAGGTCGCCGGCGATTCTCGCCTGCCACTGCTGCGTGGCACGTTCCCGGACGACCTGTTCGGGACCGCTGGGCTTGGTGGCGCATCCGGCCAGGGCGACGGCAGCCACCAGGGCGGCTGCGTAGCGGGCAACGACAGGGGAAATTACAAATGGCATGGAAACTCCGCTTAAAAAGTCAGGGGATGGAATTGGGCCCGCCGGCATTGGGATCGGCGGGCAACGGAATGGCCGGCGCAGCGCCCGCGGGAGCGAGCGCGCCGAAGGGCTTGTAACCGGTGAAACTCTTCATGCGATCGCGCATTTCGGCGCTGACGTCGCGCGCGTCGTCGTCCGAGCGCACGACCTTGGGCGTGATGATGACCAGCAGCTCGGTGCGCTGGCCGTTCGAATTCTTCGTTCCGAACAATCCCCCCAGGATCGGAATCTCGTGGAGCAAGGGGATGCCCGAGGAACCGGTGGTCGAGTTGTCGCGGATCAGCCCGCCCAGGACCAGGGTTTCGCCCGAGCGCACCGCCACCTTGCTGTTGATCTGCCGCTGCAGGAAGGCGCGCTGGCCGGTGGCGGTGTCGATCTGGCCCACGTCCGTCACCGCCTGGTTGATCGTCATCGTGACCATGTTCCCGGAGTTCACCGAGGGCGTGACGGCCAGGGCGACGCCCGTGTCCTTGTAGACGATGCTGTTGGAGATCACGCCGCCGGTCGTGATGGTCTGGCCCGACTGCACGGGTTGCTGGTTGCCCACCACGATCTGCGCCGTGTGGTTGTCCATCACCATCAGCGACGGGCTGGAGATCACCTTGACCAGCGATTTGTCCGCCAGTGCGTTCAGCACGGCGCGCACGTTGCCCGCCGAATTGCGCAGCGTATAGGAGAAGCCTGCCAGCGGTCCGCCGAGCACTCCGCCGGCCAGGCTGCTCAGCACGCTGGTGCCCACCTTGCCGTTGGATTGCGCGTCGTTGAAGGTCCATTGCAGGCCGTACTGGAGGTCGTCGGTCAGGGTGACCTCGACGATGCTCGCCTCGATCAGCACCTGCGTCGGGGGCAGGTCCAGGCGCCGCAGGGCCGATTCGATCTTCGCGAATTCGAGCGCGGTGCCATAGACCAGGACCGAGTTGTTGACCTCGTCGGCCACGACCCGGATGCTTCCCAGCCGCAAGGGCGTGGCGCTGGGAGCAGGCGCCTGGGCGCCCGCGGCCTGCCCGGCCTGCAGCACGGCGCTGATGCCGCCGGCGCCCGACGGAATCCCCATGCCGCCGCCGCCGCTGCCGAAGGTCGACGCGCTGGCCGAATTCAGTCCGGGAGCGACGCCCGTTGCCGTGGGCGACCTGACCTCGCCCGAGCCGAAGATGCCGTTGAGGACTTCCGCCAGATGGCGCGCCGACCCGTTCTGGACCGGATACACGTGCAGCACCTGCTCGGAGAGGTTCAGGCCCGGGCGGTCGAGCCGTTCGATCCAGCGCCTGGCATCTTCCAGGTAGGCAGCCTTGGGCGTGACGACCAGGATGCTGTTCAAGCGTTCGATCGGCATGATCCGCAGCGCACCGAAGAACGGGTTCTCCGCCAGGGCCGCAGCGGCGTCGGCGGGGCTGCCCGGCGGGGTCGGCGCGCCCGTCGCGGCGGGCCGGCCGCCGGAGGACAGCATGCGCATCGCAGCTTCGACCTCCTGAACCGATGCGTATTTCAAGGGAAACAGTCCGACCGACATCCCCTTGAGCAGGTCGACGTCGAACGTCGACACGATGCTCAGCCAGCCCTCGGCCTGCGTTCGCGTTCCGGCCAGCACCAGCAGGTTGCGCACGGTATCGACGCGCAGCAGCGATTCGGGCGGCAGCATCGGCCGCAGGATGGTGGCCATTTCGGCGGCACCGATGTACTTCAGCGGCACGATGACGGCACCGAAGCCGGGCTGCAGCGGCCCGTTTCCCGCCTGGCGCGGCGCGGACACGAAGCCGCGCAGCGCTTCCGGGCGGCCCACGTGGTACGTGCCGCGGCTGTCCTGCGCCATCACCAGCCCATTGGCGAGCAATGCGCTCTCCAGCAGGTAAGCCGCGTCGTCGGGGCTGATGTCGCCCTTGGTTGCCAGCGTCACGGTGCCCGTCACCGGCGGGTGGATCATGTAGTCCACCTTCAGGATGTCGCGCAGGATGATGTGCACCACGTCCAGCAGCGGTGCGTCTTCGAAGCGGAAGGTGTTCGGCGTTCCCGTCAGGGGCACGGCCGCCGGCGCCGGAGCGACGACGCGGTCGGTTCCGCGGATGATCCGCACCCCGTTGATCGGCTGCGGATTCGGCTTGTCGACGGTGGGCACGGGGCTGACCGTGTTCAAGCTGCTCCCGGGCACGACGGTTGCTTCGCCTTGGGCGGCCGCGAGGCTGCAAGCGGCCAGCGCGACGAGGGAGAGTGCAAAGCGTGATTTGTTCATTGTTTTGTGCAGATAGGATGCCCGTGGCGCCTGAGAGTTCATCTTGAACCGCCGATGACGAAGGGATTCGCAGGCGCGGAGGCGCCCGGCTTGGGCGCGGCGCCGGCCGGTGCCTTGGGCGCCGGCGCAGCAGATGGGGCCGCCGGAGCCGGCGCCGGAGCAGCGCTGGGCCACACAGGCGCAGAAAAGGCCGGCCGGGGCGCAGCGCCTGCCGCGCCCTGGCTGGCCTGCATCAGGGGCACGACCCGGGTCTCGGCTCCCTTGGCAAACACGACGTCGCGCGGCCTGATTTCCTTCAGGCTCCAGTCGCCGACGGCCTCGGACACCTTGATCCTGCGGGTCTTGCCTTCCACCCTGGCGATCACTCCGCCGCTGCCGCCGCCGCTGAACAGGCCGTACAGATGGATGCCATCGAGCGGGTCGGCCCGCACCGGAACCACCGCCTTGGGCGGCGGCGGTGGCGGCGGCGGCCGCCGCGACGGCGAGAACACGGGCCGATCGAGAATCGCCATGTACCGGCCCACGTCGGCGTCGTCGCGCCCGATCGAGGTTGCCGACAGGCTGCCCAGGTCGGGGCGGATCGCGGCGGGCGCCTGCCAGTGGATGCCGCGCAGGCTGCCATCCGGCCCGATCCACAGCCAGATCAGCAGGCCGGCGAGCGCGGTGGAAACGAGCAGCAGCGCGAAGGTCAGCCTGCGGTTCATTTGCGGCTCCGCAGGACGAACAGGTTCGCCTGCAACGACAGCCGCTGCGGACCGTCCTTGGGCATTCCGATGGTCTGGATCGTGAAGCTCTCGATGAACAGCGACGGCGACAGGCTGGGCAACACCGTCAGCGCGCTTTGCAGCGCGGGCAGTTCGCCTTCCATCCGCAGCATCAGCGGAATGCGATCGAAGCCGTCCACTTCCTTGGCCGCCAGCACCTGCGTCGTCGACACGTCGAGGCCGGCGCGCGACATCGTTTCACGCGCCCTTTGCAGCGCGTCGCTGCCGGCGCGGGCGACGTCCTGCCCGAGCGGGTAAGCATGGCGGGCCAGGAACGCGCGCCGTTGCGCCAGCGCGGTGTCGAGGGCCGGGCCGCTCTCGCCGAGGCCCACCAGGCGGGCATAACGGGGCTCGAGTTCGGCCAGGCGCTCCTGCGCCCACACATGGCGTGAGTACACATATGCACCCAGGCCGCCGATGAAGACCACGAAGCCGAAGGCCAGCGCGAGCGCGCTGCGCTGGGCCGGGGCAATGTTCCACCTCATCGCGAACCCCCGATCACGAAGGGCGAGGAACCGCTGGCAGGCTTGGCCGGCAACGGCGCCTTGGGCGCGGCAACCGGCGCCGCAGCGACGGCGGGCGCTGCCACTGCTGCGGATGCCGCCGGCGCCGCCGGGACAGCGACCGGCGCCGAAGCCGCCGTCGAGGCGCCGGCGGCGGGCGGCAATGCGTTTGCCACCAGCGCCGCGCCGTTCGCCGCAACGGGCTTGGGCTCCATGGTGAATTCGATGACGAACGCTTCCTTGGCGGCACCGGGCAGCCGCGTCACTGCGGTCGGCGCCTTCACATTCTTGAGCATCGGGTCGGAGCTGAGCTTCTGCAGCACCGCCGACGCATCCACCGTATGGCCCGATGCGGTGATCTTGTTCTTCTGGATGTCCAGGCTGTACAGATAGGTGTCGTCGGGCAGCACGCGGGTCAGGTACTCCATCACCGCGGCCGGATCGACCCGCTCGGCGGCGAGCTGGTCGAGGGCGCGCGCCTTGTCGTTCAGCGCCGCGAGTTCGTCGCGTTTGCGCACCAGGGGAGCGACCCGGCGCAGCACCGTGTCGAAGGCCTGCACCGCCTCCAGGGCCCGCAACCGCAGCTGGATCGTCGGGGTGATCGCCACCAGCGTCGCCAGGGCCACGGCGACTGCGGCAAGCGCCCAGTTCCAGCGGCGCTCCAGCGAAGCGTCATGCAGGCGATGGACTTCGCCGTACCCCAGGATGACCACGGGCACGCCCTGCGCGGACATCGCCCACACTTCCGGCTGCCTGGCGGCGGCGAGCATCTCGGGCCACCGCTGCTGCATGAATTGCTCGATGTGGCGGCGCGACGCCAGCGCCAGTGAAACGCTCTTCTGGCCGCCTTCCAGCTCGCGCTCCACGCTGCCCCACGCCAGGTCCTCGGCGGCAAAGGGGCTGTTGCTGCGCGCCTCCAGCCGCACCGCTTCGGCGCTGTCTTCCTGCGTCATGCGCGGCAGCAGCAGGTCGCGCCGCAGCACCATCTCTTCCGGCAATTCGACCGCGACGAACTTCGGCGCCTTGCCCGCTGCCCCATCCGGCAGCCGCATTCCGCCCTGCCAGACCGACTCGCTGCCATCGGGATGCCGCAAGGCCACGGCCTGGCCCGGCGCGGCCCATGTCCGCAGCGAACCGGCACGCGCGCGCACGCCGCCCAGCCATGCCGCGAACCGGGCCTGAGCGGAATCGGTGCCGCCTGTGCGCGGGATCGGGGGAGAGTCGGGCATTGTCATTTCAATTCATCGTCGCCGGCGCCTGGTCGAACCGGTCCTCGGCCTGGAAGATGCGCCACGGCACACCGTCGGCGGCGAGCTTGCCCGTTTCCGCCAGGCGCGAACTGAGCAAACGCCTGCCATCAGGAAGGGGCACCTGGGCCACAAGCCTGAAGCGCGTCGTCGCCACGGTATCTACAAATTGCGCGGGGAGGTCGGTTGTATCAACGCCCGGACCACCGCCGTCCCTGCCGGCCGCGATCCGCGCAGCCCGTGCGACGTCACCGTCAGAAAGCACCAGAAGAACCCCTTCGGGGGCGGCCATCGGATTGACGCGGCCGCCGCCCAGGGCGTCTGTGGTGACGAGCGGCGAAAGTCTAGCATAGAGGCCGAAGTCCACTCCCGGCAGCTGCAGCAGGTCTTCGACCGCCTCGAAGCGGGGCCCGCGCTGCGTCAGCGGGCCCGCCGCGCGCGCCGCCACCAGCGCCTTCGCCAGCCCGGCGGCCGCATCGGGCGCCAGCTTCCCGGCCACGGTGAACAGGGCGGCGAGCAGCGCCTCCGGCGCCCGGTTCAGGTCGATCAGGCCGTTCAGCGGCGTCACTTCCACCGGGATGGTCTGCCCCGCAAATTCGACATCGATGCGGCTCAGGCGCGCCACCGGTTCGGTGCGTGCCGCCATCTGCTGCAGCACCAGCTGCACGGCCGCGTTGCCCAGGGCACTGCCCTGGACCGTCTGCCGCGCCGACGCGACCAGCCGGATCTCGTCGCGGTGCGCCTGGACCATGCCCGTCACCAGGATGCTCAGGGCGGCCACGATCCACAGGACGGCAACCAGCGCCATCCCCTGCTGCGGGCGGCGGGCGGGGAGCGAGCGTGCGCGCATCATTCCGGCCCCAACGAAAAGCCGCCGCGCCCGTTGTCGCCGGCGGGCAGCTGGCGCAACGCAATGACGATCGGCGGCCATTCCACTGCCGCCGTGCGCAGCGAGATCCGGATGCGGCCCGGCAGTGTCTGCGGGTCGGCCCAGTCGCCGCGCCACGAGCCGTCCGGCTGCTGGTACTCCAGCGCGAAGCCGGTCGCCGCGCGCAGCAGCGGGCGGGAATCGGCCCCGCCCCAGGCGGGAAACGCGCCGGCCGGCGTCCAGGGAGCGAAACGGATCACGACATCGGACCGGTCGGCCTGGCGCTCCAGCGCGATGCGGAAGAAGTAGCGCCCGCCCGCACCATAGCGGGCCGGCATCACGCCGACCCACATGACTTGCGCTGGCGCCGCGGCAAACAGGGGCACGTTGCCGCCCGCGGCCGCCAGGGTCGGCGAGCGGCGCGGCGAGATCCGGCCCAGCGTGCTGGACAGAAAGCTGGTCGCCACCCGCATCTCGTCGTCCCGCTGCAGCCGCTGGTCCACCCGTTCCTCGGTCTGGGCGATCGTGCGCATGGCCGCGCCCAACGCCAGCATGACCACCGACATCAGCGTCATGACGACCAGGATTTCCACCAGGGTGAAGCCCCGGGCGCTGCGGCGGCCGCGCATCATCCCGGACCCGCCGGCGGCTTGGCCTGCGGCAGCAAGGTGCTCAGTTCCAGCTGGCGCGGGCCGTTGCGGTCGGTCCACGCGATGACGATCTCCACCTGCTGCAGCGGCGGCACCTTGAGATCGGTCACATCCGTGCGCAGCGGGACGCTGCTGACGCGCCAGGCAAAGCCGGCGCTCTGCCCCGCTTCGTTCCAGCCCGCCGCCGGCACGCTGTCGCGCGAATTGAGCAGGCTCTGCGCCAGCACAGTCGCCCGCAGGTGCGTTTCGGTGTCTCCGAGACTGCGCACGGTGCCGCCGGTGGCCTGGTAAAGCATGCCCAGGGAGAAGGCCATGATGACGAACGCCACCAGCAGCTCGAGCAGCGAGAAGCCGCCCTGGCGGCGGCGGCGGGCGCTCATTGTGCGAGCGGCGACTGCGCCACGCCGCCCGACAGCCAGTCGACCGTCAGCCGCACGCCCGCCCCGCTTGGCCGCACGATCTCGATGGTGCCGCCGGTGGCGCCGCCCGATGGCAGGAACAGGATGCCGGCGCCCTTGGCGGCGCTCAGCTCGATGTCGGCAACGGTGGCGCGCAGGCGCAGCGGCTGGGGGACGATCCGGGGCTTGCGGCCTTCGATCCCGTAGTTGCGCTGCTCCAGATCGACCTTGAAGCGCACCTCGTGGCCTTCGGCCAGCGCCCGGTACCGGGCCTGGCGGATGTCGGTGAGCATGCCCCGCACCGTGTCGCGGTACTGGGCCGATTCGCGCAGCCGCTCGAACGCCAGCGGCACGAGGCCCGCCATCAGGGCGATCATCGCAAACACCACCAGCAGTTCGACCAGAGTGAAGCCGCGCTCGACTCGCACAGCGGCCTCAGCGCGCGCTAGCGCGTGTTGCGGATGTCGGCATTTTCGCCCTCGCCGCCGGGCGCCCCGTCGGCGCCGTACGACAGGATTTCCACGGCGCCGTTGGTGAGCTGGTAGTGATACGGCTTGCCCCAGGGGTCGGTCGGCAAGCTGCCCTTCAGGTAGGGGCCGGACCAGCCGGTGGTGACGGATGCCGGGCGCTTGGCCAGCGCGTCAAGCCCCTCTTCGGTCGTGGGGTAGCGCCCCACGTCCAGCTTGAACAGCTCCAGCGCCTTGTCGATGTCGGCGATCTGGACTGCCGCGGTCTTGGTCTTGGCGCCACCGAGCTGGCTCAGCACGCGGGGGCCCACCAGGCCCGCCAGCAGCGTCAGGATGGCCAGCACCACCAGCAGTTCGACCAATGTAAAGCCAGCGGATGCGGCCGCGGAGCGGCGACGGAAATGCACCATCTCGTTGTCCTCGATCAAACGATCAATTATACGGCGAGGTCATTGATGGACAGGATGCCCAGCAGGATCGACACGATGATGCTGGCGATCATCAGGCCCAGCACGATGATCAGGATCGGCTCCACCAGCGTCAGCGCGCGCCGGATGCCGGTTTCCACCTCGCGGTCGAGGATGTTGGCCAGCTCCAGCATCATCGGGCCGATGCGCCCGGTCTCCTCGCCGACGCGCACCAGGTTGACCGCCAGCGGCTCGAAGATGCCGGTGGCGGAGAGCGCATCGACCAGCCGGCCGCCCTCCTTCACCGCCGGGGCGACCGAGGCCAGCCTGGCGCGCAGCAGGTCGTTGCCCATGGTGTCGGTCGCGATGTGCAGCGCGCTGAGCATCGGCACGCCGTTGCCAAGCAGGGTGCCAAGCGTCCTGGAGAACAGGTTCAGCTGGTACTTGAGCAGCAGCCGGCCAAGCACCGGCAGCCGCAGCACCAGCCGCTGCCACCAAGCGGTGCCGCGCGGCGTGCGCAGCCAGCGCGAAGCCAGCCAGCCGCCCAGGCCCAGCACCAGGCCGATGACCAGCCCCCACTCGCGGAACCCGCGTCCCAGCTGCATGACGATGCGGGTCGCCATCGGCAGCGCGTCGCCCAGGTCGTTGAACAGCTTCTCGAACTGGGGCACCACGAAGCCCAGCATCGCCACCAGCGACACCACGGCGACAAACAGCAGGATGGCCGGATAGATGGTGGCGGAAATCACGCTCTCGCGCAGCGCCCGCAGCCGTTCCATGTGCTCCACCAGCCGTTGCAGCACGCTGGACAGCTGGCCGCTGGCCTCGCCCGAGCGCACCATGTTCAGGTAGAACTCGCCGAACAGCTCGCGCTCGCGCGCCAGCGCCTTGCTCAGCGAGGCGCCGTGCTTGACGTCGTCCAGGATCTGCTGGAGCACCCGGGCGACCGGCGGCCGCAGGCTCATGTCGATCAGCACCCGCAGGGCGCTGGCCAGCGCCAGCCCGGCGCGCAACATGATGGACAGCTCGCTGGTCAGCGCCAGCACTTCGGCCTGGGTGACCGGCCCGTTGTTGGAGCGGAAGCTCTTGCGGGCGGCGCCGCGCGACGCGGGCAACTGCGCGCGCACCGAAGCGGCGGCCGGCCCGGCGTCCAGCACGCTGACCGGCACCAGGCCGCGCTCGCGCAACTGGCGGGTGGCCGCATGGACCGACGCGGCCTCGACCCGGCCCTCGGTGAGCTGGCCCGAGGCGTCCGCCGCCCGCCAGGCGAACTCAGGCATCGCTGGTGTCCTGCGTCACGCGCAGCAGTTCCTCGAGGCAGGTGGTGCCGGCGGCGACCTTGCGCAGGCCGTCTTCGTACAGGGTGAGCATGCCGGAGGCGGCGGCGATCGTCTGCAGTTCGCTGGCGTCCTTGCCTTCGATGATGGCGCGCCGCATCGGCTCGTCGAGCACCAGCAGTTCGTGGATGCCGGTGCGGCCCTGGTAGCCGGTATCGCGGCACAGCGCGCAGCCGCGGGCGCGATAGGTGGGCTTGCCGGGCTGCAGGAAGCGGCCCAGGCCGGAGCTGCGCAGCACTTGCGCCGACGGCGTCTCCGCCTCCTTGCAGTGGTTGCACAGGGTGCGCACCAGCCGCTGGGACAGCACGCCGTTGACCGACGAGGTGATCAGGTAGCGCTCCACGCCCATGTCCTGCATCCGGATCACCGCGCCGGCTGCGGTGTTGGTGTGCAGGGTCGACAGCACCAGGTGGCCGGTCAGCGCGGACTGCACGGCGATCTGCGCGGTCTCGCCGTCGCGCATCTCGCCGATCATGATGATGTCCGGATCCTGGCGCAGGATCGACCGCAGCGCATTGGCGAAGGTCAGCCCGATCTGCGCGTGCACCTGGATCTGGTTGATGCCTTCGAGCTGGTATTCGACCGGGTCCTCGACGTTGATGATCTTCTGGGTGGAGGCGTCCAGCTTGGACAGCGCGGCATACAGCGTCGTGGTCTTGCCCGAGCCGGTCGGGCCGGTCACCAGCACGATGCCGTGCGGCCGCGCCAGCAGCGCATTGAAGCGGGCCAGCGTGTCGGCCTCGAACCCCATCTGCTCCAGGCTGAAGCGCACGCTGGCGCGATCCAGCACGCGCATCACCACGCTCTCGCCATGCACCGTCGGCACGGTGGAGACCCGCAGGTCGAGCTCGCGCCCTTTCACCCGGGTCTTGATCCGGCCGTCCTGCGGCAGCCGCCGTTCGGCGATGTCCAGGTGGGCCAGCAGCTTGACCCGCGAACTCACGGCGGCGCCGTGCTTGGGCGGCACCAGCTCCGACAGATGGATCACGCCGTCCACGCGGTAGCGCACGTGCAGCCCGTCGTCGAAGGGTTCCAGGTGGATGTCGGAAGCCCGCAGCTCGATCACCTTGCCGATGATGGAGTTGACCAGGCGGATCACCGGGGCCTCGCTCGCCAGGTCCTTCAGGTGCTCGACGAAATCGCCGGAGTCGTCGAGCTGGTCCTCGTCCTCGTCGCCCTCGGTACCGGCGGCGGGCTGCGTCAGCGCCCGCTCGATGTCGCTGGGCAGCGCGATGAAGGGGCGGATCGCCAACCCGGTGGCCAGCCGCAGCGCCTTGAGCACGAACTCGTCCTGCGGCGCGGCCATGGCGACGTCGAGCCGCCCGTCTTCCAGCCGCAGCGGATAGCAGGCATGGGTGCTTAGGAATTCGGTCAGCAGGCCTGGCGCCTCCACCGGCACCGCGGGGAAATCGTCGACCGAGGCGAAGGGCACGCCGAGCTGGACGGACCGGGTCTGCACGACGTCCAGTTCCGACACCAGTCCGAGCTGGACCAGCACCGCTTCAAGCGAGCCGCCCATTTCGAGGCGGGCGGCGAACGCGCGTTCCAGGTCGCGCGCACTGAGCTTGCCGGCCCGCACCAGCAGCTCGCCCAAATCGTGGGCTAGATCGACCTCGCCTGCGGGCTCGAGAACACTCTGGGGATTGGCCATACCGGTAAATGAATGAAGCGGCGCGCGAAGGCGCAACGGAGCATTATGAACGGCTGCTATTTCCCGGACCCGGCCGCGGCCGCTGCGGCGGCGGCCACGCTGGACAGGCGCCGGTGGCAGCTGACCTGGACGTCGGAGACGCGGACCCGCTGCGCGCTGTCGACCGGATCGAAGCGCAGCCTGTCCTCGAACCCGATCGGGCTTTCCAGCCGGAACACCAGTTGCTGCGGCGTTGCGTCGCCGGTCGGAGCGACCGGCAGCATGACCGAGGCCTTTTCGGTGAATTCCTTCTTGCCGCGGCCCACGAAGTAGATCTGGGCGTTGGCCTTGTGCTCGACCGACATCTTCGCCTGAACGTCCAGGGTGCTGCACTCCGCCATCGTTTGCGGCTTGTCGGTGCGGAAGGTTACCTGTGCGTCGTCGCCGGCACGGTACGCGTGCACGTCGCCCGCGACCGGGTCCAGGTATGCGCTGTCCAGCAGCTGCGCGCCTTTCGGCGGCTGCGCCAGCGTGAAGAAAGGCAGGGTGGAATATTTCAGCCGGCACCGCACTTCCAGCTGCGGCATCGAGAACGGCTGCTGCTTGTTCACCGGGTCCACCCGCAGCGTGTCCTCGAAACCGCTGTCGCTCTCGACCTGGAACGAGATGGCTTTCGGTCCGGCCCTTCCCTTCAAGGCCATCTTGCGAGAGTGCTCCTCGCTGAATTCAGGCTGGCCATAGCCGCGGAAGTACACCTGCATCTCGTCGTCCCGGTCAGCTGACACCAGGGCAGTGACGTCGAGCAGCACGCAGTTGGCCATTTCGACGGGCCGGCCGATCCGGATGTGGAACTGCGGGTCGTCCCCCGCCAGGTAGCCCGCGCCCTGCGCGGTGACGTTGTGCCGGTCGACGCGCGCCTCGTCGCGGCTGAGGCGGAACCACGGCGGCGGGTCATCCACGCCCAGGTCGAGCGGCAGGATCGGGAAATAGCGCACGAATGACGCGCCGATCCGGCGGGCATAGATGTAGGCCGGCGTCAGGTCGGGCATGTTGAACTCGGGGCAATCGATGCCCTCGCCCTTCTGCAGCTGCGACATCAGGCAGGTCACCGTGGCGTTGCGGAACGACGCTTCCATCTGGTGGCGCTGGAAATGCGCCAGCGCCCCGCCGGCAACCATCAGGTAGATCGCGGCCGCGCACAGGACCGGTGAGGCCGCCGCCAGCGACGTCGGCAGCGCCGGACGCCGGCCCTTGAACAGGACGATTGCAGCGGCGATGACCCACGGCCACAGCAGCGCGGCCCAGAAGAAGTGGAAGCGGGTGAAGCCCAGCAGGAACACATCGAGCGGGTCGTCGATCGGCGCGTCCCGCAGGTAGGTCCGCCCGGCCGCCACCAGCAGGAGGTACGCGAAGACAGTCGCGCAGAGCGCGCCGTAGATCAAGGCGACCGGCACATGCGGGCCGTCGCGGTCGGCGCGGACCCGCTTGACCAGCGCGACCGCGACCGCGACCGCCAGGGCGCACGCCACAAGCACCAGGATTAGCGACAGGCCCGGCTGGTCTTGCGGCAGCAACAGCGAGCGGCCGACCTTGCCGAAAAAGAACAACCAGAAGTCGGGCTCGTTCGGCAGCGCCAGCCGCGCATCGCCGCGATGCGACGCGCCCATGGTCGGCAGCACGCCGATCTTGAACTGCGTGAGGGAGGTCGCGACCCCGGCGACGGCCAGCACCACGGCGCCCTGCAGGATGCGCGCGTGGCGGCGGGCACCAAGCAGGAACACCACGGTCAACAGCCCCATCGCCGCCGCCAGCGTGCCGAATGCACCCGAGACGTAGGTCAGTCCCGCCAGGGTGCCGAGCAGCGCGATGCATGGCAGGCGCCACCGGTTGCGCCACGGGCTGAACACGATCAGCCAGAAGGCCGCCAGCAGGAACACCAGCGGCAGCGCCTGGTGGTACGCCAGGTTCTCCCGGCCCCAGTACGACCCGGGCTGCAGCATCAGCAGCGTGAAGACGAAGCAACCCGCCGCCAGCAGCGGGCTGCCGAGGCTGGCCCGCAGCAGCTTCCACTGCAGCAGCAGCAGCAAGCCCAGCACGGTGAGCATCGACAGCAGCTGGTACAGCACCGAATTGCCGTCGATCGCGCGCTGGGCCAGTGCGTCCAGCGCGAATCCGACCGGTGCCATGGTGTCGTTGATGCCCATGAACAGGTACGACGGGTCCAGCGAATCGATCTGGCCGGTCGCGTAGGCCCGCCAGTCGTCGTAGAACGGCAGGTCCAGTCCGTAGTGCAGCCAGCCCAGTGCGTTCAGAGCCAGGCTCAGCACCGGCAGCCCGATCAGCACCACCAGCGCCAGGCGCTCCAGCCGGGGACCGACGGCCGCGCCGACATCGCCGCCCGCCTGGGCTGGTCCCGGATCGCCGGTGAAAACGCGGGCGTTGCTCAGGTAAGTGAGCGGCAGGCTGATCGCGATCGCGACCAGCGGCGCCAGCCTGGGGGGGCCGTCGAGCCACTTCACCCAGGCCGACACGATCGCCATCCCGAGCAGGTACTGGCCGGTGTAGATCATGGCCACGTACACGGGCCCGAGCGAGCCGCCGGTGCGCCGGAACACGTAATAGCGGTTCAGCACGTACGCCAGCCCGATGCCGCTGGCGAAGGCGATCGAATAGCTGGCCTGGTACGGCAACCAGTGCAGCAGCACCAGGTAAGCGGCGTAGGTGACCAGGGTGTTGAAGCCACCGGACGCGAGGAAGCGCGCCGCGCTGGCCACGGACAACGAAGAGCGAAGTGATTTCACGGCTTCAGCGGATCGCGGGTCATTCCCAGGAATTCGTCGTAATCGCGAATGTAGTCGGCGCTGTCGTAGTGCTGCGAGGCCAGCACCAGCAGGACTGCGTCCGGGGAATAGCGGTACTGGATGCCCCAGGTCATCGGCGGCAGGTAGAGGCCCAGCCAGGGTTTGTCGAGCAGGAACTGCTCGCGGCTGGCGCCGTCGTCGGCCACCACGTGGACGCTGCCCTTGACTGCGATCAGGAACTGCTTGCAGCTGCGATGGGCGTGCTCGCCGCGGATCTCGACGCTGGGCACGTCGTAGACCAGGAAATAGCGCTTCACGTCGAACGGGATGTCGCGGCCGAACTCGCCGACCGACAGGCTGCCGCGCATGTCGGCGACGTTCTTCAGATGGTGCAGCGTGACGTCGCGCACTGAGGTCTGGTGCACCGCCTCAACCGCCACCGGCGCCACGGGCGCCTCGGCCCGTCCATGGTCGGCGGTGTCCACATAGCCGACGATCTTGGCCGGGTTGCCGACCACCACCGCATTCGGCGGCACCGACCGCGTGACGACGGCGCCGGCGCCGACCATGGCGCGCGCGCCGATGGTGATGCCCGGCAGGATGGTGGCATTGGCGCCGATCGAGGCGCCCTTGCGCACCACCGTCTGGCCGAATGCCTCCGGGTATTCCTTGCTGCGCGGGAAGATGTCGTTGGTGAAGGTCGCGTTGGGACCGATGAACACGTCATCCTCCAGCCGCAGCCCGTCCCACAGCTGGACGCCGCACTTGAGCGTGACCCGGTCGCCGACGATCACGTCGTTCTCGACGAAGACGTGGTCGCAGACGTTGCAGTCGCGGCCGATCCGCGCACCAGGCAGCACGTGGGCAAACGCCCAGATGCGCGTGCCTTCGCCGACCTGGCCGCTCTCGCACAGCGCATTGGGGTGAATGAAGGGTTTGGTCATGGAGATTCAACAGTGGCGGCGGCGGCGCCGAAGCGCTCCACCTTGAGCGCGACCGACAGCGGCCGGCCCTTGGTATTTTCATACGCGCGCCAGGCGTAGGAGCCGACGATGCCCAGGCTGAGCAGGTTCAGCGCCGAAAAGAAGACGATCAGGATCGCGGTCATGGCGTAGCCGGGAACGGTGATCGTCCCGGCGATCCTGCCGATGATCACGACCAGGCCGAACAGGGCGGCGGCCGCGGCACCGAGCGCGCCGGTGCGCATCAGCAGCCGGATCGGCAGGTCGGTGAAGGCGAACACGCTGTCCATCAGGTAGTTGACCTTCTTGCGCAGGGTCCAGGCGGATGCGCCGTGGGCCCGCGGCTGGCGCACGTACGACAGCGTCCGGCGCCGGAAGCCGAGCCAGAAGATCTGCGCCACCAGCGAGCTGTGGCTTTCCTGCAGCTGCGCCAGCGTGTCGCGGAACGCGCGGTTGCAGCCGAACACGTCGACCCCGCCGGGCGGCATCTCCGGCACCACGTAGCGCCGGTACAGGCCCCAGAAGATCTGCGCCGGCAGCCGCGAGAGCAAGGGATCGTGGCGCGCTTCCCGCACGCCCACCACCACGTCGACATCGCCGCCGCGCAGGGCCTGGTCCATCTCCAGCACCAGCTCCGGCGGCTCCTGCAGGTCGGCCGCCATGACGGCGAAGCGCTCGCCGTCGCCATGCATCAGGCCCGTGCGGATCGCCGGGAAGGAGCCGAAGTTGCGCGACAGCAGGACCAGCTTGGTGCGCATGCCGCGCAGCGGCAGTTCGCGGCGCAGGATCTCGTAGCAGCGGTCCGGGCTGCCGTCGACCACGAACACCGTCTCCATCTCGCCCTGCAGTTGGGTGGACAGGCGCTCGACCGCGGCCAGCAGGTCCGGCAGCGATCCCTCGTTCTTGTAGACCGGGATGACCAGCGTCAGCAACTCAGGCCCCGGCGCCGGAAAAGAAGGCGGCGACCGCCTCGACGACGCGCTCGACGTCCTCGTCAGGCATGCCGGGGAAGCAGGGCAGCGACATGGCGCTGGCACAGGCCGCTTCGCTCACCGGCAGCGACACGCCGTCGTAACGGCCACCGAAGGCCGGCTGCCGGATGTCCGCGATCGGGTAATGCACGTCGGTCGCCACGCCGCACTCGGCCAGGTGCGCACGCAGCCCTTCCCTGCGCTCGGTGCGCACCACATAGAGATGGGCAGCGAAATCCGCCCCCACCGACACCGGCAGCCGCAGCGGCAGCTTGGCGAACGCCTGGTTGTAGCGGGCGGCGATGGCGCGCCGCCGGGCGTTGTGCTGCTCCAGCAGCGGCAGCTTCTCGCGCAACAGCGCGGCCTGCAGTTCGTCGAGGCGGCTGTTGCCGCCGCCCAGCATCGCGACCTCGTACTTCTTGGACCAGCCGTACTGGCGCAAGGCCCTCAGACGGGCTGCCAGGGCGTCGTTGGCCGTCAGCACCGCGCCGCCGTCGCCCAGCGCGCCCAGGTTCTTGGTCGGATAGAAGCTGAAACAGGCGATGTCGCCGAAGCTGCCCGCGCGCCGGCCGCCGCGGCTGGCGCCATGGCTCTGCGCGCAATCCTCGATCAGCGGGACCCCCGCGCTGCGGCATAGCGCAGCAAGCTGCTCGATGTCGGCCAGCTGGCCGTACAGGTGGGTGGCGATGACCGCGGCCGGCTTGTCGCGCAAGGCGCGCTCCAGAGCCTGCGGCGCCATGGTGAGGGACTGCTCGTCGACCTCCACATACAGCGGCACGCCCCCGGCAAGATGGATCGCAGTGGCGCTGTAGAAGCCGGCATTGGCGACGCAGGCCACCTGCTGTCCCGGCTGCAGGTCGAGCGCGCGCAGGGCCAGCTCAAGAGCGTCGGTGCCGTTGGCCACCGAGATGCAGTGGGCGACGCCCGTGTAGGCCGCGAATTCCGCTTCGAACGCCGCGACTTCCTTGCCCATCACGAAGCTGTTGCTCTCCAGCACGCGCCGCATGGCGCCGGCCAGGTCGATGCCCTGGTTGGCCAGCGCCGAGGAAAACAGCGGGATCGTTCGCTTGTTGCTTGTCATGGGTGTCGAATCCGTTCGCGTTTCACTTCAGCAGGCGCAGCAGGTACTGCCCGTAGCTGGTCTTGGCCATGGGCTGGGCCAGCCGCTCCAGCTGCTCCGCCCCGATGAAGCCCTGGCGCCACGCGATCTCCTCCGGACAGCCGATCTTCAGGCCCTGCCGGTGCTCCAGCGTGGCGATGAACTGGCTGGCTTCCAGCAGGCTCTCGTGGGTGCCGGTGTCCAGCCAGGCATAGCCGCGCTGCATCACCTGCACGCTCAGGCCGCCCTGCTCCAGGTAGGTCTGGTTGATGGAGGTGATCTCCATCTCGCCACGCACGCTGGGCCGGACCGTCCGCGCGATCTCGGTCACGTGGCGGTCGTAGAAATACAGGCCGGTCACGGCGAAATTGCTCTTGGGCTGGGAGGGCTTCTCCTCAATGCTGCTGGCCTTGCCGGTCTTGTCGAAAGCGACGACGCCATAGCGGTGCGGATCGCCCACGTGATAGGCGAACACCGTCGCGCCATCGGGCCGCTGGTCCGCCTGCGCCAGCAGGGGCGCGAAATCGTGGCCGTAGAACAGGTTGTCGCCCAGCACCAGCGCGCTGGGGGAATTGCCGATGAAGCGGGCGCCGATGAGGAAGGCCTGGGCCAGGCCGTCGGGCTGGGGCTGCACCGCGTATTGGATGTTCATGCCCCATTGCGAGCCGTCGCCCAGCAGCTGCTCGAAGCGCGGCGTGTCCTGCGGCGTGCTGATCACCAGCACGTCGCGCAGGCCCGCCAGCATCAGCGTGCTGAGCGGGTAATAGATCATCGGTTTGTCGTACACCGGCAGCAGCTGCTTGCTGATGGCCAGCGTGGCGGGGTGCAGCCGCGTGCCGGACCCCCCGGCGAGGATGATGCCTTTTCGATTCGTCATGTCATGTCGACCAGCTGCTCCAGCTTGACAGCTTTACGGATCCCGGATGCCCGCCCGGCGCTGCCGGGCCTGCGCGAGACCGCACCGTCCTGCCGTTAGCGGAAGGCGCCCGGAAGCCGCTTCCAGCCCTTTGTTGCTTAGCCTTCAATTATGGGGCCGCTGCCGCCGCCCCCATCCGGGCCGCCCGGACGGTGCTTCGGGCGGGCGTTAGAAAGCAACACCTAAACACCGGGACGGCGCGCGGCTAGAGTGGGCCGATGCGTTGCGCGGACGGTTCCGCGCCGAATCAAAGGAGCACTCCCATGGTCACGAAATCCAAGACGCCCGGCGCCGACAGTCCGGCCGGCGGCTTTCCCCCCGATTTTTCCAGCACGGTGAAGGAGTCGGCGCAGCAGATCTGGCTGGCCGGCCTCGGCGCCTTCGCCAAGGCGCAGGAAGAAGGCAGCAAGGTGTTCGACACGCTGGTCAAGGAAGGCGTGACCATGCAGCGCAAGACCCAGGCCGCCGCCGGCGAGAAGATCTCCGAGGCCACCAGCAAGATGAGCTCGTTCGCCACCGAGATCTCCTCCAAGGCCTCGGGCGGCTGGGACAAGCTCGAGACCATCTTCGAAGACCGGGTCGCCAAGGCGCTGAAGAATCTCGGCGTGCCGACGGCCAGCGACATCGAGACCCTGAGCGCGCGCATCGACGAACTCAATCGAAACCTCGGCAAGCTCGCGTCCCGTCCTTCCGCCGCCAAGCGCGCGGCGCAGAAGACCGCGCCGCCGGCAGCGGCCAAACGCAAGCCTGCGCGCAAGTCGGCCTGAGCGCCGACCGTTGCTGCGTTGCAGCATGGGGCGCCGGGTCCGCGCCCTAAACTGGCTTCATGGCCAGCCCCGCGAACCCGCACCCCTCCTTGCGCGACGGCGCCTGACGCATGGCCAAGAAGGCGCCGCGCCGAACCGCCGAGCGGATCCTGGAGGTCAGCCTCGAGCTGTTCAACCGCTTCGGCGAACCGAACGTCTCGACCACGCTGATCTCGGCCGAGATGAAGATCAGCCCCGGCAACCTGTACTACCACTACCCGGCCAAGGACGAACTGATCAACGCCCTGTTCGATCGGTACGAGGCCAGCCTGAACGAGCTGCTGCAGGCCGGCGGCGACGTCGCCGATGTGGAGGACAGCTGGTTCTTCATGCATTCGCTGTTCGAGCTGATCTGGCAATACCGCTTCCTGTACCGCGACCTGAACGACCTGCTGTCGAAGAACCGGCGGCTGGAGACGCAATTCCAGCAGGTGCTGAAGAACAAGACGCGCGCCGTCAGGGCGATGCTCGACGGCATGAGCCGGGCCGGCTCGCTGGCGATCGACTCGCGCGAGCTCGATGCCACCGCGACCTGCATGGTCGTGGTGCTGACTTACTGGTTGAGTTACGAGTACGTGCGCGATCCCAGGCGCGCGCTGGAACCGGAGAGCGCGCAGCTGGCAATGCTGCGCGGGGCGCACCATGTCCTCAATCTGCTGCTACCCTATCTGGAACAGGGCCAGCGCATTCACCTGCTGGGGCTGGTGGGAGCCTACAGCGGCAGCGACGGCGGCTGAGACACAAAGGAGATCCTCATGGCCAAATGGACCGCCTTTCCCCACCTGGGCGAGTATCCGTTCGACGCGGCGTCGGTGCGCAACGACTGGGCGCGGCTGCACGCCGGCGACGCCGAGCCGCTGCCGCGCGACGAGGCCGTGCTGGCCGCCTGGGCGCTGTTCCACAGCGGGGACTTCCAGCAGGCGGCGCAGGCCGGCCTGCAGGCCGGCGGCGACGGCATCACGGTGGCCAACAAGGCCACCTGCATCTACGCCAACTACCTGGAGAAGAAGGAAAAGACCAAGCTGGATCTGCTGCTGGAGGTGGCGCAGCGCGCCGAGGCGCAGGCCGCCGCCGATGCCAGGAACCCCAACGCATGGTACTGGCAGGCCTATGCGCTCGGGCGCTACAGCCAGGGCATCAGCGTCGCCCGCGCGCTGGCGCAGGGCCTGGGCAACAAGGTCAAGGAATCGCTGGAACGCGCGATCAAGCTGCAGCCCCGGCACGCCGACGCCTGCATCGCGCTGGGCGCGTTCCATGCGGAGGTGATCGACAAGGTCGGCAGCCTGATCGGCGGCATGACGCACGGCGCCAACAAGGACACCGGGCTGCGGCTGTTCCAGGACGGCCTCAAGCTGAACCCGGGGTCGGCGATCGCCATGATCGAATACGCCAACGGCCTGGTCATGCTGGAAGGCGACCGCAAGATGAAGGAAGCGACCAAGCTGTACGAGCAGGCCGCCAAGAGCAAGCCGATGGACGCCAAGGAGCGGCTGGAAGTGGAGATGGCCCGGTCCGAACTGGACGACTGACGGCGGCTTGCCCGAATCGCGCAGCAAATCGCGGTTCGCGCCTACAAGGGCAAGCACAGCCGTGGCCCAGACTTGCGGCCCATGAACATCTTCGAAGCGCTCCGCGTCAGCCACGAAACCCAGCGCGCCCTGGCCGCCCGCCTGCTGGCCAGCGAGCCGCAGGGCACCGAGCGGCACGCCATCTTCCTGGAGCTCAAGCGCGAGCTCAGGGCCCACGAAACCGCGGAGGAACGCTGCTTCTACATTCCGCTGTTCGAGCACGATTCGACGGTCAACGCCTCGCGCCACGCGATCTCCGAGCACCACCAGATGGACGAGATGGTGGAAGACCTGGAAGGCCAGGAGCTCAATGCGCCCGGCTGGATGGCCGGCGCGCGCAAGCTGTGCGAGAAGGTGGAGCACCACCTGAAGGAAGAAGAAAACAAGTTCTTCCAGGAGGCCGGCAAGGTGCTGACGGAGGCGCAGAAGCTGTCGCTCGCCAAGGACTACGAAGCCGAGTTCCTGAGCCTGAAGATGAAGGAAAAGTGACGCCTTAAGATCGGCTCACACTTCCAGGGACCTTCACATGGCCGATCTCCAAGCCGCCTTCGACGCCGCCGTCGCCAACTCCAAGAGCCTGTCCGAGCGGCCGGACAACGCCACCCTGCTCAAGCTCTATGGCCTGTACAAGCAGGCGACCGCAGGCGATGTCACCGACAAGAAGCCTGGCTTCAGCGACATGGTCGGCCGCGCCAAGTGGGACGCCTGGAACGGCCTGAAGGGCACGGCCAAGGACGCCGCGATGCAGCAGTACGTCGACCTGATCGAGTCGCTCAGCTGAGTCCCGCGCCGCCGGCGACGATGCCGCGCTCCTTCAGCGCTGCAATCTGCTGCGCCGTCAGGCCGATCTCCCGCAGCACGCTGTCCGTGTCCTGGCCGAGGTCCGGCGCATTGCGCCGATGGCCGCCGGGCGTCAGGGACAGCTTGGGCACGATGCCGGGCACGGCCACGGTGCTGCCGTCGGCAAGAGTCACCTGCTCCAGCATCCCCCGCGCCTTGTAATGCGGGTCGGCCGCGATGTCGGCGACGGTGTAGATCTTTCCCGCCGGCACCTGCGCGGCATCCATCATCGCCAGCGCTTCGTCGACGCTGTGAAGCGCCGCCCAAGCGCCGATCGCGGCGTCGATCTCGTCCACCCGCCGGACGCGGCCGGCGTTGTCGGCCAGGGCCGGATCCTCCCCCAGGTCGCTGCGGCCGATGGCCGCCATCAGGCGCCGGTAGATGCTGTCGCCGTTGCCGGCGACCAGCACATAGCCGCCGTCCCGGCACTGGTACGCGTTGGTGGGGGCGATGCCGGGCAAGGCGCTGCCGGCCGGGCCGCGGACGGCGCCGAACGCGCTGTATTCCGGCAGCAGGCTTTCCATGCAGTTGAACACCGCCTCGTACAGCGCGACGTCGATCACCTGGCCCTTGCCCGAGGCATGGCGATGGTGCAGCGCCATCAGCACGCCGATCACGCCGTGCAGCGACGCCAGCGTGTCGCCGATCGACACGCCGACGCGCACCGGCACCCGGCCCGGTTCCGCCGTCAGGTGGCGCAGGCCGCCCATGGCCTCGGCCACCACGCCGAAGCCCGGCTTGTCGCGGTAAGGCCCGCTCTGCCCATAGCCGCTGATGCGCAGCATGACCAGCCGCGGGTTGATCTCCAGCAGCTGGTCGGGCCCCAGGCCCCAGCCTTCCATGGCGCCGGGCCGGAAGTTTTCGATCAGCACGTCGGCCTCGGCCGCCAGCTTGCGCACGATCTCCTGCGCCGCCGGCTGCTTCAGGTCGAGTGCCACCGACCGCTTGTTGCGCGACTGCACCTGCCACCACAGCGAGGTGCCGCCCTTGAGCAGGCGCCACTTGCGCAGCGGGTCGCCGGTTCCCGGCGGCTCGATCTTGACGACGTCGGCGCCGAAGTCGCCCAGCGTCTTGGCCGCGAACGGGCCGGCGATCAGCTGGCCCAGCTCGAGGACCTTGATGCCGGCGAGCGGACCGCCGGCTGCGGGGGCTGGGGTTGCCTGCATGGCCCGCGTGTGCTCAGGCCTTCTTCTTGGCGGCGGGTTTCTTCGCCGCCGTCTTGGCGGCCTTGGCGCCGTGCCTGGCGACCGCGACGTCCAGGGCCTTCAGGGGCTCCTCCTGCGCCAGCAGCTCGTCGAGGTTCTTGACGATCTCGGTCTCGATGCGCTCCTTGAACACGCCGAGCAGGAAGCCGAGCCGGGCGTCCAGCACGAACGCATCGCCCGTCACCTTCAGTTCGCCGTTGACGCCGGAGCGGCTGAAAGTCACCAGGTCCGCGGCCTTGCCCTCCTCGTAGCTGCAGGCCATGTCGAACTTCTCCTGCGCCAGTTCGGCCCAGCGAAAGGCCAGCTTGCGCGCCTGCGCCAGCCCCAGGTCGTGGTCGCGTTGGATGTGGATGTCAGGCACCGGCCATCTCCTTGAGCGTTGCGTGTCGTTGTTCTGTCGGCAGGGCGGCCAGCCGTTTGACCGCATCATAAAACTGCTTCCAGTTGCTGCCCTCGCGGCGGAACAGCGCCTCGAAGCCCGGTACCAGGTCGTCGTAGGCGCCCTGCGCCCCGAAGGCCGCGTTGTTGGCCTGCTCGACCCAGCGGTCGTAGCCGCGCCAGCGGGCCGGATCGCCGCCCCAGCTCGCCTTCAGACGCGCGTACTCGAGGCGGAACTCCTCGAGCGTCGCGCGCTTGTCGGCGGCCATCGCCTTGCTCGGCCAGGCCGCGGGCCCTTCCCCGTAGACCGCGGCCAGCCGCCGCCGGGTGGCCTGCGTGAGGGCGCGGAACTGGTTGCGGCGGCCGTCGAAGTCCGCGTATTCGGTGCGCGCGGCGTGGCTGGCCTGGGCCAGCCACGCCGCGCTGCCCAGCCGCTCCACGGCGGTGGCGAAGGATTCGTTGAAGGTGGTGTCGCCGCTGGCATAGACCACCTGGTGCGCGAGCTCGTGGAAGATCAGGCGCGCAAGCTCGCCCTCGGGATAGTTGATGAAGGTGTTGAGCAGCGGATCGCCGCCGGCCCAGTTCATCCAGCCCAGCGTCGAATACGCGGGCACCGGATACACCGAGACCTCCAGCCCTTGTGCCTTGAGCTGCTGTGCCTCGGCCTGGGCCCGCTTCTCGTCGAAATAGCCGTGGTAGCCGACGCAGCCGGTCACCGGAAAGCACCAGGTCTTGAGCTTGAGCGAGTACTCCGGCGCGGCGACCACGTTCCACACCGCGGCATTGCGATGCAGGTCGGCATAGCGGCGGTAGCTCGGGTTGTCGGGCAACTTCAGCTCGGTGACGGCGAAGCTGCGGATGCGCTGGCTCAGGGCCAGCCTGGCCTTCAGGCGCTCGGGCGAAGCGCTGTCGTCGAGCCAGTCGGCGATCGGCCGGGCGGCGCTCATCAGGCGCAGGTGGCCGGTGGCCGACTGCCAGTAATAGCCGGCGGTGGAACAGCCCGTCAGGCACAGGGTTGCGGCCACCGCCGCGACCGCTGCCAGGCCCATTGCGACTTTGGCCCTCACGCCGGCTGCACTTCGACCAGGCAGTCGTAGAACACCGGCGCGCGCCCCATGTCGGTGAGCTTCTGGCTGGTGAGCTGGTTGACGTTGGTGCCGTCCAGGCCGAGCTTGCGCCACCAGATCCCCAGCCCGTTGACGACGCCGGGCCGGGCCCGCCCGGACACCATCGCCTTGCAGCGGTATTCGCCGCGGTCGTTGAACACGCGCACGATGGAACCCGAGGCGATGCCGCGGGCCGCGGCGTCGTCCTGGCTGATTTCCAGCAGCGGCTCGCCCTCGATGTCGCGCAGGCTGCGCACGTTCGGGAAGGTGGAATTGAGGAAGTTGCGTGCCGGCGGGGAGATCATCGCCAGCGGATGGCGCGCGGACGAACCAGCCACCTCGTGGTTCGGCACATGGTCCGGCAGTCCATCCATGCCCTGGCGCGCCAGCCGCTCGCTGAAGAACTCGCACTTGCCCGACGGCGTCGGAAAGCTGCCTTCGGCGAATGGAGCCTGCGGAATCTGCAGCGTGGCGAAGCCCTGCTCCAGCAGCTGCTGGTAATCCACGCGGTCGCCGAAGGCCTGCCGGCACATCGCTTCGTCGCCGTCGGCGAAACAGGGTTCGTCGAAGCCCATGCGCGCGGCCAGTTCGCGGAACACCGCCGAATTCGGCCGGGCCTGGCCCAGCGGCGCCACGGCCGGCCGGTTCAGCAGCACATCGGTGTGGCCGTAGGAGGTGTGGATGTCCCAGTGTTCGAGCTGGGTGGTGGCCGGCAGGATGTAGTCCGCATAGTCGGCGGTGTCGGTCTGGAACTGCTCCAGCACCACGGTGAACAGGTCCTCGCGCGCGAAGCCTTGCACCACCCGCGCCGATTCCGGCGCCACTGCGACCGGGTTGGAGTTGTAGACCACCAGGGCCTCGATGCGCGGGCCGAACTGCGGCGAGGAGGGCCGCAACAGGTCGTCGCCGATCGTGACCATGTTGATCGTGCGCGGCGTGCGCCCGGCCAGCAGGTCCGGCCGCTGCAGCGTCGCCTTGTCGACCGGGAACATGCCCGAGCTCGAGAGCAGCAGGCCGCCGGCCCGGTGCCGCCAGGCGCCGGTCAGCGCCGGCAGGCAGGCGATGGCGCGGGCCGCGTTGCCGCCGCCGCGCACCCGCTGCATGCCGTAGTTCAGGCGGATGGCCGCCGGTTTGGTGGTGCCCCAGTCGCGCGCCAGGTCGCGGATCTGCTGCACGGGAATGCCGCAGACTTGCGCCGCGCGCTCGGCGGTCCAGAGCATGGCGCGTTCACGCAGGCCTTCCCAGCCCAGCGTGTGGCGCCCGATGTAGTCGTGGTCCAGCCAGTCGTTGACGACCAGCTCGCGCATCACGGCCAGCGCCAGTGCGGCGTCGGTGCCCGGACGCAGCTGGATGTGCTCGTGGCATTTCTCGGCGGTCTCGGTGCGGCGCGGATCGATGCAGACCAGCCGGGCGCCATCGCGCTTGGCCGCCTGCGCCAGCCGCCAGAAATGCAGGTTGCTGGTGATCGAGTTGCTGCCCCAGATCACGATCAGCTTCGATTCGGCGAAGAACTCCACCTTCATGCCGACCTTGCCGCCCAGCGTCTGGGTCAGCGCCTCGCCGCCGGCGCTGGCGCAGATGGTGCGGTCCAGCAGCGAGGCGCCAAGCTTGTGGAAGAAGCGCGCAGCCATGCCTTCGCCCTGGACCAGTCCCATGGTGCCGCAATAGCTGTAGGGCAGGATCGCCTGCGGGTCGCGGGCGGCGATCTCCTGCAGGCGCGCGGCGATGTCGGCCAGCGCCTCGTCCCAGCCGACCGGCTGGTAGCGGCCCGAACCTTTGGGGCCCGTCCGCCTGAGCGGCTGCAGCAGCCGCTCGGGGTGGTAGCTGCGCTCGGCGTAGCGCGAGACCTTGGTGCACAGCACGCCATCGGTGGGGCGGTGGGCCGGGTTGCCTTGCACCTTGATCGCGATACCGTCGCGCACGGTCGTCACCAGCGCGCAGGTATCCGGGCAATCGTGCGGGCAGGCGCCGCGGATCGCCTGGTCGACGCCAGGTTCGGTGAGCACGGGGGGAGAGCTGAAACTGGCCATCCGCCCATCGTATCCGGCCCGGTGGTGGGGCGGATGCGACGGGGCTTTGGGCGGCGGCAGCAATTCGCTAGGTTCCCACCGGGTCAGAAGGGATAATTCTTCATGCTCAATCGTCGCCAGTTCTCGCGGGCCCTCGGCTCCTTAGCAGTCGTGGGGGCGCCCGCCGTGCGCGCCCAGAGCGACCGGATCCTGCTGGGCCAGTCGGCTCCGTTCACCGGCCCGGCCGCCCAGCTGGGAATCCAGCTCAACCTCGGCGCTCGCCTCTACTTCGACCAGGTCAACGCGCAGGGAGGAATTGCCCATCGCCCGGTCGAGCTGGTGCACATGGACGACGGCTACGAGCCAGACCGCTGCGCGGAGAACACCCGCAAGCTGCTCGCGGAAGACGCTTTCACCCTGTTCGGCTACGTCGGCACGCCCACCAGCGTGGCGGCGCTGCCGCTGGCCACGGCCGCCCGCACGCCCTTCTTCGGCCCGTTCACCGGCGCGATGGCATTGCGCCACCCGGGCAACCGCTACGCCTTCCATGTGCGTGCGTCGTACAACGACGAGACCGCGCTGATCGTCAAGCAGCTCACCACCCTGGGGCTGAAGAAGATCGCGGTCTTCTACCAGAACGATGCCTACGGCAAGGCCGGCCTGGACGGGGTGCAGCTGGCCCTGGGCAAGCTGGGCCTCAAGCCGATCGCCCTGGCGACGGTGGAGCGCAACTCGGTGGAAGTGGCGGCTGCGGTGAAAACCCTGGTCGACGCCCACCCCGACGCGATCGTCCAGGTCGGGGCCTACAAGGCCTGCGCGGCCTTCATCCGCACGGCCCGCAAGGGCGGCTATGGCGGAACGTTCTACAACGTGTCCTTCGTCGGCACCCAGGCCCTGGCCGACGAGCTGGGCAAGGACGGCGCCGGCATCGTGGTGTCGCAGGTGATGCCGTCGCCGTACAACCCGGCGCGCCCGATCGCGCGCGAATTCGTCGATGCGGTGAAGAAGGCCGGCGGCGACTACCAGGCCAACTTCTCCAGCATGGAAGGCTACCTGGCGGCCAAGGTCCTGACCGACGGCCTGCGCCGCGCCGGCAGCAAGCCCAGCCGCGAATCGCTGATCGCGGGCCTGGAATCGCTGGGCAGCCAGTCGTATGGCGGGTTCTCGGTGTCGCTGTCGCCGGCCGACCACGTCGCATCGTCGTTCGTCGAGTTGTCGATGCTCACGGGCGACGGCAGGGTTCGCACCTGACCGTTTTCCTGTCAGTGGGCGCCTACAGGGCTGTCAGCAGGAATCGATTTTGGCGGCCGACGGCTGAGGATCGCGCTTTTGGCTGGCGATGGGCCCGATACTTCTGGCTCATCCACAGAAAGAGGCAGTCATGTCCACCCAAAAATTCCTGCGCAGCGCTTCGGCGATCCTGGCCCTGAGCGCAGCGGCGTTCGCAATGAACGCCGGCGCCCAGTCGGCCAACCCGACCGGCCCGACCAATTCGAACACCAACAAGGCCGGCGAGGCTTACCCGAACGACCCGAACGCGGCCAACCCGAACAAGCCGAAGATGGCCGTGATCCAGAAGGCCGAGGACTCGCGTCCGGCCCGGGCCACCAAGCGCGTCGCCAAGAAGACCAAGCGCGCCGTCAAGCGCACCGGCCACAAGATGGCGGACGCAATGCGCAACACCGGCGACAAGATCGGCGACAAGCTGCCGCCGGCACCGGCCCCCGCTCCGACCAAGTAAGCCCGAGCGCCTGGGCGTCAGCCGATTTCCTGCGTGGCCGCCAGGCCGCGCAGGAAGGCCTGGCAGCGTGACAACTGCTCGAGGCTGACGTATTCGTCCGGCTGGTGGGCCTGCAGGATGCTGCCGGGCCCGCACACCACCGTCGGGATGCCGGACTTGCGGAAGATTCCGGCCTCGGTGCCGAAGGCCACCAGCGTGGTGCCCTGCTCCCCCGAGAGCCGCTGCGCCATGCGCGTGACCTGGTCGGCCGCCGAGCCCAGGAAGCTGGGGATCTCGCAGATGGTCTCGAACTCGATGCCGGTCTCCGGCGCCACCTTCTTCATCATCGGTTCGAGCGAACGCGCGTATCCGACCACTTCGGCCTGCATCGCCCCGACGTCGGCGGTCGGCAGGTCGCGGAATTCATAGCGGAACTCCGCGTCGCGCGGCACCACGTTGTCGGCGATGCCGCCGTGGAACTGGCCGACGCTGGCCGTGGAGAACGGCACGTCGAAGCCCTCGTAGCGCGGTTCGTCGCGCTGGAAGCCATCGGCCATGTCCCTGACCTTGACCACCATGCGGGCCGCCACTTCGATCGCGTTGACCGACTGCGGCGTCAGCGACGAATGGGCTTCCTTGCCGCGCACGCAGCAGCGGTAGCGGTACACGCCCTTGTGGGCGATGGCCGGCACCATGCTGGTGGGCTCGCCGACGATGCAGGCCAGCGGGCTGACGCCGGCGTCGCGCATGTCGGCGATCAGGCCCTTGACGCCGAAGCAGCCCACCTCCTCGTCGTAGCTGAACGCGAAGTGGATCGCGAACGGCGCCTTGCTTTCCAGGAACAGCGGCGCATGCGCCAGCGCCAGCGCGATGAAGCTCTTCATGTCGGCGCTGCCGCGGCCGAACAGCTTGCCGTCGCGGACCTCGGCGCCCAGCGGGTCGACGCTCCAGTCCTGGCCGTCCCACGGCACGGTGTCGGTGTGGCCCGACAGGATCACCCCCGAGGGCTTGCCCTCGCCCAGCGTGGCGAACAGGTTGGCCTTGGTCTTGTCGGCGTTGTAGGTCAGCCGGGCGGAGACGCCCAGCCGCTTGAGTTCGTCACGGATGAAATGAATCAGCGCGAGGTTGGAGTTGGCGCTGACCGTGTTCATGCGCACCAGGGTCTGCGCCAGTTCCAGCGCGCGCGGGGACAGGGAGGTGTTTTCCATGCATTCATTCTCGCGGATATCCGGGCCGGGCCGCTGCGGGGCGATAGACTGGCGGGTCCGACGTCTTCAGCCAATCAGCCATGAACATCCTGGACTCCATCGTCACCCAGGCCGCGTCGATCGCGGCCATCAGGCGCGACATCCACGCCCATCCCGAACTGTGCTTCGAGGAGAACCGCACCGCCGACGTGGTGGCCAAGCAGCTGACCGACTGGGGCATCCCCGTTCACCGGGGCCTGGGCCGGACCGGAGTGGTCGGGATCGTGAAGGCGGGCACCAGTTCGCGGGCGATCGGCCTGCGCGCCGACATGGACGCGCTGCCGATGCAGGAGTTCAACACCTTCAGCCACGCCAGCCGCAACCAGGGCAAGATGCACGCCTGCGGCCACGACGGCCATGTGGCGATGCTGCTGGCCGCGGCCCAGCACTTCGCGAAGAACCGCGACTTCGACGGCACGGTCTACCTGATCTTCCAGCCGGCGGAAGAAGGCGGCGGCGGCGCCCGCGAGATGATCAGGGACGGCCTGTTCGAGCAGTTCCCGATGGACGCGGTGTTCGGCATGCACAACTGGCCGGGCACGCAGGTGGGCCGGTTCGCCGTCAGCGCCGGCCCGGTGATGGCCTCTTCCAACGAATTCAAGATCGTCATCCGCGGCAAGGGCAGCCACGCCGCCCTGCCCCACAACGGCATCGACCCGGTGCCGGTGGCCTGCCAGATGGTGCAGGCGTTCCAGACCATCATCAGCCGCAACAAGAAGCCGATCGACGCCGGGGTGATCTCGGTCACCATGATCCACGCCGGCGAAGCCACCAACGTCGTTCCCGACAGCTGCGAACTGCAGGGCACGGTGCGCACCTTCTCGCTGGAGGTGCTGGACCTGATCGAGAAGCGCATGAAGCAGATCGCCGAACACGTCTGCGCCGCCCATGACGCCGGCTGCGAATTCGAATTCGTGCGCAACTATCCGCCGACGGTCAACTCCCCGGCCGAGGCGGAGTTCGCCCGCAAGGTGATGGCATCCATCGTCGGCGACGGCAACGTCGATGTGCAGGAGCCCACCATGGGCGCCGAGGATTTCGCCTACATGCTGCAGGCCAAGCCCGGTGCGTACTGCTTCATCGCCAACGGCGACGGCAGCCACCGCGAGATGGGCCACGGCGGCGGGCCGTGCATGCTGCACAACCCCAGCTATGACTTCAACGACGACCTGATCCCGCTGGGTGCCACCTACTGGGTGCGGCTGGCGCAGGCCTGGCTGGCCCGCGAACGCGCATGAGCGCGGCCGCGCAAGCCTTCGCGGCTTCCTACGCCGAAGCCCGCCGCAAGTTCCTGGATGCGGCCGCCGGCGCCGGGCTGGCGGTCGAATCGAAGCCGCACCCGCTCAAGGGCATCGACGGCGAGCCGCTGGCGATGGACGTGGCGCGCGACGGCCCTGCGGATGCGGCCGCGCTGTTGATCCTGTCGAGCGCCTGCCACGGGGTCGAGGGCTTCTGCGGCAGCGGCGTGCAGGTGGCGGCGCTGCGCGATGCACGCTGGCGCGAGCACGCGAAGGCGCAGGGTGTCGCCGTGCTGTACATCCACGGCCTGAACCCGTACGGCTTTTCGCACCTGCGCCGCACCACGCACGAGAACGTCGACCTGAACCGCAATTTCCACGACTTCAGCCTCCCGCTGCCGGCCAACGAGGCCTATCGCGAAGTCCAGGAACTGCTGTTGCCGCGGGAGTGGCCCCCGGGCGCCGCCAACAATGCCGAACTCGCCAGCTTCGTCCGGTCCCGGGGCGAAGCGGCCTACCAGGCAGCCGTCAGCCGCGGCCAGCACGACTTCCCGGACGGCCTGTTCTACGGCGGCACCGAGGCATCCTGGAGCAACAAGGCGGTGCGCGAGGTGCTGCGCGCCCACGGCCGGCGCGCCGCCCGCATCGCCTGGATCGACATCCACACCGGGCTGGGCGCCCCCGGGGTCGGGGAACGCATCTATGCGGCCCGCGACGATGCCGCCACGCTGGAGCGGGCGCGCCGCTGGTGGAATGGTGACGGCAAGACGCCGGTGACGTCGATCTACGACGGCTCCTCCACCTCGTCGTTCCTCACCGGCATGATGTTCCAGGCCGCATACGAGGAATGCCCGCAGGCGCAATACACCGGCATGGCGATGGAATACGGAACCGTGCCGGTCATGCAGACCCTGCACTCGCTGCGCGCCGAGCAGTGGCTGCAGCGCAATCCGCAGGCCGCGCCGGCGCTCGTTGCGCAGATCCGCGGCCAGGTCAGGGAGGCGTTCTACACCGACACCGACGCGTGGAAGGAGCAGGTGGTGGCCCAGGCACGCGAAGCGCTGGTCCAGGCCGCCGACGGCCTGGGCGCGCCAGTCACGGCCTGAAGCGCTGGCGGGCGATCTCCAGCAGGCCGTCGAAGATCAGGCTGTCTACCAGCTCGAACTTGACCGACATGCTCGGCGCCATCTTCCAGCCCGCCCCGCCGGTCATGAAGCACGCCGGCTCGGTGCCGCAGTGCTGGCGGACATGCTGCACCATGCGCTCCACGGCGCCGGCGATCGCGTAGGTGCCGCCACTGGTGAGGGCGTCGCTGGTGTTGGTCGGGAATTCGCGCACCTCGCCGGTCGGCACATGCAGGCCCGCCGTCCCGGATTCGAGCGCCCGCAGCATGATGCCGTGGCCCGGCAGGATGAAGCCGCCGAGAAAGCGGCCGCTGGCATCCACCGCCTCCACCGTCACCGCGGTGCCGACCATCACCACCACCAGCGGCCGTGCCGGGCCGGTGGCCAGCGCCCTGTGCCAGGCGCCGATCATGGCCACCCAGCGGTCGGCCCCCAGCCGGGCCGGGTGGTCGTAGCCGTTGGTCACGCCGGCCTCGAAAGCGGCCGGCACGACCCATTGCGCGGGCAGGTCCCACAGCTCCGCCAGGTCTTCCTCCACCCGCCGGCGCACCGCGTCGGCCGCCACGATGCAGCCCAGCATGCGGTCGGGCCGCGGCAGGCCAGCCCATTCCCGCTCGGGCAGGTGGTCGATGTTCTCCAGGAACTCGGCGCCGTGGGCCAGCAGCTTCGCACCCGGCTCGGCGGCGGCGTAATGCGCCCATTTCAGGCGCGTGTTGCCGACGTCGATGGCCAGGAAGCCCATGATCCCTCAGCCGGAGAACTGCGTGGCGCTCAGGGCAGCCAGGCTGGCGGCCAGCTCCTGCTCCTGTCCCAGCAGCTGCTGGCAGGCGGAAACGGCCTTGCCCACCGTCTTTTCCAGGTCCTTGTGTGCCTCCAGCTGGGGCTCGATGCCCTGGGCCGGGTTCTGGCCTTCGGCGGCGACGGCCGCCACCGGTGCCAGCACGCCGTGCCAGTCGTCGACCTCCGAGACCAGCGACTTGTGCAGGGCCTGCAGCAGCGCGTCCCGCTTGTGGAGATAGGCCCGGACCAGGTCGGGCACCGGCGCACAGGCGTTGCACAGCGCGCGCAGCATCTTGAGGCGGTCGACCAGGATGTCGCAGCGGGCCGAGTCTTCCAGCACGGCGCGGCGGGCCTGCGGGTCGGTGGCCGCGGCCTGACGCAACTTGATCTGGTTGCGCATGTCCTGCAGCCAGCGCGCGCCCTGGTCGATGATCTTCTCCACGGCGCGGAATTCCACTTCCAGTTCCACCAGGGCACGTTCGAGCGGCGCCGCATCGGCCTTCTGCTCCGACCCCAGCGACATCGCCGTTGCCGCGATCTCGGCCGCCTCGCCGCCGACTTCCTCGAAGCGGTGGGCGAACTCCGACCCGCTGCCCTTGCTCTTGCCCAGCGCGCGGGCCCACAGGCCACGCGGCTCCAGCAGCGAAAAATCGAGGTCCGGCAGGTCGTCGGCCAGCTTCTCCAGCCGGCTGGCGACCGCCGCCAGCCCGGGCAGCCGCGCCTTGGCGCGCAGCAACTCGCCCAGTTCCGCGATGCGCTTGACGTGCATGTGGCCGGCGTCGGCCGCCATCTGGGTGAGCCACGCCGCCGGCGTGGTGGCCGGCTTGGGCTTGAGCTGCGCCAGCTTGGCGGGAGACATCAGGGATGCTGTGCGATCGGACTCGTCCATGGGTTCCCCTTCGACCGCAATATACCCGCTAGCACCTGCGACAGCCCGCTCAGAGGGCGCCGATCCAGCATGCGCGTTGTATTGCCGCCATCTTGTTGTCCACCTTCAGCTTGCCCATCGCATTGGCCAGGTGGTAGTTCACCGTGCGCTCCGTGCAACTCAGGCGCAGCGAGCTCTCGCGCGCCGTCAGGCCCTGGAACGCCAGCACCAGGCACTCCCGCTCGCGCGGGCTCAGGGTGGAACGGGCCTGGGCGATCGAGCGCTTGACCAGCGGCCAGATGTTGAGCGCGGACCATGCCAGCGACGCCGCTTCGGCGCGGTCCGTCAGCTCGCGCGGGCTGAACATGAAGCACTCGAAGGCGCGGCCGGCGGGCAGCGAGAACTCGACCCGGACCACCGTCTGATAACCGTGCGCCAGCCACAGCTGGCGCCAGCGGCTGGTGCCCAGGTGGTCCGATTTGGCGATGTACTGCCAGGCCACCAGCGGCGCATCCGAGTCGCGCCACGGCGCTCCGAAGTCGCGGCTCGCCGCCAGCGCATTGGCCGCTTCGGCCAGCACGGGCGGATGCACGGCGACAACCTCGCGGTCCTCGCTGCCGCCGAACGGGTCGGGACCGAGGATCACCACCGCTTCCACCGAGAACTCCCGCAGGGCCGCGATCCAGTCGCTGAGGATGCCATCGAGGCTGACGCTGTCAAAGTTAACAGGGACCCCAAGGGGCATTTGAATCGCCTTTCTGCCGCGGCTGAGACAATATCACCATTCTTCGCCGCTCATCGGAGCGAGTGCTGGCCTGGGGAAGAGGGAAACATTTGTCGATACGTGCGCTTTATGCCAGTGGAACCGGGCTGCTTCAATCGTGGGCATCCAACGCGGTGGTCCGCCCGCTGCTCGAACCGGTGCTGCATCCGTCCCGCTGGCGCATCCGTGCACTTGGATTGTCCACCGCCCTGGGGCACCCGCTGTTCTACTGGATCTGGGGCAAGCTGCTGCCGCAGCCGTACGAGAGCCTGGTGCTGCGGCTGATCATGAGCGTGCTCGGACTGAGCCTGCTGGTGTTTCCGCAGTTCAGCGCCACGCCGCCCAGCCGCGCTTCCGCCGCCACGTTCACCGGCATCTTCTGGCTGACGCTGCCGCTGTTCTTTTCGTGGATGTACTTCTGCAACAGCGGCAACACGGTCTGGCTGGCCAGCCTTGGCGCGATGTTCCTGATCTATTACCAGCTGACCGACTGGCGGATCGCGACCCTGGGCAGCGTCTCCGGCGTGGCGCTGGCCTGGGTGGCGTTCATCGCCTTCGGCCCGCCCGCGGCCGACATGCCGATGACGCAGGTGCTGACCAACATCGTGGTGCTGGCCTTCAGCTGGTTCATGGGCCTGGTGCTGGGCATCTCCTCGTCGAACCTGCGGCGCGAGCAGTTGAACTATACGCTGGGCACCATGGGCATCATGGCCCACGAACTGCGCACGCCGCTGGCCACCATGTCGCTGATCGGCGACGCGGTGCGCACCGAGACCGGGGAAGGCGGCGAAGCCTCGGCCCAGAAGCTGGACAAGCTCGGCGCGCGCCTGAACACGCTGGTGCGCAACATGAACCACCAGATCGACATGCAGATCGCCAACGCCCGCCTGATGCGGCTGCCGGTGCACAAGGAGACGATCTCCGCCGCCGACCTGGTGCGCCAGGCGGTCTCGGACTACCCGTACCGCAGCACCCGCGAGCGCGAATGCGTCCAGGTGCTGGTGCGGCGCGACTTCCTGTTCGAAGGCTCGCACGCGCTGTTCGCGCAGGTGATCGACAACCTGCTGAAGAACGCGCTGCGCTCGCTGGCCGCGGCCACCACCGCCAGCCATCCGGGCGACCTGCTGGTCGAGGTCGGCACGCTGCACAGCCGCGGCCGGATCGTTGTCAACGACCGCGGGGTCGGCATCGACCCGGCGCTGCAGCCGCGCATCTTCGAACCCTTCTTTTCGACCGACCGCGGCACCGGCCACGGGCTGGGCCTGGCCTTCTGCCAGCGCGTTGTCCAGGGCGCCAGCGGCACCATCCGCGTGAAATCCGAACCGGCGCGCGGCGCCATCTTCACAATTGAACTGCCGCTGCTGGCCTAGCACAATGACCCACTCCCAAGAACAAGCCCCCCGACCACAGGATCAGCGATGAGCTTTCCCCTCTTTCACCGCCCCGGCACGGTGGTCTTCCTCGACGACGACCCGGACTACCTGGAGATGCTGGCGCTGGTGCTGCCCAAGCGCTGGCACGTGAAGCTGTTCATGCGGCCGGCGGAGTGCATCAACTACCTGCAGCAGGAGCCGCCGTTCTGGGAAGCCGACGCGTGGAACCAGCAGCAGCTGATCACCGAATGGCGCGAGGGCAAGCCGCTGATTCCGCAGATCCTGGGGTACTGGTCCAAGTACACCGAGCGCTACGCACTCACGCGCGTCTGCGTCGTCGACTACTCGATGCCCGGCATGGACGGCCTGCAGGCGCTGGGCGAGCTGATGGACTGGCCTGGCGCGCGGGTGCTGCTGACCGGCCAGGCCGACGAACAGGTGGCGGTGCGCGCCTTCAACCGCGGGCTGATCGACCAGTTCATCGCCAAGCAGACGCCCGACATTTCGCGCCGGCTGATCGACGCCGTCGAACAGCTGCTGGCCACGCCGAACGCGCGCCACGAGCAGACCTGGCGCGTGACGCTCAGCCCCGAGCAGAACGCATTGCTGCGCGGGGCCGCGGCGGGGCGCGACCTCAAGGCCTTTGCCGCCAAGCACTGGATCGAACACGTGGTGATCGGCCAGCCGTTCGGCGTGCTCGGGATGGACAGCGCCGGCCATGTCAGCTGGCTGCAGCTGGAAACGCGCGAAGGCCTGAACGCGCTGGCGGAACTGGCCGAGATCGAAGGCGTGCCCGCCGCTGGCCTGGACGAGATCCGCTCCGGCCGCCGGCTGGCCGACCTGGAACTGCGGCAGGCGCTGGGGCGCCGCGGCCCGCCCCAGCTGATGCAGGCGCATCCGGTCGGACAGGGCGAGGGCCTGCTGGGCGCGCTGTTCACCATCGATCCGCCGCACGCGCCGGACCCGGTGAACAGCTACTCGAACTGGCTGGCGCGCCAGGAGCCCCGCTTCGTGCAAGGCTAGCCGCCAGCCCCTAGGCCGGCTGCGCGCGGTTGCGCCTGGCGATCGGCCATTCCCAGGGCTTCACCTTGGCCGCGACGACCCGGGCCGCGGATTCGACGTGGCTCAGCTCCGCCTCGGTCAGTCCGGCATTGAGCGTCAACCGCACCATCGCGCGGTTGCGGCTGGTGGCCGGCGCGCAGAACACGCTGCCGATCACCCCCTGCGCTTCCAGCGCGTCGCGCAAGGCCAGCGTGTCCAACTCCAGTCCGGCTTCCAGCGAGATGATCTGCTCGCTGCCCTGGTGGATCGGATAGCCCGCGTCGGAAAGGCTGCCGCGCAGCCGGAGGGTGTTCGCGAACAGCTTGCGGCGGGCATCGTCGCTGCGCTTGACCACTTCCAGCGTGGCGCGCAGGCCGGCCACCTCGTGCGGCAACAGGCAGGAGCTGAAGATGCTGGGAAAGCTGTGGCACATGAGGTAGTTGCGCAGTTGCGCCGGCATCGAAAAGAAGCCGGCCCGGCCGGCGAATGCCTTGGCCAGGCTGCAGGTGATGAACTGCACCCGGCTGGTCAGCCCCAGCTGCGCGCACAAGCCGGCGCCGGCCGGCCCGTGGGTGCCGACCGAGTGCGATTCGTCCACCAGGATCATCGAGCCAGCGGCTTCGGCAGCCTCCACGATCTGCACCAGGGGACAGAGCGCGCCGGTGGTGCTGTAGACCGAGTCGACGACGACGAGGCCCGGCCCATGGCGGGCCATGACCTTCGCCAGGTGGGCCGGGTCGTTGTGGCGGAACGCATGGACCGGCGCGTTCGCGGCCCGCGCCCCTTCCCAGAGCGACATGTGGGCCAGGCTGTCCATGTAGACCGGGGTGTCGGCATCGGCCACCACCTGCAGCAGCCCGAGATTGGCGGTGTAGCCGGACTGGCAGAGCAGTCCGTCCTCGACGCCCAGCCAGTCGCAAAAAGCCCGTTCGAGCTGCCACGCGCTGTTGCCTTCCAGCTGGAACACGCCGGACTGGAGCACGAATTCCCGGTCGCTGCGCAGCGAGCTCAGTTGCGCCTGGACGATCTCCGGATGGCCCGTGATCGCCAGGTAATCGTTGCCGTCCAGGCGCACGTCATTCGTGTCGGGGCTCTTGCCGTGGGTGACGAATCTGCCGCCCCACTCGTCCCGCAGGCGCGCCGAAAACTGGGTTTCGATGCGTTGCTGCAGACGCGCGGACAGGATAGGGCGACGAGCGGCGCTCGCCGAAACCGGCTTGTGAAGGACTTCCATTGGTGCACCAGGTATTGCTGTGCACCCATTGAAGGCTGAAACGATTAGTTGCGTCATTCACCCCCTGTCAACAATGACAGGGGGTGAATGTTGCTAGCCGGATCTTTTGATACTAAGTGTAAGAAGACCCGGGCTGACGGGTCAGGCCAGCTTGCCGTGGCACTGCTTGTATTTCTTGCCGCTGCCGCAAGGGCAGGGATCGTTGCGGCCGACGCGCGCGTATTGCTCGTCGAAAGCCGCCGAGCCGGTCGGCCGGGCCGTGCTCTGGTCCACCAGCGTTTCCACTTCGCCGGTTTCGGTCGGCGCCGTGTACGTCACGTTGGCGATCCGCTCTGCCCGGTTTTCCAGGTCCTCGGCCGCCTGCTCGAGCTGCTCGCCCGATTCCACCTTGACCGTCATCAGCAGCTTGGTCACTTCGTTCTTCACCGAATCGAGCAGCTGGCCGAACAGCTCGAAGGCTTCGCGCTTGTATTCCTGCTTGGGCTGCTTCTGCGCGTAGCCGCGCAGGTGGATGCCCTGGCGCAGGTAGTCGAGCGCCGACAGGTGCTCGCGCCAGTGGGTGTCGATGCTTTGCAGCAGGACGATGCGCTCGAACTGGGTGAAATTCTCCGGCCCGATCTGCTGCACCTTGCGTTCGAAGGCCTGGTTGGCCTCGTGCAGCACCTTCTCCAGCACTTCGTCGTCGGTGATGGAGCTGGCGCCCTGCACCAGCGCCTGCAGCGAGATGGGCACGCCCCACTCCTCGGACAGCGACTTTTCCAGTGTCGCCAGGTCCCACTGTTCCTCGACCGATTCGGGCGGGACGAACTGGTGCGTGAGGTCGGTGAAGCAGCCCTCGCGCAGCGACGCGATCTGGGCCGACAGGTCGGCCGCGTCCAGGATGTCGTTGCGCTGCTGGTAGATCACCTTGCGCTGGTCGTTGGAGACGTCGTCGTATTCCAGCAGCTGCTTGCGGATGTCGAAGTTGCGCGCTTCCACCTTGCGCTGGGCGCTCTCGATGCTGCGCGAGACGATGCCGGCCTCGATGGCCTCGCCGTCGGGCATCTTCAGCCGCTCCATGATCGCCTTGACCCGGTCGCCGGCGAAGATGCGCATCAGCGGATCGTCCAGGCTCAGGTAGAAGCGCGACGAGCCCGGGTCGCCCTGGCGCCCGGAGCGGCCGCGCAGCTGGTTGTCGATGCGGCGCGACTCGTGGCGCTCGGTGGCGATGATGCGCAGGCCGCCCAGCGCGGTGACGGTCTGGTGGTCCTTGGTCCACTGCTCGCGCAGTTCGGCAATCTTCTTCGCCTTGGCGTCCGGGTCCAGCGATTCGTCGGCCTCCACCGCCTCGACCGCCTTCTCCACGTTGCCGCCCAGCACGATGTCGGTGCCGCGGCCGGCCATGTTGGTGGCGATGGTGATCATCTTGGGCCGGCCGGCCTGGGCCACGATGTCCGCTTCGCGCGCGTGCTGCTTGGCGTTGAGCACCTGGTGGGGCAGGTTTTCCTTGTTCAGGAGCTCGTCGATGATTTCGGAGTTCTCGATCGACGTCGTTCCGACCAGCACCGGCTGGCCGCGCTCGTAGCACTCGCGGATGTCCTTGATCGCCGCCTCGTACTTCTCGCGCGTGGTCTTGTAGACCCGGTCGAGCTGGTCGTCGCGGCGGCTCGGCCGGTTCGGCGGGATCACGGTGGTCTCCAGCCCGTAGATCTCCTGGAACTCGTAGGCCTCGGTGTCGGCCGTGCCGGTCATGCCGGCGAGCTTGCCGTAAAGGCGGAAGTAGTTCTGGAAGGTGATGGAGGCCAGCGTCTGGTTCTCGGCCTGGATCGGCACGCCTTCCTTGGCTTCCACGGCCTGGTGCAGGCCGTCGCTCCAGCGCCGGCCCGCCATCAGGCGGCCGGTGAATTCGTCGACGATCACCACTTCCTGGTTGCCGTCTTCGCCCGCCTGCACCACATAGTGCTGGTCGCGGAAGTAGAGCCGGTTGGCCCGCAGCGCCGCGTACAGGTGGTGCATCAGCGTGATGTTGGCCGGGTCGTACAGCGTCGCACCCTCGGGAATCATCCCGAGGTTGAACAGGATGCGTTCGGCGTTCTCGTGGCCCTGCTCGGTCAGGAACACCTGGTGGCTCTTCTCGTCCACCGTGAAGTCGCCCGGCTTGGTGATGCCCTCCCCGGTGCGCGGGTCGGCCTCGCCCTCCTGCTTGGTCAGCAGCGGCACCACCTTGTTCATGGCGATGTACATCTCGGTGTGGTCTTCGGCCTGGCCGCTGATGATCAGCGGCGTGCGGGCCTCGTCGATCAGGATCGAGTCCACCTCGTCGACGATGGCGTAGTTCAGGCCGCGCTGCACCCGGTCCGCCACCTCGTAGACCATGTTGTCACGCAGGTAGTCGAAGCCGAATTCGTTGTTGGTGCCGTAGGTGATGTCGCAGCGATAGGCCGCCTGCTTGGCTTCGCGCGGCATGTTGGGCAGGTTCACGCCCACCGTCAGGCCCAGGAAGTTGTACAGCTTGCCCATCCACTGCGCGTCGCGATTGGCCAGGTAGTCGTTGACCGTCACCACGTGGACGCCGCGCCCGGTCAATGCGTTGAGGTAGACCGGCAGCGTGGCCGTCAGCGTCTTGCCCTCGCCCGTGCCCATTTCGGAGATCTTGCCGTTGTGCAGCGCCATGCCGCCCAGCAGCTGAACGTCGAAGTGGCGCATCTTCATGACCCGCTTGGAGCCCTCGCGCACCACCGCGAACGCCTCGGCCAGCATGTCGTCGAGCGCCTCGCCGCCGGCGACCCGGGTGCGGAACTCCTCGGTCTTGGCGCGCAGCTCGTCGTCGCTGAGCTTTTCGAACTCCGGCTCAAGCGCATTGATCCGCTCGACGGTCTTGCTGTATTGCTTGAGCAGGCGGTCGTTGCGACTGCCGAAAATTTTGGTCAGGAGATTGGTGGCCATGAACGCGATACCGCCCTGCCAGCCCACCGGGGCCCGCAGGGGCAGCGCAATCCTTTGTTATGCAGGATGGAAAATGAGGCCGGAGCCGGCCAATGCAAGGCATCGGCGGATCCAGCAAAGCCGCTGATTTTACCTGTGGCTGGCGATCTGGAGCGTGGCCGGTGCGCCGGCCCTGGCCAATTGGGGGCCGGCCAGGTTCTGCCCCGCGGCCAGGAACTTCTGCGGATCCTGCGGTACCCCCTGCACCAGCACCTCGAAATGCAGGTGCGGACCGGTGGAACGGCCGGTGGTGCCGACCTCGGCCAGCTTCTGGCCGCGCTTGACCAGGTCGCCCTTCTTCACCCAGACCCGCGACGCATGGGCGTAACGCGTGATCACGTCGTTGCCATGGTCGATCTCGATCATGTTGCCGTAGGCCGGGTTCAATTCCTGGGTGACGACCACGCCGCCGGCCGCTGCCAGGATCGCCGTCCCGGTGTCGGCCTGGAAATCAAGCCCGGTGTGAAGGGCCGAACGGCCGGTGAAGGGGTCGATGCGCCAGCCGAACGCGGAACCGACGTGGCCGTTCAGCACCGGCTGCTGGGTCGGCACCATCATCTTGCGGATCTTCTGGTCCAGCAGGCGCGACTCCATGACCGTCATCAGGTCGGTGCGCTGTTCGGCCACCTGGTCAAGCTCCGCCAGCGTGGCCTGCAGCTGCTCCAGCGTCAGAGACGGCCCCGCGACCAGGGCGCCGCCCCGGCCCGGCGCCACCTTGATGTCGGCCGGATTGACGCCGGCCAGGCCGGACACCCGCTCACCGAGCGCTTCCAGCTGCACCATCCTGGCCTGCATCTCGCCGACCTTGCGCGCCATGGCATCGAGGTTTTCGCGCATGAACCGGTCGCGCTGCTCGAATTCGTCCTTCACCACCAGCCGCACCAGCGCGCCGATGACGGGCCAGCCTTCGCGCGCGCCCTTGAGGAACACCCAGTGGTATAGGCCCGCGGCCGTCACCATCAGGGCCAGCGACAGCGCCAGCAGCGACAGCAGCAGGCGCGTGCCGCTCAGATGCACCGCGCGACTCTTCGCCAGCCACGCGTCCGTGATAATGAAATGCACTTGATCTCCTCGCTCTCTGTTCTTTGACCAACCGACGCAACCATCCGGTCACGCTGCTGCAGGCCGCCGAAGAGTCCCCCGCCCTGGCGCGGCTGGCGGAGCTCGCGCGCGAATCCGGCGAGCGACTCAAGGCCATCCAGCCCCTGATCCCGCCGGCACTGCGCCCCGCGGTCAAGGCCGGCCCCATCGACGGCAGCAGCTGGTGCCTGCTCGTGGGCAACAACGCCGCAGCCGCCAAATTGAGGCAGGTCCTGCCGGCCCTGCAGAGCCGTCTGGCCGACTGCGGCTGGCAGGTTACCTCAATCCGTTTGAAGGTTCAAAGCGCTCAAAGGTAACCAAGCAGGCGAAACGACCGCCTGGCGGTCCAATGGTGCCGATTGTCGGAATCGAACTGACGACCTACCGCTTACAAGGCGGTTGCTCTACCAACTGAGCTAAATCGGCACGGGGAAATTCTAGCTACTTGACGCGCTTGAGCGAAGGCCGCGGACCGCTGGGAGGCCGTGGCGGCTCCGGCGCATCCTTGCCGTCGGAAACCACCTCGGGGTTGACCAGCTGCACCACCTTGGGCTCCGCGTCGGCGCCGGCGCCGGCCGCCGGAACGCTGGACAGCGGCGAGGGCCGCGGTGCCTCGTCCGCCCCGGGGCCCGCCACCGGGAAGGCCATGCCCTGGCCGTTCTCGCGCGCGTAGATGGCGATCACGCGGTTCACGGGCACGATGATCTCGCGGGCGCTGCCGGCAAAGCGGGCCTTGAACTCGATGAAATCGTTGCCCAGCTTGAGCGAGCTGGTGGCGTCGAAGCTGATGTTCAGCACGATTTCACCGTTCTTGACGTACTCGCGCGGCACCTGCACGGAATCGTCCACCAGCACCGCCACGTACGGCGTCAGGCCGTTGTCGGTGCACCAGTCGTACAGGGCCCGGATCAGGTAAGGGCGGGTGGACGTCGATTCCAGCGCATTCATCATTGGGCAGGGCGATTACTTGCGCATCACCTTTTCGGACGGCGTGAGCGCTTCGATGTAGGCGGGCCGCGAGAAGATGCGCTCTGCGTACTTCAGCAGGGGCGCGGCGTTCTTGGACAGCTCGATTCCATAGTAATCCAGCCGCCACAGCAGAGGCGCGATGGCCACGTCCAGCATCGAGAAATTCTCGCCGAGCATGTACTTGTTCTTCAGGAACACCGGGGCCAGCTGGGTCAGGCGGTCGCGGATGTGCGCCCGCGCCTTCTCCAGCGCCTTCTCGTTGCTCTTGGCGGCGCGCGATTCCAGCGTGCTGACGTGGACGAACAGTTCCTTCTCGAAGTTGAGCAGGAACAGGCGCACGCGGGCGCGGTCCACCGGGTCGCCGGGCATCAGCTGCGGATGCGGGAAGCGCTCGTCGATGTACTCGTTGATGATGTTCGACTCGTACAGGATGAGGTCGCGCTCGACCAGGATCGGAACCTGGCCGTACGGATTCATCACGTTGATGTCTTCCGGCTTGTTGTACAGGTCGACGTCGCGGATCTCGAAGTCCATCCCCTTTTCGAACAGCACGAAGCGGCAGCGGTGGGAGAAAGGACAGGTGGTTCCCGAATACAGCACCATCATGATGAAGGCTCCTTAAATCAAAAAAGAGTGGGTGCCTGAAGCAGCCCACTCATGGAAGGACGCGCGGGCGGCCGCCGGCCGCCGGCGTTTCGCCTTGTCAGTGAACGTCTTTCCAGAACGCCGCATTCAGGCGCCAGGTGAAGAGCGTCAGCACGCCGAGGAACAGCAGCACCCACACGCCGACCCGCACGCGCGAGTTCTGCGCCGGTTCCGCCATCCATTGCAGGTAGCCGACGAGGTCGCCGACCGCCTGCTCGTATTGCAGGGGGCTCAGAGTTCCTGGGGTGACCTGCTTCCAGCCGGTGAAAACCTTGGCTTCGTGGCCGTGGATCTCGCGGGTGTCGAACTGCGGCTCCCGCTGGCCCTGCAATTCCCACAGCGCGTGCGGCATGCCGACGTTGGGGAACGCCAGGTTGTTCCAGCCGGTGGCCTTGCTGTTGTCGCGGTAGTAGGTGCGCAGGTAGGTGTAGATGTAATCCGCGCCGGTGCCGCCGTGGCCGGAGCGCGAACGGGCGATCACGCTCAGGTCGGGCGGGTTGGCGCCGAACCATTCCTTGGCCTGCCGCGGGTCTATCGCCGACTTCATGGTGTCGCCCACCTTGTCGGTGGTGAACAGCAGGTTGTCCTTGATCTGCTGCTCGGTCAGGCCGATGTCGCGCAGGCGGTTGTAGCGCATGAAGGCTGCCGAGTGGCAGTTCAGGCAGTAATTGACGAACAGCTTGGCGCCGTTCTGCAGCGCCGGCAGGTCGTTGGTGTTGCTCGGGGCCTTGTCCCAGACAATCCCCTCGCCTTCGGCGGCGTGCGCGCCCAGGGCGAAGCCGAAGGCGGCCAGCAGGATCAGGATCAGTTTTTTCATTCTTGACAGTCTCCAGCTCAATGCGCGGCGAACGTGATGCGCTCCGGCACGGGCTTGAATTCGCCCAGCCGGCTCCACCACGGCATCAGCAGGAAGAAGCCGAAATAGAACAGCGTGCCAACCTGGGACACCCGCTCGCCGATCGGCGAGGGCGGTTGCACGCCCAGGTAGGCGAGCACGACGAAGTTCACCACGAACACGCCGTACACCGCCTTGTGCCAGCCCGGACGGTAGCGGATCGACTTGACCGGGCTGTTGTCCAGCCAGGGCAGGAAGAACAGGATGATCACGGCGCCGCCCATCACCAGCACGCCCCAGAACTTGGCGTCGATCGACAGCATCAGCGCCACGACGATGACCGCGGCAACCGCCACCACCGCCTTCAACAGGCCCGACAGCCGGGACTTCAGCACGCCGAAGCCCGCCGCCGCCACCACGCACGCGATCAGCGCGTACATCATCTCGCTGGTGATCGCGCGCAGCATCGAATAGAAGGGCGTGAAATACCAGACCGGAGCGATGTGCAGCGGCGTCTTGAGCGGATCGGCCGGGATGAAGTTGTTGTACTCGAGGAAGTAGCCGCCCAGCTCCGGCGCGAAGAAGATGATCGCGGAGAACACCATCAGGAACACAGACACGCCGAACAGGTCATGCACCGTATAGAACGGGTGGAACGGGATGCCGTCCACCGGCCTGCCGTTGGCGTCCTTCGGGCCGGCCTTGATCTCGACGCCGTCCGGGTTGTTCGAGCCGACGTCGTGCAGCGCGAAGATGTGCGCAGCCACCAGGCCCAGCAGCACCAGCGGCACGGCGATCACGTGGAAGCTGAAGAAGCGGTTCAGCGTGGCATCGGACACCACGTAATCGCCGCGGATCAGCAGCGCCAGGTCCGGACCGACGAAGGGAATCGCGGAGAACAGGTTGACGATCACCTGGGCGCCCCAATAGGACATCTGGCCCCAGGGCAGCAGGTAGCCCATGAAGGCCTCCGCCATCAGCACCAGGAAGATCGCGCAGCCGAAGATCCACACCAGCTCGCGCGGCTTGCGGTAGCTGCCGTAGATCAGGCCGCGGTACATGTGCAGGTAGACCACGATGAAGAAGGCCGAGGCGCCGGTGGAGTGCATGTAGCGCACCAGCCAGCCCCAGGGCACGTCGCGCATGATGTACTCGACCGACTCGAAGGCCTTGGCCGCGTCCGGCTTGTAATGCATCACCAGGAAGATGCCGGTGACGATCTGGATCACCAGCACCAGCATCGCCAGCGAGCCGAAGAAGTACCAGAAGTTGAAGTTCTTCGGAGCGTAGTACTCCGACATGTGCTCGCGATAGGCGGCGCCTGCCGTCGGGAAGCGGTTGTCGAACCAGTTGGCGAGCTTGGCGCCGGCCGTGGCGTTCGGGGAGATTTCCTTGAATTCAGCCATGGTGCTTAAGCCTTCTTGTCTTCGCCGATCAGCAACCGGGTGTCCGACACGTACATGTGGGGCGGCACCTCAAGGTTGTCCGGCGCGGGCTTGTTCTTGTACACGCGCCCCGCCAGGTCGAAGGTCGAACCGTGGCAGGGGCACAGGAAGCCGCCCGGCCAGCTGTCAGGCAGCGAGGGCTGCGGGCCGGGCTGGAACTTGTCCGAAGGCGAGCAACCCAGGTGCGTGCAGATGCCGACGCCAACCCAGTATTCGGGCTTGATCGAGCGGCCCTCGTTGCGCGCGTACTTCGGGGTCAGTTCGTCCTGCTTGCGCTGCGACTTCGGGTCGGCCAGCAAGGGGTCGTTCTTCGGCAGTTCGGCCACCTGCTCCGGCGTGCGGCGGACGATCCACACGGGCTTGCCGCGCCATTCCACCGTCATCTTCTCGCCCGGCTTCAATGCGGAAATGTCCGCTTCCACCGGCGCACCTGCGGCCTTCGCACGCTCCGAAGGCTCAAAACTGCTGACGAAGGGCACGGCGGTGAAACCGGCGCCCACAGCACCAGCACAACCGGACGCGATCAGCCACGTCCGCTTGCTGGTGTCCACTGGGGTGTCGCTCATGGGGGTCCTCAAGGATGTCGCTGTCAGGGTCAACCGACGATTGTAGCTGACCGTAAATGACGAATTCAACACGGCGGCACCGTGTTGCGCCGATACTGCGACGGCCAACAACAGGAGCAGACGCCATGGGGATGATGAAGGAATTCCGCGAGTTCGCGGTCAAGGGCAGCGTCGTCGATCTCGCCGTCGGCGTGATCATCGGCGCGGCGTTCGCCAAGATCGTCGACTCGATGGTCAACGACCTGATCATGCCGGTCGTGGCCGCGATCTTCGGCAAGCTCGATTTCTCCAGCCTGTTCGTCGTGCTCAGGCCGGTGCCCGCCGGCACGCCGCAGACCCTGGACGCGCTGAAGAAGGCCGGGGTGCCGGTGCTGGCCTACGGCAACTTCATCACCGTCGCCGTGAACTTCGCCATCCTGGCGCTGATCATCTTCCTGATGGTGCGGCAGATCAACCGCATGCGGCGCACCGGACCAGCGGCGGCGCCGGCAGCGCCGGCCGAGGACATCGTGCTGCTGCGCGAAATCCGCGACAGCCTCAGGCGCAGCTGACCGCAACCGGACCCGCCGCCAGCAGGCGGGCCATCTGCACCGCTTGCAGCAGGCTGGAGGGATCGGCCCGGCCGCTGCCGGCGATGTCGAAGGCCGTCCCGTGGTCCGGACTGGTCCGCACCATCGGCAGGCCCAGGGTGACGTTCACGCCCTTGTCCACCCCGAGGTACTTCACCGGGATCAGGCCCTGGTCGTGGTACATCGCCACCACCACGTCGAACTCTCCGGCGCGGCCGCCGCCCGATCGGGCCCGCATGAAGACCGTGTCCGGCGCGAACGGGCCGAGGGCATCGATGCCCTCGGCCTGGGCCGCCCGCAGCGCCGGGGCGATCACTTCCACTTCTTCGCGGCCGAACAGGCCGCCCTCGCCCGCATGAGGGTTCAGTCCCGCCACGCCGATGCGCGGCTTGCGCCCCAGCACCGCCGACAGGGACGCGTGGGCGATGCGAATGGTCTGCAGCACGTTGTCGAAGCTGACGGCCTCGATCGCGTCGCGCAGCGACATGTGGATGCTCACCAGCACGGTGCGCAACTCGTCGCTCGCCAGCATCATCCGCACCGGCATATCGGCCACGGTGCGGCCCGCGAACGCTGCCGCCTCGGCCTGCAGCAATTCCGTGTGGCCGGGAAAGCGGACACCGGCGGCAGCCAGCGCTTCCTTGTGCAGTGGTGCCGTCACCAGAGCGGCGATCTCGCCGCGCAGCGCAGCCCGCGCCGCCCAGGTCACGCAATCGGCGGCGATCCGGCCGGCGGCAGCGCTGACTTCTCCGAGCGGCGGCAGCGGCTGCGGCGCCACGACCTGCAACAGCGGGATGCAGCGCGGCGGCACATCCAGCACCTGCGCCGGCGCCTCGATCACTGCGATCGGCACGCCGGCCTGGCCCTGCTGCACGGCGGCGGCGCCGCGGCGCAGGCAATCCAGGTCGCCTGCCACGAAGCATCCGGCCAGCGCGGCGCTGCCGTCGCGGAAGGCCTTGACGATGATTTCAGGCCCGATGCCGGCCGGGTCGCCCAGGGTGATCGCGATCGGCTTCATGCTGGACTCACGCCCGACAGCGGAGTCGCCACCGCCGGCAGCGCGTCGAATGCGTTCAGGAACTGGTGCTGGGTGGCCATGGCCGGATTGTCGTCCAGCCTAGGGAACTCCCCCATCCTGGCCGGTGGCCGGCGTCGAATAATGCTTTCGTTCCCGGGCACACCGGACCATCGAACAAGAATTCAGGGACGGCCGTCGCGATGACTGCGGTGGAAATCACGATCTGGAGCCTGGCGCTCGGCGCGATCGGCGCCATCGCGCTCGGGCGCGCGGTCGACCTCGCCATCCACCCGACGCCGTCGGTGGCGCACAGCAACGCATTTCATCTCGCCGTCCTGGGCTTCGTGGCCGTGCTCAGTGGCCTGCCGGAGGCATTGGCGCCGGACTTGGAGCCCGACATCCTGGAAGCCGTCCAGGTGATGGCCGGGCCGCTCTGCGTCGGCCTGTCGGCCTTCCTCGTCGGCGGCTGGCTCAATGCCCGGCATCGCGAACGGCTGATGGCCGGCAGCCTGCGGCTGGCTGCACTGGTCGCGCCGCTGGCAGCGCTGGCCTGCTTCGCATTGCCGGCGCCGCAGCGCCTGCCGCTGGCGGGGGCGGTGTCGCTGCTGGCCGCCTCGCTGACGCTCTGGGCGATCTGGCGTGCTTCGCTGATGGGCGACCGGCTGGCCTCGGCGATGGCCTTCGGCTGCCTGCTGACGCTGCCGGCCATCGGCGGCATGTACGCCACCGCGATCCCGCTGCCCGGCGTCACTGCGGCCTGGGAAGCAGGCTTTGCCGTTTGCGCGGCGCTCGCCAACGGCCTGATCGGCTACGTGCTCTGGCGGCGCGACCAGCACGACTGGCAGGCCAGGCACGAAGAGGCGAGCTCGGACTTCGATCCCGTCACGCGCCTGCATACCGGCGTCACCCTGGGCCAGCGGCTGGTCAAGGCACAGCTTCGGCGCCGCCGCATGAAGCACGACGGCGCGGTGCTGGCGGTCATGGTGTTCAACATCGACCGCGTCCGGGCCCAGGCCGGCCCGCGCGGAGTCAACGACATGTTCATCCGGCTGGCCGGGCGGATCCAGCGCCAGGTCGGCGTGGTCAACCCGGTGGGGCGCTATTACGACTCCTGCTTCGTCTGCCTGGTGGAGTCGATCGACGCGCCGGTGTGGCTGCGCACGCTGGGGCTGCGGGTGGCGTGCAGCCTGCGCCGGCCGGTCGAGGTCGGCAGCAGCGACGGCCAGCGGCTGGAGGTCCATCCCGACATCGGCGTCGGGATCGTGCACCTCACGGCGCAGGAAGCGCATCTGGACGAGGTGCTGAACGACGCCGAGCGGATGGCGGAAGCGGCCCGCGCCACGCCCTCGCGCACCGCGATGCTGGATCCGCAGACCGGCCGGATCGTGCCGGTGGAACAGGCCCAGCTTGCGGTCCGGCGGATCGCGGGCGCGCGCCACCATGGCGCCAGGGCGCGCCCGATGCGCCACTGAGGCCCGTCGAGGGCGACGGCCGTCTACACTGCGGGATTACCCCGCCCCAATCCATCATGCGTCGTTACTGGCTGGTTTTCTCGCAGGCTGTCACCGTCGTCCTGGCGGTCTATTTCGTGGTGGCCACGCTCAAGCCTGACTGGATCGGCCGCGCGCTGCGGCCGGGAGCGACCGGCATTTCGCTGATCGAGGCGCCTGCCGTGCCGGTGGCTGCAGTGCCCAGCGGCAGCTTCCGGCTGGCGGCGAAGCGCGCGTCGGCCGCGGTGGTCAGCATCAACACCACCAAAGCGCCCGAACAGCATCCACAGGCCAACGACCCCTGGTTCCGCTTCTTCTTCGGCGACCAGGCCAACAGCCAGCCGCAGGCCGGCCTGGGCAGCGGCGTGATCATCAGTCCGGACGGCTACATCCTGACCAACAACCACGTGGTCGACGGCGCCGACGAGATCGAGGTGGTCCTCAACGACAGCCGGCGGGCCCGCGCGAAGGTGATCGGAACCGACCCGGAAAGCGACCTGGCGATCCTGAAGGTGGCGCTGGACCGGCTGCCCGTGATCACCCTGGGCAACTCCGATTCGCTGCAGGTGGGCGACCAGGTGCTGGCCATCGGCAACCCGTTCGGCGTCGGCCAGACCGTCACCAGCGGCATCGTCTCGGCGCTGGGGCGCAACCAGCTGGGCATCAACACCTTCGAGAACTTCATCCAGACCGACGCCGCCATCAATCCAGGCAACTCCGGCGGTGCGCTGGTGGACGCCAACGGCACGCTGATGGGGATCAACACGGCGATCTATTCGCGCACCGGCGGCAGCATGGGCATCGGCTTCGCCATCCCGGTGTCCACCGCCAAGCAGGTGCTGGAGAGCATCGTCAAGGACGGCGTGGTGACCCGCGGCTGGATCGGCGTCGAGCCGGCCGAACTCTCCCCGGAGCTGATGGAGACCTTCGGCGTCAAGGCCAAGCGCGGCGTGCTGATCACCGGCGTGCTGCAGAACGGGCCGGCGGCGCAGGCCGGCATCCGCCCGGGCGACGTGATCGTGGAGGTCGGCGGCAAGCAGATCTCCGCGGTGTCGGAACTGCTGTCGCAGGTCGCGGCGCTCAAGCCGGGCACCGCCGCCGGCGTTCGGCTGCAGCGGCGCGACGAGAACATGGAACTGAAGGTCACGCCCGGGGTGCGGCCCAAGCCCCGCGCCGTGCCGCGCTGACGCTCGCTCAGGAATCCGCGGCGCTGGTTTCCGGCGGCGGCTGGGTGTTGCGGATGAAGATCTGCGCGGCCCAGATGCCCACCTCGTACAGCAGGCACATCGGCACCGCCAGCGCCAGCTGCGAGACCACGTCCGGCGGCGTGATCACCGCGGCGATGATGAACGCCAGCACGATGAAATAGCCGCGGAAGCTCTTGAGCTTCTCGATCGAGACGAAACCCAGCCGCGCCAGCACCACCACCACGATCGGCACCTCGAAAGCCAGCCCGAAGGCCAGGAACATGGTGAGCACGAAGCTGAGATAGGCCTCGATGTCGGGCGCCGCCGTGATGCTCTTGGGCGCGAAGCTCTGGATGAACTTGAACACCTGGCCGAACACGAAGAAGTAGCAGAAGGCGACGCCGATGAAGAACAGGACCGTGCTGGACACCACCAGCGGCAGCACCAGCTTCTTCTCGTGCAGGTACAGGCCCGGGGCGATGAAGGCCCAGGCCTGGTAAAGGACCACCGGCAGCGCGCCCATGAAGGCCGCCATCAGCAGGATCTTCAGCGGCACCAGGAACGGCGAGATCACCGAGGTGGCGATCAGCGTGGCGCCCTTGGGCAGGCTGTGGATCAGCGGCGCCGCCAGGATGTCGTACAGCGCCGCCGGCCCGGGATAGACGAACAGCACGGCGGCGACCACCGCGATGGCGACGATCGCCTTGATCAGCCGGTCGCGCAGTTCGACCAGGTGGGCGACGAAGGGCTGTTCGGTGCCGGCGAGTTCGTCTTCTTTGTTCGAGGTGTCCGACATCAGTTGAACTTGTGCGGACGGTAGCGCGCCACCCGGGCCGCGCCCGACAGCGCCTTGGTGCGGATGCCGTTGCGGGCCTTGTACCAGGTGGGCGTGGCGCCCTGCTTGATGCGCCACTTCTTCTTCGGGTGCTTGTACTCGGGATAGACCGGCACCTCGGGCAGCGCCGCCTGCGCGGTGCTGGTGGCCTCGGACCACTGCTTCTCGAAGTCGGCGGCGCCGCTGTGGATGGAGCCCTCCACGTCGCGGGCGGCCGTCTCCACCGTCTCCTTCATCTTCTTCAACTCTTCCAGGTCCATCGAGCGGTTGACCTCGGCCTTCACGTCGGCCACGTAGCGCTGGGCCTTGCCCAGCAGCGTGCCGACCGTCCGCGCCACCCGGGGCAGCTTTTCCGGACCGATGACGATCAGCGCGACCACGCTGATCACCATCATCTTTTCAATGCCGAGATCGATCACGGACGGCGATCAGGAACGGTTCTTGGCTTCGACGTCGATGGTCGTCTTGTCGGTCGCGCCGGGGGCGGTGCCGACCTGTTGCGGCGGCACCGGCACGTCCGGGACCGAGCCCTCCTTCATGCCGTCCTTGAAGCCCTTGACGGCCCCACCCAGGTCAGAGCCGATGTTCTTGAGCTTCTTGGTGCCGAACACCATCACGACGATCAGCAACACGATCAGCCAGTGCCAGATTGAAAATGAACCCATGGAGTACTCCTAAACGAACTGGTGAGATTTTAGACGCCGGCTGAAGTTCGCCCGACATGCCCTTGCCGGACTCAGCCTTTGAGCCACGGCCGGGGGCCGCCCATCACGTGCACGTGTAGGTGGTGGACCTCCTGGCCGCCCTCCGCCCCGGTGTTGATGACGACCCGGTGGCCGCCCTGCGGATAGGGCCGGCAGCCTTCCTGCAGCGCCAGCTTCGGCGCCAGGGCCAGCATGCGGCCCAGCAGCGGCGCGTCCGCCTCCTGGACCTGCGCGAGCGAGTCGATGTGCCTTTTTGGCACCATCAGGAAGTGCACCGGCGCCCAGGGGTGGATGTCGTGGAAGACGAGCAGCTCGTCGTCCTCGTACACCTTGCGCGAGGGAATCTCCCCGCGGACGATCTTGCAGAACAGGCAACTGGAATGGTCGGAGCTCATGGCCGTGAAACTTCAAGGGGTCAGCGCGGGGGCCTGCCGTCGGCAAAGCGCAGCCAGCCGCGCACGCAGCGGTAAAGGTACCAGAGCCAGATGATGAAATAGGCCGCGGCCCCGGGGAAGAAGAACACCAGCCACAGCGGAGCGGTGATCACCAGCCACAACAGCGTCCACCAGAAGGTGGAAATCATGTAGTTGTGGTGCATGACGTAGAGCGGGTCCTGCTCGTCGCCGCGCTTGATGTAGTTCAGGACCACCGCAATCACCGCCAGCATGCCGGCGCTGAACCAGGCCAGCGTATGCAGCCCGTACAACACGTACATGAAGGTGCGGTCGCCGGAGCTGCGCCCCTCCAGTTCCGCCAGATCGGTTTCAGCCATTGCCCTCTCCTTCGCGGTGAATTGCCTTGCGCAGGGCCTTTTCCTCGATCCCGCTGGTGCCTTCGCGCCGCTCCAGCTCGGCGATCACGTCGGCCGGCGCCAGGCCGTAGTGTGCCAGCGCGATCATGCTGTGGAACCACAGGTCCGCCACTTCGCCGACGATGCGCCTGGGGTCGCCGCCGTGGTCGGCATCCTTGGCCGCCATCACCACCTCGGTGGCCTCCTCGCCGATCTTCTTGAGGAACGCGTCCGGGCCCTTGTGCAGCAGCCGCGCGACGTAGCTGGCCTGCGGGTCGCCGCCGCTGGCGGGCTTGCGGCTTTCGATCACCGCGGCCAGGCGCGCCAGCGCGTCCGCGCCGTTGCGGGACGGTGCGGGCTGCGGCGAGGGACTTGCGGGCTTGGCGCTCATGGCTTGTGCTGGTAGATGGAGCTGGGGTCTTTCAGCACCGGTTCAATGGCTTCCCACACCCCATCGCGATAACGGCTGAAAAAGCAGCTGTGGCGCCCGGTGTGGCAGGCGATCGACGGATCATGCCCGAGCTGGGTCACCTTCAGCAGCAGCACGTCGTTGTCGCAATCGATGCGGATCTCGTGCACCGTCTGGACGTGGCCCGATTCCTCGCCCTTGAACCAGAGCTTGCCGCGGGAGCGGCTGTAGTACACGGCGCGGCCCCGTTCGGCCGTCTGCCGCAAGGCCTCGCGGTCCATCCAGGCGAACATCAGCACGTCGTTCGTGCCGACCTCCTGCGCGATCACGGGCACCAGCCCCTGCGCGTCCCATTTCACTTCGTCGAGCCAGTCCATCCGGCTATTGTCCGGCATCCGCCGGACCGGCGATCAGAGCCGCACCGGAATTCCGCGCTCGGCCATCCTGGCCTTGGCCTGCCCGATCGTGAATTCGCCGTAGTGGAAGATGCTGGCCGCCAGCACCGCGTCGGCCCCGCCGCGCTGGATGCCGTCGGCCAGGTGGTCCAGCGTGCCGACCCCGCCGGACGCGATCACCGGCACGCTCACTGCATCGCTGACGGCGCGCGTCAACTCCAGGTCGAAGCCGGACTTCGTGCCGTCCCGGTCCATGCTGGTCAGGAGGATCTCGCCAGCGCCGCGCTTGACCATCTCGCCGGCCCAGGCGACGGCGTCCAGGCCGGTGTTCTTGCGCCCGCCATGGCTGTACACGTCCCAGCCGGGCCCGCGCGCCGCGGCTTCCTCCGGCGAGCGGCGCTTGGCGTCGATCGCCACCACGATGCACTGGGCGCCGTATTTGTCCGACGCTGCGTTGATCACCTGCGGGGTGGCGATCGCCGCCGAATTGAAGCTGGTCTTGTCGGCGCCGGCGTTGAGCAGCCGGCGCACGTCTTCCACCGTGCGGACGCCGCCGCCCACGGTGAGCGGGATGAAGACCTGCGAGGCGACCGCCTCGATGATCGGCAGGATCAGGTCGCGTTCGTCGCTGGTGGCGGTGATGTCCAGGAAGGTCAGTTCGTCGGCGCCCTGCAGGTTGTAGCGGGCAGCGATTTCCACCGGATCGCCGGCGTCGCGCAGCTCGACGAAATTGACGCCCTTGACGACGCGGCCGCCCGTCACATCCAAGCAGGGAATGATGCGTTTGGCCAGCAAGGACAGTTCCTGGAGCGACGACTAGGCGCCGAGTTCGTCGGCCTTGGCCTGGGCCTGGCCGAAGTCGAGGTCGCCCGAATAGATCGCGCGGCCGCAGATCACGCCCTCGATGCCTTCCTCCTCCACCGCGCAGAGGTTCTCGATGTCGGCCATGTTGGACAGGCCGCCTGAGGCGATCACCGGGATGTGCAGGGCCCGCGCCAGCTTGACGGTGGCTTCGATGTTGATGCCCGACAGCATGCCGTCGCGGCCGATGTCGGTGTAGATGATCGATTCCACGCCCCAGTCCTCGAACTTGCGCGCCAGGTCCACCACCTCGTGGCCGGTCAGCTTGCTCCAGCCGTCGGTGGCGACCTTGCCGTCCTTGGCATCCAGCCCCACGATGATGTGGCCGCCAAAGGCGGTGCAGGCGTCCTTGAGGAAACCGGGGTTCTTGACCGCGGCGGTGCCGATGATCACGTAGCGCAGGCCGCCGTCGATGTACTTCTCGATGGTGTCCAGGTCGCGGATGCCGCCGCCGAGCTGCACCGGGATCTCCTCGCCGACCGCCTTGAGGATGGAGCGGATGGCGGTGAAATTCTGCGGCTTGCCGGCGAAGGCGCCGTTGAGGTCCACCAGATGGAGCCGGCGCGCGCCGCGTTCCAGCCAGCTGCGCGCCATGGCAGCCGGGTCTTCGCCGAATGTGGTGGCTTGGTCCATGTCGCCCTGCTTGAGGCGGACACAGTGACCGTCTTTCAGGTCGATCGCGGGGATGAGGAGCATAACGGGACGATCACAAGGCCGATCGCAGCGATCCGCTTTGTTGTTCGATCAGGGGGTCCATTGCAGGAAATTGCGGTACAGCGCCAGACCGTGGTCGGCGCTCTTCTCGGGGTGGAATTGGGTTGCGAAAATATTATCGCGTGCAATTGCGGCGGTAAAGCGCGCGCCGTAATCGGCCTCTCCCACGCTGTGGCGCGCATCCGACGTTCTGGCGTAGTAGCTGTGCACGAAGTAATAGTAGCTGCCGTCCGGAATTCCCGCCCACAGTGCGTGCGGCCGGGTCTGCCAGACCTGGTTCCATCCCATCTGCGGCACCTTGTAGCGGCTGCCATCGGGCTGCAGGCGACCGGCCAGCTCGAACCTGACGACTTCGCCGTGGATCAGGCCCAGGCCCTCGGTCGGGCCCTCGGCGCTGCGATCGAGCAGCATCTGCATGCCGACGCAGACGCCGAACAGCGGCTTGGAGGCGGCCGCTTCCAGCACCGGCTCCAGCAGGCCCGATTCGCACAGTTCGCGCATGCAGTCGGGCATGGCGCCCTGCCCCGGCAGCACGATGCGCTCGGCCTCGCGCACATCCTGCGGCCGCGAGGTGACGACCACCTCGAAGCCGCTGCCCTGCGCCACGTGGCGCACCGCCTGCGACACCGAGCGCAGGTTGCCCATGCCGTAATCGACGACCGCGACTGTCTTCATCGATTCAGAGCGAGCCCTTGGTGCTCGGGATGGTGCCGGCGGCGCGGGGATCGAGTTCCAGCGCCGAGCGCAGCGCCCGGGCGAACGCCTTGAACACCGTCTCGCACTGGTGGTGGGCGTTCTCGCCGCGCAGGTTGTCGATGTGCAGCGTGACGAAGGCATGGTTGGCGAAGCCCTGGAAGAACTCGTGCGCCAGCTGGCTGTCGAAGGTGCCGATCATGCCGCTCTTGAACGGCACGTTCATGACCAGGCCGGGGCGGCCCGAGAAATCGATCACCACGCGCGACAGCGCTTCGTCCAGCGGCACGTAGGCGTGGCCGTAGCGGCGGATCCCCTTCTTGTCGCCGACGGCCTTGTAGACCGCCTGGCCGAAGGTGATGCCGACGTCTTCCACCGTGTGGTGGCCGTCGATGTGCAGGTCGCCGGCGGCCTGGATGTCCAGGTCGATCAGCCCGTGGCGGGCGATCTGGTCCAGCATGTGGTCGAAGAAGCCGATCCCGGTCGCGAGATTCGCCTTGCCGGTGCCGTCCAGGTTGACGCGCGCCGTGATCTGCGTTTCGGCAGTGTTGCGCACGACTTCGGCTTGCCGGTCGGTGGTCGGGAGTGCAGTCATAGGGAGGCCTTGAGCGCCGACAGCAGCTGCGTGTTCTCACCTTCGGTGCCGACGGTGAGGCGCAGGCAGTTCGCCAGCAATGGATGCATTCTAGAAACGTTCTTGACCAGCACGCCGTGCGCCTTCAGGCCGTCGAAGGTGCGCTGCGCGTCCGGGAAGCGCGCCAGGATCATGTTGGCGTCGCTGGGCCAGGCCTTGACGCCCGGCAGCGCGGCCAGCGCGGCCTGGATGCGCGAGCGCTCCTTGCGCAGCTCGCCGGCCTGGGCCGCAAACACCCCGGCGTGCTCCAGCGCGAACAGCGCCGCCTCGCAGTTGAGCACGCTGATGTTGTAGGGCGGGCGGACCTTGTCGAACTGCGCGATCAGCGCCTTCGGCCCCATCATGTAGCCGATGCGCACGCCGGCCAGGCCGAACTTGCTCATGGTGCGCATCAGCAGCACGTGGCTGTGGCGCGCCAGCCGGTCGATGTAGCTGCGGCTGGAAAAGGGCTGGTAGGCCTCGTCGATCACGACGAGGCCGGGCGCCGCGGCGATGATCCTGTCGATCACCGCGTCGTCCCAGAGGTTGGCCGTGGGATTGTTCGGATAGGCGATGTAGATGATGGACGGCCGCTGTTCGGCGATCGCCGCCAGCATCGCCGGTTCGTCGAGCCCGAAGTCCGGCGTCAGGTCCACGCCGGTGAACTTCAGCCCCTGCAGCTGCGCGCTCATCGCGTACATCACGAAGCCCGGCAGCGGCGCCAGGATCGAGGCGCCGGGCACGTCGCAGGCCATCGCGACCAGCGAGATCAGTTCGTCCGAGCCGTTGCCCAGCATGATGTCGAAGCCATCGGGCATGCCCGCGTACTTCGCCAGCGCGGCGCGCAGGTCGTCGACCTGGCCGGCCGGATAGCGGTTCAGCGCCAGCGTCCCGAGCCGGCGGCCCAGCTGCGCCTGCAACTCGGGCGACAACCGGTGCGGATTCTCCATCGCGTCCAGCTTGATCAAGCCGGCCGAGGGCTGGATCGCATAGGCGTGCATGGACTGGATGTCCTGGCGGATCAGCTTGGCCAGGTCGCGTTGCAGAGCAGTCATTTGTCCAATCTCATTTCGGCCGCCAGGGCGTGGGCCTGCAAGCCCTCCCCGTGCGCCAGCACCGAGGCGATCGCGCCGAGCGCCTGGGCCCCGGCCTGCGTCACCTCGATCAGGCTGCTGCGCTTCTGGAAGTCGTACACGCCCAGCGGGCTGGAAAAGCGCGCCGTGCCGCTGGTGGGCAACACGTGGTTGGGACCGGCGCAATAGTCACCCAGCGACTCGCTGGTGTAGCTGCCCAGGAAGATGGCGCCGGCATGCCGCAGCAGCGGCTCCCAGCGGTGCGGCTCGCTGCTGGCCACCTCCAGGTGTTCGGGCGCGATGCGATTGCTGATCTCGCATGCCTCTTCCATGCTGCGGGTATGGATCAGCGCGCCGCGGCCATTGAGGGACTTGGCGATGATGCCGGCGCGCTGCATCTGCGGCAGCAGCCGCTCGATCTCGGCCTGCACCCGCTCGATGTACGCCAGGTCGGGGCACAGCAGGATGCTCTGCGCCAGTTCGTCGTGCTCCGCCTGGCTGAACAGGTCCATCGCCACCCAGTCCGGCGGCGTGCTGCCGTCGGCCAGCACCAGGATCTCGCTGGGGCCGGCGATCATGTCGATGCCGACCGTGCCGAACACCCGGCGCTTGGCGCTGGCCACGTAGGCATTGCCCGGGCCGGTGATCTTGTCGACGTTCGGGATGGTGTGCGTTCCGTAGGCCAGCGCACCGATGGCCTGGGCGCCGCCGATGGTGAAGGCGCGGCTGACGCCGGCCACGTGGGCCGCGGCCAGCACCAGCGGGTTCTTCTCTCCGCGCGGGGTCGGCACCACCATGATGATCTCGCTGACGCCGGCGACGTGGGCCGGAATCGCGTTCATCAGCACCGACGAGGGATAGGCGGCCTTGCCGCCGGGCACGTAGATGCCGACGCGGTCCAGCGGCGTCACCTTCTGCCCGAGCAGCGTGCCGTCGGCGTCGCGGTAGCTCCAGCTCTCGCCGCTGGCCTTCTTCTGCGCCTCGTGGTAGCTGCGCACCCGGCGCGCCGCCGCCTGCAGGGCCTCGCGCTGCGCCGCCGGCAGCTGCTCGAAGGCGGACTTGAGCTCCGCCTGCGTCAGTTCCAGCGACGCCATCGACGGCGCATCGAGGCCGTCGAAGCGCTTGGTGTATTCGAGCACCGCGGCGTCGCCGCGCTCGCGCACGTCGGCCAGGATCTGCGCCACCCGCTGCTCCACCTCGGCGTCGGTTTCCGCCGACCAGTGCAGGCGGGCGCGAAAGTCCGCTTCGAAGGTGGCGGAGTCAGTGGACAGGCGGGCGGGCGAGGCGGTCGGTCTCATGGCGGTCAGGGCGCGATCGCCCCTTCGAAGGCATCGATGATGCGGCGGATCTCGTCGCGCTTGAGCTTGAGTGCGGCCTGGTTCACCACCAGCCGCGAACTGATGTCCATGATCCGCTCGACTTCCACCAGGTTGTTGGCCTTGAGCGTGTTGCCGGTGGAAACCAGGTCGACGATCGCATCGGCCAGGCCGGTCAGCGGCGCCAGTTCCATGCTGCCATAGAGCTTGATCAGGTCCACGTGGACGCCCTTGGCGGCGAAGAATTCGCGGGCGATCGCGACGTACTTGGTGGCCACCCTCAGGCGCGAGCCCTGGCGCACCGCCGATTCGTAATCGAAGTCGGAACGCACCGCGACGCTGACCCGGCACTTGGCGATCTTCAGGTCCAGCGGCTGGTACAGGCCCTGGATGCCGTGCTCGATCAAGGTGTCCAGGCCGGTGACGCCCAGGTCGGCGCCGCCGTACTGCACGTAGGTCGGCACGTCGCTGGCCCGCACCAGCACCACCCGCACCTGCGGGTCGCGGGTTTCCAGGATCAGCTTGCGCGATTTCTCGGGGTCGTCCAGCACCTCGATCCCGGCGGCCTTCAGCAGCGGCAGGGTCTCCTCGAAGATGCGTCCCTTGGACAAGGCCAGCGTGATCATGGCTGCTGCTTCATCCCTTGATGCGTTCGATGTCGGCGCCGATGCCGCGCAGCTTGGCTTCCATCTGGTCGTAGCCGCGGTCCAGGTGGTAGATGCGGTCGACGATGGTCTCGCCGTCCGCCACCAGGCCGGCGATCACCAGGCTGGCCGACGCGCGCAGGTCGGTTGCCATCACCACGGCGCCGGACAGCTGCGGCACGCCCTCGATCACGGCGAACTTGCCGTCCACCTGGATGTTGGCCCCCAGCCGCACCAGCTCGTTGACGTGCATGAAGCGGTTCTCGAAGATGGTCTCCGTCACCTTGGACGGGCCTTCCGAGATGGCGTTGAGCGCCATGAACTGCGCCTGCATGTCGGTCGGGAAGCCCGGGTATTCGGTGGTGCGGAAGCTCTGCGCCACCAGCCGGCCCTGCGAGTGCAGGTGGATGCCGTCCTCGACCGCCGCCACGCTGGCGCCCGCCTCGCGCAGCTTGTCGATGACGGCATCGAGGTGGTCGGCGCGGCCGTGCCGCAGCACGACGTCGCCGCCGGTGGCGGCGACGGCGCACAGGAAGGTGCCGGCCTCGATCCGGTCGGCCACCACGCGGTGGGTGCAGCCATGCAGCTTGTCCACGCCCTGGATGCGGATGCGGCTGGTGCCCTGGCCTTCGATCTTGGCGCCCATGGCGATCAGCATTTCGGCCAGGTCGGTGATCTCGGGCTCCTGCGCCGCGTTCTCCAGGACGGTCTCGCCCTCGGCCAGGGTCGCCGCCATCAGGAAGTTCTCGGTGCCGGTGACGGTGATCATGTCGGTGCGGATGCTGGCGCCCTGCAGGCGGGTGCGGCCCTTGGGCAGCTTGGCGATCATGTAGCCGTGCTCGACCACGATGTCGGCGCCCATCGCCTGCAGGCCCTTGATGTGCTGGTCCACCGGCCGCGAGCCGATGGCGCAGCCGCCCGGCAGCGACACGGTGGCGTCGCCGAAGCGCGCCAGCAGCGGACCCAGCGCCAGCACCGAGGCCCGCATCGTCTTGACCAGTTCATAGGGCGCTTCGGGCGAGCTGAGCTTGCTCGAATCGATGCGCACGCCGCCTTCGACCTGCTCGATGGTGACGCCCATGTTGCGGATCAGGGTGAGCATGGTCGCCACGTCCTGCAGCCGCGGCAGGTTCAGCAGCGTCACCGGCTCGCTGGAGAGCAGCGCCGCGCACAGTTCTGGCAGGGCTGCATTCTTGGCGCCGGAAATCCGGACCTCGCCATGGAGCTGGCGCCCCCCGCGAATCAGCAATTTGTCCATGAAAAGCTCAGTTTGAAGTGGATGCGGCCGCCCATTCGGCGGGTGTCAGGGTCTGCATCGACAAGGCATGCACCTCGTCGGTCTGCATTCTCGCACCCAGCGTGGCATAGACGCGCTGGTGCCGCTGGATCAGGCGCTTGCCCTCGAATTCCGCGGAAACGATCACGGCGGACCAGTGGCGGCCGTCCCCGTCCACCACCAGATGGGTGCAGGGAAGGCCGGCGGCGATGAGGGACTGGAGTTCAGCGGCGGTCATGTCGGGATTCTCGGTCAGCTGCGGATCTTGTAGCCGATGCGCAGCAGGTGGACGGCGACGGCGCTCACCGCCAGCAGCGCGGAGCCGACGATCGCCAGGCTGAGCCAGGGCGTGACGTCGCTGACCCCGAAGAAGCCGTAGCGGAAGCCGTCGATCATGTAGAAGAACGGGTTGAGGTGGCTCACGTCCTGCCAGACCGGCGGCAGCGAGCGGATCGAATAGAACACGCCCGACAGGAAGGTCATCGGCATGATGATGAAGTTCTGGAACGCCGCCATGTGGTCGAACTTCTCGGCCCACAGGCCGGCGATCAGGCCAAGCGCGCCCAGCATGGCCGCTCCCATCAGCGCGAACACCAGGATCCACAGCGGGGCGGCGAAATCGGGCCGGGCGAAGAATGAGGTGACGGCGAACACACCCAGGCCGACGGCCAGGCCGCGCACCACCGACGAGCCGACGTAGGCGAAGAACCAGCCCCAGTGGGACAGCGGCGTGAGCAGCACGAACACCAGGTTGCCGGTGATCTTGCTCTGGATCAGCGACGACGAACTGTTGGCGAAGGCGTTCTGCAGGACGCTCATCATCACCAGGCCGGGAATCAGGAACGCGGTGTATTCGATGCGGTCGTAGACCTTGACGTGGTCCTGCAGCACGTGGCCGAAGATCAGCAGGTACAGCACGGCGGTCAGCACCGGCGCGCCAACCGTCTGGAAACCGACCTTCCAGAAACGCAGGACTTCCTTGTACAGCAGGGTGCGCCAGCCGGTCATGAGGGTGCCGCCTCCAGGCTCGGCGCCGCCACCGCCTTGCCGCCGCGGTCGGCCGACATCACGTCGATGAAGACGTCTTCGAGGTCGGCCTTGCGGATCTCGACGTCTTCCACCCGCAGGCCGGCCTGGCGGATCACCGCCAGGTAGCGTTCGATCTCGTGGGCGTCGTGCGCCGGCAGCTGCACGATGCGGCCGGTGACCCGGGCCTTGCCCTCGAATTCGGCCGGCAGCGGGCTGTCGATCTTGAAGCGCAGCACGTTGCTGGAGGCCGACTTGAGCAGCTCGCTGGTGCGTTCCAGCGCCACCACCCGGCCGGCCTTGAGCATCGCGATGCGGCTGCACAGCGCCTCGGCTTCTTCCAGGTAATGGGTCGTCAGCAGCACCGTGTGGCCCTGCTTGTTCAACTTCGCGATGAACTGCCACAGCGTCTGGCGCAGTTCCACGTCGACGCCCGCGGTCGGCTCGTCGAGCACGATCACGGGCGGCTTGTGCACGAGCGCCTGCGCCACCAGCACCCGGCGCTTCATGCCGCCGGACAGCTGGCGCATGTTGGACGAGGCCTTGTCGGCCAGCCCCAGGCTTTCCAGCAGTTCGTCGATCCAGGCGTCGTTGTTCTTGACGCCGAAGTAGCCCGACTGGATGCGCAGCGCCTCGCGCACTGTGAAGAAGGGATCGAACACCAGTTCCTGCGGCACCACGCCCAGCTTGCGGCGCGCCTGGCGGTAATCTGACTGCACATCGCTGCCCAGCACCATGGCCTTGCCCGAGGTCGGGCGGGCCAGGCCGGCCAGGATGCTGATCAGGGTGGTCTTGCCGGCGCCGTTGGGGCCCAGCAGCCCGAAGAATTCGCCCTGCTGGATGTCGAAGCTCACGCCGTCGAGCGCCTGGAGCGGGCCGCGAGGGGAAGCAAAGGTCTTGGAGACGGACTGGAAGGAGATCGCGGGCATCGGAGCCCGCGATTTTACGTTGCCGGCCCTGCGCCTGCCCTGGCGGGCGGGCAAGGCCCTTCAGGTGGCCGCGGGCAGCAGTTCGGCGACGCCGTACAGGCCGGCGAGCACCCGCAGCCGGGGCGGCAGCCCCTTGACGGCCAGGCTCTTGCCCAGCGCGAGCGCCTCGCGCCGGCAATCGAGCAGCACGGCCAGCGCGGATGAATCGAAGCGAGCCAGCGCCGACGCGTCGGCCACGATCACGGCCGCCGGGTCAGTGCGCATGCCCTGTTCGAGCATCCGGCAGCAAGCGGCGGCATGCTCGTGGGTCAGTTCGGCGGGCAGCACCAGCACGCGCGGACCTCAGCTCTTCTTGGCGGCGTTGGAGCGGTTGCGCTCGGCCAGGGTGGCGATCAGGCCATCCACGCCCTTGGCGTTGATCTCCTGCGCGAACTGGCTGCGGTAGGTTTCCACCAGCCACACGCCCAGCACGTTCAGGTTGTAGATCTTCCAGCCCGAAGGCGCCTTCTCCATGCGGTAGTCGAGCTGGATCGGATCGCCCCGGCCGCGCACTTCGGAGCGAACCACGACGTCGGTATCCGTGGGCGCGGCGCGCAGCGGCTTGACGGTGATCACCTGGTCGTTCACCTGGTCGAGCGCGCCGGAATAGGTGCGAATCAGCAGCGTCTTGAACTCCTCCTGCAGCCGCTTCTGCTGGTCCGGCGAGGCCTGGCGCCAGGCCGGCCCGACGGCGGCGGCCGTCATGCGCTGGAAGTTCACGTTCGGCATGATCTTGCTGTCCACCAGCGCCATGATCTTGGCCATGTCACCGGTCTGCACGCCCTTGTCGGCCTTGATCGAGGCCATCACCTCGTCGGACAGACGCTTGATCATCGCGTCGGGGCTCTCGTCGCCAGCATGGGCCAGCGGCGCCAGCCCAAAGGCAGCAACCGTCAGCACGGTCGCTGCGAGGTGGGCGAATAAACGTCGTTTCATCGATTTCTTTCGTTGCGGCGAGCCGCGTAATCCTGTTGGAACTGTGAGGCCGCCCCGGGTTCCGGGGCGGACCAGCCGTTTGAAACAGGCTGCAACCCTTTAACGCGCCGGGGCCGATGCCGGTTGTCCGGGTAGCGGAGCCGCCGGAGGCTCGACCGCGCCGTCCGAAGGCGCATCGACCGAGCCGTCGGCCGGCATTTCGCGGTCGAAGATGTCGGCCCTGCGCTTTTGCAGGTAGGTGTCGCGGATGAAGGTGTACTTGTCCAGCGCCGCTTCTTCCAGCACTGCGCCGACCCGCAGCGAATTGGAGCGCTTGTCCACGGTACGCAGCGCACCCAGCACGAAGCGGTCCTGGCTCGGCTTGACGTAGTAGACCGGGTCGGCCGTCCAGTCGATGGGCAGAGCCAGCGTGTCACGCATCGTTGACGGTCCCAGCAGCGGCAGCATGATGTACGGCCCGGCCGGCACGCCCCAGCGGCCCAGCGTCTGGCCGAAGTCCTCGCGGTGCCGTTCGATGTTCATGTCGCTGGCGATGTCCAGGATGCCGCCCAGCCCGAAGAAGGTGTTGACGTTCAGCCGCATGAAGTTCTCGGCGGCGTTGCGGAACTTGAACTGCAGGGCGCTGTTGATGAAGGACCAGCCGTCGCTGAGGTTGCCGAAGAAGTTGCTGACGCCGGTGCGCACCAGCGGCGGGACCTGGGCCCGGTAGACCGTGGCCACCGGCTTGAGCACCATGGCATCGACGCCCTCGTTGAACTGCAGCGCCTTGCGGTTGAACGGCTCGAACGGGTCGCGGGGATTGGTCGGTTTGGTGGCGCAGCCGGCCAGCGCCAGCACCAGGCCGGCGGCGAGGATCCATGTGGCAAAGCGCGTCAGGGGGGTACCCGGGTTTCTCGTGATGTTCATTTTTTCGGAGCCGTCGCTGCGGCGTTGCTGTTTCCACCCTCGGCTGCCTTGCTGAACAGGAACTGGCTGATCAGGTTTTCAAGGACCACCGCCGATTGCGTTGTCGAAATGGTATCGCCCGCCGCCAAGACCTTCTCGTCGGCGCCGGCTTCGATTCCGATGTACTGCTCGCCCAGCAGGCCGCTGGTGAGGATCTTCAGGGAGCTGTCCTTGGGAAAGCTGTAGCGGCTTTCCAGCGCCAGCAGCACCCGGGCCTGGAACGACTTGTCGTCGAAGGTGATGGACTCTACCCGACCCACGACCACACCCGCGCTCTTGACCGCCGCCTTGGGCTTGAGGCCGCCGATGTTGTCGAATTTCGCCGTCACCTTGTAGGAGGACTGAAAGCTCAGCGACAGCAGGTTGGCGGACTGCAGCGCCAGGAACAGGATGGCGGCCGCGCCGATCATCACGAACAGGCCGACCCAGACATCGTTTTTGGAGCGTTCCATGAGGGGTACCTTGGGGAAATGTCTTCAGATGCTGAACATCAGCGTGGTGAGAATGAAGTCCAGCCCGAGCACGGTCAGCGAGGCGACGACCACCGTGCGGGTGGTGGCGCGCGAAACGCCCTCGGGCGTGGGATGGGCCTCGAATCCTTCGAGCAGGGCGATGAAGCTGACGGCGACGCCGAACACCAGGCTCTTGACCACGCCGTTGCCGACGTCCTTCCAGACGTCGACGCCGCCCTGCATCTGGCTCCAGAAGGCGCCGGGGTCGACGCCGATCAGCAGCACGCCGATGGCCCAGCCGCCGACGATGCCGACCGCGCTGAACACCGCAGCCAGCAGCGGCATCGCGATCACGCCGCCCCAGAAACGGGGCGCCAGGATCCGGCTGACCGGGTCGACGGCCATCATTTCCATTGCGCTCAACTGCTCGCCCGCCTTCATCAGGCCGATTTCGGCCGTCAGCGAGGTGCCGGCCCGACCCGCGAACAGCAGCGCGGTGATCACCGGGCCGAGTTCGCGCACCAGGCTGAGCGCCACCAGCAGCCCGAGTGCCTCGGACGAGCCGTAGCGCTGCAGCGTGTAGTAGCCCTGCAGGCCCAGCACGAAGCCGACGAACAGGCCGGAGACCGTGATGATGGCCAGCGAGTAGTTGCCCAGGAAATGCACCTGGTCGCGGATCAGGCCGAAGCGGCGGAAGCTGGGACCGGCCAGCGACACCAGCCGCAGGAACAGGCGCGCCCCGCGGCCCAGGTCGGACAGCTTGGAGCGCAGGGCGAAGCCGACGTCGGCCGGGTTGTACCAGCTCATTGCAGGCCTCCGCCGAAATCCTGCGCCACCGAGGGGCCCGGATAGTGGAAATGGACCGGCCCGTCGGGCTCGGCGTGCACGAACTGGTGGACCAGGGGGTCCACCGAGCCCTGGACTTCCTTGGGCGTCCCCTGGGCGGCGACCTTGCCGTTGGCCAGCACGATGACCTGGTCGGCGATCCTGAAGGTTTCCTCCAGGTCGTGCGAGACCACGATGCTGGTGATGCCCAGGGTGTCATTGAGCTGGCGGATCAGGCGCGCGGCCGTGCCCAGCGAAATCGGGTCCAGGCCGGCAAACGGCTCGTCGTACATCATCAGTTCCGGGTCCAGCGCCATCGCCCGCGCCAGCGCGACGCGCCGCGCCATGCCGCCGGAGACTTCGCTGGGCATCAGGTCGCGGGCGCCGCGCAGGCCGACGGCCTGCAGCTTCATCAGCACGATGTCGCGGATGAGGGCCTCAGGCAGGCTGGTGTGCTCGCGCAGCGGGAAGGCCACGTTGTCGAACACGCTCAGGTCGGTGAACAGCGCGCCGAACTGGAACAGCATGCCCATCCGGCGCCGGATGCCAAACAGGCCGTCGGCGTCCATCCTGCCCACATCCTTGCCGTCGAACAGCACCTGGCCCTGCTGGGCGCGCACCTGGCCGCCGACCAGCCGCAGCACGGTGGTCTTGCCGCCGCCGGACGCACCCATCAGCGCCGTGACCTTGCCGCGTGGAACGGTGAAGCTCACGTCCTGGAGGATGCGGCGCTCGCCATAGCCGAAACTGGCGTTCCTGCATTCGACGATATTGGGAGCGGGGGATTCGGTCATCCGGAATGGGAAGGCCGGGACCCAGCCCGGCCATCAATGGCACAGGCGGGCATCATAAGGGTTTGCACTGAGCGGCGCCGGGGCGCCCTCAGCGCGGCAGGTCCGAGTAGCCCATCAGGAACTCATCCACCGCCCGCGCCGCCTGGCGGCCTTCGCGGATCGCCCACACCACCAGGCTCTGGCCGCGGCGGATGTCGCCGGCCGCGAACACCTTCGGCACGTTGGTCGCGTAGCCGCCGGTGAACTCGGTCGTGGCCTTGGCGTTGCCGCGGCCGTCCTTGTCGACGCCGAAGCCGTCCAGGACGGTCGCCACCGGGCTGACGAAGCCCATCGCCAGCAGCACCAGATCGGCCTCCAGCAGCTGTTCGCTGCCGGCAACCTCGACCATCTTGCCGTCCTTCCACTCGACGCGGACCGTCTTCAGCCCGGTGACCTTGCCCTTGTCGCCGATGAATTCCTTGGTGGCGATGGCGAATTCGCGCTCGCATCCCTCTTCGTGGCTGGAACTGGTGCGCAGCTTGTACGGCCAGTAAGGCCAGGTAAGCGGCTTGTTCTCTTCTTCCGGCGGCTGCGGCATCAGCTCGAACTGGGTGACGCTGGCGGCGCCGTGGCGGTTGCTGGTGCCCACGCAGTCGGAGCCGGTGTCGCCGCCGCCGATCACGATCACCTTCTTGCCCTTGGCGCTGATCTGGCCCTTGACCTTGTCGCCGGCGTTGACCTTGTTCTGCTGCGGCAGGAACTCCATCGCGAAATGCACGCCGTCCAGGTCACGGCCTGGCACCGGCAGGTCGCGCGACTGTTCGGCGCCGCCGGTCAGGACCACCGCATCGAAGTCCTGCTGCAGCTGCTCGGGCGACATCGTCTCCTTGGCCCAGTTGGTCACCTTGCTGCCCTCGGGCAGCTTGCCGACCATCACGCCGGTGCGGAAGGTCACGCCCTCGGCCCCCATCTGGTCGACGCGGCGGTCGATATGGCTCTTCTCCATCTTGAAGTCGGGAATGCCATAGCGCAGCAGGCCGCCGATGCGGTCGTTCTTCTCGAACAGGGTGACGTCGTGGCCGGCGCGCGCCAGCTGCTGCGCCGCCGCCATGCCGGCCGGCCCGGAGCCCACCACCGCGACCTTCTTGCCGGTCCGGATCTTGGCCACCCGCGGATGGACCCAGCCGTGCTCCCAGGCGCGGTCGATGATGGCGTGCTCGATCGACTTGATGCCGACCGGCTCGTCGTTGAAGTTGAGCGTGCAGGCGGCTTCGCAGGGCGCCGGGCAGATGCGGCCGGTGAACTCCGGGAAATTGTTGGTCGAGTCCAGCACCACGAACGCGTTCTGCCAGTCCTGGCGGTACACCAGGTCGTTGAAGTCCGGAATGATGTTGTTGACCGGGCAGCCGCTGTTGCAGAACGGGATGCCGCAGTCCATGCAGCGGGCGCCCTGGAGCTTGGCCTGCGCGTCGTCCAGGCCGATGACGAATTCCTTGTAGTTCTTCAGGCGCTGGTCGACCGGTCGGTAGCCCTCCTCGACTCGTTCGAACTCCATGAAGCCGGTGACTTTTCCCATGATTCTTCCTAGTCCTTACTTCGCCGGGACGGCTGCTTCGTGCTTCATCGCCACGTGGGCGTTGGTGCCGGCGCTGGCGGCTTCCACCTCGCGCTCGTACATCTCGGCCAGCGCCCGCTTGTATTCGTTCGGGAACACCTTGACGAACTTCATGCGCGAGATCGCCCAGTGGTCCAGCAATTCGCGGGCGCGGCGGCTGCCGGTCCAGCGGTTGTGCTCCTCCAGCAGCTTGCGCAGCAGGGTCTCGTCGGTCTGGTCCTTGTGCAGACGCGACTTCACGCCGGCCTGCTGCTCGGCCGCCGTGCCGACCTTTTCCAGCGACACCATCGCGGTGTTGCAGCGGCTGGCGAACTGGCCGTCCTCGTCGTAGACGTAGGCGATGCCGCCGGACATGCCGGCCGCGAAGTTGCGCCCGGTCTTGCCCAGCACCAGCACCGTGCCGCCGGTCATGTACTCGCAGCCGTGGTCGCCGGTGCCTTCGACGACCGCCGTGGCGCCCGACAGCCGCACCGCGAAGCGCTCGCCGGCGACGCCGCTGAAGAAGGCTTCGCCGGTGGTTGCGCCATACAGCGCCGTGTTGCCGATGATGATGTTGTCCACCGCCGCGCCGCGGAAGTCGATGCTCGGACGCACCACGATCCGGCCGCCCGACAGGCCCTTGCCGGTGTAGTCGTTGGCGTCGCCGATCAGGTACAGCGTGATGCCCTTGGCCAGGAAGGCGCCGAACGACTGGCCGCCGGTGCCTTCCAGCTGGATGCGGATCGTGTCGTCCGGCAGGCCCTCGGGATGCACCTTGGTGAGCGCGCCCGACAGCATGGCGCCGACCGTGCGGTTGACGTTGCGCACCACCTCGATGAACTGCACCTTTTCGCCGCGCTCGATCGCCGGCCGCGACTTCTCGATCAGCACCCGGTCCAGGCTCTTGTGCAGGCCGTGATCCTGGTCCTCGACCTGGAAGCGCGCCACTTCGGCCGGCACGTTGGGCAGCGCGAACAGGCGGCTGAAGTCGAGTCCCCGCGCCTTCCAGTGCTCGATGCCCTTGCGGGTGTCGAGCAGGTCGGCCCGGCCGATCAGGTCGTCGAACTTGCGGATGCCCAGCTGCGCCATGATCTGGCGCACTTCCTCGGCGACATGGAAGAAGTAGTTGACGACGTGCTCGGGCCGGCCGGAGAACTTCTTGCGCAGCACCGGGTCCTGCGTGGCCACGCCCACCGGGCAGGTGTTCAGGTGGCACTTGCGCATCATGATGCAGCCCTCCACCACCAGCGGCGCGGTGGCGAAGCCGAATTCGTCGGCGCCCAGCAGTGCGCCGATGGCGACGTCGCGGCCGGTCTTCATCTGGCCGTCGGCCTGCACCCGGATGCGGCCGCGCAGGCGGTTCAGCACCAGCGTCTGCTGGGTTTCGGCCAGGCCGATCTCCCACGGGCTGCCGGCATGCTTGATCGACGACCACGGCGAGGCGCCGGTGCCGCCGTCATGGCCGGCGATCACCACGTGGTCGCTCTTGCACTTGGCGACCCCGGCGGCGATGGTGCCGACGCCCACTTCCGACACCAGCTTCACGCTGATGGAGGCATGGGGCGCGACGTTCTTCAGGTCGTGGATCAGCTGGGCCAAATCCTCGATCGAATAGATGTCGTGGTGCGGCGGCGGCGAAATCAGGCCGACCCCCGGCACCGAGTAGCGCAGCTTGCCGATGTACTTGGAGACCTTGCCGCCGGGCAGCTGGCCGCCCTCGCCCGGCTTGGCGCCCTGCGCCATCTTGATCTGGATCTGGTCGGCCGAGGTGAGGTATTCGGCGGTGACGCCGAACCGGCCGGACGCGACCTGCTTGATCTTGGAGCGCAGCGAATCGCCGGCCTGCAGCGGGATGTCGACCTCCACCACGTCCTTGCCGATGATCTGCGCCATGGTCTGGCCCTGGGTGATCGCAATGCCCTTGAGCTCCTGGCGGTAGCGGGCCGGGTCCTCTCCGCCCTCGCCGGTGTTGCTCTTGCCGCCGATGCGGTTCATGGCCACGGCCAGCGTGGCATGGGCTTCGGTGGAGATCGAGCCCAGCGACATCGCGCCGGTGGCGAAGCGCTTGACGATCTCCTTGGCCGGCTCGACCTCGTCCACCGGGATCGCCTTGGACGGGTCGATCCTGAATTCGAACAGCCCGCGCAGCGTCATGTGGCGACGGCTCTGGTCGTTGATCAACTGGGCGTATTCCTTGTACGTGTTCCAGTTGTTCGAGCGCGCGCTGTGCTGCAGCTTGGCGATCGCGTCCGGCGTCCACATGTGCTCTTCGCCGCGCGCGCGCCAGGCATATTCGCCGCCGGCGTCCAGCATGCTCTCGAGCACCGGGTCGTTGCCGAACGCGGCCTTGTGCATGCGGATCGCTTCCTGCGCGATCTCGAACACGCCGATCCCCTCGACGCGGCTGGCGGTGCCGGTGAAGTACTTCTCGATCGTCTCGCTGTTCAGGCCGATGGCCTCGAACAACTGGGCGCCGCAGTAGCTCATGTACGTCGACACGCCCATCTTGGACATGATCTTGGACAGGCCCTTGCCGATCGCCTTGACGTAGTTGTAGATGGCCTTGTCCGGGTTCAGGTCGCCCGGCAAGTCCTTGTGGATCGAGACCAGCGTCTCCATCGCGAGATAGGGGTGGACCGCCTCGGCGCCGTAGCCGGCCAGCACGCCGAAATGGTGCACCTCACGCGCGGTGCCCGTTTCGACCACCAGGCCCGCGGTGGTGCGCAGGCCCTCGCGCACCAGGTGCTGGTGGATCGACGACAGCGCCAACAGCGCGGGGATGGCGACCTGGGTCGGGCCGACCGCGCGGTCGCTGATGATCAGGATGTTCTTGCCGCTCTTGATCGCATCGACCGCTTCGGCGTTCAGCGACGCCAGCTTGGCTTCCACGCCCTCGTGGCTCCACGCCAGCGGATAGGTGATGTCCAGCGTGTAGCTGCGGAACTTGCCGTGGGTGTGCTTTTCCACGTCGCGCAGCTTGGCCATGTCGGCGAAGTCGAGGATCGGCTGGCTCACTTCCAGCCGCATCGGCGGGTTGACCTGGTTGATGTCCAGCAGGTTCGGCTTGGGGCCGATGAAGGACACCAGCGACATCACGATCGCTTCTCGGATCGGGTCGATCGGCGGATTCGTCACCTGCGCGAACAGCTGCTTGAAGTAGTTGTAGAGCGGCTTGTCCTTGTTGGACAGCACGGCCAGCGGGCTGTCGTTGCCCATCGAGCCGATGCCTTCTTCGCCGGCCTGCGCCATGGGCGACATCAGGAACTTGATGTCTTCCTGCGTGTAGCCGAAGGCCTGCTGGCGATCGAGCAGGTCGACGTCGCTCTCGGGCGCGCTGCCCGAGGTGTCCGACAGGTCGTCGAGCTTGATCCGCAGGTTCTCGATCCACTGCTTGTAGGGCTTGTTGTTGGCGAGGCTGGACTTGAGCTCCTCGTCGTCGATCATCCGGCCCTGCTCCAGGTCGATCAGGAACATCTTGCCGGGCTGCAGCCGCCACTTGCGCACGATCTTGTTTTCCGGCACCGGCAGCACGCCGGTTTCGGAGGCCATGATCACCAGGTCGTCGTCGGTGACGCAATAGCGCGACGGACGCAGGCCGTTGCGATCCAGCGTGGCGCCGATCTGGCGGCCGTCCGTGAAGACGATGGAGGCGGGGCCGTCCCACGGCTCCAGCATCGCGGCGTGGTATTCATAGAAGGCCCGGCGGCGCTCGTCCATCGTGGCGTGCTGTTCCCAGGGCTCGGGAATCATCATCATCACGGCCTGGCTGATCGGATAGCCGGCCATCGTCAGCAGTTCGAGGCAGTTGTCGAAGGTGGCGGTGTCCGACTGGTTGGCGAAGCTGATCGGATACAGCTTCTGCAGGTCCGCGCCCAGCACCGGCGAGGACATCACGCCTTCACGCGCCTTCATCCAGTTGTAGTTGCCCTTGACGGTGTTGATCTCGCCGTTGTGGGCGACGTAGCGATACGGGTGGGCCAGCGGCCACTCGGGGAAGGTGTTGGTGGAGAAGCGCTGATGCACCAGCCCCAGCGCCGAGACGCAGCGCGGGTCCTTCAGGTCCAGGTAGTAGGTGCCCACCTGGTCGGCCAGCAGCAGGCCCTTGTAGACCACGGTGCGGCTGGACATGCTGGGAACGTAGTATTCCTTGCTGTGCTTGAGCTTGAGCGCCTGGATGTGGGCGCTGGCGGTCTTGCGGATCACATACAGCTTGCGCTCCAGCGCGTCCTGCACGATCACGTCGTTGCCGCGGCCGATGAAGATCTGGCGCAGGATCGGCTCCTTCTTGCGCACGGCGGGCGACATCGGCATGTCCTTGTCCACGGGCACGTCGCGCCAGCCAAGCAGCACCTGGCCTTCGGCCCTGACGGCGCGTTCCAGCTCCTGCTCGCAGGCCAGGCGGGAGGCGTGTTCCTTGGGCAGGAACACCATGCCGACGCCGTATTCGCCGGGCGGCGGCAGCTCGACGCCCTGCTTGGCCATTTCCTCGCGATAAAGCGCATCCGGCAGCTGGATCAGGATGCCGGCACCGTCGCCCATCAGCTTGTCGGCGCCGACGGCGCCCCGATGGTCCAGGTTTTCCAGGATCTTCAGACCCTGCTGGACGATGCTGTGGCTTTTCTCGCCCTTGATGTGCGCTACGAAACCAACACCGCACGCGTCGTGCTCGTTGGCGCCCGAATACAGGCCGTGTTCTTGCAAATAGGTGATTTCGGCGGCCGTGGTCATGGCGCACTCCTGTTTTTCGGGGGAGGGCCAGCATACTGCAGCGCAGCATCAAAGCCAAGTCAAATAATCGGGGTCAGATTCCAATTACGTTGGCCCGTAATCCGTCTGAAGTTATTTGGGGACAGGAAGAACCCGGCCTGCTGCAGTCTTTTGCGGCGGCCGCCCCGCCTTCGCCTTGCTGACGCGCCGGGCGGTGCGCTTTTGCAGGTCCTGGACATAACTGGCCTCCCCCAGCGCCCACCCCTGCAAGGCCGAGTTGGTAAGCGCGTGCTGCTGTTGTTGGCTAATGCCTGCAACAACCATCTCGGCATACGCAGCTTCGCGGGCAAAGGGCGTGTTGCCGAGCGTCCAGTACAGGGGATGCGGTGTCACCAGCTTGTCGTCGCGCATCCCGGCGTAGTGGCGATGGCTTGACCACGGATAGTCGGCCGCCGATTGGGCGATTCCCGCCCGCACCGGATTTAGATCCAGGTAGACCATGCAGGCCAGCAGGTACCGGTCGGCCTCGATCAGCGTGGAGCGGTACCGTCCTTCCCACAACGTCCCGGTGCGCCCCTGGACCTGGTTGAAATGCCGGACATAGCGCCGCCCCACCGCCTGCATCAGCGAGGGAAGCCCGGTCGGCGTCGCCGGGGTGGCCAGCAGGTGGAAGTGATTGGTCATGAGCACGTAGGCGTGCAATTCGACCTCGAACTTGCGGGCGTTCTCCTCCAGCATCGCCAGCAGCGTTTCGTAGTCGGCGTCGTTGCCGAAGATCGGCTGCCGGTTGTTTCCGCGCTGGATCAGGTGGTGGGGATAGCCGGGAACGGTCAGTCTTGGAAGGCGCGCCATCCAGCCATGATAATTGGAGTCTGACCCCGATTAGAGGGGATAGCGCAGCGGCTCCAGCCCCTGAAGCCCGAATTCGGCCAGCAGGGCGCGCAGCCGGTCGGCCGCGGACTGCTTGCGCTGGCCGGTGCGCCGGGCCAGGATCAGCTCGTTCTTCATGCTGTGCTCCCAGCCGACCAGTTCGGTCACGGTCACCTGGTAGCCCATGGCCTCGAGGTACAGGCAGCGCAGGACGTTGGTGAGCTGGCTGCCCATCTCGCGCGTGTGCAGCGGATGGCGCCAGAGCTCGGCCAGCGGCGTCCGCGCAAGCGACAGCGCCTTGTTCTGGCGCAGGCAGCCGGCCAGTTCGGCCTGGCAGCAGGGCACCAGCACCATGAACCTGGCGTTCTTGCGCAGCCCGAAGGCGATGGCGTCGTCGGTGGCGGTGTCGCAGGCATGGAGCGCGGTGACGATGTCGATCTCCGCCGGCAGCAGAGCGTTGTCGGCGGCGTCGGCCGCGCTGATGTTGAGAAAGGACATCCGCTCGAAGCCGAGCCGGGCGGCCAGCTCGCGCGACTTGTCGACCAGCTCGCTGCGGGTCTCGATGCCGTAGATGTGGCCACCGGGACGGCTCTTGTAGAACAGGTCGTAGAGGATGAACCCCAGATACGACTTGCCTGCGCCATGATCGGCCAGCGTGGGGCCGGCTGCCGCCGGCACGTCCGACGCCAGCTCCAGCAGCAGCTTCTCGATGAACTGGTACAGGTGGTAGACCTGCTTGAGCTTGCGGCGCGAGTCCTGATTGAGCTTGCCGTCGCGCGTGAGGATGTGCAATTCCTTGAGCAGCTCCACCGACTGGCCCGGCCGGATGTCGGGATCGAGCTGGGCTGGGGCAGGTGCAGCCTTTTGCGAGTGCATCTTGGCCGCCTTCATCGTGCGGGCCCCACATCGAGCGCCGCCCAGCCCTCGGCGCCCAGCTTCCTGAGCGTTTCGAGGTTGGCGCCGTAGATCGCCTCGGCGTCCGGAAAGGCGCGCACCGCCTTGTCGATGCTGGCCTCGCGCAGCAAATGCAGGGTGGGATAGGGAGATCGGTTGCTGAAATTGGTCACGTCATCGTCGCTGCTGTCCGCGAAGCAGAAATGGGGATGGAAGCTGGCCAGCTGGATCACGCCCTCGAGGCCCTTCTTGCGGATCATGCGCTCGCCGCGCGCCACCACGTCGTTGAAATCGAGGAAAAGCTCCAGGCAATGCGGGACGATGAGCAGCGTCGTATCGCGCTCGCGCGCGTCGCGCGCCACCAGGCCGTCCAGCTCGCGTGCCAGGTCGTCCAATATTGAAGCCGGCGAGTCGGCCGCACTGACGGCGAAATGAACTTGCCCCCTGGCGTGCACGGCCTTGGCGAAGGGACACAGGTTCAGGCCGATGACGGCCCGCTCCAGCCACCTGCGGGTGGCGCCGATCACTGCGTCGTCGCCGGGCATCGCGTCAGGCAAAGCGGCTCGGCTGGCCACAGACCATCTTGGCCAGCTCGTCGAGCACCGGGGCATGGAGCTGCGCCGCCGGCCAGGTGGTGTTGGTCAGGCCGAAGCCGTTGAGGTTGGCCAGGCGGAAGGCCAGCATGGCGTTCTCATGGTCCGGCGTCACGCGGATATTGCCGCGCGACTGCGTGGTGTAGTCCAGGCGCACCAGTTGCAGCGTGTTCTTTTCCGGATGGCGGATCTCGTGCCGTTCGTGCTGCACCCAGCCGGCCGCCAGCCGCGCTTCCAGCCGCTGCAGGTCGGGCAGGAAGTTGGCCGAAACGCTGCCCGTGACGGGACGGCCGGCGCGCGGCACGATCTGCCAGGCCACGCCGATGTAGTCGATGACTTCGCGGTTGCGCAGCATCTTCTTGCGCGCATCGAGCTGGAAACCGGTCAGCTTCATCGCCGGCCAGGGGGTCTTGCCGTCCAGGCTCAGCTTGGGGCCGTCGGGCTCGATCACGTTGAGCGACTTCACCATCTGCTCGAGATAGAACATCACGGTGCTGCATGCCTGCTCGGTGGCCAGCGTGCTGGCGTCATGCTCGACCTGTTGCTGGTCTTGGTGGCTCTTGACGGCGTTGGCCTGGGTCTTGAGTTGGTCGAGGAAGCTCATGCGGTCCTCCTGGTTCGATAAGGCATCGCCTGATTCTAGGGGGCGCCTGCGGCCCCATGCGACACCACGGAAGACCGCAGGCGATGGCGCGCGGCCACTGCCAATGCCATTCCCGCCAGGGTGCAGCACCCGGTGACCAGCCAGGTCCACTGCCAGCCGCCGGCCCGGTGCGCCACCCAAGCGACCAGCGGCGGCCCGGCCACCTGGCCCGCGCAGGACCATTGCTGCATCCAGCCGACGGTGGTCGAGACGGCGTGCTCGCCGGGCGCCAGCCGCACCGCCGCCGAAAACAGGGTCCCGGGAATCATCCCGCCAAGCATCGAAAAGACCAGCACCGCCGCATAGCGCACAGCAACCGCCGCCGGCGCCGGCAGCCCCTGCACCAGGGGGCCGAAGGCGACCCAGGCGCCCAGACCCATTGCTGCATAGGCGGCCAGCAGCAGGCGGTCCGGCAGTGCGCCGCGCTGGAGCAGGCGTCCCGCGGCGACGTTGCCGACGATGTTGACGGCCGCCGCACCGGCGGTCGCGACGGCGGTCCAGCCGGCCGCCAGCCCGGCCTGCGCATAGATCGACGGCAGGAAGCCGATCACCGAGATCCATTGGGCCGAATAGACGGCGAAGCACCACGCCACCACCCACGGTCCACGCGACGTCAGCGTCTGGCGCAGCCGGGTCGACCAGCCGGCGGGCATGGAGGCGTGCCGCTCTTGCAGCCGGTCGGCCGGAACCCAGGCCCAGAGCGCCAGGGCCACGCCCAGGGTGATCGCCGCGAGCGTCAGCCAGAGCCCTTGCCAGCCGGCCAGGCCGATCGCCAACGGCCCGCACAGCAGCGCCAATGCCGTCCCCAGCGGCATGAACGCGCTCCACCGTCCCAGGGCCGCGCTGAGCCTGCCGGAAGGCACCAGCCGCCGGATCAGGCCCGGCCCCGGCATCGTCGCCAGCAGGAAACCCAGGCCCTCGACCGCGCGCAGCACGAGCAGCTGCGAAGGCTGGTCGGCGCCCGCGCCGAGCGCGCTCGCGCCAGCCAGCAGCAACAGCCCCGCCAGCATGGTGCGGCGCAGGCCCACGCCGTCCGCCAAGAGGCCGACCACGACGCCCAGCGCCATGCCGGCAAGCTGCACCAGCGACAGCAGGAAGCCCGCCTGCAGCAGGCTGACGTCGAGCGAGTCGCGCAGCACCGGCAGCGCCGCCGGCAGCTTGCCGACATGCAGCGCAGCGCAAACGCCGGCCGAAATCACCAGCCATTGGGGCTGGGGCCTGCTCATGCTGCGTTCATGCGAGCAGCCTGCTGCCGGTCAGGCGTTCGTGCTCGCGGCCGGCGAAGCGGTCCGTCATTCCCGCGATGTAGTCGGCGACCGCCCGCGGCGTGTCCGGGCGCGCGGCAAAGCCGGCCTGCATCTGGCCCGGGTCGGCGCAGTAGGCGTCGAACAGTTCGCGCACGACCCGTTTCGCCTGCACCGTGGTCTGGGTGACCTGCGGATGGCGATAGAGGTTGCGCATGAGGAAGGACTTGAGCGCGCCGGAGCGCTCGCGCATGGTGTCGCTGAACCGCACCAGCGCCTCGCTCGCGCGCACGTCGTCGGCGCTGGCCGGAGCGACGCGGGCGATCGCGGCGGCGGTCGCCTCGATCACGTCGTAGACCTGGGCACTGAGCATTCGGCGGATCGCTTCATACAGCAGGCGGCGCCCCTGCAGGCCCGGATGGTCGGCCAGCGACTCCCGCGCATGCTGCTGGAACAGCTCCACTTGTTCCAGCTGTTCCAGCGTGATCAGCCCCGAGCGCACGCCGTCGTCGATGTCATGGGCGTTGTAGGCGATTTCGTCCGCCAGGTTGCACAGCTGCGCTTCGAGCGAGGGCTGCCGGCGCTCCAGGAAGCGCCGGCCCACCCCGCCCGGCTCGGCCAGTTCGAGCCGCTGCGCATTGGCGCGCGAACAGTGCTTGAGGATGCCCTCGCGGGTTTCGAAGGTGAGGTTCAGGCCGTCGAAGGCGGGATAGCGCTCCTCCAGCCGGTCGACGACGCGCAGGCTCTGCAGGTTGTGCTCGAAGCCGCCGTGGGCCCGCATGCACTCGTCCAGCGCGTCCTGGCCGGCGTGGCCGAAGGGCGTGTGGCCCAGGTCATGGGCCAGGGCAATCGCCTCCACCAGGTCTTCGTCCAGCTGCAGCGAACGGGAGATCGAACGCCCGAGCTGGGCCACCTCGATCGAATGCGTCAGCCGGGTCCGGAACAGGTCGCCCTCGTGGTTGAGGAACACCTGGGTCTTGTAGACCAGCCGCCGGAATGCGGTCGAATGGACGATGCGGTCGCGGTCGCGCTGGAACTCGGTGCGCGTCGGCGCCGCCGGTTCAGGGTGGCGGCGGCCGCGCGATTGCCCCGGATCGCAGGCCCATGGCGCAAGGGTCACCGGCTTGCCTCGCGGGTTACTCGCAGCACTGCTCGATCACGTCGCGCACCAGTGCATCCGGTGCGCCCGTGACGCTCGCGTGCCCTGGCCGGTCGATCACCACGAACTTGATCTCGCCGGCCTGCGCCTTCTTGTCCACCCGCATCAGCTCGAGGTAGCGCTCGGCGCCCAGCCGCGGACCCTTCACCGGCAGACCTGCCTTGCGGATCAGGTCGTGCAGCCGTCGCACGAAAGCGGCGTCGACCCCACCCAGCCGCTGCGACAGCAACGCCGCCATCACCATGCCGCAGCCGACCGCCTCGCCGTGCAGCCATGCTCCATAACCCAGTCCGGCCTCGATCGCGTGGCCGAAGGTATGGCCGAAATTGAGGATCGCGCGCAGCCCGGATTCGCGTTCGTCCTGCCCGACCACCCATGCCTTGAGTTCGCAGCTGCGCACCACCGCGTGGGCCAGGGCCGCCGGGTCGCGCGCCATCAGCGCATCGATGTTGCCCTCGATCCACGCGAGGAATTCCATGTCCAGGATCGGGCCGTACTTGATCACTTCCGCCAGGCCGGCGCTCAGTTCCCGGGCCGGCAGCGTCTGCAGCGTGTCCAGGTCGCAGACCACCTGCTGCGGCTGGTAGAACGCGCCGATCATGTTCTTGCCCAGCGGATGGTTGATCGCCGTCTTGCCGCCGACGGAGGAATCGACCTGTGCCAGGAGCGTCGTCGGCACCTGGACGAACGGCACGCCGCGCATGTAGCTGGCGGCCGCGAATCCCGCCATATCCCCCACCACGCCGCCGCCAAGCGCGACGATCACCGTCTGGCGGTCGCAGGCGTGCCGGAGCAGCGCATCGAAGATGAGGTTGAGCGTCTGCCAGTCCTTGTGCTGCTCGCCGTCGGGCAGGACGACCGTGTGGACCTGGCGATAGCGGGTGCGCAGGACCTCGGCCATGCGGCCGCCGTAGAGCGGCCCGACCACGTCGTTGGTGACGATCAGGGCGCACGAGGCCTGCGGCAGGGCTGACCACGTCGCGGCCTGTCCCAGCAAGCCATTGCCCACGTCGATCGGATAGCTGCGCTCGCCAAGCTCGATGGCGACGCGCCGGACGGGTGCAGGAGCGGATACAGCGGACATGCCGCGAGTTTAAGTCGGCACGGGGGCCGGCCTTGCCAGTGGGCCTACTTGGGCGTCACCAACCCGGCCAGTTCCAGCTGCATCAGGATCATGTTGACGAGGGTCGGCACCGAAGGACGCCCGGTCTCGACCACGAAATGCGCCGCCTCGCGATACAGCGGATCGCGCTCGGCCTGCAGGCTGCGCAGGCGCTCCATCGGGTCGTCGACCTGCAGCAGCGGCCGGCTCTTGTCGTGACGCGTCCGGCGGTACACCTCTTCGGGCGTGGAGCGCAGGTAGATCACCGTCGCGCCGGCGCGCAGGCGCTCGCGATTGGCCGAACGCAGGACGGCGCCGCCGCCGGTGGCGACCACGCCCGGCGGCGAGTCCATCAGCTCGTCGAGCACAGCCTGCTCGATGTCGCGGAAGGCGGGCTCGCCCTCGCGCTCGAAAAAGGAACGGATCGAGCAGCCGATGCGCTGCTCGATCACGTGGTCCGAATCGGTGAAGGGCAACCCGAGCCGCCGGGCCAGCTGGCGCCCGACGGTGGATTTTCCGGAGCCCGGCAGGCCGACAAGCGCCAGGCGCCTGGGGCCGCCTGGCTGCTGGGGCGTCAGTTCGCCGTCGTGCAGTTGTTGACTCCGTAGGCCGGCGTCAGGAACGAGCCATTGGTCACATCCGCCGCCAGAACATCCGTGACGAACGGTCTTTCGGCCATGCCTTGCGATCCCGCCACATTTGCAGTGACTCGCACCTTGTAGGCCAGCCAACCGCCGTAACGCTGCGAGTACTGGACCCTGATGATCAAGATGCCGCTTGCATTGGTCGTGGTCACTGTCGGATCGTCATAACTGATGATCATGTCGCTGCGACGAGGCTGCAGTGTTGGTTGACCATTTGCGTCCACGCTGTTGTCCCGGTTTTCGCTGGGATCCACCACCCCATTGCGATTCGTATCCTCGTTTTGGCACCAGTAGAAGACCGTGGCGGTACCGGAGGCTGCGATCGTCGCGTCAGCCGTCAGGGATGTGGGCACCGTCGACAAGGTTCCCCTGCCCCAGGTTTGGGACTTTCCATAATGGGTCAAGTCCAGCGAGATATCGACAGGAGCATTGGCAACGGCTCTGCCAGCCGAGTCGGCCACCGTGATGGCAAACTTCTTGATGTAGGTCCCGTTCGATGGCGTCAGCAAATTGTCGTCGCCGATCGACACCGCCAGCGCGGCGCCGGCTACCGTCAGCGTCGCCTTTACGGAGTTGGCAGCAGGACATGGCAACGGAGGCACCGGGTCCGTGAAGTTGTAGCAGGCTTGAATCGTTACTCCGTTCGTCGGGCTGGAGTTCTGGCCGGCAATGTACTGCGCGGTGACCACGCCCGAGTTGTCGGTCACCAGGGTCTGGGTGCCGCTGGTGATCGACGACCCTACGGCGGCGATGCCGGTGGTCAGGTCGTCAAAGCGGACGCGGACATTCGTGACCGGATTGCCCGAGCCATCCACGAACAGGAAGCGCAGCGTCGAGCGGTTGGCGGTCGAGCCGACGGCGTTGACCTGCAACACGTTCGGCGAAGCCGACAGTGATGGCACGACCCCGGCCGGAATCACGGCGTCCGGAATGACGCCTGCGGTCACGACCTGGACCTGGACGCTGGCAGCCGTCACGCCGCTGCCAGCGGCACCGATCGTGAAGGTGCCGGTCGTGCCGGGCGCGGTGAAGCTGAACTTGGCCTGGCCGCTGAAGTCCGTGACCGCAGTCAATCCGGAAACGCCCGGCAGCGAACCGCTCAACGTGATCGTGGTGCCGGCAACCGGGTTGAGCGACGAGTCCTGCAGCACTGTCGAGATCGTCCCAGCCTGGCCGGGCGCCAGCGTACTGGGCTGGGCCTGCACGGTGAGCTTGCTGCCGATCACCTGGACCGACGTGCGCCGCACGATACCGTTGATTGTCACCGACAGGGTAATCACGCGGTTCGACTTGTCGGCGCCGATCGACACGTTGCCCGTGTACGTTCCCTGCGCATTGGTGGTGTTTCCACCGGTCGGAATGAACACGCTGTTCTGGTCCGTCGTTACCGCGACAGCGGCGCCGGAGACGACGTTGCGGTTCACGTCCAGGGCAATGACCGTCAACTGCGCCTTGTCCGAGCCGCTGTTGTTGATGGTGGACTTGTCCAGGAACAGCACCATGTCGGCGACCGGGATCACCGGGGTCGTGGTGGTGGTCGTGCCACCGGGCGTCGAGGGCGTCGTCGGCACCACAGGGAAGGTGACATCGAGGGTCGTCGTCTTGACGATCCCGTTGACCGTCACCGTGATCGGGATGGTGCGCAAGGTCTTGTCGGAACCGGCCGAGATCGTTCCGGTGAAGATGCCCGATGCGTTGGTGACGTTGGTCCCGTTGGGCGTGAAGATCGCGTTAGCTCCGGCTGCGACGGAAACGGTTGCGCCGGCCACGACGTTGCGATTGGAATCCACCGCCACGACCGTCAGGACCGCGGTATCGGTCCCGGTATTGGCGATCGAAGTCTTGTCGGTCAGCAGGGCGAAGTCCGCCACTGCATTGGCCGTGTTGCCGGGCCCGGAGATATCCGCGACCTGCACGGTCGTCTGCCGGCTGATGCCGTTGGCGATGGCCGTGATCGTGATCGTGCGATTGGTGCGGTCGGAACCGATCGTCAACGTGCCAGTGAAGGTGCCCGTTGCATCGGTTGTCGCGCCGGCCGCCGTGAAGATGCTGTTCTTGTCGGCCGATACGGTGACGGTTGCGCCGGTCACCGCATTCCGGTTGGCGTTGACCGCAACCACCGTGACGGTGACCTTGTCCGTTCCTGAATTCGACATCGCCGACTTGTCGGTATAAATCGCAAGGTCTGCGACCGAGGCGGTCGCGACGGCCGTCGGATCGGTGGGCGTGACGCCCCCGCCGGTCGAAGTCGCGCCCGGACTTCCTCCCCCGCCGCCGCAGGCGGTCAGGAAGGCAGCGACCAGTAATGCCGCCCATGGTTTCAGGTAACGAGTCATGAATCTTCCTTTTCCAACTGCTTCAGGTAAGAGAGGGGTAGGTCTAACGCGCTGCCGCGCGGTCTGCAATCATCTTGGGGGTAATGAACACCAGCATTTCCTGCTTGCTGGACGTCCGCTGCTTGTTCTTGAACAAATTGCCGACGGCCGGCAGGTCGCCAAGGAACGGCACCCTGGCCTCGTTTTCGGTTTCCGTCAGTTCGAAGATACCGCCGATGACCACGGTTCCGCCATTTTCGACCAGCACCTGCGTCTTAATATGCTTGGTATTGATAGCAATTCCCGCTGCCGTCGTTTCGCCGCGACTATCCTTGTTGATGTCCAGGTCAAGAATGATGTTGCCTTCCGGCGTGATCTGGGGCGTGACCTCGAGCCTCAAGGTGGCGCGGCGGAAGGCCACGGAGGTGGCGCCGCTCGAAGTTGCCTGCTGGTAGGGGAATTCCGTTCCCTGCTCGATCGACGCCTTGGTTTGGTCGGCGGTCACGATGCGCGGGCTCGACACCAGCTTGCCTTTTCCGTCGGCTTCCAGCGCCGACAGCTCCAGGTTCAGGAACCGGTTGGCGGCTGCGCTGAACAGCGAGATTGCGAAGCTCGATGGGGTGAAGCCGCCCTGCCCCACGGCGGGCAGGTTCACGAAGGTCGTGTTGGTGGTGTCCAGCGTGCCGGAGCTTTCGCCGGTGGTGGCTGAAACCGCGTTATAGGTCCCGCCCAGCGCGATCCGGTTGCTTCCGCTCACCTGGTAACCCGGGTCGCCGCCGCGCACCCCGCGCAGGTCGCTGCCCCCGAGTCGCACGCCCAGGGACTTGCCGAAGGTGTCCGACGCCTCGACGATCCGCGCCTCGATCAGGACCTGGCGGACCGCGATGTCGAGTTTTGCGATCAGCTGCTGCACCTGCTCCAGGCGACCCGGCACGTCCGTGACGAACAGCTGGTTGGTCCGGGGCTCGGCGATCACGCTGCCGCGGATGCTCAGGATCCGTGCCGCGCCGGTGCCGGTCGTCAATTGCGCAGCGATCTCGGTGGCCTTGGTGTAATTGAGCTGGAACGACTGGGTGCGCAAGGGCTCCAGGTTCTGGATGGCGGCCTGCGCCTCGAGCTCGAGCTTCTCCTTGGACGCGATTTCGTCCTTCGGCGCGATCCACAGCACATTGCCGCTCTTGCGCATGCCCAGGCCCTTGGCCTGCATGATGATGTCCAGCGCCTGGTCCCACGGCACGTCCTTCAGCCGCAGCGTCACCGCGCCCGTCACCGAATCGGAGGTCACGATGTTGAAGTTGGTGAAATCGGCAATCACCTGCAGCAGCGACCGCACCTCGATGTTCTGGAAGTTCAGCGACAGCTTCTCGCCGCTGTAGCCCGGGCCCTGCGTCAGCTTGTTCGGGTCGATCTTCTGTTGCCGGACTTCGACCACGAACTGGTTGTCGCTCTGGTAGGCGCTGTGCTCCCAGGCGCCCTTGGGCTCGATCACCACCCGGACGCGGTCGCCGGTCTGGAACGTGGTGACGGTCTGCACCGGCGTGCCGAAGTCCGAGACATCCAGCCGGCGGCGCAGGCCTTCCGGCAGCGTGGATTTGAGGAATTCGACCACCAGGGTCTGGCCCTGCTGGCGGATGTCGACGCCGACCTGGTTGTTCGGCAGGTCGACGACCACCCGGCCTGAACTGTCCGGGCCGCGGCGGAAATCGATGTCGCGCAGGGGCTGGGTGTCGCGGTTGCGGCTCTCGGCGAACACCGGCACGCTGCTGGGCGTCGGCGCCGCGGCGGACACCGGCTCCAACGACACGATCAGCGACTTGCCCACCAGCGTCGCCTTGTAGGCGGTCGGCGACTTGAGATTGAGGACCAGTCGGGTCCGCTCACCGGCCTGCACCACGTTGACGGACCGCACGTTGCCCTGGTTGATGTCGACGGTGGAACGGCCCAGGCCGTTCGAGGCGCCCGGGATGTCGAGCGCGATGCGCGCGGGCGCCTGGATTGCAAAGCCGGCCGGGACCGCGTCCAGTGGCTGCGAAAAGTCCACGCGCACAACTTCGACGCCGCCCTGCACCGAGCTGGAAACCGCTTCCACCACCGTCTGCGCCTGGGCGGCCAGCGCGCCGGCCGCCAGCAGCAACCCCACGCACATCTGCCACGCTCGCCGCAACGTCATCCAGCTATGTATGTTCATTTTGCCCTCTCTTGCAGTTGCAGTTTGGCTGTGCGCTCGATCCATTCGCCGCCGGCGTCCTGCACGATTTCGCGCAGGGTCACTTCGGTCTCTCCCACCTTGGTGATCTTTCCGTAGTTCTGGCCCAGGTAATTGCCCGGGCGAACCTGGTACAGGAGGTTGTCAACCTTGATCAGGGCCACCGGCTGGCCCTGCTTGACCAGGCTGCCGACCATGCTCATCGAGTCCAGCGGGAAGCTCTCCAGCGGCTCCTTGCGGCGCGCCAGTTCAGGCGCCACCAGGGCGGCGTTGGCGCTGACCTGCGACGAATCGCGCTTGAGCGCCTCGGTCAGCTTCTGGCTGCTGAACGGGTCGGTCGCCGCTTCCTGGGTATAGGCCTGCGGCGTGAATTTCTTGGGCTCCGGGATCGGCTGCACCTGGGGCTTGGTCTGGTTGCGCTGGTCCGTCATCCATTGCTGGAGCTCTTCCTGGCCGGATGACCCGCAGCCAGCCAGCAAGGCGATCAGTGCGGCGCATGCGCCGACGCGTCGATAGATCATTTCTTCTTCGCTCCGGCAGGAGTGGCTTTGCGTTGGGCCGCAACCTCGTCGCTGTCCAGGTAGCGGAACGTCTTGGCAGTCGCCTCCATCTGCAGCTGGCCGTCGCGGGTGGGAAGGATGCTCAGGTTGTTCAGCGTGACGATGCGGGACAGATTGGCGACGTCGGAGGCAAACGAACCGATGTCGTGATAGCGGCCCGACACCCGCAGCGCGATCGGCAGCTCGGCGTAGTACTCCTTGGCGCTCACGCTGCCGGGCCTGAACAGCTCGAAGCGCAGGCTGCGGCCGAGGCCCGCCTGGTTGATGTCGGACAGCAGCGCATCCATTTCGGCCTTGCTGGGCAACTGCTTTTCGAGCTGCGTCACGTACTGCTGGACCTGCTCGCGCTGCTTCTTGAGGGCATCGAGGTTGACCGCCTGGACCAGCTTCTTCTGGTAGTCGTCGCGCAGCGTGACTTCCTTGGCCCGCTCGGCCTCGAGTTCGGCGTCGGAGTTATTCAACCAGACGAACCAGAGCGCCACCACGATCGCCACCATCAGCACGAAGCACAGCGCGAAGCGCGGAATCGCCGGCCAGGAGGACGGGTCGTTGGGATTGAGTCCCTGGAACTGGGACTTCAGCTGCTGCTGAAGTTCCGCGAAGTTGAGCTTGGACGGAGTCTTGTCGGCCATGGTCAGGTCTTTCCCGGAGCGGATGCGGCACTGGCGCCGCCAGCGGCCTTCTGCGCCTCGCTGGACCGCAACAGCCTGACCTTCATCTGGAAGTTGGAGACCCGCCGCTGCTCTTTGCCCAGAGGAACGGTGCCGGACACGATCTCGATGAGTTCCGGCTTGGTCAGCCAGGGGCTGTTGTTGCCCAGGTTGCGCAGCAGTTCGGAAACGCGCTCGTTCGACTGGGCGACGCCCTGGATCGACACGACCTGGTTCTCCTGCTTCATGCTGGTGATGAAGACGCCGTCGGGTAGCTGCCGCACCATTTCGTTGAGCAGGTGGACCGGCAAGTTGCGATCGGCCTGCAGGTCTTCCACGGCCTGTTGCCGGGCCCGCAGTGCCGCGATCTCTTCCTGCAACGTGGCGATGTCCTTGATCTGGCCCTCGAGGCGCTTGATCTCGGTCTGCAGCACCACGTTCTTTGCCTGCTGGTTGGAGATCTGCGCGGCGTACCAGAGGAAGATGCCGCCGGCGATGACACCGCCCATCAGGGCGGACACGCCGAGCGTGGCGAAGAACGCCTCGCGCCGGCGCTTGCGGGCAGCCTCGCGATGAGGCAGCAGGTTGATCAGGATCACTGCAGGAACCTCCGCATGGCCAGGCCACAGGACGTGAGGTACGACGGTGCCTCACGGCGCATCTTCTTTTCCCGCACCCCGTCGCCGATCTGCATGCCTTCGAACGGGTCGGCCAGCATGCACGGGAACGACGTCTGGGCCGTCACGGTCTCGGTCAGGCCGGGAAGCGCTGAAGAGCCGCCGGCGAGCATCACGTAGTCCACCCGGTTGTGCGGGGTACTGGTGAAGAAGAATTGCATTGCGCGGGCGATTTCCTGGGCCATGCTGTCCACGAAGGGCTTGAGCACGCCCGCGTCGTAGTCCTCCGGCAGGTCGCCGTTGCGCTTCTTGGTTTCCGCCTCTTCCGGGGAGAAGCCGTACTGCCGCACGATCAGCTGCGTCAGCTGGGCGCCGCCGAAGGCCTGGTCCCGGTCATACAGGACTTCGTCGTTGCGGATGACCTGCATGCTGGTGGTAAATGCGCCGACCTCGAACAGCGCAACCATCGTGTCCACGCCGCGGTTGGGCAGCGCTTCGATCAGCCGGCCGGCCGCCAGGCGGGACGCATAGGATTCCACGTCGATGATCACCGGCTTCAGGCCTGCGGCCTCGGCCAGGCCTTGCCGGTCCTGCACCTTCTCGCGGCGCGAGGCGGCGATCAGGACTTCGACATCGCCCGCAGAAGTGGGGCTGGGGCCGATCACGCAGAAATCCAGGCTCACCTCATCCAGCGAGAACGGGATGTACTGGTTGGCCTCGGTTTCCACCTGGACCTCCAGGTCCTGCTCGCTCATACCGCCGGGCAGGATGATCTTCTTGGTGATGACCGCCGAGGGCGGCAGCGCCATGGCCACGTTGCGCGTGCGGGTGCCGCTCTTCTTCACGACGCGACGCATGGCCTCGGCCACCTCATCGAACTTCTCGACGTTTCCGTCGGTGATCCAGCCCCGCTCGAGGGGCTCGATCGCACAGCGCTCCAGAACCAGATTGCCTTCCTTGTCCCGGCCCAGCTCGACCAGCTTGACGCTAGAAGAACTGATGTCCAAGCCCAGCAAAGGCGCCGGCTGGCGGCTAAACAACGACCCCAGTAAGCTCACGACTGTCTCCTGATACCCCGGATTTCGCGGCGTAACAAAGTTAAGAAATCACTTCAATGCTAGCTGCAACATCCTTGTCCCGCAAAGGGATTTTCTATTTCGGACCCAACAATCGTTGCCAAAACCCGACGCCTTGACCTGCAATAATGGGCGGTGGACCGCCGGCATCCGGCGGACCGCCCGACCCTGCTCCCCGCCCTAACGAGCCCCGCATCAGGCCCATTTCTATAATGGCCGCGGGACGTCAACTGGACCTGTATGCCTTCCGATTCCTCATCCGATGCGTCTGCCACGTCGTCCGGTCCGTCTGCGCAACCCGCCCTGCGCAGCCGCCTCATGCGAGCTCTGCTGTGGATCGGCGGGCTGTTCCTGGCGGGCCTGCTCAGCGTTATCACTATCGTAGGAGTGGCGCTGGCGGTTGCCTACCCAAATCTTCCTGATATCTCCGATCTGTCGGATTACCGCCCAAAATTACCGCTGCGCATCTATTCCTCCGAGGGGCTGCTGATGGGGGAATTCGGCGAGGAGCGCCGCAACCTCACGCCGATCCGGGAAATCCCCAAGGTGATGGTCAACGCGGTGCTCGCCATCGAGGACGCACGCTTCTATTCCCATGGCGGCGTCGACTACAAGGGCCTGATGCGCGCGGCACTGGCCAACCTGGGGCGCGTCAAGAGCCAGGGCGCTTCCACCATCACGATGCAGGTGGCCCGCAACGTCTATCTCTCCTCGGAAAAGACCTTCACCCGCAAGCTCTATGAAGTGCTGCTGACGTTCAAGCTGGAACACCTGCTCTCCAAGGACCAGATCCTGGAGATCTACATGAACCAGATCTTCCTGGGCAACCGTGCCTACGGCTTTGCCGCCGCCTCGGAGGCGTACTTCGGCAAGCCGATGAAGGAACTGACCATCGCGGAGGCGGCCATGCTGGCCGGACTGCCGAAGGCGCCCTCCGCGTACAACCCGATCAGCAACCCGAGCCGCGCACGCTCGCGCCAGCAATACATCATCGAGCGGATGCTGGAGAACGGCTTCATCACCGCTGCGCAAGCCGAGGCCGCCAAGAAGGAGGAACTGCATGTGCGCAGCGGCGGCGACAATACGAAAGTGCACGCGGAGTACATCGCCGAAACCGTGCGGCAACTGGTCTATGCCCAGTACGGCGACGAAACCTACACCCGCGGCCTGAACGTCTTCACCACCGTCAAGGCCGAGCAACAGGACGCGGCCTACCGTGCCCTGCGCAAGGGCATCATGGATTACGAGCGGCGCCAGATCTACCGCGGCCCCGAGGAATTCATCGACCTGCCGGCCGACCCCAAGGAAGCCGAGGACGCCATCGACGACACCCTGGCCGAGCATCCGGACAACGGCGATGTGCTGGCTGCGGTGGTGCTGGAAGCGGGCCCGAAGAAGATCGTCGCCGTGCGCCAGACCGGCGACCAGATCGACATCGTCGGCGAAGGCCTGCGGCCGGCCCAGTCCGGCCTGTCGGACAAGGCGCCGCCCAAGATCAAGATCCGCCGCGGCGCCGTCATCCGGATCGCCAAGACGCCCAAGAACACCTGGGAGATCACGCAGTTGCCGGAGGTCGAAGGCGCTTTCATCGCGCTGGACCCGCGCGACGGCGCGATCCACGCCCTGGTGGGCGGCTTCGACTTCAACAAGAACAAGTTCAACCACGTGACCCAGGCCTGGCGCCAGCCGGGCTCGGGCTTCAAGCCGTTCATCTATTCCGCGGCGCTGGAAAAAGGCTTCACGCCGTCGACCATCATCAACGACGCCCCGCTCTTCTTCGACGCCGGCGTGACTGGCGGCCAGCCCTGGGAGCCGAAGAATTACGACGGCAAGTTCGAGGGCCCGATGCCGCTGCACCGGGCGCTGGCCCAGTCCAAGAACATGGTGTCGATCCGGATCCTGCAGGCGGTCGGTGCCCAGAACGCGCAGGACTGGATCACGCGCTTCGGTTTCGATGCCGACAAGCATCCGCCCTACCTGACGATGGCGCTGGGCGCCGGGTCCGTCACGCCCATGCAGATGGCGCTGGGCTACTCGGTGTTTGCCAACGGCGGCTACCGCGTCAATCCGTGGCTGGTCACCAAGATCACGGACCAGAAGGGCAAGGCGCTGGTGGAGAGCCAGCCGCCGCTGCCCAACGAAGCGGTCCGCGCGATCGATGCGCGCAATGCCTTCATCATGGACCGCCTGCTGCAGGAAGTGGCCCGTTCGGGCACCGCCGCCAAGGCGCAGCGCGACCTCAAGCGGCCCGACCTGTACGGCAAGACCGGCACCACCAACGATTCGATCGACACCTGGTTCAACGGCTTCCACCAGACGCTGGTCGCGATCGTCTGGATGGGCTATGACAATCCGCGTTCGCTGGGCGACCGCGAGACCGGCGGCGGCCTGAGCCTGCCGGTCTGGGTCAATTTCATGGAGACGGCGCTCAAGGGCGTCCCGATCATGGAACCGTCGGCGCCGGCGGGCGTGGTCAATGTGGGCGGGGAGTGGTATTTCGAGGAGTACGCGCGCGGCAACGGTGTCGCCTCGCTCGGCACGGCACCCGCGGCGCCGGTGGGACCGCCGCCGCCGCCGGAGGACAAGAGCCTGCTGAACTCCGATGGCATGCCGCCGCCGCGCCAGCCGCTGCCGGCCACCGACGAGCGCAAGAGCATCCTGGACCTGTTTCGCAACTAGCCCGCGCGGCCAGGTTCAGCCCTCGAATGTCAGCGGCTGCCCGGCCTGCTCGCTGGCGTAGCGCGCCAGGTGCGCGAAGAATTCGCCCTGCCCCTTGGTGTCGCTCCACTGCGAGCCGTCGAACCGGTAGTGAAAGCCGCCGGCCCGCGCCGCCATCCACACCTCCTGCAGCGGCTTTTGCAGGTTGACGACGATCTGGGTGCCGTTGCGAAACGAGAGCGTCACCATGCCGCCGACCCGCTGGTTGTCGATGTCGGCGTCCGATTCGTCGTTGATTCGGTCGCAACTCTGCTCGACCCGCGCCAGCAGCGCCTCGGCGCGATCCATGAATTCCAGGTCGGTCATTACAATTTCACCATGTTGAAAGTTTGCCGAATTCTAGTGAGCGCCCCGCTGCGCCGCCTTGCCCTTGCGGCAATCGTGGTCGCGCCGCTGGTGGCCTGCGGCCAGAAAGGGCCGTTGTTCATCCCCACCGACCCGGCCGCGCAGAACCGCGCCACGCTGACGGAGTCGGTCCGCCCGGCGGCCGCGACGCCGCCGGCCTCGCCCGCGTCCGCGCCCCCTGCGACCGGCACAGCCTCGCCCTTGCCCGTCCCCCAATGATCCCATCCCAGCTTCCCGGCCGCCCGCATTTCGACATGGTCGGGGGCGAGCTTTGCGTCGAGGGCCTGCCCCTGGCCACGCTGGCGCGCCAGTTCGGCACGCCCCTGTTCGTCTATTCCAAGGCGGCGATGCTGGAGTCGCTGGCGGCATACCGGCGCGGCTTTGCCGGCCGCAACGCGAGCATCTGCTACGCGATGAAAGCCAATTCCTCGCTCGGCGTGCTGCAGGTGTTCGCGCGGGCCGGCTGTGGCTTCGACATCGTGTCCGGCGGCGAACTCGAACGGGCACTCGCCGCCGGCGCAGCGCCCGGGGACATCATCTTTTCGGGCGTGGGCAAGACCCGCGCCGAAATGGCACGGGCGCTGCAGGTTGGCATCGGCTGCTTCAACGTCGAAAGCGAAGCCGAACTCGAAGTGCTCAGCGAGGTGGCCACTGCGGCGGGCAAGTCCGCGCAGGTGAGCATCCGCGTCAACCCGAATGTCGATCCCAAGACCCATCCCTACATCTCCACCGGCCTGAAGGGCAACAAGTTCGGCGTGGCCCACGAGCGCGCCCTGCACGCCTACCAGCGCGCGGCGGCGCTGCCGGGCCTGAAGGTGGTCGGCATCGATTGCCACATCGGCTCGCAGATCACCACGCAGGCGCCCTACCTCGACGCCATGGACCGCATCCTGGACCTGGTCGAATCGGTCGAGGCCGCCGGCATCCCGCTGCCCCACATCGACTTCGGCGGCGGCCTGGGCATCGACTACAACGGCGACGAGCCGCCCAAGGCCGACGCGCTGTGGAGCGCGCTGTTCGCCAAGATCGACAGCCGCGGCTTCGGCGACCGCAAGTTCATGATCGAACCCGGGCGCTCGCTGGTCGGCAACGCCGGCGTCTGCGTCACCGAGGTGCTTTACCTCAAGCCGGGCGAGCAGAAGAATTTCTGCATCGTCGATGCCGCCATGAACGACCTGCCGCGCCCGGCGATGTACCAGGCCTTCCACGCGATCGTGCCGCTGCGGCAGGGCAATGGCCCATCGAGCGTCTACGACGTGGTGGGGCCGGTCTGCGAGAGCGGGGACTGGATCGGCCACGGGCGCGCGCTGGCGGTCGACCAGGGCGACCTGCTGGCCGTGATGTCGGCCGGTGCCTATTGCATGAGCATGGCCAGCAACTACAACACCCGGGGCCGCGCCGCCGAAGTGCTGGTCGACGCCGGCAAGGCCCACCTGATCCGCGAGCGCGAGAGCCCGGCGGACCAGATGCGTTCAGAGCGCCTGCTGCCCTGAGCCCTTGCGCGGCCGCAGCGCGCCCTGGGCCGCGCCAGCGGCAACGCGCTTCTTCCTGGCGTACTGGACGAGGCGCCAGCCGAGCAACACGCCGATGATCGCCGCATAGACCGCGACCTCGGCGAAGTTGTGCTTGCCGGCCCGCATCCAGAAGAAGTGCAGCAGGGCCAGGCCGGCGATCACGTAGACCAGCTTGTGCAGCGCCTGCCAGCGCCGCGCGCCCATCGCCTTGACCGCGCGGTTGAACGAGGTTGCCGCCAGCGGCGTGAGCAGCAGGAAGCCGCTGAAGCCCACCAGGATGAAGGGCCGCTTGGCGATGTCCTTGGCGATGTCGGCGACGTCGAAGCCCATGTCGAACCAGCTGTAGCTCAGAAGGTGCAGCACGACATAGAAGTAGACGAACAGGCCGATCATCCGGCGCAGCCGCGCCAGCGCCGGCGTGCCGGTGATCACCCGCAGCGGCGTCACCGCCAGCGTCAGGCACAGGAAGCGAAGCGTCCAGTCGCCGGTGGCGCGGATCAGGTATTCGGCCGGGTTGGCGCCCAGCTGGTTGGTCAGCGCGCCGTAGAACAGCCAGCCGAAGGGCAGCAGCGCCGCCACGAACAGCACCGGCTTGGCCGCCGGATGCAGGAGCAGCGCCGCCACCGACAGGCGCTTGGCGGTGCCGGCTGCCATCAGAAGTTCTTCTTCAGGTCCATCCCGGCGTACAGCTGCGCCACCTGCGCCTCGTAGCCGTTGAACATCAGGGTCTTGCGCTTCTTGGCGAACAGGCCGTCTTCGCCGATGCGGCGCTCGGTGGCCTGGCTCCAGCGCGGGTGGTCGACCTGCGGGTTCACGTTCGAGTAGAAGCCGTACTCGTTGGCCGCCGCCTTGTTCCAGGCGGTCTGGGGCTCCTTGTCGGTGAAGCGGATCTTCACCAGCGACTTGGCGCTCTTGAAGCCGTACTTCCACGGCACCACCAGCCGCACGGGCGCGCCGTTCTGGTTCGGCAGCACCTCGCCGTACATGCCGAAGGCCAGCAGCGTCAGCGGATTCATCGCCTCGTCCATCCGCAGCCCTTCGGCGTAAGGCCAGTCCAGCACGCGCGAGCCGACGAAAGGCATGGTCTTGGGATCGGCCAGGCTGATGAACTCGACGAATTTCGCGTTGCCCTGCGGCTCCACCTTCTCGACCAGCTTGGACAGCGAGTAGCCGACCCAGGGAATCACCATCGACCAGCCCTCGACGCAGCGCAGGCGGTAGATCCGTTCTTCCTGCGCGCTCAGCTTCATCAGGTCTTCCAGCGAGTACTTGCCGGGCTTCTTCACCAGGCCCTCGATCTCCACCGTCCAGGGCGTGGTCTTCAGGGTGTGGGCGTTCTTGGCCGGATCGGACTTGTCGGTGCCGAACTCGTAGAAATTGTTGTAGCTGGTGGCGTCCTTGTAATCGGTCACCTTTTCCATGGTGACGGCGCCGGGAACGGCCGACTTGGCAGCGGCGATCGCGGCCAGCCTGCCCGGCCTGGACGCCTGGGCGAACGCCTGCCGCCCGGCCCAGGACGCCAGCGCGGCGCCGGCCACGCCGCCGGCCATCAGCCGCATCAGTTCACGGCGATCGCGATAGATCGCCTCGGGGGTGATTTCGCTGGAGACGGGATGGACGAACCCGTCGCGGTGGGTCTTGATCAGCATGGCTAGATTCCTTGTGGGGCCGGTGCGGTGAATACGCAGGCCATTCTCACAAGGATTCAACAACCGTGCCGAAGTTGCCTAGAGCGTCCCGTAGCTGTGGAGGCCCGACAGGAACATGTTCACGCCCAGGAAGGCGAAGCTGGTGACGGCCAGGCCCGCCAGCGCCCACCAGGCCGAGACCGTGCCCCGCAGGCCCTTCATCAGCCGCATGTGCAGCCAGGCGGCGTAGTTCAGCCAGACGATCAGGGCCCAGGTTTCCTTCGGGTCCCAGCTCCAGTAGCCGCCCCAGGCTTCGGCAGCCCACAGGGCTCCCAGCACGGTGGCGATGGTGAAGAAGGCGAAGCCGACGGCGATGGACTTGTACATCACGTCGTCCAGCACTTCCAGCGGCGGCAGCTTGGAAGCGATGCGCTGCCGCCCGAACAGGATGCCGCCGACGATCAGCGCCGAAATGCCGAAGTACACCGCCCAGTAGCTGCTGGCGCCTTCCACCGTCTTGCGAAACACCACCGGCTCGAAGCAAAGCACCACGCCCAGCAGCCACAGGGGCGCCAGCTTGTACCAGCGCGTCTGGCCGGCCTGCAGCTTGATCAGGTAGGCGAAGGCCACCATCGCCGACAGCGCGAAGGTGCCGTAGCCGATGAAGTTGGCCGGGACATGCAGCTTCATCCACCAGCTTTTCAGCGCCGGCACCAGCGGCTGGATCTCGTGGGCCTCGCGCACGACCGTGTACCAGAGCAGGAAGCCGACCGCGGCGCTCACCACCAGCATCACGAAGGCGCCGAGCGCGCGCGTCTTGTACTGGTCTTCGAAGTACAGGTAGAAGGTGGTGGTCAGCCAGCAGAACAGCACGAACACCTCGTACAGGTTGCTCACCGGGATGTGGCCGATGTCGGCGCCCAGCAGGTAGCTTTCATACCAGCGCACCAGCGAGCCGATCAGCGCCATCGCCACCGCCGCCCAGGCCAGCTTCGAGCCGATGGCGGCCATGGTGGCGCCCTCGCCGCGCGATGCCATGCCGATCCAGTAAAACGTTGTGCTCATGAACACCAGCATGCTCATCCAGAGGATGGCGGACTGGCTGGACAGGAAGTATTTCAGCCAGAAGACGCTGTCCGCGCGCGCCAGGTTGCCCTGGTACGAAGCGATCCCCAGCAGCGCGAAGGCCGCCGCGACCAGCATCAGGATGCGCAGCGGGCGCCAGAACCAGCCGATCCAGATCGCCGCCGGCATCGCGGCCAGCAGGATGCCCTTCTCGTAGACGTCCATGTACGCCGAATAGCGGGAGAACCCGAACAGCCCGCCGGCCACCACAATGGCGGCGAACAGCCAGTCCAGCCAGTTGCGGCGCGCGAAGAAGCCTTCGTTCAGGTCGAAGGTGGCGGTGGTAGTAGCGGTGTTCATGCTGCGAGCCCCATGAGTTTGTCTTTCAGCACGGCGAATTCGCGGTCCGTGTCCATCGTCTTGCGGTTGCTTGACAAGGCGATCGTGGCCTGGGCCCCGCCGTCGCGCGGCGCCAGCCAGACCCACACCCGGCGTTCACGAACATACAGCATTGCAAATACACCCAGGATCAGCAGGGCGCAGCCCAGGTAGACGATGTTGCGGCCGGGGCTGCGCGTGACCTGGAACACGCTGGCCTGCACCTGCGTGAAGTCCTTGAGTTCGAAGGCGATCGGTGCCGGATACAGGTGGGCGTCGCTCAGCGCCAGCACCGCCTGGCTCATGAAAGCCTGGGTCTTTTCGCTCGGTTCCAGCGGCGCCAGCTTGTCCTGCTCGCGGGTGATCTGGGCCAGCTCGAACAGGGCGCCGCTCAGGATTCGCACCAGCACCTCGCCGGCGCGGGCACGCTCGGCTTGCGGCACATTGGTTTCCATGAATTCGGAGATCGCCTGCAGGCCACCCCTGGGCACGCCCTCCTTGCCCGACGGGGGGTCGCCGGCGAACAGCGCCAGCGCCCGCGAGGCGGACGCCGCCAGCTGGCCGGCCAGTTCGGGACGCGAGGCGTCGGTGGCCTTGGCGGCATAGCGGCGGACCGCCTGTTCCCGCAGCGCCGGATCCAGCAGCGCCAGCCGCAGGCGCACGAATCCATTGATGCCGCCCTGGTCGTCCACCGGGATCCGCAGGTAGCGGAAGGGGTCGGCCGGGGTGTCGCGAATGCCCATCAGGTAGACCGGCACGCCGTCGCCCATGTCGACCGGCAGCATGTAATTGTTGAATTCGCGCGCCTGGCCGGCGGCGTCGCGCAGCTTGTAGCTGACGCTCGGGCCGACGTTGCGCAGTTCCTTCTTCGTCACCGTCTTGTTGGCGGCGCCCAGGCGCGAATCGATCGACTGCCGCAGGTCCACCTTGCGCACGTCGGTGCCGCTGCCGTCGCCCGCCCCGGCGCCGAAATTCTCGACGTTGATGACGCGCAGCCCGGTGAACTCCAGCGTCATCTTGTCGGCGGTGTCGCCGGCGCCGCGCACCAGCTGCGTGCTGGCGCCGATGGTGCCCTCGACCTCGAACGGCTTGCTGGCCGCGTTCATCGGCACCGCCTGCAGCTTGACCCGCGAGCCGCCGTCGTCGAAGCTCGATTGGTAGATCTCGATGCCGTGGTAGCTGGCCGGATGGTTCACCTCCACCCGCGCCGGGACCTGCTTGCCGGTCTCGCGGTCGTGGATCACGATGTCGCTGGCAAACAGCTTGGGCATGCCGGTGGAGTAGTACTCAACGATGAACTTCTTCAGCTCGATCGAGAACGGCAGGTCCTGCAGCAGGATGCCGTCGGACTGGTTGACGATCGCGGTGGACGACTGCGTGCCCTCGGCCACCAGCAGGTTGCCGCGGAAGGTCGGATTGGAGGCCGCCAGCCGGTGTTCCGGCTTCACGTCCGCGATCATCCCGCCCCCGGTGTAGGGGGTCTTGCCGTTGAACAGCATCTGGGCCCGCACGATCAGGTCGCCATCGAGCAAGCCGCCCAGGCAGACCAGCACGATCGCGCTGTGGGCGGCGATGTAGCCCAGCTTGTTGGCGGCGCCGGCCTTGGCCGCCACCATCCAGCCGCCCTCGCGCTGCTGCAGCCGCACCTTCCAGCCGCCGCCGGACAGGGTCTTGCCGATCCGCTGGGCGGCTGCCTCCGGCGCCAGCGGCAGCGGCGCGGTGGCGCGGTGGTGGAACGCCTGCAGGCTCTGCTCGCGCATGTTCTCCTTGAACGCCTTCAGGTCCGTGATGATCTTGGGCGTGTTGCGGGCGATGCACAGCGAGGTGCTGGTCACCAGGAAGGCCAGGATCAGCAGGAACCACCAGGCGCTGTAGACCGCGTTCAGCTTCACCGCCAGGAACACCGAGGCCCAGAACGGGCCGAACTGGTTGACGTAGTTGACCAGCGGCTCGTGCTGCTTGAGCACCGTGCCGATCACCGACGCGATGCAGATCACGGTCAGCAGCGAAATCGAGAACCGCATCGACGACAGCAGTTCCACTGCGCCGCGAAGACCGGGCGAGCCGCTGCGCACGCGAAGGCCCTGGGTGGAAACAGTCATTGGATGGATGGAAGGAAAAAAGGCGGGTATCCGCAGATCCCGCCTTGGGTAGTGTCCTGGAGGGCGGGGTTGGTTCCCGCGGGCCCCGCTTATCTCAAACCGGCGATGTAGTCGGAGACGGCGCGGATTTCACGGTCATTGAGCCTGGCGGCGACCTGCACCATGATCGGGCCGTTCTTGCGCACCCCGTCGCGGAAGGCGGTCAGCTGGGCGGCGGTGTAGTCGGCATGCTGGCCGGACAGGCGCGGGAACTGCGAGGGCAGGCCGGCGCCGTTCGGGCTGTGGCAGCCGGCGCAGGCCGCCACCTGGCGGTCGGCGATGCCGCCGCGGTAGATGCGCTCGCCCATCGCGACCAGGTCCTTGTCCTTGGCGAAGCCCGCCTTGCCCTTCTTGGAGGTCACCCAGGCGGCGATGTTCTTCATGTCGGCGTCGCTCAATTGCGAAGCCATCGGCTGCATGATCGGGCTGGGGCGCTTGCCGGACTTGAAGTCCTGCAGCTGCTTGACCACGTATTCGGGATGCTGCTGCGCCAGCTTGGGGTTGGCCGGGACGCCCGAATTGCCGTCGGCGCCGTGGCAGGCGGCGCAGACCGCGGTGAACTTCGCTTCGCCCTGGACCAGGTCCGGCTTGGCCTCGGCGGGGGCGGCAGGAGCGGCCGCAACGGCGCCGTGCCCGGCCGGCGCGGCGGCCGGCTTTTCATCCGCTGCCGACGCGGACAGGGAGGTCGCCGCCAGCGAGGCGGCCATCAGCAGGGATGCGAGAAGCTTCATATCGAGTTCGGTCTATTGGCGCAAAACCTCGTGATTCTACAATGCCCTCCCTGGGTTCCCCCCGACACCGAAGCTCTCCATGACCAAGCCCGCGCCCCCGCAAGAGAGCCGCCCCGCCCCCGAGAAGGACCCCGCCACCGTGGCGATGGGCTGGCTGCACACCGCCAAATTCCTGACGACCGCGCCCACGCTCGAATTCCTGCCGCCGCACGACTACCCCGAGATCGCCTTCGTCGGCCGTTCCAACGCCGGCAAGTCGACCTGCATCAACACCCTGACGCAGCAAAAGCGCCTGGCCTTCGCCTCCAAGACGCCCGGCCGCACCCAGAGCATCAACCTGTTCACCCTGGGCAAGCAGGGCGTCACCGACGCGGTGCTGGCCGACCTCCCAGGCTACGGCTATGCCGCCGTGCCAAAGCAGGACAAGCTGCGCTGGCAACAGGTGATGGCCAACTACCTGGTCTCGCGCGAGAACCTGCGCGGCGTGGTGCTGCTGGTCGATCCGCGCCACGGCCTGACGGAGCTGGACGACATCCTGCTGGAGGTGATCCGGCCGCGGGTCGAGCAGGGGCTGAAATTCCTGCTCCTGCTGACCAAGGCCGACAAGCTCAATCGCAGCGAACAGACCAAGGCGCTGTCGATTGCGCGACTGCAGGCCGGCGGCGGCGAGGCGAAACTGTTCTCCGCGCTGAAGAAGCAGGGGGTGGAAGACGCCGCCATGCTGCTTTGGCAATGGATCCATCCGGCCCCGGAGACAGCGTGACCATCGAGACCTTCCAGCAGCCGCTGCCGCATGGCATCACCCTGAGCTGCCGCGCCGCCGGCGAGCCGGGACGGCCGGTGCTGATGTTCCTGCACGGGTTCCCGGAGGCCGCGTTCGTCTGGGACCCGCTGCTGGAGCACTTTGCGCGGCCCGAGCATGGCGGCTACCGCTGCATCGCGCCCAACCTGCGCGGCTACGAGCGCTCCAGCGCACCGGCGGACGTGAAGGCCTATCGTGCCAAGCCCCTGGTGCAGGACATCGCGGCGCTGATCGGCGTCGTCGGTTCCCCGCTCGAATGCCTGGTGGCGCACGACTGGGGCGGCGCGGTCGCCTGGAACCTGGCCAACCAGCTGCCGCAGCTGACGAAGCGGCTGGCGATCGTCAACTCGCCCCACCCCGGCACCTTCCTGCGCGAGCTCAAGGGCAATCCGAAGCAGCAGGCCGCCAGCGCCTACATGAATTTCCTGATCCGGCCGGACGCCGAGCGCCTGCTGGCGGAGAACGACTTCGCCCGGATGTGGCCGTTCTTCGCCCACGCCGGGACGCCTGCCGCGTGGCTGACCGAGCCGGTGAAGAACCAGTACCGCGCGGTGTGGAGCGGGCCGGCCGGCAGCGCCCCCGGTGCAGGCCTGGTCGGCGGCTGCAATTACTACCGCGCCTCGCCGCTGCGGCCGCCGCGGCCGCAAGACGCCGGCGCCGCCGCGATCGAGCTGCCCATGGCGATGCTGACCGTGGACATCCCGACGCTGGTGCTGTGGGGCCTGGACGACGTCGCCCTGCCGCCGGAACTGATCGAGGGCCTGGAGCAGTACATCGCCCATCTCACGCTGGAGAAGGTCGAAGGCGCCAGCCACTGGATCGTGCACGAGCGGCCGGAATTCGTCGCCGCGCGGCTGGCGAATTTCCTGGGTGCCTAGCCGCTCGGACCGCGCCGGACGCCGTCCCCAAGATCTCAGTAGATCCCCGGCACGCCAGGCGGGCGGCTCTTGAAGCGCTTGTGCACCCAGTAGTACTGGTCGGGCATCGTGTCGATGTACTCCTGCAGCCGAAGATTCATCAACGCGGTGTCCGCCGTCACGTCGCGGGTCGGGTAGTCCTTCCAGGCCGGCATTACGACCACGTCGTAGCCTTGCGGCGTCATCCGCGCCACCACCGGGACCACCTTGGCGCCGCCCAACCGCGCGAAGCGCGAGAGCGAGGGCAAGGTGGCGGCCGGAACGCCGTAGAACGGCACGAAGACCGACTCCTCCACCCCGAAATTCATGTCGGGCAGCAGGTACAGCGGCGAGCCGCCGCGCAGGGCGGAAACGATGTCCTTGACGCCGTCCACCCGGCCGAAGGGACGGGCGGTCTCGAAGCGCTGCCGTCCCTGCAGCATCCAGGCGTCGACGATCTTGTTGGACTGGTCGGTGTAGATGCCGGTGAAGCGGCGCGGCAGTTGCTGCGTCACCGCGGTCCAGCCCGCGTCCATGCCGACGAAATGCGGCGCGAAGATCACGATCGGCGTGTCGCCGTCGAATTCCGAGACGGCGCCGGTGACGTGCAGGCGGCGCCGCACCACCTCCGGCTTGCCGTGCCAGAGCCAGGCGCGGTCGAACCACGCCTGGGCGAAGCGCACGAAGATCTTCGGCACCAGGGCCGCGCGCTGCTGCGGGCTCCATTGCGGAAAGCACTGGTCCAGGTTGGCCCGCGCCACCCGCCGGCGCGAGCCGATCAGGACATACAGCACCCAGCCCAGCGCCCAGCCCAGCGCCCGCAGCCACGCCAGCGGCAGCGGCGCCAGCGCCCGCATCAGCAGGACTCCGAGGCGGCTGAACATCAGCGGGCCTCCGCCGGCGCCTTGTAGCGCGCATAGCCCCAGAGATATTGGCTGGGGCATTCGCGGATCAGCGTTTCCATCAGCGCATTGACCTGCGCCGCTGCCGCCGCCGGATCGGCCGCCAGGGTCGGCGGCGCAGCGCGCAGGTGGATCCGGTAGCCGCGGCCCCAGGGCAGCCGCTCGCCCCACGCCAGCAGGATGCGGGCGCCGGTCTGCTGCGCCAGCCGCGCCGGCAGCGTCATCGTGTAGGCGGCACGGCCGAAGAACGGCGCCCACTCGCCCAGCCCCAGCGGCGGAACCTGGTCGGGCAGCAGGCCGACCGCCTCCCCCGCCTTCAGCGCCTTGAGCATCTGCTTGACGCCGGCCAGCGTGGTGGGCGCGGTGGCCAGCTGCGGCCGGCCGCGCGCGGTGTCCACCATCTCGCGCAGCCAGGCCTTGCGCGCCGGCCGGTACAGCACGGTGATGCGGCCATGCTGGGCCGCATAGGCCTGGGCCGTCGCCTCGAAGCAGCCCAGGTGCGGCGTCAGGAATACCACGCCGCGGCCGGCGGCGCGCGCCTGCTCGATCAGGCCGGCGCCGTCCCATTCGATCCGCGGCGGCCGTCCGAACCACAGGCGCGGCGTCTCGGCGATCAGCGCGCCGGCGCCGGCGATGGCCCGCCGCACGTCGGCCAGGCGCAGGCCGGCCTGCGCGGCGTTGGCCAGAAATCGGCGGCGGTAGACCGGCGAAGCGAGGAAGGCAACCCAGCCGAGCAGCCCGCCCAGCATGTGGAGCAGGAACAACGGCAGCGCAGACAGCAGGCGGAACAGGGTTTTCAATCGGATTAAAATCTGCTGGTCGCCGAGTTATGAACTACTTGCAGGGCGACGTTAAAAAAGATCTGCTAAAGCGTTCGCCCCAAGCTCCGGCACAAGGCAACGCGCCTTGCAACCAACCGACGGAGTTTATTCAAATGGCGAACGACTTTCTCTTTACTTCCGAATCCGTGTCCGAAGGCCACCCCGACAAGGTGGCCGACCAGATCTCGGACGCGATCCTGGACGCGATCTTCAAGCAGGACCCGCGCAGCCGCGTGGCAGCCGAGACGCTGACCAACACCGGCCTGGTGGTGCTGGCCGGCGAGATCACCACGCAGGCCAACGTCGATTACATCCAGGTCGCGCGCGACACGCTCAAACGGATCGGCTACGACAACACCGAATACGGCATCGACTACAAGGGTTGCGCCGTGCTGGTGGCCTACGACAAGCAGTCCAACGACATCGCCCAGGGCGTGGACCACGCCAGCGACGACCACCTCAACACCGGCGCGGGCGACCAGGGCCTGATGTTCGGCTATGCCTGCGACGAGACGCCCGAGCTGATGCCCGCGCCGATCCACTATGCCCACCGGCTGGTGGAGCGCCAGGCGCAGCTGCGCAAGGACGGCCGGCTGCCCTTTCTGCGCCCGGACGCCAAGAGCCAGGTGACGATGCGCTATGTGGACGGCAAGCCGCACAGCATCGACACCGTGGTGCTGTCGACCCAGCACAGCCCGGACCAGAGCGAGACGCCCAAGAAGATGAAGGCATCTTTCATCGAGGCGATCATCGAGGAGATCATCAAGCCGGTGCTGCCCAAGGAGTGGCTCAAGGAAACCAAGTACCTGATCAACCCGACCGGCCGCTTCGTCATCGGCGGGCCGCAGGGCGACTGCGGCCTGACCGGCCGCAAGATCATCGTCGACACCTACGGCGGCGCCTGCCCGCACGGCGGCGGCGCCTTCTCGGGCAAGGACCCGAGCAAGGTGGACCGCTCGGCCGCCTATGCCGCGCGCTACGTCGCCAAGAACATCGTCGCCGCCGGCATCGCCCGCCAGTGCCAGATCCAGGTGGCCTACGCGATCGGCGTGGCCAAGCCGATGAACATCACCGTGTACACCGAAGGCACGGGCGTGATTCCGGACGACCAGATCGCCTCCCTGATCCACGACCATTTCGACCTGCGGCCCAAGGGCATCATCCAGATGCTGGACCTGCTGCGCCCGATCTACGAGAAGAGCGCCGCCTACGGCCACTTCGGCCGCGAAGAGCCGGAGTTCACCTGGGAGCGCACCGACAAGGCTGCCGCGCTGCGTGCAGCGGCTGGCCTCAAATAATTGAGGCCAGCAACCGCGCAGCGGTTCGGCAGACTTGGTGGCCACTCATATCGCGCAGCGATGTGAGGTGGCGACACAAGGCCCCAGGAGTGTCACTGGATCAGCGCCTGCTGGCGCTCGACCTCGTTGCGCTTCATCGCCACGTAGGTCGGCCGGTCCATCTCGCGCAGCTGGCGCGGATAGCGCTCGGTGGCGTTGAACCAGCTCTGGATGCGGCGCTCGGCCCGCTGGCCCTCGGGGGCGCTGAGCGAATCGAGATAGGAATCGATCGCCAGGTAATAGCGCATCGCATTGCGCTCCACTGCGCCGCGCACGCCGCCCATGTACACCGGTTGGCCATTGGCGTCCCTGCCGGTCACGCTGAAGCCGACCTTGTCCGCGCCGGCGGTGGCGAGGTAGGCCTGCATCGCCACCCTGCCGGCGAAGCCGTAGCCGTACGAATAGCTCAGGTGCATGAAGGTGCGCTTGTCGTCCAGCGGCACCGCAGAGATCACGATGTGGTAGTCGCGCGTTCCGATCGGCCCTTCCTTGGAGCGCAGCCGGCTCTCGAAGTAGTCGGGCGTGGCGGCCACGCCGCGGTAGGAGAACTGCAGCTTGTACGCGTCCTGCACCGGCTGGTCGAACTTGCGGCCGATGCGCACCATCAGGTTGGTGCCGCCGTCACCGCTCACCGCATGGCAGTACTTGGTGTTGAACGGCAGGATCAGGATGTCGCACCAGTTTTCCGGGGTCTTGAGCTCACCGCTGAGGGTGCTGAACGGGTGATCGAGCACCGCATAGACGTCGCCCTTGAGGTTGTCGCCGGCCTGGGCCGATTCGATCACCAGCGGACGCTTGAACGGATTGCTGGCGAGCTGCTCGCGCAGTTCGGCGTGCTTGGCGCGCAGCCCCGCGGCGTCGTCGGCCATCGCGTGCATCGAGGCAGCGCCGATGGCGAGGACGGCGGCGGCGCGGGTCAGCCCGGCCAGAAAGCGGTGGATCATTGGTGGCTCCTAGAGTTGTCCAGTTGTTGCGGCGGCAGCAGGCGGCTGGGACGCAGGTCCTCTTCCAGCACTTCCACCACGTCCAGCTGGATCCCGCCGGCGAACAGCGAGTGCGGCTGCACGCGATAGAGGAAGCGCCCTCGCTGCCCCAGCTCGAGGCACATCCTGAGCTGGGGGTCCTGGACCTTTTCCCAGGCCCGGATCAAGCGCGTCCGCACCAGGTTGTCGCTGCACTGGAGAGAGCACAGCTTGTGGTGGTTGTGGACGAAATTGACCGCGTCGAGGTAGGCCGGGGAGCTCTTGTTGCGCAACTGGAAATTGGTGGACAGGTCGATTGTGATGGTCAGCTCCGCGTCTTCGAGCAGCAGGGAAAGATTGCGGCCGATCAGGCGGTCGCTGCCTTCACCGTATTTGTAAGCGAGGTGAAGCTGGGTTGGGGTCTTGCGCAGCGACTGCTTCATGGCGGAGCCTTGCCAACAGGGTGCCCCGCGATTGCGCCAGCAGCTGTAGGACAAGCCAGCGACCCCCTGTGAGCGCCGCCATGCGCTGCGCCCGCCCACAGTGGGAAAGTTCCTACAGCCTTTGTCGCGCTTTGCCTGACGGCCGCGGCTGGGGCATGGACCGCAAGATGACATCACACATGACGCCGCCACGTTGCGGCATTGCGTGATCATCCATCCCCATTGACTGACGAAGGAGCACCCCATGGCTGCTGAAGAACGAGATTTGAACCGCGACCCGATCACCGACGAACCCGGGGCGCATCCGGTCGGAACCGGCATCGGTGCCACCGGCGGTGCCGTCGCCGGCGCGACGGTCGGTGCCATCGGCGGGCCGATCGGCATGGCCGTCGGCGGCGTGGTCGGCGCCGTGGTCGGCGGACTGGCCGGCAAGGCAGCGGCAGAGTCGGTGAACCCGACGGCCGAGGAAGCGTACTGGCGCGACAACTATTCGCGCGAACCCTACTATGAGTCGGGCCGCGCCTTCGACGAGTACGCCCCTGCGTACCGCCTGGGCGTGACCGGCCGCACCCGCTACGACAGCTGGGACCTGGCCGAGCCGAGCCTGGCGTCCGAATGGGAATCGACCCGCGGCGGCTCCAGCCTGTCCTGGCCGCAGGCCAAGAACGCCAGCCGCGCGGCATGGAACCGCGTCGACACCACGCTCAAGACCGGTGGCGCCGCCGCTGCAGTGGGCAAGGCGCAAAGTGCCGGCAACATGTCGGGCGACACCGACGATGTGGTCGACGCACTGCAGGACCTGGTCGAATGCTGCAAGGACGGCGAGTACGGCTTCCGCGCCTGCGCCGAGCAGGCCAAGCGCTCCGACCTGAAGTCCACCTTCCTGCAGCGTGCCGACGATTGCCGCAGCGCCGCGCAGGAACTCAACGAGCAGATCCGCAGCCTGGGCGGCTCGATCGAGGAGCACGGCAGCGCGATGGGCGCCCTGCACCGCGGCTGGGTGGCGGTGAAGGCGACGCTCAGCACCTATGACGACAAGGCGGTGCTGGAGGAATGCGAACGCGGCGAAGACAACGCCAAGGCGCGCTACGCCAAGGCGCTGAAGCAGCCGCTGCCGGCTGCGGTCAAGCTGGTGGTGGAGCGCCAGATGCAGGGCCTGCAGCGCAACCACGACCAGGTCAAGATGCTGCGGGACCAGTTCCGCGCCGCTTCCTGATCGCGGGGCCGGGACGCCACCATGCTGCTGGCGTCCGGCTCCTTTGCCGAGACGGCACATCCCGAGGCCGGCGCCGTCCCCGCCGGCTTTTTCTATTCCAGCGACGCGCAGCCGGGCATCACCCGGGTGCGGCGTGGCAATGAATTCGCATACCGCGACAGCAAGGGCCGCTGGATCAAGGACGAAGCCCAGCTGGCGCGGATCCGCAAGCTCGCCATCCCGCCGGCCTACGAATCGGTCTGGATCTGCGCCTCTCCCAATGGCCACCTGCAAGCCACCGGCCGCGACGCCCGCGGCCGCAAGCAATACCGCTACCACCCGACCTGGCGCGAGGAACGCGACACCGGCAAGTTCGAGCGCCTGCTGCAATTCTCCAAGGCGCTGCCCGGGCTGCGGCGCAAGGTGCAGCGGCAGCTGGCGCAGAAGGAGCATTCGCGCGAGCTGGTGCTCGCCACGATCGTCCGCCTGCTCGACACGACGCTGATCCGCGTCGGCAACGACCAGTACGCCCGGGAGAACGGATCCTTCGGGCTGACCACCCTGCGCAACCGCCATGTGCGCATCCAGGGCGAGTCGCTGAGGCTCTCGTTCCGCGGCAAGAGCGGCGTGCGCCACGACGTCGAGGTCAAGGACCCGCGCGTGCTGCGCGTGGTGCGGCGTTGCCTGCACCTGCCCGGGCAGGAGCTGTTCCAGTACCGCGGCGAGGACGGCGAGCTGCACACCGTCGGTTCCGGCGACGTCAACGACTTCCTCGATTCGCTCTGCCCGGAGCACTTCACCGCGAAGGACTTCCGCACCTGGCACGGCAGCGTGCTGGCGCTGGACACGCTGCGCAAGTTCTGCGGCGCCTCGGGCGAGAGCTTCACCCTCAAGCAACTGCTGGCCGAGGTGGCGCACAGCCTGGGCAACACGCCGGCGGTCTGCCGCAAGGCATATATCCATCCGGGCGTGCTCGAACTGGGCATGAGACTCGCGGCGCTCAAGGGCCACGCCCTGTTCGACGAGCACGTTCCGGCAGCCAAGGGCGGCGGCTCCGGCCTGAGCGCCGCCGAGAAGCGGCTGGTGGCGCTGCTGGCCACGCTGCGTTAACCGCCCCTCACGCCGCAAAGCAGGCTTGTCCTACAGGTCCTGCCAGGACCAGCTCTTATCGTTGCAGCAGAAAAGAGACCGCCATGGACGATCGATCCTCCAGTGCCTTGAAGGCCTACCGCGACAAGCGCAACTTCGACATCACGCCCGAGCCGGCCGCAGGCGGCGTTCCCAACGAGAAGGAACGGGTGTTCGTGATCCAGAAGCACTGGGCCACCCGGCTGCACTACGATTTCCGGCTGGAACTCGATGGCACGATGAAGAGCTGGGCCGTGCCCAAGGGCCCGAGCTTCGACCCCGCGGACAAGCGCATGGCCGTCCATGTGGAGGACCATCCGCTGTCGTACAACCAGTTCGAGGGCACCATCCCGCCCAAGCAATACGGCGCCGGCAAGGTGATCATCTGGGACAAGGGGACCTGGGTGCCGGTCGGCGACCCGCGCCAGGGCTACCGGGACGGCAAGCTCAAGTTCGAATTGCGCGGCCACAAGCTGCACGGCCACTGGACGCTGGTGCGGATGAAGCAGCGCCCGGGAGAACGCCAGGAAGCCTGGCTGCTGATCAAGGAAAGGGACGAGCATGTGCGGCCGGCCGCCGAATTCAGCGTGGTGGATGAAATGCCCGACAGCGTGAAGGCGCTGCCGGACCGGCCGGCAGCGAAAGCCGGCGCGGCCGCCGCCCAGGCGGCAGCGGGCGCGCCGGCATCGGCCGTGGTGGACGGGCCGCCGCAGGGCGCGCGCAAGGCCGCACTGCCCGCGGAACTGCAACCCGAGCTGGCAACGCTGGTGGACAGCCCGCCGGCCGATCCGCACAACTGGATCTACGAGATCAAGTTCGACGGCTACCGCATGCTGACCCGCGCCGAGCGCGGCAAGGTGCGCCTCGTCACCCGCAACGGCAACGACTGGACCCACAAGCTGCCGCAGCTGGCGCAGGCGCTCGAAGGCATGGAGCTGCCCGACGGCTGGTACGACGGCGAGATCATCATGCCGGGCGACCGGGTGCCGGCGGACTTCCAGGCGCTGCAGGGCGCGTTCGACAGCGCGCGCACCGCCGACATCGTCTACTACCTGTTCGACATCCCCTACTGCGCCGGCTACGACCTGCGCGACGTGCCGCTGGAGCAGCGGCGCGAGGTGCTGCAGCGCGTGGTGGAGCGCCAGCCCGCCGCCAACGTCCGCTTCAGCGCGGTGTTCGACGCGCCGCCCCAGGAAATCGTCGCCTCCGCCTGCCGGCTCGGGCTGGAGGGCGTGGTCGCCAAGCGCCGCGATTCGGCCTACGTGACGCGGCGCTCCTCGGACTGGATCAAGCTCAAGTGCGGCCAGCGCCAGGAGTTCGTGATCGGCGGCTACACCGATCCCAAGGGTTCGCGCACCGGCATCGGCTCGCTGCTGCTGGGCGTCTATGACAAGGAAGGCCAGCTGCGCTACGCCGGCAACGTCGGCACCGGTTTCAACGAGCGCACGCTGCGCGACATCCGCGAGCGGCTGGACGCGCTGGCGGGCGACAAGCCGGCCTTCGCGCCGGATCCGGAACTGCCCCGCAATGCGCACTGGGTCAGGCCCGAACTGGTGGGAGAAGTCGCTTTCGGCGAATGGACCCGCACCGGACGCATTCGCCATTCGGTGTTCCATGGCCTGCGGGCCGACAAGAAACCCAAGTCCATCGTGCGCGAACAGCCCCGGCACGATCCGCCGCCGGACAAGCCGGCCAAGGCGAGCAAGGCGGCGAGCAGCGTGAAGCCGGCCAGGGCAGCCAAGGCGGCGGCCACCGCAGGCGTGGCGCCGGCGCTGCCGGCGTCGCTGCGGGTGAGCCATCCGGACCGGGTCATCGATGAAAAAAGCGGCACCACCAAGATCGAGCTGGTGCGCTACTACGCGCTGGTCGCCCCGCTCATCATGGAGCACCTGAAGGGCCGGCCGGTGTCGCTGGTGCGGGCCCCGGCCGGCGTCGGCGGCGAGCTGTTCTTCCAGAAGCACCTGGAGCGCTACGACATGCCGGGCGTGGAGCAGCTCGACCCGTCGTTCTCGCCGGACCACAAGCCGATGCTGGAAATCGCGACCGCGCAGGGCCTGCTGTCGGCGGCGCAGATGAACGTGATCGAGTTCCACACCTGGAATGCCGTCAAGAGCGCGATCGGCAAGCCCGACCGGATGACCTTCGACCTGGACCCCGGCGAAGGGGTGAGCTGGGCGCAAGTCCAGCAGGCGGCGCAGCTGGTGCGGGCCATGCTCGGCGAGCTGAAGCTGCCGGCCTTCGTCAAGACCAGCGGCGGCAAGGGCCTGCACGTGGTGGTGCCGCTCAAGCGGCAGTTCGACTGGGACACGGTGAAGGATTTTTCGGCCGCCATCGTGCAGCACCTGGCACGCACCATTCCCGACCGCTTCGTCGCCAAGAGCGGCCCGAAGAACCGTGTGGGCAAGATCTTCATCGACTACCTGCGCAACGGGTTCGGCGCGACCACCGCCTGCGCGTGGTCGGCCCGCGCCCGCCCGGGCCTGGGCATCTCGGTGCCCATCACCTGGGACGAACTCGATGGCCTGACCGGCGGCGACCAGTGGACCGTGAAGACGGTGCATGAGCGGCTCGACCAGGGAAATGCGCCGTGGCGGGACTACCAGGGCAGCCACGCCGCGCCCGCTGCGGCGATGAAGCTGCTGGGCTTCGCGCGCTGAAAGGACCCGCTTCGCATGCAGCAGCAATGGCCCCGCACCCTCTGGATCGTCCGCCACGGCCAGAGCGCCGGCAACGTCGCCCGCGACGCCGCCGAACTCGCGGGATTGCCGGTCATCGACATCGAGCATCGCGACATCGACACGCCCTTGTCCGAGCTGGGCAAGACCCAGGCGGTGGCGCTCGGCCACTGGTTCGGCGAGCTGCCCAGGGAGCGCCGGCCGGACGTGGTGCTGTGTTCGCCCTACGTGCGGGCCCGCGAAACCACGCGCCTGCTGCTGGAGGCAGCCGGCATCGACGGCAAGTCGGTCCGGGTGCGCCATGACGAGCGGCTGCGGGAGAAGGAGTTCGGCGTGCTGGACCGGCTCACCATCCATGGCATCCGCGCCAAATTCCCCGAGCTGAGCGAGCAGCGCTCGCACGTGGGCAAGTTCTACTTCCGGCCGCCCGGCGGCGAGAGCTGGTGCGACGTGATCCTGCGGCTGCGCAGCGTGATGGAGATGGCCACCCGCGAGCATGGCGGCCAGCGGGTGCTGGTGGTCGCCCACCAGGTGATCGTCAACTGCATGCGCTACCTGGTGGAATGCATGGACGAAGCGCAGATCCTGGCGATCGACCGGCTGGCCGACGTCCCCAACTGCGGCGTCACTTCCTACCGCTACGACCCGGAACAGGACGCTCTGGTGCCCGACCTGGTGAATTTCATCGCGCCGCTGCGGCAGGCGGGCGCGCCGGTCACCGCAGCCAAAGACGTCAACGTCGCCGCCAAGCCATGAAGCGCGAAGCGGCACCATCCACCGTGCTCGACGCCAGGGCGCTCAAGGCCTGGCCGCTGCCCGAGATCGCCGACGACGCCGACAAGGAGGAGCGCGGCGCCATCCTGGTGGTCGCCGGCAGCCGGGAGATTCCGGGCGCCGCGCTGCTGGCGGCTACCGCAGCCCTGCGCGCGGGCGCGGGCAAGCTGGTGATCGCGACGGCGGCTTCGGTGGCCAGCGGAATGGCGCTGGCGATGCCGGAGGCCCGCGTGATCGCCCTGCCGGAGACCGCGGCCGGCGGACTCGGCGTGGAAGGCCTCGCGCGGCTGCAGGATGTGGCGCCAGGCTGCGCCGCCGCGGTCGTCGGCCCCGGCCTGATGGACGAGGAAGGCAGCGGCGAGTTCGTCGCCGGGCTGCTGCCCTGGCTGGCGCATTGCACGGTGGTGCTGGATGCGCTGGCGATGGATGCCGCCGGCCGCACCTCGCCGTTCGCCCAGCCGGTGCTCCTCACGCCGCACGCGGGGGAAATGGCGCACTTGAGCGGGCGCGGCAAGAAGGAGATCGCGGCCGACCCGCAGCGCGCCGCGCTGGACGCTGCCCTGGGCTGGAATGCGGTGGTTGCGCTCAAGGGCGCGACCACGGTCATCGCCACTCCGGATGGCCGGCTCTGGACCCACCGCGCCGGCGAGGCGGGCCTGGCTACGTCCGGCTCCGGCGACACGCTGGCGGGGATCATCGGCGGGCTGGCCGCCCGCGGCGCCACGCCGGAGCAGGCCTGTGCCTGGGGCATCGTGCTGCACGCCACCGCCGGCGCCCGGCTGGCCAGCGCCGGACCGCTGGGATTCCTGGCGCGCGAGCTGCCGGCAGAGGTTCCGGCCGCCCTGCTGGAGCTGTCCCGCTAGCCGGCGTCCCGGGCGCGCGGCGTGGTCCAGGGGACCACCATGCGCAGGGCCTGGCCGTCGCGCTGGACCTGGATCGATTCCGCATCCGCCAGCGCCTGCACGTCGCCCCACTCCAGCTTGCGGTAACCCGCTTCGTTGGCGAAGCCCTGGCTGCCGTCGGTAGGACGCAGCATGAGCGTCACCCGCAGCCCCTGTGCCTCCGCGCTGGCCGTCAGCACGACGTCGGCCGGCGGCGGATGCTGGTCGGTCAGGTGGACCAGCGACGAGGTCAGGACGTTGCGCAGGGAGGCGCGGCTCACGGCGCCCGGCAGGTCGCCGACCTCGTTGCGGATGGCATAGCCGCGGAACCCGAGGCTGGTCGCCAGCAGGCCGACGCATTCGCGCACGCCGTCCGACACCGGCGTGGTGGCGGTCTGGTCCGGCGCCAGCCAGGTGACCACGTCCAGGCACGAATCGAGGGCGGCACGGGCGAAGCCGTTGATCTTGTGGGCGCTGTCGTGGACGCTGGCCAGATCCGGCGTCGGCGCGCGCAGCCGCCGGTCCATGACCTCGTAGATCATTCCGATCGGCTGCAGGTTGACCACGAGATGGTGGCGCATCGACGGCGCGAGGCGCCGCAACAGCGCGTAGCGGGCGGCTTCGGCCCTGGCCACGGACGGGGAAACGGCCGGCTCCTGCGCGGCGGGCGTGGCATTTGTCATCGCCCGAGAATATTTACGGCTTCCGGCCTTGTCAACATCGCCTCCACGAGGGGACAAAGCGTGATGCTTTGCTCACTTTTTCATTCCACTGTCACGCTCTTGGCCAGGTTGCGCGGCTTGTCGACGTCCGTTCCCCGGGCGCAGGCCGTGTGATAGGCCAGCAACTGCAGCGGCACCACGTGCAGCAGCGGGCTGAGCGGGCCGTAGTGCTCGGGCATCCGGATCACGTGGATGCCCACTTCGCTCTCGATGCGGCTGTCGGCGTCGGCCAGCACGTAAAGCACGCCGCCGCGGGCGCGCACTTCCTGCATGTTGCTCTTGAGCTTCTCGATCAGCGTGTCGTTGGGGGCGACCGTGACCACCGGCATCTCGCTGGTCACCAGCGCCAGCGGCCCGTGCTTGAGCTCGCCGGCCGCATAGGCCTCGGCATGGATGTAGGTGATTTCCTTAAGCTTGAGCGCGCCTTCCAGCGCGATCGGGTAATGCAGGCCTCGGCCCAGGAACAGCGCGTTCTCCTTGAGCGCGAAATCCTCGGCCCAGCTGATGATCTGTGGCTCCAGCGCCAGCACGGCGGACAACTGCGCCGGCAGGTGCCGCATCGCTTTCAGGTGGCGCTGCTCTTCGTCCCCGGACAGCCGGCCCTTGGCCTGGGCCAGCGCCAGCGTGAGCAGGAACAGGCCGGCCAGCTGCGTGGTGAAGGCCTTGGTGGAGGCCACGCCGATCTCGACGCCGGCGCGGGTGATGTAGGCCAGCTTGCATTCGCGCACCATCGCCGAGGTGGCCACGTTGCAGATGGTCAGCGTGTTGGTCATGCCCAGCGACTGCGCGTGCCGCAAGGCAGCCAGGGTGTCGGCGGTTTCGCCGGACTGGGTGATCGTCACCACCAGCGTCTTCGGATCGGGCACCGAGTCGCGGTAGCGGTATTCGCTCGCGATCTCCACCTGGGTGGGCAGCTTGGCGATGCTCTCGAGCCAGTACTTGGCGGTGCAGCCGCTGTAATAGCTGGTGCCGCAAGCCAGGATCAGCACCGAGTCGATCTCCTGGAACACCCGGTGCGCGCTGCTGCCCGGCTTGTCGCTGGGCCCGTCGAACAGTTCCGGCACCACGGCCTGGATGCCTTCCAGCGTGTCGCCGATGGCGCGCGGCTGCTCGAAGATTTCCTTCTGCATGTAGTGGCGGTAGGGACCCAGTTCGGCGGCGCCGCTATGGGCCAGCACGGTCTTGACCGGGCGGGTGACGCTCTTGTTGGACTTGTCGACGATCCAGTAACGCCCCAGCTGCAGGTCGACCAGGTCGCCTTCCTCGAGATAGACGATCTGGTCGGTGACGCCGGCCAGCGCCATCGCGTCGCTGGCCAGGAAGTTCTCGCCGCCCTCCTTGCCCACGCCCAGGATCAGCGGCGAGCCGGCGCGCGCGCCGATCACCCGGTGCGGCTCGTCCTTGCAGAACACGGCGATCGCATAGGCGCCGTGCAGCTGCTTGACGGCGCTCTTCACGGCGTCGAACAGGTCGCCGTCGTACAGGCTGTCGACCAGGTGGGCGATCACCTCGGTGTCGGTCTGGCTGGCGAACACATAGCCCCTGGCCTGCAGGGCGCTGCGCAGCTCGATGTAGTTCTCGATGATGCCGTTGTGGACCAGCGCAATCCGGCCGCCGCGCGACTCCGCACTGTCACCGGGCCCGTGGCTGAAGTGCGGATGGGCGTTGTGCACCGCCGGCACGCCGTGCGTCGCCCAGCGCGTGTGGGCGATGCCGGTGGTGCCTTCGATGTGGTCGGTCGCCACCTGGTCCAGCAGTTCGGCGACGCGCGACGTGCTGCGGGCGCGCTTGAGGCCGCCGGCGTGGACCGCCACGCCGCAGGAGTCGTAGCCCCGGTATTCCAGCCGCTGCAGGCCCTGGACCAGGATCGGCACGATGTTGCGGTTGGACACCGCTCCGACGATTCCGCACATTGTTCGGCTCCTTGAAGATGTACAGACTGTAGGGAAGGGCCGCTGCAATATGCGAACTGGATTGCCATTTCTTTGAACGAAACTTTCACCGGTTTCTGCAGCTGCATTAAACTTTCAAAATGCCTGTCATTTCGCAACAAATCGATCTGGACGCCCTCGATCTGGCGCTGCTCAGCCGGCTGCAGGACGACGCCTCCGAAAGCAACCAGGCGCTGGCCAAACGGGTCCACATCTCGGCCCCGACCTGCCTGCGCCGGGTCAAGCGGCTCAAGGACGCCGGCCTGATCGAACGGCAGATCGCGGTGCTCGATCCGGACCGGCTGGCCAGCCACCTCGGTCACGGGCTGACGGCGATCGTCGAGATCACGCTGGACCGGCAGGACCAGGAAGCGCTGGAGGCGTTCGAGAAGCGGGTGGCGCCGGACGCCGCGGTGCAGCAGTGCTACCGCGTCTCCCCCGGGCCGGATTTCGTCCTGGTGGTGCACGCCGCCGACATGCCGGGCTACCTGGCGCTGGCGCAGCGCCTGTTCACCAGCGACGCCAACGTGCGCAACGTGAAAACCTTCTTCTCGGTCAAGCGCGCCAAGTTCGAGCCGCGGCTGCCACTGGCGCGCAAGCGCAAGGACTGAACTATTTTGCGGCCTTCTTGGGCCGCTGCCAGTTGGGAATGCTGGCCTGCCGGGCGCGGCCGATCGACAGCGCCTGCGCCGGCGTGTCCTTGGTGATGGTGGAGCCGCCGCCCACGGTGCCGCCGCGGCCGATCGTCACCGGCGCCACCAGCACGCAGTTGCTGCCGATGTGGACGTCCGCCTCGATCACCGTGCGGTGCTTGTTGGCGCCGTCGTAGTTGGCGGTGATGGAGCCGGCCCCGTAGTTGACGCGCTCGCCGACGGTGGCGTCGCCCAGGTAGGCCAGGTGGTTGGCCTTGGCGCCGCGCGCCAGCGTGGAGTTCTTGACCTCGACGAAATTGCCGATGTGCACTTCCGGACCGAGGTCGGCGCCCGGGCGCAGCCGCGCGAACGGTCCGACCAGCGCACCCTCGCCGACCTTCACGCCGGCCTTCTCGCCGTCGATGTGGGTAAAGGGATGGATCACCGCACCGGCGCCGATGCTGGCGTTGGCGATGACGCAGTTGGCGCCGATGCGCACGCCCTCGCCCAGCGAGACGTCGCCTTCGAACACGCAGTTGACGTCGATCTCCACGTCCTGGCCGCAGTGCAGCTGGCCGCGCACGTCGAAGCGCGCCGGGTCGGCGATGCGAACGCCCTGCTCCATCAGCGCCCTGGCGTGGCGCAGCTGGTAGGCCCGCTCCAGTTCGGCGAGCTGCACCGGGCTGTTGACGCCGTCGACCTGGATCCGGTCGACCGTCTTCACCGCCGCCACATGGGCGCCGTCGGCCACTGCCATCTTCACGATGTCGGTGAGGTAGTACTCGCCCTGGACGTTGTCGTTGGTCAGGCGCCCCAGCCAGTCCTTGAGCAGCCGCGTCGGAACCGCCATCACGCCGGTGTACACCTCGCGGATCTCGCGCTGCTGCTCGCTGGCGTCCTTGTGCTCCACGATCGCCAGCACGTCGTCGCCGCGGCGCAGGATGCGGCCGTAGCCGGTCGGATCGGGCATGTCCACCGTCAGCAGCGCCAGCCGCTCGCCGCCGGTGCTCTCGACCAGCTGTTGCAGGGTCTGCAGTTCGATCAGCGGCACGTCGCCGTTGAGGACCAGCGTGGTGCCGTCGTCGGGCAGCAGCGGCGCCGCCTGCTGCATCGCGTGGCCGGTGCCCAGCTGCGGCTCCTGGCGGGCAAACGCCGCCGACTTGCCCAGCGCCGCCTCAACCTGCTGCGCGCCATGGCCCGTGATGACCACGGTGGAACGGGCGTTCAACCCCGCTGCGGTGTCCATCACATGCTGGATCAGCGCACGGCCGGCCAATCGATGCAACACTTTGGGCAGGCGGCTCTTCATGCGCGTGCCCTTGCCGGCGGCCATGACGACCACATCCAAAGCTGTCATAGGGAATCCTCGTTGTTCATGCATCGCTTCGCTCATCTTGTCCGGATTATCGGGCTGCTCAGCGTGGCGGTGGCGCTCGCTGGCTGCAGCGCCATCAAGCTGGGCTACAACACGCTGCCGCAGGTGGCGGGCTGGTGGCTGGACGGTTACATCGACTTCAGCGACGAACAGGAACGGCGCATGCGCGAGGACGTCGCCCGCCTGCACCTGTGGCACCGGCGCGAGGAACTGCCGAAGATCTCCGCCCTGCTGCGGCAGGTCGAGCAGATGGTGGGCAGCGAGATGAGCGCGGACGAGATCTGCGCGCTGGTGCCGCCGATCCGGCTGCGCATCGCCGCCCTGCTGGAACGGGCCGAACCTGCTGCAGCGACGCTGGCGCTGGGACTGCGGCCGGAACAGCTGCAACACCTGCAGCGCAAGTACGAGAAGAACAACGCCGACTACCGCAAGGACTGGGTGGACCTGTCACTCGAGGATTTGCGGGAAAAACAGTTCAAGCAGTACCTCGACCGGATGGAGACGTTCTACGGCCGGCTGGACGACCAGCAGCGCGAGATCATCCGGGCCCAGGTCGAACGCAGCCTCTACAGCGCGCAGACCAATTTGCGGGAACGCCAGCGCCGGCAACAGGACATCCTGCGGACGCTGCGCCGGCTCGGTGGCCAGCCAGTGTCCCTGCCGGATGCGCGGGCCGCGATCCACCAGGCGGTGGAACACGGGCTGCAGTCACCGGATCCGAAATACCGCAGCTACGAAGCCGGACTGATACAACAAGGCTGCGCCAACCTGGCTGCACTCCACCAAAGCACGACGCCGCAGCAGCGGCAAAGCGCTGTGCGGCGTCTGCGCGCCTACCAGCGCGACCTGGACGAACTGGCTGGCGAGCCCTGAGCCGGCGGACTTACTTTTCGCCCTTGGAGTGCGACTTGCCTTCTTCCTCGGCCTGCTCCAGCTCGCGCGCCTCCTGCGCCGAGCGCGGCTTGGCGGCCTCGGCATCGGCCTTGACGTCGTGGGTCTTGAGATAGTCCTCGGTGCGCTTCTTGTAGTCGGCGCTGCCTTCGTAGCTGCCCTCGCCCATCTGCTGCTGGCCCGCGGCGGGCTTGGGCTGGAAGTCGCTGGAGCCGGCCTGCTGCTGTTGCGGGTCGCTGTGGCGGGGCGGCTGCTGCTGGAGGATGCGGTTGGTCTTGGAATACATGCGGGGTCTCCTGGAACGTTCGGTTCAGCTTAGAAGCCGCCACCACCCCGCATTGTCGGAACGCGCGCGACGCTCCTGTCGGCCCCCGCCTACAGCGGCGTTCAGGCCTGCAGGGCGGCCCACATTTCCTTGTCGCGCTCGGCCGTCCACACCCGGGGAATCTTGATGCCCTTGGCTTCGTCATAGGCACGGCTGACGTCGAACGGCAGGCAGTGCTCGTAGATGAAGACGTGGCCGAACACCGGATCCATGGTCTTGCGCGTGTGGGCCATGGCCGCCTTCAGGTCCATGTCGGCGGCGGCCGCTTCCTTCGCCGCAGCGAACAGCGTTTCCACCCAGCGCTTGGTGTAGTCGAGCGCCTGATTCACTTCGGCTGCGCCCTTCATCGCCTCGCCCCGGCCCGGCACGATCGCCTCGGCACGCAGCGCCCGCAGCGCTTCCAGCGTGGCCGGCCACTCCTGCAGATGGGCGTCGCCGGTGTACACGCCGGCGTTGTATTCGACCAGGTCGCCGGAGAACAGCACCTTTTCCTCTTCCACCCAGGCGATGGTGTCGCCGCGGGTGTGGCCGTTGCCCGGATGCCAGATCTGCACCTTGACGCCGCCCAGGTCCACCGTCAGCTTGCCGGGCACTTCGCCCCGGGCCGGGATGCCGCCGCCGATCACCATGGTCGGCCAGGTCAGGCCCGGCACCGATTCGGCGTTGCGGAACAGGCGCGGGAAGCGTTCCATCTCCGACTGCATGTCTTCCTTGCCGCGCTCGGCGATCAGCTCCAGCGTCCCCTGGCTGGCGATCACCTCGGTCGCGCCCTCGTCCACGAAGGCGCTGGCGCCCAGCACGCGCACCGCGTGATAGTGGGTCAGCAGCACGTACTTGATCGGCTTGGCGCTGACGGTGCGGATGCGGGCAATCAGGTCGCGCGCCATCGCCGGCGTGGCGGTCGCGTCGCTGACCATGATGAACTTGTCGCCGATGATCACGCCGGAGTTGGGATCGCCCTCGGCGGTGTAGGCCCAGCAGTGGGCGCTGAGCTGCTCGAACGTGATCTTCTTGTCGGCCAGGTCGGCCTGGCTGGCGAATGCCTTGGACATGGGGAGTCTCCTGTTGGGAGCGCGATTTTAACTAACCGTAATCGATTACGGATTGTTGAATCACTCCCGCAGCGCCTCCAGCGCGCGGTCCACCACCGTCGCCAACGGCAGCAACGCGTCGATGGCGATCACGCCGGGCTCGCCTGCAGGATCCTGCAGCGCCTCAAATTGGCTGGCCACCAGGCTGGGCGGATAGAAATGGCCGGGCCGGCCGGCGACGCGGCGCAGCGCATCCTGCTGGCTCAGGGCCAGGTGGACGAAGCGCAGGCGGGGCACCGCGGCGCGCAGGCTGTCGCGGTAGCTGCGCTTGAGGGCCGAGCAGGTCAGCACCGCGCCGCGCGGATGGTGCGACAGCTCGCGTCCCAGCACGGCGAGCCAGCCGGTGCGGTCCTCGTCGGTCAGCGCCACGCCCTGCTGCATCTTCGCGATGTTGCCGGGCGGATGGAAGCTGTCGCCCTCGATCAGCGGCAGGCCCAGCGCAGCGGCCAGCCGCTCGCCGACCGCCGACTTGCCGCAGCCGGAAACGCCCATCACCACCACGTGCAGCGCGCTCATCGGGCCAGCCCCCGTTCCAGCACCGAGATCACTTCCTCCGCGAATGCCGCATAGCTGATCGGCCCGCCGGGGCGCAGCCAGGTGAAGGTCCAGTTGATCATGCCGAACAGCATCATGGTCAGCGCGGTCTGGTTGGTGGCCGTCAGGCGCTCGGGGTAGGCGCGCTTGAGGAAGCGCGTCACCGCCGACACGACGTCGCGCTGCCGGTCCAGGATCAGCTCGCGCTGCTGGTCGCCCAGGAACTTGGTGTCGTGCAGCAGGGCCACATGGCGGGTGGCGGAATGCTCGTACTCCTGCAGGAAGCCGCGCACCAGTTCGTGCAGCGCCGCCCGGTCGTCGAGGTCGCGCCGCTGCGCCGTCGCCTCGGCCTGGCCGATCACGGCCAGCAAGCGCTGCGTGTAGCGGTCCAGCAGGTCGAACAGGATCGCTTCCTTGCTCTCGTAGTAGTGGTACAGCCTGGCCTTGGAGGTGCCGCCGGCGGCCGCGATGTCGTTCATGCTGGCGGCCGGATAGCTGCGGTCGGCGAAGCACTGGGCCGCGATGTCCAGGATCTCGTCCCGCCTGAGGTCGTGCTGGGAGGACTTGGGGCGGGCCATCTTGGAATTATCGCGGGCCGCTGCTATTGTGTCGGCTCCATGCCGCCCAGCACCTTCGCCCGCCACTGCTGCGAGTTGCTCGCCAGCGCCGGGCCGTGCGAGATCCGCCCCATGTTCGGCGGCTGGGGCATCAGCACCGGCGGCTACAACATCGCGCTGGTGGCCGATCGCGGCTCCGGCGAGCGGCTCTGGCTCAAGGCCGACGGCGCCATTCGCAGCTATTACGAGGTCGCGGGCTGCGAACGCTTCACCTACATGGCCAAGGGCGTGCAGCGAAGCGTCAACTACTACAGCGCGCCGGCCGAGGCGATGGAATCGCCCGAGCTGATGGGGCCGTGGGCCCGTCAGGCCCTGGAATGCGCCTTGAAGGCGCAATCGGCCAAGGAAGGCCGCACATCCCGCCCGAGCGCACTCCAGCCGAGGCCGGCCAAGGCCGCCAGCAGCCGGCCCGCGGCCCTGGCGCCCAGCGCCACGGCCAGGCGCAAGTCTTCCGCCGGCTGAGCGAGGTCGGCAGCCCGCACCCGCCGCGCGACCGGCTGCGGCAGCGGATCCCAGGTGAAATAAGCCGCGCCCATCCGGTTCCATGCTTCAACCACCAGGCGCTGGCCGCGGCGCAGTTGCAGTTGCTCGCCGGCCTGCAGAAAGTGGTCGCCCTGGTCGTTCAACGGCCCGGCGTGGGGACCGTCGCCGGTGGCCCAGAGGCCGCCGCGCGCCACCCGCAGCACGCCGGCCTCGCGCGGCTGCAGGGTCATGGCCCGCCCGCCCGCCAGTTTCCAGGCGCCCGCCAGCGAGGCTGTAGATTGATGCGAAGCAATGCGTGTGGAAGCCGCCATGGAACTCTCCGGTTGTGTCGTTCGGTGCATGAATGATCGGCGCCGCCAGCTTGGCAGTCCAATGAAATCCGGCTAGGCTATTGATTCCCGATCCGCATCAATCACCAGCCCGCCCATGCAGCATTCCCAGACCCATCTGCGCAGCCGCCCGATCTCCGCCGGCAACCTGCGGGCGTTCGAGGCGGTGGCCCGCCACCTCAACTTCCGGGCCGCGTCCGAGGAGATGGCGCTGACCCAGTCGGCCGTCAGCCGGCAGATCCAGTCGCTGGAGGAAGAAGTGGGCGTGAGCCTGTTCCTGCGCCACACCCGCGCGGTGGAATTGACCAGCGCCGGCGCGCAATTGCTGCTGGCCGTCAGCAATGCGCTGCCGCGCATCGACGGCGCGGTGCGCCAGATCCGCCAGAGCGCCGGGCGCAAGAGCGTGTCGCTCACGACCTTCGCGTCATTCGCCTCGATGTGGCTGATCCCGCGGCTGGAACAGTTCCAGCGCGACAACCCCGACATCGACATCCGCATCGACGCGTCCGATGCCTCGCTGGACCTGGACATCGCCGACGTCGACCTGGCGCTGCGCTACGGCCCCACGGCCAACATGCCGGCCAACGCGCTGCGCCTGTTCGGCGAGCAACTGACGCCGGTGGTGAGCCCCTGGCTGCTCAAAAGCAGCGCGCCGCTCAAGCAGCCGGCCGACCTGGCGCAGTTCGCGCTGATCGAGGCCGGCGACGCGCACCGCACGCACCTGGAGTGGCTGACCTGGCGGCGCTGGTTCGACGAGCACCAGCAATCCAAGCTGGTGCCGCGGCGCTGGCTCTATTTCAACTACGCCTACCAGATGGTGCAAGCCGCGCTCACCGGCCAGGGCGTGGTGCTGGCGCGGCTGCCGATGGTGGCCGAAGCGCTGGCCAACGGCGAGCTGATCGAGCCGCTGCCCAAGCTGCGGATGGAATCGCCGCACGCGTACTTCCTGATCGTCGGGCCGCGCAGCGCGCAGCGACCGGAGATCCGCGAGTTCTGCGCCTGGCTCAAGGAGCAGGCCAAGGCCACGCGCCTGGCCATCGGCGAGGTGCCGGACCCCGACACCGTGGACAACATCGACTGAGCGAACGCGTCCACCCGGCCGCCGGGCCGCCCCAAGGCCGGCTGCGGCCCCCTGCGGGGGCAGCGACTACGCCAAGTGAGGAGCGTGGGGGCCTATCTGAAGGGCCAGACCACGCCGTTGTCGTTGAGGATCGCGTCCAGCGGGATGTCGTGCGGCTCCGGCTCCAGTTCGTCGACGTAGGCGTCGGTGAAGCCCAGTCCCACGGTGTAGGGCCGCGGCTGCAGCGAGGCCAGCGTGCGGTCATAGAAGCCGCCGCCGTAGCCGAGGCGGTAGCCGCCCGGCCCGTAGCCCACGCAGGGCACGAACAGCAGGGTCGGCACGATCACCTCGGTATCCTTGGGCTTGGGGATGCCGTAAGCGTCTTCCTCCATCGGGCAGCCCGGATACCACGCGTGGAACTTGAGCGTCTTGTGCATCTTGTCCACCACCGGCAACCCGATGCGCCGCAATTGCGGCTCTTCCAGCAATTCGCCGTCTTCCTTCCAGCGGTGCAGCGCCGGCAGCGGATCGAACTCGCCCTTGATCGGCCAGTAGGCGCCGATCACGGTGTCGGGGCGATTGACGAGCCAGATGCGCATCACCCGCTGCAGCAGGTCGCAGCGCATGGCGCGGTCCGGCATCGCCAGGCGCTGTTCGACCAGCCGCTGGCGCAAAGCCCTTTTTTCGTCTGGCTTGTCCATAATCCCCCAATGAAGTTACGAACGATTTTGGCACTGATCGCGGTGACGCTGAGCTGCCAGGCAGGCGCCCAGTCCCGCGACGAGATCATCCTGGAGATGAACCAGGCCTTCAAGCAAGGCAACCGGCAGAAGCTCACGCAGCTGCTGCCGCTGGCGCGCGGCCACGCGCTGGAGCCGTATGCGGCGTACTGGGAACTGCGGGCGCGGCTGGATGTCGCGGCGCCGTCGGAAGTGCAGGAGTTCATGAGCCGCTATGCCGGCACCTACCAGGAAGACCGGCTGCGCGCCGACTGGCTGATGGTGCTGGGCCAGCGGCGCGACTGGACGGCGTTCTCCGCCGAATATCCGCGCTACCGCATGAACGACGACCGCGAAGTGCGCTGCTACGCGCTGCTCGCGCAGTCGCTGCGCGAGGGCCCGGCCGCACCCGCGGGCCTGCAGGACGAAGTGCGGCGCAACTGGTTCGCGCAGCGCGACGCCGACGACGGCTGCACGCTGGCCGCGCGCACGCTGATCGCCGACGCCCAGGGCAGCCGCCACCTGACGATCAACGACGCATGGCGCAAGGCGCGGCTGGCCACCGAGGCCAACCGGCCGCGCGCCGCGGCAGCGGCGGTGGAAATCGCGGCGCCGAACGCGCTGGACCTGTTCAACGACTTGAGCAACAGCCCGTCTAGGTTCCTCACCAGCAAGAAGCTGGCGGTGTTCAAGTCGCGCCGCGAGATGGTGACGCTGGCGCTGATCAAGCTGGCGACCACCGACCCCGACGGCGCCGCCGTGCTGCTCGAGGGCAAGTGGAAGCCGCAGCTCGTCGCCGAGGAACGCAACTGGGTCTGGGGCGTGATCGGCCGCCAGTCGGCCGGCAAGCTCGGGAACGACGCGCTCGATTACTACGCCAAGGTCACGCGCGACAGCGACCTGACCGACGACATGCTCGGCTGGAAGGCGCGCGCCGCGCTGCGGGCGCCGGCCGGCCCGCAGTGGCCCCTGGTGCTGCGGGCCGTCGACGCCATGAGCGAGCAGGCGCGCAAGGAGCCGACCTGGGTGTACTGGAAGGCCAGGGCCCTGCTGGGCATCGCCAACGCCGAAGCCAGCCGCGCCGAAGCGCAGCGCCTGCTGGAATCGATCGCCTCGGTGCGCGGCTTCTACGAGCAGCTGGCGCTGGAGGAACTGGGCCAGAAGATCACGGCGCCGGCCCGGCCCGCGCCGCTCACCGACGCCGAGAAGGAAGGCGCCCGCCAGAACCTCGGACTGCAGCGCGCCATCTACGCGATCCTGCTGGGACTGCGCCCCGAAGGGGTGCGCGAGTGGAACTACACCACCAACCTGGCCAAGCCGGGCGGCATGAACGACCGCGAACTGCTGGCCGCGGCACAACTGGCCTGCGAACGCGAGCTGTGGGACCGCTGCATCAACACCAGCGACCGCACCAAGGCCGAACTGGATTTCGAGCTGCGCTTCCCGACGCCGTTCCGCGAGGCGGTGCTGCGGCGCGCGCGCGAGATCGGCATCGACCCGGCCTATGTGTACGGGCTGATCCGCCAGGAGAGCCGCTTCGTCATGGACGCCCGCTCCAACGTCGGCGCTTCCGGGCTGATGCAGGTGATGCCGGCGACGGCGCGCTGGACGGCCAAGAAGATCGGCATGGACCGGTTCACCGTCGACCAGCTGAACGACCGCGAGACCAACATCGCCATCGGCACCGGCTACCTCAAGCTGGTGCTGGACGATTTCGGCGGCTCCATGCCGATGGCCGCCGCCGCCTACAACGCCGGACCGGGCCGTCCGCGCGCCTGGCGCAACGGCCCGGTGCTGGAGGGCGCGGCCTGGGCCGAGAACGTGCCGTTCAGCGAGACCCGGGACTACGTCAAGAAGGTGATGTCCAACACCACCAATTACGCGGCCATGCTGACCGGCCAGCCGCAGTCGCTCAAGGCGAGGCTGGGCCAGATCGGTCCGCGCGACTCCAGCCAGCCGGAACCCTTCCGCGACATCCCCTGACCATGGACGGCTTCTGGCATGAGGTGGCCCGGGCCGCCGCGTCCGAGTTCTCCGACCTGCCGGACGTGCAGCAATTCACCCGGCTGCTGGTGCGGCTGCTGATGGCGGCGCTGCTGGGCGGGCTGCTCGGGCTGGAGCGCGAGATCCACCGCAAGGCGGCGGGCGTGCGCACCCACATGCTGGTGTCGCTGGGCGCCGCCCTGTTCGTGCTGGTGCCGCAGCAGGCCGGCATGAACCCGGCGGAGCTGAGCCGGGTGATGCAGGGCGTGATCGCCGGGGTGGGCTTCCTGTGTGCGGGCACCATCCTCAAGTTCGGCGGCGACCATCCCTCCGCCACCACCGACCACGTGAAGGGCCTGACCACCGCCGCCGGACTCTGGCTGACCGCTGCCATTGGCCTGGCCGCCGGGCTGGGGCGGGAGATGACGGCGGTGCTCAGCACCCTGCTCGCCCTGGCGATCCTGGCGCTGGAAGGACCGCTGCGCCGCCACCTGGAACGCCGGAACCGGCAACCCTGAGCGCATGAGCGCCACGCCGGCATCAATCCGGCGTCTTTTTTGCATCAATGGGGCGTGCGCTGCCGCTAGCATGGGCGGTCAACCCGGAGAAGCCCATGCTCACGCTCTATATCGGCAACAAGAATTATTCGTCCTGGTCGATGCGGCCCTGGGTGCTGATGAAGCAGCTGCAGATCCCGTTCACCGAAACCATGGTCCGCTTCGATTCCTTCGAAGGCCAGTCCGCGTTCAAGCAGGCCATCGCCGGCGTCAACCCGGCCGGCAAGGTGCCCGTGCTGGTGGACGAAGGCTTTGCCGTCTGGGACACGCTGGCGATCGTCGAATACCTGGCCGAGCGTTTCGCGGACCGCGGCGTCTGGCCGCAGGAGCCGCAGGCCCGGGCGCGCGCCCGCAGCGTCTGCGCCGAGATGCATTCGGGCTTTTCCGCCTTGCGCAGCAACTGCCCGATGAACGTCGAAGCCAGCCTGCCCGAGGTCGGGGCCAGGGTCTGGCGCGAGCAGGCCGGCGTGCGCGCCGATGTGGAGCGCATCGTCTCGATGTGGAGCGGGCTGCTGCAGCAATGGGGCGGGCCGATGCTGTTCGGCCGGTTCAGCGCCGCCGACGCCTACTTCGCGCCGGTGTGCCTGCGCCTGAAGACCTACGCTTTGCCGGTGCCGGCGGAGATCGCCGCTTACGTGGAACAGGTGCTGGCGCTGCCGGGCGTCAAGGCCTGGAACGACGAGGCGCTGAAAGAACACGACTTCATCCCCTTCGACGAACCCTACCGAACCGCGCGATGAGCGCGCCGCGCCACTTCGGCGCCGTGATGAGCGCGATGGTCACGCCCTTCGATGCGCAGGGGCGGCTGGATCTGGACGCGGCGCAGCGGCTGGCGCGCTGGCTGGCGGCGGACCGCGGCAACGACGGCCTGGTGGTGGCAGCCACCACCGGGGAAGCATCGACGCTGAGCGACGCCGAACGCTGCGACCTGGTGCGCGCCGTCAGCGAGGCCGTCACCGTCCCGGTGCTGGCGGGCACCGGCAGCAACGACACCGCGCACACCGTCGCCCTCAGCCGCCAGGCCCGCGGGCTGGGCGCGGCCGGCGTGCTGGTGGTGGGGCCGTACTACAACCGGCCGCCGCAGGCCGGCATCGAAGCGCATTTTCGCGCGGCGGCCGCGGCAACCGAGCTGCCAGTGATGCTCTACGACGTGCCGGTGCGCACCGGCCGGCGCATCGGCCACGAGGTGTTGCTGCGCCTGCTGCGCGAAGTACCCAACATCGTCGCCTTCAAGGATGCGACGGGCGATCCGCCGGCAGCGGCGGCCCTGGTCGCCGAGGCGGGAGACCACTTCGACCTCTACTGCGGCGACGACGCGATGACGCTGCCGCTGCTGGCCGTCGGCGCCGTCGGCGTGGTCGGCACCAGCAGCCACTGGACCGGACCGCAGTTCGCGCGAATGATTGCGGCCTTCAACGCGGGCGAAGTGGAGGTGGCCCGCGCCATCAACGCCCGGCTGCTCGAGTCCTTCGCCTTCGTCAACAGCGACGAGTCGGTGTTCTCGATGTCGGTCAAGGCCATGCTGCGCGCGCTGGGCCAGGAGGCGGGCGATTGCCGGCTGCCGCTGTTGCCGGCGCCGGCGGCCGTGCGCGCCCGCGCCCGCGGCGTCTGGGAGCGGCTCAACGCCTGAGGGCGCTCACCGTAAACTGCCGCCATGCGGACATACATGGTGGGCGGTGCGGTGCGGGATGCCCTGTTGGGCCTGCCGGTGAACGACCACGACTGGGTGGTGGTCGGCGCCACCCCCGAGGCCATGGTGCAGCAGGGCTACCTGCCGGTGGGCAAGGACTTTCCGGTGTTCCTGCATCCGCAGACCCGGGAGGAACACGCGCTGGCCCGCACCGAGCGCAAGACCGCGCCCGGCTACCACGGCTTCGCCATCCATGCCGACCCCGGCGTCACGCTGGAAGAAGACCTGGCGCGGCGCGACCTGACGATCAACGCGATCGCGCAGGACGAAGCGGGCCATCTGGTCGATCCCTTCGGCGGCCGGCGCGACCTGGCGCAGCGGGTGCTGCGCCACGTCACCGATGCGTTCCGGGAAGACCCGGTGCGCATCCTGCGGGTCGCCCGCTTCGCCGCGCGCTTCGCCGATTTCAGCGTGGCGCCCGAAACGCTGCAGCTGATGCGCGAGATGGTGGCGGACGGCGAGGCCGACCACCTGGTGCCCGAGCGCGTCTGGCAGGAGCTGGCGCGCGGGCTGATGGAGCAGATGCCTTCACGCATGTTCGGGCTGCTGCGCGAGTGCGGGGCCCTGGCGCGCATCCTGCCCGAGGTCGACCGCCTGTGGGGCGTGCCGCAACGCGCCGACTACCACCCGGAGCTGGACACCGGCGTGCACCTGATGATGGTGCTGGACATGAGCGCGCGGCTGCAGGCGCCGCTGGCGGTTCGCTTCGCCTGCCTGACGCACGACCTGGGCAAGGGCACCACGCCGGCCGAGGCCCTGCCCAAGCACATCGGCCACGAGGAACGCAGCGCGCGCCTGCTCAAGGTGCTGGCGGACCGGCTGCGCGTGCCCAACGACTGCCGCGAGCTGGCCGACGTGGTGGCGCGCGAGCACGGCAACATCCACCGCAGCCGCGAATTCAAGGCGGCGGCGCTGGTGCGGCTGCTGGAGCGCTGCGACGCGTTTCGCAAACCGGTGCGCTTCGACCAGATCCTGCTGGCCTGCGAATGCGATGCCCGCGGCCGCGGCGGCCTGCAGGAGCAGCCCTACCCGCAGCGGCCCAGGCTGATGGAAGCCCTGGCGGCGGCGCAGCAGGTGACCACCCAGGCGATCGCGGAAGCGGCGCAGGCGGCCGGCGCGCAAGGCGAGAAGATCGGCGAACTGATCCACCAGGCGCGGGTCGCTGCCGTGCAGCTGGCGCTGCCCGACGCTGGCTAGACCAGCAGCGCCAGCGCTGCGTAGTCGCCGACGCGGTCCTGCAGGCCGGCCGGCACCAGCTCGCAGCCATCGGTCAGGGCCGGCAGCTTGCCGCGGATCTCCTCCACCAGCAGCGGCAGCAGGAACTCGCGGTGGTGCCAGAACACGCTGCCGCCCAGGCTGATCCGCTGCAGGTCCAGCGTGATGATCATGTTGTAGAGCATCCGCCCCATGTCCCGGCACAGGCTCAACACCAGCGCAAGCGCCTGCACGTCGCCGCCTTTCGCCAGTGCCAGCAGCGCGGCCGCTTCGGTGTGGAAGCGGCGCGCGATGGCGTTGCCGGCCACCAGCGCCTCGATGTCGCCGATGTTGCCGCAGCCGCACAGCGCGTCGTCGTTGTCGGACACGTACATGTGGCCGGCATGGCCGGCGTTGCCGTTCTTGCCGCGCAGCACGTGGCCGTCCACGCACAGGCCGGTGCCGATGCCGGTGCTCCAGGTCACGTAGGCGCAATGGTCGACGCCCTGCAGGGCGCCCCAGCGGCGTTCGGCCTCGAGCGCCGCGACGCAGTCGTTCTCCACCCGCACGTCGCGAAAGCGCTGGCGCAGGGGCGCTTCCAGCAATGCGGTGTCCCAGGAGTTGGGCAGTCCGCGCGCCGGTCCGGCGATGCCGCCGCAGATATTGGGCGCCGCCAGTTCGACCATGCCCTCACGGATCACGAAGGGCCCGGCCGACGACACGCCGGCGCGCTGCACGCTGGCCGGCGCGACGCCGACCTCGGCGCAGGCCGCGTCCACCATGCGGATCACCTGCCGCGCCAGCGCATCGTTGTCGCCGGTCTTGGCGGTCGGCTCGCTGCGGCGGGCGACCAGGTCCAGGTCACTGCCGCTGTTCAGGCTGACCGCGATCTTGGTGCCGCCGATGTCGATGCAGGCTTTCATGGCTGCGCGCTCAGAGGATTTTCGAGACGAGCGCGGCCAGCATGCTCAGGATGATGGTGGTGGTGAGCGGAATGAACCACTCGCGCCCGAACAGCCGGAAGCGCAGGTCGCCCGGCAGCTTGCCGAAGCCCAGGCGCTGCAGCATGGGACTGAACCAGCTGATGAACATCAGGGCCAGGAAGATGACGAGAATCCAGCGGATCATTGCAGCGAGTTTACGGTCTGCCGGCGCCGGCTAGAGCCGGTCCGTGCGGTCGCCCTGCGAGAAACCGCAAGCGTCCCAGAACGGTCCCTTGTGGAAACCGATGACCTTGAACAGTTCGCCCATTTCGTGCTCGGCGATCAGCCGCTGGCCGGCCACCCGCTGCGGCAACGGCGCGGCCGCCAACCGCTCCAGCAGCCCGCAGTTCATCAGGAAGCGGGCCTGGGTCGTGTAGCCCAGCACCGGAAGGCCCGCCTCCTGCGCGGCCAGCGCCAGGCCGGTGAAATCGACGTGGGCCGTGATGTCCTTGTGCCCGATGTCCACCAGGGGGTCGGTGTCAGCCAGGTGGCCACGGTGACACATCAAGGTGCCCATGTGGCGCTGCGGATGGTAGTACTCGTCTTCGCCGAAACCGTAGTCGATGAAGAAGGCGGCGCCGCGCTCCAGCCGGTCGGCCAGCGTGCGGATGAAGGCCTCGGCCTGGGGATGGATCTCGGTCAGATAATCGTGCTGGCCCGGGATCTCGACGGGCGGACGCAGGTCGGTCGGGCGCTCGACCCAGCCCGGGCCGGGACCGACGCCGCGCTCGAACCAGGCACCGCCCCGTCGCAGCAGCAGCTTGACCGGCATCGCGTCGAGCACCTCGTTGCCGACCACGATGCCGCTGAAGCGCTCCGGCAGTTCGCTCACCCAGCGCACCCTGCTGCCGTACTGCGCCAGCGCCTGCTGCTGGCGTTCGCGCAGGCTGCCCGAGAGGTCGACGATGGTGTAGCTGGCCACCGACGCGCCCAGGGCGTCGAGCAGCTGCAGCGCGAGCGCGCCCGAGCCGGCGCCGAACTCCCACACGTCGGTAGTTCCGGTGGCGCGCATCGCGTCGGCGACCTGCACCGCCAGAGCGGCGCCGAACAGCGGCGTCATCTCCGGTGCGGTGGCGAAATCGCTGCCGGAGGACGGCATGGTGCCGAACTTGCGCGAATCGTTGGCGTAATAGCCCAGGCCCGGCGCATACAGCGCCAGCGCCATGAACCGGTCGAACGGAATCCAGCCTCCGGCCCGCGCAATCGCCTTCTCCACCAGCAGTCGGGGAGCGCTCGTTAAACTGGCTGCTTCTGTCATGTCGCCCCGATTGTCCTTCGAATGAATCCACCCCAGCCGCCACGCACCGTCCTGGTCACCGGCGCCGCCCGCCGGCTCGGCCGCGAGGTCGCGCTGGCGCTGGCCGCCGGCGGCTGGCAGGTGGCCGTCCATTACCGTGGCTCGGCCGGCGAGGCGCAGCAAACCGTGGCGGACTGCGCCGCTGCCGCGCCGGCGGGCGCCGCCTTCCAGGCGTTCCAGGCCGACCTGCAGGACGAAGCCGCGGTGCGGGCCTTGCTGCCGCGCGTGGTCGAGCGCTTCGGCGCGGTCGATGCAGTGGTGAACAATGCGTCGCTGTTCGAGCACGACGGAGTCGCCAGCTTCGGCTACGACGCCCTGGCGGCGCACCTGCGGACCAACGCCGGCGCGCCGATCCTGCTGGCGCAGGCGTTGTATGCCCACCTGAAGTCGCGCAACGGCAGCGGCGCAGTGGTCAACATGCTCGACCAGAAGCTGTGGAACCAGAACCCCGACTTCCTCAGCTACACCCTGTCCAAGGCGGCGCTGGAAGCAGCCACCACGATGCTGGCGATGGCGCTCGCGCCGCAGCTGCGGGTGGTCGGCGTGGCGCCGGGCCTCACCCTGACCAGCCACCTGCTGGCGCAGGAGAAGTTCCAACAGCTGCACAAGCTCTCGCCGCTGGGCCGGTCTTCCACGCCGCAGGACGTGGTGGCGGCAGTGAAGTTCGCGCTCGAGAACGCATCCATCACCGGCACCACGCTGCTGGTGGACGGCGGCCAGCACCTGATGAAGTTTGAGCGCGATTTCTCGCTGATGCCATGACCCAGACGCCACCGCGCACCGGCAGCCAGATCCTGACCCTCACCGGGCTGCGCTTCGACGCCAACCTGGGCATCCTCGCGCACGAGAAGACCTCGCCGCAGCCGATCATGGTGGACGCCGAACTGAACCTCGGCCCGCAGCCGCTGCTGCCCAGCGACGACGACATCACCCACGTGCTGGACTACCGCAAGGTGCGCAAGATCATCATCGACGAGTGCACCGCCGAACACGTCAACCTGCTGGAAAGCCTGATCGGCAAGCTGTCGCTGCGGCTGCTGCAGTTGCCGGGCGTGGTCGGGGTGCGCGTCAAGATCGCCAAGCTGGAAATCTTCGACGATTGCGAAGTGGCCATCCGGGCCGAGGCCGGCTGCTGGTAGCCGCAGTGGGAAAATAGAGCCATGAGCGCCCTCTGGATCGACGACCAACCCGTCCCCCTGTCCGCCGATCGCAAGATCGAGCGGGAAACCCACAAGCTGGAAAAGCGGCTGTGCCGGCTGGTGGGCCAGGCCATCACCGACTACAACATGATCGAGGAAGGCGACCGCGTGATGGTCTGCATGTCCGGCGGCAAGGACAGCTACGGCATGCTGGACATCCTGCAGAAGATGCGGCAGCGCGCGCCGGTGGACTTCGAGCTGATCGCCGTCAACCTGGACCAGAAGCAGCCGGGCTTTCCCGAGCACGTGCTGCCGGAGTACCTCGCCAAGACCGGCGTGCCCTTCCACATCGAGAACCAGGACACCTACTCGATCGTCAAGGACAAGATCCCCGCCGGCAAGACCATGTGCAGCCTGTGCTCGCGCCTGCGGCGCGGCATCCTGTACCGGGTGGCGGACGAACTGGGGGCCACCAAGATCGCCCTGGGCCACCACCGCGACGACATGCTGCAGACCTTCTTCCTGAACATGTTCTTCGGCGGCAAGCTCAAGGGCATGCCGCCCAAGCTGGTGAGCGACGACGGCCGCCACATCGTGATCCGGCCGCTGGCCTACGTGCCGGAGAAGGACCTGGTCCGCTGGGCGCAGCACCGCGACTTCCCGATCATCCCGTGCACGCTGTGCGGCAGCCAGGAGAACCTGCAGCGCAAGCAGGTCGGGGCCATGCTGCGCGAGTGGGACAAGAAATACCCCGGCCGGGTGGAGAGCATGTTCTCGGCGTTACAAAATGTCGTCCCCTCCCACCTGGCCGACGGAACACAGTACGACTTCAAGGGTCTGACCACCACCGGGATTCCCAGCGACGACGGCGACAAGGCCTTCGACCCGGAGGAGTTTCCCCTCGCGGCAACGTTGCCGGGCCTGCAAGTCATCAAGTTCTGAGGAGCCGCCATGTGGTCGAAGTCGATGCGTCTGGCCGGACTGGTCCTCGCGGCAGCGGCCCTTGCCGGCTGCGCCACCAGCTTCGTCGTCGACAGCAACGTCCAGTCCTTTTCCAGCCTGGCGGCGCTGCCGGCCCAGCCGACCTACCGGTTCGACCGGCTGCCCTCCCAGCAGGCCTTCCAGTTCCAGGGCCAGATCGAGGCGATGGCCGATCCCGCCTTGTTCAAGGCCGGCCTGCGCCGGGACGACGCCGCCCCGCAGCTGGGCGTGCAGGTGACGGCCCGGGTCCAGCGGGTGCTCTCTCCCTGGGCCTGGGCCGATCCGTGGGACGAATGGGGTGGCCTGCCAGGCTGGCACCCCTGGCACGGCGCATTCGGCCCCTTCCCGCGGGCCGAACAGCCCTGGTACCACCGGGAGGTGGGGATCGTCGTGCGCGAATTGCCGACCGGCCGGGTGGTTTATGAAACCCATGCCGTCAGCGACGGCCCCTGGAGCGACAACGCAGCGGTCTTCCCGGCGATGTTCGACGCCGCCCTGCAGGGTTTCCCGAGCGCGCCGGCGGGCGTGCGTCAGGTCAATGTGACAGTCGGGCCCCCCGCGGCCGCGCGCTGAGCGCTTTTTTGCGCCGACGAGACAGTTCGCAACGCATTTCCCTGCGGGCCAACCCGACAGCCCAATAAAATGCCAGTGGATGGAAGCCACCCGAATCATTGCCGTGCGCCACGGGGAAACCTCGTGGAACGTTGATTCACGCATCCAGGGCCAGAAGGACATCGATCTGAACGAGACCGGCCGCTGGCAGGCCAGCCGGGTCGGCGCGGCGCTCAAGGGCGAAAAGATCAGCGCCGTCTATTCCAGCGACCTCGGGCGCGCGCACCAGACAGCGCAGCCGATCGCCGCGGCGGCCGGCATCCCCGTCATTCCCAACGAAGGCCTGCGCGAACGCAGCTTCGGCATCTTCGAGGGCAAGACCTTCGACGAAATCCGCGAAACCTGGCCCGACCACGCGCTCAACTGGCGCAAGCGCCTTCCCGAATGGGCCCCGCCCGAGGGCGGCGAATCGCTGCTGCAGCTGCGCGAACGGGTCACCCAGACCATGAAGGACCTGGCCGCCCGCCATCCGGGCGAGCAGATCGTGGTGGTGGCGCACGGCGGCGTGCTGGACACGCTCTACCGCATCGCGACCGGCCAGGAAGTCAATTCGCCCCGGACCTGGCAGCTTCCCAACGGCGCGATCAATCGCCTGCTGTGGACGCCCCAGGGCTTTACCCTCGTCGGCTGGTCCGACACCCAGCACCTGGACGATGAACCTGCCGACGAAAACACCTCTTTCTGAAGCCTTGCGCCTGCTGATCGGCCAGGGGGTCGACGCCATCGACACGCCGGCCCTGGTTCTCGATCTCGACGCGATGAAGCGCAACCTGGCGCGGATGGCCGAGTTCGCCAAGAAGCACGACATCCGCTGGCGGCCGCACGCCAAGATGCACAAGAGCTCGGCCCTGGCCAAGCTGCAGATGCAGGCCGGCGCGGTCGGCGTCTGCGTGCAGAAGACCGCCGAGGCCGAGGCCATGGTGGCCGGCGGCGTCACCAACGTCTACATCAGCAACGAAGTGATCGCGCCGCACAAGCTGGCCCGGGTGGCGGCGCTGTCGCACATGCTGGCGGCCGAGCGCGGCCAGCTGGCGATCGCGGTGGACAGCGCCGAGGGCGTCGCGCGCCTGGCGCAGGCGATGAACGAGCGCCGCGCCGCGACCGGCATCCCGGCGGTGATCGACGTGTTCGTGGAACTCGACGTCGGCCAGGGCCGCTGCGGCGTGGCCCCCGGCCAGGCGGCGGTGGCGCTGGCGCACGAGGTGCGCAAGCATCCGGCGCTGCGCTTCGCCGGCCTGCAGGCCTACCAGGGCAAGGCGCAGCACCTGCGCAGCCCGCAGGAACGGCGCGACGCCATTGCCAGCGTGGTGCAGGATGCGGAGACAACGCGCAAGCTGATCGAGCGCGAAGGCATCGCGGTGGACCTGGTCACCGGGGCCGGCACCGGCAGTTTCGTGCTGGAGGCAGCCAGCGGCGTGTTCGGCGAACTGCAGGCCGGCTCCTTCCTGTTCATGGACGGCGACTACGCGAAGAACGAGCGGGACCCGGCGCAGCCCCAGTTCGAGCACGCGCTGTTCGTCAAGACCCAGGTGATGAGCGCCGCAGGCGGGCACGTGGTGTGCGACGCCGGCCACAAGTGCCACGCCATCGACTCCGGCATGCCGACGGTCTATTCCTTCGGTTCCGAGCCCGAGCTGGAGTATTTCAACGGCGGCGACGAGCACGGCATCCTGCGCCGCGCCCGGCCAGGCGCCGAACTGCCGGCGCTGGGCCGCACGCTGTGGCTGATTCCGGGCCATTGCGACCCCACTGTCAACCTGCACGACACCATGATCGGCGTCACCGGCGGCCTGAAGGCCGGCAAGGTGGAGCGGATCATCAGGGTTGATGCCAGAGGCGCGCTGACCTAGGCTGGCGAGAATGGGGCCACCATGAGCCCGTCACAAATCATCGTCCTCGCCACCCCGGTGTTCCTGCTGCTGATCGCGCTGGAGCTGGCCTGGGGCTGGAAGAAGAAGCGCAACACCTACCGCCTCAACGACGCCGTCAACAGCATCAGCCTCGGCATGCTGAGCGAGACCACCAAGGTGTTCACCCGGCTGCTGCGGGTGGGCATCTACGGCGCGGTCTACACCACCGTCTCGCTGGTGCCGATCGACGCCGCGCGCGAGTTCTGGATGGCGTGGTACGGCTGGCTGCTGGCGCTGGTGTTCTACGACTTCTGCTACTACTGGCTGCACCGCGCCGGCCATGAATGCGCGCTGTTCTGGGCCGCCCACGTGGTGCACCACCAGAGCCAGGACTACAACCTGTCGACCGCGCTGCGCCAGACCAGTTCGGGCGCGCTGGTGGGCTGGGTCTTCTACCTGCCGATGGCGGTCGCCGGCGTGCCGCCCATCGTCTTCGGCACCGTCGCCCTGATCGACCTGCTGTACCAGTTCTGGGTGCACACCGAGCACGTCGGCAAGCTGGGATGGTTCGACCGCTGGTTCTGCTCGCCGTCCAACCATCGGGTGCACCACGCGGTGAACGACGATTACCTCGATCGCAACTACGGCGGCGTGCTGATCGTGTGGGACCGCCTGTTCGGCAGCTTCCAGGAGGAAGGCGAGAAGTGCGTGTACGGCACCCGCAGTCCCCTGAACAGCTGGGACCCGTTGTGGTCCAACGCCGAGGTCTACTGGGCGCTGGCCAAGGACAGCTGGCATGCGCGCAACTGGATGGACAAGCTGCGGGTCTGGTTCAAGCCGCCGGGATGGCGCCCGGCCGACGTGGCGCAGCGTTTTCCGAAGCCGCCATTCGTACTGGAACAGGTGCAGCGGTATCACCCGCCCATCAGTGCGCCGGTCGCCTGGTTCGGCGCCGCCCAGTTCGCGCTGCTGCTTGGCGGCGTCTCGCTGTTCCTCTGGCATGCCGACAGCATGCCGCTGGCGCAGTCGACGGTCTGGCTGGCGGCGCTGGCGGCCGGCTTGTGGGCGGTCGGCGCGCTGTTCCAGGGCCGCATCACGGTGCTGGAGGTGCTGCTGGTGGAGGCCGCGGCGCTCGCCACCGCCACCGGCGCCGAGAACCTGATGCTGCTGCACCGGGTGTTCAAGCCGCTGGCGATGCTGCTGGCGATCGCCTGCGTGGTGCAGCGAAACCGCGCCACCAGGTCACCGGCGCACTTCGACCGGTTGCTGCTGGCCGGACTGGCCTGCTCGCTGGTGGGCGACTGCCTGCTGATGCTGCCGGGCCTGTTCATTCCGGGGCTGGTGAGCTTCCTCATCGCCCACCTGTTCTACATCGCCATGTTCAAGCAGGGCGTTCCCTGGCTGCCGAACACCCGCGCGCTGCTGGCGACGCTGGGCCTGGGCGGGGCGATGTACGGCTTCCTCTATGGCAGCCTGAATGCGCCGCTGCGGGTCGCCGTCGCCGCTTATGTGATCGTGATCTCGCTGATGGCGGCGCAGGCGATCGGCCGGGCCGGCTGGCTGCGCGACAAGGCCTCGACGGCGGCCGCCGTGGGCGCCTGCTTCTTCATGCTGAGCGACTCGCTGCTGGCCACCAACAAGTTCGCCGTGCAGTTCCCGATGGCGCAGTTCCTGGTGCTGGCCACCTATTACGTGGCGCAGATCCTGATCGCGCGCAATGCCGGCGCCATCCGCGCCGAGCTGCGCTATTCGGAGAACAGCTCGCCGGCGCTCTTGGGCGGCGTCACGCCCAGGTGACGGTAGGCCGCCAGCGTGGCGATGCGCCCGCGCGGCGTACGCTGCAGGAAGCCCTGCTGGATCAGGTAGGGCTCGATCACGTCCTCGATGGTGTCGCGCTCCTCGCCGATGCTGGCCGCGATGTTGTCCAGGCCGACCGGGCCGCCGTCGAAGCGGTGGATCACGGCCTCCAGCAACTTGCGGTCCATCACGTCGAAGCCCTGCGGGTCCACGTCCAGCATCTTCAGCGCCATGTTGGCGATGTCCAGCGTGATCGTTCCCGTCCCTTTCACGTCGGCGTAGTCGCGAACCCGCCGCAGCAGCCGGTTGGCGATCCGCGGTGTGCCGCGTGAACGCCTCGCGATCTCGGCGCCGCCCTTTTCTTCCATCGGCGCGTTCAGCAGGCCGGCGCTGCGCTTGACGATGCGGGCCAGTTCCTCCGGCGTGTAGAACTCCAGCCGCGCGACGATGCCGAAGCGGTCGCGCAGCGGGTTGGTCAGCATGCCGGCCCTGGTGGTCGCCCCGACCAGCGTGAACGGCTGCAGGTCCAGCTTGATCGAACGCGCCGCCGGGCCCTCGCCGATCATGATGTCGATCTGGTAATCCTCCAGCGCCGGGTACAGGATTTCCTCCACCACCGGCGACAGGCGGTGGATCTCGTCGATGAACAGGACGTCGTTCTTTTCCAGGTTGGTCAGCAGCGCCGCCAGATCCTTGGGCTTTTCCAGCACCGGGCCGGAGGTCTGGCGCAGATTGACGCCCAGCTCGTGGGCGATGATGTGGGACAGCGTGGTCTTGCCCAGGCCGGGCGGACCGAACAGCAGCACGTGGTCCAGCGCCTCGCCGCGCTTGCGGGCCGCGCCGATGAAGATCTCCAGCTGTTCGCGGGTCTTGGCCTGGCCGACGTAGTCGTCGAACAGCTTGGGCCGCAACGCGCGCTCGATCGCTTCCTCCTGCGGCGAGGCCGGCTCGGTGGAGATCACCCGCTTGGACGGCGGCAGCTCGAAGTCGTCGGTCTGGATGCTCATTGCTGATTATTTCGCCAATGCCTTCAGGGCCAGCTTGATGCCGTCGCTGACGCCGACGTCCTTGGGCAGCACCTTGACCGAAGCGGACGCTTCCTTGTCGCTGTAGCCCAGCGCGACCAACGCCTGCAGGATGTCGGCCTGCGCATCGGTGGTGGCGCCCAGGCTGCCGGCGCCGATGTCGGCGCCCAGCTTGCCCTTGAGTTCCAGCAGCAGCCGCTCCGCCGTTTTCTTGCCGATGCCCGGCACCTTCACCAGCCGGCCGGCGTCCTGCGCGGTGACGGCCTGCGCGATGTCGGCGACGCTCATGCCGCTGAGGACCGACAGCGCGGTGCGCGGGCCGACGCCGGAGATCTTGATCAACTGGCGGAACGCATCGCGCTCGGCCCCGGTGCCGAAGCCGTACAGGATCTGGGCGTCCTCGCGGACCACGAAATGGGTCAGCAGCGACACCTTCTCGCCGACCGACGGCAGGTTGTAGAAGGTGCTCATGGGCACGTCGACCTCGTAGCCGACGCCATTGCAGTCCACCAGCAGCTGCGGCGGGTTCTTGTCCGCCAGTGTTCCGTTGAGCCTGCCGATCATTTGGAATCCGGTTTGTTGCCTATCATGGGAGCCCTTCACCGGAATTATCAGCTTGATTCTCAGACACACCTTCGCCCCGCCGAACAACGCCCGCCTCAACCACCTGTGCGGCTCCATGGACGAACACCTGCGCACCATCGAAGTGGCGCTCCAGGTGAGCATCGCCCACCGGCACGAGCAGTTCAAGGTGGACGGCCCCAAGGCGAAGGCGCAGCGCGCGATGGAAGTGCTGCAGGCGCTGTACGAGATCGCCGCGCGGCCGATCGCCGCCGACAAGGTGCAGCTGATGCTGGCCGGCGACGGCGCGATGGGCGAGGACGAGGAAGGGGCGAAGACGCTGCACACCCGGCGCACCGACCTCAAGGCGCGCACGCCGAACCAGAGCGTGTACCTGGAGAACATCGCCACCCACGACATCACCTTCGGCATCGGCCCGGCCGGCACCGGCAAGACCTACCTGGCGGTGGCCTGCGCGGTCGACGCGCTGGAGCGCAGTGCGGTGCAGCGCATCGTGCTCACCCGGCCGGCGGTGGAAGCCGGCGAGAAGCTGGGCTTCCTGCCCGGCGACCTCAGCCAGAAGGTCGACCCCTACCTGCGGCCGCTGTATGACGCGCTCTACGAGCTGATGGGATACGACAAGGTGGTGAAGGCCTTCGAGCGCTCGGCGCTGGAGATCGCGCCGCTGGCCTTCATGCGCGGCCGCACGCTGAACAACGCGTTCGTGATCCTGGACGAGGCGCAGAACACCACGCCCGAGCAGATGAAGATGTTCCTGACCCGCATCGGCTTCGGCGCCAAGGCGGTGGTGACCGGCGACATCAGCCAGATCGACCTGCCCAAGGGGCAGTTGTCCGGGCTGGTGGAAGCGGAATACATCCTCAAGCGGGTCAAGGGCATCGCCCACACCCGCTTCACCAGCAAGGACGTGGTGCGGCATCCGCTGGTGGCCCGCATCGTCGATGCGTACGACGCGCAGCGCAAGCGCGAACTCAAATGAGAGCGCCGGCGCTGGACCTGGAACTCCAGTTCTCGCAGTTCCCGGGCATCGCTTCGCACCGCGCCGTGCTGCGTCGCCCGGCCGTCGCCCGCTGGATCGCGCATGCGCTCGCCGCGCCCGCCGAAATCACGGTGCGGGTCGTCGGCGAGGACGAGGGGCGCGCGCTGAACCGGCAATACCGCGGCAAGGACTACGCCACCAACGTGCTGACCTTCGACTACGCGCAGCAGCCGGTGGTGATGGCCGACCTGGTCCTGTGCGGCCCGGTGATCGAACGCGAGGCCCGTGAGCAAGGCAAGACGCTGCGGGCGCACTATGCGCACATGCTGGTGCACGGCGCCCTGCATGCCCAGGGCTACGACCACGAGAGCGACGAAGCCGATGCGCTCGAGATGGAGACCCTCGAGATCCTCCTGCTGTCGGCGCTTGGGTTTGCCAACCCTTATTGAAGACGGGGGCTGTCCGTCCCCGGTCTTCAGGGGACCCGCAAGGGAATGGTCACGGGACCGTCGTTGACCAGATGCACCTGCATGTCGGCGCCGAATTCACCGGTTGCGACGTCGGGGTGGGCCGCGCGCGCCTGGGCCACGAAGTAATCGTAGAGCCGCCGGCCCTCGTCGGGCGCCGCCGCAGTTGTGAAGCTGGGACGGTTGCCGCCGGACGTGTCGGCGGCAAGCGTGAACTGGCTGACCAGCAGCAAGCCGCCGCCCACGTCCTGCACGCTGCGGTTCATCTTGCCGGCCTCGTCGGCGAAGATGCGCAGCTTCAACAGCTTGGCCAGCAGCTTGTCGGCCTGCACCTGGCTGTCGCCGCGCTCGGCGCACAGCAGCACCAGCAGGCCGCGGCCGATGGCGCCGACGGTGGCGCCCCCGGCCTCGACCCGTGCCTGGCTGACACGCTGGATTACGGAGATCAAATCAGGTCGTCCTCGTCCTGCGAGTGCACCTCGACGTCGTTGGGCAGCAGCTGGATCGTGGCCCTCAGGCCCGGCACCGCGCTCATCAAGGCCTGTTCCACCGACGCCCGGACGGCGGCGGCGCGGCGCAAGGTCCAGTCCGACGGCATGTGCATGTGCAGGTCGATGAAGCGCCGCTTGCCCGAGCGGCGGCTCGACAGGTGGTCGAAGCGGATGGCCGGGTGCTCGAACGCGGCCAGCGTCTTGCCCACCTCCTCCATCACCTCGGGTTCCAGGGCTTCGTCCATCAGGCCTTGCGACGATTTCCACATCAGGTGGGCACCTTCGCGCAGGATGTTCAGCGCCACGCCGACGGCCACCGCCGGGTCCAGCCAGGCCCAGCCCGTCAGCGCCACCAGGCCGACGCCGAGCACCACGCCGGCGGAGGTCCAGACGTCGGTGATCAGGTGGCGTGCATCGCCTTCCAGCGCCATCGAACGGTGCTTGCGCCCCGACTGCAGCATCGCCCAGGCCAGCACGCCGTTGAGGGCGGAACTCGACACCGACAGCGCCAGCCCCCAGCCCAGCAGGCCCAGCGGCTGCGGATGGAACAGCCGCTGCACTGCCGCCCAGGCGATGCCGACCGCGGCGACGATGATCGCCAGCCCCTCGAAGCCGGAGGAAAAGTACTCCGCCTTGTGGTGCCCGTAAGGATGGTCCGCATCGGCCGGCCGCCGGGCGATGGTCACCATCGTCAGGGCAAAGGCGGCGCTTGCCAGATTGACCAGCGATTCCATCGCGTCCGACAGCAGGCCGACCGAGTCGGTGATCCACCAGGCTGCCGTCTTCATCACGATGGTGACGATCGCCACCACGATCGACAGCCGCAGCAACAGGGTCGGGGAGGCGTTCTTCGCGGTCGATCTCAGGTCCATGGGCCGATTGTGGCGCAGCGCCACTGGGCTGGCGGTGCGGTTGCGCGGCTCAGGTGAGCGTCACTCTTGCGAACTTGCGCTTGCCGACCTGGACCACGTAGGTGCCGGGATCGAGCTTCAGCCCCTTGTCGCTGACCACCGACGAATCGATGCGGACGCCGCCGCCGTCGATCAGGCGGCCGGCTTCCGAAGTCGACGGCGCCAGTCCGGCCTGCTTGAGCAGGGCCGAGATCCCCAGCGGGCTGCCGCCAAGGTTCACTTCGGGGATCTCGTCCGGCACGCCGCCCTTGCTGCGGTTGTTGAAGTCCTGCTCGGCGGCATCTGCCGCGGCGGCGCTGTGGAAGCGGGCCGTCAGTTCCTTGGCCAGCATCACCTTGGCGTCCTTCGGATTGCGGCCACCCTCCACCGCGCGCCGCAGCGCCGCGATCTCGGCCTCGCCGCGGAAACTCAGCAGGGTGAACCAGCGCCACATCAGGTCGTCGGAGATCGACAGCACCTTGGCAAACATGGTGTTGGGGTCCTCGCTGATGCCGATGTAGTTGTTCTTGCTCTTGGACATCTTCTCGACGCCGTCCAGGCCTTCGAGCAGCGGCATGGTCAGGATGCATTGCGGCTCCTGGCCGTATTCCTGCTGCAGGTGGCGGCCCATCAGCAGGTTGAACTTCTGATCGGTGCCGCCGAGCTCGAGGTCGCTTCGCAGCGCCACCGAGTCGTAGCCCTGCATCAGCGGATACAGGAACTCGTGGACGCTGATCGAGGCGCCCGACTTGAAGCGGTCGTGGAAATCGTTGCGCTCCATCATCCGGGCCACGGTGTACTTGGCGGCCAGCTGGATCAGGCCGCGCGCGCCCAGCGGGTCGCTCCACTCGCTGTTGTAGCGAACCTCTGCGGTTTCGACGTCCAACACCATCCGTAGCTGGTCGAAATAGGTCTTGGCATTGGCCTCGATCTGCTCCCGGGTGAGCGGCGGGCGCGTACTGTTGCGACCCGAGGGGTCCCCGATCATGGTGGTGAAGTCGCCGATCAGCGCGATCACCGTATGGCCGAGGTCCTGCAGCTGGCGCATCTTGTTGAACACCACCGTATGGCCCAGGTGAATGTCGGGCGCAGTCGGGTCCAGGCCGAATTTGACCCTCAGAGGCACGCCTGTCGCTTCGGAGCGGGCCAGCTTGTAGGTCCAGTCCTCCATGGGGAGTAGCTCATCAGTACCCCTGAGGGTGACCGCCAGGGCTTCCCTGACGGCATCCGTCAAGGGGTGGTTTTTTGTAACAGGAGCTTGATTCATAAGGGGTTTTCCGGTTCTGGAGCATCCGGGGATGGCATACTCCGGCACCCGACTGGCAGCAGCGGATTCTAAATCGCGGATGTTCCAGGGCGTCCGCGCCGGGTTGTAAGTGTCAGAATGCGTCCCGCCCCGATGTAGGACCAATCCGGCAACTGTTCCAAGGACTCTTCGATTTGAACAACGGTTTCATTGCCGCCGGCGAACGACTGCTGGCCCGCGCTGCCCACGCACTCGAGCATCATCCGAAACACGTGACCGCCGCGCTTGCGGCCCTGCTGCTGTGCGGCGGCGGCGGCGCCTTCGCCGTGGCGTCGCTGGGTCCCGATCCATCCGCCCTGCCGGTGCGCCAGATCCTCGAGACCGTGCAGCCCCTGCCGCTGTCGGCGCAGGCCTCCGAACTCGACGTCCAGAGCCTGAAGCTGTTCCGCTCCGAAGTGACACGTTCCACCGATACCGTGGAAGCGCTGCTGACGCGCCTGGGCGTGGACGACCTGGCCGCCGCCAACTTCCTGCGCACCGAGCCGAATTACCGCAGCGTCGTGCTGGGCCGCGCCGGCCGCACCGTCACCGTCGAGGCGACCGACAGCCACAAGCTGGAAAAGCTGACCGTGCGCTGGGCGCCCGACGACAGCGGCAACTTCCAGCGCCTGGTGATCGAACAGGCCGGCACCGGCCGCTTCGCCGCCCGGGTCGAGAGCGCCCCCCTGACCGCTTCCGCGCGGCTGGCCAGCGGTGCCATCCGCACATCCCTGTTTGCGGCAGCCGACGAGGCTCGGATTCCCGAGGGAATCGCCACCCAGCTGACCGACATCTTTGCCGGCGAGATCGACTTCCATCGCGCGCTGCGCAAGAACGACCGCTTCAACGTGGTCTACGAAGCGCTGGAGGCCGACGGCGAGCCCCTGCGCACCGGCCGCATCCTGTCGGCGGAATTCGTCAACGCCGGCGTCTCGCACCAGGCCATGTGGTTCGAAGAAGCAGGCCAGAAGGGCGGCTATTACACGCTCGACGGCCGCAGCCTGCGCCATTCCTACCTGGCCTCGCCGATGGAGTTCTCGCGCGTCACCAGCGGCTTCGCGATGCGCTTCCACCCGATCCTGCAGCAATGGAAGGCCCACCTGGGGGTGGACTACGGCGCCCCCACGGGCACGCCGGTGCGCACCGTCGGCGACGGCGTGGTCGAGTTTGCCGGCGTGCAGAACGGCTTCGGCAACGTGATCATCGTCAGGCACAGCACCAGCGCGGAGACGGTCTACGCGCACCTGAGCCGGATCAACGTGCGCCAGGGCCAGAAGGTCGCCCAGGGCGACCACATCGGCGCCGTCGGCGCCACCGGCTGGGCCACCGGCCCGCACCTGCACTTCGAATTCCGCGTCAACGGCATCCACCAGGATCCGCTGCTGGCAGCCAAGGAAAACAGCTCGGCGCCGGTGTCCGCCGCGGCCCGGCCGGCCTTCGAACGGCTTTCCCACCTGATGCGCACCGAGCTCGCGGCCGCCTCGTCGGCCACCGTCGCCAGCGCGCGATAACTCGCCGCCAGTGGCGGGCTAACATCCGCCCATGCCCGAGTACTTCATCGGCCTGATGTCCGGCACGTCGCTCGACGGCGTGGACGGCGTGCTGGCCGATTTCTCAGCGCCTTCGCCGACGGTGCTGGCCCATGCGAGCCGGCCTTTTCCCGCCAGCCTGCGCGCGGAGCTGCTGGCCTTGAACAGCAAGGGCGACGACGAACTCCACCGGGCCGCGCTGGCCGGCAACGCCCTGGTGCGCGCCTATTCGCACGCGGTCCACGAGCTGCTGGCCGCCACCCGCCTGCCGGCATCGTCGATCGAAGCGATCGGCGCCCACGGGCAGACCGTGCGCCACCGGCCGCAGGAGTTCGACGGCACCGGCTACACGCTGCAGCTGAGCCAGCCGGCGCTGCTGGCGGAACTGACCGGCATCGACGTGGTGGCGGACTTCCGCAGCCGCGACGTCGCGGCCGGCGGCCAGGGCGCGCCGCTGGCGCCGTTCTTCCACCAGGCGCTGTTCGCCGAGCCGGGACGCAGCGTGGGCGTGCTCAATATCGGCGGCATTTCCAACATCACCCTGCTGCGCGCCGACGGCTCCATGCTGGGGTTCGACTGCGGACCCGGCAACGCCCTGATGGACGGCTGGACCCAGCAGCACCTGGGCAAGGACTACGACAGCGAAGGCCGCTGGGCGGCCGGTGGCCGGCCGGTGCCGGCGCTGCTGCAGCGCCTGCGCTCGGATTCCTACTTCGGCCGGCTGCCGCCCAAGAGCACGGGCCGCGACCTGTTCAACCGCGGCTGGCTGGACCGCCAGTTGCTGGGGTTCGAGTCCGCCTCCGCCGCGGATGTGCAGGCGACGCTGGCGGAACTGACGGCGGCGGCTTGCGCGGGCGAGATCCTGCGCCACGAGCCGGCCATGGCGCGGCTGATCGTCTGCGGGGGCGGCGCGCTCAACACCTTCCTGATGGAACGGCTGCGGGCCCTGCTGCCGGCCATCCAGGTGGTCTCCAGCGACCAGGCCGGCCTGCCGCCGCTGCAGGTAGAGGCGACGGCCTTCGCCTGGCTGGCCCGCAAGACGGTGCGGCGCGAAAAACTGGAGCTCCAAAGCACAACGGGCGCCAGAGGCGCCCGTGTGCTGGGGTGTGTCTACCCGGCCTAGCTGGAAAAGCTGGAGCCGCAGCCGCAGGTGCTGGTGGCATTCGGATTCTTGATCACGAACTGGGCGCCCTGCAGGTCTTCCTTGTAGTCGATCTCGGCGCCGACCAGGTACTGGTAGCTCATCGCGTCGATCAGCAGCGAAACGCCGTTCTTGGACATCACCGTGTCGTCATCGTTGGTGATCTCGTCGAAGGTGAAGCCGTACTGGAAGCCCGAGCAGCCGCCGCCCTGGACGAACACGCGCAGCTTCAGTTCCGGATTGCCTTCCTCGGCGATCAGGTCGGCGACCTTGGCGGCCGCGCTATCGGTGAACACCAGCGGGGCGGGCATGTCGGTCTGGACGTTTTCGGCAACTGCGCTCATGAAGGGGACTCCGGTGACTCTTGAACTGGAATAGTACGCTGATTTGCTCGGGTATCAGGCCAGCAGCTGTTTTGCCGCCAGCTTGAGTAAGGGCTTTTCCTCGCCATCGAGCATCGGCTTGAGTTGCCCGGAAATGACGGCGCCCTGGTGCATTTCAAGCGCCTTGTACGAGACGTCGCCCTCGATCCGCGCCCGTGGCTGCAATTCCAGCAGCTCGCGCGCGTTGACGGGACCCTTGACGCTGCCGTTGATGATGACGTGGTCGGCGTCGATCGCGCCTTCGACGACGGCCTCCTCGGAAATCACCAGGATGCTGGGCTGGTCGGGATTGGCCCGCAGGTCGCCGAACACCTCGCCGTCCACCCGCAGTCCTTCCGTGAAACGGAGGTTGCCTTCGATCCGGCTGCCTTGCGCGATCAGGCTCTTGATCGGCGGTTGTGCGTTCTTCCCAAACATGCTCTTCTCCTCAACGGGTTACAGCTTGATGCTCTGGACCGCGCGGGTTGCCGTTCCTTCGACGACCCGGGCCGAAACGTTTTTTACCACGGCTTGGGGCGGCAGATCGACCAGGCCCTCGATTCGCCGGTACTGGCGGAACTGCAGAGCCTGGGCGCCGCCGGGCAGGTCCATCATCCAGGGCTTGCCGTCCAGCGTGCCCGAGATGCTGACCTGGAGCTTGCCGCGGAACTCCGGCGCGCTCTTTTGCTGCTGGATCACCATCACCTGCCACCTGAGCTGGGTGCCGGCCAGCACCTCGGCCTGCAGGGCGCGGATCGCCACGCTCTCGGAGCCGGTCGCGGGGATCAGCTTCTGGAAGAAGCCCAGGTCGTCGCGCAGCGCCCGGTTCTCGGCCTCCAGCACCTTGATCTGGGCGGCCAGCCGCTCGCGGGTGGACGTCTCGGTCGTGATCATGCTGGCCGAGGTGTTCATGACCGACTGCACCTTGTCGCGTTCGTCGCGCAACCTGGCGTTATCGGCGCGCAGCCGCACCAGTTCCTCCTTGGCGCCGCCGTCCACGCCCGCGAAGGTCTTGCCCAGCTCGAAGGTCCACAGCGCGATGGCGGCATAGAAGCCGGTCATGATCGCAATGCCGGCCCAGCGGATCCACGGCCGGTGGGTACGGATCGCCATGTGGGGGGCGCTGATGGTCAGCCGGCGGCGCAGGAGCTTGAAACGCATGAGCTTGAATGCTGCCTCAAAAGACGTCCAAAGCGACAAAGCCGCACAAGCGAACTTGTGCGGCTTTGTATCCGGTAGCGAAAACGAATTAACGCTTGCTGAACTGCTTGCGGCGGCGTGCAGAGTGCAGGCCGACCTTCTTGCGTTCCACTTCGCGCGCGTCACGCGTCACGAAGCCGGCTTGCGACAGCGCCGGCTTGAGGGCCGCGTCGTAGTCGATCAGGGCGCGGGTGATGCCGTGGCGGGTGGCGCCGGCTTGTCCCGATTCGCCGCCGCCGTGCACGTTGACCTTGATGTCGAAGGTTTCGACATGGTTGGTCAGGAACAGGGGCTGCTTGACGATCATGATGGACGTCTGGCGGCCGAAGAAGGCCTCGATGTCCTTGTCGTTGATCGTGATCTTGCCGGTGCCCTTCTTCATGAACACGCGGGCCACGCTGGACTTGCGGCGGCCGGTGCCGTTGTTCCAATCACCGATCATGTTCTGGCTCCGATCTGCGCATCAGGAAGTTCCAGCACCTTGGGCTGCTGGGCGGTGTGGGGATGCTCTGCACCGCCGTACACCTTGAGTTTTTTGATCATGGCGTAGCCGAGCGGGCCCTTTGGCAGCATGCCCTTGACGGCCTTTTCCAGCGCGCGGCCGGGATGCTTGGCTTGCATGTCGCGGAAGTTGGTGGCCGTGATGCCGCCCGGGTAACCGGAGTGGCGGTAGTACACCTTGTCCTGGTTCTTCGTGCCGGTGACCCGGATCTGCGAAGCGTTGATGATGACGATGAAGTCACCGGTGTCGACGTGAGGCGTGTAAATGGCCTTGTGTTTGCCGCGCAAACGGAGAGCAACTTCGCTGGCTACTCGTCCGAGGACCTTGTCGGTCGCGTCAATCACAAACCACTCGTGCACCACGTCAGCGGGTTTGGCGCTGAACGTTTTCATGAGTATCTTTCGATGCGGTTTGGCGGGCCCTTTTCCACGGTCGGCGTTCCTCTGACGGGAATCTCTTAGGTGGGGGTAAAGCGTCAACGCGATTCGCAACGTGTTGACTCTCCATCTCCGGCGCGGGGCCACAAGACGCTACGGAGCCCAACATTATACGAAGAATAAAGGACTTGACGCAAACCCGGGGCCCAGCGGGTGGTGTCTCAGTATGAGATGTAACGGCAATTCAGCAGTTACGATCCCCGGCGGAGGTGACTTCCTATGGGGAGAATGGCTGGGGAGTTTGCGCGCTGGCTTTTGCGAGACATTCCGAAGAAGCTCTTTTGGTTGGGGCTTGGGTGGATGGTCGCTTACATCCTTGGTGCGCTGGGGTTCCCCATGGGCCTAGGGCAGCTATATCAGCATCCACCGAGCTTCTTGTCGTCGGTATGGTTCCACTTGGCGCTGATCCTTGTGCTCTTCTTCGCCACGGTATTTACTTTTTGGTGGCAGTATGCGCGACCGCGTTTGCAGATCAGGTTTGAACCTGGTCATCCCCGCGAGGGCGGCCGTTTCAAGAAGGTAGTGGCGGACAAAGACGAGCAGAGGAATCAAGACACCCTCATGTACTGTGTCGCGCTCGTCAATCTATCCCCTGCGGAAGTCACCGGCAGCCTGGGGCTCATTGAGTTGCTGGACCGAGATGGAAAGGATGTCGCGGGGGACAGGTATCAGTGCCCTCTACGAGACATCACCTGCTCGGTCGCTTACGCGTTCGCGTTGCAGCCTAATGGAGAAAAGTATTTTGATTTGGTCCACTGGTGGGCTGGAGACCCCGACAAATTCTTCATTGCCTCGCGGGATGGACTCCGGGTGCCTGCCGACGACCGTCCTTACCGTTACACAATTCAGACCTTTGGACCGGGTCCCTCTGTCAGGGCCACTTTCCGAATCACGATGGAGAACGGTGAGTTGAAGGTCACCAGAGAAAGCTAATCCGCAAGCGCTGCAACCTCCTCCAGCGTCCAGACGTGATCGGTCAGGCCCGCTTCCATCGCTGGGGTGACGCGCAGCGATTTGTGAACCCGGCAGAAGTTGTAGTGCATGAAGTGCAGCGACACGGCATGCTCCAGGTTCTCAACCTTCTTAGAAAAGCCATTGGTTAGGCGCGTGAACCGGCGCATGCCCATGCGCATGGTCAGGTTCTGGCGCTCGACGTAGCTCGTGGAAATGTGCTTCGCGTCCGGGTTGCCATTGATGGGGCGCAATTCGGTCGCTATAAGATGCGCCGGGCTGTACCTACGCTGGTCAGTCACCGAACCGGCTCCGTAGTGCTTCACCAGCATGGCGTAATCGATCTCAGAGCCGAAGGCATCGCCCACGGCTTGCAGGTAGGGAGCATGGCCGTCAGTGGTCAACTGGACCCGATTGGCGAGGCGTCCGGCAACATCGGCCATGAACATCTGCGCGTACTCGGCATCACGCTTGCCAACTTGATAGGACACGATCAGTTTGGACTCGGCATCGATGGCCGTCCAGGTCCAAACGTCGCCGTGGCCCAAGACGCCCTTGTCTTCACGAGACACGTTCTTTTCCTTGGAGTAGCAGAAGGCCCAAATCTCGTCGCACTGCACACGCTTGCAAGGCAGGTTCCGCAGATGCTCGGACTGGTACATGTTGCAGGCGAAGCCGACTTCTTCCAGCAGCTTGGTCACGGTGTTGATGGAACAACCCACCATGCGGGTCACAGCCCGCATGCTCATGCCCTCGACCAACAGACCGATGATCTGAGCGCGCTTTTCGATGGGGAGGCGGTTCATGTCGGTTCCTTGCTTGCTTGAACTGAATTATGCTTGACCGATCAAGCAATGTCAAGGAATCAGCAAAACAAATGTGAAAGCTAGCGCGGCCCTCTGAAGCAGAGAGCCAAAAAGAATTGACAACAGGGGAGGAAACCGCCGAGAATACGCGCAGGGGCCGAAAGGCTCCTGCACGTAACTGGCGTTAAGTCATATTAATGACAGATACTTGCTAAGCAACTTGATCTCCTCTCTGCGCGTCATTCCGTGCGCGTGGGTGCCTAGTCAGGGCAAAAGTTGTGAACCGGCTCATGTCGGCAGAGAACCAGCAGACGTTGCCGCGTCTTGCTGGTTTTTTTGTGCCAGCGACCAGCCGGTTCTACGGTCGCTGACGAATCTTGGGTCTTTGCTTAGGATGACACTCAAGTTGCCCTGCTTGTCCTTGGCCTGGAACTCGATGCCTCGTGCCTCCATCTTCTCCAGCAGCAAGGGCGTCTTCATGGAAACGCCATCGGCGAGCAGCGCCATGGCGGCAGATAGAACGCGCGCCTTGTGGGAGTTCTCGCGGGGCGTGGGGATCGCCTGTTCGGGATGCGCGCCAGATTCAAACATCTCAGGTTGACGGCCCACCCGGTAATCAATGCCGTAGGCAAGCCGCAGCATCTTGACGGCCTCAAGGCGCTCAAGAATTGGTTTTCGTTTCGCCTTGTACTCGGAGTCGAGTTTGGCTAGTTGCTTTTCCAGAGAAAGCTGTTCGGCTTCTGCGGCGTAGAGGATTTGCGTTTCCATCCACCATAATGTAAACGGAAACGGAAACGGGCACAAGGGGCAACTAGGTATTTTTCCTACTGATCGCTTGACCAGCGCTTCGCAGCTGCCTTTTTGGCAATCTCGCTTCGTTGCTCTGGCGACAGAGCCGCTTTGCGTGCAACGCCACCTTTGACACCACCCAACTTGCCAAGGACTACAGCAGCCTCATTCTTGGAAGGCGTTGGTGCTGTCTTTGGCTCGTCACCCGTCGCCTCGTCCAATATCCGCTTGGCGAGCTGGTTCATGTCGAGGTTCTTGGGGCGTGCAGGCATGGGCGAATTATCGCGCTCCCGGATGGCCCCCCAACGCTTGATAGCGCCCTTGAGGCCGTTCGCACGGCGGTCCTCTGGGGTGACTTGGGCTTTGCTGGCCTGACCGCCCAGGAAGGCGATAGCGCGCAGGAGCCGATGGGCCGGGGCTTCGCCTGGCCGTGGCTCTGTGGTGGTCGCCTGCTGCAATATGCCAAAGGCGATTTGGTTTTGATCTCGCATGCACCTACCCTAGCGACAGGCGCCAGAACCACAAGCGGCGTTACTTTCAAACTGAGACACTACCGCCCAGCGCTCCACTGACGAGTACCATCGACGCATGTTCAGTTACCGCCACGCCTTCCATGCAGGCAACCACGCCGACGTGCTCAAGCACACGGTGCTGATCGCCATGCTGCGGCACCTGACCCAGAAAGACACGGCCCTGACGGTAGTGGACACTCACGCCGGCGCGGGGCTGTACCGGCTCGACGGCGATTACGCCGGAACCTCGGGCGAGGCGGCCGATGGCGTGCTCAAGCTGTTTGCGGCCCTGAAGCCCGCGGGCAAGGCGGCGCCGGCCATCGCCGAGATCGCGCCCGCCCTGCAGGATTACATGGACCTGGTCGCTGCCTTCAACAGCTCCAGCCAGCCGAAGGTGTACCCGGGTTCGCCCTTCGTCATCCAGCGCCTGCTGCGCGAGGAAACGCGCGACAAGCTCAAGCTGTTCGAGATGCACCCCACCGATATCAAGTCGCTGGTGGCCAATGTGTCGCAACTCGAGGCCGGCCGGCAGGTGGCGGTGGCGCGCGAGGACGGCTTCGAGGGCCTGAAGGCCTTCCTGCCGCCGCCGGCGCGCCGCGCCCTGGTGCTGATCGACCCGAGCTACGAGATCAAGAGTGACTACGCCAAGGTCACGGCCTCGATCCAGGACAGCCTGAAGCGCTTCGCCACCGGCAGTTATGCGGTCTGGTACCCGGTGATCCCGCGGCCGGAGGCGCACGAGGTGCCGCGCCGCCTGAAGACGCTGGCCACGCAGGCCGGCCGACCCTGGCTGCACGCGACCCTCAACATCGGCCAGGCCGAGGAACGCAACGTGCCGGGCGAGCCCGAGCGCGGCCAGGGGCTGACCGCCAGCGGCATGTTCGTGATCAACCCGCCGCACACGCTCAAGGCCGCCCTGCAACTGGCGCTGCCGCAGATGCTGCAGGTGCTGGGTCGTGGCAGGGGCCAGGGACAGTCGGTCGAAGCCGGCGGCTGACGCGGTCAGCGGTGGGCCGCCAGCACCATCGTCCAGTAGGTCCCCCACTTCGAGCCCCCCTGGCGCACGCAGGAGACGCCGACGTCGGAAAAGGCCGGGTTCATGATGTTCTGGCAATGGTCCGGGCTTTTGAGCCAGCCGGCCAGCACCCCGTTGACCGTGGTGTCGCCGCCCGCCAGGTTCTCGCCGACCGCGCGCCACTTGTAGCCTTGCGCCGCCACGCGCTGGGAGACGTGCCTGCCGTCCGGGCTCACATGGTCGAAATAGCGGCGCGCCACCATGTCGACCGAATGCTGCTCCGCGGCCTCCGCCAGCGCCTTGTTCCACGCCAGCGCGCGGACGGCCGGCATCTTCCTGGGGCCGCATGACCGCGCCGCCGCGCGCATCGCATTCACCTGCACCAGGACGGTCTCGCGCAGCTTCGAGATCCCGCAGTCGCTGACGATTTCCGCCGGCGCCGACGAAGCCGGCGGGACAGGGCGCGGCCGCGCCCTTGCGGCCACCTGCGGTGCCGGGGCCGGCTGCTGCAATGAACAGCCGGCGACGGCGGCGGCGACCACCAGGCTCCAGGGTCCGAGATTCAACGCACGTTCAAACATGGCGCGATGATGACAACACTCGGCCCCGCGTGGGGCAACCGCGCTTGTTTCAGCGCCCGCCGAGGTCCATCGTCCAGGTGTTTCCGTAGCCGCTGGACGACGCGACGCAAGCCACGGCGACTTCGTTCAGCACGGGCTGCATGATGTTGCGGCAGTGGCCGTCACTGCTGAGCCAGGCGCCCATCACGCCGCTGACCGTGGTCTGGCCGGCGGCGATGTTTTCACCGGCCGCCCAGAAGCTGTAGCCCTCGTTGGCCAGCCGCTGGGTAAAGGTGACCCCTTCGGGCGTGTCATGCGAAAAATAGTTGCGGGCGACCATGTCCAGGGAATGCCGCGCGGCGGCAGAGAAAAGAATGTCATTCCACCGCATCGGCGGCACCGCCGCCATGATCTCGGTGCCGCAGACATGGCCGGCCGCGCGGGCAGCGTTGATCTGGGCCAGGATGGTTTCGCGCATGCCGGGAATGGAACAGGTCGTGGCGTCCGAGAGCTGGATCAGGGTTGGACTCGACGACAGCGGAGCGGGCGCGGGCGCAGCAGTCGGGGCCGGTGCCGGCGCTGCGGCAACAACGGGCGCAGGTGCGGGAGCCGGGACCGCCGCAGCGACCACTGGCGCAGGCGTCGGGGCAGGCGTCGGCGCAGGCGTCGGGGCGGGCGCAGGGGCGAATGCCGGCGCGGGAGCGGGTGCTGGAGCCGGCGTGGCCGCAACCGCAACCGCAACCGCAACCGGGGCCGGGGCCGGAGCCGGCGGCAACTGCGCCGACGGCGCGACGCCGACCGCAGTCTCCGTGCCGGAGCTGACGTCGCTGCCACCACCGCCACCGCAGGCCTGCACCGCCAGGACCAGGGCCGCAAGTGACCAGCGCCACATGCCGGCTTTCGAATCGATAGATCGGTTTTTCATGGCGGCGAGTCTATCGACGGCAGAGTCATCGCTGTAAGCAAATGTCGATGCCGCCTGTCAGCGCCGTCCCACACGATCCCTCGCCAAAACGGCGCCACCGGCCGTTTCGGGGTCCTGAGCCCGATCCGCGCCGCGCGGTCGGCGCCCCGACACCCGCATTTCGGATCATGTTTGTTGCATGTTTTTCGCCAAAGGAGGGCGAATCTCCGGGCGCCGCTCCGGGGACGGGCCGGCGAAACCGCGCATTCACCGACCGATCGGTCGGTGAATGTCTATAATCCGCCGCATGTACACGCAAGCCATGGACGTTCCGGATGGCCAGCCGGGCCCTGCCGGGCTGGTGCCGCGGGCCGATGCGCTGCAGCAGGCCTTCGATGCCAGGATCGATGCCGACGCCAGGATCGAGCCCCAGGACTGGATGCCCGAGGCCTACCGCAAGACGCTGGTGCGGCAGATCAGCCAGCACGCCCACAGCGAGATCATCGGCATGCAGCCCGAGGGCAACTGGATCTCGCGCGCGCCGTCCCTCAAGCGCAAGGCAATCCTGCTGGCCAAGGTGCAGGACGAAGGCGGCCACGGCCTCTATCTCTATTCGGCGGCCGAGACGCTGGGCGTGAGCCGCGACGCGCTGCTGGACGCATTGCATGCGGGCAAGGCCAAGTACAGCTCGATCTTCAATTACCCGACCCTCACCTGGGCCGACGTCGGCGTGATCGGCTGGCTGGTCGACGGCGCGGCCATCATGAACCAGGTGCCGATCTGCCGCTGCTCCTACGGGCCGTACGCGCGGGCGATGATCCGCATCTGCAAGGAAGAAAGCTTCCACCAGCGCCAGGGCTACGAGAACCTGATGGCCATGATGAAGGGCACGGCGGCCCAGCGCGCGATGGTGCAGGAATCCGTCAACCGCTGGTACTGGCCGGTGCTGGCGATGTTCGGGCCGCCCGATGCCGACAGCCCGAACAGCGCGCTCGGCATGCGCTGGGGCATCAAGCGCATCAGCAACGACGACCTGCGCCAGAAGTTCGTCGACGCCACCGTGCCGCAGGCCGCGATCCTGGGCGTGACCCTGCCCGACCCCGACCTGAAGTGGAACGAGGAGCGCGGCCACCACGACTACGGCGCGATCGACTGGGACGACTTCTGGGCGGTGGTCAACGGCAACGGCCCCTGCAACAAGGAGCGGCTGGCCACCCGCGTGCAGGCGCACCGGGAAGGGCAGTGGGTGCGCGATGCGGCGCTGGCGCATGCGCGCAAGCAGCAGGCGCGCGCGTTGAAGGAAGCAGCATGACAACGGCGTCCGTTCGCCCTGAGCCTGGCGACGGGCTCGCCAAGGCTTCGACCGGCCCGGCCCGAACGGGTGGCGAATGGCCCTTGTGGGAAGTCTTCATCCGCAGCAAGCAGGGCCTGGAGCATAAGCACTGCGGCAGCCTGCACGCGGTGGACGCGCAACAGGCGCTGCAGATGGCGCGCGACGTCTATACGCGGCGCCAGGAAGGCGTGAGCATCTGGGTGGTGCCGTCGGCACTGATCACGGCAAGCCAGCCGGACGACAAGGGCGAATTCTTCGACCCGGCCGCCGACAAGATCTACCGCCACCCGACCTTCTACGAGATTCCCGACGACGTCGGCCACATGTGATGGCCGCGACGACGGCACCCCCGGGCTACCTGCTGCACCTGGCCGACAACGCGCTGGTGCTGGGCCAGCGCAACGCCGAGTGGTGCGCCCACGGTCCGGTGCTGGAAGAAGACATCGCGATGGCCAACATCAGCCTGGACCTGATCGGCCAGGCCCGCATGCTGTACCAGCACGCGGCAGCGGTGCAGGGCGACGGCGCCACCGAAGACAGCCTGGCCTACTTTCGCGACCAGCAGGAGTTTCGCAACTTCACGCTGCTGGAGCTGCCGCACCACGGGCCGCTGGCCGGCACGGCGGTGGCGCCGCGCGATTACGCAACCACTATCGTGCGCAACTTCCTCTACGGCGCCTTCGCGCTGCGGCAGTGGGAGGCGCTGCAGTCGTCGCGCGACGCCCAGCTGGCCGCCATCGCCGCCCGGGCGCTCAAGGAAGTGAAGTACCACCTGCGGCATTCGCGCGACTGGCTGGTGCGGATGGGCGACGGCACCGACGAATCGCACGCCCGGGCGCAGGCGGCGCTGGACCACCTGCTGCCCTACACCCAGGAATTCTGGACCGTCTCCGCCGACGAAGCCGCAGCGATTGCCGACGGCACCGGCGCCGATCCGCTCGCGTTGCGCCCCGCTTGGGATAGCGAACTCGACGCCGCCCTGGCGCAGGCCACGCTGCGCCGGCCGGCCGGCCACGGTTATCTTCCGCGCGGCAAGCAGGGCCTGCATTCGGAACACCTGGGCTACCTGCTGGGCGAGATGCAGAGCCTGGCGCGCCAGCATCCCGGCGCGACATGGTGAGCTGCGTCGACCGCGCCTGGGCCCTGCTGGAGCAGGTTCCCGACCCCGAGATTCCGGTCGTCTCGATCCGCGAGCTGGGCATCCTGCGTGAGATCAACGAGCGGGGCGGCACGCTCGAAGTCGTGCTGACCCCGACTTACAGCGGCTGCCCCGCGATGGAACAGATCGGGGACGACGTGCGCGCCGCCCTGGCGGCGGCCGGCCTGCGCGCCGAGGTGGTCACCCGGCTGGCGCCGGCCTGGACCACCGACTGGATGAGCCAAGCGGGCCGGGAAAAGCTGCGCGCCTTCGGCATCGCGCCGCCCCATGCGGTTCCCTCTTCACAGCACGTGCTGCGCTTCCAGCCGCCGCGGCCGGCCGGCGCCATCGCCTGTCCGCATTGCGGCAGCGCCAACACCACCGAGACCTCCCACTTCGGCTCCACCGCATGCAAGGCGCTCTACAAGTGCCTGGACTGCCTGGAGCCCTTCGATTATTTCAAGCCGTACTAGGCGCAGCGCGCATCCCATGGCCGTCCATTTCCATCCACTGCGCATCGCGCGCGTCAGCCCCGAAGCCGCCGGTGCCGTCGCCATCACATTCGCGGTGCCGGCGGCGTTGCGCGCCGAGTTCGATTTCCTGCCGGGGCAGTTCCTCACCCTGCGCACCACGCTGGACGGCAAGGAGGAGCGCCGCAGCTATTCGATCTGCAGTCCCCGGCAGCGCTTCCTGCGCGACGGCGAGATCGAGGTCGGCATCAAGCCGGTGGACGGCGGCCGCTTCTCGCGCTGGGCGGTGCAGGCCCTGCAGGCGGGAGAAAGCGTGGAAGTGCTGCCGCCCCAGGGGCGCTTCACGCCGAAAGTGGCCGCAGCGCGCCACCGCGTGGGCTTCGCGGCCGGTTCCGGCATCACGCCGCTGCTGTCCATCATCGCGAGCACGCTGGAGCAGCAACCCGATTCCAGCTTCACGCTGGTCTACGGCAACCAACGGATGAACACCATCATGTTCAACGAAGCGCTGCAGGACCTGAAGGACCGCTATCCGGCGCGCCTGACGCTGCTGCACCTGCTGTCGCGGCAGCCGCAGGAAACGGCGCTGCTCAATGGCCGGATCGACCAAGCGAAGGTGGACGAACTGCTGCGCACGCTGCTGCCGGTCGCCGCCATCGACGAGGCCTTCCTGTGCGGGCCGGAGGGCATGATCGACGCGGCCCAGGCCGCATTGCTGGCCGCGGGGCTGGCGCCCGAACGCGTGCATGCCGAGCGCTTCCATCCCGATGGCGCGCTGGCGGCGCCGGCACCCCGGCCCGCCGCTGCGGCAGCCAGCCACGCTGCGGGAGCTGCGCAGGCGCCGACGCGGCTGCAGGTGGTGCTCGATGGCAAGACCCATTCGCTGGCCATGGGACCGCAGGACCGCGTGCTGGACGTCGCGCTCGAAGCCGGACTGGACCTGCCCTACTCCTGCAAGGGCGGCGTCTGCTGCACCTGCCGGGCCCGCATCCTCGAGGGCCGCGCCGAGATGGAGCGCAACTACACGCTGGAGCCGGCGGAAATCGAACAGGGCTTCGTGCTCACCTGCCAGGCCCGCCCGCTGACGTCCACGCTGACCGTCAGCTACGACGAGCGCTGAGCCGTCAGCGAGGGTGCTTGTCCAGCAGCGTGAGCTCCACCTGGTGGGTGCCGCCCAGGCCGAGCGCACGCGCGGCAGCACGGCTCAGGTCGATGACGCGCTGCTTGATGTGCGGGCCGCGGTCGTTGATCCGCACGTCGACGCTGCGGCCGCTGACCAGGTCGCGCACCCGGACCCAGCTGCCGAACGGCAGCTTGGGATGGGCCGCCGTCAGCGCGTCCATGTCGAAACGCTCGCCGTTGGCGGTCTTGCGGCCATGGAACTGCTTGCCGTACCAGGAGGCGATTCCGGTTTCCAGCCGCTTGACCACGCCGAGCGGCGCAGCGCTTTCGGGCACCGGCGGCCCGGCGAGCTCGGCAGCGGCGACGGCGGCCGGCTGCTGCAGTTGGTCCTGCAGTTGGTCCTGCGGCTGGTCCTGTTGCTGTTCCTGCGCCAGCGCGCACGAGCAGGCACAGGCCAGGGCCATCAGTGCGGCCAGCCGCCTCACAGCGGAAGCCTCCGGCAGATTTCCAGCGTCGCGGCCGACTGGTTCATCGTGTAAAAGTGCAGGCCCGGGGCACCGCCCGTGCGCAGCCGCTCGCACAGCTGCGTCACGACGTCCAGGCCGAAGGCGCGAATCGATGCCGAGTCGTCGCCGTAGCCCTGCAGCCGCAGCCGGATCCAGCGCGGGATCTCGGCGCCGCAGGCGTCGGAAAAGCGCAGCAGCTGGGTCGAGCTGGTGATTGGCATGACGCCGGGCACCACCGGGATGTCGGCGCCGGCGCGCTTCGCATCCTCGACGAACCGGAAGTACGAATCGCTGTTGTAGAAGTACTGGGTGATGGCCGAATCGGCGCCGGCCCGCACCTTGGCCGCGAAGGCCTGCAGGTCGGCGTCGGCCGACCGCGCCTGCGGATGGATCTCCGGATAGCACGCGACCTCGATGCGGAAATCGCTGCCGGTTTCGGCCCGGATGAAGGCCACCAGGTCGCTGGCGTAGGTGAACTCGCCGCCGGTGCCGTAGCCGCTGGGCAGGTCGCCGCGCAGCGCCACCAGCTGCTTGACGCCCATGGACTTGAGCCGGGCCAGCTGCTCGCGCACCGTGGCCCGGGTGGCGCCGATGCAGGAGAAGTGCGAGGCGGCGCGCACGCCCTCCTCCAGGATCTCCGCCACCGTGCCGAAGGTGCCGTCCTGCGTCGAACCGCCGGCGCCGTAGGTCACCGAGCAGAACTCCGGCTTGGCCGTGTAAAGCGCCCGGCGCGCGACGCGCAGCTTGGCGGCGCCCTCGGGCGTCTTGGGCGGAAAGAATTCGAAACTGACCGGGAATGTCATTGCACTGCTCCTGTTCACGGCGCCGTCGCGTGAACGAAGAATTCGCGGTTGCCGTCGCCGCCGGTGATGGCGCTGTCGAACCAGGCCTTCACCTGCAGTCCGAGCGCGGCGCAGGCCTCGCGGATGCGCTGCTCCACCACCGCATAGGACGCCGGGTCCTTGACCAGGCCGTGCTTGCCGATCTGCGCCGGCTGCAGCTCGAACTGCGGCTTGACCAGCAGCAGGAAATCGGCGCCGGGCTTGCCCAGCGGCGCGATCGCCGGCAGCACCAGCGTCAGCGAGATGAACGACAGGTCGGCGACCACCAGGTCGAACTGCGCCGGCGCCTGCTCCGGCCGCTCGTCCCCTGCGATCCAGGCCGCGGCATCCAGGTTGCGCGCGTTGAGCTGTTCGACGCAGACCACCCGTTCATCGGCGCGGATGTTGGCATGCAGCTGGGCGGAGCCGACGTCGATCCCCACCACCTGCGCAGCGCCCTGCTGCAGCAGGCAATCGGTGAAGCCGCCGGTGGACTGGCCGACGTCCAGGCAGTGCCTGCCCTGCACGTCGATGCCGGCCGTCTTGAGCGCCGCCTCCAGCTTGAGGCCGCCGCGCGAAACGTAGCGCGCCTCCGCTGCGTCCAGCAACTCGATCTCCGCTTCGTCCGGCACCTCGTCGCCGTTCTTGCCCACGGCCTTCCAGCCGGCCGGCGGCAGGCGCCACTGGACGCCGGCAGCGATCAGCCGCTGGGCCTGCGAGCGCGAGCTCGCGAGGCCGCGTTCGACGAGGAGTTGGTCGACGCGCAAACCGTTCAGTACCGGTACGTGTCGGCCTTGTACGGCCCGTTCTTGCTGACGCCGATGTAGGCGGCCTGTTCGTCGGTCAGCTCGGTCAGCATGGCGCCGACTTTCTCCAGGTGCAGGCGCGCCACCTTCTCGTCCAGGTGCTTGGGCAACACGTAGACCTTGCCCGCTTCGTACTGGTCCTGCTTGGTGAACAGCTCGATCTGGGCGATCGTCTGGTTGGCGAACGACGAGCTCATGACGAAGCTGGGGTGGCCGGTGCCGCAGCCCAGGTTCACGAGCCGCCCCTTGGCCAGCAGGATGATCTTCTTGCCGTCCGGGAAGGTGATGTGGTCCACCTGCGGCTTGATCTCTTCCCACTCGTACTTCTCGATCGAGGCGACGTCGATCTCGTTGTCGAAGTGGCCGATGTTGCAGACGATCGCCTGGTCCTTCATGGCGGCCATGTGCTCGTGGCGGATCACGCTCTTGTTGCCGGTGGTGGTCACGAAGATGTCGGCCTTGTCGGCGGCATATTCCATGGTCACGACCTTGTAGCCTTCCATCGCGGCCTGCAGGGCGTTGATCGGGTCGATCTCGGTCACCCAGACCTGGGCCGACAGCGCGCGCAGGGCCTGGGCCGAACCCTTGCCGACGTCGCCGTAACCGGCCACGCAGGCGACCTTGCCGGCGATCATCACGTCGGTGGCGCGCTTGATGCCGTCCACCAGCGATTCGCGGCAGCCGTACAGGTTGTCGAACTTGCTCTTGGTCACCGAGTCGTTGACGTTGATGGCGCGGAACAGCAGCGTGCCCTTGGCCGACATCTCGTTGAGGCGGTGCACGCCGGTGGTGGTCTCTTCGGTGACGCCGATGATTTCCTTGGCCTTGCGGCTGTACCAGGTCGAGTCCTCGCCCAGCTTCTTGCGGATGGCGGCGAACAGGATGCGCTCTTCCTCGCTGCCGCCGTTGCCGGCAACCAGGGAGGCATCCTTCTCGGCGCGCTGGCCCAGGTGCATCAGCAGGGTGGCGTCGCCGCCGTCGTCCAGGATCATGTTGGGGCCTTCGCCGGCCGCGCCCTTGGCGCCGAAGTCGAAGATGCGGTGGGTGTAATCCCAATAGTCTTCCAGCGACTCGCCCTTGACGGCGAACACCGGCGTGCCGCCGGCGGCGATGGCGGCAGCGGCGTGGTCCTGGGTCGAGAAGATGTTGCAGGAAGCCCAGCGCACATTGGCGCCCAGGGCCTGCAGCGTCTCGATCAGGACCGCGGTCTGGATCGTCATGTGCAGCGAGCCGGTGATGCGCGCACCCTTCAGGGGCTGGCTCTTGGCGTATTCCGAGCGGATGGACATCAGCCCGGGCATCTCGGTTTCGGCGATGCGGATTTCCTTGCGGCCCCAGGCGGCCAGCGAGATGTCGGCGATGGCGGTGTCGGCAGGGGCGGTGGTCTTGAGAACGGCGTTCATGTTTCCTCTTTCGGCAATAAGACTGGTCCACGGACCACGCTTCAGGGGGAGATTGGAGGCTCACCACACGGAAACGTGGGCGAGCGTCGTTGCGGATGGAACCCGAGCCTCACGCCTTTGCGGCGCTGCAACGCTCCTCGGATGGCTGGATTTTATAGGAAAACGGATGACCCGGCCGCAGGAACGCCGCCTGCACCGCTGGGCACGAAGACCGGTAAAAATTCTCCATGGCTACTACCTCAACCGTTCTCTCGCCCCCGATCGAGCCCATGCTGGCCAAGGTGGCCGACGAGCTCCCGAATGGGGAAGGCTTCCTGTTCGAGCCGAAATGGGACGGCTTTCGCGCCATCGTGTTCCGCAAGGCCGGCGAAGTGGTGATCCAGAGCCGCGACCTGCGGCCGCTGGACCGCTACTTTCCCGAGCTGGCCAAGGCGCTGGGCGAGCTCCTGCCGCGCGGCTGCGTGATCGACGGCGAGATCGTCGTCGCCACCGGCGGCGGGCTGGACTTCGACGCCCTGCAGCAGCGACTGCACCCGGCCGCTTCGCGGGTGGCCCGGCTGGCGCAGGAAACGCCCGCCTCCTTCATCGCCTTCGACCTGATCGCCGCCGGCGGCAAGAGCGTGATGGCGCTGCCGCAAAGCGAGCGGCGCACGCGGCTGGAGCAGCTGCTCGGCTCGGTCAGGCCGCCGGTGTACCTCACGCCGATGACGCAGGACCGCGCTACCGCAGCCGACTGGCTGGTGCGCTTCGAGGGCGCCGGCCTGGACGGCGTGATGGCCAAGCCGGCCGATGCGCCCTACCAGCCCGGCAAGCGGGCCATGTTCAAGATCAAGCATGCGCGCACCGCGGATTGCGTGGTGGCCGGCTTTCGCTGGTACAAGGAAACGCGCGACGCCGTCGGCTCGCTGCTGCTGGGCCTGTACAACGACGCCGGCGTGCTGCAGCACGTGGGCGTGACCTCGGCCTTCACCATGGAGATGCGGCGGCAGCTGGCCGACGAACTGGAGCACCTGCGCAAGAACGCGATGCAGGATCACCCGTGGAAGGACTGGGCGACCGCCGCAGCCGGCGACGCCGACCGCATGCCGGGCGCGAAGTCGCGCTGGAGCGCCGGCAAGGACCTGAGCTGGGAGCCGGTGCGGCCCGAACGGGTCTGCGAGGTCAAGTACGACCATCTGCAGGGTGACCGCTTCCGTCATGCGACGCAGTTCCTGCGCTGGCGCGAGGACAAGCAGCCGGCGGACTGCCGCTACGACCAGCTGGAGGTGACGACGCCGTTCGAGCTGGCGCGGGTGTTCGGGGCCGGCAAGAAGTGAGCTGCCTCACCAGCCCAGGCCGAAGCGCAATGCCAGCATGACGCCGGTGCCGCAGACGATGGTGCCGAACAGGCTGCGCCGCCACGCGTAGAAGGCCAGCCCCGCCAGGGCGCCGAAGATGCGCGGATCGCGCCAGGTGTCGATCAGGTGGCCCTGCGACATCACCAGCTCCGGAGCGACCACCGCGGCCAGGGCGGCCGTCGGTGCGTAGCGCAGCCCCTCGCGCAGCCAGCGCGGCATCGGCAGTTCCTCGTTCGGCAGCAGGAAGAACGAGCGGCACAGGAGCGCGATCAGGGCCATGCCCAGCGCCGTCCAGAAGATCTCCAGCGGGCTCATGGCATCGCCCCCTTGCGCGCGGCCCGGGCATGGTCGGCCAGCACGCCGAAGGCGACGGCAGCGGCGATCGCCACCAGGATGTTCAGCTTCAGCGGCAAGGCATACGCTGCCACCGCCGCGCAGCAGGCCACGATCGCGGCCACCCAGGTGGACGGCTCGCGCAACTGCGTGCAGGTCAGCGCGAGCAGCGCCATCGTCCCCGCGAAACCGAGGCCCCAAGCCGTCGGGATGACGTGGCCGGCAACGATTCCGGTGATGATGGCCACCTGCCAGACGCCGAAAGTGAGCAGGGCGCTGCCCAGGAAATAGTCCTCGTGCCTGGGGCCGGGCACCAGCTCCGGGAAGCGCCGCATGAACAGCGCGAAGTTGGTGTCGCCCATCAGGAAGCTCAGCGCGATGCGCCGTCCGCGCGGCAGGTGCGCGAAGTAGGGCCGGTAGTGGAAGCTGTAGGCCAGGAAGCGCAGGCTGACGCACAGCGTCGTGGCCCACACGACCCAGATCGGCGCCCCCGCCGCGATCAGCGGCAAGGCCGCGATCTGGGCCGAACCGGCATAGACGATGACCGACATGAAGATCGCCAGCGGCAGGCCCATGCCGCTCTTGGCCATCGCCACGCCCGCCACCAGGCCCCAGGCCCCGATGCCGATCGCCATCGGGACGGCCTCGCGCGCGCCCTCGATCACCATGGGCCGGCGCGCCATGGACTGCGCATCGGCACGAAAAATTGCCACCCAGGACTTCAGCGACACAGGCTCCTCCCCATGCGCCGATTGTCGCCGGGGCCGCGCCCGGCCCCTGCCTCAGTGCTTCCCGGCCGCGTCAGCCTTGGCCTTTTTCCTGTGGGCGGCCGTGTCGTTCTCGCGCGGCGCGGCATCCGGATCCAGCGCCTCCTGCTTCGGCCGCAGCCGCGCCGGCACGTGCTCCAGGTTCACGCGGATGCGCGTCCACAGCGACGAGCTGCCCCGCATGCGGTCCACCAGCACATCGGCCGGCTCCAGGTGCGCCGCCGCCTTCGGATGGCGTTCCTTCCAGCGTTCCAGCCCCGCCATCGCTTCCTCCAGCTTGGCCGAGCGGCCGATCTCCACCAGCGGCCTGGCCTTGCGGCTGGATGGCGCAGCGCGGGTCGGCTCGCCGGCCTGCTTGCGGTAGTGCGGCGGCCAGGGCGCATCGCCGTCGCCGGCCGCTTCCTGTTGCGCCGACAGCTCCAGCAGCCGCTCCAGCGAGCCGGCCGCCACGTCGATGCCCTCATGCGGATCGCCGATCGCCTTGAAGCGGGCCGGCACCGTCAGCATCGTGAAGTCCGCCGGGTCGCAGCGCCGCAGTTCCTCCCAGGTCACTGGCGCCGAGACCCGCGCATCGGGCTTGGGCCGCACCGAATAGGCCGAGGCCACGGTCCGGTCCTTGGCATTCTGGTTGTAATCGACGAACACCCCGTGGCGCTCTTCCTTCCACCACTTGCTGGTGGCGAGCCCGGGCGCCCGCCGCTCCACCTCGCGGGCCAGCGCCAGCGCGGCGCGCCGCACCTGGTCGAAGCTCCAGCGGCGCTCGATCCGCACGATGACATGGATGCCGCGCGAGCCCGAGGTCTTGGGCCAGCCGACCAGGCCATGCTCGTGCAGCACCTCGTGGGCGACCGCGGCCACCTCGCGGATCTGCTTCCATTCGACGCCCGGCACCGGATCGAGGTCCACCCGCAGTTCGTCCGGGTGGTCCAGGTCGTCGGCGCGCACCGGGTGCGGGTGCAACTCGATGCAGCCCAGGTTGGCCATCCAGGCCAGCGCCGCGGCCTCGCGCGGCACCACCTCCTGCGCCACATTGCCGGACGGAAAGCGGATGGTCGCCACCTCCAGCCAGTCCGGCCGGTTGGCCGGCGCCCGCTTCTGGAAGAAGAACTCGCCGCCCACCCCGTCCGGGTAGCGCACCAGCACGTTGGGCCGGCCGCCGGCCCCGCGCAGCGCGCCGGGCGCCACCGCCAGGTAATAGCGCACCAGATCGAGCTTGGTGAGCCTTGCGTCCGGAAACAGCACTTTCCCGGGATTCGAGATGGCGATCTCGCGCCCCCCCACTTTCAGCAGTTCCGGTCCGGCCACTTTTCCCATTCCTGCCGAGGCTACACCCAGGCGGCACAATACGGGGCTGGCTGAAACGGTTTGCAACTCAGCCCGATTTGCCGTCCCCGGAGTCCTCCCTTGTCCGCCTCCCCCTTTGCCGCCGAAACCCGGCGCCGCCGCACCTTTGCCATCATTTCGCACCCCGACGCCGGCAAGACCACGCTGACGGAAAAGCTGCTGCTGTTCTCCGGCGCGATCCAGATCGCCGGGTCGGTGAAGGCGCGCAAGGCCTCGCGCCACGCCACCTCGGACTGGATGGAGATCGAGAAGCAGCGCGGCATCTCCGTCGCATCGTCGGTGATGCAGATGCTGTACCGCGACCACGTGATCAACCTGCTGGACACGCCCGGGCACAAGGATTTCTCGGAAGACACCTACCGCGTGCTGACGGCGGTGGACTCGGCGCTGATGGTGATCGACGCCGCCAACGGCGTGGAGGCCCAGACGAGGCGCCTGATCGAGGTCTGCCGCCAGCGCAACACGCCCATCATCACCTTCGTCAACAAGATGGACCGCGAGGTGCGCGACCCGCTGGACATCCTGGACGAAGTGGAGCGCGAGCTGGGCATGGCCTGCGTGCCGATGACCTGGCCGGTCGGCCAGGGCAAGACCTTCGGCGGCATCATGAACCTGCGCACCCATGCGATGACGGTGTTCGAGTCCGGCTCCGAGCGGCTGCCGCAGGACTTCGAGACGGTGCCGCTGACCGACCGCGAGAACCTGATCCAGCGCTTCGGCCACGAATTCGAGACCGCCGAACAGAGTATGGAACTGGCCATCGGCGCCTCGCCCACCTGGGACCACGAGGCCTTCCTGGCCGGCAAGCAGACGCCGGTGTTCTTCGGCTCGGGCGTCAACAACTTCGGCGTGATGGAAGTGCTGGAAGCGCTGGTGGACCTGGCGCCGCCGCCGCAGCCCCGCGTCAGCAAGCTGGTCGTCAACAAGGAGCCGGTGGTGCGCGAGGTCCATCCGGAAGACCCGGATTTCTCCGGCGTGGTGTTCAAGGTGCAGGCCAACATGGACGCCAACCACCGCGACCGCATCGCCTTCGTGCGCATGGCCTCGGGCAAGTACACGCCCGGCATGAAGCTCAAGGTGCAGCGCACCGCCAAGGAACTGCGCCCGACCTCGGTCGTCACCTTCCTGTCGCAGCGGCGCGAGGCGGTGGACGAGGCCTATGCCGGCGACATCATCGGCTTCACCACCCACGGCGGCGTGCAGCTGGGCGACACCATCACCGACGGCGCCAACCTGCAGTTCACCGGCCTGCCCTTCTTCGCGCCCGAACTGTTCATGACGGTGCTGCTGAAGAATCCGCTGCGCACCAAGCAGCTGCAGCAGGGCCTGGCCCAGCTGGGCGAAGAGGGCGCGATCCAGGTGTTCCGCCCCGAGATGGGCGGCGCGATGCTGCTGGGCGCCGTCGGCCAGCTGCAGTTCGAGGTGGTGCAGCATCGCCTGAAGTCCGAGTACGACGCCGACATCCGGCTGGAGGGCTGCCAGTACACCGGCGCCCGCTGGATCACGGCCGACACGCCGGCCGAACTGCGCGCCTTCATGGACGCCTATCCGGCCCGGATGGCGCGCGATGCGGCCAACGCGCTGGCCTTCCTGTGCACCTCGCCGTACGACGTGCGGCTGGCGCAGGAGCGCTTCCCGAAGATCCATTTCCACCTGCTGCGCGAGCACGCCGGCCTGGCGCTGCAGGCCTGACGGCGCGCATGAAGCCGCTGCAACTCTGGCCGGCCGCGCAGCGGCGGCAACTGGTCGGCGTCTTCACCGACATCGACGACACCCTGACCACCGAAGGCGCCGTCACCGCCGACGCCCTGCGCGCGCTGGCCGCGCTGCACGGGGCGGGCCTGCACGTGATCCCGATCACCGGCCGCCCGGCCGGCTGGAGCGAGCCGTTCGCGCGCGACTGGCCGGTGGATGCGATCGTGGCGGAGAACGGCGCGGTGGCGCTGATCCATTCCTCCACCGGCGCAGCCCCGGGCCTGCGCAAGATCTACCAGCAGGACGACGCGCTGCGCAGCGCCAACTACGCGCGCATGCAGCGGGTGGCGCGCCGCATCGTCGAGGAAATCCCCGGCGCCAACGTCTCGACCGACAGCCCGGGCCGGGAAACCGACATCGCCATCGACCACAGCGAATTCGTCCACCTGCCGCCGCAGGCGATCGCGCAGGTGGTGAAGCTGATGCGCGCCGAGGGCCTGAACGCCACCGTCAGCTCGATCCACATCAACGGCTGGATCGGCGAGCACAACAAGCTGGCCGGCGCGCGCTGGATCGTGCGCGAGCTGTTCGGCCGGGAGCTGGACGCCGAGATCGGGCGCTGGGTGTACGTGGGCGATTCGACCAACGACGTGCTGATGTTCGAGCACTTCCCGCACAGCGTCGGCGTGGCCAACATCCGGCGCTTCGAAGCGGAGTTGAGCCATCCGCCCGAATACGTCACGCCGAGCGAGCGCGGCGCCGGTTTCGCCGAAGTGGCGCAAGCGATCCTCAGCGCAGGTCGATCCTGAGCACCGTGCGCACGGGCAACGCCCCCGCAAGTTAGGCCAGGTCGATCCGCAGCACGGCGTTCGCGCTCGTCACGAAGAGTGTCTTGTCGCCTGCCAGCGCCAGCCCGCGCGGCGGCGACGCGAAGGCGAACGGCAGCGTTGAGACTGTGGAGACCACGCCTGCGGGGGTGATGCGGCGGATCACCCGGTTGTTGGTGTCCGCGACATACAGGGTCCCGGCGCTGTCCACCACCATGCTGGTCATCAGCGCCGACATGTTCAGGACACCCGGCTGGTAGAAATCGAAGCGCGCCTGGCTCCCCGCGCCGTCGGCATAGCCCACCGTCCCGGTGCCGGCCAGCACCACTTCAGGCTGCCCCGGCACGACCTTGCTGATGGTGTTCTGGTCGCCGATGTAGACCGTGCCGGACTTGTCGACAGCCAGGCTCGCGATGGCGCGTGAACGTTCGGGCACCGTGACATTGGTGGATGCCCCGGCCTGATCGATCCGGCGCACCGCGCCGCCGTACGTGAACCAGAAGCCGCCCGCCGCGTCGACCACGATGGACGGCCCGAGGATGACGTCCGGCGCCTTGATCACCAGCACGGTGCCGACCTCTGCCGCGGGCGACACCTTGCGCACGCAAGTCCACCAGACGTTGCCGCTCAGCGCCTGCGCCGACCAGCCGTCGGTCACGTACAGGTTGCCGGCGCCGTCGAATCCGATGCCGGCCGGGAAACTGAAGGTCGCGACGAAGCCGTCGACATTGCCCGGCACCCGCACCGCGCCGGCGAACCGCGTCACCATGTTGTCGGTCCAGATCTTGCGAATCGTGTGGTTCATCGTGTCGGCGACGTACACGTTGCCGGCTGCGTCAACCGCCAGTCCACCGGGAGAGCGAAAGCGTGCCAGCGGGCCGGGGCCGTCCGCGTCGCTGCGGACCGCCGTGTCAGGCAACTCCTCGAGGCTGCCGGCCACCAATGTCACGGTGCCCTGCGCCGGCGGCGGTGAGGGCGCGGGCGTGGGCGCCGGTGTAGGTGGCGGTGCAGGTGTGGGCGCCGGTGAAGGCGCGGGCCCCGGGGAAGGCGCTGGTGCATCGCCGCCACCGCCGCCGCAGGCTGCCAGGGCCACGCCCAGTCCGCTCACCAGCACCGATCGCCGTGCCACATCTTGGTTGCTCATCGCGTCCCCCTGTTGTCGTGCTCCTTCCGGCAGGCCGCAGCGAACGCCTCCAGGCTGCGCTGGTAGAACAGGTTCTCGGCATGCCGCCATTCGGGATGCCATTGCACGCCGAAAGCAAAGCCGGGCGCGTCCTCCACTCTGACGCCTTCGATCAGGCCATCGGGCGCCAGCGCTTCCGCGATCAGCCCGCGGCCCAGGCGCTTGATGCCCTGGCCGTGCAGCGAATTCACCTTGGCCTGGGTGGCGCCGGCCCACTGGGCGAAAGCGCTGCCCGGCGTGAGCGCGACTTCATGCCGCGTCGCGAACTGCACCGCCAGGTCCGGGTCGTCGGGCTCGCGGTGGTCCATCAGCCCCGGCTCGGCATGCACCCGCTGGTGCAGGCTGCCGCCCAGGGCGACGTTCATTTCCTGCAGCCCGCGGCAGACGCCCAACAGCGGCACCCCGGCCGCGATGGCAGCCGGCACCAGGGCCATGGTCAGCGCGTCGCGGCGCGGGTCAAGCAGGTCGGTGGGCAGGGCGTCGGCACCGAAGCGGGTGGCTTCCACGTTCGAGGGCGAGCCGGTGAGCAGCACGCCGTCCACCAGCGCCAGCAGGTCCGGCACGTCGGCCGCGTCGGCCATCGGAAAGAGCACCGGCTGCAGGCCCAGCGCGGTGACGGCGGCTGCATAGCGATCGGCCAGCACGGTGTAGCCGCCCGGGTCGGACAGGTCCAGGTTGCGGTGGCAGGCCGGCAGCCAGACCAGGGGCTTGTGCTTGGGCATCGCCGGATTTTCGCAGCAACCAGGCTCGGCCGTGACAGGCCGTCGCCCGCGCGCCGGATCAAGGACGCGTGACCAGCTGCTTTTGCAGTTGCACCGCGTCGACGACGCCGCCGTAATAGCCGCTGACGGTGCGCATCGGCACGAAGCCGAGCCGGCCGTAGAAGGCGATGGCCTTGGCGTTGTCGGCGCGCGCTTCCACCCGCACCCGTTCGATGCCGGCCACCCGCGCCGGCTGCTCCAGCCAGTTCACCAGCCGGCTGCCCAGCCCGCGGTTGCGGTAGCTCGGACGCACGGCGAACAGCGCCAGGTGGGCCGTCTCTTCCCAGTACTGCATGATGCCGAAGCCGACGATGGCCTCCGACTCGGTCATCACCGCGACGTTGGTCGCGGGGTCGCGGATGGCGCGCAGCACACGGCCCTCGCGCCAGCTCCAGCCCAGGCCCTGTTCGATGTAGCTGCGCGACATCTCGGCGATGGCGCCGGCGTCGGCGACCTGGGCAAGTCGGGTGACCGGCAGGATCAGCATGGGACCATCCTATGTCATCCGGCGCGCTGGCCGAAACCTTCCAGCACGTTCACGGTGTTGATGCCAACTTCTGCCACCGCATAGCCGCCCTCGAACACGAACACCGTGGGCAATCCGGCGGCGGCGATGTCCTCCCCGATGGCCAGGTAGTCCGCGCTGCGCAGGCCGAAGCCGGAGATCGGGTCGCCCTCGAAGGTGTCCACGCCCAGCGAGACGACCAGCGCGTCGGCGCGGAAATCGGCGATCGCCCGCAGCGCCTGCGCCAGCGCGGTGCGCCACCGGGGAAAGCCGCTGCCGCGGGCCAGCGGCAGGTTCAGGTTGCAGCCCTCGCCGGCGCCGGCGCCGCGCTCGTCGGCGTAGCCCAGGAAGTACGGGTATTCGGTGTGCGGATCGCAGTGGACGCTGGCGAAGAACACGTCGGCGCGCTGGTAGAAGATGGACTGGGTGCCGTTGCCGTGGTGGTAGTCCACGTCCAGCACCGCGACCCGCTCCAGGCCCGCGTCGCGGAGCGCCTGCGCCGCCAGCGCGGCGTTGTTCAGGAAGCAGTAGCCGCCGAAGAAGTCCATGCCGGCGTGGTGGCCCGGCGGCCGGGTCAGCGCGAAGGCAGCGCGCTCGCCCTGCAGCACCTTGCGCGCCGCGGTGATGGCGCATGCCGCGCCGGCCCGCGCCGCGGCCCAGGTACCCGCGGTCAGCGGGCTGCCGGCGTCGAACGAAAACAGGCCCATGCGGGCGGAGAAGCTGGCGGGCAGCACGTCGCTGCGAAAGCTGCGGATCGGCCAATAGGACGGAAGGGCATCGCGATTCGCATTGGCGGGATCGAGCGCCACCCACTCCTGCCAGGCGCCGGCCAGGAAGTCCAGGTAGCGCTGCGAATGGATGCGCGCGATCGCCACGGCGGGAAGTTCCTGCGGCCCTTCGATCGCGCCCAGCCCGCGCAGCTGCAGCTCCCGCAGCACGAAGTCGGCGCGGGCCGGCACCTCGAAGCAGGGCACCAGCTCGCCGCGGAACATCTCGAACCTGCCCTGGTGCAGGGCATGCCGGTCGTTGTAGATCGTCAGCATGCCTGCGATGGTGCCCTACTTCGGCTGCGGAGTGACCCGCAGGTAAGGCTTGAGCGCCTTGTAGCCGGGAAACAGCGTCTTGGCCTCGTCGTCGCTGACCGAGCCGGCGATGATCACGTCCTCGCCCTGCTTCCAGTTGGCCGGCGTCGCCACGCGGTGCTTGGCGGTGAGCTGCATCGAATCGAGCACGCGCAGGATCTCGTCGAAGTTGCGGCCGGTGGTCATCGGATAGGTGAGCATCAGCTTGATCTTCTTATCGGGGCCGACCACGAACACCGAGCGCACCGTCTGGTTGTTGACGGCGGTGCGGCCGTCGGCCGTCGGCGGCTCGTCGGCCGGCAGCATGTTGTAGAGCTTGGCGACGGCCAGGTCGCTGTCCGCGATGATCGGATAGTTGACCTTGGCACCCTGCGTTTCCTCGATATCGCCCAGCCACTTGCTGTGGCTGTCCACCGGGTCCACCGACAGGCCGATCAGCTTGACGTTGCGCCGGGTGAACTCCGGCTCGATCTTGGCCATGTAGCCCAGCTCGGTGGTGCAGACCGGCGTGAAATCCTTGGGATGCGAGAACAGCACGGCCCAGCTGTCGCCGATCCACTTGTGGAAGTCGATCTGGCCGTGGGTGGTCTGGGCCGTGAAATTGGGGGCGGTGTCGTTGATGCGAAGCATGGTTGTTCTCCTGTGAGTGGGTTGAAAATAATGCGCCTTTGCGCGCAGCTTGTCATCCCGGGTCAAGCCCGGCATGACAATCACGTCCGCGCCAGCACCGGCCCCAGCGCCACGCCGGTGTGCGTACCCAGCTTCACCACCTTTTCCGGCGGCGCCTGGGCCACCACCTTGCCGCCGGCGTTGCCGCCCTCGGGGCCCAGGTCGATGATCCAGTCGGCTTCGGCGATCACGTCCAGGTCGTGCTCGATCACCATCACGCTGTGGCCGCCGTCCACCAGCCGGTGCAGCACGCGGATCAGCTTCTCGACGTCGGCCATGTGCAGGCCCACCGTCGGCTCGTCCAGCACGTAGAAGGTGTGGGGCGGCTTCTGGCCCCGGCGCGTGATGTCGTCGCGCACCTTGGACAGTTCCGTCACCAGCTTGATCCGCTGCGCTTCCCCGCCCGACAGCGTCGGCGACGGCTGGCCCAGCGTGAGGTAGCCCAGGCCCACGTCCTTGAGCAGCTGCAGCGGATGGCTGATGTTGGGCATCGAGGCGAAGAAGTCCACCGCCTCGTCCACTTCCATCTGCAGCACGTCGCCGATGCTCTTGCCGCGCCAGGTGACGGCCAGCGTCTCGGGATTGAAGCGCGCGCCGTGGCAGGACTCGCAGGGGATCTTCACGTCCGGCAGGAAGCTCATGCCGATGGTGCGCATGCCCTGGCCCTCGCAGGTGGGGCAGCGGCCTTCGCCGGTGTTGAAGGAGAACCGTCCCGGCCCGTAGCCCCGCGCCCGCGCCTCCAAGGTGTCGGCGAACAGCTTGCGGATGGTGTCCCAGAAGCCGATGTAGGTGGCCGGACAGGAGCGCGGCGTCTTGCCGATCGGCGTCTGGTCCACCTCCAGCACCCGGTCGATCACCTGGTAGCCGTCCAGCCCCTTGCAGCCGACCCAGGCCGGATGCTTGCCCTTGGCGTCGGCGTCGCGGCCGGCCTTGGTGTAGCGCTGCTGCACCGCGGCCTGCACGTTCACCAGCAGCACGTCGCGCGCCAGCGTGGACTTGCCGGATCCGGAGACGCCGGTCACCGCGACCAGCCGCCGCAGCGGCACGTCGATGTCGATGCTGCGCAGGTTGTGCAGGTCAGCGCCTTTGAGTTCCAGCCGTTCCGCCTTGCGGTCGACATCGCGCCTGGGCTGCACCGGATGCTTCATCGCGTGCAGCAGGTAGCGGCCCGTCACCGACTCCTCGACGTCGCTGATGTCCTGCACACTGCCCTGCGCCACCACCCGGCCGCCCCGCTTGCCGGCGCTGGGGCCGATGTCGATGATGTGGTCGGCGCGGCGGATGGTGTCCTCGTCGTGCTCGACGACCACCAGCGTGTTGCCCTTCTCGCCCAGCTTGTGCAGCGCGTTGAGCAGGATCTGGTTGTCGCGCGCATGCAGGCCGATGGTCGGCTCGTCCAGCACGTAGCAGACGCCCTGCAGGTTGGAGCCGAGCTGCGCCGCCAGCCGGATCCGCTGTGCTTCCCCGCCCGAGAGCGTGGGCGCGCCGCGGTCCAGCGTCAGATAGCCCAGCCCCACTTCCTCCAGGAACTCGAGCCGGCCCTGGATCTCGGGGATCAGGTCGCGGGCGATGCCCTGCTCGCGCACGCTCATCACGTCCTTGACCTGCAGGCTCTCAACCCAGCGCCGCACGTCCACCACCGACAGCGCGGCCACTTCGGCGATGCCGGTCCGGTCGAACTGCACGTTGCGCGCCTGCAGGTTCAGCCGGCTGCCGTGGCAGGTGGCGCAGGCTTCGTCGGCCACGTCTTCCACCTCCGGCTCGCCGAAGGTCTGCTCGCGGCCCTTGTCGGCATCGTCGCGGATGGTGTCGTCGTACACCGCACGCTGGTCCTTGGTCAGCTTGACGCCGGTGCCCACGCAGTCCTGGCACCAGCCGTGCTTGCTGTTGTACGAGAACAGGCGTGGATCCAGTTCCGGATAGCTGGTGCTGCAGACCGGACAGGCCCGCCGCACCGAGAACACCTCGATCTTGCCGATGTGGTGGTGCTTGTCGATGCCGGCGATGAACGCGCCGCGCAGGCCGTCCAGCGGCGCCAGCACGTGCAGGACGCCCTTGCCGTGCTCCAGCGCCTCGGCCAGCTTCTCGCGCAACAGCGCTTCGTTGGCCGGCGTGACGTCGAGGTCACACACCGGCAGCTCGATGGTGTGTTCCTTGAAGCGGTCGATCCGCGGGAAGCCGGTGGTCGGCAGGAAGTTTCCGTCCACCCGCAGGTGGGTGTAGCCGCGCGGCCGCGCCCAGTCCGCCAGCTCGGTGTACACGCCCTTGCGGTTGATCACCAGCGGCGCCAGCAGGCCGATGTGCTGGCCCTTGTAGCGCTTCATCAGCTGCGCCGCGATGCTGTCGGCCGATTGCGGCTTCACCTCGGCGCCGTCGTGAACGCAATGCTGGGTGCCCAGCTTCACGTACAGCAGGCGCAGGAAGTGCCACACCTCGGTGGTCGTGCCGACGGTGGACTTGCGCCCGCCGCGCGAGAGCCGCTGCTCGATGGCGACTGTCGGGGGGATCCCGTACACCGCGTCCACTTCGGGCCGCCCGGCCGGCTGCACGATGCTGCGGGCATAGGCGTTGAGCGATTCGAGGTAGCGGCGCTGGCCTTCGTTGAACAGGATGTCGAAGGCCAGCGTCGACTTGCCCGAACCCGAGACGCCCGTGACCACGCTGAACTTGTTGTGCGGGATGTCGACCGACAGCGACCTGAGGTTGTGCTCGCGGGCGTTGACGATCTGGATCGAATCCGGTCGTGCTGAGCCTGTCGAAGCATCGGGCGCCACAACCCGGCCCTGAGCTGAGCCTGCCCTGAGCTTGTCGAAGGGAAGGGCTCGCGAGGGCTTCGACAGGCTCAGCCCGAACGGAGTTTCTGCTTCTGCATCCGAAACATACGTCCCCATTCCCAACGTGCTGTCGTACTCCCGCAGCGCCTTGCCGGTGTGCGAAGTGGCGTGCAGCTTCACGTCCTCCGGCGTGCCTTCGGCGACCACCAGGCCGCCGGCGTCGCCGCCTTCGGGGCCGAGATCGATCAGCCAGTCGGAGGAGCGGATCACATCCAGGTTGTGCTCGATGATGATCATCGAGTTGCCCGCCTCCATGAGCTTGCGCAGTGCGCGCATCAGCTTGGCGATGTCGTCGAAGTGCAGGCCGGTGGTCGGCTCGTCGAACAGGAACAGCGTGCCGCGCGTGGCCTTCGCCTGCCGGCTGCTCGACGCGGTCTTGGCCGCGCCGGCCAGGAAGCCGGCCAGCTTGAGCCGCTGCGACTCGCCGCCCGACAGCGTCGGCACCGGCTGGCCCAGCTTCACGTAGTCGAGGCCGACGTCGACGATCGGCTGCAGCGCGCGGATCACGTCGCGGTCGTTGGCGAACAGCGAGGCGGCCTCGCTCACGGTCAGATCGAGCACGTCGGCGACGTTCAAGGCACGCGGCCGCAGGGCGCCGATCGGCTGCCGCTCGATCGTCACTTCCAGGATCTCCGGCCGGTAGCGCTTGCCGTCGCAGTCCGGGCAGCGCAGGTAGACGTCCGACAGGAACTGCATCTCCACATGCTCGAAGCCGGAGCCGCCGCAGGTGGGGCAGCGGCCGTCGCCGCTATTGAAGCTGAACTTGGCGCCGGTGTAGCCGCGTTGCCGCGCCAGCGGCGCGCCGGCGAAGATTTCCCGGATCGCGTCCCAGGCGCCCACATAGCTCACCGGGTTGGAGCGCGCGGTCTTGCCGATCGGCGACTGGTCGACGAACACGACGTCGCTCAGGTGGTCGGCGCCCAGCATGCGGTCGTGCAGGCCCGGCGTTTCCGTGGCCTTGCCGAAGTGGCGGGCCAGCGCCGGCGCCAGCACGTCCTGGATCAGGCTGGACTTGCCGGAACCGCTGACGCCGGTGACGGTGACCAGCCGCTGCAGCGGAAACTCCACCGTCACGTTCTTCAGGTTGTGTTCGCGCGCGCCCTCCAGCACCAGCCGCGGCGTGGCATCGACCACGGCGCGCTTGAAGCCCATGCCGATCTGCTTGCGCCCGCCCAGGTAGTTGCCGGTCAACGTGTCCGCGTGGCGCAGTTGGTCGGTGGTGCCGTCGAACACGATCTGGCCGCCGCGCTCGCCGGGGCCGGGGCCCATGTCGATCATGCGGTCGGCCGCCAGCATCACGGCCGGGTCGTGCTCCACCACCACCAGCGTGTTGCCGGCGTCGCGCAGGCGCTTCATCGCCTCCGTGATCCGGTTCATGTCGCGCGGATGCAGGCCGATGCTGGGCTCGTCCAGCACGAACAGCGTGTTGACCAGCGAGGTGCCCAGGGCGGTGGTCAGGTTGATCCGCTGCACCTCGCCGCCCGACAGCGTGCGGCTCTGCCGGTCCAGCGTGAGGTAGCCGATGCCGACGTCGACCAGGTACTTCAGGCGGGTGGTGATCTCCTCGAACAACAGCTTGAGGGCTTCTTCCTGACCGGTTCGGGCTGAGCCGAGCCCGTCCTGAGCCTGTCGAAGGGAAGCCCCTGACTTCCGATCGTCCTGAGCTTGTCGAAGGGCAAGCTCAGGGCGAACGGTCATGCGGTCGAAGAACTTGCGCAGCTTGTCGATCGGCATCAGCATCAGGTCGTGCAGGCACAGGCCCGGCAGCGCCTCCAGTTGCTCGCGCGTCCAGTCCACGCCGGCCGGCATGAAGCGCTTGCCAGGCTCCAGCACCGCATCGGCGTCGTCCTTGCTGCCGATGCGCCACAGCAGGCTCTCGGTCTTCAGGCGCGCGCCTTCGCAGACGTGGCAGGGCGTGTAGCTGCGGTACTTGGACAGCAGCACCCGGATGTGCATCTTGTAGGCCTTGCTTTCGAGGTATTCGAAAAAGCGCTTGATGCCGTACCACTGCTTGCTCCAGTTGCCGTCCTTGTAGTTCGGGTTGCCCTGGACCACCCATTTCTGCTGGTCGGGCGTGAGCTTGTACCAGGGCGTGTCGCGCGGGATGCCGGCAGCCTCCGCGTACTTCATCAGGTCGTCCTGCGCTTCGGACCAGGCCGGCGTCTGGATGGTCTTGATCGCGCCGGCGCGCAGCGTCAGCTTGTCGTTGGGGATCACCAGCCCGTAGTCGACGCCGATCACCCGGCCGAAGCCGCGGCAGGTCTCGCAGGCGCCGACCGCGGAGTTGAACGAGAACAGCGACGGGATCGGGTCGGCGTAGCGGATGTCGCTGTCGGGGCAGTGCAGGCCGGTGGAGAATTTCCAGATGTCGTTGGCGGGGGAAATGGGGTCAGAGCCCGATTTCGAAGTTGCGCTGCCGTCGCCGGCTGCTCCGCGTCCTGAATCGGGATCTGACCCCATTTCAGCGACGTAGACGCTCATCCGCCCGACGCCGCGCTTGAGCGCCACCTCGATCGCCTCCAGCGCCCGCGCCCGCTCGGTGCCCTGGATGCGGAAGCGGTCCGCGACCACGTCCAGCACTTTGCGGGGACCGGTCGGCGTCGCAACTTCGCGCTCCGCCTGCACGCGGGTGAAGCCGCTGGCGGCCAGCCACTGCTCCAGCTCTTCGGCGGTCGTCCCGCCCGGCAATTCCACCGGGAAGGTCACGACCAGCCGCGGGTCGCTGCCGGCGGTGCGGGCCATCAGCTCCGCATAGATCGATTCCGGCGAGTCGTGCCGCACGGCCTTCGCCGTCTTGCGGTCGAACAGGTTGGCGGCGCGGGCGAACAGCAGCTTCAGGTGGTCGTTGAGCTCCGTCATCGTGCCGACGGTGGAGCGCGAGGAGCGCACCGGGTTGGTCTGGTCGATCGCGATCGCCGGCGGCACGCCGTCCACGCGGTCCACCGCCGGCTTGTCCATGCGGTCCAGGAACTGGCGCGCGTAGGCGGAGAAGGTTTCGACGTAACGGCGCTGGCCCTCGGCGTACAAGGTGTCGAACACCAGGCTCGACTTGCCCGAGCCGCTGGGACCCGTCACCACCGTGAGTTCGCCGGTGCGCAGGTCGAGGTCGAGGTTCTTGAGGTTGTGCTGCCTGGCGCCGCGGATCCGGATCAGTCCCTGGGTCATTCAGTTGGTCTTTTCTTGAGTGAGGCGGAACATTCTAGGGACCGCCCACCATCGGCGCCGGCCTGGGGTTACTGCGGGCCCGGACATGAAATGAAACAAAAAAGCCCGCGCGAAGCGGGCCGCGCCGGACCTGAGATGCTCAGTCGCGGGCGTAGATGTCCACGTCCCTGGTCTCCCGGATGAACAGCGTGCCGATCACGAAGGTCGCGCCGGCAATCACGGCACCCAGTCCCTTGCTGCTGTAGCTCGGAATCACCGTTTCGCCGATCTTGATGGTGGCCGGCGTGCCGGCCGGCGCTTCCACGTTGTCGTAGCTCACCGAGGCGTTGGCCAGCTCCGACAGCGCGCCGGACACGATGAAGAAGGGCGTGCCGATCAACAGCGCGGCGGCCACCATGATGTTGGCGGTGGCGTTGTCGACCTTGAGCGCCTGGGTCATGAAGAACAGCGCGTAGAACTGGCCCGAGTACCAGACCACGGCCTGGCCGGCGGTCAGGCCGACCAGCGCCAGGATCACGATCTTGAGGTTCTTCCACTGGCCGAAGGACTCGGTCAGCGGCGCCTTCGAGGTGCGCCCTTCGGCCTTCATCTTGCGGAAGGCCGGCGATTCGTTCATGGTCAGGCGGATCCATACCGACACCGCCAGCAGCAGGATCGACACCAGGAAGGGCAAGCGCCAGCCCCGGTCGCCGGACGCCGCTTCGCCCAGCGAGGTGCGCACGCCCAGGATCACCAGCAGCGACAGGAACAGCCCCGCGGTCGCGGTGGTCTGGATCCATCCCGTATACGCACCGCGCTTGCCCTGCGGCCCATGTTCGGCCACATAGGTCGCGGCGCCGCCGTACTCGCCGCCCAACGCCAGCCCCTGCAGCAGCCGCAGCGCGATCAGCACCGCCGGTGCGGCCACGCCGATCGCGGCATAGGAAGGCAGCACGCCGACGATGAAGGTCGACAGGCCCATGATCAGGCCAGGCCGGAAATGAACTGTTTGGCGATGATCGGCGCCACCGATCCGTCCAGGTAGAAGTCGTACCACTCGAACACGGTGCCGAGCGAGGAAGCGAAGATCACCTCTTCTCTTCGGCGGACATCGGCCGGGCAGTGGCGGCGGCGGCTGTGGCGGCAATGGCCATGGGACGGTCTCCTTTGCTGCGCGCCCGAGATGGGCGCTTGCCGGCAATTCTTCGGCGGCGCTCTGACCCTGCTCTGACGCCAAACCAACGCTGGCTTGCGCCAAACTGACCCCATGCTGACGGGAGTCAAGTAGGCAAATGGACTACTCAAGACAGGCTCTTCGCCTCTATCCCCGACGGCCGAGTTGGTGTCTGATCGGTGTTATAGATGCTTTTTGTTACTTCACGTAACTTCATTGTTACGAAAGTCCGCTCCGCCACCCCGTGCAGTCCCCAAGGCCCGTCATGACCCGCGATTCAAACAACCGGATCCTGCTGATCGACGACACCCGATCGATCCACGAGGATTTCCGCAAGATCCTGGGGACACAGTGCGCCGGGCCGGACTTCGGGCCCACCGACATGGCCCTGTTCGACATCCCGCCGCGACCCGCGTCAGAATTCGAACTGGTGTCCGCCTACCAGGGCCGGGAAGGCCTGGCCTTCGTCAAGGAGGCAGCCGAGGCGGGAATGCCGTTCGCCATGGCCTTCGTCGACATGCGGATGCCCCCGGGCTGGGACGGCCTGGAGACGGTGCAACGGCTCTGGGAGGCAGACCCCAGGCTGCAGGTGGTGATCTGCACCGCCTATTCCGATCATCCCTGGGAGGAGGTGCTGGAGCGGCTGGACGTCCAGGACCGGCTGCTGATCGTCAAGAAACCCTTCGACATCATCGAGGTCAGCCAGCTGGCGCGCGCCCTGACGGCCAAGTGGTCGCTTGCCCGCCGGGCCGACGAACAGAAGAAGGAACTGGAGGTGCTGGTCGAGCACCTGCGCGCGTCCGAAAGCGCATTGCGCTACAAGAGCCAGGAGCTGGAAGGGTTCGCGAATTCGGTCTCGCACGATCTCCAGTCGCCGCTCGCGACCATCGGCTCGTTCGCAGGCCTGCTGCAGTCGGAACTGGGCGATTGCAGCGGCAACGCGCTGCATTACCTCGATCGCATCCGCGCCGGCACCATGCTCGGACAGAAGCTGGTGGACGGGCTGCTGACCCTGACCCATATCGCACGCGCCGAGTTGCAGCTGGAGCCGCTCGATATCGCCCCGATGGTGCGGCAGCTGACCCTGGATCTGCAGGACGCGTCGCCGGACCGCAAGGCGGTCGTGACGGTTCAACCCGGATTGCGGGTGCACGGCGACGCCAGGCTGATGCGCATCGCGATCCGCAACCTGGTGGAGAACGCCTGGAAATTCAGCTCCCGCCGCGAGGCGACGCTGATCGAGATCGGCATGGCGCTGGAAACCTGCGAGCAAAGCACCTTTTTCGTCCGCGACAACGGCTGCGGCTTCGACATGGCGGATGCCGACCAGCTGTTTCACAACTTCCATCGCCTGCACGCCCACCACGACTTCCCGGGCACCGGGGTCGGCCTGGTGACGGTGAGCCGCATCATGGCCCGCCACGGCGGCCGGGTCTGGGCCGATTCGGTCGCGGGCGAAGGCAGCACCTTCTACTTCTCCCTGCCGACCCACGAGCCCGCGCCCGCCGTGGCGCCCAGGCAAGCCCAGGCGCAGACCTGATGCCGGTCCCGCCCCTTGTCGCGGCCTCGTTCATCGCCTGACCCGCGCCAGCACATGCCGAATTCCCCCGCGACCGACCCGTCGGCGCCAGTGATCGACGCGCGCTGGGTTGCCGCTGGCCTGCGCATGCAGGTGCTGGTTCCGCTCGCCCTGGCCCTGGTCCTGCTGGTGTCCAGTTTCGTCGCCGTGCTGGTCCTCGCGCGCATGAAGCGAAATGAAATGGACATCGCCCGTTCCGCGGCGGCGGCCGACGTGATGCTGCAGGAGCGGACCTCGCACGAGGTGCAGACGATGCGCACGGTCATCGAGCTGATCATGCGGGACCCCAACATCGAGGCCGCGTTCCGCAACCGCGACCGCCAGGCCCTGCTCGACCTGTCCATGCCCATCAGGGACGGGATCTGGACCAAGAACAGCATCTCGCGCTTCGACTACATCCTCCCCGACAAGACCGTGCTGCTGCGGGTCGAGGCGCCCGGCGACCACGGCGACAAGTTCAGTCGCTTCCTGCTGGAGGAATCGCAGTACGACAAGCCGTTCTGGGGCAGCGAGCTGGGGCCACAGGGCGACTTCACGCTGCAGGTGGTCTACCCCTGGCGCGTCGACGAGAAGCTGATCGGCTACCTCCAGCTCGGCATCGATTTCGAGCAGCTGATGGAAGGGATCAAGACCGCGCTGGACGCGGATGTCTTCGTCGCCATCGACAAGTCCTACCTGGACGCCGGCCAGTGGCAGCAGCGCCAGGCCAGGAAGGAGGAGCCGATTCCCTGGGACGAGTTTCCCCAGGTGGTGGTGCTCAATCGCACGCTCAAGGCCATCCCGCCCTCGGTCCAGGCCTACCTGTCGCAACCCGCCGGGCGCGAGCGCGAAGACAACTTCGAGTTCGCGGCGGACGGCCGGGTGGTGCAGACCATCGGCGTGCCGTTCATGAACCGCCTTGGGCAGCGCCTGGGTGTGATGGTGGTGATGGAGGACATGACCGCGGCGGCGGCCGGGCGCACCAAGACGGTGGTCGCCATCATCGCCGTCGTCGGGGCGGCCGGCAGCGGGCTGATGCTGTTCTTCTACGTGCTGCTGGGCCGGGTCCAGCGCGGCGTGGCGACGCGCACGGCGCGCCTGAACGACGCGCAGCGGGTGCTGGTGCTGGAGCAGCAGGAGCGCCAGCGGGCCGAGCAGGAACTGGGCGTCCAGCAGGAACGAAACGAACTGCTGGAAACGCGCAGCCGGATGGTGGAAGAACTCGCTGCCGCCAACCAGAAGGCAGAAGCCGCGCTGCGCAGCAACCAGGAGGTCACGGGCCAGCTGCGGGCCATGCAGAGCGAGCTGCTGGCAACGGCGCGCCAGGCCGGCCGGGCCGAGATCGCCACCAACGTGCTGCACAACGTGGGCAACGTCCTCAACAGCGTCAACGTGTCCGCCGGCCTGATGGGCGCGGCGCTGCGGCGCTCGCGCCTGCCCGGACTGACACGGGCCGTCCGCCTGATCGACGATCACTCCACCGACCTGGGCGACTTCCTGAGCCGGGACGAGAAGGGCAGGATGCTGCCCGGCTACATCGCTGCGGTGACCAAGGCCCTGGTGACGGAGCAGCAGTGCCAGTTCGAGGAACTGGCACGCCTGGCCAAGAGCATCGACCACATCAAGGACATCGTCACCGTGCAGCAATCCCACGCCACCGGCGCCGGCGTGATCGAGCTCGTCCTGGCCACCGAGCTGGCGGAGGACGCGCTGAGGATGCAGGCCCCGTCGCTGACACGCCATCGGGTGACCGTGATCCGGGAGTTCACGCCGGTGCCTCCGATCCCGATGGACCGCGGCCAGGTGCTGCAGATCCTGGTCAACCTGATCAGCAATGCCAGGCAGGCCATGGCGGCGATGCCGGCGGCGGTGCCCCGGCTCACGCTGCGGGTGGAACTGAGCGGGACCGACCGGCTGCGGATCGCGGTCTGCGACCAAGGCGAGGGCATTTCGGCGGAGAACCTGACCCGCATCTTCGCGCACGGCTTCACCACCCGCAGCACGGGCCATGGCTTCGGCCTGCACAGCAGCGCCCTGGCGGCACGGGCGATGGGCGGGACCCTGACGGCGGCCAGCGAGGGGCCCGGCAAGGGAGCCACCTTCACGCTGGAGTTGCCGGTCGACCCGACGCCCCCGGACTACGGGTCGGACCCTAAGCAAATTGCCCACTCTTGAGCAGGCCAATGACTATGTACACAGCGATTGGAATGAGGTCTCATGAACCCTGTTGGATGCGTTTTGTTACATCGCTCTTCGCTGAACTGTCGCGCAGCCCGCACCGCTCATGTGTAGTACCCCTCATGCACCACGCCCACGACAGCCGGACCCGGATCCCGCTGACCGACGACATCCGCTCGACGAGTAAGACCTATGCTCATCAATAACCGCCGCATCCTGATCGTCGACGACATGCCGTCCATGCACCAGGACTTCCGCAAGACGCTCTCGGGACCCGGCGCCTCGTCCGAGCTGGCCGACCTGGAAAATGAACTGTTCGGCGAAGCCCCCGCCGCCGTCGAAGAAGGCTTCCACGTCGACTCCGCCTACCAGGGCCGCGAGGGGCTGGTCAAGGTGGACGCCGCCGTCAACGAAGGCCGGCCCTATGCGGTCGCCTTCGTCGACATGCGCATGCCGCCGGGCTGGGACGGCGTGGAAACGATCGAGAACCTCTGGCAGGCCGATCCCCAGCTGCAGGTCGTCATCTGCACCGCCTACTCCGACCATCCCTGGGAAGAAGTGCTGCGTCGCCTCGACGTGCGGGATCGCCTGCTGATCGTCAAGAAGCCATTCGACATGATCGAGGTGTCGCAGCTCGCGCACACGCTCACCGCCAAATGGTCGCTGGCGCGGCAGGCCGACGAGAACCTGCAGCAGCTGGAGGAAACCGTGCAGCAGCGCACGCAGGAGCTGGTCTGCGCCAGGGATGCCGCGGAGCGCGCCACCCGGGCCAAGGACGAGTTCCTGACCGACATGAGCCACGAGATCCGCACGCCCATGAACGGGATCATCGGACTGTCGCACCTGCTTTTGCAGACCGACCTGACCGGGCTGCAGCGCAACTACGTGACCAAGGTGCAAGGCTCCGGCGACCACTTGCTGGCCGTCCTGAACGACATCCTGGATTTCTCCAAGGTGGAATCGGGCAAGCTGCACCTGGAGAGCATCGCATTCACCCTGGACTCTGTGCTGGACCGCGTCACTGGAAACCTGTCGCAGCGGTGCGTCGAAAAGGGGCTGGAACTGGAGGTCGCGGTCGAGCGCGACGTGCCGCCGGAACTGCTCGGCGACCCGCTCCGCCTGGCCCAGGTGCTGCTCAATTTCATCGGCAACGCGATCAAGTTCACCGACCGCGGCCGGGTGGGCATCGAGGTGTCGGTGCATTCGCGCAGCGAAGCCGAGGTTGTGCTGCGGCTCAGCGTGACCGACACCGGGCCCGGTATCTCCGAGGAACAGCAGCGCCTGCTGTTCGAGCGCTTCGGGCAGGCCGACGCCTCCACCCCCCGCCGCTTCGGCGGCACCGGCCTGGGCCTGGCGATCTCGAGCAAGCTGGCCCACTTGATGGGCGGCGAGGTGGGGGTGGAAAGCAAGGTCGGCCACGGCAGCAGCTTCTGGTTCACGGCACGCCTGGGATTGCCCAGGCCCGGGACCCTGCCCGGCGCGCCCTTGCCCGACATGCGGTCGCGCCTGCACGGCGGCCGGGTGCTGCTGGTGGATGACGACGAGATCAACCAGATCATCACCCGCGCCTTCCTGCAGAAGGCCGGACTGACGGTGGACGTGGTGGAAGACGGGCACGCCGCCCTCGAGCAGCTGGAGCACCACGCGTACGAGATCGTGCTGATCGACGTCCAGACGACATGCGTGGACGCCATCGCCACCACCCGGCTCATCCACGGGCGGGCCGACCACGACCGGCTGCCGGTCGTCGCCATGACCGGCAGCGTCCTGCCCCTGGATCGCCAGCGCTGCCTGGACGCCGGCATCAGCGACTTCATCGCCAAGCCGCTGGAGCTGACGGCGATGTGGGAGGTCCTGCTGAAGTGGATCCCGGCGCGACTGTCGGCGCGCTTGTCGGCCCCGGCAGGGGCGGCCTGACAAGTGGACCGCATGCCTGATTTCGTCGGGGCCGCTGCGGAGCCGGCAGCCGATCCCCGCTCGATCGCCTCCGGGATTCGGATGCGCATCCTGGTGCCGCTGGGATTGGGGCTGCTGGCGCTGATCGCGTCTTTCGTGGTCATGCTGGTCACGGCACAGGGCAAGCGCAACGCGGCCGACATCAAGGACACCGCGGCGGCGGTCCAGGTGATCCTGGCGGAGCGCACCGCGCTGCGGCTCCAGGTGATGCGCTCGGTGATGGAGCCGGTCATGGGCGATCCGCGCTTCCAGGCGGCGATGCGCAAGCGCGACCGCAAGGCGCTGCTGGAGCTGTCGCTGCCGCTCCTGGACGGGATCCGGGCCCGCAACGACATCTCCCATTTCTACTACATCCTCCCGGACCGGACCGCCCTGCTGCGGGTGCATGCACCGGGAGACGACGGCGACAAGATCAACCGCTTCGTGCTGCAGGAGGCGCAGCGGACCGGCAAGCCGTTCTGGGGCAACGAACAGGGGCCGCTGGGCAGCTTCACGCTGCGGCTGGTCTACCCCTGGATGGTCAAAGGCGAGCTCCTGGGCTACCTGGAGATGGGCGTCGAGTTCGAGCACCTGGTCGAAGGCCTCAGGAAGGCGCTAAAGGCCGACGTGTTTGTCGCCCTCGACAAGACCAACTTCGACGGCAGCAAATGGCAGGCCGTGCAGCAGCACAAGCCCGACCCCCTGGCCTGGGACGAGTTTCCGGGCGTGATCGTCCTGAGCCGCACCACGTCCGTGATTCCGGCCCCGCTGCGTGCCTACCTGGCCGAGCCGGCCGGCAGCCACCAGGAGCGCAACTTCGAGATCAAGTGGGACGGCCGGGCGGCGCAGATCATCGCGATGCCGTTTCCCAACCTGCGGGGCCAGCGGGTCGGCGAGCTGGTGGTGATGCGCGACATCACCGCCGCCGCCCAGTTGCGCTCGCGGGTGGTCGCCACCATCGTCTTGGTCGACGCCGCCATCGGGGGCAGCCTGATCCTGTTGTTCCATGTCCTGCTGGGGCGGGTCCAGCGCGACGTGGCGGCCCGCACCGAGCGCCTGAACGAAGCGCGGCGGGTCCTGGCCTCGGAGCAGGACGAGCGCCAGCGCGCCGAGCGCGAACTCGTGGTCCAGAACGAACGCAATGCGCTGCTGGAGGCGCGCAGCCGGATCGTCGAGGAACTGGCCGAGGCCAAGCGCGTCGCCGAGGCGGCGCTGGAGCACAACGAGGAGATCACGGCCAAGCTGCGCGAGACGCAGAGCGAACTGCTGGCCATTGCGCACCAGTCGGGCCGCGCCGAAATGGCGACCAACGTGCTGCACAACGTGGGCAACGTCCTCAACAGCGTCAATGTCTCCGCCGGGCTGATCGGCAGCGCGGTGCGCAAGTCGCGGGTCCCCAGCCTGTCGCGCGCCCTGCAGCTGATGGACGAGCGCGCCGGCGACCTCGGCGACTTCCTGACCCATGACGCCAAGGGCAGGATGCTGCCCGACTACCTCAACGCGGTGGGCCGGGCCCTGGTGCAGGAGCAGGCGGGCGTCGTCGAGGAGCTGGAGCGGCTGACCAAGAGCATCGACCACATCAAGGAAATCGTCACCACCCAGCAGTCGCATGCCGCGGGCGCCGGCGTGGTCGAGCCGGTGCTGGCCTCGGACCTGGCCGAGGACGCGCTGCGGATGCAGGGCAGTTCGCTGACCCGCCACCAGGTGACCGTGATCCGCGAGTACCAGCCGGTGCCGCTGGTGCCGCTGGAGCGCGGCCGGGTGCTGCAGATCCTGGTCAACCTGATCAGCAACGCCAAGCAGGCCATGGCCGGCCGCGGCGAGAATGCCCGCCTGACGCTGCGCGTCGAAATGGCGGGATCGTCCCGGCTGCGGATCATCGTGCGCGACGAGGGCGAAGGCATCGAGCAACACAACCTGACCCGGATCTTTGCGCATGGGTTCACCACCCGCAAGTCCGGCCACGGCTTCGGCCTGCACAGCAGCGCGCTGGCAGCGCGCCAGATGGGCGGGACGCTCACCGCCGACAGCGACGGCCCGGGCAAGGGCGCAGTCTTCACGCTGGAACTGCCGATCGGCGTGGTGCCAGTCGCATGACCCTCGCGATCCCGGTGCTCCTGTCCGAGTGCGCGACCGGCCGCGTGTTCAGCCTCGCCTCCAGCGGGACCGGGCCGGCCATCATCTACAAGGAGCCGCTGGGCAACGACGGGCCGGAACGGCTGCGCCATGAACGGCAGATCCTGCAGCAGCTGGCCGGTATCGAGGGCGTTCCGCGGCAGGCTTCGGGGCCGCATCCCAACAACGTGCTGGCGCTGGAAGACCACGATGCCGTCCCGCTGGCGGCCTTCCTGCAAACCGAGGCCTTCGACCTCGCCGGACTGCTGCAGCTGGCGCAGCAGTTGGCGGTCCTGCTTGCTGCCGTGCACGGCGCAGGCGTCGTGCACGGACAGATCAGCCCGGCCACCATCGCGCTGGAAGGGCCGGACCGCCGCCCGACCCTGGTCGATTTCGGACTCGCGATGTCGGCCGACCAGCATCCCGGCTTCGCGCCGCTGCGCGAGATCGCCGGCGCGCTGGCCTACCTCGCGCCCGAGCAGACCGGCCGCACCGGCCGCGCGGTGGACCAGCGCGCCGACCTGTACGCGCTCGGAGCGACCCTCTATGAACTGGCCACCGGACGGCCGCCGTTCGAGGCCAAGGACCCGCTGGAATTGATCCACAGCCAGTTGGTCACGCAACCGGTGGCACCGATCGAACGCGATCCGCAGGTGCCGCAAGGCCTGTCCGACCTGATCCTGCGCCTGCTGGCCAAGGAACCGGACCAGCGCTACCAGAGCGCCAACGGCCTGGTGCACGACCTGGCCCGGCTGCGTGGCCGGCTCGAGGCCGGCGATCGTTCCGCCTTCCGGCTGGGCGACTGCGACTTCGCCGCGCGCCTGCCGCCGCCGTCGCGGCTGATCGGCCGGCAGGCGGAAATCCAGGCGCTCAAGCGCGCCTTCGAGGACTCGTTGCTGGGCGGCTCGCGCGGCGTCCTCGTCCACGGCGCTCCCGGCGTCGGCAAGTCCACGCTGACCAACGAGCTGCGGCCGATGGTCGCCGCGCGGCGCGGCTGGTTCCTCTACGGCAAGTTCGACGCCCAGCGCCAGGACCTGGCGTCGGACGGCATCTTCCAGGCCCTGCGCGCGCTGGGCCGCATGCTGCTGGCCGAGCCCGAGGACGAACTGCTCGCGATCCGCAACCGGATCATCGACGCGCTGGGAGCCGTCGGCTGCAGCCTGGTCTCCTCCGTTCCCGAGTTGGCCGTGCTGTTCGGAGCGCCGGCCCCCGAGGAGGGCATCGATCCGATGACGGCCAGGGACCGGCTGGTCGAGGTCACCCTCGACCTGCTGCGGGTGGTCGCGTCGCCGGAACGGCCGATGGTGATCGTGGCGGACGACGTGCAGTGGGCGGCGCCGCTGCCGATCGGCGTCATCAATGCGGTCCTCACCGACAGTTCGCTGCGCGGCATCCTGCTGGTGTGCACCTACCGCCCGGGCGAGGTGGACGCGCTGCATCCGCTCAGCGCCATGCTGGCGCGCTGGTCGCTGCTGGACGTGCCGCCGCTCACGCTGGCCCTGAGCAACCTTCCCCCCAGCGACCTGGCCGACCTGCTGGCCGAGATGCTGCGGCTGCCGCGGCCGGAGGCGCTGCGGCTGGGGCTGGCGATCTCGGCCCAGACCGACGGCAACCCCTTCGCCACCGTGCAGCTGCTCGACGGATTGCGCCGCGACGGCACACTGGAGCTCGGCCCCGAGGGCTGGTCCTGGGACGCCCGCGCCATCCGCGGTCACATCGGCCAGGGCAGTGTCGACAGCCTGCTGGCAGACCGCATCGCTGCGCTCCCGGCCGACGCGCTCGACCTGGTGCAGGTGATGGCCTGCCTGGGCGGGGAAGTCGAACTGGATCTGCTCGAGACCGCCTGCGCGCTGCCGCGGGCGGCGCTGGAACGGGGCCTGCGTCCGGCCATGGAGCAGGGCCTGCTGGTGGTGCAGCGCGAGGGCCAGCGGCTGGTCCGGTTCCGCCACGACCGGCTCCAGCAGGCATGCCTGGACCGGCTGGAGCCGCTGCAGCGCCAGCAGCTGCACCTGGCGCTGGCGCGGCGGCTGGCCGCGGGCCCCGCCCACGGCGGCGTCGCGGCGCACCAGTATCTGCAGGCACTGGCACTGGTCACCGATCCGCAGGAACGGATCCAGGCCGCGCACCTGCTGCGGCGCAACGCCCACCCGATGCAGGCGTTCAACCCGGCCACCGCCGAACGCTTCCTGGCGGGCGCGCTGAAGCTGCTGGCCAGCGCGGGCGCGCAGGACTCGCTGCTGCCGCTGCACATCGAGCGCCAGGTCGCCCTCTACAACCAGGGACGCCTGGACGAAGCCGAATCGCTGTATCCGACGATCGAGGCCCTGTGCGCCGATCCGCTGCTGCTGGTCGCTGCCGCCTGCGTCCAGATCTCCAGCCTGACCAACCACGGCAAGCCCGACCAGGCCGTCGCGCTGGGCCAGGCGATGCTGGCCCGGCTCGGTCTGCCGCTGCTGGCACCCGCCGACGTGGCCGTCCAGCTGCAGCGAGGCCCCGCGCTGTTCGGCCGGTGGCTCGACGCCGACGCCGAGGCGTCGGACCTGCGGCACGCCGAGGCCACCGACCCGCGCGCACTGGCGGCCGGACGCGTGATCAACCGGATGATGCCGCCCAGCTTCTTCTGCGACCCGATGGTGCTGATCGGCCTGGTGCTGGCGAGCGAGCGGCTGTGGGTCGTGCACGGGCCGGCGGCCGAACTGGTGGGCGCGCTGAGCCACACCCCGTTCGTCTGCGTCGCCGCCTTCCAGGACCACCGGACCGCCCACATGATCGGCCGGCGCATCCTGCGCGTCAGCGAAGCGCGCGGCTACGAGCCGGAAGCGTCGCAATCGCGGTTCCTGTTCGCGCTGGGCTCGGCGCCCTGGTGCGAGCCGCTCGAGCTCTGCGTCGCCGAGGCGCAGCGGGCGCACGACGGCCTGGTCAAGGGCGGCGACCTGCAGAACGCCTGCTACACGCACTATGCATCGCTCTACGCGCTGATGGATTGCGCTCCCACGGTGGAACAGTTCGGCGCGGCAGCCGAGGAGGCGCTGGCGCTGTGCGCCCGCACCGGCAACGCCCACGCCGAGCTGTGCTACCTGTCCTGTCGGCAGTTCTCCCGCATGCTGCACGGCGAGACGGTGGCGCTCGGCTCCTTCGACGACCCGGGCTTCGACGAAGCGGCCCACCTCGCCAGCGTGGCGGGCAACCCGGTGGCTGCGGTCAACTTCCATGTGCCGCGCGCACTCGCGGCCGCCATCGGCGGCGACGCTGCGGCGTTGACCAGGCACGCGGCGGCTGCAGTGTCGCTGAAGGACGCCATCGGCGGCACCTACCTGACGACGAGCATGCACATGCTGCAGGCGCTGGCCCTGGCGCAGCGCCTGCACGGACTGCAGCCGCCGGAGCAGGCGGCGGGCCTGGCCGAGCTCGACGCCTGCCGCGGCTGGCTGGCGAACCGCGCGGCCGAAATGCCGGGCAATTTCCAGCACCTGGTGTGCTGGGTCGATGCCGAGCGGGCCTGGGCCCTGGGTGACTTCGAGGCCGGGGCGGCGGCCTTCGACGCCGCGCAGGCACAGGCCGATCCGCAAGTGCGGCCATGGCACAAGGCATTGATTGCCGAACGGTGCGCGCTGTTCCTGACCGCGCACGGCATGCCCTATTCGGCCGAGCGCTTCCTGGCCCAGGCCCGCCAGCGCTATGCCGAGTGGGGCGCGGTGGCGAAGGTGCGCCAGCTGGAACGCACCCACCCTTCCCTGCGCGCGGCAGGCAAGCCGCCGCGGCGGGCGGCCGCAGCGGCGCACCAGCGGGCAGCGGACTACAGCATCGACACGCTGGCGCTGCTGCGGGCCCTGCAGGCGCTGAGTTCCGAGACCAACCCGGAGCGGCTGAAGGCCCGGGTGGCCGAACTGCTGGTGTCGATGACCGGCGCCACCTCGGTGCAGCTGGCGCAATGGAGCGCGCAGGACAAGCAATGGTCGCTCTCGGCCGGATCGGACGGCCAGGACCCGGCCCTGCCGATCGAACTGGCCGCCACCCGCGGACTGCTGCCGCTGTCGGCCTTCCGCTACGCCGAACGGACGCTGGAGCCGCTGCTGGTGGAAGACGCCACCCGCGACGAGCGCTTCGGCCGCGACCCCTACTTCGCCGCGCTGGAACGCTGCTCGCTGCTGCTGGTCCCGATCCTGAACCAGGGGGCGCTGCGCGCCATGCTGCTGCTGGAGAACCGCCTGAGCCGCGGAGCGTTCTCCGCCGACGGCCTGGACGCGGTGCTGCTGATTGCCGGCCAGCTCGCGGTCTCGCTGGAGAACGCGCTCCTTTACCAGGAGCTGGAGCAGCGGGTGCAGCAGCGCACCAGCGAGCTGCGCGACACCCAGGCCGAACTGCTGGAGACGGCGCGCCGGGCCGGCATGGCGGAAATCGCCTCCAACGTGCTGCACAACGTGGGCAACATCCTCAACAGCGTCAACGTGTCGGCGGACCTGATCCGAAGCAAGGTGCGCAATTCCCGGGCCCAGGGGCTGTCGAATGCGGCGATGCTGATCCAGCAGCCCGGCATCGACCTGGCCAGCTACTTCACGTCCGACGAACGGGGCAAGCTGCTGCCAGGCTACCTGTCGGCGCTGGCCAAGACGCTGGATGCCGAGCGCGCGGACGTGATCTCGGAGCTGGGCCACCTGGCGCGCAGCGTCGACCACATCAAGGAAGTCGTGGCGACCCAGCAGTCCTACGCCGGCACCTCCAGCCTGTACCAGCCGGCCCGCATCTGCGACCTGGTGGAAGACGCGCTGCGCATCAACGGCGAGGCGCTGGCCAGTCAGGTCACGGTCGTGCGTGAATTCGAGCCGGTGCCGGAAGCGCTGCTGGACCGCACCCGCATCATGCAGATCCTGGTCAACCTGATCAGCAATGCCCGGCATGCGATGCACGCCGCCGGTCCCGCCGCCCGCCTGACCTTGCAGGTGCAGGCGCCCGACGGCATCCTGCGGATCCGGGTCAAGGACGAGGGCGAGGGCATCCTGCCGGAGAACCTCGCGCGGATCTTCGGCCACGGCTTCACCACCCGCAAGGGCGGCCACGGCTTCGGCCTGCACAGCTGCGCCCTGGCGGCCCGCCAGATGGGCGGCACCCTGACAGTGGAAAGCAGCGGCGCCGGCCTGGGCGCCACCTTCACGCTGGAACTGCCCCTTGGCGGCATCGAGACGGCATGAAGGACCCATCACGGACCGAGGCGAGAGCCGCAGGCGGACAGGTAAACTGGCCCGCGCCGCGTCCTTCCTGTCCGGCGGAAAACAACAACAAGGTGATGTCCAGCCTGCCCTCGATCCTGCTGCAGCAAGTCGCGGTCGACACCGTGTTCCACTCGCTGCCGGATCCGGCCTTCCGCCTCGATGCGCAAGGCCTGGTGCTGGATGCCAACGACGCGGCGGCCGCTGCGCTGGCGACGCAGCGCAGCGCCCTGGTCGGCCGCCGGATCCACGAGCTCGGGCTCAGCGTCGGCCCTGACCCCTTCGCCGGTGCGCTGCAGCAGCTGGCCTGCGAGGGCACGGCCGTGGCGGTCGAATTCCCGGGCGGCGGGCCGGGCCACACGACCCACCACGAGGCGCGGCTGGTGCAGCTGCCGGCAGGCGAAATCCTGGCGCTGGTGCGCGACACCACGGAACGCAAGCTGGTCGAGAACGCGCTGCGCGACAGCGATTCCAAGTTCCGCCACCTGGCCGACAACATCACGGACGTGTTCTGGATCCGCTCGCCGGACATGCGCGACGTGCACTACGTCAGCCCCGGTTTCGAGCGGATCTGGGGCCTGCCGATGGACCACCACTACGGCAGCCCGGAGAAGTGGACCGGCTACATCGTGCCGGAGGACCGCGAGCGGGTGGCGAAGCTGTTCGCGGGCCTGGCCGGCGAGCGGCGCAGCCTGGACACGGAATACCGCATCACCCGCCCGGACGGCGAGCTGCGCTGGATCCGGGTGCGCGGCTTCCAGGTCCGCGACGCCCAGGACCGCCTGATCCGCAATACCGGCATCGTCACCGACATCACCGAACAGCGGCGCGCCCAGGCGGCACTGGACGCGGCCCAGCGCGACCTGCGCGAGGCCTCGCGCCAGGCCGGCATGGCGGAAATCGCCACCAACGTGCTGCACAACGTCGGCAACATCCTCAACAGCGTCACCGTCTCGGCCGACCTGCTGCGCAACACGCTGCACCAGTCGCGGGCGCAGGGGCTGGCGCGCGCGGTGGACCTGATCAACGACAACGCCGCCCAGCTGGACCGCTTCCTGGCGCTGGACGAAAGGGGCCGGCTGCTGCCCGAGTACCTGGGGGCGGTCAGCCAGGCGCTGGTGCGCGAGCGCCAGGGCATGCTGCAGGAACTGGACAACCTCACCCGCAGCATCGATCACATCCGCGAGGTGGTGTCGATGCAGCAGACCCACGCGGGGCGGCCGCCGATGCTGGAGACCGCCGCCATCGGCGACCTGGTGGAAGACGCCCTGCGGATCAACAGCGAGGCCCTGTCGCAAGACGAGGTGGTCGTGGTGCGCGAGTTCGAGCCGGTCCCCGATGCTTGCCTGGACCGCGGCCGCGTGCTGCAGGTCCTGGTGAACCTGATCGGCAATGCCCGCGATGCACTGCTGGCGCTGCCGCAATCATCGCGCCGGCTCACCGTGCGGATCGCACTGCCCGGCGGCCGCTTGTGCGTGTCGGTGCAGGACAACGGCGAAGGCATCCCGGCGGGCAACCTGATGCGCATCTTCTCGCACGGCTTCACCACCCGGGAGCGCGGCCACGGCTTCGGCCTGCACAGCTGCGCCCTGGCCGCCGCGCAGATGAAGGGCACCCTGACCGCCGCCAGCGACGGTCCCGGGCTGGGCGCCACGTTCACGCTGGACCTGCCGTTCGATCCCGCCGGGAGCCCGCCATGACCCCGGCTGGCAACCGGCGCATCCTGCTGATCGACGACACGGCGTCGATCCACGACAACTTCCGCAAGATCCTCGCCCCGCAACCGGTGCAGCAGCGCCTGGACGAAATCGAGGCGGCGCTCGGCTGCCCGCCGGTGCTGCCGCCCGACGCCGGCTTCGAGCTCGACTCCGCCTTCCAGGGCTGCCAGGGCGCGGAGATGGTGCAGGCGGCGCTGGCCGCGGGAAGGCCCTACGCGCTGGCCTTCGTCGACATGCGCATGCCGCCCGGCTGGGACGGGGTGGAGACGATCGAGGAGATCTGGCGGATCGATCCGCAGATCCAGATCGTCATCTGCACCGCCTATTCCGACCATCCGTGGGAGGAGGTGATGGTCCGCCTGGACGTGCGCGACCGGCTGCTGATCGTCAGGAAGCCGTTCGACGTGATCGAGGTCAGCCAGCTGGCCCGCACCCTCAGCGCCAAATGGGACGCGACCCGGCAGGCGGCATCGCAGATCGACAGCCTGACCCAGGCGCTGGAGCGCCTGCGCGCCAGCGAGGCCGCGCTGCGGCAGTCGCATGCCGAACTGGAAGCGTTCTCGCAATCGATGTCGCACGACCTGCGCGCGCCGCTGACCGCGATGCACTCGTTCAGCCAGCTGCTGGCGCGCAGCCTGGACGGCGAACTGGCCGGCAAGCCGCTGCACTACCTGCACCGGATCCAGGCCAACGCGGCGGTGGGCGAGCGGCTGATCGAGGAACTGCTGTTCCTGAACCAGGTCGCGCGCGCACGGCTGCGGCCCGAGCGGGTGGAACTGGGCTCCCTGTGCGGCGAACTGGTGGACGAATTGCGCAAGGCCGAGCCCCAGCGGCAGGTGACGCTCGAGGTCCAGGAGGGCCTGTGGGCCGAAGCCGACCGCAACCTGGCGCAGGGAGCGCTGCGGCGCCTGCTGCACAACGCCTGGAGGTTCAGCGCCGCGCAACCGTCGGCGCGGATCGAGTTCGGCCGCCAGGACGGCGACGCCGGCGAAACGGTGTTTTACCTGCGCGACAACGGCAGCGGCTTCGACATCGATTCCGCCGACAAGCTGTTCCACAGCTTCCAGCGGCTGCATGGCGACAGCACGCTGGCCGGCACCGGCGCCGGGCTGGTGGCGGTCAACCGCATCATCGGCCGGCACGGCGGCCGGGTCTGGGCCGATTCGTGCACGGGCGGCGGCACGACCGTCTATTTCACCCTGTCGCCGGCGCGGCCGCTGGGGGCCATTCAGTGAGGGCGCACCGCACCCGTCGCGACCTGGCCGGCGCGCTCCCAGTCGCCCGCCGCGAACCATGGCGCGCCATCGAGGTAGGCACGCAGCATCGGCAGCGCGTCGAAACCCCAGAACAGCCTGCCGTCGACCACCAGCGCCGGCACGCCGAACAGGCCGAGCGCGATCGCTTCGTCGGCGTTGGCCCGCAGTTCGGCCTTGACGGCGTCGCCCGCCGGGTCGCGCGCGGGAGCCAGGGCCTGCGCCAGCGCCGCCAGCCGGGCGGCATCGCCAGCGTCGGCGCCGCCGCGCCAGACGTGGCGGAACACGGTTTCGGCGACGTAGCGGTTGATCTTTCCGTCGGCGCCGCAGGCCAGCGCGAGGCGCAACAGCGGCAGCGGGTTGAACGGGTGGGCCGCCGGCAGCTGCAGCTCGATGCCGTGGGCGTGCGCCAGCCACAGCACCTGGCGGTAGGTCCAGTCGCGCTTGGGCCGGATCTCGGCCGGCCCGAGCTGGCCGTGGTGCTTGAGGAGCGCGGCGAACAGCAGCGGCTTGTAGTCGACGCTGTAGCTCAACCCTTGCAGCGTGCGGGGCAGCTGCTCGAAGGCGAGGTACGCGTAGGGCGAGATGAAATCGAGATGGAAGGTGATCTGCTTCACTGGCCGGTCCTCCGTTCGATCAACGCCCACACGGCCAGCTTGCTGCGCCGGTCCAGCATGCCCCACGCCGCGATCTCGTCGAGCGTGCGCAGGCAGCCTTCGCACAGCCCGCTGGCGGGATCCATGCGGCACACCGAGACACAGGGCGACGGCAGCGGTTCGGACTCGCCGAGCCGGAGCGCTTCGCGCGCCCGCTGCGCGATCTGGTCGGCGGCCGTCATGCGGCGGCCGGGTCCTGCACCAGGTCGGCCACCGGCGCGCCGGTCAGCCGCTCCAGGTCCTGCGGCCGCAACCGGAACACGCCGTGCGGATGGCCGGCGGCAGCCCAGATCTCCCCGAAGCGGAACAGCTCGCGGTCGATCAGCGTCACCGGCGGGCGGGTGTGCGCAACGGGCGGCACGCCGCCGATGGAGTAGCCGGTGCACGCCTTGACGAACTCCGCATCGGCCCGCCCGAGCCGGCCGCCCAGGCCGACCAGCGCCTCGACCTTCTTCTCGTCGACCCGCCGGTCGCCGGAAGTGACCACCAGCACGGCCGCGTCGTCGGCCTTGCGCCGGAAGATGATGCTCTTGGCGATCTGGCCGATGGCGACTCCCAGGGCGTCGGCCGCCTGCTGCGCGGTCCGCGCCGCGTCGTCGAGCATGCGGGGTGCATGCGGATGGCCCTGCTGCTGCAGCAGCCGCGCCACGCGCTGCACGCCCTCGGGCAGGGAAACGGGTTCAGCACTGCCCATGGAAAGCCTCGGAAGTGGGACGCATGGCAGGCATTTTGCCTCGGCCCGGGGCCGTTTCCCGCGGCCCGCGGCGCGCGCGGGCGCCCTCGGCGGCGCGCGGCTTGCGCAGGGCATCGCTGCATCATGACCATCGAATCCGGCACCCTTGCGACCCAAGACCGGTCCGCAGCGCTGATGGAGGAGCGCTTCGCCGGCGCGTTCGAGCACGCGCCGATCGGCGTTGCGCTGCTGTCGCCCGACGGCCGCTGGCTGCGGGTCAACCGGACGCTGTGCGAGATGGTGGGCTTTACCGAGGTCCAGCTGATGGCCCGCACCTTCAAGGACATCACCCATCCGGCCGACCTCGGGCCGGACATGGACAACATGCGCCGCATCATGAGCGGCGAGATCGGCGCCTTCCAGATGGAAAAGCGCTACATCCACGCCCGGGGGCATCTGGTCGAGGTGATGCTGAACGTGTCGCTGGTCCGCGACCAGGACGGCCGGCCGGACTATTTCATCTCCCACGTGCAGGACATCTCCGAGCGCAAGCGCGCGGAAGCGGCGCTGCGGGAACGGGAGGCCGACCTGCGGCAGACGCAACGCCTCGTCGGGCTGGGCAGCTGGAACCTGGACCTCGCCAGCGGCGCGACCCGCTGGTCGCAACAGACCTACCGGATCTTCGGACTGGACCCCGACGGCGGCGTGCCGTCGCCCACGCGGATGTCCTGCCTGCTGGACGCGGCCGCTGCCCCGACCCTGGACGCAGCGCTGCACGGTGCGGCGCAGGAAGGCATCGAATTCGCGATCGAGGTGGAGGCCGTGCGCCCGGACGGGTCCAGGCGCTGGCTGGTGCTGCGGGGCGAGCCGGTGCGGGACGCGGCCGGCGCCATCGTCGCGGTGCGCGGCACGGCGTTCGACGCCTCCCGGCGCCGGCAGGCCGAGACCGCCCTGCGCGCCAGCGAAGCGGAGTTCCGCACCCTGGCCGAATCCATGCCGCAGATCGTCTGGATCACGCGCGCCGACGGCTCGGTGCTGTATTTCAACCAGAAGTGGATGGATTACACCGGCCTGTCGCTGGAGCAGAGCCTGGACGACTGGACCACGCCCTTTCATCCGGACGACCGGCAGCGTTCCTGGGACGCCTGGCAGCACGCGACGGCCACGGAGGGAACCTACGCGCTGGAATGCCGCCTGCGCCGCGCCGACGGCACCTACCGCTGGTGGCTGACACGCGGCGTGCCGCAGCGCGACGCCGCCGGCCAGGTGCTCAAGTGGTTCGGGACCTGCACCGACATCCACGACATGAAGATGGCGCAGGAATCGCTGCGGCTGCTCGGGTCGGCGGTGGAGCAGGCCGGCGAATCGGTGATGATCACCGAGGCCGACCTCGACGCCCCCGGGCCGCGCATCGTCTTCGTCAATCCCGCCTTCACCCGCATGACCTCCTACACCAGCGACGAAGTGATCGGCCTCACCCCGCGCGTGCTGCAGGGGCCGCTCACCGACCGGGGCGTGCTGGCGCGGCTGCGGGAGCAGCTGGGGCGCGGGGAGCTGTTCGACGGCGAGGCCATCAACTACCGCAAGGATGGCAGCGCGTTCGCGATGGAGTGGCAGATCGCCCCCTTGCGCGGGCCGGCCGGCAACGTCACGCACTACCTGGCGATCCAGCGCGACGTCACCGAGCGCAACCGCGCCCAGGCCGAACTGGCGGCGACGCACCGGCAGCTGGTGGCGGCGTCGCACCGGGCCGGCAAGGCGGAAGTCGCCATCAACGTGCTGCACAACGTCGGCAATGCGCTCAACAGCGTCAACGTGTCGGCCAGCCTGGTGGTGGAGACCGTGCGCGGTTCGCGCGCGGCCAACCTGGCCAAGGTGGCGGACCTGCTGCGCGAGCACGGGTCCGACCTGGCGGGGTTCCTCACCGGCGACCCGCGCGGCCGCCGGCTGCCCGAATACCTCCAGCAGCTGTCGGCGCACCTGCAGCACGAACAGCAGGCCACGGCGCGCGAACTGGAGTCGCTGGTGGCCAACATCGAACACATCAAGGACATCGTCGCCATGCAGCAGGACCACGCCGGAACGCCGGCAGGCGCGGCAAAGCCATGACGATGACTGCCAACCGCCGGGTGCTGCTGGTGGACGACATGCCGGCCATCCATGAGGACTTCCGCAAGATCCTGGGGATCCGGCCGGAGGTGGACCTGATGGACGAGGCGGAGGCGGCGCTGTTCGGCCAGGCCCCGGCGGTCACGCGCGAAAGCTACCTGATGGATTCGGCCTACCAGGGCCAGGAGGGCGTGGCGCTGGCGCAGGCCGCCGTGGCGGCCGGCCAGCCGTACGCGTTGGCCTTCGTCGACATGCGCATGCCCCCGGGCTGGGACGGCGTCGAGACCATCGAGCACCTGTGGCGGGCCGACCCGCAGCTGCAGGTGGTGATCTGCACGGCCTACTCGGACCATTCGTGGGACGAGGTGCTGGCGCGGCTGGACGTGCAGGACCGCCTGCTGGTGATCAAGAAGCCGTTCGACATGATCGAGGTCAGCCAGCTGGCCCGCACGCTGACCTCGAAGTGGACGCTGGCGCGCCAGGCGGCCACCGAAACCGGCCGGCTCGAACAGGCGGTGCGCGAGCGCACCGCCGAACTGGCGGCGGCCAAGGAAGTCGCCGAGGCGGCCACCCGGGCCAAGAGCGATTTCCTGGCCAACATGAGCCACGAGATCCGCACGCCGATGAACGCCATCATCGGCCTGTCCGAGCTGCTGCTGCAAGGCGAGCCGACCGCGGCGCAGCACGAGTACCTGGTGCGGGTGCTGGGCTCGGGCCGCCACCTGATGCGGATCATCGACGACATCCTGGACTTCTCGAAGGTCGAGGCCGGGCGGCTCGAGCTGGTGCTGGGCGACTTCACGCTGCAGGGCCTGTTCGACGACGTGGCCAGCCAGCTCGGCGAGGCCAGCCGTGCCAGGGGGCTGGCGCTGACCTTCGAGGTCGGCGCGGGCATCCCGCCCCGGCTGGTGGGGGACGCGCTGCGGCTGGGGCAGATCCTGATCAACTTCGCCGGCAACGCAGTCAAGTTCACCGAGAGCGGCACGGTCGCGGTGTCGGTGCGGCTGCTGGCGCGCACGGCCGGCGGCGTCCGGCTGCAGTTCTCCGTCCAGGACACGGGCATCGGCCTGAGCGCCGAGCAGATCGGGCGGCTGTTCCAGACCTTCGAGCAGGCCGACAGCTCGATCACCCGCAACTTCGGCGGCACCGGCCTGGGGCTGGCGATCTGCCGCAAGCTGGCCGGGCTGATGGGTGGCGAGGTCGGCGTGCAGAGCGAGGCCGGGGTCGGCAGCACCTTCTGGCTGGCGCTTGACCTGTGCGAGGGCGCGGTTGCTGCCCCGGCGCCCCAGCCGACGGCACCGGCCGCGCCCGATGGCGTCGACGTGCTGGCGGGCGCCCGCATCCTGCTGGTGGAAGACAACGACCTCAACCAGATGGTGGCCACCCGGCTGCTGGAGCACCGCGGCTGCGTCGTCGAGGTGGCCGACAACGGGCAGGTCGCGCTGGACCGGCTGGCCGAGGACAGCTACGACCTGGTGCTGATGGACCTGCAGATGCCGGTGATGGACGGCCTGGCCACCACCGCCGCCATCCGTGCCAACCCGGCGCACCGGCTGCTGCCGATCGTGGCCCTGACGGCCAATGCCACCCCGCAGGACCGGCAGCGCTGCCTGGACGCGGGCATGAACGATTTCATCTCCAAGCCGGTCGATGCGAAGGCGCTGTGGACGCAGCTGCGCAAGTGGCTGGCGCCGGCGGCGCCGTAGCGCCCGGCCGGGCCTAGCCGGCGCGCCTGGCCAGGATCGCCGTCGCCGCCCGCGAGTTGGGCTTGCGCTGCAGGAACTCGCTGATGTAGGCACCGGCGTCCACCAGCTTGTCGAAGTCGATGCCGGTCTCGATGCCCATGCCCTGCAGCATGTAGACCACGTCCTCGGTGGCCACGTTGCCGGTCGCGCCCTTGGCATAGGGGCAGCCGCCCAGCCCGGCCGACGAGGTGTCGTATTGCCACACGCCCATCTCCAGCGCCGCGAGCGTGTTGGCCAGCGCCATGCCGTAGGTGTCGTGGAAATGGCCGGAGACGTCGTCGATGCCGAAATGCTGCAGGGCCGCCTCCAGCGCCCGCTGCACCTTCAGCGGCGTGCCCACGCCGATGGTGTCCGCCACGCCGCAATGCTGCACGCCGATGCCCTTCATCAGCCGCGCCACCATCTCCACCCGCTCCGGCGCGATCTCGCCCTCGTACGGGCAGCCCACCGTGCACGAGATCACGCCGCGCACATGGATGCCGTGCCCGCGCGCGGCCGCCACCACCGGCGCGAAGCGTTCGATGCTCTCGGCGATCGAGCAGTTGATGTTGCGCTGGCTGAAGGCTTCGCTGGCGGCGCCGAACACCACCACTTCGTCGGGCTTGAACGGCAGGGCCGCCTCGAAGCCCTTCATGTTGGGCGTCAGCACCGAGTAGCGCACGCCCGGCTGGCGCCGGATGCCGGCCATCACCTCGGCGGCGTCGGCCATCTGCGGCACCCACTTGGGCGAGACGAAGCTGGTGACCTCGATGTCCTTCAGCCCCGCGTCCTGCAGGCGCTGCACCAGAGCGATCTTGACGGCGGCCGGCACCGGCTGCTTTTCGTTCTGCAGGCCGTCGCGGGGGCCGACGTCGACCAGCCTGACCCTGGATGGAAGTTTCATGATGGACCTCAGTATCCGCGCTGCGGGTCGACCACGCCGGCGACAGGCTCTCCGCGCTCGAAGGCGCGGATCTTGCCCGCGATCTGCGCGATCGTTTCCTCGCGCAGCGTGCGGGCCGAGGTGTGCGGCGTGACGGTGATCTTCGGATGGCGCCAGAACGGATGCTCCGGCGCCAGCGGCTCGTGGCGGAACACGTCCAGCGCCGCGCCGGCCAGCTGGCCGCCGTCCAGCAGCGCGATCAGGTCGTCGTCGACCAGGTGCGCGCCGCGCGCCACGTTGATCACGTAGCCGCCGGGCATCAGTTTCGACAGGGCGTCACGGTTCATGATGCCGGCCGTCTCGGGCGTCAGCGGCAGCAGGCAGACCAGGATCCTGGTGCCGCGCAGGAAGGCGTCGAACTGCTGCGCGCCGGCGAAGCATTCCACGCCGGCGATCTGGTGCGGCGAGCGGCTCCAGCCGCGCACCGGGAATTCGAAATGCAGCAGCGACTGCGCCACCCGCCGGCCCAGCACGCCCAGGCCCAGGATGCCGACCGGAAAATCCACGCGCCGGTTCGGCTTGCGAAAGCCCCAGTGCGCCTGCTGCTGCTCGCGGTCGTAGGCATCGAACTCGCGGAAGTGCCGGATCACCGCATGGCTGACGAATTCCGCCATCTGCACCGCCATCCCGCCGTCCTCGATCCGCACCAGCAGCGCGCCCTCGGGCAGCCGCAGCTTGAGCAGCGCGTCGACGCCGGCGCCGATGTTGAAGATGCCCTTGACGCCCGCCTGCTCGTCGAAGAACTGCTGCGGCGGCGCCCACACCACGGCGTGCTCGGCCGGCGGCGCGCCCGGTTGCCAGGCGGCGATCTCGACGCCCGGCAAGGCCTCGCGAAAGCCCGCCAGCCAGGGTTCGGGCTTGGTGTTGGAGCAGCAGAAGGAGATTCTCATGGGGTCATTTCCAATTCCGAGGTCCGGGTCCCGGCTAAGGCCGGGATGCCATCCTGAGCAGCTCCGCCCCTTCCGCCACCTGGTCGCCCGGGGCGTAGAGCACCTCGGCCACGGTGCCGTCGGCCGGGGCGGCGATGGTGTGCTCCATCTTCATCGCCTCCATCACCGCCAGCGCCTGGCCCTTGCTGACCTTGTCGCCGGCCCGCACCGCGATCGACACCACCTTGCCCGGCATCGGCGCGGTGAGGCGTCCGCTGTCGCTCAGGCCCTCGCCGGCGTGCGCCAGCAGGTCGGTGGCGAGGATCTGCGTCGCCCCGCGGGAAGTGAATACGTGATCGAGCTCGCCGATGCTGTAGACGGTCACGGTCTGGCGCTGGCCGGCGTACTGCACGTCGATGCCGCCGCCGCTGCGCGCGAATTGCAGCGGGCCGGAACTGCCGCCGACGGCGAGCGTGAGCGCGCCATCGTGCAGGTAGGCCAGCTGCGCCTCGTGCATCTGGCCGTGGAACTCGAACTGGAAGCGCCGCGTCGCCACGCCGTGCGAGCGCCAGCCGTCGCGCCGGCTGAACGGGTCGCTGCCCTCCAGCGCCTTTTCATCGAGCAGGGTCTGCGCCACCGCGGCGGCGGCGGCCTGCGGCAGGCCGACCGGGTCCTGGTGGAACAGCACCGCCTTCTCGCGCTCGATCAGCGCCGTGTCCAGGTCGGCCTGCGCGAACGACGGGCTGGCCACCACATGGCGCAGGAACTGCACGTTGGTCGCCAGGCCGACGATGTGGGTCTGCGCCAGCGCCTCGTCCAGCCGCGCCAGCGCCTGCTCGCGGCTGTCCGCGTGCACGATCAGCTTGGCGATCATCGAGTCGTAATACGGCGAGATGGCGTCGCCCTCGCGCACGCCGTCGTCGATCCGCACCGCGCTGCGTTCGAACGCCGTGCAGTGCGGCTTGCGGTAGATCCGCAGCGTGCCGGTCGCCGGCAGGAAGTTGTTGTCCGGGTTCTCGGCGCAGATGCGCGCCTCGATCGCGTGGCCGTGGATCTTCAGCTGCTCCTGCTTCAGCGGCAGCGGTTCGCCCGACGCCACCCGCAGCTGCCATTCGACCAGATCGAGGCCGGTGATGGCCTCGGTCACCGGATGCTCCACCTGCAGCCGCGTGTTCATCTCCATGAAGAAGAAATTCATGGCGCCGCCATCGCGCTGCTCCACGATGAATTCCACCGTGCCGGCGCCGACGTAGCCCACCGCCTTGGCCGCCGCCACCGCCGCCTCGCCCATCTGCTTGCGCATGGCCGGCGTCATGCCCGGCGCCGGCGCTTCCTCCAGCACCTTCTGGTGGCGGCGCTGCACCGAGCAGTCGCGCTCGAACAGCCAGACGCAATCGCCCTGCGTGTCGCCGAACACCTGGATCTCGATGTGGCGCGGCCGCTGCACGTACTTCTCGATCAGCACCGCGTCGTCGCCGAAGCTGTTGATCGCCTCGCGCTTGCAGGAAGCCAGGGCCGCCTCGAAGTCCCTGGCCTTCTCCACGATGCGCATGCCCTTGCCGCCGCCGCCGGCGCTGGCCTTGATCAGCACCGGGTAGCCGATGCGGTCGGCCTCCCGGTGCAGCAGCGCCGGGTCCTGGGCGGCGCCGTGGTAGCCGGGCACCAGCGGCACGCCGGCCGTTTCCATCAGCCGCTTGGATTCGGCCTTCAGCCCCATGGCCTGGATCGCGGACGCCGGCGGGCCGATGAAGACCAGGCCGGCAGCCTGGCAGGCCCGCGCGAACTCCTCGTTCTCGCTCAGGAAGCCATAGCCCGGATGGATCGCCTGCGCGCCGGTGGACCTGGCCGCCTCGATGATCCGCTCCCAGCGCAGGTAGCTGTCCTTGGGCGCGCTGCCGCCGATGTGGACCGCTTCGTCGCAGGCGTGCACGTGCTTGGCGTCGGCATCGGCATCGGAATAGACGGCGACGGTGCGCACCGCCATCCGGCGGGCCGTCGCGGCCACGCGGCAGGCGATCTCGCCACGGTTAGCGATCAGGATTTTCTGGAACATTGGTTTTCCCCGGGGACAGGCCTGCGCCCGACAAGAAGCGGCTCAATCCGCGCAACACGGTTTTCAGGAACTTGACCAGCACCACCATCAGCACCACTGCGACGACCAGCGTCACTGCCAGCGCCACCGCGAACAGCAGCGGATGGGTGGCCGACAGCCACAGCATGAAGACCACGAAGCCGTCCTCGGCCAGCGAGACGGCGATGTTGGAAAAGGGCTCGGGCGAGGTATTCACCGCCGCGCGGGTGGTCATCTTGGCGGCGTGGCTGGTCGCCGCCAGGCTGCCGCCCAGCAATGCGGCGATCCAGGCCATCGCCGAGCCGTCCGCGCCCAGCGCACCGGCCGCCAGCGCGGCGCCGGCCGGGATGCGGATCAGCGTGTGGACCGCGTCCCACACGGTGTCCACGACCGGGATCTTGTCGGCGAAGAATTCGACGAAGCACATGAAGCCGGCCGCCGCCAGCACCCCCGGATGCTGCAGGATCCGCAGGCCCTGCGGCAGGTCCACCCAGCCCATGGCGCCGGCGGCGCCGACCAGGAACACCGCCGCATACAGGCGGATGCCGCTGGCCCACCCCAGCGCCGCGGCCAGGGCCAGCAGGTGCGGCGTATCGAGCAGGCCCGGAAGATGGTCCATGGCGTTCAGGCGGCCGGCAGCAGCCAGTTCGGCTTGCGCTTGCCCAGGAAGGCCTGGATGCCTTCGCGGCCTTCCTCGCTGACGCGGACGTCGGCGATGGCCTGCACCGTGCGGTCGATCAGCAGCTGCGTGATGTCCTTCTCCGCCACGTCCTGCACCAGCGCCTTGCAGGCCTTGACCGCGGCCGGGCCGGCCTGCACCAGCGCGCCGGCCAGCGCCGCCACCCTGGCGTCCAGCTGGTCGGGCGCCGCCACCTCGTGGACCAGGCCGATGCGCAGCGCCTCGGCCGCGTCGAAACGTTCGGCGGTGAGGAAATAGCGGTGCGCGGCGCGCGGCCCCATCGCCCGCACCACGTAGGGACTGATGGTGGCCGGGATCAGTCCCAGCTTCACCTCGCTGATGCAGAAGCCCGCCGTGTCGGCCGCCACCGCGATGTCGCAGGCCGCCACCAGGCCGGTGCCGCCGGCGTACACGTCGCCCTGCACCCGCGCGATGGTCGGCTTGGGGCAGCGGTAGATCAGGCGCAGCATCCGCGCCAGCGCCTCGGCGTCGGCCACGTTCTCGTCGTGCGAGTAATCGGCGACGCGCTTCATCCAGTTGAGGTCGGCGCCGGCGCAGAAGGCCGTGCCGGCCGCGGCCAGCACCACGCAGCGCACTTCGTCGCGCTCGCCCAGGCCCAGGAAGGCGGCGCTGAGCTCGCCGATCACTTCCTCGTTGAAGGCGTTGCGGACCTCGGGCCGGTTCATGGTGACCGTCGCGATCCCCTTGTCGAAAGCCAGTTCAAGATGATTCATGTCGTTGTTCCGTTAATAGCGCTTGGCCACCTCTTCGAGCATCACTTCGGTGGCGCCGCCGCCGATGGCCAGCACCCGGGCGTCGCGCCAGAGCCGCTCGATCGCTGTCTCGCGGATGTAGCCCATGCCGCCGTGGAACTGCTGGCAGGTCTGCACCACCTCGTTGACCAGCTCGCCGGTCAGGGCCTTGAGCATCGACACGTCCTGCACGATGTCGTGGCCCTGCGTCACGCGCCAGGCGCAGTGGTACATGAACTGGCGCGCGGCGCGCGTCTTGGCGTCGGCCATCGACAGCCGCTGGCGGATCACCTGGTTGCTCCAGAGCGGCTCGCCGAAGGCCTGGCGCTGGCGCACGTAGTCGATGGTGAGCTTCAGCGCCTGCTGGCAATGCCCGACCGCCATCGCGGCCAGCGCGATGCGCTCGGTCTGGAAGTTCTTCATCACCGAGTAGAAGCCCTTGCCCTCCTCGCCCAGCAGGTTGCCGGCCGGGATGCGCACGTTGTCCAGCACCAGTTCCGCCGTGTCCGAGGACAGCCAGCCGGTCTTCTTCAGTGCCCGTCCCACCGAGAACCCGGGCGTGCCCTTCTCCACGATGAACATCGACATGTCGCGCTTGCCGGTGCCGGTCTTGGCGGCGATGAAGTACAGGTCGGCATGCACGCCGTTGGTGATGAACATCTTGGTGCCGTTCAGCACCCAGTGATCGCCATCGCGCCTGGCGCTGGTGCGGATGCCGGCCACGTCGGAGCCGGCGCCCGGCTCGGTGATGCCGACGGCGGTGATCAGCTCGCCGGCGATCACGCGCCTGAGGTACTTGTCCTTCTGCGCTGCGCTGCCGGCGTGGTGCAGGTGCGGGCTGGCCATGTCGGAGTGGACCAGCACCGTGATGATGAAGCCGGCGAAGGTGGACTGCGACAGCGCCTCGGCGAACACCAGGTTGGTCATCGCGTCCGCTTCGGCGCCGCCGTACGCGCTCTCGTACATCAGGCCGAACAGGCCGGCCTGCCCCATGCGGCGCAGCACCTCGCGCGGCACGCAGCCGGCTTCCTCCCAGGCCGCGCCGTGCGGCTCGACCTCGCGGGCGATGAACTTCGCGACCTGGTCGCGCAGCAGCTCGTGGTCGGGGTTGGTGTAGATGGAGTTCATGGTTGTTTTCCCGTTTGGTCTGAATCACCGTTCGGGCTGAGCCTGTCGAAGCCCTTCGACAAGCTCAGGGCGAACGGGTTCCACCCGGCCCGAACGGAGTCTGGTTGTCACATGCGGAACACGCCGAACCTCGGCGCGGGAATCGGCGCGTTGAGCGCCGCGGACAGGCCCAGCGCCAGCACGCGCCGGGTGTCCGCCGGGTCGATCACGCCGTCATCCCAGATCCGGGCGCTGGAATAATAGGGATGGGACTGGTGGGCGAACTGGTCCAGCAGCGGCTGCTTGAAGGCTGCTTCCTCTTCGGCACTCCACTGGCCGCCCTTGGCTTCGATCGCGTCGCGCTTGACGCTCGCCAGCACCGAGGAGGCCTGCTCGCCGCCCATCACGCAGATCCGGGCGTTGGGCCACATCCACAGGAAGCGCGGCGAATAGGCGCGGCCGCACATGCCGTAGTTGCCGGCGCCGTAGCTGCCGCCGATGATGACGGTGAACTTGGGCACGCTGGCCGTGGCCACGGCCGTCACCAGCTTGGCGCCGTGGCGCGCGATGCCCTCGCTCTCGTACTTGCGCCCGACCATGAAGCCGGTGATGTTCTGGAGAAAAATGAGCGGGACCTTGCGCTGGCAGCACAGCTCGATGAAGTGGGCGCCCTTTTGCGCGCTCTCGGAAAACAGGATGCCGTTGTTGGCGATGATGCCCACCGGCATGCCCTCGAGGTGGGCGAAGCCGCAGACCAGCGTGGCGCCGTAGCGCTGCTTGAATTCGTGGAACTCCGAGCCGTCGACGACGCGGGCGATGATCTCGCGCACGTCGTAGGGCTTGCGCACGTCGGTCGGCACCACGCCCTGCAGCTCGCGCGGGTCGAACTTCGGCGGCAGCGGCGCGCGCAGCTGTTGCGCCACCACCTTGGGCCGGTTGAGCGAGGCGACGGCCTGCCGTGCCAGCGCCAGCGCGTGGGCGTCGTTCTGCGCCAGGTGGTCCGCCACGCCGGACAGCCGGGTGTGGACGTCGCCGCCGCCCAGGTCCTCGGCCGAGACGATCTCGCCGGTGGCCGCCTTCACCAGCGGCGGGCCGCCCAGGAAGATCGTGCCCTGGTTCTTGACGATGATGGTCTCGTCGCTCATCGCCGGCACGTAGGCGCCGCCGGCCGTGCAAGAGCCCATCACCACCGCGATCTGGGCGATGCCCAGCGCGCTCATGTTGGCCTGGTTGTAGAAGATGCGGCCGAAGTGGTCGCGGTCGGGGAACACCTCGTCCTGGTTGGGCAAGTTCGCACCGCCGGAGTCGACCAGGTAGATGCAGGGCAGGTTGTTCTGCTGCGCCACCTCCTGCGCCCGCAAGTGCTTCTTCACCGTCATCGGGTAGTAGGTGCCGCCCTTGACGGTGGCGTCGTTGCAGACGATCACGCAGTCCACGCCGGAGACGCGGCCGATGCCGGCGATCAGCCCGGCGCCCGGCGCGTCGCCCTTGTACATGGCGTGCGCCGCCAGCGGCGCCAGCTCCAGGAAGGGCGTGCCCGGGTCCAGCAGCATCTGCACCCGGTCGCGCGGCAGCAGCTTGCCGCGCTTGACGTGGCGCGCGCGGGCGGTCTCGCCGCCGCCGGCCGCCGCCTGCGCCAGCTGCACCTGCAGGTCCTCCACCAGCGACTGCATCGCCGCCGCATTGGCCTGGAAGTCGGCCGAGCGGGGATTGAGTTGGGTTTCCAGAACTGACATTTGTCTCCTCGCGACCGTCTTGCGGGCATCGTAAGCCCGGCTGTCAGCATAGGCCGAATCCCTAGGCCGCGGAGCGCCAGCCAGGTTGCAGATCCTGCCATCCTCGCAGAAACTGCAAGGCGTGCCGCGCCAACCACTGCTTGCGCCCCGGGCCGCCACCCCCATGGCGTTCGCGCGAGCCATCGTGGCGGCGTACGCACGCTACGGCCAGAGCCCCGCCGGCGTCCTCAGGCTGGCACAGATCACGCCAGCCCAGCTGCACAAGCCCGAGGGGCGCATCACCGCCGCCCAGATGGAAGTGCTGTCGGGCGCGGCGATGCAGGAACTGGACGACGAAGGCCTGGGCGCCTTCGGCCGCAGGCTGCCCTGGGGCAGCTACGGCATGCTGGCCCGCGCCTCGCTCAGCGCGCCGGACCTGGGCCTGGCCCTGAAGCGCTGGTGCCGGCACCACGCGCTGATCACCGACGACATCGCGCTGCGGGTGGCGGTCTCGGGAGCCACGGCCACGATCGCGATCGAGGAGCGGCGCGACCTGGGCGCCGCGCGCGAGTTCTGCCTGGTGCACGTGCTGCGCAACATCCACGGCCTGGCCTGCTGGTACATCGATTCGCGCATCCCGCTGCAGGGGGCGCGCTTTCCCTTCGACGCCCCGCCGCACGCCGCCGCCTACCCGTTGCTGTTCCCCGGCCCGCTGAGCTTCGGCGCGCCACAAGCCACTTCGACAGGCTCAGGACAGGCCCCTTCGACAGGCTCAGGACAGGCCCCCTCGACAGGCTCAGGACAAGCCGCGATCCAGTTCGACGCCCGCTACCTGGCGCTGCCGCTGCGGCGCGACGAGAAGGCGCTGGGCCAGATGCTCAAGCACGCGCTGCCGCTGACCGTGCTGCAGTACCGGCGCGACCGGCTGCTGGTGGAGCAGGTGCGGCAGGCGCTGGCCGCCGACCCGGCGCGCGGCCACAACGCGACGCAGCTGGCGGACTTGCTCAACGTGTCGCCGCGCACGCTGCACCGGCAGCTCAAGGAGGAAGGCGCCAGCCTGCAGCGGCTGAAGGACGAAGTGCGCTTCGCCATCGCCAAGGACATCCTGAACCGCACCGACAAGCCGATCAAGCAGGTGGCGACCGCGGCGGGCTTCGGCAACGACAAGAGCTTCGCCCGGGCCTTCCGCGCCTGGACCGGCACCACCCCGGCGGAATTCAGGAACCGGTCATAGTGCGGGCATGAGGCCCTTCGCATTCGCCCGCCCGCGCCCGGCGCTGCTGGCCCTGCTGCTCGCCCTGGCCGGCCATGCAGGCGCGCAGACCACGGCCGCGGCGAAAGTGGAGGCGGTGGGCGACACGGTGCTGTTCGAGGGCCAGATCAATCCGCCATCGGCCGCAGCATTCCTGCACCTGCTGCAGGACCCGGCGATCAGGCGGCTGGTCATCACCTCGCGCGGCGGCATGGTGACGGCGGCGCTGGACATGGCGTCCGCCATCCTGGCGCGCGGGCTGGACGTCGACGTGCCCACCGAGTGCCGCTCGTCCTGCGCCAACTACATCTTTCCGGCCGGCCGGCGCAAGAGCATGGGCCATCCGCTGGCGGTGGCCTGGCACGGCAACATGACCCACGTGCTTTACCTGCAGCAGACCGGCCAGGCCAGCTGGAGCCCGGAGATGCTGGAAGGCGCCCGCCAGCTGGCCGTGCGCGAGCAGCAGTTCTACCGGCAGGCCGGCGTCGACGGCTTCGTCTGCTGGTTCGGCAAGATCGCGCCCTACGACGTGGACGAGTTCTACGCCCTGTCGGCCGACGACATGCGGCGCTTCGGGCTGGGCGAGGTCGGCATCCGCGACGGTCCGCCCCCGGAGGCCGGCGGGCGCGACGTCCGCCTGCTGGAGGTCGACTGGGCGCAGCTGGACGCGATCCGCCCGACGGTCCGGCTGGAACCGTAGCGTCCGGCCCCCCTGTACCCATGGATACAGGGAATTCGGCGAAGATTCCGGGTTGTGTTTCAACCCGGACCTCTCCCATGACAAAACCCGAATCCCGCGAAGGCCAGCCCGTTCCCAAGGTCACCTTCAAGTACCGCCAGAACGGCCAGTGGAAGCAGACCGACACCGACAAGCTGTTCAAGGGCCGCACCGTGGCCGTGTTCTCGCTGCCGGGCGCCTTCACGCCCACCTGTTCCAGCACGCACCTGCCGCGCTTCAACGAGCTGGCGCCCACCTTCAAGGCCAACGGCGTCGACGAGGTGATCTGCATCGCCGTCAACGACCCGTTCGTGATGGAGGAATGGGCCAAGAACCAGGAAGCCCACAACGTGTTCGTGCTGCCGGACGGCAACGGCGCCTTCACCGGCGGCATGGGCATGCTGGTGGACATGAGCGACGAGAACTTCGGCAAGCGCTCGTGGCGCTATTCGATGCTGGTCAAGGACGGCGTGATCGACAAGATGTTCATTGAGCCCGACAAGCCGGGCGATCCGTTCGAGGTGTCGGACGCGGACACGCTGCTCAAGTACGTCAACAAGGATGCGAAGGCGCCCGACCAGGTGGCGCTGCTCACCCGCGAAGGCTGCGAGTTCTGCGCCAAGGCCAAGCAGCAACTGAAGGACGCGGGCGTCGAATTCGCCGACGTCAACCTGCCGCACACCATCCGCACGCGGGCGCTGGGCGCGATCGCCAAGGCCCGCACCGTGCCGCAGCTGTTCGTCAACGGCGAGCTGGTCGGCGGCAGCGACGCGGTCGAGAAGTGGGTGAAACAGCGCAAGGCCGCCTGAACGGAAAGAGCCCGGCGGCGCATCGACAGCCAGCCATGAAGCTCGTCACCTGGAATGTCCAATGGTGCCGCGGCATCGACGGCACGGTCAGCCCGCAGCGCATCGTCGCCGGCGCCCGGCATCTGGCTGACTTCGACGTGCTGTGCCTGCAGGAGATCGCGGTCAACTACCCCGGCCTGGCGGGCAATGCCGGCCACGACCAGCCGGCGCTGCTGCGCGAGCTGCTGCCCGGCTTCCAGCTGTTCTTCGGCGCGGCGGTCGACGAATTCGGCGCCGACGGCCAGCGCCGGCAGTTCGGCAACCTGGTCGCCACCCGGCTGCCGGTGGCGCAGGTGCAGCACCATGCCCTGCCCTACCCGGCCGACGCCGGCGTCTGCAGCATGCCGCGGATGTGCACCGTGGTGACGGTCGTCGATCCGGCACTCGGCCCGCTGCGGGTGATGACGACGCACCTGGAGTACTACTCGGCGCTGCAGCGGATGGCGCAGGCGCGCGCCCTGTGCGAGCTGCACCGGCAGGCCTGCGCGCAGGCGGATGCGCCGCCGCAGCCCGGCGACGACGGCTCGCCGTTCCAGGCCAAGGTGCACACCGCCAATGCGATCCTGTGCGGCGACTTCAACCTGGCGCCTAGCGATCCCGACTATCCGGTCCTGGCCGGCTGCCTGCAGGACGCGTGGCGGGTGCTGCACGGCGAGCTGCCGCAGCCGCCCACCTTCCGCGTTTATGAGCGCGAGTACGGCCCCGACCCGATGGCCTGCGACCTCGTGTTCGTCAGCGACGCACTGAAGCAGCGGGTGCGCCGGATGGAGATCGACGGCGCCACCCAGGCCTCGGACCACCAGCCGGTGATGGTGTCGCTGCGCTAGCGCTGCCCCATCGGCAGCGGCTGCCGCGAGTTTGCATAATGGCCCGCATCGGCCAGCTCCTCACGACGACCAACGCATGACGAATCCTCCTGCCCGCATCCCCGGCCGCCGCTCGCTGCATTCGCCCGGCCCGACCCCGTTGCCCGACGCCGTGCTGCATGCGATGAGCGCGCAGCCGATGGACCTGGCCGACCCGCGGCTGGACGCCAACATCGCGGCCTGCGAAGAGGGCCTCAAGCGGCTGCTGCACAGCCCCGGCGCCGACGTCTTCATGTACGCGGCCAATGGCCACGGCGTGTGGGAAGCGGTGGTGGAAAACGTCGCGGCACCGGGCGCTGCGGTGCTGGTGCCCGGCACCGGCCACTTCAGCGAATCGTGGGCGATCCAGACCGAAGCGCTGGGCCGCCGCGTGGTCCGCACGCCCTGGCGCGAGGGCTGGCCGATCGATGCGGCCGCGGTGGAGCAGGCGCTGCGCGACGACCGCCAGTACGCGATCCAGGCGGTGTTCGCGGTCCACACGGATACCGCCAGCGGCGTCACCAGCGACATAGCCGCCATCCGGCGCGCCATCGACGCCGCCGGCCATCCGGCGCTGCTGGTGGCCGACGTGGTGGCCTCGCTGGGGGCGATCCCGTTCGCGATGGATGCGCTGGGCGTGGACGTGGCGGTCGGCGCTTCGCAAAAGGGCCTGATGTGCCCGCCCGGCCTCGGCTTCATCGCCGTCAACGCCAAGGCGTTCGCGCTCGCCGGCGCCAATCCGGCGCCGCGCTTCTACTGGGACTGGGTGCGGCGCCGGGACGCGCTGTCGTACCGCAAGTTCTGCGGCACGCCGCCGCAGAACCTGCTGCTGGGGCTGGAAGCGGCGCTGGGGCTGATCTTCGCCGAGGGGCTGGAGGCGGTGTGGGCGCGCCACGCGCAGCTGGCCGGCGCGGTGCATGCGGCGGTGGAGGGCTGGCGCGAAGGCGGCGCGCTGGACTTCTTCGCGCAGGAACCGGCCTCGCGCTCCCACTCGGTCACGACCATCACGGTGGCCGGGGGCATCGACGTCGATGCGCTGCGGGCCGTGGCGCGCGAGCGCTTCCAGGTGGCGATCGCCGGCGGCCTGGGCCCGCTGACCGGCCGGGCCTTCCGCATCGGCCACCTGGGCGACTGCAACCCCGCGATGATCCTGGGCGCGATCGCCGGCGTCGAAGCGGCGCTGCTCACGCTGGGCGTGAACGTCGGCGGTGGCGGCACCGCCCGCGCAGTGCGCTCGCTGTCATCCCAGCCCTGAGCCGTCACCACTTGTTGCGCAACTCGCGCAGCTTCCTGAACACGGTCTTCGCATCGGGCCGGTCCGGCAGGTCCGCAAAGTCCTGCCGCAGCCGGTCGATCACGCCCGGGCTGTCCAGCCGCATGAAGGTGTTGATCCGCTGTTCGTCGGCCAGCGTGGTGACGACGGCGGCCGGATCGCGGCCGGCCACCTGCGGCAGCAGCTCCTTCGCGGCGACGTTGTCCGGCTCGCGCGCCAGCGTGAATTTCAGGTTGTTCTCGATGTAGTCGTGGCCCGGGTAGATGCGCGTGTCGGCCGGCAGCCTGGCGAGCTGCTCGACGAAGGTGGCGAACAGCGCGTCCACGTTGCCGCCGTTGTGCACGTTGCCGGCGCCGGCGTTGAACAGCGTGTCGCCCGAGAACAGCGCCGGCTGGTCGGTGTGCGAGCGCAGGCAGATGTGGCACATGGTGTGGCCGGGCGTGTCCAGGCATTCCAGCTCCACCCGCTTGCCCACCTTGATGACGTCGCCGGCCTGCACGCCGCGGTCCACGCCGGGAATCAGGCCGGCGGCGCGGTGGTGGGCGATCACCCTGGCGCCGGTGGCGGCCACCACCGCGGCATTGCCGCCGATGTGGTCGTGGTGCTCGTGGGTGTTGAGCACCTGGGTGATCTGCCAGCCCCTGGCCCTGGCGGTGGCCAGCGTCTTCTCGCTGTCCAGCGGATCGATGGCCAGCGCCTCGCCGGTGTCGGGGCAGGCCACCAGGTAGTTGAAGTTGCGGTAGGCGTTGCCGGTCCAGATGCGCTCGACGATCATGCGGCGCTCCCCGGCGCGACGGCGTCGATGCCCAGCACGCTGGCGTCCTTGGCGCCATGGCCGGCGGCGATCAGCTGGTCCATCCGCGCCGCGATGGCGGGCAGCACGGCCAGCGGCCGCGCGCCGCAGGTCTCCAGCATCAGCCGCACGTCCTTGCGGGCCATCGCCAGCTCGAAGCTGGCGGCGAAATTGCCCTTGGCCATGTTGGCGCCGCGGCCGGCCACCATCGCGTTGAGGTCCAGCAGCTTGAGCAGGTCGATGGCGTCGGCCGGCGCCACGCCGCTGGCCTGGGCGATGGTGAGCACGTCGGCCATCGCCGCCGACATGGCGATGATCATCGCGTTGCCGAACAGCTTGTTGACGGCCGCCAGGTCGGCCCGCTCGCCCATGTACTGCAGCCGGCCGGTCATCGGCGCCAAGGCGTCCTTGACGCTGTCGAACAGCGCGCGCGGCCCGGCGACCATCATCGAGCCCTGCGCGTTGCGGGCGGCCGGCGGCCCCATGAAGACGGGGCAGTGCAGGTACCTGATGCCCTGCGCCTTGAGCCGTTCGGCCCGCGCCGCGGTGAGCCCGGGCAAGGTGGTGGTGTGGTCGATCAGCACGGCGTCGGGCGCCAGGCCGGGGCCGGCGGCGGCGATCACTTCCTCCACCACCGCGTCGTCCTTGAGCACCAGGTGCACGCGGGAGGCGCCGCGCACGGCATCGGCCGGCTTGGCGGCGGCCTTGACGCCGAACTGTTCGAGTTGCCGGACCTTGTCGGCCGAGCGGTTCCAGGCGGTGACGGTGTCGCCGCGTTTGGCGGCCGCCTCGGCGAATGCGCTGCCCAGCAGCCCGGTGCCCAGGAATGCGATGGTTGCCATGCTCTTGCTCCAGAAAAAAAGCATGGTAGCGTGCACCGCATGGCAGCGCTCGAGTCCGGCGACCCCGGCATTTCCTCGTTCGACGTGGTGGTGATCGGCGCCGGCCTGTCGGGCGTCGCCGCCGGCCATTACCTGCAGGCGCTGTGCCCGCAACTGAGCTACGTGATCCTGGAAGGGCGGCAGGCCATCGGCGGCACCTGGGACCTGTTCCGCTATCCGGGTGTGCGCTCCGACTCCGACATGTTCACCCTGGGCTACAGCTTCCGGCCCTGGGAGAGCGATGCGTCCTTCGCGCCCGGGCCGGCGATCCGCGAGTACGTGGCAGCGACGGCGCGCGAGGAAGGAATCGACAAGCACATCCGCTTCGGCCACCGCGTCACCGGCGCGGACTGGAACTCGGCCCAGGCGCGCTGGACGGTGAGCTGCAGCACGCAGGACGGCGCCGCCCTTCCCATCCGCTGCCGCTTTGTGTTCTTCTGCAGCGGCTACTACGACTACGAGGCGGGCCACGCGCCCGACTGGCCGGGCCGCGACAGCTTCGCCGGCCGCATCGTGCATCCGCAGCACTGGCCGGCCGACCTCGACCACGCCGGCCGCCGGGTGGTGGTGATCGGCAGCGGCGCCACCGCCATCACGCTGGTGCCCGAGATGGCGGCCAGCGCCGCCCACGTCACCATGCTGCAGCGCTCGCCCAGCTACATCGTGGCGCTGCCGGCGCGCGACAAGGTCGGCGCCGCGATCCGCCGGCGGCTGCCGCGCGCGCTGGCCTACCGGCTGGTGCGCTGGAAGAACATCCTGCTGGCGGCCGCGTTCTACCAGTACTGCCATCGCTGGCCGGTGCGGGCGCGGGCGCTGCTCAAGCGCGCGTCCCATCACTTCCTGGGCCCGGAATTCGATGTCGACCGGCACCTGTCCCCCAGCTACAACCCGTGGGAGCAGCGCCTGTGCATCGCGCCGGACGCCGACATCTTCCAGGCGATCCGCGCGGGCAAGGCCTCCATCGTCACCGACACCATCGACCGCTTCACGCCCACCGGCATCCGGCTGGCCTCGGGCGCGGAGCTGCCGGCCGACATCGTCGTCACCGCCACCGGGCTGCAGCTCAAGATGCTGGGCGGCGCTCGCGTCAGCATCGACGGCATGCCGGCGGATCCGGGCCGATCGCTGGTCTACCGCGGCGTGATGTACAGCGGGGTGCCCAACATGGCGGTGGCCACCGGCTACACCAACGCCTCGTGGACGCTCAAGTGCGAACTGGCGGCGCGTTATGTCTGCCGGCTGCTCAACCACATGGAGCGGCGCGGCCTCGACTCGGTCGTGCCGGTGGCGGACGAGGAAGCGATGGCATTGACCCAGCCCTTCCTGAACCTCAGCTCCGGCTACATCCAGCGCGCCAGGGCGCTGCTGCCGCGGCAGGGCGCCCACGCGCCGTGGCGGATGTACCAGAACTACCTGCTGGACCTGCTGTCGCTGAAGTTCTCGTCGCTGCGCGGCGGCGCGCTGCGCTTCGGCGTCGCCAAGCGGACCGCCGCTACCCCTTGACGCAGACCAGCGGCCGCAGCCGCGCCACCTTGCGCGCCAGCCCCGCCTGTTCGGCGGCGTCCACCACGGCGGCGACGTCCTTGTAGGCGCCCGGCGCTTCCTCCGCCACGCCGCGGGGCGACGGGCTGCGCACGAAGATGCCCTGGCGCGCCAGCTCGTCCACCACCTGGCGGCCCTGCCAGTTCTTGGAGGCCTGGTGCCGGCTCATCGCCCGGCCGGCGCCGTGGCAGGCCGACGAAAAGGCCAGGCCCTCGGACGCCTGGGTGCCGGCCAGCACGTAGGAGCCGGTGCCCATCGAGCCGCCGATCAGCACCGGCTGGCCGGCCGCGCGCAGCGCCGCCGGCAGGTCCGGATGGCCCGGGCCGAAGGCGCGGGTGGCGCCCTTGCGGTGCACGAACAGCTCGCGCCGCCGGCCGTCCACCACATGCTGCTCCTGCTTGCAGGTGTTGTGCGAGACGTCGTACAGCAGCGGCAGGCGCGCCTGCGGCAGGACGCGGGCGAACACGGCGCGCACCAGGTGGGTGAGGATCTGCCGGTTGGCCAGCGCGCAGTTGATGGCGGCGCGCATCGCGCCCAGGTATTGCTGCCCGAGTTCCGAGCGCAGCGGCGCGCAGGCCAGCTCGCGGTCCGGCAGCACCAGCCCGTGGGACGGCGCCGCCTCCACCATGCGCTTCAAGTAATCGGTGCCGATCTGGTGGCCCAGGCCGCGCGAGCCGCAATGGATCATCACCACGATGTCGCCGCCGTGCAGGCCGAAGGCATCGGCGATGGCGGCGTCGTGGAGCTCGCCCACCTCCTGCACCTCCAGGTAGTGGTTGCCGCTGCCCAGCGTGCCCATCTCCGGGCGCTGGCGGGTCTTGGCCAGGTCGGAGACGAAGCCGGGCTTGGCATGCAGCATCTGGCCGCCCTCCTCGATCCGGTCGAGGTCGGCTTCCGAGCCCCAGCCCTTGCGCACCGCCCACTTCGCGCCGCCCACCAGCATGTCGTGCATCTCCTGGTGGTTCAGCCGGATCGCGCCCTGGCTGCCGAGCCCGGCCGGGATGTCGGCGAACAGGGCGTCGGCCAGCTTCTGCTGCACGCCCAGCACGTCGCCGCGCCGCAGGCCGGTGTGCAGGCAGCGCACGCCGCAGGAGACGTCGAAGCCGACGCCGCCGGCAGACACCACCCCGCCCTGGTCGGCGTCGAAGGCGGCCACCCCGCCGATCGGAAAGCCGTAGCCCCAGTGGCCGTCCGGCATCACGTAGGAGGCGCGGACGATGCCGGGCAGGCAGGCGACGTTGACGGCCTGCTCGCGCGCCTTGTCGTCCATCTCGCGCACCAGCGCCTCGTTGCCGTAGACCACGGCCGGCACCTTCATCGGCCCGCGCATGGGGATTTCCCATGCGCAGGGGCCGCGGCGGATCAGGTCCTTCAGTTCCATGGTCAGACATCCACGACGGTTTGGGCCATCCACTCCCCTTCGGGCGTGCGGGCGACCCGCAGCTGGGTGTAGGTGGCGCCCTTGACCTCGACCGCAGGCTGGTGCCGCTGCACCGAGGTCGGCTCGCCCCAGGCCGTCGCCTGCAGGCGGGCGCCATCGAGCCGCACCTCGAAGCGGCCGAACAGCATGCGGCGCACCGCCATCGCGCCGACCAGCGCGTTGAGCCAGTCGGCCAGCAGCAAGTCGAGATCGGCCGCTTGGCAGGCGATGGATACCGGCGCCAGCGGCGCAACCCGCTGCGGATCGGTGACCACCGCGGTCAGCGCCAGCGCCGCCTGCTCGAACGCGGCCGCCGGGGTCGGGCCGATGCCGCGCACCCCGATGTCGGCGCCGTGGTCGAAATGTTCCCAGCGCGGCGCCGCGGCCGGCTTCACGGCGGCGTTTCGTCCGGCTCCACGCTGTCCACCTTGGGCTCGTCGCGCTTGGGGTGCTGCTTGACCACCCGCTTCAGGACCTCGTCCGTGACGATGCCCCGGCTGCCGCCCTGCTGGATTTCCTTGTCGGGGATCGGCGGCTCGTCGCGCTGGGGGTTCGGTTCGGGCTTCATCGGCATACCTCTTGGCTGTGTGCGCTCAGGGTTCGTTGCGGGTCAGGTAGAGCGCGCGGGGAATGTCCGCTCCCGGCGCGTTGCGCACGCCTTCGCGCGCGGTGCCCTCGCGCAGCGCGCCGGCCAGGCCCCCGAGCTCGCCGGCGATGGCTTCGAACAGGTCGTCCGCCGACAGCACGCCGGCCAGGTTGCCGCCCGGCTCGGCCACCAGCAGGCGCCGCACGCCCTCTTTCTGCATGGTGCGCACCGCTTCCTGCACCGAGGCGGTGGACGGCACGCCGACCAGCTTGGTGCTGCACAGCGCGCCGATCGGCTGGGCCTCGGGCGGCCGGCCGGTGGCCAGCAGTTCCAGCACCAGGTCGCGGTCGGTGACCATGCCGACGGCACGCCCCGGCTCGGCCGGATCGGTGACGACCACCGCGCCCACGTGGCCGCGCCGCATGGCCTCGGCCGCCTCGCGCACCGACGCGTCGGCCGCAACCGCCACGATCTCGCGCGTGCACAGGGAGGAAATGTTCATGGGGAATCTCCAGGAAGATCGGTCAACTCTAGGCCCGCGTCCGGCGCGGGCGATGATCCAGATCAAGCGCGCCGTGCGCGCGCGGTCGCTACTCTTCTTCCAGGTGGGGCGGCGACTGGCCTTCGGCCGGCTGCCCGGTTTCGGCATCGATCCATTCGTTCATGCCGATGCCGATTTCCGCCTCGCGCAGGGACTCGCTTTCGTCGCCGACCGCGTCGCGGTTGGCCTGCGCCAGCTCGTAGCTCTCGAACGGCCCCACCTCGGCCTGCGCATGCGCCCCTTGCCAGTAGTAGCCGTCGGGGCGCTCCAGGATCGGTGGCGGCGCGGCGAATTCGGCTTCCTCGACGATGTCGGGCGTGGCCTTCGGAAGGGGCTTGGCTTTGCGTCTCATCATGTCTGCTCTCCTGCATGGACAAGCATGCGCCGGCCGCGCTGCGCCGGCCTTGCTTTACATCAAGTTCGCCGCCAGCGGCAGGCTTTTCGGCGCCTTCGGTGCCGTCGCCCTCCAACCGGAGGGTGAGGCAAGGGCTGGTGCTTCCATCGGCGCGCACTAAACTTGCGCATGGCCGCCGACCCATTCGATCTCGAGCGCTTCGTCAGCGCCCAGGCGCCCGTGATCGACGCCGTGCGCGGCGAGCTGCGGCGCGGCTTCAAGTCCGGCCACTGGATGTGGTTCGTGTTTCCGCAGCTGGCCGCGCTCGGGCACAGCGCGATGGCCAAGCGCTACGGCCTGGACTCGGTGGCCGAGGCCCGCGCCTACCTGGCCCACCCGGTGCTCGGCCCGCGCCTGCTCGAATGCTGTGGGCTGCTGCTGCAGGTGCCCAACGACGACATCGAGGACATCCTGGGCCATCCGGACGACCTGAAGTTCCGCTCCTGCCTGACCCTGTTCATGGCCGCCGAGCCGGGCCAGCAGGTGTTCCGGCAGTGCCTGGACAAGTACTACGGCGGCGCGCCGGACGAGCGCACGGTGATTCTCTGCTGGAAGAGCGAGGGCAGCTAGCCGGCGTCCCCGCCGCGCCGGGCGCTTGCAATCCGGCGCAGCGCACATACCTTGGTTGCGACGGCCGGTGCCGTGCCAAGGAGTGTGTCTCGATGTTCATGCGAATCCTCAGGACGATGCTGCTGGCGGCGGCGGCGCTGGGCCTGGCCGGGCTGGCCGTGGCGCAGGACGAGCCGACCATCCAGCAGATCTATTCCGTCGCCCAGTCCGGCCGGATCGACCAGGCCAGGCAGATGACGCAGGAGGTGCTGCGCAAGCACCCGAACAGCGCCAAGGCCCACTTCGTGCTGGCCGAACTGGAGGCCGGCGCCGGCAACGCCGCGCCGGCGCGCGAGGCGCTGGCGCGCGCCGAATCGCTGGCGCCGGGCCTGCCGTTCGCGCGGCCCGACGCGGTGCAGGCCCTGCGCGACAAGCTGAGCGCCTCGCCGCCGGCGCGCGCCCGGGCCAGCGTGGCGCCGGCTGCCGACGTGGTGCGCGACACGCCGCCCGCCCCGTCCTTCCCATGGGGCGCCCTGCTGCTGGTGGCCTGCGCCGCCATCGTCGTGGCCTTCGTGCTGCGCTCGCGGCGCGCGGCGCGCGAGCAGGCGCCGGCCGCCTATCCGGCCGGCGGCGGCTCTGCGGCCAATCCGGTGCCGGATGCCGCGTGGGGCCAGCAGCCGGGGTACGGGCCGCAGCCGGGCTATGGTCCGCCGCCCGGCGATGCCCCGCCGCCTGGCCGCGGCAGCCAGATCATGGGCGGGCTGGCAACCGGGCTGGCCGTGGGCGCCGGTGCGCTGGCGGCGCAGGAGATCGGCCGCCACCTGCTGGGCGGGGACCGCTCGCAGCACGGGCTGGGCGGCAGCGGCGACCTGCCCTCCGGCGCCGGCTCCGCCAGCCATTCTTCTCTGGCCAACGATGCCGGCCTGGGCTCGCTGGGCGGCGCAGGCGGCGCGGCACTGCCCGACAACTTCGGCATCGACGACACCGCCTCGTGGGACGATGGCGGCGGCTCCTTCGGCACCGACGACGGCGGCGGCTGGGACAGCTGACAGGCTGCCCGCCCTGGACCTCAGGGCATCCTGAGCACCGAGGACCGGACATGGTCCGGGCCCCAGATCACCGGCTCTGCCTCGCTGAGCTTCTTGTCGCCCTGGTGCCACCAGTTGACCTGCACCGCGCTGCCGGCGGCGACCCGGCCCGCGTCGACATCCCGCGACTTGCCGGGCGCCAGCCCGGCGCCGGGGACGGCGACCGGGATCCACGCCAGGCTGTTGCGCTCGCCTTCGATCACGTTGAACCAGATCTCGGCGCCGCTGTCATTGCTGATGGTGACGCGGCCCTTGCCCTTGGCCAGCGCCGTCTGGATCGACACGCCTTCCTGGCTGGCCGAGGTCGGCAGCGCAGCGCGCGGTGGCGCGGGCGCAGGCGTGGCGGCGGCGGGCGCCGCGACGGCAGGCGGAGTTGCGCTTCGCGATCCGCCGTCCCAGGTCTTGAGCTCGCGGCCCGGCGTGGCGCCATCGCAGGGGCGGTCCTGGTAGTTGTTGCCGCAGCGGAACAGGGCCGCTTCCACCGCCGCCGGCAGCACGGCCAGCAGCAACACCGGCAGCAGGGCAATCGATCTGTTCATGCGCGCTCCTAGCAGCCGGCGTCGGCGATCTTGTCGTCCATCTCGCGCTTGACCTGGTTGAACAGGTCGATCTGCGACTGGTTCTTGGCGGCGCGCGACTGGATCTCCTGCCGGGTGCGCATGTCGCGGTACATCGCACAGGTGGCGGCGTCCGCCTTCTCCACCACCCGGTGCGGCTGGCGCTGCATGCAGTCGGCCTCGACCAGGCCGCGGATCTCGATCGCCGACCCCTTGCGCGTGTACACGTCGCGGATCAGCCGTTCCAGCTCCTGGCCGTTCACCATGCCGCGGCGGCTCCCCAGTTCCGCGATCTGGTCGTCGCGCGACGCACCGCCCTCGCGCTTCCAGACGATCTTCTCGGCCTGCTGGCCCTTCTGCGCGCAGAACTGCGTGGCGGCCGCCTTCGATCCGGCAGGGCGGCTGCCTGCGCCCGGCACCGTCACCGCGGCGCCCGAGGGCACCGAGATGCCCGAGGGCCGGATCTCCTGGCCGGGCATCTCGGCGCAGGGCCGGTCCTGGTACACGTTGCCGCAGCGGAACATGGCGGCGCCGGAAACTGCCGGCAGCAAGGCCAGCATGATGCAGATTAGATTCCTCATCCCAACCCCTTCTTGTTGGATGAGATGGTAATGAGGCTTGCGCCGGCCGGCTCGATCGCCGGGTGCCGCCAGGCATCTTGCCCTCCGGCCGTCAACGAAAAGCAACAGGCTCAGTCCCGCGGCAGCTCGAACAGCCGGAACGGCGGCCGCTCGGGCCAGCTGCGCGTGAGCAGGGGCTTGGCCACGTTGTAGACCGGCACGCCGCCGATGGTCTTGCCCTCCAGCGTGCCGCGGTGCGCGTGGCCGTGGAAGATCGCGTCCACCGGATAGCGCAGCAGCGGCTCCTCCAGCCGGCTGCTGCCCAGGAACGGGAAGATCTCCACCGGCTCGCCTTGCACCGTGCCGACGATGGGCGAGTAATGCAGCATGCAGATGCGCCGGGGCGTGCGCAGCTTGGCCAGCGCCGACTCCAGCTTCATCGCCTCGTTCAGGCACTCCTGCACGAACAGCTTGATCGCCGGCTCGCCCCAGGCGCCCAGCGAGCCGCGGCCGAAGCCGCCGGCAAAGCCCTTGACGCCGGCGATGCCCACGCCCTCGATCTCCACCGCCTCGCCGTCGAGCACGCGCACGCCGGCCCTGGCCAGCGCGTCCACCACCACCTCGGGCGTGCCGGATTCGAAATCGTGGTTGCCCAGCACCGCGACGATCGGCACCGAGACGGCGCTTAGTTCGTCCACCAGCACCTGCGCTTCCTCGGCCGTGCCGTAGTCCGTGAGGTCGCCGCACAGCAGCAGCGCGTCGGCCGCCTCCGAGGCGGCGCCGAAGAAGGCGCGCAGCGTGCCGCCCGATTCCTTGTGGACGTGGATGTCGCCGACGACGGCGAAGCGGACGGTGCCTGCGGATTTGCCCATGCCACCATGCTGCCGCGGCCGCCGTGCGCCGCCTGTAGGCCGAGGCTGACTTCGTGTGAGGTCGCCGGACCTCAGCCGGCCGCGCGCGGCCGCGGTTAGCCTGAGCGGCATGTCCTCACCGATCGCGCTCGCACCGTCCCTGGAAGACGAAGTCCCGCCCCTGACCGCAGCCTTCTTTCGCCGCGCCCTGCAACTGCTGGTCGACGAGGCAGTGCCCTTCCTGGTCGGCGGGGCGTTCGCCCATGCCTGCTTCACGGGCATCCGCCGCTCCACCAAGGACCTGGACCTGTTCATCCGGCGCCAGGACTACGAGCGGGTGGCCGCGCTGGCGCAGGCGCAGGGATGGCGTGCGGAACTCACCTACCCGCACTGGCTGGGCAAGGTTTACGCTGGCGAGGATTTCATCGACCTGATCTTCAATTCGGGAAACGGCATGACGCCGGTGGGCGAGCTCTGGTTCAAGGACAACGCGCAGGCCGACGTGCTGGGCGTGCCGGTGCTGGTCGCCAACATCGAGGACGCGCTGCTGTCCAAGGCCTTCATCCAGGAGCGCGAGCGCTACGACGGCGCCGACATCGCCCACCTGCTGCAGGCCAACGCCGAGCGCGTGGACTGGCCCGGCCTGCTGCAGCGCTTCGGGCCGCACTGGCGGGTGCTGCTGTCGCACCTGACGCTGTTCGGCTTCGTCTATCCGGGCGAACGGCACCGCATCCCGAGCTGGGTGATGGAGAATCTGATTGCGCGGCTGGCGGCCGAAACGCGGCAGCCGCCGGCCGACGATCCACGCGTCTGCGCCGGCACGCTGCTGTCGCGCCAGCAGTACCTGCACGACGTCGAACGGCTCGGCTACGTGGACGGCCGGCTGACCCCGGCCAGCACCATGACGCCGGACGACGTCGCCCGCTGGACCGACGCCATTGCCGCCGGGCCGGCCGGCAGCGGCGGCGCCGAGCTGCCGGCGCCCCATTCACTTGTGAAGGAGAGCAACCATGCCCACGCCACAGTCCCCGCCAAGCGATTCGGATGACGACCTGGACGCGGTCGACGAGCGCAACCCGATGCCCGACGAAGACGGCCCGCACGACGTGCCGGACGACGCGGTGATCGAGAAGACGCTGCCGGCCAGCGGCAGCCTGGACAAGGGCGGCAAGGCCGCGTAGCCGTTGCCATTGCGGCTTCGACCGGCCCGGAGGGCCCGAGAGCCGCAGCCGCCAGCCTACTTGCTGCCGGCGACCTTCTCGCTGACCCAGTCGCCGCCGGTGAGAACCCACTTGCCGTCGGCGCGCTGCGCCCACTTGTGCTGGCGGTAGTCCATGCCGGGCTTGTCCAGGATCCACTCGCCCTGCTTCCAGGTGTAGTGGCCGTCCTTCCATTCGTAGTAGCCGGACGACCAGATGTGGCCGTTGGCGGGGGCCTGCGGCGACTCCCAGCTGCCCGAAGGCGGAGCCACGTCCACCGCCACCGCCTCGACCTTGGCCGGCGCGGCGACCTTGGCCGGCGCCGGTTTCTTCGCGTTCGCATCCACCGCGACGGTCGCGGCGGCGGCCATCAGCAGCGTCAACAGGAGCTTGTTGTGCATCGAAACATCCTTGATGTGGTTTCAGTCCGCTCAAGGGTGCTGCCCGGGCGGGGCCGATGCTGCCGGACGGAGGCGCCGGCCGGTGTGGGACTGGTCTTAGGAAAGCACCCAGGCCAGCGCCTGCTCGTGGCTGGGGAACACCCGCAGGTCCAGCCCCTGGCGCTGCGCCTGCGCCTCGACCACGCCGGCGATCTTCTCGGCCTGGACATGGATCGCCACCCGCTTCATCCGCTTCAGGTGCACGGCCATCAGGTTGCCGACCGCCGTGCGCTCGGGCACGCCCAGGAAGCCGACCAGCCCGGTCAGGTCCACCACCAGCCGGTCCCCCGGCTGGCCCTCCAGGGCCTCGCGCAACTCGCGCAAGCCGGCCTCCCAGGCCGGCAGCGACACCAGGCCGACCAGGTGGACCAGGAAATGCCCCTGCTGGGGCTGAAAGCGAAGCTGAAACATGGGTCCCGTCGATCCTGTGAGTGCCAAGCATGGCGGCCGCGCCATGCCATCGTGTAAGTCAAATGCCTGCCGATGGGGCCCCATCTTGCCCGGTTGTCGAATCGGGCTGCGCCGTTCGTCGTGCAGGTGAGCGGAAAATCTGCCGACATCCCACCCGAAGGAGACCGACATGCGATTCATGGTGTTAGTGAAAGCGACCAAGGACAGCGAGGCCGGCATCATGCCCACCGAGCAGGATTTCGCCGCGATGGGCAAGTTCAACGAGGAGCTGGTCAAGGCCGGCGTGATGGAGGCCGGCGAGGGCCTGCATCCCAGCTCGCGCGGCGCCCGCGTGCGCTTCTCGGGCAAGCAGCGCACCGTGATCGACGGCCCGTTCGCCGAGACCAAGGAGCTGGTCGCCGGCTTCTGGCTGTGGAAATGCGCGTCGCTGCAGGAGGCGATCGACTGGGTCAAGCGCTGTCCCAACCCGATGCCGGGCGATTCGGAAATCGAGATCCGGCAGATCTACGGCGCCGAGGATTTCGGCGCGGCGCTGACGCCGGAGCTGCGCGCGCAGGAAGAGCGGCTGCGCGCCCAGGTGGCGACGCAGGCCAAAGGCTAGCGCGCCGCCGCACCGGACAGCGTCGCGGCCAGGGTCCTGGCCGCCTTGGTGGTGGCGGCCTTGCCGGTGATGGCCAGCGCCGGCGGATGGCGCAGCATGCGCTCGAACACGGCCCGCACCTCCTCCTGCTTGATGCTTTCGATCATGGCGATGGTGTCGGCCGGGGCGGTGACCGTTCCGTGCACGAACAGCTCCTCGACGGCGCGCTCCATCGTCGCGTAAGTGCGCTCGGCGGAACGCACGCGCGACACCGCCAGCTGGTTCTTGGCGCGCTCCAGGTGCACCGGGTCGATCCGGACCGCCTGTTCGCGCAGCAGGTCGCCGGTGGCCGCCATCAGCTCCTCCAGCTTGTCGGGCGTCGTGACGGCGTGGACGAGGAAGTTGAACCAGGTGTCGCCGTGCTCGGAGGTCGATTCGGCGCTGTAGGCCAGGCCCAGCCGCTCGCGGATGGTGTCGGTGAAGGGCGACGACATGCCGCCGCCGAACAGGATGGCCGCCACCGAGGCCGCGAGCCGCCAGCGCTGCTCCAGCATCTGGCCGGCATCGGCCGGCGCCAGCGGGTAGGCGATGTTGACGAACACCTGGGAAACCTGGCTGAAGCGCTGGCCCATCGCGCCGCCGACATAGCGCGGCGCGGCCAGCGGCGCCGGCGTGCCCCCGGCGCGCAGCGTGCCGGCGAACAGCCGCTCGCCCTGGGCCAGGAAGGCCTCGACGTCCAGATTGCCGGCTGCCACCACGATGGTCTTGTCGGCGACGTAGTGCGACGCAACGTGGGCGACCAGGTCGTCGCGGGTGAAGCGCTCGATGTTCTCCACCGTGCCGATCACCGGCATGCCCATCGGGTGCTCGCCCCAGATCGCGCGGTCCAGCAGTTCGCTGGAGCCTTCCTGCGGATCCTCCAGCGACTCGATCGCCTCCTGGCGGATCACCTGCAGTTCGCGCTGCAGTTCGGCCGGCGGGAAGGTGCTGTTCAGGACGATGTCGGCCGTCATCTCCAGGAAGCGGTCGGCGTGCCGGCCCAGCCCGGTCATGAAGTAGCCGGTGGTGTCCTTGCTGGTGAACGCGTTGACATCCGCACCCAGCCGCTCGGCATCGAGGTTGATCTCCTGCACCGAGCGGGTGGTCGTGCCCTTGAAGGCCATGTGCTCCAGCACGTGGCTGATGCCGTTGCTGGCCGGCGTCTCGTCGCGCGAGCCGACCCGCAGGAACACGCCGACGCTGGCGCTCTGCACATGCGCCAGCGGGATGGCCAGCAGCCGCACGCCGTTGGCGAGGGTCTTCACGACCGGCTCCATGGTCTTGTCGGTGGTCATGGCGGCTGCCCCTCGACGTAAGGCAGCAGCGCCTTGGCCGCCTCGATGCGCAGGCGCAGGTCGACTGCGCGGTCGTTCATCACCTCCAGCAGGAAGCGCCTGGGATCGGCGCCGCCGGCAATCGACGGCGCCGGGCTCCCGGCGTGGCCGGCTTCAGGCGCGGCGGCGAATGTGGGGGCGGATGCGGCGGGAGCGGGCGCCTCGTTGGCGGCCGCTGCCAGCTCCTGCGGCTTGATGCTCTCCAGCCGCGACAGCAGCTCCGCCTGGGCCTCCGGGCCGGGCGGCAGGTCCAGCCAGGGTTCGTCGGCAAAGATGCCGGCCAGGTCGGGGGCGACGAAGGCCGACCAGCGGCCGGGGCTGGCCTCCAGCGGCGGCAGCACCGCGCCGTGGTGCATGCGCACTCGTTCCGGCGCCAGCTCGCCCAGGTAGCGGCGCCGCAGCGCGTCGAGAAAATCCATCGCCTGTTGCGCCGGCACCGGCTGCGCCAGCGAGAACCAGAGCTGGAAGGCGTCGGCGCCGGAGACGGCGATCGCCGGGGCCGGCAGCCCCAGGTCCGCCTGCACGCCGCGCCACGCCTTGCCCAGCGCGTCCCAGCTGGCCGGCCGCCCGACCTCCAGCACCATCGCGCGCACCTGACCGGCCTCGGGCGAGTGGTAAAGGCGCTGCAGCTCGGATTGAAGTCGGTTCATGGATCGCTCGCCCGGCGGGCTTGCCGTGCCGCCCGACTCTACCAGCGGGAAAGTGGTGGCGCGCGGCTCGCCTTATGCTTGGCGGCCCGCACCCGCTGCGCCACCAGGTCCCGCCTTGAACGACCACTTCCGATCCGCCCTGCGCATCGCCATGAGCTCCTACGTCACCAGCGGCGTGGTCACGGCGACCGGCCTGCTGCTGATCTCGACGCTGGTGCACCTGCTGCTCGGGCCGGAGGCGGCGGCCGCCGCGACGGTGGGCGTGATCATCGTGACGCCGCCCGACCAGCCGGGGCCGCGGCGCGGCAAGTTCACCCACTTCCTGCCGGCGGTGCTGATCGGCACCCCGCTGTTCTACGCCACCACCCTGATGCGCGGCTCGACCCTGGGCCTGATGGCGCTGCTGGTGTCGGCCACCTTCGTGGCCTTCCTGGGCGCGGCCTGGGGCAAACGCGGGCTGCCGGTGTCGGTCTCCGTGATGTTCGCCATGATCTTCGCGCTGGCCGCGCCGCCGCCGGCCGGCCCGGACCAGGCGCTGCAGGCGACGCTGGCCTTCGGCCTGGGCGGCATGCTGTACGCCTGCTGGGGCACGCTGGCCAATTCGCTGCTGAACCGGCGCTACCGCGTGCTGGCCCTGGTCGATGCGCTGCATGCGGTGGCCGACCTGATGCGCACGCAGGGCCTGCACTTCACCATGAGCCAGGACGCGCAGCGGCGCACGGCGCTGGTGGGGCGCCTGATGAAGCAGCAGGCCGCGCTGGCCGACCAGCTGCAGGCCGCCCGCAACATCCTGCTGGAATCGCCCGGCACGCCGCGGCGGCAGCAGCTGGCCGGCATGCTGATGCAGTTGCTGGACATGCGCGACCACCTGCTGGCCTGCGCGCTGGACCTGGACGTGCTGCGGACGATGCCCGAGCACCAGGCGCTGCTGCAGGTGCTGGGCGTGGAGATCCAGGCGCTGGCCGGCGACCTCGACCAGCTGGCCCACGCCATGATGCTGGGACGGCGCGCCTCGGGGCGCCTGCACGCGCGGCCCGCGCTGGCAGCCGCAGCCGCGATCGCGCCGGGGCCCGGCAGCCGCGACATCCACGCGCCGCCGCCGCAGATGCTGGCCAGCGCGCTGGCGCGGCGGGCGGGCCACCTGCACGACGAAGTGGCCCGGTCGGTGGCGCTGGCGCGCGGCGAGCAGCCGCCCGACCTGGCGGTGGTGCGCACCGCCTGGCAGCTGTTCGTCAGCCCCACCAAGTGGACCTGGCGGCCCTTCCTGTCGCTGTGGCGCTGGGACGCGCCGCCGCTGCGCCATGCGATCCGCGCGGCGCTCGCCATCGCGGCCGGCTACGCGGTCGGCGTCGCCCTGCCCTGGGGCGCGCACGAATACTGGATCCTGCTGACCATCACCGTGGTGCTGCGCGGCAGCCTGGCGCAGACGCTGGAGCGGCGCAACAGCCGGGTGGCGGGCACCTTCCTGGGCTGCCTGCTGGCCGGCGCGCTGCTGTACGCGCACGTGCCGGCCGTCGTGCTGCTGCTGGTGGTGGCGGTGGCGCAGGGCATCGCGCACGCGTTCGCGATCCAGCGCTACCTGGTCACCGCGGTGGCCGCCACCGTGCTGGCGCTGATCCAGGCCCACCTGCTCAGCACCGGCACGCCGCCGGCGTTCGAGGTGGCCGAGCGGCTGATGGACACGCTGATCGGCGTCGCCATCGCCTGGGTGTTCAGCTACGTGCTGCCGTCGTGGGAGCGCACCCAGGTCGGCGCGCTGGTGCGGCGGGCGCTGGCGGCGCAGGCCAAGCACACGGAACTGGCGCTCGGCCTGGGCCAGCAGGCGGCGCCCGACACCCAGTCGGAGCTGGGCTGGCGGCTGGCGCGGCGCGAGGCCTACGACAGCCTGTCGGCGCTGGTGCAGGCGGTGCAGCGCTCGCTGTCGGAACCGAAGGCGGTGCGGCCGCCGCTGCAGGAACTGGAACGCATGCTCGGGCACAGCTACCAGTTGCTGGCGCAGCTCACCGCGATCAAGACCATGCTGCTGCAGCGCCGCGAGCGGCTGGACTTCACGCTGCTGCGCGATCCGCTGGACCGGGGTGCCCTCGCCATCGCCGCCGCGCTGACCGGCGCCGGCCCGGCCAGCGCCGCGCCGTCGGCCGCGCGCGAGGAAACGGCGCCGATGCTGGAGCTGCCCGCCGACAGCGAGCACGACCTCACGCCCTGGCTGCTGCGGCGGCTGCGGCTGGCGGTGGCGATCGCGCAGGACCTGCAGGCCGACGCCGCGCGGGTGCTGGCCGGCGCCTCACGCGCGTGACAGCCGGCGGCCGGATGGCGCGCCGGCGCGCGGCAGGCTGGCGCAGACCACCGCCGCGCCCAGCGTGACGAACCACGAGTAATACACCCACACCAGGAAGGCGGTGAGCGGCGCGAAGGCGCCGTAGATGGTGCGGTAGGTGGGCACGTTGGCCAGGTAGATGGCGAAGCCGCGCTTGCCGACCTCGAAGGCAATGCCTGCCAGCAGGCCGGCCGCCACCGCATCGCGCCAGCGCACCGTGGTGTTCGGCACGAAGCGGAACAGGCAGGCGAAGCCGGCGGCGCCCAGCAGCGCGGCGCCGATGTTGACCGCATGCGGCAGCCACGGCAGCGGCGGCCCGACCATCCGGCTGGAGGCCAGCAGCAGATAGGAGGTCGCCCACAGGCTGGCGCCGAGCAGCACCGGGCCCGCCACCAGGATGCAGGCGTAGAGCACCAGCCGGCGCAGCAGCGGCCGCGGCTTCTTCACCTGCCAGATGCGGTTGAAGGTGTTCTCCACGCTCAGGAGCAGCGCCAGCGCCGACAGCAGCAGGAAGCCGAAGCCCACCAGCGTGACGCCGCCGGCGTTGCCGGTGAACTGCCCCAGGTGCTTGAGCACGGTGCGCGCGATGTCGTCCGGCAGCAGGCCGCGCAGCAGGTGATCGCGGATCGCCTCGCCGGTGGAGCGCAGCACCGGGGTGCGCGAGAACAGCGCGAAGCTCACCGCCAGCAGCGGCACCATCGACAGCAGCGTGGTGAACGTGAGGCCGCCGGCCGCCTGGGCGACGCGCTGCTCGCGGCCGCGCCGCCCGATGCGGCTGGCCAGGCCGCCCTGGGCTCGGGATGATGATGTTGTTGTGGCCACTGCGGGGAATATAGCGAAGCGGCGGCCGGCGCCGCCCGGCGCGATGCCGCCAGGACGGCAGGTCCGCCGCAGTACGATGGCTGTCCCCATCAATGAAGGTTCGAGCATGAGCGACTCCCCGGCCTACACCCCACCCGCCGTCTGGACCTGGAACCGGGACAACGGCGGCAAGTTCGCCAGCATCAACCGTCCCATCGCCGGCGCCACGCACGACAAGGAACTGCCCGTGGGGCGGCATCCGCTGCAGCTGTATTCGATGGGCACGCCCAACGGCGTGAAAGTCACGGTGCTGCTGGAGGAACTGCTGGCACTTGGGCACGCGGGCGCGGAATACGACGCCTGGCTGATCCCGATCGGCGAGGGCGCGCAGTTCGGCAGCGGCTTCGTGGCCGTCAATCCCAACTCCAAGATTCCGGCGCTGATGGACCGCAGCGGCCCGCAGCCGGTGCGCGTGTTCGAGTCGGGCGCGATCATGATCCACCTGGCCGAGAAGTTCGGCGCTTTCCTGCCCGCGGGCGGCGCGGCGCGGGCCGAATGCCTGTCCTGGCTGTTCTGGCAGATGGGCAGCGCGCCTTTCCTGGGCGGCGGCTTCGGCCACTTCTATGCCTATGCGCCGACCAGGATGGAATACCCGATCGACCGCTATGCGATGGAGGTCAAGCGCCAGCTCGACGTGCTGGACCGCCACCTGGCGCAGGCGCATTACATGGCGGGCGACGACTACACCATCGCGGACATGGCGATCTGGCCCTGGTACGGCGCGCTGGCCAAGGGCCAGCTCTATGGCGCCGGCGAGTTCCTGCAGGTGCAGGAATACAAGCACGTGCTGCGCTGGACCGACGAGATCGCCCAGCGGCCGGCCGCGCGGCGCGGACGCATGGTCAACCGCACCTGGGGCGAGCCGGCCAGCCAGCTGCACGAGCGGCACGACGCCAGCGACTTCGAGACCCGGACGCAGGACAAGCTGGGGACGGCGCCGTGAGCGCCGGGCCGCGCCCGATGACGATCACCCTGTACGACTGCGCCACCGCGCCCAGCCCGCGCCGCGCGCGCATCCTGCTGGCCGAAAAGGGCGTGGCGCACGAGACGGTGCAGGTGGACCTGCGCAGCGGCGCGCAGTTCGATGACGCGTTCCGCCGCATCAACCCGCAGTGCACCGTGCCGGCGCTGCAGACCGAGGAAGGCGCGCTGCTGACCGACAACGCGGCGATCGCGGCCTATCTGGAGGCGCTGCGCCCCGAGCCGCCGTTGCTGGGCCGCACGCCGCTGGAAAAGGCGCAGATCGCGAGCTGGAACTGGCGGATGGAATTCGAGGGCCTGCTGGCCATCGCCGAGGCCTTGCGCAACGCCTCGCCGGGCATGGTGAACCGGGCGCTGCCGGGGCCCAGGGACTATGCGCAGATCCCCGAGCTGGCGCAGCGCGGCCTGCTGCGCGTGCAGGACTTCTTCGCCATGCTGGATGCGCGGCTTGAAGGCCGCGAATACATCGCCGGCGACGGCTTCAGCATCGCCGACATCACCGCCGTGGTGGCGGTGGACTTCGCCCGCGTGGTGAAGGTCAAGGCCGGCGAGCAGCATCCCCACCTGCTGCGCTGGCGGGCGGCGATGGCCCGGCGGCCGTCGATGGCGCTGTAGCAGGGCCGGGTCGACAAGTTGCGTTTCGTTCAGTTGCCGTTCATGGAGGGCGGCGCACCATGCAGTCACCTTCAACAAGGAGCCAGCATGAACCGCATCTTCAACGCCAAGCCTCTCCTGGCCGCCGCCATCGCCATCGGCGCGCTGGCCGCCGCCACCGCGGCCCAGGCCCGCTCCGACGTGGTCCTGTCGATCGGCCTCAATGCGCCCTACGGCTATGCGCAGCCGGCGCCGGTGTACTCGCAGCCGCAGGTCGTCTACACGCAGCCGCAGCCGGTGTATTACGAGCAGGCCCCGGTGTACTACGAGCAGCCCCCCGTGTACTACCAGCCGCAGCCGGTCTACTACGTCAACCGCCATCACCGCGAGCATGAGCGCCGTGGCAACTGGGGCGGCTGGGGCGATGCCGACCACGACGGCGTGCCGAACCGCTTCGACCGCGCGCCCTACAACCCGTACCGCCGCTGAGACCGGGGTGCAGCTGGCCGGATATCCTCGTGAGATCCGCCACTGCCCCTGATCCATCCTGATGCGCTGCGAAGACATCGCCTCGAACCCCGATTTCCGCCACCTGTCGACCGTCCCTCACCTGGCGGTCGACTTGCGCTATGCGGGCGTGGACAACTTCGTCGGGCGCGACCTGTACGGCGCGCTGGATTGCGCGTGGCTGCACCACCTGGCCGCCGCGGGGCTGGAGCGCGCCGTGGCGCTGCTCGCGCGCGAGGCGCCGGGCCATCGGCTGCTGGTGCTGGATGCGCTGCGGCCGCACCGCGTGCAGATCCAGCTGTGGGACCACCTGGCAGGCACGGACCTGCGCCAGTACGTGGCCGACCCGGCCCGCGGCTCCATCCACTCGTTCGGCATGGCGCTGGACGCGACGCTGATCGACCCCCAGGGCCGCGAGCTGGACATGGGCAGCGGCTTCGACGAAATGACGGAGCGGTCGCATCCGCGGCTGGAAGCGGAGCATCTGGCCACCGGCGAACTGACGCCCGCGCAACACCGCAACCGCGAGCTGTTGCGCAACGCTCTATGCGAGAGCGGATTTCAGGGAATCGACAACGAGTGGTGGCACTTCGAGATGCTAGACAGGGAGCATGTGAGGGCGAGGTTTGTCAGGGTGGAGTGAGAGAAGTGTTGCCCGATGCCGTAGGCGCGCGGCTCGAGCGCCCCACGGGGCACCCCGCCAAGCGCACGCCCCCGGCAACCCGCCCGCGCCTGTACAGCGGACAAGTTGTATACGGGCCGCCGAACGCTTCTCCACCGTGCCGCGCATGCATCGTTCACGTGCCAGGCAAAAAGACATTGAAAATGTCAATGTCGATGCCTATAATAACCGCTATCCTCCTTGGAGAGCAACATGGCATTGCCCAATATCCGTCTTGTCCGCGCCGCACCCGACCCTTTGGGTCTTTATCTCCGGATTGGGCACACAGGTCAAAAGGACCTGCAGAGCTTTATTTCCTCCGGCGACGCGGCATTTAGCGGCGTTGTGTTTGACGCGCGGCGGGTCGCAAAGCAAAAGGAGCTCCTTTCGCTAGTTCTTGAACGTCGTATAGACGCTGTGCTTGACCCACAGACCCAGCCAATGGCGCTGCCAGGGGGCTACATTGAGGCGATGGGGGACTTGCCTTGGTCAGCAAAGCGGGTTCATACCTACGACGACTTCTCCCCAAACCTCCGACACAAGATTGCAGACGAAATCGCGCAATTTGCGGTCGCGAATGGATTCACCCAAGTCCTAGCGCCGACTCATCTGCTCACTGGGCCTGATGATCGTTGGCTGGATATCGACATAGCAACGACAAAAGCGTTGCGTCTCGCTCTCCACCGTCGTGGAGGCAAGAACATTCAGATTAACTATTCGTTGGCGGTCAGTTATGTGACTTTCCGGACAGCTAGCAAGCGTAAAGCCATCCTCGACCGACTTCGTGCTGCAAACATCGACAGCGTGTGGCTTCACGTCGACGGATGTGGCGCAGACAGTTCGCCCACAGCGGTTACCCGCTATAGCGATGCCGCGGTGGACTTTCACGATTTGGGTCTTCCTATAGTTGCTGATCACATGGGTGGCTTGGTGGGCTTGTCACTACTAGCGTTCGGCGTCGTGGGAGGCTTGTCACACGGCATCACGCTTGGAGAGCGTTTCAATTGCGGGCATTGGCATAAGGTTCCGGTGCCTGGAGGCCCCGCCTTTGCGCCTAAGCTGCGTGTTTACATTCCGCCTCTAGATCTCATGCTTCCGCGTGGGGATGCCGAAAGACTGTTCGAGACCGGCGGAAAGGCGCGGACGGCATTTGGGTGCAGAAACACTGCCTGTTGTGCCAGAGGCATTACAGACATGCTTCAAGCGCCCGCACGGCACTTCCTTTACCAACGGACGCGGGAGATTGCCGGTCTCAGTCAGATCCCTGAGTCGCTGCGACCCCAACAGTTCCTGGAAGAGCACCTGCGTCCAGCTAGTGACCGGGCAATCCTCGCTAAACAGCTGCCCCTGCCAGAGACTCTGCAGAAGAAGATCGACGGACACAGCAAACGACTTAATGACCTTCGGATAGTACTTGGCACATATTCTCAAACTCGTCGGCAAACATCGTTCGCGCAACATCCAAAAACTCGGGCTGCTCGAGAAGTTGGTCGGCAAGCTTAGGGAGGTAACAAATGAATAGCAATGCGATTGCTCGACGTTTGGATGCTATCCAGGCTAAGGGCGCTATGCGCTCATCTGATATTGCCAACGTCCTAGAGGTACGTCCCGAGACGGTTTCGCGATGGAATCAGGGCAAGGCCTTTCCTCACCCCACAACTGAGAGACAGCTGTTAGAACTTGAATTCATAGTTGATCAGCTCTCTGATTTTTATGAACCTCAGGAAGCACGACTCTGGATTTTTTCGCGACAGCGACTCTTGAACGGCGAAACACCTGCAGAACTCATTCAGAAAGGGCGCGTAGATGAAGTGCTGGCTGCGGTCCATCAGCTGAGGGACGGTGTTCATATCTGAAGTCGATCAAGCATGATTCACGATTCTGAACTGCTTGATAAGCTGGCCGACCTACCACGCGAAGCGTTCGCTGGGCGCGTCTATCGGGCAACCAGAAAGCGCCTCGACCCTCTCTTAACGTCTCGAAGCGGCGGAAGGTGGATGCCACCCGGCGGAGCGGGGGTTTTGTACACCAGCTTTGAGCGAGAGGGGGCGTTGGCCGAGATCTGCTTTCATTGGTCACAGTGGACTCCGCGCCCCTCAAAACCAGCGACCATTCACACGCTAAATGTGGTCGCGGATCGTACGCTTAAGCTCGTCCGTGCCAACTTAGAGGAATTAGGCGTAGCGGCTGGCGATTACGAAGCCGTCAATCTTCCTCGCACACAGCAAATTGGCGCGGCAGTTGAGTTCCTAGGTTGTGACGGGCTAATCGTTCCGTCCGCGCGTTGGGCGTGCGACAACTTGATCTTGTTTCCAGATAGCGCCGATTTCCGCGGAACTCTTGTGGCCGAGTTGGAGGAGGACGTGGACTGGCTCAAGTGGGGCAAGGAAAAGAAGTTGGTCGACTGATTGTCTCCAGAGGTGCCTTTCCACATTCACCGCAAACTCACCGACCCACCCTTCCACCCCGCGTCCTGCCACCTGTTGAACGCTCCCAGCATTGCCGGCTCGGCCGCCTGCCGTTCCGCCGTCAGCGACGCCAGCTTCAGCACCTCGAAGCTTCTCTTGTACTTCCCTTCCCCCCTCGCCTCCCGCGCCACCAGCACCTGCTTGCCGCCAGGCACCCAGCCGGCGAACTCGGCGTAGCCAAGATCGGGGTTGGTCGTCGCCGGCGGCAGCACGCTGATGTCCCACGCGCCGCGCGCATCCTTGCGGAACAGCCACAGCTCGCGCCACGCCTCCAGCGGCTGCACGGCCAGCGCCAGCGCATTGCCTTCGCGATTGAGCGAGGCGGAGCCGGCCCACACGATCGCATAGGTGCAGCGCCGCGCCAGCGGGCTCTTCTCGTCGTGCTTCGCGTCCACCAGCAGCACGCACGTTTCGCCGGGCTGGCCGGGCACGGTCACGATGAACGGATTCCTGGAACCCGCCTCGGCGGCAGCGACGGCGACTGCCGGCAGCGCGGCCCAGCGTGACGCGTTCACGCGCATCGCCGCATCGTTGTAAGCGGGCTGGTCCACGTCCGTGAGCTCGCTCTTGCTCACGCTGGCCAGTTCGGCCAGCGCCTTCTGCGCGACATCGGCAGCCGGCAGGCCCTGGCGCGTGCGCTGGTAGGCGACCGTGGCCGCCACGCTCGCCCGCCGCATCAGCACCCGGTTGCGCAGCCAGCCGGGCAGTCGGGCGGCGTCCACCCGCTCCAGCACGTCGGCACGCCACTGGTCCACCTGGGCGCGCTGCAGCGGCTGCAGGTTGGGGTCCACGCATTCGGTCCGCGTCAGCGCCAGCGCGGCGCGGGCGCGCTGCTCCGGCACGGACTTCATCGCCAGCACGCGGCGAAAGGCCTCGCCGTCGTAGCAGATCGTCATCCGGCCGTCGCGTTCGTAGCTGGCGAAGTTGACGCCGTAATGGCGCGCCACGTCCAGGTGCGCCGAGAGCGCCGCCTCCTGCGGCTTCGTCAATGCTGCACCGGAGGACGCGCGGCGCGCCAGCCGGTCGGCCATGGTGCCCAGCGCGTCTAAGGCGGCGATGCCGTCGCTTCCATTGAGCGCCTCGGCCGGCGCCGCCTGCAGCCAGGCGGCGGCGATGCCGATGCCCAGCGCCTCGCTGCCGGGGCGCTCCTGCACGAAGCGCAGCACCGCCAGCAGCTCGGGCGCGTCGGCCGGCGCCAGTGCGCTGCGCCGTACCTGGCTGGCGCGCACGAAGCCGGCGCGCTCGCGCCGGTGGTCGTACACCTGCAGGTAGTCCAGCCGCTCGCCGCGCACTTCGAGCACCTCGCCCTGCCAGAGCTGGGCCTGCTGCTGCGCCGAGTCGCGCGGCGCGGCGCGCAGCGCGGCCTGGTCGCTGGTGACGATGGCGGTCTGCATGGTGGCGGCGACAGCCACCGCGGCCAGTGTCGTTGCGGCCATGGCTCAGTCCTCCTCTTTCGCGGCCTGCGTCTGCGTGGCCGCAGCGCCTGCGTGCTTGTTGCCGCCCAGCAGCGCGGTGCCGATGAAGCCGCCGTCGGCCGGCGGCGGCGCGATGATCACCTGGATCTTGTCCGAGAGCTTGTCGGCCAGCGTCTTCTGGATCAACAGCGGATAGCGGGCCACCAGCGCGCCCTCGCGCCCCATCTGCTCCGCGTTGGCCTTGCCCACGCGCTCCAGCCGCCAGGCCTCGGCCTCGGCCAGCTTCTGGCGGGCGTCCGCCTCGCCGGCCGCCTCGATGCGGCGGGCCTGCGCCGCGCCTTCGGAGACGCGGATGCGGCTCTGCTTGTCGGCCTCCGCCTCCAGCTGGCGCTGCTCGATCTGGCGCTGCTTGAAGGGCAGCACGTGCTTCATCGCCTCCTCCTGCCCGCGGGCGGCGATCACCTGCTCGCGCGCCGCCGCCTCGGCCGCGATCTCGCGCCGCGCCTTGTCGGCCTTGGCGTCCAGTTCGGTCTCGCTGACGCGCTTGTCCTTCAGCTCCAGCGTGTAGCGCATCTTCTCGCTGGCCAGTTCCTCCGCCAAGAGGCCTTCCATGCCGCGCTTGTAGTCGGGTGGCAGTTCCACCTGGCCGATCTGCACTGCCTTGAGCAGCAGGCCGTCGGCGGCCAGCCGGGGCTTGAGCTCGCCCTCGATCGCCTGCTGGATCTCGGCCCGCTTGCTGGAGAAGATCTCGCGCACCGTGTAGCGGGCGAACACCTTGTAGATCACGCCCTGCACCGCCGGCTCCACCACGCCGCCGGCGACGTCGTCCGGCATGTCCCTGGCCGCGGCGAGCACGCGCGACGGGTCCAGCGCATAGCGCACCGCGATGTCCACGCCCAGCGACAGGCCCTCCACCGACTGCAGCGCTGCGATGCCGCCCTTGCCGGGCCGGTACACCTGGTCGCGCAGCGCCAGCACCCGCACCTGGTGCAGGCCGGGGAAGACGAAGATGCTGCCGTCCTGCCACTGCACCGCGCTGCCGGTGAGCTGGTTGGTGCGCACGCCGACGTCGCCGCGGCCCACCGCCTGCATCGGCGGATGCTTCCACAGCAGCGTGCCGGCGCCGCCGACCAGGGCGATCGCGATGGCGGCGTTGCGGTAGCGGCGGAACGAGCCCAGCGTGCGCTCGGCGCCGAAGGGCGGGCGGGTGGCGTCGTCGTCCTGCCGGCGGCCGAAGGCGCGGTCGATGGCGGCGGCCAGCGAGCGGCGGATTGTGCGCAGGGCGATGCGGGTACGGCGGAAGTCCATGGCGATCTCCTTCTTGGTTTTCGGTTGAATGGCGGGGTGGGGTTCAGCAGCCGTCGGCGCGCAGGGCGAGCACGGCGGCCGGCGGGTTCAGGCCCGGCTGGGTGAGGGAGGACAGCAGCAGCACTTCCTGCCCGTCCACCCGCACGATGAAGTCGGGCTTGCCGTCGCTGTCCAGGTCGGCCACCGCCAGCACCTCGCTGTCCGATGCCGGGCCGGCCGGCAGCCGGAAGCCGTAGCTGTCCTCGCCCAGGCCCACGGTGTAGACCGGGCCCTGGCCCACCGACAGCGTGAAGCGGCGGCCGTTCAGTTCCAGCTGGTAGGCGTGGTCCGGCCGCGGCGCGAACAGGCCGCCGCCGAAGTCCAGGGCCGGCAGCCGGCCCTCGGCGATGCGGGCGCCGGGCACGCGGATGTAGCGGGTGTCGATGGCTTCGGCTTCTTCCTCGCCGGGCCGGCTGACCGGCGCCTCGACCGCCTGCACCTGCAGCGCGCCCTCCTTGCTGGTCACGCGGTACCAGCCGCCGGCGGGCAGGCCGGCCAGGTCCACGGCGTCGACGGCCGGGCGCAGCAGCTGCCCCAGGTGGGACGCGTCCGGCTCGCCGGCGTGGCCCTTGCAGACCAGCGCCAGCGCAGCCAGGATGCTCAGGGCCGCGACCGCCAGCCATTCCAGCAGGTTGCGGGTGGCGTTGCGGGCGGCGTGGAAGCGGTCGATTCGGTTGGCCATTCGGGTTCTCCTTGTTGGATGCACCCATTCTTCGAATCGGCCCCGGAGCGGACAAGGCAGGCGCCGGGCGACTGTCTTCCGGCCCCGGAAGAAAGCTTCACAGGCGCCGCGCGCAGCCCGGCCGATAATCCGCGCCATGACGACAGTGGCCGTGATCGAGGACGACCTGCCCACCAGCAACCAGCTGGCCGGCTGGATCAAGGCCGCCCGGCCGGACGTGCGCATCGACCAGTGGTTCACCCGCGACGAGGCGGAGGCGGCGCTGGCCCGCGAACGCTACGACGTGGTGGTGCTGGACATCGAGCTGGGACACGAGCGCAATGCCGGCGTGGCGCTGATCAACGCCATCAACAAGCGGCGCCAGGGCACGCCGGTGCTGGTCGTCTCCGCCATGCCGGCGGCGATCTACCGCAGCATCATGAAGGCGCTGGACGCCTGGGACTACCTGCAGAAGACCACCTTCGAGGAGGCGGACTTCATCGAGACCTTCCTGGACATCCTGCGGGTGGCCAAGGCCTCGCAGGCGCAGGCGCCGGTGGCCGCGGCCAGCGAACTCGCGCTCGATCCGCTGTGGCAGCGCACGCCGACCTGGCGCGGCGCCCGCATCAACCTGCCGCTGACGGCGCAGCGCATCCTGGCCACGCTGTACCAGCGCGCCGGCGAGGTGGTGAGCTACGACGAGCTGTTCGACGTGGTCAAGAGCGGCCGCAACCGCGACAACGTGCGCAAGCACGTCAGCACCATCCGCGACGCCTTCCGCGAGGTGGACCCGGCCTTCGACGGCATCGAGAACATCCCGATGCGGGGGTTCCGCTGGGTGAAGGCGGCACCCCGCGTGGGCTTCGACAAGCTCAGCCCGAACGGAAAAAAATGAGCGCCAGCGCGCCCGATCATCCTGAGCTGTCGAAGGGGAAGAAATGAGCGCCGGCACACCCGTTCATCCTGAGCCTGTCGAAGGATGGAAACGCGGGCAATGAAAGTCCCCGATCTCTCGCTGCCGCGCATCGAGATGCCGCGCCTGGGGCTGGTGGCGTTCCGGCGCCGCATCATCGTGCGCGCGGTGTTCCTGCTGCTGGCGGTGGCCACGCTGGCGCTGGCCGGCGTGCTGCTCAAGGACGAGAAGGAGCGCAGCCTGCGCAGCTACGACGCCAGCCTGGGCAAGACGCTGGCCGAGGTGTCGGCGCGGCTGCGCCATCCGGCCGGCCAGCTGGCGCTGCTCAACCCCGGCCGCAGCCAGGCCCAGGTGCCGCTGCGGCCGCTGCTGCTGCCCTATGGCGCGCTGGACTTCGACGACCAATTCAAGGCGCAGCAGGCGGTGGAGACGGCCGGCTGCAGCGTGCAGTACCCGGACGGCAGCTCGATCTGCGTGGCGATCGGCAACAACCCGTATGCCGGCGGCTTCATCTACCTGGTGGGCAGCTTCCAGGCCGCCGCGCTGGTGCCGCGCGAACGCGGGGCGCTGTCGATCAGCGACGTGCACCGCGCCCGCATCAGCCTGACGCAGGGCGGCGAGACCACCCGCTGGATCGCGCCCTTCGAGCGGCTGGGCGACCCGGACGCGCCGGTGATGCGCGGGCGCCTCACCGGCTTCCTCGACGAGCGCGAGAACGCCGAGGCGCTGCCCCTGCTGGCCACGCCGGTGCGCGATTTCCGCGGCTGGCTGTGGCAAAGCAGCCGCTGCGCCGACCCGGCCGGCGCGATCGAGACCTGCGCGCGCCGCACCACCTTCTCGATCCGGCTGCCGGTGGAGGCGTACCGGCTGGCGCTGTTCGGCAACCGGCGCCCGGCCTGGCCGCCGGCCGACCTGGAGCGCACGCTGGTGCACCTGCAGATGCTGGCGCCCGACAACCCGGTGCCGCTGTTCGACAGCAACGCGCCCGGCGCCACCGTGCCGCTGGCGCTGAGCGACCTGGGCGACGCCCTGCTGCCGGGGGAAACGCTGTCGATCCGCAAGGCCGGCCGGCCCGATGCGCAGGCGATCACGCTGCGCGGCAAGACCGACAATGCGCAGCGGTCCTCGCCCTGGCTGTCGCGGCTGATCGCGCGGCTGCCGGTCGATCCCGGCGCGGCGCCGCAGCTGACCCGCCGCGACGTGATCGGCACCCCGGCCGGCAACTACGAGGTGACGCTGCAGGGCAATGCCCGCAGCGGCGAGCGTACGCTGGGCATCATCGCCACCCGCATGTCGTGGTCGGTCGGCGCGATGCTGGCCGCGATCGGCCTGGCCTGGCTGGTGATCGAACTGAGCCTGCTGCGGCGGGTGACGGTGCTGACGCGGCGCGCGGCCGCCGTTTCCTACAACGTCAACGCGCCCAACGTGGAGCAGCGCATCGGCGGCCTGGACGTGTCCGACCTGCGCGGCCGCGACGAGCTGGGCATCCTGGCCGGCGCCCTGTCCGATCTGCTGCAGCGGGTGAAGGACGACGTGCAGCGCGAGAGCATCCGCACCCGGCAGGAGCGCGACATGTGGCATGCGGTCGGCCACGAGATCATGTCGCCGCTGCAGTCGCTGATGGTGCTGCACCCGGACGCCGGCGACAGCAGCCACCGCTACGTGCAGCGCATGCAGCAGGCGGTGAAGGTGCTTTACAGCCAGGCCTCGCCGAGCGAGGCGCTGCAGGCGGCGGCGCTGCAGGTGGGCGCGCTGGACATCGACCGCTTCCTCAGCCACGTCGCGGCCAACGCGCACTTCGCCGGCGTGGCGGACGTGCGCTATGCGCCGGCCGGCGCGCCGCTGCTGGTGCGGGCCGATGAATTCCCGCTGGAGGACGTGGTGACGCACATCCTGCGCAATGCCGACCGCCATCGCACGCCCGGCACGCCGATCACCATTTCGCTGGCGGACCACGGCGCCACGGCCAGCGTGCGCATCCACAACCAGGGCCCGCCGATCGCGCAGGAGCTGCTGGCGCGGGTCTTCGACTACGGCGTCAGCGGCGGCGAATCCGGCGCCGCCGGCGGCCAGCGCGGCCAGGGCCTGTTCGTGGCGCGCACCTACATGAGCAAGATGGGCGGGACGATCGAGGCGCGCAACGAGGATGGCGGCGTCAGCATCGTCCTGGCTCTGCAGTGCGGGCTCGAGCGCCAGAGGTAGACTCGTTCGATGTCAGACCCCCGGCCGGCCTCCGCCTCCTCCATTCCGGTCCTGGCCGGCAGCGAAGCCGGACATCTCTTGAACAGCACCGCGTGGGAGGACACGCCGCTCGGGCCGATGGCGCAGTGGCCGCAAAGCCTGCGCGTCGCGGCCGGCATCTGCCTGAATTCGCGCTTCCCGATGTTCCTCTGGTGGGGCCCGTCGCTGGTCAACATCTACAACGACGCCTACATCCCGATGCTGGGCCTGAAGCATCCCGGCGCCTTCGGCCGCCCGGCCACCGACAGCTGGAGCGAGATCTGGCCGGTGCTGGAGCCGCAGGTCGGCGCCGTCATCCGCGACGGCCGCGCCAGCTGGAACGAACGCGTTCCGCTCACCATCCTGCGCAACGGCGTGATGGAGGATTGCTGGTTCACCTGGTCGTACAGCCCGATCCACGGCGACGGCGGCGCCATCGACGGCCTGTTCTGCGCCGTGACGGAGGAAACGTTGCACGTGCGGGCGGAAGCGGCGCTGGCCCGCCTGTCGCGGGAAGCGGCCGACGCCGCCCACACGCTGCGGACCTGGTTCAACAACGCGCCCGGCTTCATCGCCATCCTGCGCGGGCCTGACTTCGTGTTCGAGATGGTCAACCAGGCGTATTACCAGCTGATCGGCCACCGGGACCTGGAGGGCCGGCCGCTGGCCGAGGCGCTGCCCGAGGCCCAGGAGCAGGGCTTCGCCGGCCTGCTGGAAGACGTCTATGCCACCGGCGAGCCATTCATCGGCCGGGCCATGCGCATCCTGGTGCAACGGACACCGGGAGCCCCCAAGTCCGAGGCCTTCGTCGACTTCGTCTACCAGCCGGTGCGCGATGTCCACGGCAAGGTGGTCGCGATCTTCGCCCAGGGCAGCGACGTGTCCGAGCAGGTGCGCGCGGTGCAGGCGCTGCGCGACGCCGACCGCCAGAAGGACGAGTTCCTGGCGACGCTGGCCCACGAGCTGCGCAACCCGCTGGCGCCGATCCGGCAGGCCGCGATGGTGGCGCGCTCGGGCGCGGCCGACTCCGAGCGCAAGGCCTGGGCGCTGGACGTGATCGAGCGGCAGGCCGGCCACATGGCGCTGCTGCTGGACGACCTGCTGGACGTGTCGCGCATCTCGCGCGGCCGGCTCGACCTGCGGCTGGAGCCGGTCGACCTGCAGCAGGTGGTGGACTCGGCGCTGGAGATCAGCATGCCGTCGCTGGAGCGCAAGAACCACCGGCTGGCCATCGAGCTGCCGGCGGCGCCGGTGCGGCTGCTGGCCGACCCGCTGCGGCTGGCGCAGGTGCTGTGCAACCTGCTGTCCAACGCCTCCAAGTACACCGACCACGGCGGCAACATCGCGCTGCGGGCCGGCACCGACGGCCGCGAAGTGACCATCCGGGTGCAGGACGACGGCATCGGGCTGGCGCCGGAAGCGCAGGACCACATCTTCGAGATGTTCTCGCAGATCTCGTCGGCCATCGACCGCGCCGAGGGCGGCCTGGGCATCGGCCTGGCGCTCAGCCGCGGGCTGGTCGGCCTGCACCGCGGAACGATCGCAGTGCGCAGCGCCGGCGTGGGAACGGGTTCCGAATTCGTGGTGACGCTGCCGCTCGCGCCGGCGGACGATGCGGGCATTTCACCAGCCCACGCGTTGCCGGCGCAGGGCCGATCAGGCGAGCCGGCGCGGCGCAAGGTGCTGATCGCCGACGACAACGCCGACGCGCTGGAGACGATGGTGGCCCTGCTGGAAATGGAGGGCCACGAGGTGCAGGCCGCCAGCGACGGCCACAAGGCGCTGGCGCTGGCACAGCAGATGCTGCCCGACATCGCGATCCTGGACATCGGCATGCCGGGCCTGAACGGCAACGAGCTGGCCGCCCGGATCCGCGCCAGCGACTGGGGCCGCGATGTCACGCTGATTGCGCTGACCGGCTGGGGCCAGGCCGAGGACCGGGCCCGCTCCAGCGCCGCCGGCTTCGATCACCACCTGACCAAGCCGGTGGACTTCGACCGGCTCAACGCGCTGCTGGCGGCCGGCTCCGTCTGACGACGCACGCCAGCGCGGAACCGGCTCGCGGGTTCGCTCAGCGGCCGTCCTTGTCGAAGTCGCCGGGAATGGCGCGCTCCACGCGGTGCCAGGCATCGCGGGTGGCGCTCTTGGCTTCTTCCCAGTTCAGGCGCGACTTGCCCTTGGCCTTCTCGTACTCGCTGCGCAGCGTCGGCTCGTAGGCGTCGAAGCTCTGGCCCGAGGCGCGGGCGCGCTCCCAGCCGGTGTAGCCGGTGCGATAGGCTGGCGCGTAATCGTCGTACGTGTAGTCCTTCCGGTAGCCGGGCGTCTTGGTGTAGTTCTCGCGCCAGTAGCTGTCTTCGGCCGTCGGGTTCACGCCCTCGGCCGCGCCCTTGCCGGCCAGGCCGCCGGCGACGGCGCCGACGGCGCCACCGACCACCGTGCCGACCGGGCCGGCCATGGAGCCGATGGCTGCGCCGGCCGCGGCACCGCCGGCAGCACCGACGCCGGTACCGACCGGATGGCTACCGGGCGCGCCGGTGATGGGGTCCTTGTTGGCGGGATTCTTGTCAGACATGGGGTCTCCTTGGTTGGTGCGGACGGCGTCCGCGGTGATGGATGAGAGAAATACGTTGCCGCGCGGGTGGTCGGCTGGTTGTCAGACAAAAGCGCGCGCCGCCGTCAGCAGCCTTCGAAGCGGGCCGGCCGCGCCAGCTCAGCCAGGGATTGCTTCGCGCGCGCCGGCCGCTAGACTGCGCGCATGACCTCATTCGACCTGCACGGGCGCACCGCCCTCGTCACCGGCGGCTTCAGCGGCCTGGGCCTGCACTTCGCCGAGGTGCTGCTCGGCCAGGGCGCCAACGTGGCGCTGATCGGACGCCGCATCGAGCTAGGACGCAACGTGGCCCATGCGCTGGGCGCGAAGCTCGGGCGGCCGGCCCACGTGCGCGCCTACCAGGCCGACGTCACCGATTCGGCCAGCGTGGCCGACGCCTTCGCCCACACCAGCGGCCATTTCGGCGTGCCCACCATCGTGGTCAACAACGCCGGCACGGTGATCCGCGCGCCCAGCGTCGACGTCAAGGACGAAGACTGGGCCTCGGTGGTGGACGTCAACCTGTCGGGCGTGTTCAAGGTGGCGCAGGCGGCCGCGCGCGCGCTGATCAAGGCCGGCACGCCGGGCAGCATCATCAACATCGCCTCCATCCTGGGCCTGCGGGTGCGGCCGTCGGTGGCGTCGTACGCGGCGACCAAGGCGGCGGTGGTGCAGCTGACCAAGGCGCTGGCGCTGGAATGGGCCGAGCACGGCATCCGCGTCAATGCGCTGGCGCCGGGGTACTTCGAGACCGAGATCAACCGCGAGATGCTGCGCTCGCCGGTGGGACAGGCGATCGTCGCGCGGGTGCCGCAGCAGCGCGTCGGCCAGCTGGCGGAGCTGGACGGCCCGCTGCTGCTGCTGGCCTCCGACGCTTCGTCGTACATGACCGGCTCGGTGATTGCCGTCGACGGCGGCCACCTGGTCAACACGCTCTGAGCGCTACAACCCGAATTCCGCGCGCAATGCGTCGCAGAACTGCGGCGTGCCGGTCAGCGTCAGGCTCAGCGTGATGCGCGGCGCCCCGGTGGCGCTGGGTTCCAGCCGCAGGTGGCCGGCGTCGGGGTCGTAGTCCGCAGCCAGCGTGGTGGCCACTTCCTGCACGCCCTGCAGTTCGTAGTCCCAGTCGCCGCCCTCGTCGAGCGCGCCGCGCCGGCCCGGGAACTGGCGATGGGCCCAGCCCAGCACGCGCTGCACTTCCTCGCGCAGTGCGGCCAGCTGCGCCGGCGCCGCCGAGGCCATGGCGTCGAAGCTGCCGTGGCCCTGGGCGTCTTCGCTGGAGTCGAATTCGAGGAAGTTCAGCTTCACTGCGGCCCATTGTCGTCGGCCGGCCGCACCCGCGCCTTCAGCGCGCGGCCCGCGGGGCCGTACAGCACGACCAGCTCGGGGGCGTCGCCGTCCTTGCGCAGCGGCGCGCCGCGATAGACCGCCACCTCGTAGCCGCTGTCGAAGCGCACCGCCGTCAGCGGCCCGAGCGCGGCCTCCAGGTCGGCGCGCGTGCCGCTGCCGATCGCCACGGCCTCCAGCGCGCGTTGCAGCGGCTGCGTCTCCGCCGGCGGCTGGACCGGCGCCGGCGCGTCCATCCACTCGAACTGGACCAGCGTGTCGTCCGGCCAGCCGGGGTCGCCCAGCGGCAGGAAGTAGGTGCGATCGAGCAGCACCTCGCAATCGCAGAAGGGCAGCTCCGCCGGCAGGGTCGGGTCGATGGTGGCGCCGGCATAGAGGCGGTCCACCGGCACGATCTGCCGGCGCGCACCGCTGACCAGCGTCACGCCGAACAGCGGCCGCTGCGAAAAGAACAGGTAGCGCTGGTTGCGGCCGCTGCAGTAGGCGGGCGTATCGGCGAACAGGCCGGCGAGGCGGTCGAACAGGCTGCGGTTGTTGGAAATCAGGTCCGCTTCCATCCCCACCTCGCACTCCAGTCGCAGGTCGCCCAGCCGCCGCGTGCCCGGCGGCAGGCCGGGCGTGCGGATCTCGGTGCGCCAGGTCATGGTCTGCGCCCGCCGGTTGGGCGTCACCACCGCGTCCTCCGCCAGCGCCTGCTGGTTGCGCGGCAGCACGAAGGTGCCGTCGGCCGCCACCGGCACGTTGAAGTCCACTTCCTGGCCGACCACGTCCACCCGCACGCTGGCCATGTCGGTGTCCCGCTTGCGCGGCAGCAGGCGGAAGGCCAGCGTCGCCTGCGGCGCCAGCGCATGGCGCCGTTCGAACAGGTCCATGCCGCGCACCATCTTGCGATAGGACTTCTCGACCGGGTTGCGCACGCCCTTGCCGACGACTGTGACCGGCGGCAGCTGGGCCAGCGCGCCGGCAGCCGTCGCCGCGAGCGCTATCGACACGCCCAGGAGGCGAAAAAACCGCATGCTGTCCACGCCTTCAGCTTAGGCGGCGGGCGCTCCGGGCGCTGTAGGACCGGGGCGGCGAATGGGCTGACTACACTCGAGCAATGGAATTGATTCTTCTGGGCATGATCCTTGGCTTTGCCGGCTGGCTGGCCAAGAGCCGCGACCAGGGCGCGCGCATCGCCCTGCTGGGCTCGCACCTGGGCAGCTACCAGATCGAGCGCCACCTGGAAACGCTGACCGAGGGCTACCTGCGGGCGCTGGGCGAAGCCGATGCCGGCCGCCGCGAGCAGATCTGGAGCCTGCTGCGCGGCACCGAGCAGGCGCTGGCCAGCCAGTTCGAGCGCTTCGCCGCCGGTTTCGCCAAGGTGGACGAGGCCGACGCGCGGGTGTCGACGCTGCCGATCGGCCTGCCCTTCGCGACGCGCTGGATGCCGGCGGCGACGTTCGACGTGCGCAAGGCGCTGGCGATCCACGCCCGCGGCATCAGCCGCGCGGTGGCGGAGGCCGGCCAGGGGACGGCGCAGGCCAAGGCCTTCACGCTGATGGCGGAACTGTTCCTGATGCAGCACACCTGCCACTGGTACTGCAAGTCCAGGACGGTGGCCTCGGCGCGCCTGCTGGCGCGCCACAAGACCTCGTACCGGCAGGCGATCGACGCCGTCGGGCCGGCCACGCGGGCGAGCTACTGCGAACTGGTCGGCGCGGCCTAGTCGCGGATGCCGAGGTTGCCGCGGACCTTGCGTCCGGGCAGCATCACGGTGCGTTCCACCCAGGTGCGAAAGCGCAGCGCGCCGGGCTCGTTCTCCTTGGCCAGGTGTTCCACCAGCGCGTCGTCGCGCAGGCAGGTGCCGCTGCGGTCGAAGCGCTCGCAGCGGCCGGGATAGGCCAGCGCCAGCGCGCGCTCGGCGGCGGTGACGCCAACGACCTTGCGCACGTCGGCCAGGCACACCCAGCGCCGGTGCTCCTCGTCTTCCAGCACGTGGACCGTCACGCCCTTGTAGACATAGTGCTGGCCATGCACCGGCAACCAGGTGCGTTCACGGGCGCTGTGCCGCAGCCCGGCGGCCAGGTTGATCAGCGGCAGCGCGATCGCGGCGGCCAGCAGCGGCGAGCTCCACACCATCGCGATCGGCCCCCAATACCAGCCGGCCAGCAGGAACAGCGTGACGCAGACGGCGATCTGCACCGCGGGCAGGGACAGCCAGTTCTTCACCGGTCCGCCCCGCTGGCGGCGACGGCGGGTGCGGGCCGTCCGGGGAAGGAAGCTGTGTCGGCCATGGACCGGCAATATAGACCGGTCGGCAACCTGCTGCACCTGTTACCGCGACGGCGCCGCCTCGCTGCCGCCCTGGCGGCCGGCGGCCGGGCCGGGGCCGGGGCCGACATCGTACGAGCCGAACACGTCGCGCACCGGGCGCGTTTCGGGCAGCACGTAGACGATCCCGCTGGTGCCGGTGAATGCCGGGCTGACCACCTTGTCGAAGAACTTCACCGGCACATTGATGCAGCCGAAGGTGATGCGGTGCTCCTGCGGCAGGGCGCTTTGCAGGCGCTGCAGCCGGCGCTCTTTCGGCACGGTCGCGATCACGCGGTGCAGCGCCACGCCCGAGTCGTAGTCCACCCACAGGATCTCCTCGCCGGCCAGGCTCTTGTTCAGCGCGGCGGCGAAGCGGCCGGCCGGCGTGGTGCGCTCCGCGGGCTGGATGGTGGAGAGCTGGCGCGCACCGATGCCCGGAACGGCATCGTCGCCCGGCGTCAGGCCGACCAGCACGGGGCTGGCGCCCAGCAGCCGGCCGTTGCCGGCGAACACGAACACCCGGGCGTGGACCTTGTCGACCACGACGAAGGGCAGGCCGGCGTTGTCGCCTGAGTCCAGTGCCCAGTCGGCGATGTGGCGCACGTCGGGCCCGGGGCGCTCATGCCCGAAGTCCGCGCGCCGGGGCACGTGCTCTTCCTGCGCCGCCAGCACGGGCGCCACTGCGCCGCGCGCCAGCAGCATCACCAGGCCCGCAGCCAGGCCGCCGATGGCTGCGCGCAGAAGCTTGCCCACGGCAGGCGTCGCGGGTCGGTGCTCTCGCTGCTGCATGCCGCCGCTAGTTCCGGAACGGCTTGGGCCGCAGCACCCGCGGCGCAGGAGGGGCCGGCGCCGGGGCGGGGACCGCGACCGGCGGCGCCACCGGCTGCACCGGCTGCACCTCGATCTCGGGCGCCGGCGCGGCCGGCTGGCTCACCACCAACGCCATCGGCGGCGCGACCGGAGGCTGCACCAGCAGCAGACCCGGTGGCGGCGGCAACAAGACCGGAACCACCGCCACGGTCACGTAGCCAGGCAGGACGAACGGGACAGGCACGACTTCCGGCGGCAGCTCCGGCGGCACGACGACCACCGGCGGCACTTGCACTTGCGGCGGCACGACGACCACCGGCGGCACCACGACCGGCGGAACCGGCGGGATCACGACCGGCGGGACCGGCACCGGCGTTGGTGCCGGGGTCGGAGCCGGCGTCGGGGCCGGCGTCGGGGCAGGCGTCGGGGGTGGGGTCGGAGCTGGCGTCGGCGGCGGGACGACGGCGGCGATGTTGCCCGTGGTCTTCGAGACGATGGGGCCGCAGCACGTCACCGGCAGCGCGTAGGCCGCGGCATTGGGGCCGCCCAGCGTGTAGCCCGTGTACGTGATCGTCTTGTTCGCGCCTACGTCGGGGGTGTCGAAGTTCGCCGCACTGCCCGCGCCGGCGATCAGCGTCACGCCCGCGGGGTCCTGTTTCAGCGACGTCAGCGTGGTCGCCGTCGTGCCGTCGAAGGTCTTGTCGCCGCCCGTCGGGAACACCAGCATGTGTTGCGTCAGCGGGCTGTTGACCCGGGTGAAGAAGACCGCCGTCGAATAATCGGTCGGGCTGGTGTAGGAGATCGGGTTGTAGTTCACGGTGACGGCTGCGTTCGTGATGGCGCCGGGCGGCGTGCCCGGCGCAAACCGCACGGTGCCGGCGGCAGCCCCCGGTCCGTTGCCGTTGGTGCCCGCGCTCAGCAGCAGGCCGAACGGCAGGCCCAGGCTCTGGTCCGGGATCACGCTGCCGTTGATCAGCGTGATGGCGCCGTTGACGTTGACATCCGCGCCGGCGCACATGGCGATGTTGCCGCGCGTCGTCGACAGGGCCGCGCCGACGTTCAGGGTGACGACGTTCCCGGCGCCCAGCAGGATGCTGCCGTCGGTGGTGGTGATGGCGGCGCGCACGTTGATGTCGCGGCCGCAACATGCCACCAGGTTTCCGAAGGACGTCGTGATCGCCGAGTTCAGGTTCACGTCGCGCGTGGCGTTCAAGGTCAGGGTGGTTGCCGGGCCGGGCGCGGTCCGCGTCCAGGTGATCGGGGCCGCCACGGTGATATCGCCGCTGCCTGTGCCGCTGTTCGCCGTGTTGATCGTGATGCTGGTGCCGCCGGTCAGGCCATTGGCCGCATCGCCAACGATCTCGGCGACATTCACGTTGGACGTGCTGACGCCGGGGGCCGGCGTGAAGACGCCGGCGACGATGGAGCCGTTGGTCGTCGCCGCGGCCGAGATCGTGACATCCGCCGGGTCGAGCAGCCATGTGCCGCTGCTGCCGCCGGCCGCGCTGGCATTGACCTTGATTCCCTCCACGTCGAGCCAGTGGCCGGAGGTCTCCACCATGCCGCCATCGCCGCCCCGGGCGCCGCCGCGCGCCGTGATGCTGCCGTAGGCGCGGGTCGAGTCGTTCGACCAGACCACGACCTTGCCGCCCTTGCCAGTGCCGCCGGCGTCGGCGCTGATGGTGGAATCGGCGCTCATGTAGGTTGCGGAGGCATTCGGCACGTCCGGGTTCTTGCCGTGGAGGTCTCCGCCGACCAGCACGGTGCCGCCGCCGGCATCGCCGGAGGCATCGATGCGCCCGCCGAACAGCCCGACGTGGTGGCCGGTCAGCGTGACGCTGCCGCCGGCGTGACCGGCACCCGCGCCCGAGACATCCAGCGTGCCGCCGGCATTCACCGTGCCGCTTTGCAGGTCGGCCAGCAGCACGATCTTGCCGTCGCGGTTCGCAATCGACTGCGCCCGGATGACGCCGGTGTTGTTGACGGCCGTGGACAGCAGGTCCCCGGCCGCCTGCGTCGTCATCAGCACGCGTCCGCCGTCGGCCTGGATCAGCCCGCCGTTGCGCACCAGGGCGTTCACGGCGCCGGCGTCCACCGTCACGTTCAGCAGGTTGTCGCCGGCCACGTCCAGCGTGATGGCGTTGCCGGCGGCAAGCGCCACCGCGCCCAGCCTGGCGGAGATGACGCCCTGGTTGCCCACATTCGTTCCAAGCAGCGCAACGTAGCCGCCGTCGGCCCGGATCGCGCCCTCGTTGACCACCGTGCCGCTGCCGGGGTTGGAGAACTTGTACCGACCTGCCATGAAGTCGGCATCGGACAGGCCGAGCGTGGAGGCCACGAGGCTGCCGACGTTGACAGTGGAGCCGCTGCCGAACAGCACGCCGTTCGGGTTGATCAGGAACACCTTGCCGTTGGCCGACAGGCTGCCGAGGATGGCGGACGGATCCGGGCCCAGCACCCGGTTGAGCGCCACCGAACTGCTGGAAGGCTGGGCGAACTGCACGCTCTCGCCGGCGGCGATGCCGAAACTCTGCCAGTTGATGGCGGCGTTCTGCGAGGTCTGCGTGATGGTGGTCTTCGCACCGCTGGTGCTGATGCCGGCCGCGCCGGCGGTGACGACGCCACCGGCCGGCGCTGCATGGCCGTTGCCGGTGAACGCCAGCAGCAGGGAGAGCGCGAGCGTCGTGAGTGCGAACGAGGGGCGAGGCCCCTGGGTGAAGCGATGGCTGGAGTTCATTTGGTGCCCTGCCTGCTGATTGGGTGATGACGACGGTCAGAAGTACTTGACGGCCTGGATCCAGAACCGGCCGGACTTGTCCGGCGAGGACGTGGCCTTCTCGCTGCCGACCTTGACGGCGTAATAGGCCCGGACCATGAAGTTGCCGGGATCGCTCCAGTTCAGGCCGACGCCGGCGCCGCTGAGGGTTCTGCGGTTGTCGGCCGGGGTCCACGGGTCGTGATTGATCCGGACCCCGCCGGTATCGACAAAGGCGATCAGCTGCAAATCGCCCGGCATGCGCCCGGTGAACCTCGCCAGCTGCATGCGCCCCTCCAGCGTGAGCAGATAGCCCTCGTCCGCATAGGCCTCGCCTTCCGGATAGGCGCGCACCCCGTTCATGCCGCCCAGCTCCATCTTTTCGGACACGTCCAGGTTCTTGAAGGCGGCCTGGCCGCTGACCGCGCCGTAGAGCCAGAAGCGTCCGCCCAGGGTCTGCAGCCGCATCGCATTGAACGACAGCTTGTCGAAGTGGCCGTTGCTGCGCGCGGTGGCGGCGTCGGCCGCGAGCGCCTCGGGCGTGCGGATGTCGATGGTGCCGGACGACCAGGTCAGCGCATAGGAGTTCAGTCCGCCCCCGCCCACCATGTCGCGGTGCTCGCCGTAGAGGCTGGTCATCCAGACCTGGGCCTTCTTGTCGGTGACGGCGCCGGTCGAATCGATCCGGTCCTGGAACGTCTTCGCGTCGTAGGCCAGCTGCAGGTACAGGTTGCTGTTGCGCGAGCGGATCAGCGGGTAGCGGCCGAACACGCTGGCAATCTCGGCCGTGCCGTTGGCGTCGAGGCTCTCGAATTGCTTGTCGAGGTGGTAATCCAGCCGGCTGTAGGCCACGCCGACCTGGCCCCTGCCGACCTGCAGCTGATAGGACGCGCGGCCATAACGCAGGCCCTTGCCCGATGTCAGCAGGCGCAGGCTGGCGACGTCGCCCAGCCCGAGCGGGTTGTTGACGTTCAGCGTGGCGCCGACCCGGACTTCGCCGGTGTAGGGATTGCCCGCGTTGTCGGCATCGACGCTGCCGGAGATGCGCTGTCCCGGCGTGACGTCGACGATCAGGTCCGAGCTGCCGATCGAGGCCCCCGGCACAAGGGTCGAGCGCACGTTGACGCCCGGAAGGTCCGACAGCACCAGCAGCCGGCTTTCCAGCGGCGCCGTGAGGATCGGATCGCCGCTGTTGATGCCCTCGAGGTCACTGCGGATCAACCGGTCGGACACGGTCGTCGAGTTGTTGACCGTGATGTTGCGGTACTGGCCTTCGCTGACCGAGATGGTCACCACGTTGTCCGTCACCTCCTGCGCCGGCAGCCAGGCCAGCGCGACGAAGTAGCCGTGGGCCCGGTAATACGCGGTGATCCGGTCGGCCATCGATCGAAGCTCGGAGAGCGACAGTTCGCTGCCCGGGCGAAAGCCGGTGAGTTCGAGCAACTCGGATTCCGAATACACGTGCGCACCCGTGATGCGCAGGGCGCGCACGGTGATCTTCGCCGAGTCCTGGCCCTCGGCCGCGGGCGCGGCCTGCTGCTGGATGCGGATCTCCGGCGCCGCCCGGGGCGCGGCCGGCGTCGGCGGAATCTGCAGCAGCTGGCCGCCGGCGGGCGGCTGCTGGGCCAGCGCCGCCTGCGCCATGGCCAACAGGGCAGGCAGTACGAATCGTTGTCGCGACATGGGCCCCTCCGGTGTCAGGATCGGGTAGGCCGGAACGCCGGCCTTCCTTCGGACTCACGACAGCGTAGGCAGACTGTGCCATCGTGTATGTTAGGTAGCGAACAAAACGAGCACGGCAGCGCTCATTCCTGCAGCCGGCGGGCGATCGACACCAGCTGGTCCCACTCTATGCCAGGGGACGAGGCGTTGCGAGCCCGGAATGCGCCTTCGCGCACGCCAGTTGATCTAGCGCAAGCGGCCCGCGGCCAGCCGCCACAAGGTCTGTGCGATAGCGCACTGAACGGGCCGCGCGATTCCAGCAAATTGTCGAAACTATGGCCGAACCTCGGGGCGACCTGACCCGCACGCTGCTGAGCGTCATCTTCCTGGGCGGCCTGGTCGTGGCATCGCTGACGATCCTGCGGCCCTTCATTGCCGCGGCGATCTGGGCAGCGATGATCGCCGTCGCGACCTGGCCGATGCTGCTCTGGTTCCAGGGCCGGCTGTGGAAGCGCCGCTGGCTTGCGATCGTGGCGATGGCCGGCGTGCTGATGCTGGTGTTCGCCGTGCCGCTGGCGCTCGCGATCGGCACCATCGTGCTGAACGCGCAGGAGATCGTTGCGTGGGTGAAATCCATGGCGGCCTTCACGATGCCGGCGCCGCCCGCCTGGATCTCGCATCTGCCCGTCATCGGGCCCAAGGTGGTCGCGGCATGGGAGCAGGTCGCAACGTCGGGCATCGAAGGCCTGCTCGCGCGGATCCTGCCTTACGGCGGACAACTGGCGCAATGGGGGGTGGCCGAGGCCGGCAATCTGGGCATCCTGCTGATGCAGTTCCTGCTGACGCTCGCCCTGACGATGTTGTTCTACGCCAGCGGTGAAGCCGCAGGGGCGCAGGTCCTGCGGTTCGGCCGCCGGCTGGCCGGCGAGCGCGGCGAGAACGCGGTGCTGCTCGCCGCCCAGGCAATCCGCAGCATCGCCCTCGGCGTCGTAGTGACCGCGGCGGTGCAGGCCGCCCTCAGCGGGATCGGACTCGGCATCTCCGGCATCCGCTTCGCCGGGCTGCTGACCGCCGTCGTGGCCTTCCTGTGCATCGCCCAGGTCGGCCCGTCGCCGGTGCTGATTCCCGCGGTGATCTGGCTCTATTGGAGCGGCGAGACCGGCTGGGGCACGTTCCTCCTCGTGTGGACGCTGGCCGTGGTGACGCTGGACAACGTGCTGCGCCCCTTGCTGATAAAGCGTGGCGCCGACCTGCCACTGCTGCTGGTGTTCGCCGGGGTCGTCGGAGGCCTGCTGGCGTTCGGGCTGGTGGGCGTCTTCGTCGGCCCGGTGGTGCTCGCCGTCGCCTACACCCTGCTGCGGGCCTGGATCGCCGACGACGCGCTGCGGCGGTAGCGCCGGCGTCCGGTGCAGTCGCCGCTTACTTGCGCGCGATGCCCTTCTTCACGTCGTTCACAGCGTCCGTGAGAACCTCCTTGACGTCGCCCAGAGTCTCCTGCAGCTTGCCTTCATCCTGCTTGACAATGCCCTTGACCTGCTGGTCGGTGCTCCCGGTGACCTGTCCGGCTTTTTCCTGCGCCTTGCCGACGACCTGCTTGATCTGACCCTTGACCTGATCCTTGTTCATGACGTTAACCTCGTGAATGATGAAAAGCACGCGTGGCCGCTGGCCACACCGATGGCCCGGAATCCGTGCAGACCCGGATTCGAAGATTAGGTCGTGGGCCAGGAACATCCATGCGCCTGATCAAGCTGCCGGCGCACGGACTTTGTTGGCGCAGCCGTGGAGCTGAGCGGGCCTGGATACAACTGAAAACAGGTCTGTGCGCTGCCGCACAATCCGCTTGACCGATGTCAAACCGAAATGAGAGGGCGCCTCCAATACTGACCACACTGGAGATGCCCATGCAAGCGCGCCAAATGCCCGATCAACCGCCCCTGGACAACGTGTTGCTGGCAGCGCTGCCATGGAACGAATACGAGCGCCTGCTGCCGGCGCTGCAGCCCTGCCTGCTCGAGCGCGGGCTCACCGTGCATGAGGCCGGCATGCGCGAAGGCCACCTGTATTTCATCACCTCGGGCATCGTCGGCAAGTCCCATGAGCTGGAGAACGGCGACTCGGCCACCTACGCGCTGACCGGCCGGGAAGGCGCCGTGGGCATCGGGCTGCTGCTCGGCGCCGAGGACGCACCCGGCCGCTTCACCGTGATCGCTTCCGGCTCGGCCTGGCGGCTGCGCGCCGACCATGCACGGCAGGAGTTCGAACGCAACGGGGCGTTGCGGCGTCTGCTGCTGCGCCACACCCACGCGCTGATGGCGCAGATCGCCCAGTCGGCCGTCTGCAACCAGCACCATTCGCTGGAGCAGCGCCTGTGCCGGCTGGTGTTGTCCTGCCTGGACCGGCTGCGCTCCAACGAGCTGGTGCTGACCCACCAGCTTGCTGCGGACATGCTGGGCGTGCGGCGCGAGACGGTGACCGTGGCCGCCGGCCGGCTGGAAGCGCTGGGCCTGATCCTGTGGGGCCGCGGCCACATCGAAATGCTGGACCGCGCCGCCATGCAGGCCCATGCCTGCGAGTGCTACGCGGCCGTCAGCCGCGAATACCTGCGCTCGAGGCCGGCGGCACTGGTGCCGGCCGGCGAAACCTGCGGGAGCTGAGCATGGCTCCACGCCACATCGAACTGCATCGCACGGACCGCATCGGCTGGCTGCGCGCCGCGGTGCTGGGCGCCAACGACGGCATCGTCTCGACGGCCAGCCTGGTGCTCGGGGTCGCCGCGGCCCATGCAACGCACAGCGCGGTGATGGTGGCCGGCATCGCCGGGCTGGTGGCCGGCGCCATGTCGATGGCGGCCGGCGAGTATGTCTCGGTCCGCTCGCAGGCGGACTCCGAGCAGGCCGCGCTGGAGATGGAACGCAAGGAACTGGCGGCCGACGACGCCGCCGAGCACCGCGAACTGGAAGGGATCTACGTCGGCCGCGGCCTCGATCCCGCACTGGCCAAGGAAGTGGCCAGGCAGCTGATGGTCCACGACAAGCTGGGCGCCCATGCCCGCGACGAACTGGGCATCTCCGACACGCTGGCCGCGCGGCCGATCCAGGCCGCGCTCACCTCCGCCGCCAGCTTCGCGGTCGGCGCCGCCCTGCCCTTGCTGGCGGCCGCGGCCGCGCCGGGCGCGCTGATCCCGGTGGTGGCCGGCAGCTCGCTGGTGTTCCTGGCGCTGCTGGGCGCCACTGCGGCCAGGGTGGGCGGCGCGAAGGTGTGGACCGGCGCGCTGCGGGTCCTGTTCTGGGGCGCGCTGGCGATGGCGATCACCGCCGGCGTCGGCGCCCTGTTCGGCACCGTGGCGGCCTGATGCCGCTCAAGCCCACGCTCAGGCGAGCAGACCGGGAAGGTGTGCCATGTCGGTGAAGACCGCCGCCGCGCCGGCATCGCGCAGCGCCTGCGGCGCGTCGTGGCCGGCCTCGGGCGGGCTGTAGCCGAACACGGTGGCGCCGGCAGCCACACCCGCGGCCACGCCGGTGATCGTGTCCTCCACCACCGCGCAGCGCGGCGGCGCCACGCCCACGGCGCCCGCCGCGGCCAGGTACACATCCGGAAAGGGCTTGGAGCGCGGCAGGTCGTGGCCGCTGAAGACCCGGCCTTCGAAGTAGGGCATCAGCCCCACCTTGCGCAATTGCAGCTTCACCTTGAACAGGTCGGCGCCGGAAGCGCAGGCGATCCGGCCGCCGAAGTGCGTGTGCAGCGCATGCACCGCGCCATGCACGTTGCGGATCGCGACCAGCCCGCGCTCCAGGCCGACGTTGCGGCGCTCGCGAAAGCTCGCCAGCCACTGGGCGGTGAGCGGCCGGCCGGTGCGCGCCTCGATGATCGCCGCCTCGTCCTTGACCGCCTTGCCGACGAACAGCCGCATGCATTCCTCGCTCGTCATGGCCCAGCCCAGTTCTTCCAGCATGTCGCGCAGCACGCCGCTGGTGATCGGCTCGCTGTCCACCAGCACGCCGTCGCAGTCGAACAGCACGGCGTCGAATCGGCTCGCGGTCAAAGCAGGTCTCCATCGAGGTAGAACCAGCGGCCATTTTCCTGCACGAAGCGGCTGCGCTCGTGGATGCGCGTCGCCCTGCCGCTGCGGTCGCGGCAGCGGGCGACGAATTCCACCTCGGCGTGGGTGGCGTCGAGCTGCCTGCGGCTGCGCACGTCCAGGCCAAGCCACTTCGCACCCGGGTCCAGTTCCAGCTGCTGCGGGCGGGTCGAGGGGTGCCAGGTGGCCAGCAGGTGCTCGCGGTCGCCGCGCACGTAGGCGTCGTAGCGCGAGCGCATCAGCGCTTCCGCCTGCGCCGCCGGAGTGTCGGGCGCGGTCACAGCGCCCGCTGGATGATGATCTTCTGCACGTCGGAGGTGCCCTCGTAGATCTGGCAGACCCGCACGTCGCGGTAGATGCGCTCGACCGGGAAGTCGCTGACGTAGCCGTAGCCGCCCAGCGTCTGGATGGCGGCGCTGCAGACCTGCTCGGCGGCCTCGCTGGCAAACAGCTTGGCCATCGCCGCCTCCTTCAGGCAGGGCCGGCCGGCGTCGCGCAGGCTGGCCGCGTGCCAGACCAGTTGCCGCGCCGCTTCCAGCCTGGTCGCGCAGTCGGCCAGGCGAAAGCCCACGGCCTGGTGGTTGATGATGGCGGTGCCGAAGCTCTCGCGCTGCTTGGCGTAGTTGATGGCCACTTCCAGCGCGCTGCGCGCCATGCCGATGCTCTGCGCCGCGATGCCGATGCGCCCGCCCTCCAGCGAGGACAGGGCGATGCGGTAGCCCTCGCCTTCCTGGCCGATCAGGTTCTCGGCCGGGATGCGGCAGTTGTCGAAGTTGATCTGCGCGGTGTCGCTGGAGCGCTGGCCCAGCTTCTCCTCCAGCCGCGCCACCACGTAGCCCGGGCTGTCGGTGGGCACCAGGAAGGCGCTCATGCCCTTCTTGCCGGCGCCCTTGTCGGTGACGGCGATCACCACGGCCAGCTGGCCGTGCTTGCCGCTGGTGATGAACTGCTTGACGCCGTTGATCACGTAGCCGTCGCCGGTCTTCGTCGCGGTGGCCCTGAGCGCCGATGCATCGCTGCCGACGTGCGGTTCGGTCAGGCAGAACACGCCCAGCAGCTCGCCCCGCGCCAGCCGCGTCAGCCACTGCTTCTTCTGCGCCGCATTGCCGTAGCGCATCAGGATGGCGTTGACCGGGCAGTTGGTGACGCTGATGGCGGTGCTGGTGCCGCCGTCGCCGGCGGCGATCTCCTCCAGCACCAGCGCCAGGCTCAGATAGCCCAGGTCGGCGCCGCCGAATTCCTCCGGCACGCAGATGCCGTACGCGCCCAGCGCCGCCAGCCCCTGGTGCGCCTCGCGCGGGAAATGGTGCTCGCGGTCCCAGCGCGGCGCGTTCGGCCAGAGCTGTTCGCGCGCGAAGCTGCGCACCGCGTCGCGGATCGCTTCCTGGTCGTCGGTAAGGAGCATCCCGTGTTACATCAGTTCCAGCGCCACCGCCGTCGCCTCGCCGCCGCCGATGCACAGCGTGGCGATGCCGCGCTTGCCGCCGCGGCTGCGCAGCGCATTCATCAGCGTGACCATGATGCGGGCGCCGGACGCGCCGATCGGGTGGCCGAGCGCGCAGGCGCCGCCGTTGACGTTGACGATGTCGTGCGAGAGTTTCAGTTCCGCCATCAGCGCCATCGGCACCACGGCGAAGGCCTCGTTGACTTCCCACAGGTCGACGTCGCCGGTCTTCCAGCCGGCCTTGGCCAGCAGCTTCTGGGTGGCGCCGACCGGCGCGGTGGTGAACCAGTTCGGCTCCTGCGCGTGCATGGCGTGGGCGACGATGCGCGCCAGCGGCTTGCAGCCCAGGCGCTTGGCGGTGCTCTCGGTCATCATCACCAGCGCGGCGGCGCCGTCGTTGATGCTGGAGCTGGAGGCGGCGGTGATGGTGCCGTCCTTCTTGAAGGCCGGCTTGAGCGTGGCGATCTTGTCCAGCTTGACCTTGCCGGGGCCTTCGTCGATGGCAATCACCCGCTCGCCGGCCCGGTCCTTCACCGTCACCGGCGTGATCTCGGCGGCGAAGGCGCCCGACTCGGTGGCCGCCTTGGCGCGCTTCACGCTGGCGGTGGCGAAGGCATCCTGCGCCTCGCGGGTGAAGTTGTACTTGGCGGCGCACTCCTCGCCGAAGGTGCCCATCGAGCGCCCCGCTTCGTAGGCGTCTTCCAGGCCGTCCAGCATCATGTGGTCGAAGATCTTGTCGTGGCCCATGCGGTAGCCGCCGCGGCCCTTGAGCAGCAGGTAGGGCGCGTTGGTCATGCTCTCCATGCCGCCGGCCACCATCACCTCGTGGGTGCCGGCCAACAGCATGTCGTTGGCGAACATCGCCGCCTTCATGCCCGAGCCGCACATCTTGGACAGCGTGACCGCACCGGCGCTCTTGGGCAGCCCGCCCTTGAACGCAGCCTGGCGCGCCGGGGCCTGGCCCTGGCCCGCCATCAGGCAGTTGCCGAACAGCACTTCGCCGACCGCGTCGGCCGGGATGCCGGCGCGTTCGACCGCGGCGCGGATTGCCGCGCCGCCGAGGTCGTGCGCGGCCAGCGACGAGAAGTCGCCCTGGAAGCCGCCCATGGGGGTGCGGGCGGCGCCGACGATGACGATGGATTCAGCCATGGTGTTTCTCCTTGAAATGAAAGGGTCGGTGGGTAAGGATGGAGCAGATCATGGGCACATGCCCGTGGTCCGCTCGCTGGTGGGGTTTTTCATTCTGCTACCTCGGATGGGCCGCGACGAACGCGGCGATGTCGGCCACCACCTGGTCCTCGATGCCGTTGTAGCCGTGGAAGGCGAAGGCGTCGCAGGCCGCACCGGACGCGTGCCCGCCCTGGTAGGTGATCAGCCGGCTGGTGGCGGGCGGCAGCTTCGCCATCAGGGCCGGCAGCAGCGACGGCGGCGTCACCGGGCATTGGTCCTCGCCGTGGTGCAGCACCAGCACCGGCACGCGCAGTTTCTCCAGCGCCATCTCCTGCACCGGTCGTGCCGCCGGCATGCGGCCCTCGGCCAGGATGGTCGAGCTGAGCACCAGGCCGTCGGGCGCCGAAGCGCCGGTGAGCACGGTGGCCGCGTACGCCGCCGACTGGGTGCCGCGGCTCGTTCCCACCAGCCAGACCGGCAGGCCCCACCGGGCGCGGGCCCAGGCAATCGCCGCGCCGATGTCGGCAGCGTGCTCGTCGCTTTCACGGAACTCCCCGCTCAGGTAGGGCGGCCGGTCATGGTCGCTGGGCACGTCCAGCAGCAGCACCGCCGCACCGCGCTGCACGAACAGCGCGCGCGAGCGGACCAGGAAATTGCCTTCGCTGCGCAGGCCGCCGTTGTCGTAGATGCCGATATGGCCGTTGCCGCCCGCCATCAGCACCAGCACCGCCGAGGGCTTGCCAGGCTCCACCACCAGCATGCGTTCCTTGACGCCCGGACGGGTCCGCAGGTCCACCACCACCTGCGCGGCCTGCCCGAAGCAGGCGCCCGCGGCCAGCAGGCTGGCGAGCGCGGCAAGCCACGGCAGGCGCCTGCTCATGCCGCCACCCTGGCCTTGCGGAAGCGCTTCTCGCGCTCGTACGGGAACACGTCGTGCACGTGGCCGGCCAGGATGCGCTCCTTGTGCCCCTGCCAGAACTCGGCACTGAGCAGGTCGCCATGGTGCTCCATGAACACCTTGCGGACCACCGGATGGCCCAGCAGGAACGGCGCGAAGGTCTCGGGGAACACGTCGTGCGGGCCGACCGAGTACCAGGGCTCGCCCGACATCTCGTCCTCCTCGTTGCGCGCCTGCGGCACCTTGCGGAAGTTGCAGTCGGTCAGGTATTCGATCTCGTCGTAGTCGTAGAACACCACCTTGCCGTTGCGGGTGACGCCGAAGTTCTTGAACAGCATGTCGCCCGGGAAGATGTTGGCCGCCACCAGGTCCTTGATCGCGTTGCCGTACTCGATCACGGCCCGCTCCACCTGGCCGCGCGCGTGCGCCGCCGCCACGCCTTCGCCCTCGAGGCCGGCGTCGAAGGCCTCCTGCAGGTAGATGTTCAGCGGGATCATCCGGCGCTCGATGTACAGGTGCTTGACGATCACCTCCTCGCGGCCGTCGCCGTCGCGGTCCGAGATCTCCAGCTGGCTGGGCGCGAACTTGCGGATCTCCTCGATCAGCTCGTCCTCGAAGCGGTCGCGCGCGAACGCCACTTCGCTGTACTCCAGGGTGTCCGCCATGCGGCCGACCCGGTCGTGCTGCTTGACCAGCAGGTACTTGCCCTTGATCTTCTCGCGCGTGGTGTCCTTGGGCGGCGGATAGAAGTCCTTGATCACCTTGAACACGTAGGGGAAGGACGGCAGGTCGAACACCAGCATCACCATGCCCTTGATGCCCGGGGCGATGCGGAACTTGTCGCTCGAATGGCGCAGGTGGTAGAGGAAGTCGCGGTAGAACAGCGTCTTGCCCTGCTTGGCCAGTCCGAGCGCGTTGTACAGCTCGTTGCGCGGCTTGCGCGGCATGAGCGAGCGCAGGAACTGCACGTAGGCGCTGGGCACGCCCATGTCCACCATGAAGTAGGCCCGGGCGAAGCTGAACAGGGCCTGCAGGTCGTCCTCGCCGAACAGGCAGGCGTCGATGACCAGCTTGCCGCCCTTGCCGTGCAGGATCGGCAGCGCAAACGGCACCTCGTTGAAGCCGTTGATGATCTTGCCGACGACGTAGGCGCCCTTGTTGCGGAAGAACAGGCTGGACAGCACCTGGATCTGGAAGTTGGCGCGCAGCTTCACCTGCGCCAGGCGGGCGCTCATCGCCTCCAGCACCAGGGCGGCGTCGCGCTCCAGGTCGTCGAACGGGCCCTGCAGCTGGAAGTTGTCGATCATCCTCACGATCGACTCGCGCAGCGTCTCGTGCGTCGGGTAGTAGGCGCGGTAGGTGGGCGTGGCGGCCGGCTCGTCGTTCTCGATGTACTCGGTGGAAACGGCCGGCCGCACGAAGATGAAGTCGTTGTGGAAATGGGTGCGGTGCAGGATCTTGGTGGTGACCGAGTTGAAGAAGGTCTCGGCCAGTTCCGGCTGGTGGTGGTCCACCAGCAGCCCGATGTAGTGCAGCTTGACCTGCTGCCAGACGTCCATCGCCTGCTCGCCGGCCTTGAACTCCTTCTCCAGCCGCGCCGTCGCTTCCTTGACCCGCAGGTCGTAGAACTCGATGCGCTCGCGCTGGGCCCGCTGCTGGCCGTGCCAGTCGGCCGTCTCGAAGCGGTGCTTGGCGCGGGCCGACTCCGTGCGGAACAGGCGGTAATGCCGGTTGAAGCCGTCCATCATCGCCTTGGCGATGTCGTACGCCAGCGGCGAGTCCAGGCGCTGCGGGAAGGTCGCCACGCTAGCCCCCTGCGACCCCGGCGCCGGCGCGCTTGCTCATTTGCGCGCCGCCCACACGCTGTCCACCGCGTCGCGGTACAGGTGCTCCATCGCGTCCGGGCTGGCCACCGTCATCTTCAGGTCCTGCAGCAGGCCGTCGTGCACGCCGAAGGCCCAGCCGTGGATGCTGACCTTCTGGCCGGCGGCCCAGGCATCGACCATCACGGTGCTGACGCAGACGTTGACCACCTGCTCGATCACGTTCAGGTCCACCAGCGCGTCGGCGCGGCGGTTCTCGGGCAGGCTTTCCAGCAGCGAGCGATGGCGGTCGCGCACGTCCTGGATGTGGCGGATCCAGTTGTCGGCCAGCCCGATGCGGGTGCCGTGCAGCGCGGCCAGCACGCCGCCGCAGCCGTAGTGGCCGACGATCATGATGTGCTCCACCCGCAGCATCTCCACCGCGAACTGGATCGCCGACAGCGCGTTCAGGTCCGAGTGCACCACGATGTTGGCGACGTTGCGGTGCACGAACACCTCGCCCGGGTCCAGCCCGGTGATCTGGTTGGCCGGCACCCGGCTGTCGGAGCAGCCGATCCACATGAACTTGGGCGTCTGCTGCTTGACCAGGCTGGTGAAGAAGCCCGGCCGCTCGCGCTCCATCTGGGCCGCCCAGACGCGGTTGTGGTCGAACAGGTCGGAGATGTTGGCTGTGGTCATGGGATGGATTTTCCTACTGCTGTCATTCCGGCGCGCTGGCCTGTCATGCCGGACTTGATCCGGCATCCATAGGGTGGCGTGCCGAGGTCTGGATCCCGGGTCGAGCCCGGGATGACGGGCTGTCGCGCTGCGCGCTGCACGTCCGTCACATCGTCTCCGCGAACAGCTCCCGCCCGATCAGCATCCGGCGGATCTCGCTGGTGCCGGCGCCGATCTCGTACAGCTTGGCGTCGCGCCACAGCCGGCCCAGCGGATAGTCGTTGATGTAGCCGTTGCCGCCGAAGATCTGCACGCCCTCGCCGGCCATCCAGGTGGCCTTCTCGGCGCACCACAGGATCACCGAGGCGCAGTCCTTGCGCACCTGCCGCACGTGCTCGCTGCCCAGCAGGTCCAGGTTCTTGCCGACCGTGTAGCAGAAGGCGCGGCCGGCCTGCAGCACGGTATACATGTCGGCCACCTTGCCCTGGATCAGCTGGAACTCGCCGATGCTCTGGCCGAACTGCTTGCGGTCGTGGATGTAGGGCACGACGTTGTCCATCACCGACTGCATGATGCCGATCGGGCCGGCCGCCAGCACGGCACGCTCGTAGTCCAGGCCGCTCATGAGGACCCGGGCGCCGCCGTTCAGGCTGCCCAGCACGTTGGCGGCGGGCACCTCGACGTTCTGGAACACCAGCTCGCCGGTGTGCGAGCCGCGCATGCCCAGCTTGTCGAGCTTCTGCGCCACCGAGAAGCCCTTCATGCCCTTCTCCACCAGGAAGGCGGTGACGCCGCGCGCGCCCAGCTCCGGCTCGGTCTTGGCGTAGACCACCAGCGTGTCGGCGTCGGGGCCGTTGGTGATCCAGAACTTGCTGCCATTGAGCAGGTAAAAACCGCCCCCCGAGGAACTCGGCTCCTTCCACTCGGCCTTGAGCTTCATCGAGATCACGTCGCTGCCGGCGCCCGGCTCGCTCATGGCGAGCGCGCCCACATGCTCGCCGGAGATCAGCCTGGGCAGGTACTTCCTGCGCTGCTCCTCGCTGCCGTTGCGCTTGATCTGGTTGACGCACAGGTTGCTGTGCGCGCCGTACGACAGGCCGACCGAGGCCGAGGCGCGGGAGATCTCCTCCATCGCGATCATGTGGGCCAGGTAGCCCATGCCGGCGCCGCCGTATTCCTCGGGCACGGTGATGCCCAGCACGCCGAGCGCGCCCATCTTTTGCCACAGGTCCATCGGGAACTGGTCGTCGGCATCGAGCTGCGCCGCGCGCGGCGCGATCTCCGCCTGCGCGAATTGGTACACCGCATCGCGCAGCGCATCGATGTCCTCGCCGAGCTGGAAGTTCAGGCCTGGAAGATTCATTCTCGTCCCCTTGGATGTCAGTGCCGGATGCCGTCCCGGCCGTACACCGCCATCAGCGTGCAGCCGATGGTGGCGACCAGTTTCTCCTCGCTGCCGTCGATGGCGTAGGCGCGCCCTTCGGTGACCGTGATGGTGCGGCCGGGCTTGACCACCAGCCCTTCCATCCGGAAGCGCCGGCCCTTGGCCGGCGCCAGCATGTTGATCTTGTACTCGATGGTCAGCACCGCCGCGTCGACCGGCATCAGGCTGAAGGCGGCATAGCCGCAGGCCGAATCCAGCGCCATGCCGACCACCCCGCCGTGCAGGAATCCGTGCTGCTGGGTCAGCCCGGGCGCGAACGGCAGCTCGATCACCACCCGCCCGGGCGCCACCTGCGCCAGGCTGGCGCCGATGGTTTCCATGGCCGGCTGGCGGGCAAAGCTGGCGGCCACGCGGGCGGCGTACTGGGGGTCCTGCGGGACGAAATCGGCGGTGGCCATGGGTGACTCCGGGTCGGCGCGGTGGATTGACGTTTACGTCAACGTCAATTATGCCTGCCGCGCCTTGTCGGTCTTGGCCAGCAGGGCCCGGGCCTCGCGCTCGTGCGCTTTCACCTCCTCCAGGTTGGCCTGCAGGTCGGCCATCTGCTCCTCCAGCTGCTTGCGGTGCTGGGCCAGGATGGCCAGGAATTTCTTCAGCTGCGGGCCGGTGTCGCGCGGGCTGTCGTACATGTCGATCAGCTCGCGCGCCTCGCTCAGCGACAGCCCCAGCCGCTTGGCGCGCAGCGTCAGCTTCAGCCGGGTGCGGTCGCGCGCGCTGTAGATGCGGCTGCGCCCGCCGGGGCCGCGTTCCGGCCGCAGCAGGCCCATGTCCTCGTAGAAGCGCATCGCGCGGGTGGTGAGGTCGAATTCCTTCGCCAGGTCGCTGATGGTGTAGGTGGTGGTGGCCATTGGGAGCAGTGTGGGACGCCCGCCGATTACATCCGCAGTTGACGTTGACGTCAACGTCAACACACCAACGTCAACACACCCGCTACGCCGGCCGCCCCGCCTCGCCCGCCAGCCAGGCCGGCGGCGGCAGCTCGGACAGCACGAAGTAGAAGGTGGTGCCATGCCCCACCTGCGATTCGCCCCAGACCCGGCCCTGGTGCCGGGTGACGATGCGCCGCACGGTCGCCAGCCCGATGCCGGTGCCGGGGAACTCGGCTTCGGTGTGCAGCCGCTGGAAGGCGCCGAACAGCTTGTCGACATAAGCCATGTCGAAGCCGACGCCGTTGTCCCGTACGAAGAACACCCGGCTGTCCGGCAGCCGGCCGACCTCGATCGCCGCGCCCTCGCGCTGCGAGGTGAACTTCCAGGCGTTGCCCAGCAGGTTCTCCATCGCGATGCGCAGCAGCCGCACGTCGCCCAGGGCCAGCAGGTCCTCGTGGATCGTCACCCGCACCTCGCGCCCGGGATGGGCCTCGCGCAGGCCCTCGATGGTCTCGCGCGCCAGCGCGCCCAGGTCCACCTCGCCGTAGCGCAGCGGCGCCCGCACCACCTTGGCCAGCGCCAGCAGCGATTCGATCAGCTGCTCCATGCGCTCGACGCCGGCCTGGATCCGGGCCAGGAAGTGATGGGCCCGCTCGTCGTCGAGCGACTCCAGCCGGTGCTGCAGCGCGCGGCTGAAGCCGCCGATCGCGCCCAGCGGCGCGCGCAGGTCGTGCGACACCGAATAGGAGAACGCCTCCAGCTCCTGGTTGGAGCCGCGCAGCGCCCGCTCGATGGCTTTCAATTCGGTGATGTCGGTGTCGATGCCGACCCAGAAGGCGACCTGGCCCTGGTCGTCGAACACCGGCGAGCCCCGGTACGACATCGTGTGGTAGCTGCCGTCGCGCGCGCGCAGGCGCCGCACGCCGGAGATCGGTGCCAGCCGGTCCATCGCGTCGCGCCAGTGGGCCGCCACCTCGTCGCGGTCGTCCGGGTGCACCGCTTCCAGGCCGCTGCGGCCCAGCCAGTCGTCGGCCGCGCCGCCGACCAGTTCGTACCAGGCGCGGTTCAGAAAGGTCAGGCGCGCGCCGCTGGCATCGGTGTTCCACACCACCTCGGGCGCCTGCTCGGCCAGCGTGCGGTACAGCCGCTCCTGCTGCGCCAGTTCGGCGGTGCGCTCGGCGATCCGCGCCTCCAGGCCGGCGTTGAAGTCCAGCACCTGCTGCAGCAGCCGGGCGTTCTCGATCGCGATCGAGGCCAGCTGCGACATTTCCAGCGCCACGTATTCGTCGCGCTCGCTGAAGTCGCCTTCGTCCTTGTCCGACAGCAGCAGCAGGCCGATGGTGCCGCCGTTGCGGTCCACCAATGGCACCGCCAGCAGGCCGCGCAGCGGCGGCCGGTCCTTGCCGCCGGCTTCGCGCCAGCGCGGGTGTTCGCGCATCTCGACCCGCGTCAGCCGCAGGGGGCGGCCGCTCTCGCTGGCCAGCACGTAGAGGCCCGAGCCGTCCGGCAGCGGCGCGGCGCCGCCGAACTGCGCATAGCGCTCCGACATCGAGGTGGCCGTCACCAGCCGGTCCCAGCCATGGCCGCTCGTCAGGCTGATCGCCGCCTGGTGGGCGCCGATCACGTGGCGCGACTGGTCGGCCACCGCCTGCAGCGTTTCCTCCAGCGACTTGCGGCTGGTGATCTCCCGCGCCGCGTCGGCCGAGCGCTGCAGCATGCGCGTGAAGTCCTGCAGCTCCCGCTCGCTCGCCAGCAGCGCCCGCTGCGCCTCCTTGCGGGCGGTGATGTCGCGCTCCACCGCGATCCAGTGGGTGTGCTTGCCGTTCTCGTCGGCCAGCGGAACGAGGTCCACCTCCAGCCACAGCTCGCGGCCGTCGCGCGTGTAGTTGATCAGTTCCTCGCGCACCGGCTGCCAGGCCGCCACCGCGGCCTCGATCCGCTCCAGCGCGCCGCGGTCGGTCTTGGGCCCGTGCAGCATGTGGGCGTTGTTGCCGATCGCCTCCTGCGCGGAAAAGCCGGTGAGGCGCTCGAACGCCTCGTTGACGAACACGATGCGCTGGCGCGGCCCGGCCTCGGTGATCAGCACGATGTCGTTGAGCCGCGCCACTGCCTTGCGCAGCAGCACCAGGTCGGCCTCGGCCTGCTTGCGCGCCGTGATGTCCTGCACCACGCCGCCGTACCAGACCGGCCGGCCGTCGCCGCCGCGCCGCATCTCCGCGATGTCGTGCATCCAGGCGATCTGGCCGTCGGGCCGGATGATGCGGTACTCCATGTTCATCGGCCGGCCGCGGGTGATCGCCGCCTCCCGGGCGGCCGCATGGCGGGCCCGGTCCTCGGGATGGATGCGGTCCATGAAGTCGTGCAGCGTGCCGGCGAAGCCGCCGGACGGCACGCCGAACAGCCGGTACACCTCCTCGGACCACCAGAGCCGGCCGGTCACCAGGTCGGTGTCCCAGTTGCCGATCTTGCCGACCCGTTGCGCCTCGATCAGCTTGAGCTGGGTGTCGCGCAGCTGGCGGAACTGCAGCGCCTGTTCCTCCTGCAGCCGCTGCAGCGCGGTGACGTCGGTGAACACCACCAGCCCGCCGCTGATGCCGCCTTCCCCGCGCACCGGCTGGTAGCTGCACTGCAGCAGGCGCCCGGTCGGCACCTGCGCATTGCGCACCAGCATCTGCAGGTGGCGGCCGGTCTCGCCGCGCAGCGCGCGCGCCGTTGGCAGTTCATCGGGCAGGAAATGGGTGCTGCCGTCGGGTTGGTACAGGCCGTACAGCTGCGGCCATTGCTGCAGCAGCACCGGCGGCCCCTGCAGCGGGAACAGGCGGGCCGCGGCCTTGTTGAACATCAGGAACTGGCCGGCCGCATTCACCGCCACCAGCGCGTCCTGCATGCTGTTGAGGACCAGGTCCAGCACGGCGTAGGCGCTGCGGCTGCGCACCAGTTCGGCGTCGCGGTCCTGCTGGCGCATCTGCAGCGATTCGGCCATCAGGTTGAAGGCGCCGGCGATGCGCGCGAACTCCCCGCGCTCCAGCCGGTCGCGCATCGGGATCCGGGCGTCCAGCGCGCCGCCCTGCAGCCGCTGCACGGCGCCGACGATCTGCTCGGCCGGCCGCACGATCACCCGGCCGCCGATCCACCACGCGCCGGAGATTCCGAGCATCAGCGTCAGCGCCAGCACCAGCAGCTCGTGGCGCAGGGCATCGACCATGCCGCTCGCGATCCGCGCCTTGTCGATGCTCACCAGCGCCACGAAGCCTTCGCCGCCTGGCTGCATGCCCGGCGAATAGGCATAGAGGCGCGCGCTGCCCTTGCTGTCCATGCGCTCGCCGGCGCCGCCCTTCGTCGCGCCGACCGCTTCCAGCAGCTCGGCGCCGGCCAGCTGGCGAGGCACGGTCTGGCCGGGCTGCGGCGGATACTCCATCAGCAGCCGGCCGTGCCGGTCGCTCACCATCACGCGCGCGCCGTCCGGCAGCTGCAGCGTGGCCAGCGCCGCGGCCGTCTGCTCCAGGGACAGCGTGGCGAATACGACAGCGGTGACCTTGCCGCCGGAGATCACCGGCGCCGCGAACGGGATCAGGTGGGTGCCGGACTTGCCGGCGGCGACGACCTCGCCCATCACGAAGCGCCGCTGCGCCACCGCCTGCCTGAAGTAGTCGCGCCCGGCGGCGTTGGTGCCTTTGTCGCCGGCACCGTCGGCGTCCCCGCCGGCATGGCAGAGCAAGCTGCCGTCCAGCGCCAGCATGCCGATGTCGGAATAGGCCGGGAAGCGCCCGCGCAATCCCTCGAACTCGCGCTGGCAGGCGGCGGCCGACTCGGTGGGTAGGTCCGGGATGCTGGCGATGGCGCCCAGCAGCTGTTGCGCCGCTTCCACGTAGCGATCCTGGTTGGCCGCCACCAGGGACGCGGCGAAGCGCAGCTGCGACTGCGCCAGCTCGGTGGCCGAGCGGTTCTCGCGCAGCGCCAGCCAGGATGACAGGGCGAACAGCGGAAGGATGGCTGCCACCATCAGGATCACCAAGCGCTCGCGCAAACTCAACCGACCCTGCATCGTCCATCCTGGTTAGGTGCCGGCTGACTGGCTCGGCGCAGCGCGCAGTGTACGGCCCGGGGCAATAAGGGCCCGGGCGGCAGCGTCACCAGGCCGGCAGGGCCTCGTCCTTGAGCTGGCCGCGCAGCTGCGCGTAGTCGGGCACCACGGTGCGCACCGTGTCCCAGAAGCGCGGACTGTGGTCCATCACGCGCAGGTGGCTCAGTTCATGCGCGACCACGTAGTCGATCACGGGCAGGCGGAAGTGGATCAGCCGCCAGTTCAGGCGGATGGTGCCGTCCGAATGCGCCGTGCCCCAGCGGGTGCCGGCGCTGCTCAGCGCCAGCTTGGTCCAGCGCACGCCCAGCTGCGGCGCATAGTGGTTCAGGCGTTCCTCGAACAGGCGCTTGGCCTGGCGCATCAGCCAGGCCTGCACCGCGTCGCGGATCTGGTCGGCCGTGGCCGTGTGCGGCAAGCCGACGTGCAGCGTCAGGCGGGGCACGCCGGGCAGCGCGGTGGCATCGGTGTTGAGCACCGCGCCGACTTCCTCGAAGGCGTGGCGCGGGTCCAGCACCAGCACCACCGTCTCGCCGATGAAGGGGAAGCTGGCGCCGTCCTTCCAGTCGATGCGGGCCGATTCGATGCGCTGGCGCCGCTCGCTGGCATCGGCCAGCTTGCGCAGGATCCAGGCCTGCTTGCTCTTGACCGCGGCGTCGATCTCGTACAGCGGCACCCACTTGGGAGCGGTGATGGTCAGGCCCTCGGAGCCGACCAGGAAGCCGATGTTGCGGCGGCGGGCCCGCTTGAACTGGTAGGCCACCAGCGTCGCGCCCAGCAGCGCCTCGCGGCTGGCGTCCGGGTGGCGGAAGGTGGCGGCCGCCATCACCTGGTCGAAGGGCACCGCGGGCGGTGCATCCAAGGCGGCTGGCGCGGGGACCGGTGCGGGAGCGGGGGCGGCGGGAGCGGCTGTTTCGAACAGGTCGAGAGTGAGCTGGAGCAGCCGGTGCATGGACGGCAAGTTTACTTTTTTTCCCCGTAGGCGTCGGGATCGAGGCGATGCATTTCCGCCTCGATCCAGGCCTGCACTTCGCGCATCAGTTCATCGGGCTTGCGGCCCTGGCTGGGGATCGGCTTGCCGATCGAGACGTCGACGATGCCCGGATGCTTGATGAAGGCCTTGCGCGGCCAGACCTTGGCCGAGGTCACGGCGATCGGGATCACCGGCGCACCGGTTTCCACCGCCAGCCGGGTGCCGCCGTTCTTGTAGGTGCCGGCCTGGCCGCGCGGGATGCGCGTGCCTTCGGGAAACATGATCACCCAGATGCCCTGCGCCAGCAGCCGCTTGCCCTGCTCCACCACCTTGCTGAAGGCCTGGGCGCGCTGGCTGCGGTCGATGTGGATCATGTCCATGCGGCCCATCGCCCAGCCGAAGAAGGGCACGTAGATCAGTTCGCGCTTGAAGACGTAGGCCAGCGGGTGCGGCATGATCGTCGGCATCAGGAAGGTCTCGAAGGTGGACTGGTGCTTGACCAGCAGGATCGCGGGGCTGGTCTTTCCGGTCGGCAGGTTCTCCATGCCGGTGATGCGCACCTGGATGCCGCACAGGATGCGGGCGGCGTCGATCTGCCAGCCCAGCCAGCGGGCGGCCTTCCAGAACATCTGCTCTCCATTGCTCCAGAGCGAGGATGTCACCATCCAGATGCCCCACGGGACCACCGTGACCAGCATCCAGAGGGCGTGAAGGATCGAGCGGAGCAGGGCCATGTGGTGCAGACCGGCAGCGCTCAGGCCGCCACGGGTTGGGCCAGCGCGCGGCGCGCGATCAGCCAGTCGGCGAAAGCGCCCAGGTCCTCGTGGACGCGGGTGCCGCGCGGGAACAGCTCGGGCAGCGGCATGCCGCGGTACGGCGCGCCCTTGCCGGTGAGCACCATGTGCGGCTCGCAGCCCACCAGCGCCGCCGCCTGCAGGTCGCGCAGGCCGTCGCCGACCAGCGGCGTGCCCTTGAGCTCGACGCCGAAGCGCTCGCCGATCTGCTCGAGCAGGCCCGGCAGCGGCTTGCGGCACAGGCAGCCGTCCTCGGGCGTATGCGGGCAATAGAACACGGCGTCGATCCGTCCGCCCTGCGCCGCCAGCATCTTGTGCATCTTGGCGTGCATGGCGTTGAGCGCGCTGACGTCGAACAGGCCGCGCCCCAGGCCCGACTGGTTGGAGGCGATCACGCAGTGCCAGCCCGCGTGGTTCAGGCGCGCGATCGCCTCCAGCGCGCCGGGCAGCGGCAGCCACTCGTCGGGCGACTTGATGAACTCGTCGCTGTCCGCATTGATGGTGCCGTCGCGGTCGAGGATGACGATCTTCATGCCGTGGCTCCGATCCGGCCTGCCGCCGGGCGGCCGCAAGGCCGGCCGGCCCCGTCGGCGGGCAGCGATGACACGACGTGCAGAGCGTGCGGGCTCATGACACCAGGCGCGACAGGTCGGCCACGCGGTTCATCGCCTGGTGCAGGGTTGCCAGCAGGCCCAGGCGGTTCAGGCGCAGGTCCGCTTCTTCCGCGTTGACCATCACGTCGTCGAAGAAGGCATCGACCGGCCCGCGCAGCGCGGCCAGGGTCTGCAGCGACGCGGCGTAGTCGCCGGCCTCGAACTGCGCGGCGGCGCGCGGGGCGATGTCCTTCATCGCGGCGTACAGCGCCTGTTCGGCCGGCTCCTTGAGCAGCGCCTCGCTGACGTGGGCGTCGGCCTTCTCGGCCTTCTTCAGGATGTTGGAGATCCGCTTGTTGGCCGCGGCCAGCGCCGGGGCTTCGGGCAGCGCCGCGAAGGCGCGCACCGCCGCCAGCCGCTTGGGAATGTCGCCCAGGCGCTGCGGCTTCAACGCGATGACGGCGTCCACTTCCTGGGCGCTGAAGCCCTGCTCGCGCAGCAGGCCGGCCAGCCGGTCCGACACGAACTCCGACAGCAGCCCCGCGGTCTTGGCGTCGGCGCCGGGAAACAGCACCACCGCTTCGCCGATCAGCTGGTCGAGCCCCAGCGGCAGGTCCTTTTCCATCAGCATGCGCACCACCCCGAGCGCATGGCGGCGCAGGGCGAACGGATCCTTGTCGCCGGTGGGCAGCTGGCCGATCGAGAACAGGCCGGCCAGCGTCTCGAGCTTGTCGGCCAGCGCCACCACCAGCCCGGCCTGGCCGCGCGGCAGTTCGTCGCCGGCGAAGCGCGGCTTGTAGTGGTCCTCGATCGCGTCGGCAACGTCGGCCGGCAGCTTGTCGTTGAGCGCGTAATAGCGGCCCATCGTGCCCTGCAGCTCGGGGAACTCGCCCACCATGTCGGTCACCAGGTCGGCCTTGGCCAGCATCGCGGCCTGGTCGGCGTGGCTGGCGAGCCGGTCGCTTCCCAGCTGCGCGCCGATCACCTTGGCCAGCGCCCGCACGCGCTCGGTGCGCTCGCCCTGCGTGCCCAGCTTGTTGTGGTACACCACCTTGGCCAGTTGCGCCACCCGCGATTCGAGCGGCTTCTTGCGGTCCTGGTCGAAGAAGAACTTGGCGTCGGCCAGCCGCGGCCGGACGACCCGTTCGTTGCCCTGGATCACGGCGCTGGCATCGGCGGGCCGGATGTTGCTCACCACCAGGAACTGGTTGGTCAGCTTGCCGTGCGCGTCCAGCAGCGGGAAGTATTTCTGGTTGGCCTTCATCGTGAGGATCAGGCATTCCTGCGGCACCTCGAGGAATTCGCTCTCGAAGCGGCAGGTCAGCACGTGCGGCCGCTCGACCAGGCCGGTGACTTCGTCCAGCAGCGCGTCATCCTCGATGGCGCGCACGCCGCCGCCCACCTTGGCAGCGGCAGCGGCGAGCTGGCGCACGATCTCCGCGCGGCGCGCCTCGAAGCTGGCGATCACCGCGCCGTCCTGCTCCAGCGTCGCGGCATAGCTGTCCGCATCCTGCAGCCGCACCGGGTCGACGGCGGCCTCGAAGCGGTGGCCGCGGGTTTCGCGGCCGGCGGTCAGTCCGAACATCGTGATCGGCACGATTTCCGAACCATGCAAAGCAACCAAGCCGTGGACAGGCCGCACAAAACTGACTGTTGACCAGCCGTCGGCGAGTTGATACGCCATGACCTTCGGAATCGGCAAGCTCGAAATGGCGCCGTCCAATGCGCGCTGGAGTCCTGCCCGCAACGTTGCTCCGGCTGCCAGGCCCTTAAGGAAGATCGCCTCGACCTTGCCATCGTCTTGAACGACAAGGCTGTCGGCCCCTTGATGTGCGTCGGGCCAAAGGTCGGCCAGGTGCGCCCGACCCTCCTTGGCTAACCTCTTTCGCAATGCGTCTGTGGGTTTGCCGTCCTTGATGCCAATCGATACCGGAACAAGCTTCTGCAGAATTTCGGTGTCGGCGGCTTCGCCAGACACCGCCGTGACATGCACGGCCAACCGGCGCGGAGAGGCGAACGACGTGAGCTTGGATTGCGCCGTCGCCAGGCCCATGGCCTGCAGTTGCGCCAGCAGCGTCCCGGCGAATGCGGCGCCCAGCTTCTTCAGCGCCTTGGGCGGCAGTTCCTCGACGAACAGTTCCACCAGAAGGTTTTGCGTGCTCATGTCTTACGCTGCCTTCTTGATCATCTGCGCCACCCACTCGGGCGGCGCCATCGGAAAGCCCAGGCGCTCGCGGCTGTCGTAATAGCTCTGCGCCACGCCGCGCGCGAGGTTGCGGATGCGGCCGATGTAGGCGGCCCGCTCCGTCACGCTGATCGCGCCGCGCGCATCCAGCAGGTTGAAGCTGTGGGCCGCCTTGAGCACCTGCTCGTAGGCCGGCAAGGCGAGCTGCTGTTCCATCAGGTTCTTGGCCTGCTTCTCGTGCGCGGTGAAGGCGGTGAAGAGGAAGTCGGCGTCGCTGTGCTCGAAGTTGTAGGCCGACTGCTCCTTCTCGTTCTGCAGGTAGACGTCGCCGTACGACAGCGTCTCGGTCCATTTCAGGTTGTAGACGTTGTCCACGCCCTGCAGGTACATGGCCAGGCGCTCCAGGCCGTAGGTGATTTCGCCGGTGATCGGCTTGCAGTCGATGCCGCCGACCTGCTGGAAGTAGGTGAACTGCGTCACCTCCATGCCATTGAGCCAGACCTCCCAGCCCAGGCCCCAGGCGCCGAGGGTCGGATTTTCCCAGTCGTCCTCGACGAAGCGGATGTCGTTTTGCTTCAGGTCGAAACCCAGCGCCTGCAGCGAGCCGAGGTACAGCTCCAGGATGTCGGCCGGGGCCGGCTTGAGCACCACCTGGTACTGGTAGTAATGCTGCAGGCGGTTCGGGTTCTCGCCGTAGCGGCCGTCCTTGGGCCGGCGGCTGGGCTGCACATAGGCCGCTTTCCAGGGCTCGGGGCCGAGCGCGCGCAGGAAGGTGGCGGTGTGCGAGGTGCCGGCGCCCACTTCCATGTCGTAGGGCTGGAGCAGCGCGCAGCCTTGCGCGTCCCAGTAGGACTGCAATTTCAGGATGATCTGCTGGAAGGTCAACATGGCAATGGGTGCGCGGGCAAACCGCTGATTTTACGTGGCAGGGCCGGCGCGGCGCCGCTGGCGCATCGCCAGGGCGGCGATCGCGCCGAAAAGCAGCCACAGCGGCCACAGCCCGGCGCGCGCCACCCACCAGGCATAGGGCGTGATGCCGTTGCGGCCTTCCACCTCGCCGACCAGCACGCCGCGGGTGTAGCGCGGCAGCGAATGCGTCACCTGGCCGCGGTGGTCGATGATCACCGTGGCACCGGTGTTGGTGGCGCGCAGCATCGGCCGCTCGAACTCCAGCGCCCGCAGCCGGCTGATCTGCAGGTGCTGGTCGATCGCGATCGTGTCGCCGAACCAGCCGATGTTGCTGACGTTGACGAACACCGTCGGCGCCACGGTGGGGTTGCCGAAGCGCCGGCCCAGTTCCTCGCCGAACAGGTCCTCGTAGCAGATGTTGGGCGCGAAGCGCTGGCCGGCCCAGTCGAACGAAGGCTGGCCGACCGTGCCGCGGTTGAAGTCGCCCAGCGGGATGCGCATCATCTCGGTGAACCAGCGGAACATCGGCGGGATGAATTCGCCGAAGGGCACCAGGTGGTGCTTGTCGTAGCGATAGGCGCCGGCGCCGGGCTTCACGCCCATCACCGAGTTGGTGTAGCCCTCCTTGGTGTTGCCCAGCGGGATCCCGAGCAGCGCGGCCTGGGTCCCGCGGCCGTATCGCTGCAGCACCGTCTCCAGGTAGCCCTCGGGCAGCTGCCGCGGCAGCAGCGGGATCGCCGTCTCCGGCGCCACCACCAGCGGCGTGGTTGCGTCGCGCAGCTGCGTGCCGTACCAGTTCAGCGCCATCGGGATGCCGCTGCCGTGCTCGAACTTCTCGTCCTGCGGGATGTCGCCCTGCAGCAGCGTGACCGGCACCCGGCCGGCGCTGGTGCTGAACGCACCGGCCAGCGGCAACGCCAGGCCCAGCGCCAGGCAGGCCGCCGCCGCCACGCCACCGAGCCGCTGCCGTGGCAGGGCCGCGACTGCTGCTGCGATGAAAGCGGCGACGAAGGTCATGCCGTGCACGCCGATCCAGGGCGCGTAGCCGGCCAGCGGCCCGCCCAGATGGGCGTAGCCGCCCTCGCCCCAGGGAAAGCCGGTGAAGACGGTGACGCGCAGCAGTTCGGCCAGCGTCCACAGGGCGGCGAACACGACGGCGCCCCAGCGCCCGCCGCTGCGGGCGGCGAGCCCCGCCGCCGCGGCGTAATACAGCGACAGGAATGCGGCCAGCCCCACCACAGCCACCACGGTCAGCACCGCCGGCAGCCCGCCATAGTCATGCATCGAGATGTAGAGCCACCACCATGTGGCCGTCAGCCACGCGGTCGCGAAGGCCCAGCCCAGGAAGAAGGCGCGGCGCGGCGGCTCGCGCTGCAGCAGCCAGGCCAGCGCACACACCGACAGCAGCTGCAGCCACCATTGCGGCTGCCCGTTCCAGGGCGCCGCGATGGAGACGGCTTGCGCCAGCCCGGCGAGCAGCGCGATGGCGAACGGGAACGGCGCCCGGCCCCGCAACGTCAGCCTGTCCGGTCGTCGTCGGCGACCGGCGACACCTTGAACCAGCGCACCGCGCCGCCCTTGGTGTGCAGCACGACGAAGTTCAGGCCGGCCAGGCTGTGGTGCTCGCCGCGCTTGGGCACGTGGCCCATCTCGTGCGCGATCAGCCCGCCGATGGTGTCGAAGTCCTGCACACCGTCGGTGGGCAGGAGCGAGACGCCGAAGGACTCGTTGACGCGCTCGATCGAGGTGTCGCCGCTGACCCGGTAGGTGCGGTCGGACAGGCCGAAGATGTCGCCCTCGTCCTCCGGAATGTCGAATTCGTCCTCGATCTCGCCGACGATCTGTTCCAGCACGTCCTCGATGGTGATCAGGCCCGCGACCCGTCCGAATTCGTCGATCACGATCGCCAGGTGGTTGCGGTTGCCGCGGAACTCGCGCAGCAGGTCGTTCAGGCCCTTGCTCTCCGGCACGAAGGTGGCCGGCCGCAGCAGCGCCCGGATGTTCAGCTCCGGCGCCCGGTGCAGCTTGAGCAGGTCCTTGGCCAGCAGGATGCCGATGATGTTGTCGCGCTCGCCCTCGTACACCGGAAAGCGCGAGTGCGCGGTGTCGATGACCACGTGCAGGATCTCGTCGTAGCCGGCGTCGATGTTGATCCGGTCCATCCGCGGCGCCGCCACCATCACCTCGCCGGCGGTCTGGTCGGCCATCCGGATCACGCCCTCGAGCATCACGCGCGATTCGGCGCCGATGATGTCGTTGTCTTCCGCGTCGGCCAGCGTTTCGATCAGCTCGGCCTTGGAGTCCGGTCCGGGATGGATGAACTCCTGGATCTTCTGCAGGAAAGTGCGCTTGTCTTCCTTTTCGGAAGCGCGCGCAGGGTGCGGGTCGGACACAGGCCTAGGGCAGGACGTGCTGTAGTGGAGGGACGACAAGGATAGCGGATTGGCGGCCCCGCGTCCGGGCCCCGCCCGCCTATTGGCCCGACTTGTGCCGGCCTTCGCGCACGCCCCGGCGGACGTCCTGCAGGCCGGACAGGAACTGGCGGAAGCTGTGGGCCTGGGACTTGAGCCGGTAATCCGTGCGCGCCACCTGTTCCTCGACCATCTCGCTCATCCGGCTGTCCAGGGTGGCAGGGGGCAGGCGCAGGTAGGCGTCGGTTTCCGAACCGGCGCGTTCCAGGGTGGCGCCGGCGTTGGTGGCGATCTTGAGCATCGCCCTGTTCTCGGTCAGGGCATGGATGAACATCAGGTCCACGCCCTCGTTGCGGGCATGGATGACGGCCCGCTCGAACAGCCGGCTGCCGTAGCCGCGCCCGCGCGCCTTCTTCAGCACCGAGACGCCGAATTCGCCGCAGGAGCTGTGCTGCGCATCGCTGGAAAACGCCAGGTGGGCCATGGCGATCAGTTCCAGCTTGCGGTTGTAGACGCCGAAGATGTCGTCCCGGTCGAAGTCCAGCCCGGCGACATAGCGCTCGATCTGCTCGTCGGTCGCAAGGTAGCCGAAGCGCAGGTAGCGGTCGTCGGCGTCCAGCGCCAGCAGATGGGCCGCGATCCGGTCGCGATGGCCGGGGCCGAGCGAGCGGATCGGCACCACCACCGGACTGGCAGGGCTTGCTTGTTGGGGAGAATCGACCATGGCTTCAATGTAAGGGTTAACCCCGAGGAAGCAATCAGCCGCCACGCCGATCGCCCGATTTCAGGTAGTTCTACCTAGGCGCGGTCCCACAACTGTTGTTTATCAGACCGGAAGCGCGGTCGTCGCCTTGACCCGGTCCAGCACGAAGCTGGTCTTGCAGTCCTGCACGCTGGGATGCTTGAGCAGCGTATCCATGATGAAGCGGCTGTAATGCGCCATGTCCTGCACCACCACCCGCAGCAGGTAATCCATGTCCCCGGTGAGGGAGGCGCACTCCACCACTTCCGGCCAGGTCTGCACGCTGGCCCGGAACACGTCCATCGGGTTGCGCTTGTGGCGCTCGGTGTGCTTTTCCAGCCGCACGTTCAGATAGGCCGTCAGGCCGAGCCCCACCGCCTCGGGCCGCACCAGCGCCACGTAACGGCCGATCACGCCGGCTTCCTCCAGCCGCTTGACCCGGCGCAGCACCGCGCTGGACGACAGGCCGACCTTCTCTCCGATGACGTCGTAGGTTTCCCGCCCGTTTTCCTGCAGCAGGCGCAGGATGCCCTTGTCGAGCTTGTCGAGTGCGCTGGTTTCGTTCACCACGCAATTTTACTGCGCCAGGCGCACGAATCCGGCCCGAACACGGCGGAAAATTGAGCGTCCGGGCGCTACAGTGGACTCTTCGCCGCCCTGGAGACCCTCCGCATGAACGCAGCCCTGCCCCAACAAGCCGCCCAAGCCGTCACGGCGTGGGAGAACCCGATGGGAACCGACGGATTCGAATTCATCGAATATGCGGCGCCGGACCCCAAGGCGATGGGCGAGCTGTTCGAGCGCATGGGCTTCAGGCCGGTGGCCAGGCACCGCCACAAACAGGTGACGCTGTACCGGCAGGGCGGCATCAACTTCATCATCAACGCCGAGCCGGATTCCTTCGCGCAGCGCTTCGCCCGCCAGCACGGCCCCAGCATCTGCGCGATCGCGTTCCGGGTGCAGGACGCCAAGGCGGCCTACGAGCGGGCGATCGCGCTGGGCGCCTGGGGTTACGCCGGCGTCGCCGGCCCGGGCGAACTGAACATCCCGGCGATCAAGGGCATCGGCGACAGCCTGATCTACCTGGTGGACCGCTGGCGCGGCAAGAACGGCGCGCGCCAGGGCGACATCGGCAACATCGGCTTCTACGACGTCGATTTCGAGGCCCTGCCCGGCATCGATTCGGCCGAGGCACTGAACCCGCCAGGCTTCGGCCTGACCTACATCGACCATCTGACCCACAACGTGCACCGCGGCCGGATGGGCGAGTGGTCGGAGTTCTACGAGCGGCTGTTCAACTTCCGCGAGATCCGCTACTTCGACATCGAGGGGCATTCCACCGGCGTCAAGAGCAAGGCGATGACCAGCCCCTGCGGCAAGATCCGCATCCCGATCAACGAGGAAGGCAACGAGAAATCGGGCCAGATCCAGGAATACCTGGACAGGTACCACGGCGAGGGCATCCAGCACATCGCGCTGGGCTCGACCAACCTGTACGACACGGTCGATTCGCTGCAGATGGCCGGCGTCAAGCTGCTGGACACCAGCGAAACCTATTACGAGCTGCTGCCCAAGCGCATCCCCGGGCTGAGCGAGAACATCGCCGACCTGCAGGCGCGCAACATCCTGGTGGACGGCACGCCGGGGGAACTGCTGCTGCAGATCTTCAGCGAGAACCAGCTGGGCCCGATCTTTTTCGAGTTCATCCAGCGCAAGGGCAACGAAGGCTTCGGCGAAGGCAACTTCAAGGCGCTGTTCGAGACCATGGAGCTGGACCAGGTGCGGCGCGGCGTGCTGCCCGCTGCGTCATGAAATCTCCCGTGGTCGCCGCTGACGTTGCGCCGGAACCGGTGGTGTACGGCCAGTCGGACCGGCCGCCGCGCGGCGACTATTCGCGCGCCACGGCCGATTACACCTGCCCGCAGAACTACGCCGCATACACGCCGGCCGACCACGAGACCTATCGCAAGCTCTACGAGCGCCAGGCGGCGCTGCTGCCGGGCCTGGCCTGCGACGAATTCATCCGCGACCTGCCGCTGCTGGGGGTCAAGGACCGGATCCCGCGCTTCGAGGAAGTCAACGAGCGGCTGCACAAGGCCACCGGCTGGGAGATCGTGGCGGTGCCGGGACTGATCCCCGAGGTGCCGTTCTTCAGCCTGCTGGCGGCGCGCAAGTTCCCGGTGACTGACTGGATCCGCAAGCCCGAGGAATTCGACTACATCGTCGAGCCGGATGTGTTCCACGACCTGTTCGGCCACGTGCCGCTGCTGTTCAACCCGATCTTTGCCGACCACATGCAGGAATACGGCAAGGGCGGGCTAAAGGCCCACCGGCTGGACGCCTGCGAGCTGCTCAGCCGCTTGTACTGGTACACCATCGAATTCGGGCTGATCCGCCAGAGCGACGGCTTGCGCGCCTACGGCGCCGGCATCCTCAGCTCCGGCGGCGAGCTGCAGCATTCGGTGCGCAGCCCCGAGCCGCAGCGATTGCCGCTGGACATCGAGCGGGTAATGCGCACCCGCTACAAGATCGACAGCTACCAGCAGACCTATTTCGTCATCGACAGCTTCCAGGAGCTGTTCGACAAGACGGCGCCCGATTTCACCCCGATCTACCAGCGGGTGAAGTCGCTGCCGGAGCTGGCCGCCGGCGCCTGACCCGGCGGGCCGAATTCCTTCGGCACTGAAACAACACTCTGCCTGGCAGCGCTGCGTCGCCCAAATGGGGCAAGACAGCGGACGCAACCTCCCCCAAAATGCGGAGGTTCTTACGCGCAGTTACGCCTACGATGTCCGCCAGCACCGACTTGCCCTCCCCCTTTGCCCGCCAGACCAAGGTCCTCATGGTGATGGACGTCGTGGAGTCGGTCCGCCTGATGGAGCAGGACGAAAATGACTTTGTGGCGCGCTGGCAAAAGCTGGTGGACCGGACCGAACACCACCTTCTCGGGCTGCACGGCGGGCGCCTGGTCAAGAGCCTGGGCGACGGCCTGATGCTGGAATTCAAGGACGCGCTGGGCTGCATCCGCGCCGGCTTTGCGCTGCAGGAGCTGGCCGCCCAGGGCAACGAGGGGCTGGCATCCGAACAGCAGTTGCACCTGCGGATCGGCGCCCACCTGGCCGAATTCGTCGCCGACAAGCACGACATCTACGGCTCGGACGTCAATCTCACCGCCCGCATCGCCGGACTGGCCGGCCCGGGCGAATTCATCATCACCGCCGAACTGCGCGACCGCCTCGCACCCAACCTCGATGCCGACGTGGAGGACCTGGGCGGTTGCTACCTGAAGCACGTGGCGGAGCCGGTGCGGGTGTACCGCGTCGGCCCGCCGGGACACCAGCCGGTGATCGCACCGGGCCAGACGGTGCGGCTGGACCTGCGGCCCACCATCGCCATCATCCCGTTCTCGATGCGCAGCAGCGAGCCGGGCCAGGAGCTGCTGGGCGAGGCGCTGGCCGACGACGTGATCGCCGCGCTGTCGCGCACGTCGGAACTGCACGTCATCTCGCGCCTGTCCACCACTTTCTTTCGCGGCCGCGACGACTCGGTCGACGACATCAAGGCCCACCTGGGCGCCAGCTATGTGCTGTCGGGCGTCTGCCGGGCCAGCGGCTCGGACCTGGCGCTGTTCGTCGAGCTGATCGACACCAAGACCCGCCACATCGTCTGGGCCGACAGCCTCAAGGGCCGGGTCAGCGGCGTGTTCTCAGCCGACGACGAGCTGATCGCGCGGCTGGTCGCCGCCATCAGCGCCGCCGTGATGCACCACGAGGTCGGCCGCGCGCATCGGCACGCCCTGCCGACGCTGGAGGGCTATACCCTGCTGCTGGGTGCCGTGGCGCTGATGCACCGCAATTCGCCCTCGGACTTCAAGCGCTCGCGCGAGATGCTGGAGCACCTGGTGGAGCGCAGCCGGCGCCATCCCGCGCCGCACGCCTGGCTGGCCACCTGGCACGTGCTGCTGGTGCAGCAGGGCTGGTCGGACGATCCGCAGGCCCAGGGGCGCCAGGCGATGGACAGCACCCGCCGCGCGCTGGAAAACGACCCGCAATCCTCGCTCGCGCTGACGGTGCAGGGCTTCGTGCTGACCAACCTGGTGAAGGACCTGGCCGGCGCCGCCAGCAGCTACCAGGCAGCGCTGCAGATCAATCCAAACGAGTCGCTGGCCTGGCTGCTGACCGGCACGCTGAACGCCTTCATGGGCAACGGCGCCGATGCGCTGGACGCCAGCGAACGGGCGCTGCGGCTGTCGCCGCTGGACCCGCTGCGCTATTTCTACGACTCGCTGGCCGCATCGGCCGCAATCACCGCCGGCAAATACGACCGAGCGATCGAGCTGGCCAAGCGCTCGCTCAGGGCCAACCGCTCCCATACCTCCACCTACCGCGCGCTGGCGATCGCCCAGTCGCTGTCGAACCAGATGGACGATGCGCGCGACACGGTGCAGAAGCTGCTGGAGCTGGAACCGTCTTTCACCGTTACGCAATTCCTGGCACGGACGCCGGCCCGCGGCGCGATGGCCACCACCGTGGCCGATGCCCTGTTGCGGGCCGGCCTGCCGGCCTGAAACGACAACCAACAATTTCGAGGAGCAGCGCATGAGCACACTCGGTGGCTGGGGCGGATGGGGCGGTTGGGGCGGTTGGGGAGGATGGGGTGGGTGGGGCGGCTGGGGTTCCGGCGGCCAGCCGGGTCCTGCCCCGGACGGCGGACCGCTGCTGGCGGAAGCGCTGACGCAGAACCGCGCGGCGCTGGTCGGGCCGTTCGCCGGCGCGACGCTGCCGTTCAAGTTGCCGCTGCCGCTGGACCAGCCCGGCCACATCGAAGAATGGGACGTGACGCAGCGGCTGCAGACCTGTTCGGTGGAACTGCTCTCGGGCCTGACCTTCAACGTCCAGGGCGAGGCGGTGACGGTCGGCTTCGTCGACCTGCTGGCATCGAACCTCAAGGACCGGGCGGTGGTCAAGCTGGTGCGCCCGACCGAGGAGATCTTCGCGGTCCAGGTCGATCTGGTCGCCAATTACGCGGAACTGCGGGAGAGCCGCGCCAGCGAAATCGTGGCGCAGACCATGCCGACCCAGGTGCCCTTCTGGGCGGCGATCCTGGGGATGCAGCCGTACCGCCAGCCCTGGACCCAGGCGCTGGCGGCGCTGGCGCTGTCGATGACGGTGGACGTCGAGATGCGGCTCAAGCACGCCTTCTCCTGTCCGCGGCCCGGCACGCTGTCGCCGCAGATCCAGCCGATGGTCACGGTGCCGGGCCACGCCAGCTGGCCCAGCGGCCACGCGACCGAAACCTTCATGATCGCCGGCGTGCTGCAAGCCCTCATGCAGCATTCCAGGCGTACCGGCAGCAAGTACCGCGAGCAGTTGCAGCGCTTTGCTGCGCGCGTCGCCGTCAACCGCACGGTCGCCGGCCTGCACTATCCGGTCGACAGCGCTGCCGGGCGTCTGCTCGGCACCGCGCTGGGCGAGTTCTTCGTCGCCCGCTGCCGCGGCGGGGAGGTCAACGAATGGGGCTTCGACGGCCGCAAGTTCCACGGCCGCCACCAGGCGCCGCTGGATTTCGACCCGCGCGTCTCGATGACCGATGGCAGTAGCGGCTACTACGCGTACCGGCCGGCCGCCTGGGAGGTGAGCCAGGCGCCCTTGCTGGCCTGTGTCTGGAAGAAGGCGCTGGCGGAGTGGAAGTAGGCCATGGGCTGGAGCCGACTTCCCAAGGGCAGCTTCACCGGCATCGACTGGTCCCGGCCCGGCGCCACCGACGGCTTCGACCCCTACCTGGTCTGGGCCGAGGCCGACCACTTCTCCGGCTACGAGGAAGTGCCCGGCAAGTGGCTGCCGGGCGTGGTGGAATTGCGTGAGGGATGGTCCATCGCCGCCTTCGTGGCCCTGGCTTCGCCGCAGTCGGTGTGCGTGCGCAAGGTCTACACCGCGCACGCCGCACCGGCCGGCTTGCGCTTTTGCAGCGTCCTGGCCGGCCGTGCGTTCTTTCGCGAGATCCAGCCCGGCGGGCGGCTGCACGAGGTGGTCAAGCGCTTCGAGATGGGCCTGCCGGCCGGCGAGCAGTCGCGCGATCCGCCGCAACCGCAGCAATCGCGAGCACGCGAGGGCCGTGCCGCCGGCCCGGGGCTGCTGTCCGGCAAGGTGATCGGGCTCATCGACGACAGCCTGGCGCTGGCGCACGCCGACTTCCTGGATGCGGCGGGCAAGCCCCGCACCGCATTCTTCTGGCGCCAGGACAGCGAGGGTGCCGGCCGGGTGCCGGCCTCGATGGGGTACGGCCATGAGCTGACGGCGGCCGACATCGCCCGTGCCATGGCCGCCAACACCAGCCACGGCGTCTGCGACGAATCGGGCGTGTACATCGACCTGGGGCTGTCGACGCTGGGCAAGGTGTCGCCGGATGGGCGCGTCCGCTTCCATGCCCTGGACACCGCGCAAAGCCATGGCACCTTCGTGCTGGACCTGGCGGCCGGGCCGATGCCGCTGCCGTCGCGGGTGGCCAACCTGCCGCCGGGCTTCGACGCGCCTGCGAGCTGGGACGAGCCCGGCGACGCCGCCAGCAAATGCCCGGTGATCGCCGTGCAGCTCGATTACGACACGGTGCAGGACACCTCGGGCGGTTCGATGAACGTCGGCGTGCTGGACGGCCTGCTCTATATCCTGTCGCGCTGCGACACCGAGGCGCAGATCACGGTGAACATCAGCTTCGGCACGCTGGCCGGGCCGCACGACGGCAGCTCGGTGCTCGAGGCCGCGATGGACCAGCTGGTCGCGCTGTATGACGGCCGGCTGCGGCTGGTGCTGGCGGCCGGCAACGGCTACCAGTCGCGCACCCATGCCAACATCCCGCTCACTGCGGCGAGCAAACCGCGCGCGCCGTGGCGCCGCAAGGCCGCGCTCGACTGGCAGGTGCAGCCCGACGACCGCACGCAGAGCTTCCTCGAGCTGTGGCTGCCGGCCGGCGCGCACGAGGTGGAAATCGAGGTGACGCCGCCCGGGCGCTCACCGCTGCCGGCGCTGCGCTGGGGCGAGTCCAGGATGTGGACCGACGGCCAGGCGCTGCCGTGCTGCGCCCTGATCTACCCGCGCTCGGTAGCCACCGGCGAGAACGGGACCTGCGCACTGCTGGCGCTGTCGCGTACCTTCAGCTTCGAGCCGGGCGCCGCCACCGCCCCGAGCGGACGCTGGCGGGTCAAGCTCAAGACGCGCGGCGGGGACGCCGTGGTGGATGCATACATCGAACGCGACGACATCGTGGACGGCGCCAGCGGCCGGCCGCAGTCCTGCTTCGAGGACGCCGACTACGCCATCGGCGCCCCGGTCGATTCGCCGGCCGACCCGACACTGATCCGGCGCAGCGGCAGCTTCAACAGCATTGGCACCGGCAGCCGCACGACCTCCGTGGGCGCCACCCGCATGACGCATACCAGCGCCGTGCCCGGCATTCCCGATCCCAGGTGGGCCCTCTATTCGCCGCGCAAGCCGGATCCGGACCGCAGCCGGCCGGAGCGCCCCGGCGTGGTGAAGGTGCCGCGCGACGAAGCCTATGGCGACGAGAACCCGGTGCTCCAAGGGGTGACGGGCGCCGGCACCCGCAGTGGCGCCATGGTGCGCCTGCGCGGCACCAGCGCGGCATCGCCGCAAGTGACCCGCCAGCTGCTCAATGCATCGGGCAAGCGGTGAGCCGCGGGCCGGCTACCAGCGGGCCGGCAGTTTCTTGAGCAGGGTGATCTTCTTGACGCCCATGCTGATGTAGCCGCCCTTTTCCAGGTCCTTGAGCAGGCGGCTGACCATCTCGCGCGAGGCGCCGACCCGGCTGGCGATGCTCTGGTGGGTGATCTGCTGCAGCAGCACGGGCGCCTCGGGCCGGCCCGGCCCTTCCTCGCTTTCCAGGGTGGAGATCACGCGCCCGTACACGTCCAGCAGCGCCATCTGGCGCGCAGTCTCGGTCGCGCTGCGCGCGCGCCGGATCACCTGCGTGACCAGTTCCATCGCGAAGTCCGGCTGCACCGCGAGGTGGTCGCGCACCGAATTGCGCGTGACCACCGCGCAGACGCTGGGCTCCAGCGTGATGACGGATGCCGAGCGCGGACCGCCGTCGAGGGACATCTCGCCGAAATAGTCGCCGGCATCGATGTTGCCGTAGGTGATCTCGCGGCCGTTGTCGTCGGTCGCATAGACCTTGACACGGCCCTGCAGCAGGATGAACAGCGATTCGCCGACATCGCCTTCGTTGATGACGACGCTGTTCTTCTTGTAGCTGCGGATCACCCCGCGCTGCGCCAGCGGCTGCAGCATCGGACTGAGCTTGGCGATCAGCGCTTCGGCGTTTCCGGATTGAATCGGCGCAGCAGGCATCTTCTGGCTCCCCCTGACGTCGACCACTCTAGCATGCGAGTCCCGGATCGAGCAGCGGGTCAGTGCATCACTTCATGGCGCAGCGTCGGCGCCACCGGCGGCAGCACCGCCACCCGGTTCACCAGCTCCCGCACGCCGCTGGAGCGCGTCTTTGCGCACAGGCTGCGCACGTGGCTGCGCACAGTGGAGACCGCCACGTTCAGCTTGGCGGCGACCTGCGGCGCGGAATAGCCCTGGCACAAGATGCCCAGGACATGCTCTTCGGTGGCAGTCAGGCTGTGGCTGCGGGCGAAGAAGCAGAGCATGAGCGATTCGCAGACCGAGGCCCGGGAGAACATGAAGGCCGCCCGCACCAGGCCGGTGGCCTCGTCCACCTTCAGTGGCAGCACCGCCATCGTCAGGCTGAACCCGTCGGGCGTCGACAGGGTGAGCATGCTGCGCTTGCCCTGCCCGACCTTGGTCACCGCCTCCTGCAAGGCCTTGCCATCGTCCGGCGAACAGCCGTACAACAGCTGGTCGCGTACCCCCAGCACGCGCCGCCGCGCCAGTTCATGGCGCGCTGCCTGGTTTGCGTGCAGCACCTGATTGTCCAGACTCGTGACCAAGACGCCGTATGCGAGTTCATCCATTACCAGGGCCAGTCCGGACCCCGCTCCATTCGTTGCGTCCCGCGACGCATTGCCGACCGAATGCACACCGTTTGCCATTAGTTCCATGTCGAGCCCCACTTAGTGATGGCCGAAGCTTAGGAAAAGGGAGCCCCCACTAATGGGGATTAACGCCAGATTTCCTGTGCGATATTCACATTGCCAACTGGCCGCAAACCGGCTAGCGGGGGGCGTTCCAGCGCGCGATCGCGGCAACCGTCTGGGGCCACAGGACCCGCAACTGCGCCAGCAGGGCGGCGGCCTGCGCAGGCACCTGCTGCGGCGAAAGAGCCTCCAGTTCGCCGGCGACCTGCCCGATGGCGGCCGCGCCCACGTTGGCGGCCGACCCCTTCAGCGCGTGGGCGGCCTGCGCCAGCGCCGGGCCGTCGCCGGCCGCGATGGCGCTGCCGATCGCGTCCAGCCGCAGCGGCGCATCGGCGCGAAACAGCGCGATGACTTCGCTTGTCATCGTCAGCGCTTCGTCGTCGTAGTCGCGGAATTCCTCCAGCCGGGCGAAGTCCACCAACGCACCGGGCACGCCCGGGGTTACAGGGATCGGGCCGGCAGCCGCCTCCAACGGCGCGCCGCCCGCAGCCGCGGGGATCCACTTCTCCAGCATCCTGGCCAGGTCCGCCACCATCAGCGGCTTGGTGAGGTAGTCCACCATGCCGGCGGCCTCGCAGCGCTCCCGGTCTTCCGACGACGCGGCCGCCGTCAACGCGATGACCGGCGGCGCGCGCTCGCCCCATGCCCACTGGATCTGCCGGGTGGCCTGCAGGCCATCGACATCCGGCATGTTGACGTCCATCAGAATCGCCCCGAAGCGCTCACCCCGGGCAGCAGCATGCGCGAACACTTCCACCGCCTCGCGGCCGTCGCTTGCCGTTGCGATGTCGTAGCCCAGCTTGACCAGCATGGCGCACGCGACCTTGAGGTTGACGGCGTTGTCGTCGGCCACCAGCACGCTGACGTTCTTCCGGAGGTCCGCCGGAACGGCCGGTACCCGGCCAGCCGAGGACGGGTCGGCCGACAGGCAGCGCAGCACGGTCTCGAACAGCTGGTTCTGCCGCGCCGGCTTGAGCAGCCGCGCGCTGAACAGTTGGGCGCCATCCTCCGCGGCGGGCATGAAGCCGGAGCTCAGGAGCACGATGGGAATCGCCTGCCAGCGCGGGTTCGCCTTCAGCGCGCGGGCCAGGGCGAGGCCGTCCATCTGCGGCATGTGCATGTCGGTGATGACGATGTCGGGCGGCGCCGGCGACTGCGCCATCCAACCCAGCGCTTGGGCACCCGAATCCGCGCTCACCACCTGCATGCCCCATCGCTCCAGCTGCCGCGTCAGGATGCGCACGTTGGTGGCGTGGTCGTCCACCACCAGCGTCCGGATCGAATGGAGCATCGCCGCATCGGCGGGGTCGAACGAGGGCGCCAGCAGGGCCGGCGCCGCCGCGATGGTGAACCAGAAGGTCGACCCGGCGCCGGGCTGGCTTTCCACGCCGATCTGGCCGCCCATGAGATCGACCAGGCGCTTGCAGATCGCCAGGCCCAGCCCGGTGCCGCCGTACTTGCGCGTGGTGGACGTGTCGACCTGGGTGAACGCTTCGAACAGGCTGCCGATGCGGTCGGTGGGAATGCCGATTCCGCTGTCGCTCACGCGGAACTCCAGCAGCTTGCGACCGGCGGCATCGGCCGCCGGCAGCTGCCGCACGTGGATCGAAACTTCGCCGGCCGCCGTGAACTTGACGGCATTGTTGATCAGGTTGATCAGCACCTGGCGCAGGCGGGTCACGTCGCCCAGCACCGCCTCGGGAATCGCGCCCGGCCCCTGGTCGGCGATGTCGATGATCAGTTCCAGTCCCTTCTCGCGGGCGCGCGGGGCCGCGATGTCGCAGGCTTCCTCGACGGCCGAGCGCAGGCTGAAAGGCTCCTGCTCCAGTTCCAGCTTGCCGGACTCGATCTTGGAAAAATCCAGGATGTCGTTGATCACCGACAGCAGCTGGTCGCTCGACAGGCGCACGGTCGCCAGGTAGTCGCGCTGCTCCGCATCGAGCGAGGTTTCAGCCAGCAGCGTGCTCATGCCGACGATGCCGTTGAGCGGCGTGCGGATCTCGTGGCTCATGGTGGCCAGGAAGGCCGACTTGGCGCGGGCCGCGGACAGCGCCTCCTCGCGCGATGCAGCCAGTTGCGCGGTGCGGTCCCGCACCCGCGATTCGAGCGTGTCGTTGGCATCCTGCAGCGCCTTCGCGTCGGCCTCGACCTGGCGGCGGAAGTGCTCCAGCTGCACCGCGCTGTCATGCAGGACCACCGACAGCTCGTGCACCTCGCGGATGCGCGTGGCTTCCTGGACCGGGGGAATCTCGCCCTGTCCCAGCCTGGCCGCAGCCACGCTGAGCGCACGCAGCCGCTGGCCCAGGCGCTGGGCGATCAGGAAAGCCAGCAACGTTCCGAGCAGGATGAGAAGCGCCATCGCCGCCAGGGAGACCCGGCCGGCACGCGTGACCTCCGCCGTGAAATCGGTTTCGGGCGCCGCGACCACCAGCGTCCAGCGCAGGCCGAGCGCTTCGCCGAACGGGCGCTGCACCATCAGCAGCGTGTCGTTGCCCGCCGGCAGGCGCCGCAGCGCCGTGTCGACGGCGACGGAATCGGCGCTGCGCTCGGCCCAGATCTTCTGCAACTCGGCGAAGCCGGCGCGCACGATGGGGTTGGTACTGTCGGCCGGCGTGCGCCGGTGCGAGCCGGCGGCGTCGTCGCCGAACAGCGGGTCGCCGGCGGAACTGGCAACCAGCAAGCCCTTCTCGTCGACCACGAAGGCGGCGCCGCGCGCGCTGATGCGCTGGGTGCGCAGCACGTCGGCCAGCTGCTGCAGCGACAGGTCCAGGCCGAAGACGCCAGCGACGCCGCCATCGACGTCGTACACCGGCTGCGACAGGCTCACCACCAGCTGCCGCCGGCCGCTGGACAGCTGAACCGGGGAGAACACGCGGCCCTTGGCCATCACGGCGCCTGCGTACCAGGGCGTGGTCCGCGGCTCGAAGTTGCGACTGTCCACCGACTGCACCCGCTGTCGTTCGCCCGGCAGGTTCACCAGATAGAAGCTGCGGCCCTGGCCGCCGGCCCGGCGGACCCCGACCCGCGCGCCGTCGGCACCGGCGGTGACACCCAGGTACTCGCCGCGCAGGTTGCCGAAGTGGATGCTGGGAATTTCGGGCAGTTGCCGACTGAGCGCCATCGCCATCGCTTCGTATTGCCCCAGGCTGCGCAGCCCCTCGCGGGCCCGCTGCAATTCGGCCTGGTTCGGCCGTTCCGACACCAGGCCATTGAGCACGTCGTGGGCCTGGCGCAGGTGCGCTTCGGTGCCGGTCTGCACCAGGGCCGCGACCTGCGTGAGGATCTTGGCGGCCAGGTCCTCCACTGCGCTGGTACTGGCCCGCGTCAGCATCCACGCCACCAGCAGCGCCGGCAGCGCGGCGAGCAGCACGAGGCTGGCCGCGAGGATGCGCCGCAGCGAAAACATCCTTCTGCCGCGGGCAGCGGGCATCACAGCGCCAGGCCTACCAGTTCGACGGCGTCCATCGGCGCCGAACGGCCCGGCAGCTGCAGCATCGCGCGCTGGCCGGTGCGCACGGCGCCGGCGATGGCGCGCAAGGCCACGGCGCTGGCGACCACCGGCCAGCCGAGCGCGCGGGCCTGTTTTTGCAGCAGGATGGCGACGCTGATGGCGTCGCCCACCGGCAGCACCTGCGCGGTGCCGTGCAGCGGATCGGCCAGCAGGGTCAGGGTCACCGTTCCGGTGTGCAGCGCCACGTTGATTTCGAAGGGCGGCAGGTCGCGGCCCGGGTAGCGGGCGGCAAGGTACTTGTTGATGCCGCGGCCGGATTCGACCAGACCGATCGCTGCCCGCACCGCCCGCAGCGAATGATTGACGGTGTGCGTGTCGGTGCTGGCGGCGAACACCGCCAGCGCCCCTTCGCCGACGAAGCGGATGTGCCGCGCGCCGAACAGCTGGATCGTGTCGTTGGTGTTGCCGTACACCTTCTTGACCAGGTCGGTCAGTTCCTCGGCGTCGAGCTTTTCGGCCAGCGCAGCATGGTTGGGAATGTCGGCGAACAGCACCGTGGCGCTGTCCAGGCGTTCGTCGCCGGCGCTGCCGGCACCGCTGGGCCAGCGCTCGCTCAGTTCGGAGGCGAGGCGCTGTTCGTAGAGCTTGGCCAGCTGGTGCTTCTGCTCCACCAGCGCGACTTCGACCGCGGCGTCCACCGCCATCGAGCGCAGGCTGGCCTGGATGCTGCGCTTGTTCAACTGCGATGCCACAGCCTCGCGCAACTCGTCCGGCCGGAACGGCTTGGTGATGTAGTCGTCGGCGCCGGTGGTCATGCCGATGCGGATGTGCGCGCGCTCCTGCAGCGACGTGAGCAGGATGACGGGCGTGGTGGCGGTGACCGGGTTCTGGCGCAGGCTCGCCAGCATCTGGAAGCCGTTCATCCCCGGCATCTGGACGTCGCTGATGATCAGCTCCGGATTGTTCTGCCGCACCAGGTCCAGACCCTTGGCCGCGTCTTCCGCTCCCAGCACGACGTGCCCGTCACGCTTCAGGACGGACGCCACCATCATGCGGGTTCCGGCATCGTCTTCCATCACGACGATCAATGCCATGCTGTGTCCCTCTTGGTTCTCCCGGGCTGGCCGCATGCCGGCCGCCACCAGTGCCGCTTATCTTACAGGCGGTCGAGCAGCGCCATCGTCTGGGCCATCACTCGCGGATGGAAGGCCAGGTCCACGTGCGCGGCGCCCACCACCAGCAGGTTCTGCGCCCCGGACAGCGTGGCTGTCGAAGAGGGAAAGACGACGTTGTCGCAGTTGGAGTACCAGCAGGTAAACGGCGGCTGCGGCAGCGAGGCGCTGTCTGCTTCCAGCTGCCGCAGCCATGTGCTGCCCTGTGCCATTTGCCGGCCGTTCTTGCTTCTGCTCGAGCGCGCCAGCCAAGTGCCTTGGTGCGGGGTGCCGATCGTCACGACGCGATGGACCCGCCGCGCATGTGGGCCGGCACGCAACCAGGCACGCGCGGCCAGCCCGCCCATGCTGTGGCAGACAAGGATCGGAGGCAGGCCGCTGGACAAGGTGACCGCGGTGACGGCGCGCTCGATGATGGCCACGTAGTCGTCGATGGAGCCGAACACGGGTTCCAGATTGACCGCGGCGAATGGATGGCCACGCCGCCTCACCTGGCGCAGCCAGGGCGTCCAGAAGCCACGGTTGCAGATGAAGCCGTGGACGAAAACGATGCCGCGGCGCCCGCCTGATTCGGGCACAGCGGGGAGGTGGTCGGCGACGGCGTTCCAGCGGAACGGCTGGCGCCAGCCGAAGACGCGGGGCGCCTGCAGCGTCTCCGCCAGCCAGGCTCGTGCCAGCGTGGCCCAACCGGCCTGCGGCACGGGGTCGCTGCGGTTGACCCGGCGCAGCGCCAGGAACTCGAAGGCCAGCGCGCCCGAGTAGGCTGCGGCAATCGCCGCGAATCCCGCTCCGGCGAGCCACGGCGAACGGTTCCGGTACCAGGCAAGCCAGGCAATCGCGCCTGCCAGCAGCAGCAGCGTGGCGCACTGGAGGATGCGGGCAAGGGAAGAAGAGGCTCGCTTCATTCGTTGCGGCATTGTGGCGCGGACTGTCCCTTGCGTGACGGCGGTGTCGCTTGCCCTAGGACAAGCCCGCTAGGCACCGGCGGCGGCTGCCTGGACAATCCGCGCCAAGGAGCGATGCGATGGACAGAGTCTGGCTCAAGAGTTATCCGCAGGGCGTGGCCCACGACGTGGCGCCGGACCGGTACCGGTCGTTGACGCACCTGCTGGAGGAGTCTCTGCGCGAGAACGCGGCCCGTCCGTTTTCCGTCTGCATGGAACGGTGGATGACGTACCGGCGCCTGGACGAATTGTCCGGCGCGCTGGGCGCGTGGCTGCAGGCGAGGGGCCTGGAGCCGGGCGCGCGGGTGGCCATCATGCTGCCAAATATCCCGCAGTTCGCCGTCACCATGGCTGCAGTGCTGCGCGCTGGCTATACCTGCGTGAACGTGAACCCGCTGTACACCGCCCGCGAACTGGAGCACCAGTTGAACGACTCCGGCGCGACCGCGATCGTCATCCTCGAGAACTTCGCCGGCACCCTTGAGGAAGTGATCGAGCGCACGCAAGTCAAGCATGTCGTGATGGCGTCGATGGGCGACCTGCTGGGCTTCTGGTTCGGACGCTGGATCACGTTCGCGGTGCGGCACCTGGCCAAGCTCGTGCCTGCCTACAAGCTGCCGCTGAGCAACGGCCGCACCGTCACGCCGTTCAACCGCGCGGTGGCGCAAGGCTCGGCGCTGCCCTTGCGGCCGGCCGCCCAGTCGCTCGATTCGATCGCCTTCCTGCAGTACACCGGCGGGACCACCGGCCTGTCCAAGGGCGCGGTCCTCACCCATCGCAACATCGTCGCAGCCATCCTCCAGGCCGAACAATGGTTCACGCCTGCGCTCGGGCGCCTGGGCAATGTCAACCGGGTCAACAGCATCGCGGCGCTCCCCCTGTATCACATCTTCGCGCTCACGCTGTGCCTGCTGGCAATCCGCTGGGGCTCGCACCTGACGCTGATCCCCAACCCGCGCGACATCGGCAAGTTCATCGAGGTGCTGAAGAAGCGGCCATTTCACCTGCTGCCGGCGGTCAATACATTGTTCAACGGACTGATGCTCCACCCGCAGTTTCGCACCGTGGACTTTTCGCAGTTGTGCGTTTCGCAGGCGGGCGGCATGGCGGCCTCCGCCGGCACCGCGCGGCAGTGGCAGGAATTGACCGGCTGCGCGATGGTGGAAGGCTGGGGAATGAGCGAGACCTGCGCGATCGGCACCAACAACCCCGTCACGGCACGCACGTTCTCGGGCAACATCGGGCTGCCGCTGCCCGGAATCGACATTGCCATCAAGGACGAGGCGGGCCAGTCCCTTGCCTTCGGCCAGCCGGGCGAGATCTGCATCAAGGGCCCCAATGTGATGCCGGGCTACTACCAGCAACCCGCGGAAAATGCAGCGGCCTTCACTGCCGACGGCTTCCTGCGCACTGGCGACATCGGGATCATGGACAGCGCCGGCTACACGACCATCGTCGACCGCAAGAAGGACATGATCCTGGTCAGCGGCTTCAACGTGTTTCCGAACGAGCTTGAGAACGTGATCTCGCTGTGCCCCGGAGTGGTGGAATGCGCGGCCATCGGGGTGCCCGACGACAAGCAGGGCGAGGCGATCAAGGTGTTCATCGTGCGCAGCGACCCCACACTGACGGAAGAAGACATTGCTCGTTATTGCCGCGAAAATCTCACCGGCTACAAACACCCGAGATACATCGAGTTCCGCGATGAACTTCCCAAGACCAATGTCGGCAAGATCCTGCGGCGCGAGCTTCGCACGGCGAAGTGACATCATCGGCTCCCAACAAGCGCTCTCCTGCCAGCTTCATCGTGCAAGCTGAATGCCCGCTGCCGGCCGGGATGCAGGTCTTCGAGCGCGGCTGGCTGTCCGCCAACGGCGTGCTGTTCCAGGGACCAGAGGGCAGTGCGCTGGTCGACACCGGTTATTGCACCCATTCTTCCCAGACCGTCGCACTGGCACGCAATGGCCTTGGTGGGCGCGAGCTCGACCTGATCCTGAACACCCATCTGCACAGCGACCATTGCGGTGGCAACGCCGCGCTCCAGCAGGAATATCCGGCGGCACGGACCCTGATTCCACCCGGTCTGGCCGACTTCGTACGGCAATGGGACCCGGTCGCCCTGAGCTACACGCCGACCGGACAAGAGTGCCCGCGTTTTCGGTTCGAGGGGATGCTGGTACCGGGCCAGCAGATCACGCTCGGGAGTTCCGACTGGCAGATCCACGCGGCGCCCGGGCACGATCCGCACTCGGTCATCTTATTTGCGCCGGCGTCCCGGACGCTGATTTCGGCCGATGCGTTGTGGGAGAACGGATTCGGAATCGTGTTCGATGAATTGGAGGGAATCGAAGCGTTCGACGAGGTGGCGGCGACACTCGATCTGATCGAGTCGCTGGGGCCGGTTGTGGTCGTTCCGGGGCATGGCCCGGTGTTCACCGACGCCGGTGCGGCACTTGCAGCGGCGCGATCACGGTTGAAAAGCTTCGTTGCCGACCCGGCAAGGCACGCCAGGCATGCGGCCAAGGTCTTGCTCAAGTTCAAGCTGCTCGACTTGCAGCAAATTCGCGCGGCGGACTTCCAGCGCTGGGCGCTTGGCAACGAGTATCTGGGCCTGGTGCATCGGCGTTACGCCGCAGAATCCGCCCTGGCCGACTGGATCGATGGCCTGACGTCAGAGCTGGTTCGCTCCGGTGCCGCCAGGCGCGACGGCGCATTGATCCTGAATGCGTGACGACGCTCAAACTGGATCGCCAAAGACAAAAGCCCCAGCACTTCTGCTGGGGCTTTTGAGGGCTGTAAGAGCCTGACGATGTCCTA
>NZ_JBHSMF010000014.1:0-1938 GCF_042655405.1 Caenimonas terrae | reverse complement strand
AGGGATAGCTCCGCGCCTGTAGCACTTCATGAGGGCTAACGTCGGACGTAACCGGCGACCATGGAACGGCGCGGCGCAGCTGCGGGACGGCTTTGGGCGTCCGCGTTGACGGACTTGTTAGACCGCTCACCCACGTTTATCTCTCTTTAGCTCAGCTATGCGCCACACAAGAAGAGCCCCCAAAAATCCCACCCAATACGCACGCTTCTCGCTAGGGAACTCGGGATGCTGATTCGTCCACGAGACCACGGTTATCACTAGCCCAATTAGGACTAACCCGCAAATTATCGCTGCGCCTGCATAGGCGATCAGGTCGCGGATTGAGAGGTGCGTTTGCCCAGGCGTCCTCGCGAACCGAGCTGCAAGCGAAAACACTGCGGCTGTTGTTCCCGACAAGATCATCCCGCTAAACGCACCCAAGAAAAGCAAGATGGCAATGAACGTGAGAGAGGACATACCTGAGCGGTCTAACGTCGGACGTAACCGGCGCCCAAGGAACGGCGCGGCGCAGCTGCGGAACGACTTTGGGCGTCCGCGTTGACGGACTTGTTATGCCGCACGGAGATGCTCCCTCTGAAAACGCAGCATGGCGCTGGTGAGGTTCTTGTAGAGTGACCAGTAGTTGGAAATGGCTCGCTCCAGCATGTCCTTTGCCTCTTCCTCTGCATCGAACTCTACAACCATGGGCTGACCTTCACTCCAGTGCTTGAGCGCATTGCGCGCGCGGTTCGCGCGATCTGCGATTGACTTCAGGTCTGCTTCGTGCCCCCACATTTGCTTATGCACCGCAGCTACTGCTTCTTTTATTCGTTCGAGTTGCGGCGCCTGGCCGGCAGCCCGCAAAACTTGCCCGAAGATTTCATCAGCGGCGGCCGCCAAAGTAATGACAGAGTAGAAATCTCTGTTGTCGAAGTAGAGCTCAAGCGCTGTCTCTAACTGGCGCCCCGCCATTTCGAGCCGATCGTGCCTCCCTATAACAAGTGGGCTACCTTTAAGCGGCATAACGTCGGAGGTAACCGGCGACCAGGGAACGGCGCGGCAGAGCCGCGGGACGACTTTGGGCGTCCGCGTTGACGGACTTGTTAGGCATAGGGGCCCAAGAGCACGAACAAACCGGCAAGAACCGCAGCCACCGACCACACCTGCACTGCTCTTGGGCCATTAAGTAGGCTCGAAGAACGTTGGGTTGCACGCATGTACCTGGACATAGTTGCGGCGCCGTTACCGAGAAACACCCAGTAGAGTAATGCAGACCAGACAAACAGCTGAAGCGCGAACGCTAATAACTTCGGCGTGCCCTGCCATTTGAAGTATTCGGGTGTGGCAGCCGGGCCAGCTGCTCGTTGAAGGAGCCAAAGTGCGAGACACGGAAGAAAGATCCAGATCGCGTACCGCAGCGTGAATGAGGAGACTTCATCGCTTGTGAATTCGCCAGCCTCCACCTTCTTCCGGAGCGCAACCCTCATCCAAGCGGCGCCGCCCAGGCCGCACCAGGCACCGCAGAAAAGCCAGAAGTACTCACCCATGCGTGCCTTTCCCCGATGCCTAACGTCGGACGTAACCGGCGACCAAGGAGAGGCGCGGCGAAGCTGCGAGACGGCCTGGGGCGTCCGCGTTGACGGACCTGTTAAAGCGGCGCCGGCAATGCTGCAGGCACGTCATTGCTTTCGCCTGCTAAGCGTTGACCAAAGCAAGCCGATCAGGCACCCAAGCCCTACGAACCATGCGCCTGCAGCCACAATGTCAGTGCCAGCGGGGGCGAGCCAAAAAAATAGAAGCGCAAGAGCTAAGCCTGCCAACGCTCCGAGGGCCACCCCAGGCGCCGCCAGTAGAGAGAGAAGACTGTCCATAAGCTATGACCCTCCTGCGGTGCGCTTTAACGTCGGACGTAACCGGCGGCCAAGGAACGGCGCGGCGCAGCTGCGGGACGACCTTGGG
>NZ_JBHSMF010000013.1:0-5609 GCF_042655405.1 Caenimonas terrae | reverse complement strand
CTTTCCTTCAGACTGCTGCTCGCGCAAAGCGGCCAGCCCCTTGGGTTCGCTCGCAAACCAGTACCACTGCGCGTCCGTCCCGCCCGCGCGCAGGATGAACTGCGAGAACTGGAGCGAGCAGATGGCGCCAAGGATGATGAGCGCCATGACGCAGGCCACGCCAATGGCGCAATACGCCAGCAGCTCAGCGAGTGTGACCGAGGGCGCCAACTGCCGCGCCGGAAGTGCGACCAGAGCCACGAGCGCCATTGCTGCGACGAGCAACTTGCCGAGGAACACGATCTTTCCGCTTCGAGTGCTCATACGTTTCTCCGATGAGTCTTAACGTCGGACTTGACCGGCGCACAGGAAGCGCGTGCGCAACGCGCACGGACGGACTTGTGCGTCCGTGTCGAAGGACCTGTTATGTCTCATGACGGAGCAACCCCATAAACAATGAATCGAAGTACTCGCCATTGACTCGGAAGGCGTCGCGCAGCGTCCCTTCGACGGTGAAGCCTAGCCCTTCATAGAGCCGCTTTGCTCTAACGTTGTCGGTGCGCACTGTAAGTTCGATTCGCGTGAACCCTTTCGCCCACGCCCGTTCGAGCGCTTCCGCCATTAGCGCAGCTCCTATCCCGCGGCCTCGATACTCTGGGATGAGTCCGAGACCTATGGTGCCCACATGGGCGCGAGCCTCGCCATTCGTTGGCAAAACGTCGCACCACCCGGTTACCCTTCCGTCCGCTACAGCGACGACGGCCGGGCATTCGCGCTCAAGAATATTGCGGTAGAACGCAATCGCCTCCTCCAACGGGGGTGCCTGGAGGAATGCCAAATACCGACCCTCGCGCGCCACCGCATCAAGCACCTCGCGCAGTTGCGAAAAGTGCTCATCTCGCAGTGGAACAATGTCAGCTCTCATGAGACATAACGTCGGAAATCACCGGCGCCCGGGAGGCGTAACCGCGCAGCGGCTAGTACCTGGGCGTCCGTGTGCATTGACTTGTTATCGGATACCGCCCTGGCCAAGGCCAAACCAACGTTGAGTGCCGACCGGCCACTTGCTGCCACCACGGCGCCCAGTGCGCGGCGGTATTGAGGAGTCGCCGGAGCGCTACCAGGCTGAACCGCTGCCAACCCGAACGCCCGGGATGGCCCCCCAGAGAAGTGAAGCGGCTTGAGCGCGCGCGCACTGGAACCCACCCACGCGGAACAACCCGGTTGCCAAAGCAGGCTACCGCGACCATGCGTGCCAGAGGACTGCCCGAGCACCGCGCACGCACCGTCAACAGCCAACCGGCCGCGGCGCGAGCTATTCCGGCGCGACGACGAACGAACCGCCGTCCAGGCAACGTGCGCGAATGCAAACGACTTCCTCATTGCCTCGACCGATAACGTCGGAAATCACCGGCGCCCGGGAGGCGTAGCCGCGCAGCGGCTAGTACCTGGGCGTCCGTGTGCATTGACTTGTTATCGGATACCGCCCTGGCCAAGGCCAAACCAACGTTGAGTGCCGACCGGCCACTTGCTGCCACCACGGCGCCCAGTGCGCGGCGGTATTGAGGAGTCGCCGGAGCGCTACCAGGCTGAACTGCTGCCAACCCGACCGCCCGGGATGGCCCCCCAGAGAAGTGAAGCGGCTTGAGCGCGCGCGCACTGGAACCCACCCACGCGGAACAACCCGATTGCCAAAGCAGGCTACCGCGACCATGCGTGCCAGAGGACTGCCCGAGCACCGCGCACGCACCGTCAACAGCCAACCGGCCGCGGCGCGAGCTATTCCGGCGCGACGACGAACGAACCGCCGTCCAGGCAACGTGCGCGAATGCAAACGACTTCCTCATTGCCTCGACCGATAACGTCGGACGTAACCGGCGACCACGGAAAGGCGCGGCGCAGCCGCGGAACGGCTTTGGGCGTCCGCGTTGACGGACCTGTTAGGCAGCACTTGCACGCACCCTTTCCATCGCAACCTCGGAGACCCGAAATCCGAGCTTTTCGTAAAACGAGACCAGCCCAGGCCGTTGTGCGCGGAGAACCCAAGTCATTTCCGGATTTTCGCCCATCGCAGCTCGCACCAGCGCCGACCCAATGCCACTTAATCGGTGGTCCGCGTGCACCACGAGCATCGAGAAATACCCGTTACTCAACCCGTCGGTGAGCGCTCGAATGAATCCGACAACTTGCCTCTGATCGATCGCAACCAATGCAATCTGCGACTGGGAAATCAAGTGGCGGAATCCCTCAGGATCGGAAACCCGATGGGACCAACCGGCCCGCGCAAGAAGAATTCTTGCCTCTTCGATTTCGCTTGGTTCGATCGCGCGGATATCCATGGTGCCGCCTAACGTTGGAGGTAACCGGCGACCAATGAACGGCGCGGCAAGGCCGCGGGACGACCTTGGGCGTCCGCGTTGACGGACCTGTTAAGGCTTAGCCGCATCTCGCTTCGCGATCCACAAAAGCAGCGCAGCGTCAGCACCACCAATTTCGACTACGCGCGTGCCGTGCATGAGGGCACCGAGGCCGTGCTCGTCATCCCAAGTGCAACCCAACTCAAAGCCAACGTAAGGCATGCCGTCCTTTTGCAGTGGATGCACATTGACAGAGTGCAACCCAATCAACCCGCGGAAGTCCTCGACCGAAGCGACCTTGGGCATGTACTGCCCCGCCTCTTCCGCCGAATAGCCGTACTGATCCTGGAGTGAAGGGTACTCGGCCAGCAAGGCCGAGAGAAGTGCTAGAGAAACCGAAGCTTCGTTCTCAACGAGCCAGGCCACACTTGCGACTTCGGCGTCGGTCAATGGTTCAGTTCCCCGTCCTTCTGGCGCAAATACGATGCGCACGGAGCCATCAGAAGGTTCAGCAGAACTCTGCGACCCGTAGGCACCATGCCTCGTTTGAAAGCCGTTCCAAGAAGGCAGCACCGCATTTGCGGTCCACCAGAGGTCGTGTTCCAGGTCGAAGTGAAGGTGCGAGCTAGGCATGCTGAGCCTTAACGTCGGAATTGACCGGCGGACAGTAGGCTGGCGAAGCCAGCCGATAGGACGTCCGCGTCGAATGACTTGTTAGACATCACCTACCCCTCTTGCGAGACGCCTTAGCAGGTAAGTGGCGCCTAGTCCGAGGCTGCGTAAGCTTTGCACACCCGTCCTCAATAAGCTTGATGAAGTCTCGGGCGTCGGAAAAGTAGTTCCGGAACGCAATGCGGACCTCATCGCTCGTATCAGCACGCACCAAAACGATGTCTCGATCCGGCATCTCCTTCTCGAGTTCGAAAAGCGCACGAAGAGCGTCGGGCGCTTCTCGGTACATCTTGACCTCAAGTTCTCCAGTGGCAGACATGATGAGGATCGCGTTCCGCTTCGCCGAGACTGCCTTGTCAGTTGCGTTCAGACCTCGAAGCATTCGCAACAGGTGGAGTTCGCCATCCAGAGCCAAGAATTCCTTTACGAGTTCTCGATCTGAGAGATCAGGGACCGGCCCCTTAGAACCTTCATGCGCGCGGGCGAGAACTTCGCTCGCGAGAGCCATTGCTCGCTCATACCGATGGTCGCCCTTTTGGAACTTCGGCTGGCTCTCAGTCACGAACCCGATCACTTCCACAGCTGTAGCCCACGCATGCTGCACGAGGGTACGGTACTGAATTTCGACGTAGAGTCCCGCAAGGCCTTTTCCGACATCGGAGTTCACGTCGTACTCGTAGATGTCGTGAACCCCGCGATAGCCCGTGTCCTTCGGCTGCTTTATGTAGTCGTACTTGTCGAGATCGTTCCGGCGCTTGTGATTGAAGCGAGCCCGGTGGAAGTCGTCTCGAAAGGCGTACAGATCCTTCAAGCGCCGAAAAATGAGGCGGCAGCCTGCAACATCATCCATTCGGGCAAGTTGCATCTGAGGAAACCTGAGCAGCTTGTCGAAGATCGTCCGCTTCCGTTTGTGGCGCTGAGCCACGGCGATTCCTGTATCCCTCGTCCGATTTCGGAGGATCGCCTGAAAGGTATTCAAAACGCCGCGATGCGCTGCACGCCATTCGTCGATGACCCCAAGGTCCTCTTCGGTCGCGGTGCCATCGCGAACAGCGCTCCCAGCGCGATTCACTCGTTTCTTCGAGCCGCCGGGGAAGAGTGATTCAGTCTGCGCCATTGTGATGTCTAACGTCGGACGTAACCGGCGACCAATGAACGGCGCCGCTCTGCTGCGGGACGACTTTGGGCGTCCGCGTTGACGGACCTGTTAGACCGCACGTTCACCCCTCTGCATGTTTGGGAAGAAATTTTGACTCCAGACTCTTGAAGCCAGCCAGGGCCCCTAAGAACGCCGGACACATGATCAGCGACAGCAGGACAAAAAAGAATGCAGAAACGACACGGTGTCCGCCGAGCGACGAAGCAGCCATACCAGCAACCGCGGCCACTGGGCCCCATTTGGCCACCCGCGATTCGATAACGCCTTGTTGGTCGCCCGCCAACAACTTTAGCAGCGCCTGAGCTCGATCCGCAGCACTGTGCTGAAGATCGGAAATTGCAGCACAAGCCACACGAAAGCGCTCGCCCGAGCGTCGCACGTAAATGACCCAGGACACGGCAAAAATCAAGATTGCGACAAGGATAAGCGAAGGTGCAACCTCAGCGTACTGATATTGGTCTTGCGGGATCAAGAGTGCATCCCATCCCATCCAACCCATTGCTACGCATACGACCAATCCTCCGAGTTGGGAAGATCTCAGAATGGCTCTTACGTCGTTCTCATTCTGGCGTAGCGAAAACAAATTCGCGATCGCAAACACGAATAATCCACCAAAGACGCCAGCGGTTAAGTACATGTAGCCTCCACCGAACGCGAGCTCTTCCAATAGACACACCCCACCGAATAGCAGTGACGCCCACACCATTCGGCGCGCGTTCGCCAAAGCGAGGACAACGACCGGCCATTGGGAGTGCTGCGTCACAGTGCGGTCTAACGTCGGACGTAACCGGCGACCAAGGACCGGCGCAGCGCAGCTGCGAGACGGCTTTGGGCGTCCGCGTTGACGGACTTGTTAGGCTGCATTGCGCTGCGCTCCTGGGCAAACCTTTGGACGTCTGGTCATTAGACCGAGCGTAAGGCAGAACACTATGCCAGCGAACGCTCCCACGACGGCAGCCGCGCCCACGTGATTCCACAAGAATTCCCAACCAGCCGTGGTGGGGACGCCGTGATTTGTGACAGTGACGGAGGTTAGTGCTGTGGCATCAAAAATCTGAGCTTCGGCACTCCCTGGATCGAAGGAAAACAGTATGACCCCCGCAGTCACGGGCATTGCTGCAACTAAGCCGCCAACACAGGCCGACCAGTACCACGACAGGCGTTGGAATCGCATGAGCAAAAGGAATGCCGGAATCGCGAACAGGGCAAACGGGATACACATGAGGCCAAAGGTCAATAGCAGTTGCAGGCAGAAGAGCCATCCACCTATCCCTTCCGCGAGCAGTCCGCCGCCGGCTGCGATGGAGGCCGTGATAAGTGCCGCCGCAGCGAGCGCACTACCGCCCGCTGCGATCAGAATGGGCAAAAACCGCTTCATGCAGCCTAACGTCGGACGTAACCGGCGCACAAGGAACGGCGCGGCGCAGCTGCGGGACGACTTT
>NZ_JBHSMF010000012.1:0-2831 GCF_042655405.1 Caenimonas terrae | reverse complement strand
TGCGTCCATGGGATGGCGCCCGCGAGCGTGCCCGGAGAACACCCCATCCCGGCCAGCGGCCCTGCCAACCAGGCTGTCCCGCGGGGGCAGAAAGATTGGATCCCGGATCAAGTCCGGGATGACAAACCCGGTCAGCGCTGCGCGTGGGGCGTTTCGCCCGCGCCCATGTCCCAGTACAGGCCGGCCATCACGGCCAGCCCTTCGCGCAGCAGTTCGGGCGGCAGGTGCTCGTTGGGCGCGTGCTGCGAGCAGCCTGGGTAGGAATGCGGCACCCACACGGTGCGCAGGCCCAGCACGTCGGTGAAGATGTCGTTGGGCAGCGAGCCGCCCAGGTTGGGCAGCACGGCCGGCTTCTTGCCGCTGGTGGCGGCGATCGAGGCCACCGCCCATTGCACCCACGGATCCTCCGGGTCGATCCGGGTGGCGGTGAACATGCTGTCCCGCTCGCTGGCGATCTTGACCATCGGGAAGCCGTGCGCGTCCAGGTGCCGGCGCAGCGCCGGCAGGATGTCGGCCGGATCGATGCCGACCACGAAGCGCAGCTGGCAGCGGGCCCAGGCCCGCGGCGGGATGGCGTTGACCGGCGTCTCCGGATTGCCGGTCTTGTACGCCAGCACCTCGAAGCTGCACCAGCCGAACACCCGCTCGGCCGGCGACAGGCCGGGCTGGCCCCACCAGGGCTCGATCTGCGGGCCGTCCTCGCCGCCGTCCACCTCGCAGTCGGCCAGCGCGCGCCGCACCGCGGGCGGCAGTTCCTTCGGCTTCCATTGCGGCACCAGGATCTCGCCGGTCGGCGACACCAGCGAGGCGACGGCATGCGCCAGCTGGATGCCCGGGTTGGAGATCAGGCCGCCCCAGTTGCCCGAGTGATGGCCGCCGGCGCGGGCCTCGATCGACAGGTCGAAGTTGACGCTGCCGCGCGAGCCCAGGAACACGGTCGGCCGCCCGGGCGCCAGCCGCGGGCCGTCGGAGGCGATCAGCAGGTCGGCCTGCAGCAGCTCCTTGTGGTCGGCGCACAGCTCCCGCAGGCCGGCCGAGCCGGTCTCCTCGCCCATCTCGATCAGGTACTTGGCGTTGAATCCCAGCTTGCCGCGCGCCGCCAGCACGCTGTCCAGGGCCTGCATGTTGACGCTGTGCTGGCCCTTGTTGTCGGCGATGCCGCGGCCGTACCAGCGCCCTTCCGATTCGGTGAGCGCCCAGGGCGACAGGCCCGCCTTCCACTCCTTGTCCAGGCCGCGGATGACGTCGCCGTGGCCGTAGCCCAGCACCGTCGGCAGCCCGGCGCCCTCGATCCGCTCGGCGTACAGGAAGGGCGCCGCCGCCTTCGGGTGCTCCAGCAGGCGGCAGTCGAAGCCCATCGCCTCGAAGGCCGGCCGGATTTCCGCTTCCAGGTACTGGCGCAGCACCGGCGCCCGCTCGGGGTTCTGGCTCTCGGTCGGGATCGCGATGCGGCGGGCCAGCGTCTGGCGGAACCGGCCGGAGTCGAAACATTGCTGGGCACTGTGGATGGCGGCGGCGCGGCTGGTCATGCCGGCAGCATACAGGCGGCGTGGGCGACAATTTCAGCCCAGAACCACAGCCGGGAGATTCCTCGATGCCAGCCGATGCCATGCAACAGGCGGTGCAGTTCGCCGTCGACCACGAGACCTCATGGGACCGCGAGACCACCGGCAACTGGGGCGTGCACAGGGAGGACCCGCCGCCGTGGAACCGGCTGCTCGGGCCGGTGCATGACCGCGGCCCGGTCTCCGGCACCGTCGTCGTCGACGGCAAGACGCTCGCCTCGTGGGGCGAACCGAAACGCGCCGACCTGACCTTCAGCGTCGCCAAGACCTATCTGGCGCTGCTGGCCGGCGTCGCCCATGACCGCGGCCTGCTGCCCGACGTGAACGAGCCGATCGGCGCGCGCGTCAAGGGCATCGGCTTCGATGCCGGCAACAACGCGCAGGTCACCTGGGCCCAGATGCTGCAGCAGACCAGCGAATGGACCGGCGAGCTGTTCGGCCTGCCGGACCAGGCCGACCACTACCGCGCCGTCACCTTCGGCACGCCGCCCGGCGGCAGGAAGGGCGATCCGCGGCCGCTGCAGGCGCCGGGCACGTACTGGGAATACAACGACGTGCGCATCAACCAGCTGTCGCTGGCCTTGCTGCACCTGTTCCAGCGCCCGCTGCCCGAGGTGTTCCGCGAAGCCATCATGCGGCCCGTCCGCGCCAGCGAGAACTGGAACTGGGTGGGCTACGACAACGCGTGGGTCATGGTGGCCGGCCTGCGCATGCAGTCGGTGCCGGGCGGCACCCACTGGGGCGGCGGCCTGTCGATCAGCGCGCAGGACCAGGCGTTGGTGGGCCAGATGATGCTGGACGAAGGCGTGGCCCGCGACGGCCAGCGGGTGCTGTCGGCGCAGTGGATCCGCGACATGCGCACGCCCGGGCCGCTGGCGCCCTATTACGGCTACCTGGTCTGGCTCAATCACGAGCGCAGGATGTTCCCCAGCGTGCCGGCCTCCAGCTATTTCGCGGTCGGCGCCGGCAGTTCGTTCACCTGGATCGAACCGGAACGCAGGATGGTGGTTGTCGTGCGCTGGCTCGATTCGGCGCACGCCGACGGCTTCTTCGGCAAGGTGCTGGCGGCGGTCGACGCGACAGCCTGACTTGTCGTGTTGAGCTTGTCTCCCGGCGCCGGCCCTGTCATCCCGGGCTCGACCCGGGATCCATGCCTCCTGTCTCTGTCTCTGTCTCTTTGCGCTCGCGCATCACCACGGTGGCACGGCCGCTGGCCGGGATGGGGTGTTCTCCGGGCACGCTCGCGGGCGCCATCCCATGGACGCA
>NZ_JBHSMF010000011.1:0-4115 GCF_042655405.1 Caenimonas terrae | reverse complement strand
TTGCCGCGCAAGGTGGGCAATCAATTCGCCAACCCTGTGCTCGCCGTCGGCCGCCAGAAAAGCGGTTTGACCCCAATCATCGATCGTCGTCATCGTAGGTGAATCACGCCCCACTAGTACGACTCGCTCGCCCATCAGTTCATACCGCACGTTTCGCGCGAAGAATTGAGCATCAAGAGACTCAGCAGGTCCGGCGAGGGTCGACATGGCCGCTCCAAAGATTGCGAAAGGGACGAGGCGCCTCAACATAGCGATTTAACGTCGGACGTAACCGGCGACCATGGAACGGCGCGGCAAAGCTGCGGGACGGCTTTGGGCGTCCGCGTTGACGGACTTGTTAGAGGGCACTGCCAACCTCCTCCATGAATTTCGCGACCTCCACGGCCGCCTCTTTCGGCGCAGTTTGAAGCAGAAAGTGTGGCGCGACAAGCTCCACGACCCGCCCATGCGCAAGGCCGCGGGCGATCAGCTCAGAAGCAGACGAAGGAACAACACTGTCTTCCAACGCTTTGAGATAGAGCACTGGAACTTGAATGGCGCGCAACTGGCTCGAAACGTCAACGGACACGACAGCGGCGAGCCGAGCCCGCATTACGGAGGGTGACACCTCTGCCAGCGCAGCCGCAAGGGCATTCCGAAGTGCCGCGCTGGCGAAGCGACCGCAAAGCAAGGCTTCGAGGATCCGCAGAGGCGGATGCGCCGGTAAGTATGGGATGAGCGACCCCAGGCGACGGAGGCTAGGCCGGGGGTTCTTCGCGAAGGTACAACAGAGGATGACTCCCGCGAGTTGCGCAGGAGCTTCAGCAGCGAGCGAGATGGCAACTGGCCCGGAAAAGGACTCGCCTAACAGGACATACGGTTCTCCGCGCGGAAGTGACGTACGGACAAAGTCAGTGAGCTCTGGATATCCGAGAGGTGCAGTTGTCGGATACCGAACCACCTGCGCTCCGCGTTCGAGGGCGCCAAGGAAGGGAGCAAACAAGCTGCCGGTGCCATCCATTCCTGGCAGAAGGATAAGTACCGCCATGCCCTCTAACGTCGGACGTAACCCGCGGCCAAGGAACGGCGCGGCGCAGCTGCGGCACGACCTTGGGCGTCCGTGTTGACGGACTTGTTAAAGCGGCGCCGGCAATGGTGCAGGCACGTCATCGCCCGCGCCTAAGGGTTGACCAAAGTAAGCCGACTAGGCACCCCAGCCCTATGAACCATGCGGCTGCAGACACAGTGTCGGTGCCGGCGGGGGCGAGCCAGTAGAAGAGAAGTGCAATACCCAAACCGGCCAGCCCGCCGAGGGCGAAGCTGGGCGCCGCCAGTAGAGAGAGAAGACTGTCCATCAGCTATGACCCTTCTGCGGTGCGCTTTAACGTCGGACGTAACCGGCGACCAAGGAACGGCGCGGCGCAGCCGCGGGACGGCTTTGGGCGTCCGCGTTGACGGACCTGTTAAGACTCATCGCGCGCTCCCTTTCCTTCAGCCTGCTGCTCGCGCAATGCGACAAGCCCTTTGGGTTCGCTCTGGAACCAAAACCACTGTGGGTCCGTGCCGCCCGCGCGCAAGATGAATTGGGAGAACTGGAGTGAGCAGATTGCGGCCAGGATGATGAGCGCCATAGCCCCTATGACGCCTGCCGCGGAATACACCAGGAGTTCGCCAAGCGTGACCGAAGGCACCAACTGTCGGGCCGCCACCGCGACCAAGGCAACGATCGCAACTGCAGCGACGAGCAATTTGCCGAGGAATACGAGTTTTCCGCTTCGAGTGCTCATACGTTTCTCCGATGAGTCTTAACGTCGGACGTAACCGGCGACCATGGAACGGCGCCGCACTGCGGCGGGACGACTTTGGGCGTCCGCGTTGACGGACCTGTTAGACGACATGTTCTACCTTAGTGATCGGCGAGACCTGCTCGTACCAGTGACCGTAGAGCGCGTTCCAAACGCACTCGGCATACCCATCATCCTCATTCCCAAGCGCTGGAGGAAACCAATCATGGAACGAGCCCATTCCGGCGCGACTAAGGCGCTCGATACCCCTCTTCAACGAGTAGACGTCTCTTTTCTCCAGTGCTTCGGCGAATCGGTCTAGCTCTTCGATCCACGCGGGAGCATGGCCGTGATCTCGACAGAATTTAGTCAACGCGCGGGTGACCGCCTTTTGCCCTGGCGTTCCAACACGTGCGAGCGGCCCGGTTCCCATGTCGTCTAACGTCGGACGTAACCGGCGACCAATGAGCGGCGCCGCATTGCGGCGGGACCACCTTGGGCGTCCGCGTTGACGGACCTGTTATGCCGCATTGTCCAATTCCTTCACCTCCGAAATGCGTGGATCCGTAAGCCATATCGCATCCACCAAAGCGAACACCTCGCCGGCAAGCGGGGTACCAATGACTTCGGCACGACCTAGCCCCCGCCCGCAAATGGCCTGACGGTTGGAGTGCCGCCCTTCACCGTCAATCACCATGAATGAGCCGCCAGACGGCGCTGGACGATAGAGCAAAGAGACAAGCACGCGCTCCTGCGCCTCAACGCCATCGCCCCACTTGCCTAGGACTAGGTCAATGTTAGGTGTGTGTTCCGGCGCACCAAGGGTCCATTGCACAAAGTACACCGCCAGGGTTAAAGCCTCGGAACTCAAGTCTCCCCAGATTGTCTTGGAAATGCGCCCGCAACAGTCGCACGTCCCCGAGGACTCTTTCCACGGCGTTGCTGTGATACGAGGCGACTCACTCATGCGGCATAACGTTGGAGGTGACCGGCACGCACCGGCAGCGCGCGGCGAGGTGCACGATCACCCGCGCGCCTTGCGGCGCGCTGCCGGTGCGTGTCCGTGTCGACCGACCTGTTATGCCGCACGCTGATGCTCCGCAAAATGAATTGCCTCCTCTCGAACCTGGGACGGGGCGTGTGGATTGAACGCGATTGCATCAAGGATCCGAATCCATTCAGTTCTATCCGGTCGGTGAGCGTTCGCAATGCGATTCGCCATCCACACCGTCAGAGAAGTTGGCTTTCGGAGCAGGGACTCATGCAAGTACGACTCGTAGCCAGCCATTTTCTCTAAGGTGTGCACCACCGGTCCCGGGCTTCCGAGGTAAGCGTCGTCCAAGCGCTCGACGAAGGCGAGAAGCATTGGCGCCGCCTCGCTCGCCTGGCACGTCGCATACAACTCATCGCATATGTCGCCCAGGCGCACCATTCCGTCAGCGACTGGATCACCCTCGTCGAAGTCGCCCGCACGCAAGGCGGCGAGTTCAGCTGCTATAGCGTCGCGATCTCGTTTCATGCGGCATAACGCGAACGTAACCGGCGACCACGGAAGGGTGCGACCGAAGGGAGCGGACGCCCGAGGGCGTCCGTGTTGACGGACTTGTTAACCTGCATTTCTGGACCCGACTGAATAGCGTTTGATCTCTTCCCCAAACCACGACCGCGTCCCATATAACTTCATCGATTCCCCGGGACGGAGAGAACGGAAATCTTGGGCGTTAACACACAATTTACCGTACCAGTGATCTGAGAGCTCACGGACATAAACCCGATAGCAGTTCTCGGTACGGAAATGCTCGCGCTCCGTTCGATCGACGGTGAATGTAGAAACATATGGCTCGCCAACAACTTTGTTGCCAATGACAGGGACCGCAACGCTCAGAGACCACGTCGAGAATGCAAATATCATGGGTGGCATGAGCACCCACTTCGTAAATGGGGTGAGGCTCTCTTGAAGCCGTGCGCCGTCCGGGCCTGGTTTCTTGGCAGAGTACTCGAAGGCAAAAAAGGTGACGACTCCAAAGAGCACTGAGAGCACAACGGCTGGCCAAATGACCGCCTTGAAGCAATTTGGGCTGACGAAGAAGTTCGTCTCCCCAAGAAGCAACCACAGAGAAAGTGGTGTGAGCGCGAGCCAATACAGGGCCGCGAAACGAACGACCGCTGACGCACTCTTCCATCGCTGCCATGTGGTTGGGGTGGCTGCGGTCGTCTGCATGGCAGGTTAACGTCGGACGTAACCGGCGACCAATGAACGGCGCGGCGCAGCTGCGGAACGACTTTGGGCATCCGCGTTGACGGACTTGTTAGCCCTCATTGGCACCTCCGCCGAGCGGAACGAGCGAAAAA
>NZ_JBHSMF010000010.1:342467-576821 GCF_042655405.1 Caenimonas terrae | reverse complement strand
CGCGTCCACAGGATGACGCCCGCGAGCGTGACCGGAGAACGACCCACCCTGGCCGGCGGCCGCGCCAACGAGGCATCGGCGCGGAAGCGAGGAAGGCAGAAGACATGGATCCCGGATCAAGTCAGGGATGACAGTAGAAGAGCCCGGGATGACGGAGGGCCGGCTGTCAGACGCCAGACGGATAGGTCTCCGGCGGCTCGACGTCGTGCCACACCGGGCCGTGGTCCAGCGGCTCGAGCGCGTTGGTGTCGTCGATGTGGATCAGGGCGTCGAACTGCTGCGACAGCCGCGTCATGAAGTAGTGGCTTTGCCGCTCGGTCTCGGGCCGGTAGATCACGCCGATGGCGCGCTGCAGCCGCTGCGGCGCGGCCAGCCGCTGCAGCTGCGCGTCCGCGCGCAGCGGCAGCATGAAGCGGCTGGCGCCGGCCTGGTGCAGCAGGTCTTCCCAGCTGCCGGCCAGGCCCGGGCGCACCCGCTTGCGCCGCGCCGGCTGGTCCCAGTCCGAGGCGGCCGTGACGGTGCCGTGGTGCGTGCTGAAGCCCACCAGCACCGCCTCCTCGTGGTAGCGGTCCCGCATCAGCTGGCCGACGTTCCATTCGCCGGCCTCGCCCATCTCGGTGGCGGCGGCGTCGCCCAGGTGCGAGTTGTGGGCCCACACCGCGATGCGCGGCAGCCCCTGCTCCGAGCCCAGGTGGCGGTCCAGCGCCTGCAGCGTCTCCACCATGTGGCTGTCGCGCAGGTTCCAGGACGAGACCCGGCCGCGGAACATGGTCCGGTAGTACTCCTCGGCGTTGCGCACCAGCCGCGCGTTCTGCTGCGCGAAGAAACTTTCGTCGCGCTCCATGCCGGGTGTCGACGGCAGGCGCGCGGCCCGCTCGTTCATGTCGCGCAGCTGCTGCACCACTTCGTCCTCGCAGCTACGGGCCAGCCCGAAGCCGGCGGAATAGCCGTAGGCCTGGCTGTCCTCGCGCGCATGGTCGAAGCAGGCGTAGCGCAGGCGCGCCCGGGCGGCGGCCTGCGGGTCGGTGCGGTCCAGGTATTCCAGCACCGCCTGGATCGAGGTGAACAGGCTGTACAGGTCGACGCCGTAGAAGCCCACCTGCTGCTGCGCCGGCCGGCCCTCGTTGTAACCGCGCAGCCATTCGACGAAATCGCGCACCTCGGTGTTGCGCCACATCCAGGCCGGAAAGCGCTGGAAGCCGGACAGGGCAGCCGCGGCGTCGGGATCGTCGGAGCGGCCGCGCACGTAGCGGTTGACCCGCCAGGCGTCGGGCCAGTCGGCCTCCACCGCGACCGCGGTGAAGCCCTTTTCGGTGATGAGCCGCCGGGTGATCGCGATCCGCTCGCGGTAGAACTCGCGCGTGCCGTGCGAGGCCTCGCCCAGCAGCGCGAAACGCGACGGCCCGATCAGCTGCAGCAGCGCGTCGTGGTCGCGCGCGTTGCCTCGCATCTCCACCATGCCGCGGCTCAGGCCATCGAGCAGGTCGCGGTTGGCCGGCATCGAATGCTGTGTGGCCATGCTTGTCGTCGCTCCTTCCTTGCTGTCAACCGGGGGTCGGCCGGGCCGGCGCTGCGATCGCGGTGCGGCGGCTCATGCCGCGTGCTCCATCGACAGGTGCGCCGCGAACCAGTCGCCGGCCAGCGCCGACACCTGTTCCAGCGTGCCCGGTTCCTCGAACAGGTGGGTGGCGCCCGGCACGACGGCCAGTTCCTTCTCGCACTGCATGACGCGCAAGGCCTGCTCGTTGAGGTCCAGCACCACGTCGTCCGCGCCGCCGACGATCAGCAGCGTCGGCGCCGTCACGGCCGCCAGCGCCACCGGCCCGGCCAGGTCGGGCCGGCCGCCGCGCGAGACCACCGCGCTGATGCGCGAACCCAGCCGGGCGGCGGCGATCAGCGCGGCGGCGCTGCCGGTGCTGGCGCCGAAGTAGCCGATGCGGGCGTGCTGCAGCTGCGGCTGGGACTGCGCCCACAGCGTGGCATCCTGCATGCGCCGCGTCAGCAGCGGGATGTCGAAGCGGTGTTCCCGTGTCTGCAGGTCCACGTGCTCCTCTTCCACCGTCAGCAGGTCGAACAGCAGGGTGGCGATGCCGCGCTGCTGCAGCCGCTGCGCCACCTGCCGGTTGCGGGCGCTGTGGCGGCCGCTGCCGCTGCCGTGGGCGAACAGCACCAGCCCCGAGAACGACTCCGGCAGGACGAGATCGCCGTACAGCCAGTGGTGGCCGGTGGGCAGGCGCACCTCGCTGCTGCTGGCAATTGCGGGAAAGGGCGTGTTCATGGCTGGGTCCTCCGGTTGAGGCTGCGCGCGGTGCGCGGCGGCGGCTGTCAGACACTTTCCCGTCGCGTGTAGGAAAGGGCGGGGGGCTCAGCGCCGGGCCGGGGCCGCCAGCCGGGGCGGCGCCGCGGAGAAGCCCTGCAACAGGGCCGCCAGCGCCGCCGGATCGGTCTGCTGCAGCTTTTCCAGCGCCAGCCGGGCGTCCTCCAGCTCGCTGGCCTGGTGGCGGCGCTTGACCTCCTCGACCTGCAGGTAGATGGCCTGGAGCCGCTCCAGCGATTCCTCGCCCTTGGCGCGGGAGACCGTGTCCTTGCCGGCCATCGACAGCAGCACCTCGCTGATCAGGCCGAGCTGGCGGCCGTAGGAGGCGATGTCGAAGGCCTCGCGCTCCACGTCGCCGTCGCCGTTGGCCCGGCCGGCCTGGCTGCCGATGTTGGAAAAGAAGTCCGGCGCGATGCGCTGGGCCACGCTGCCGCTGAACGGGAAATGGAACTGGGGCGCCCAGAACCAGAGCGATGGAATCATGGTCACTCCCTCGGGGCGCGCCGGCCCCGCAGGGAAACGATAGCGGCGAATCGGCGCGCTGTCATCTGGCGCTTGTCATCCCGGCCTTGAGCGGGGATCCAGACCGCGGAATGCAAATACCGTCGACCAGGAAAGCGCAGGCCGTGGCCCCAGCTTTCTTGTTCGACTGAATTTGATTGGCGTGCTGACGCCGGAGTGGCTAGCCGAGCTTCTTGACGAACACCATGCTCTTGCGGTCCCAGTTGTACTTGCGCTTGCGCGCCTCGGGCAGCCACTCGGGCTCCACCTGGACGAAGCCACGCTTGAGGAACCAGTGCATGGTGCGGGTGGTCAGCACGAAGATGCTCTCCAGCCCCATCGCGCGGGCGCGCTGCTCGATGCGCTTGAGGACCTTCTCGCCGTCGCCCTGGCCCTGGCTTTGCGGCGACACCGTCAGGGCCGCCATCTCGCCGGTCCTGGCTTCCGGATAGGGATAGAGCGCGGCGCAGGCGAAGATCACGCCGTCGTGCTCCACGATGGTGTAGTTGGCGATGTCGCGCTCGATTTCGGTGCGATCGCGCTTGACCAGGGTGCCGTCCCGCTCGAACGGCTCGATCAGCTGCAGGATGCCGCCGACGTCGTCGGCCCCGGCCTCGCGCAGGTTCTCCAGCTTCTCGTCGACCACCATGGTGCCGATGCCGTCGTGCACGTACACCTCCAGCAGCAGCGAGCCGTCCACCGAGAACGGGATGATGTGGCTGCGCTCGACGCCGGCCTTGCAGGCCTTGACGCAGTGCTGCAGGTAGAAGGCGGTGTCGGTCGGCTGCTGCGGGTTGGGCAGGCTGGCGATCAGCTGCTCGGCCTGCGCCAGCGGCAGCTCGGTGTCGATCGGGTTGTCGTCGCCTTCCGGCTCCAGCGGCTGGATGCGGATGCCCGGGATCTCCGCCAGGAAGATCAGCTTGTCGGCCTGCAGCGCGATCGCCACGCTGGTCGCCACTTCCTCCATGGTCAGGTTGAAGGCCTCGCCGGTGGGCGAGAAGCCGAACGGCGACAGCAGCACCATGGCGCCGAAGTCCAGCGTCCTGGAGATGCCCGCCACGTCCACCTTGCGCACCAGGCCCGAGTGCCGGAAGTCGACGCCATCGAGCACGCCGACCGGCCGGGCGGTGATGAAGTTGCCGGAAATCACCCGCACCGTGGACCCCGCCATCGGCGTGTTGGGCAGGCCCTGGCTGAAGGCGGCCTCGATCTCGTAGCGCAACTGGCCGGCCGCCTCCTGGGCGCTGTCCAGCGCCACTTCGTCGGTGATGCGCATGCCGTGCGAGTACTTCGAGGCCTGGCCCTTGGTGCGCAGCTGCTCGTTGACCTGCGGCCGGAAGCCGTGCACCAGCACGACCTTCACGCCCATGCTCTGGATCAGCGCCAGGTCCTGCGCGATGTGCGGCAGCTTGCCGGCCGCGATTCCTTCGCCGGGCAGGCCCACCACGAAGGTCTTGCCCCGGTGCATGTGGATGTAGGGGGCCACCGAGCGGAACCAGGGCACGAAGGTGAAGTTGAATACGGTGGACATCTGGGCGTCATCAGGATTGCGCAGCAGTGTAAGGGAAAGGCCCTAGCGCCCCCGTGGCTGTACAGGTATCGTCTGGCCAAATGAACACAGTGGCCGTTGGGTTCTGGGGCGCCTTCTTCGGATCCGCAGCGCTGATGCTGGCGGCTTCGTTGCTGGCATACCTGCAGACCCGCCACAAGGTGCCGCTGCGCGCGGCGCAGCTGGCCGTCGTGTCGGCCCTGTTCACGCTGGCCTACCTGGGCGGCCTGCCGATGCCGGACGGCGACGCCGAAAAGCGGGTGCTGGCCCATATCGCCGCCGTGTCGTTCGCCTTGCCGATCCTGCAGCTGCTGGCGTGGCTGGGCCTGACCCGCGGGCCCGAGCGCCGGCGCCTGGCGTCGATGGCCGTGTGGGGCCTGGCGGCGCTGGTGGTGCTGGTCGGCTGGATGCTGAGCGCGCGGCAGGCGCTGATGCTCAGCTCGCTGGTCATCGTGCTGATGGGGCTGGTGGCGCTGCCGCTCGCGGCCCGCAGCGCCCTGCTGGGCGACCGGCTGGCCTGGCTGGCCTTCGCCGGCATGTTCTTCGTGGACATCACCCTGGCCGGCCTGTCCTGGATCGCGCTGGAGGAAGTGACGGCCTGGCCGGTCCACGCCGTCAGCGCCATCGCCGGCACGGCTTTCCTGGCCACCTTCTCGGTGGCTGTGTGGGAGCGCTATTCCTACCTGCTGGAGTTGCGCCAGGTGATGGCCTACGGGCCGGCCTACGACCCGGTCACCCGGATGCGCTCGCACGCGGAGACCGGCCAGATGGTCGGCGCCGCCTTCGTCGCGGCCGGCGGCGAGGCGCGCCCGGTCGGCGTGATCGCGGTGTCGATCGGCAACCTGTACGCGCTGGAGCAGCTGCACGGCCGCGGCGCCGCCAACCATGCGCTGTTCGTCTGCGCCAGCCGGCTGCGCCGCATCGTGCCCGGCAACGTGGAGATGGGGCGCCTGGGCGAGGACGGCTTCCTGCTGGTCACCCGGGACACCGACGGCCCGCAGCGGCTGGTGGCGCTGGCGCGGCAGGTGGCGCAGCGGCTGGCGCGGCCGGTGTCGCTCAGCACCTCGGACCCGACGGCGGAAACGTCCGGCCGGGCCGGTTGGGTGGCCGACGTGGGGGTCGGCGTGCTGGCGGCGTCGGCGCCGGCGACCCGGCCCGCGAATGCCGTGACAATGGCACGGGACATGTCGCGCACGGCATGGAGCTATGGCAGCAGGATCGCGTGGTTCGACCGCGACCGGCGCGAGATCGCCGAACTGCCTCTTACCGACGGAAGGCGTTGATGGGATTGCTGGCGGCAGGTTTCTGGGGCGCATTCTTCTGCGCGGTGGCACTGATGCTGGCCGGCTCGCTGGCGGCGTTCTTCCGCTCGCTGCAGCGGGTGGCGCTGACGGCGGCGCTGTCCTCGCTGATCTCCGCGCTGTTCGTGGTCGCCTACCTGGGCTGGCTGCCGATGGACCGGGACCACCACGCACGCATGCTGGCCCATCTGGCCGTCGTCAGCGCCACCGCGCTGGGCCTGATGCTGATGGCCCTGCTGGGATGGCTGCGGCAGCCGCGCACCGCGCGCCGGATCCGGGTCTCGGTGCTGGCGGTGGCGGCGGCGACCCTGGCCGCCGGCTGGGCGCTGGAGCCGAAGGAGGCGCTGGCGCTGAGCTCGGTGATGGCCACGCTGGGCGGCCTGCTGGCGCTGGCAGTCTGCATCCGCAGTGCCCGGCGCGGCGACCGGCTGGCCTGGCTGGCGGTGTACGGGGTCTCCTTCATGCTGATCGCGCTGGTCGGCCTGAGCTGGATCGCGCTGGACCTCGAGGGCGTCCCCTGGTACGTGCATGCGGCCAGCGCCGTGGCCGGTGTCTGCTACCTCACGAGCATGGCGCTGTCGATGTGGGCCCGCTATTCCTACCTGATCGAACTGCGCGAGGTGATGGCGTACGGCCCCAGCTACGACCCGGTCACCCGGATGCGCTCGCATGCCGAGACCGGGCAGCTGGTGGGCCACCTGTTCCGCCACGTCGAGGGGGAGAGCCGGCCGGTGGGCGTGATCGCGATCTCGATCGCCAACCTGTACGCACTGGAGCAGCTGCACGGCCGCGGGGCGGTGAACCACGCGCTGTTCATCTGCGCCGGACGGCTGCGGCGCAGCGTGCCGGCGGACGTGGAGATGGGACGGCTGGGCGACGACGGCTTCCTGCTGCTCACGCGCAACTCGCAGGACCCGATGCGGCTGGTGGAGATCGCGCGCACGGTGGCCAGCCGGCTGCGCCGTCCGGTGTCGCTGGCCACCGCCGCCGACCCTTCCGCGCCGCAGGCCGGCCGCGCCACCTGGGCCGCCGAGGTCGGCGTCGGCGTGCTGGCGGCCGCCACGCCGCAGATGCGGCCCGCGGCGGCCGTCACCATGGCGCGCGACATGTCGCGCGCCGCCTGGAGCTTCGGCAGCCGCATCGCCTGGTTCGACCGCGATTCCCGTTCCATCGCCGAATTGCCGCTCACTGACCTGCGTTGAAAAGCCTGCCGGCCTGTGCCCAAGCCAAGCGCCCATAATTGAGGGCTTTGGGTATCGCACGCCTTGCCGCTGAACATCACATTTCCTGAATCGCTGCCGGTCTCGGAGCGGCGCGACGAGATCACGGCGGCGCTGCAGGCCAACCAGGTGGTGATCGTCTGCGGCGAAACCGGCTCGGGCAAGACCACCCAGCTGCCCAAGATCGCCCTGGCCATGGGCCGCGGCAAGCTCAACGCGCCGCCGGGGCAGGGCCGGCTGATCGGCCACACCCAGCCGCGCCGGATCGCCGCCTCCAGCGTCGCCAAGCGCATCGCCGAAGAACTCGAGACGCCGCTGGGCGAAGTGGTGGGCTACAAGGTGCGCTTCCAGGACCGGCTGTCGCGCGACGCTTCGGTCAAGCTGATGACCGACGGCATCCTGCTGGCCGAGACGCAGACCGACCCGCTGCTCAAGGCCTACGACACCATCATCATCGACGAGGCCCACGAGCGCTCGCTCAACATCGACTTCCTGCTCGGCTACCTGCGCCAGATCCTGCCGCGCCGGCCGGACCTGAAGATCATCGTGACCTCGGCCACCATCGACGCCGACCGCTTCGCGCAGCACTTCGCCTCGGCTCGCCCGGCGCCGGGCCGCCCCAAGCCGGGCGAAGCCCCCTCGGGGGGCAGCGACGACGCCAGGCGCGGAGCGTGGGGGCAGGAAATGATCCCTGCGCCGATCCTGTATGTGTCGGGCCGGATGTTCCCGGTGGAGCAGCGCTGGCGCCCGTTCGAGGAAACGCGCGACTACGACCTGAACAGCGCGATCGCCGACGCGGTGGACGAACTGTGGCAGGGCAACGCACCGGGCGACATCCTGGTCTTCCTGCCGGGCGAGCGCGAGATCCGGGAGGCCGCCGACCACCTGCGCAAGCACCTGGCCCACGACGTGATGACGCGCAACGCCGAAGTGCTGCCGCTGTTCGCGCGCCTGTCGCAGGCCGAGCAGGACCGCATCTTCGACAGCCACGGCGGCCGGCGCATCGTGCTGGCCACCAACGTGGCGGAGACCTCGCTGACCGTGCCCGGCATCCGCTACGTGATCGACAGCGGCACCGCGCGCATCAAGCGCTACAGCTTCCGCAGCAAGGTGGAGCAGCTGCTGGTGGAGGCGATCAGCCAGTCCTCGGCCAACCAGCGGGCCGGCCGCTGCGGCCGGGTGGCCGACGGCATCTGCATCCGGCTGTACGACGAGAAGGACTTCGCCGCGCGGCCGCGCTTCACCGACCCGGAGATCCTGCGCTCGTCGCTGGCCGGCGTCATCCTGCGCATGAAGTCGCTGCGCCTGGGCATGGTGGAGGACTTCCCGTTCCTGGAGCGGCCGCAGGGCAGGGCGATCGCCGACGGCTACCAGCTGCTCAACGAACTGGGCGCGGTCGACGACGCCAACGAGCTCACGCCGCTGGGCCAGGAGCTGGCGCGCCTGCCGCTGGACCCGCGGGTGGGCCGGATGATCATCGAGGGGCGCGAGCGCCAGGCGCTGGACGAGGTGCTGGTGATCGCCTCGGCACTGTCGGTGCAGGACGTGCGCGACCGGCCGATGGAGATGCAGACCCAGGCCGACCAGCAGCACGCCAAGTTCGACGACGAGAGGAGCGAGTTCTCGGGCTACCTCAAGCTGTGGCAGTGGATCCACGATGCCCGTGGCGGTCACGACAACGAGCACAAGCTGTCCAACCGCCAGTACGAGCAGCTGCTGCGCCAGAACTTCGTCAACATCCGCCGGGTGCGCGAATGGCGCGACATCCATTCGCAGCTGCACACCGTGGTGGCCGAACACAAGTGGAAGCTCAACACCCAGCCGGCCAGCTACGAGCAGCTGCACAAGGCGATGCTGTCGGGCCTGCTGGGCAACGTCGGCTGGAAGCTGGAAGAGGCGTCGAGCAACGCCGCCACCGGCGCGCGCGGCCCTTCGACGGGGCTCAGGACAGGCGGCGGCGAATACCTGGGCGCGCGCGGTATCAAGTTCTTCCCGCATCCGGGCGCCCACCTGAAAAAGAAGCCGGGCCGCTGGATCGTGGCGGCGGAACTGGTGGAGACCACGCGCCTGTTCGGCCGCGGCATCGCCAACATCGACCCGACCTGGATCGAGGAGGTGGCCGGCCACCTGCTGAAGAAGCAGGTGCTGGACCCGCACTGGGAGAAGAAGGCCGGCGACGTGATGGCGCTGGAGCGCGCCACGCTGTACGGGCTGGTGGTGTACAGCGGACGCCGGGTCGCCTTCGGCCCGATCGACATGCACGGCGCGCGCGAGATCTTCATCCGCGAGGCGCTGGTGGCCGGCCAGTGGGAAACCAAGCTGCCGTTCCTGGCCGCCAACCTCAAGCTGGTCAAGCAGGTGGAGGAACTGGAACACAAGTCGCGCCGGCAGGACGTGCTGGTGGACGACGAACTGATCTACGCCTTCTACGACCAGCAGCTGCCGCCGGACGTGTTCAGCGCGCACGGCTTCGAGCACTGGTACCGCGAGGCCAGCCGCGCCAACCCCAACCTGCTCAAGCTGTCGCGCGACGAGCTGATGCGGCACGAGGCCGCCGGCATCACCACCAACTCGTTTCCCAAGACCATCCGCCTGGGCGGCGTCGATTGCGCCGCGACCTACCTGCACGAGCCGGGCGACGCACGCGACGGACTGACGGTGGACGTGCCGCTGTTCGTGCTGAACCAGGTCAGCGACGACCGGGTCGACTGGCTGGTGCCCGGCATGCTCAAGGACAAGGTGCAGGCGCTGCTCAAGAGCCTGCCGCAGCGGCCGCGGTCGCGCTTCGTGCCGCTGCCGGAGTCGGCCACGAAGCTGGCGGCCATCCTTAGCGCTGACACGCACTGGGAGCGCGGCTCCTTGACCGACGCATTGCTCAAGATGGTGCGCGACCAGACCAGCCTGGACGTCAAGCGCGCCGACTTCAAGCTGGACATGGTGCCGGCCCACCTGTTCATGAACCTGCGGGTGGTCGACGAGCACGGCCGCCAGCTCGGGATGGGCCGCAACCTCGGCGCGCTGAAGGCGGAGCTCGGTGTGCAGGCGCGCGGCGCGTTCCAGGCGCTGGCCGGGATGAAGGCGCGGACGCTGGAGCAGGTCCCCGCCGCCGCTGCGGCCGGGAACCGGGGTGGGGCCGGTGGCGCCGCGCAGGGGCGTGCGCCGGCCAGCCTGCCCGCCCGCGCCGCAGGTGCGGAGCAGCGTTACACCGCATGGACCTTCGGCGAGCTGCCCGAGCTGATGGAGATCCGCAAGGGCGGCACCAGCCTGGTCGGCTTCCCGGCGCTGGTCGACCAGGGCGACGCGGTGGCGATCGAGGTGTTCGACGAGCCGGACGTCGCCGCGGCCAAGCACCGCGCCGGCCTGCGTCGCCTGTTCGCGCTGCAGCTGAAGGACGCGATCAAGTACCTGGAAAAGAACGTCCCCGAGCTGCAGAAGATGGCGGTGGCCTACATGTCGCTGGGCACGCAGGAAGAACTGCGCGACCAGATCATCGAGGTGGCGCTGGACCGCGCCTTCCTGCTCGACCCGCTGCCGACCGACGAAGCCGCGTTCAAGCGGCGCATCGAGGAAGGGCGCGGCCGCCTGACGCTGATCGCCAACGAGGTGGCGCGGCTGGCCGCCACCATCCTGCTGGAGTACGGCGCCGCGGTGCGCAAGATCAAGGACACCAGGATCCAGCCGGAAGCGACGGCCGATGCGCTGCAGCAGCTGCAGCGGCTGATGCCAAAACGCTTCCTGGCCGTGACGCCGTGGCCGCAGCTGCAGCACTTCGCACGCTATCTCAAGGCCGTCACGCTGCGCCTGGACAAGCTGCGCGCCGACCCGGCGCGCGACGCCTCCAGGCTGTCGGAACTGCGGCCGCAGGAGCAGCGCTACTGGCGGCTGGTGGCCGAACGCAAGGGCGCGGTGGACGAGCGCATGAGCGAATTCCGCTGGCTGCTGGAGGAGCTGAGGGTGAGCTTCTTCGCCCAGGAATTGCGCACTCCCCAGCCCGTCAGCGTCAAGCGGCTGGACAAGGTCTGGGCGCAGTTGAACAGCTAAGCGCGGCGGCCGCCTTTCAGTGCGCCGGCGAGGGCAGCGCCAGCGAAGCGCCCTGAGCGTGGCTGCCCACCCGGAACGCGTCGACCACGTTCTTGAGCCGCCCGGCCTGTTCCCGCATGCTGCCGGCCGCCGCCGCCGCTTCCTCCACCAGGGCGGAGTTCTGCTGCGTCATCTCGTCGAGCCGGTGGGCCGCGCTGTGCACCTCGCCGATGCTGACCGACTGGGCCGTCGCCGCGGTGCTGATCTCGCCGATCATCACCGTCACGCGCTGCACGCCGGAGACGATTTCCCCCATCGCCTTGCCGGCGTCCTGCACCAGCCGCGAGCCGCCTTCGACCTTGTCGGTTGAGGTGGCGATCAGCGCCTTGATCTCGCGGGCCGCCGTGGCCGAGCGGTGCGCCAGGGTGCGCACTTCACCCGCGACCACCGCGAAGCCGCGGCCCTGGTCGCCGGCACGCGCCGCCTCCACCGCTGCATTGAGCGCCAGGATGTTGGTCTGGAACGCAATGGCGTCGATGACGCCGATGATTTCGCTGATCTTGCGCGAGGCGACGGTGATCTCGTCCATGTTGGAAACCACCTGGGCCACAATGTCGCCGCCGCGGTGGGCGGCCTGGCTGGTGATGCCGGCCAGGCGGTTCGCTTCCTGCGCCGCCTCGGCGCTCTGCTGCACGCTGACGGTCAGCTGCGCGATCGACGATGCGGTGTGCTGCAGGTTGGACGCGGACGCTTCGGTGCGGGCGCTGAGGTTGGCGTTGCCGGCGGCGATCTCGGCCGAGGCCTCGGCGATCGACTCGCTGGCGGCACGGATCGTCCCCACCGTGTCGCGCAGCCGTCCCGCCATGGTGGCGATCGCGGCATTGAGCGAGCGGCCGTCGCGCTCGGCGGGCCGGCCCTCGAGCTGCAGGTCGCCGTCCGCGATCCTGCGGGTCAGCAGGTGGAGGGTGTCGGGCTCTTCGCCCAGCTCGCGCCAGACCGAGCGGATCACGACCTTCGACGCCAGCCCCAGCACCGCGAGCACGACGATCCCGATCGCCAGCGTCACCCACAGGCCGGAGCCGACGCCGGTGACCGCCTGCGCCTGCAGCGAATCGGTCAGCGCCACCGCCTGTGCCAGGTCGCGCCTGACCAGCGCGTCCAGCGCCGACTGCGCCGACTGCATGCGGCGCACGTCGTCGCCGGCGTCGGCATGGGTGAGCATCTTGCTGGCGGCGCCGAGCGCGGCCACGTGATAGCTGTCATAGGCGGCGAGCAGGTCGGCGGCCAGCTGCGACTTGCCGTCCAGCGCCCCAAGCGCCTGGACGACGCCGCGGGTGCGGTCGACGGCGGCCCGCACTTCCTTGAGCTTGTCGGCGTCGCCCTCGACCGCGGCCGATTGCAGCAGCAGCCGGAACTGCTCGATGCCCTGGTCGGCCAGGCGCAGCTGCTGCAGGGCCGGCGCCTCCACCTTGCTCAGGCGGTTGAGTGCCTGCAGCGTGCGGGCACCGACGTAGTAGCTGGCGGCAACGCCGACCACGAACACGAGAGCCGCCGCCAGCGGCAGCATCCAGATCTTGGTTCGGAACTTCACCGGTGCCTCCGCGCGGATTCAGTCAAGGGAGAGAACCACTTTCACCGTGGGATCGACAGCGGATTTCTCGATGTAGCCGACCGCCTTCGGATCGGCGGCCACCGCCTTCTTCACCGCGGCGGAGTCGGCCAGCTGGCGCGGCGCCTGCGCCTTGCCGCTGAACACCAGCCGGGCCCAGGTGGCCTTGACCTGGGCGACGTCGCGGCCGGTGGCCTTGCGGTAGAAGTCGGCATAGACGCCGGAGCCTTCGGGCTGGTCGACCGGCGCCAGCGACTGGCTCTTGCCCAGGAACAGGTCGGAGACCTGGTCCTTGCTCAGGGGGGTGGCGGATGCGGGGTTGGCGATCACGACCAGGTCGGCGGCGCCGGCGCAGGTGGCGACAAGTGCGAGGGCCGCGATGAATGGGGAACGCAGTTTCATGGCAGCCTCCTTCAGAACACGAAGTCCAGCGCGACGCTGAGCAGGTTGTAGCTGCTGCCGCGCACCAGCGCCGGCAGCGGATGCGCCAGCTGGCCGGCCGAGCCCGCGCCGTTCCTGACATGGTCGTATTGCAGCTTCAGCGCCGTGTTCTTCATGAAGTCCCAGCGCACGCCGGCCGAGACCGTGGTCTGGGAGCCGTTGAACTGGTTGTTCAGCAGCGCGTTCAGGCCGGCGTTGAGCGGCGCGGCGGGCGGGAGGGGAATGCCCGGCTCGTTGGCGACGCTGGACCTGGACCTGGCATAGGTGGCATACGGCGTGAAGCTGGCGAAGCGGTAGCCGCCCGTGAGGTACCACGAGCGGCTGTCCGTCAGGATGCCGGCGCCGCGGAAGTCGACCAGCTCCGCCATGGCGAACCACTGGCCGGGGTCGTAGCTGGCGGCCAGCGTGAAGGACGAGGTCTTCATGTCGGTGAGGCGGTATTTCTGGACGAGGGCGCCGGCCTGCGGCCCGATCGGCGCCGGCAGCGCGGAGAACTGCCCGATCGCGCCGAGCAGGGTGTCAACGTTGGCCAGCTGCATGTCCAGCTTGTTGGCCGTGTAGCCGGCGCGCAGCGTCAGGTCGCCGGACTGGACCGAATCGTTGATGCCCCAGCCGGCCTTGGACTTGACCTTGCCCGATTCCAGCCGCGCGGTCGCCGTGCCGTAGTAGGCCTGCAGCGTGTTGGTGAAGCTGCCGAACTGCTTGCGGTAGGACAGGTCGACGCCGTCGTTGCTGGTGATCGGGATCACGCCATAGACCTCGACCGGCGGGCGCACCCAGGGTTGCGCGTAGCCGACGAAGCGGGTGTCCGACACCAGGAACGACGGCGCGGCGATGCGGCCGGCGCGCAGGCTCAGCTCCGGTGTGGCCTGGAACTTGACGTTGGCCCACTCCACGTTCGGGCGGTAGTTGTTGTCGTAGGTGTGCTGCGAGACCACCTGCAGCACCGCGGACCAGCGGTCGCCGAACTTCGCGTCGACCTGGGCGCCCAGCTTGCTGTCGACGCCGAAGGCCCAGTCGCTGGTCGCGCCGGCGCCGTTCGGCTGGAAGATCGTGCCGACGAAGTCGGCGTTGTGCTCGCTCGAATGGGTGGCGGCCAGCGTGCCGAAGCCGCTGAACTTGATGTCGGGCGCGGTCTGCGCCTGGGCCGCGCCGGCCAGGCTGGCGGCGGTCAGGGCGAGGAGGAGGGGTCTCAGCGAAAGCGTCATAGTGGGGTTCTCTTGAAAGATAAACTTACTAAAGTTACAAGAGAATACAATTGACGTGGCAAAGCCGCACCCTGAAAAGTGGGGGCCTGCGCGCGACGACGCCCGCTTTCGTGCGCTTTTCCACAAAGCCGCGTCCGGGACGGTCGCGGAGCGGCCGGCGTCGTGGCGCCAGGGCAACAACTGGGCGGGAATCAGCTGGTCGAGAGCGCCTCGAGGCAGTGCCACGGCAGCTCGAAGCCGCGGTTGGCGTCCAGGATGGCGCGGGTGCGGATCAGCGGCGCCTGCGACTGCACGTTGCCGAAGATGGTGGCGAAGGCCACCTCGGCGGCGTCGCGGCCGGTGCCGATGCGCATGAAGCCCATCGGGATCGAGGTCCCGGACGGGTCGAAGATGTACCAGCGGCCGCCCAGGTACACCTCCACGTAGGCGTGGAAGTCTGGCGGACCCAGCGCCGGGTCGGCGCCGAAATCGGTGCCGGTGGCCATCCGCGCCGGGATGTTGACCGCCCGGCACAGGGCGATCATCAGGTGGGCGAAGTCGCGGCAGACGCCGACCTGCTCGATCAGCGTGTCGACGGCCGACGTGTTGGAGTTGCTGGTGTTGGACGTGAAGGTCACGTGCTTGCGCACCCACTCCTGGATCGCCAGCACCCGGCTGTGGCCCTGGCGCAGCTGGCCGAACTCGTTGATCGCGAACTTCACCAGCCGGTCCGACTGGCAGTAGCGCGACGGATAGATGTAGGCCATCACGTCCAGCGGCATCTGCCGCACCGGCACCTCGGCCAGGGTCGACGGATCGGCCCGGTGCTGGTTCAGGTCCACCGTTCCCGAGTAGGACACGGTGAGCGGGCCCTGTTCGGCGTGCAGCCGCATGAAGCGGTTGCCCGTCACCAGCTCGGTGCTCACCTCCGCCGCCACCGGCTGGCTCAGTGCCAGGTTCTCGTGCGAGATGGTCTGCCACGGCGTCTGGGCCGGGTGGATGTTGAAGATGAAGTCGGCGCCGTACGGATCGTTGACCTGGTAATACAAGTCGATTTGCAGTTCGAGTCGGATCATTGGGTATTGCTCATGGCCTGGCAGGCCGCGGATTGCGAGACGCAGAACTGCACGAACTGTTCCAGGCCCAGGGATTTGTCGAAAAAGGCGTCGGCGCCCGCCTGCCTCGCGAAGTCGGCAACCGGTGCCCGGCTGTAATTGGACAGCACCACCGCCTTCTGGTGCGGCTTGCGCCGGCGGCAGCGCCGCAGCACGTCGAAGCCGTGGCCCTCGCGCAGGAACAGGTCCACCACGGCCAGGTCCCAGCCGGCCGGGTGCCGCTCCAGCCACTCGCCGGCCTGCGCGCCGGTGGCAAACACCTCGACCAGCCGGGTGCCCGGAATCGCTTCCAGGATGCCCCCGATCTGCTTCTGGATCTCCATGCTGTCTTCCACCAGCAGTACCTTCATCACCGCGTGTCTCCGTTGTTCGAAACGATGCCCCGATGTTCTCAGCAGTTGACCGCGGCCGCTGTAGGAAGGCAGCGCCTCTGCACCATGGCGGACAAAAAAGAAGGGCGCCGAAGCGCCCCTGGGATGCCGGCAGCGGCCGCTAGCGGCGCAAGCCGCTGGCCGATGCGAGCGTGCCCGGCCGCGCCTGCGGCGCCCGGGGCTCACCCATCGCGCCGGCGCCGGGCAGGGCCTTGGCCGGCTGGGTGGCGATCCGGCACTGGCGCTCCGGATCGAGCGTGATGAAACCGCGGTTGGACGAGCCGACCACCTTGCTGATGCCTTCGTAGATGCTGCGCTGGTTGTTGCAAGCCATGTCTGGAACTCCTGTACTGCCGCAGGCTGCGCGCCTGCGGCCAGGAATTTGCATGCAGCGCCGGTTGCTGGCTGTCGGACAGCACCACACCGGCCTGTAGGAATGGCCTTCTGCCGGGCTGGTATGCCCCGGCCATTGCGAAGCCCGGTCAGGCGGCGGGAAGCGGCTTGGGCGCGCTGTCCAGCGGATCGTCGTCCACGTGGTTCTCGCCCATCTTGCGTTTGCGGATCATCGCCGCCAGGGCGGTCTGGGCGCCTTCGCCGCTGCCGCCGGCGCCGGCGGGTTGGGCCGGGTGCGAAGCGGGGATCGGGAGGATGGGGTCGCTCATTGGCCCTGCACTCCCGCTGCGTCGTCGGCCCCGCCGGTCTGGTGCCGGTGCTCCCGGCCCTGCGAAATCATGTGGGCCAGGGCGCTGGCGGCCCCGTGGCCGCTGTTGCCGCCTTCGGATTGTTCCGGGTGCTGCTGCGGCTCGCTGGAGCCGTGTTCTTCCTTCGTATCGTTCTGTCCGCCCATGGGGTCGCTCCTTTGTTTTGCCGTGCAGGCACAGGGGCCCGGCTTGGTGCAAGTCTGCGCAACCTCGGCCGCAGGAGCGGTCGGAAAGGCCCCAGACGATTTGTAGGAAAGTTTTGACCGCGAGCGCCGGAGCGTGGCCATCCGCGCTGTGCGGGCCCGGATTGCGTCGGTAAAAAAGAAAGGCCGGCCGCCAACTCATCCGGGCGTACCATGCGCTGAATCAGTCAAGGACAGCTTTCCGTGCCCACCCAGGACAGTCGCAAGCTTGCCGGCACGCTCGAGCGCCTGGCCGCCGAAGGCGACAACACCACCCGGATTGCCGATGCCGTCGTCTCGACATGGCAGGCGATCGACTCCGCGCTCGCGCCCGTCATCGGCGGGCGGGGCGTCTCGGCACTTTATTGCCGCAGCCTTTACCTGGTGCGCGAGCGTCATCCGTGGCTGGCCGCCGTCAATGGCGGCATCGGGTCGGACATGGACCTTGGCCTGCTCGCCGCGGCGCTGGCGCAGCAGGACAGTTGCACAGCGGCCAGCGCCGCCGGCGACCACCTGCAGGCTGTCTACGAGCTGCTGCGCAGCCTGATCGGGCCGGCGTTGACCGGACAACTTCTGCGCTCGGCGTGGGACAACCCATTCGGCGGAGCGCCCGCCCAGGATCGCACGCAATGAACGAAAAAGTCACCATCAATCGACTGCCCACCGGCGTGCCCGGACTCGACGAAGTTCTGGGCGGCGGCCTGCCCGAGTTCTCCTTCAACCTGATCGCCGGCCCGCCGGGCTGCGGCAAGACCACGCTGGCGCACCAGATGATGTTCGCGCTGGCCTCGCCCGAGCGGCCGGCGCTGTACCTCACGGTGCTGGGCGAGCCGACGCTCAAGATGCTGCGCTACCAGCAGCAGTTCGACTTCTTCGACGGCAAGCTGGTCAACCAGGCGGTGCGGTTCATCAACCTGGGAGAAGACGCGCTCACCGGCAACCTGGACGCCGTGCTGGCCCGCATCGCGGCGGAGGTGCACGCCCACGGCTCGTCGCTGGTGTTCGTCGACTCGTTCCGCTCGGTGGTGCTGGCGGGCACCGCGCCCGGCGACCCGCACAACAACCTGCAGCACTTCATGCAGCAGCTGGCGATGCTGATGACCAGCTGGCAGGCCACCACCTTCCTGATCGGGGAGTACTTCACCGAGACCGACGCCAACCCGGTGTTCACCGTCGCCGACGGCCTGATCTGGCTGCGCCAGAGCGTGCAGCGCAACTCGATGGTGCGCAAGCTGGAGATCATGAAGATGCGCGGCCAGTCCACCCTGCCGGGCCTGCATCCGTTTCGCATCAGCAACCGCGGCATCGAGGTGTTCGCGCCGCCGCAGCTGGCCACCCACACGCTGGACGCGCCGGTGGTCAAGGGCCAGGCGGCGCCGCGCCTGCGGCTGGGCGTGGACCGTCTAGACGACATGCTGGGCGGCGGCCTGCCGCGCGGCTATTCGTTGCTGGTGGCGGGACCCTCGGGCTCCGGCAAGAGCATCCTGGCCGCGTCCTTCCTGGCCGAGGGGGCGCGCAACGGCGAGACCGGCGTGATCGCGGTGTTCGAGCAGCGGCCCAACCAGCTGCGCAGCCCTGTCATCACCGAGCTGATCCGGGCCGGCCGGGTGGGGCTGGTCAACACCCATGCGCAGGACCTGTCGATCGCCGAAGTGCTGCGGATGCTGATGGCCGAGATCGAGCGGCTTGGCGCGACCCGCGTCGTGATAGATTCGCTGTCGGGCTTCGAGCTGAAGCTCGCCCCGACCTTCCGCGAGGACTTCCGCGAGTCGCTGTTGCGGCTGGTGTCGGCGCTGGCCAGCGTGGGCGTGACGGTGCTGATGACGTCCGAGCTGGAGGACCGCTATACCGACCTGCGCTTCAGCCCCTACGGCACCGCCTTCCTCACCGACGCCATCATCGTGCAGCGCTACATCGAGGTGGACAGCCGGCTGCGCCGCATGCTGGCGGTGGTGAAGGTGCGCGGCAGCATGCATTCGAACGAGTTGCGCGAATACACCATCGACGACGGCGGCCTCGTGATCGGCGAGCTGCTGGAGGACCAGGAGGGCTTGCTCGGCGGCCGGCCGACCCGCAAGGACGGCACGGACGCGGCAGATCGCTCGCCATGAGCGCCGGTCCCGATCCGGTCCTGCGCGCCGAGGCCATGGCCGAGGCCAGCCGCATCCAGGCCGAGATCGACGCCTCCCGCGAGGAGCTGGCGGGGCTGCGCAGGCAGGTCGCTGCAGCGCGCATCGAACTGGTCAGCGGCCGCGCGGCCCACCTGGTGGAGGCCAACGAACACCTGGTCCTGGCGGCGCTGGCGGCCAGGCGCCAAGCGGAAGCCAGCGAGCGGGCGCTGCGCGAGATGGCGGAGGCGGCGGAACTGGACAGCCTCACCGGGCTGCCGCTGCCGGGCCTGCTGCGGTCGCGGCTGGCCACCTTGATCGCCGACGCCAGGGAGGACGGCAGCGGCGCCCATGTGGCGCTGGTGCTGCTGAACCTCACAGACTTCAAGCTGATCAGGGACACGCTGGGCCATGCGACCGGCGACCAGGTGCTGCAGCTGGCCGCCCGCACGCTCGAGGCCGCGGCGCGCCCGATCGACACCGTCAGCCGGCACCGCGGCGACGAGTTCCTGATCCTGCTGCCGCAGCTGGCCGATGTCTCGGAGGCGGTGGAACATGCGGCCAGGATCGTGGGCGCGCTGGGAGCGCCCACGATGCTCAACCAGCAGGTGCTGCGGCTGACCGCCAGCGCCGGCATCGCCGTCTACCCGCAGGACGGCACCGACGCCGATGCCTTGACCGAGCGCGCGGTGGCTGCGATGTACCTGGCCAAGTGGCGCGGCCTGGGCAGCTATGCGTTCCAGGGCGAGTCCGGCGGCGCTGAACGCAGCCCGCAGCTGCGCACGCTGGAGGCGCTGCGCCAGCCGCTGGTGGACCACCGCTCGGCCGCGACCGCATCGATGCGCCGCAACGACCAGCTGCAGGAGGCCAACACGCAGCTGCTGCTGGCGGTGCTCACCGCGCAGGACCTCAAGCAGGCGGCCGAGCAGGCGCTGGAGCGGCAGACCAATTTCCTGGGCGTGCTGGCCCACGAGCTGCGCAACCCCCTGACCCCGATCCGCAATGCCGCCGCCATCCTCGGGCGCATTCCCACCGAAGGCCCGCTGCTGGGCAAGCTGCAGGGCATCATCGAGCGCCAGGTGCGCAACATGTCGCGCATGGTGGAAGACCTGCTGGACGTGTCGCGCGTGAGCAGCGGCAAGCTGCGGCTGGAACTGGTCTCGGTGGACATGAATGGCCTGATCGACGACGTGGTGCAGGCCTGCCGGCCCTCGATGGACACGCGCTTGCAGCAGTTCGACGTCCACCTGGCGGCCGGCCCGTTGCAGGTCTGCGGCGACGCGCTGCGGCTGGCGCAGGTGCTGGGCAACCTGCTGGACAACGCATCCAAGTACACGCCCGAGGGCGGCCGGGTCGGGCTGCAAGCCTCTGCCGACGGCGATCGCATGGTGCTGACGGTGAGCGACAACGGCATCGGCATCACGGCCCAGGCGCTGGCCACCATCTTCGAGCCCTTCGTGCAGGAGCAGCACGCCACCCTGTTCAACGGCAGGGGCCTGGGAATCGGGCTGACCGTGGTGCGCGAACTGGTGGAAGGGCACGGCGGCACGGTGAGCGTCGCCAGCGCCGGCAAGGGCCTGGGCAGCCGCTTCACGGTGACGCTGCCGCTGGAGCGGGATCCTCCGGCCGGCTAGGCCTGGTCGCTATTGAGCTTGTGGCGCGTGAGTTCGCGCAGGTGCTCGATCACGCTGGCCGAGCCCTCGCCCGAGCGCGCACCCGGCGAGGACGAACCGTCGGCCTCGCGGGCCGCCTGCTCCAGCCGCTGGCGGTCCCTCTCCTCGGAGCTCAACAGCTCGGCGACCACGTTCAAACTCTCTCCGGCGTCGCGCAGCTTTTCCTCGACCTGCTCGGTGTGGCTGACCGCCTTGGCCAGCTCGGCGTCGCTGACGCTGCCGGCCAGCTTGTCGGTCATCACGACGTTGGCCAGGTGCAGCTCCGCCTCGGCCAGCTGGATGTCCTCCTGCACCTTCTCGGTGGTGGACTTGGCGCTGGCAACGCGGTTGCCGATCAGGTGTCTGGAGGGGGAGGGGCTGCTGCTGCGCATCCGCGCATTTTGCGTCAAACGCCGGGGGCGGGATACGGGGCCGGCCCGCGCCGGATCGAATTGCGCGTGAATGCGGGACAAGTTTGTGGATAAGCTGGGATTAGCTGTGGGTTGCCCGGCCGATCGCACGGCCCGGCGCGGCTTCGCCCCGGCCGTGTAGTTAGATTGCTTATGCAACGGGCAGCGCCGCCGGTTTGCCGGCGCCGGGAAAGCCGCCGGCGCACGCTTTGCGCCCATGGCGGCGCGATTGCAGTACGCTGGCGGGCGTCGTCCGGACGCTGCCCTTACCCATCATGAAATACAAAGACTATTACGAGGCGCTCGGCGTTCCCCGCGACGCCGACCTGGCGCAGATCAAGAAGGCCTACCGCAAGCTGGCGCGCGAGCACCACCCCGACGTGTCCAAGGCCGGGGGCGGCAGCGAGGCCCGCTTCAAGGAAGTGGCGGAGGCCTACGCCACGCTCAAGGACCCCGAGAAGCGCAAGGCATACGACGAGCTCGGGCGCCGGCCGCAGGGCGAGGAATTCGCGCCACCGCCGCAGTGGGAGCAGCACTTCGGCAGCCGCGCCGGCGGCTTCGGCGACATCGACCTGGAAGAACTGCTGGCCTCGCTCGGGCGCGGCCGCGGCGCAGCCGGCGCGGGTGCGCGCGGGCCCCGGCCGGTGGACGGCCGCGACTACGAGACCACCGTCTCGCTGGGGCTGGAAGACGCGCACCGCGGCACCACGGTCAACCTGGAGGTCGGCGAGGGCCAGGGCGCGCGCACGCTGGAAATCAAGATCCCGCCCGGGGTCACCGACGGCCAGAAGCTGCGCCTGAAGGGCAAGGGCGGCAAGGGCCGCAACGGCGGCGCCGACGGCGACATCTACCTGCACCTCACGCTGGCGCCGCACCCGGTGTTCCGGGTGGACCGCCACGACCTGTACTTCGACCTGCTGCTGGCGCCGTGGGAGGCGGCGCTGGGTGCGGAAGTCGAAGTGCCCACGCTCGACGGCCCGGTGGTGCTCACGGTGGCGCCCGGCACCCGGTCGGGCCGCAAGCTGCGGCTGCGCGGACGCGGCATGGCCAACGGCAGCGGCGGCCGCGGCGATTTGTATGCGGTGGCGCTGATCGACGTTCCGCCCACGCTGAGCGAGCGGGAACGCGAGCTGTTCGCGGAACTGGCCAAGGTTTCCAACTTCAACCCACGCGGAGGGCAGCATGGCAACGCAAGCAGGTGAGCGCGGCGAGTTGGCGTGGCTGGACGGCCGCGAGACCATCACCGTGACGGAGCTGTCGCGGGTCTGCGCGCTCAGCGCCGCCGACCTGGAGGAGCTGGTCGGCTACGGAGCGCTGGAGCCGCTGCGCGCCCCGCTGCCGGAAACGCTGTTCAGCGCCGAATGGGTGATGCCGCTGCGGCAGGTCGCCCGGCTGCGGCGCGACCTGGACCTGGACCTGTACGCCGTCTCGATCCTGCTGGGCCTGATCCAGCGCATCGAGGGCCTGGAAGGCGAGCTGCGCTCGCTGCGGGCGCGCAGCGCAGGCTGAGCGCGGCGCCGGTCCGCCGGGCGCTCAGCCGGCGGCGGCCGGGCGCGAGCAGGCCACCTTGTGCAGCAGCTCCACCAGGATCATCTGTTCGCCCGCGCTGAGCGTGGAGAGCGCCGCCCGTTCGCCGTCCACGATGGCCTGCGTGGCCTTGCGCGCCAGCTCTTCCCCCAGCTGCGTCGCCTGCAGCGCCTGCGAGCGGCGGTCGTCCGCGCTGCGGCCGCGCGCGATCCAGCCCCTGGCTTCGAGGCGGTCGATGATCGCCGTGATGTGGGGCGCAGTGACGGCCAGCGCGCGTGCCAGCCGCGCCTGCGAGCCGCCCGGGTTTTCCGCGATCAGCGTCAGCACCGTGTATTCGACCGGCCGCAGCGCGAACGGCTTGCCGGCATGGCGCGCGAACAGGCCGTTGGTGACGATGGCCGCCTGCGCCAGCTGGTACCCCAGCACGAAGTGCAGCTTGGCCTCGGCCAGCTGGCCGGCGGGCGTGACGTCGGGGCGGGGGGCGCGCTTGGCTGGCATGGCCAATTGTGCCTGCTCCGATTGCATCATTAGCTGAACCATATGAGCCGCGTGTGTGCAGGGAAACTACCGATTCTTGGCGATCATTGATTCATTAACTTAATGGTTTTACCCAACACCAGGAGACGCCGAATGTTCCATCCTTCCATGCAGGCCGCGTCGGCGCTCGCCGTCTGCGCCGCGCTGACCGCCTGCGGCGGCGGCGGCGGGGACGACCCGGTGCGGCTGTCCGCCGCCACCGGCGCCCCCCTGTTCGGCAGCTGCGCCGACCTGGCGCCGCGCCTGTCGACGCTGGCCAACACCACCATCACGGCCGTGAATTCGGTGCCCGCCGGATCGCTCACCGTCGCCGGCCAGCCGATTGCCGCGCACTGCCAGGTGCTGGGCAAGATGTTCAGCCGCACCAGTGCGGTCGACGGCAACGCCTATGCGATCGGCTTCGAGATGCGGCTGCCGCTGGCCTGGAACGGCCGCTTCTACCACCAGGGCAACGGCGGCATCGACGGCGCGGTGGTGCCGGCCACCGGCCCGGTCAACGGCGGCGGCGCCCTGACCAATGCGCTGCAACAGGGCTTCGCGGTGCTCAGCTCCGACGCCGGCCACGCCGGCGCGCTCGGCCCGAACTTCGGCATCGACCCGCAGGCCCGCCTGGACTACGGCTACCAGGCCGTCGCCAAGCTCACGCCGATGGCCAAGAGCGTCATCAGTGCCGCCTACACCAAGGGCCCGGACCGCTCTTACTTCGGCGGCTGCTCCAACGGCGGGCGCCACGCGATGATCGCGGCCACCCGCTACGCCACCGACTACGACGGCATCCTGGCCGGCTCGCCGGGCTACAACCTGCCCAAGGCGGCGATCGCCAGCATCGCCGGCGGGCAGCTGTACGCGAGCGTCGCGACCAACCCGGCCGACCTGTCCACCGCCTTCACCACCGCCGAACGGGCGCTGCTCGGCGCCTCGGTGCTGGCCAAGTGCGATGCGCTGGACGGCGCGACCGACGGCCTGATCCAGGACGTGGCGGCCTGCCAGGCGGCGTTCGACCTGCAGCGCGACGTGCCGACCTGCACCGGCGCCCGCGACGGCACCTGCCTGTCGGCGGCGCAGAAGACCGTGATCGGCAAGATCTTCAGCGGCCCGACCACCAGCAACGGCGCGCTGATCTACTCCAGCTTCCCCTACGATTCCGGCGTCTCCGGCTCCGGCATCCCGTTCTGGGAGTTCATCTCGCCGCTGGCCCTGGACTCGGGCGCGGTCGGCCTGATCTTCAAGACGCCGCCGGAGAACGCCAGCGGCTTCAACGGCCCGGCCTTCACGCTCAGCGCCAACCTGGACACGCTGGTGGCGCAGATCTTCGCGACCAATGCGCTGTACACCGAGTCGGGCATGAGCTTCATGACGCCGCCCAACCCGACCGACATGTCGGTGCTGAACAAGCGCGGCGGCAAGATCATCCTGTACCACGGCGTGGCGGACCCGATCTTCTCGGTCAACGACTCGCAGGCCTGGTACAAGGGGCTGCAGGCCAACAACGGTGGCGACGCTTCCGGCTTCGCGCGCTTCTACCGCGTCCCCGGCATGGGCCATTGCTCCGGCGGCCCGGCCACCGACCAGTTCGACGCGCTGACGCCGCTGGTCAACTGGGTGGAGAAGGGCATCGCGCCCGATGCCATCGTGGCCCAGGCCCGCGGCGCCGGCAATGCGGGCGGCGTCAACCCGGACGTGCCGGCCGGCTGGGCCGCGGACCGCACCCGGCCGCTGTGCCCCTACCCGAAGGTCGCGCGCTACAACGGCAGCGGCAGCCTGGAGCTGGCCAGCAGTTTCAGCTGCAAGTAGCGCCCGGAGTAGCACCCGGCGGGGGATGCGCGGGCCGGACGGGCTGATCCAGATCAAGCACCGGCCGGTGCCGCCGGAGCACAATCGGCCGGCTCCGGGAGTCACTCATGGCTGGCTTGCTCCGCTCCATCCTCCGCGCCGTGCTGGGCGCGGGCGTCCTGTCCCTGGCGATCGGCACCGCCGCCGCCCAGGGTGTGCGCCCGGCCGGCGCGACCGAACTGCAGAACCGCTACGCCGCGCTGCGTCCGCAACTGGAGAAGAACGCCTACGGCGGCCCGATCTACATCGAGTCGGCCGAAGGCTCGCGCAGCAGCCGCGGCGATATCTACGCGGTGCTGAACTCGCCGTTCGCCGCGGTGAACGCGGCGCTTGCCGATCCGGCCCACTGGTGCGACGTGCTGATCCTGCACCTGAACACCAAGCTGTGCCGCAGCGGCACGGCCGGCGGGACCACCCAGCTGGACCTGCGGATCGGCAAGAAATTCGACCAGCCACTGGTGGACGCGCCGAGCGTGGTGTTCTCCTGGCGTGCCTTGCCGCAGGCCGCCGACTTCCTCAACGTGCAGCTGGACGCGCAGGACGGCCCCTTCGACACCCACGACTACCGCATCATGCTGGAGGCGGTGCCGCTGGACGGTGGCCGCACCTTCCTGCACCTGGGCTACTCGTTCGAGTACGGGACCGCCAGCCACCTGGCGCTGCACCTTTACCTGGCCACCATCGGCCGGTCCAAGGTGGGCTTCTCGACCCTCGTCGCCAGGCCCGGCGCCGAGCCCGAACTGGTGGGCGGCGTGCGCGGCATGGTCGAACGCAACACGATGCGCTACTACCTGGCGATCGAGGCGTACCTGGGCGCGCTGTCGGCGCCGCCGGCGCAGCAGCTGGACAAGCGGCTGCAGGCGTGGTTCGACGCCACCGAGAAGTTCCCGCGCCAGCTGCACGAGCTCGATCGCACGACCTACCTGGAGATGAAGCACCGCGAGTACCGGCGCCAGCAGGCAGGCCAGCAATGATTCGCGGGCCGCTTGATTTGCATCAAGCGCCCCCGGCCGGTGGGATGCAAAACTTTCTGCGTGCTTCCCCCTCATCAACTTCCAAGGAGAGACCTCAATGAACAAGACCCTGCTTGCCGTCGGCCTGGTGCTGGCGCAGATGCTCGCCGTCAACGCCTTTGCCCAGAGCAAGGGCGAAGCCGATCCGGCCGGCGCCATGGCCATGCCCGCGGCCAAGGCCACCCCCGCCGAAAAGGCGGCTGCCAAGGCTGCCCGCAAGTCGGAAGGCGCCAAGGTGGCCAAGACTGCCACGCCCGGCGATGCCATGCCGGCCAGCGAAGGCGTCGCCAAGAAGCACACCAAGGCGGAACGCAAGGCCGCTGCCGCCAAGCGCAAGGCAGAGGCCGCAGCCGCGGTCAAGAAGGGTGAAATCCCGGCCGGCGAAAAGTAAGCTGAATTACGCCGCAGGCTGCTGCCTGCGGCCACCCGGGCCGGTGGTTTCCGCAAGGAGGCCACCGGTCTTCTTTTGCGCGGCCGTCCTCACTGCCAGACGAAATACAGCCAGACGCACAGGCCCGCGCCCACCAGGTACATCAGCCAGGTCTGCGGGGTGACATAGGGGTAGAACATCAGCGCGACGCCGATCCACTTGGGCCGGGGCAGCTTGGCCCGCCGGCCGTGCCGCCACGCGGCCAAGCCGACGATGCCGAACAGGATGGCGCCGACGATGTAGGGGGGGCTGGGAATTTCCAGGCCGAAGGCCTGCAACATGTCGGTGAAGCTCACTCCAGCGTGAACCCGATTTTCAGCGTCACCTGCCAGTGCGCGACCTTGCCGTCCTTGACGTGGCCGCGGGTCTCGGTGACGGTGAACCACTGGATGTTGCGCAGGCTTTCGCTGGCCTTGGCGATGGCACCGCTGACGGCGTCCTCGATGCTGGTGGTGGACGATCCGGTCAGTTCGATGCTCTTGTAGACGTGGTCCTGGCTGCTCATGGTGTGCTCCTGGCCGCGGGAGGGCGGGGGCCCAGGATACGCCAACGCGGTGGCTGTGCGCCGGCCCCGGCACGGCCGTCCGCCCTAGCTCGGCATTGGATGTTTTCTGACAAGCCCATCCATGCACCCGCTGCTAATCTGGTCGCTGTCGAGTCTGTCCGAACCCAAACCATGGGCCACCAATGACCATCACAACGAAAGCCGCGCCGCCATCGATCTCCACCGGCATCGAGGGCCTGGATTCCATCCTCGGCGGCGGCCTGACGCCCTACCGCACCTACCTGGTGGAGGGCGAGCCGGGCACCGGCAAGACCACCACCGGCCTGCAGTTCCTGGCCGAGGGCGCACGCCACGGCGAATCGGTGGCCTACATCACCCTGGCCGAAACGGCCGAGGAGCTGGAGGCGGTGGCCGAGTCCCACGGCCTGAACCTGGATGGCATCCACGTGCACGAGGTGCTGCCGTCCGAGGACCTGCTCAAGGCCGAACAGCAATACACGATGTTTCACCCGTCCGAGGTGGAGATGGCCAACACCACCCAGCTGATCCTGTCGGTGATCGAGGAGCGCAAGCCCACCCGGGTGGTGCTCGACTCGCTGTCCGAGCTGCAGCTGCTGGCCGACACGCCGCTGCGCTACCGGCGCCAGGTGCTGGCGCTCAAGCAGTTCTTCTCGCGCCGCAACTGCACCGTGATGCTGCTGGACGACCGCACCGCGGCGGCGGCCGACCTGCAGGTGCGCAGCATCGCCCACGCCGTGATCCAGCTGGAACAGACCGTCAAGGACTATGGCGCCGAGCGGCGCCGGGTGCGCGTCATCAAGTACCGGGGCCGCAACTTCGTCGGCGGCTTCCACGACTACAACATCCTGCGCGGCGGCATCGCGGTGCACCCGCGGCTGGTGGCCGCCAGCTCGCGCGGCATCCGCCAGCGCGTCCAGCTGCGCAGCGACCTGCCGGCGCTGGACGCCATGCTGGGCGGCGGGCTGGAGGAGGGCACCAGCACGCTGATCGTGGGACCGCCGGGCACCGGCAAATCCTCGCTGGCGGCCCAGTTCGTCGCCGCCGCCAACAAGCGCGGCCAGCACGCGGCGATGTTCCTGTTCGAGGAGTCGACCAGCAACCTGCTCAATCGGACCGACGGCCTGGGCCTGCCGCTGCGCCAATGGGCCGACCAGGGCGTGCTCACCATCCAGCAGGTGGACCCGGCGGAGCTCTCGCCCGGCCAGTTCGCCGCCGCCGCCTGCCGCGCGGCCGACGCCGGCGCCAAGGTGATCGTGATCGACAGCCTCAACGGCTACCTCAACGCGGTGCCGGACGAGCGCTTCCTCACCACCCACCTGCACGAGCTGCTCACCTACCTGGGCCAGCGCGGCATCGTCACGCTGCTGGTCGGCGTGCAGCAGGGCATGCTGGGCGGCAACATGTCCAGCGCGCTGGACGCCAGCTACATCGCCGACAACATCCTGATGCTGCGCTACTTCGAGGACGAGGGCGAGGTGAAGCAGGCGATCTCGGTGTTCAAGAAGCGCGGCAGCCTGCACGAGCGCACCATCCGCGCCTTCTCGATGTCGGCCCGCGGCATCCAGGTGGGCGGGCCGCTCAAGGGCTTCCGAGGCATCCTCACCGGCGTCCCGGTGCCGACGGCGCCGCCAGCCGTCAACGCGGACAGCTGATGGAACGCCGCATCCTGATCTACGTCGGCACCACCCAGGACGGGGTGCTGGCCAGCCAGGTGCTGCAGTCCGCCGGCCTGGTGTCGCAGGTGGTGGTCGGCATGCAGTCGCTGCTGGCCGAACTGGCGCGCGGCTGCGGCGCACTGCTGGTGGCCGAGGAGGTGATCGCCGGCTCGGCGATGCAGCCGCTCAAGGTCTTCATCGGCCTGCAGCCCGCCTGGTCGGACCTGCCGGTGCTGGTGCTGACGCTGCGCGGCTCGCCCTCGGTGGAAGTGCAGCGGGCCGTGGAAAGCCTGGGCAACGTGACGCTGATCGAGCGGCCGGTGCGCACCATCGGCCTGGTCAGCGCCGCCCGCTCGGCATTGAGAGCGCGGGATCGCCAGTACCAGGTGCGGCTGGCGGACCAGCGCAAGGACGAATTCCTGGCGACGCTGGCGCACGAGCTGCGCAACCCGCTGGCGCCGATCCGCACCTCGATGTCGATCCTGCGCCGGCTGGCGCCGGCAGCCAACGTCGCCCGCATCGTCGACGTGGTGGACCGGCAGGTGGTGCACCTCACGCGGCTGGTGGACGACCTGCTGGACGTGGCCCGGATCAGCACCGGCAAGGTGGCGCTGCAGGCGCGCCGCACCACGGTGCGCTCGGTGCTGACGCACGCGCTGGAGATCTCCGGTTCGGCCATCCAGGACAAGGCCCACACGCTGAAGGTGGAGCAGCCCGAGGGCGAGTTCGCGCTGAACGCCGATCACGCGCGGGTGGTCCAGAGCGTGGCCAACCTGCTGGTCAACGCCGCCAAGTTCACGCCCGAGCACGGCGAGATCGAGCTCGCTGCCGAGGTGCAGGGCGACACGGTGCGCTTCCGCGTCAAGGACAACGGCCGCGGCCTGCAGGAGCAGTCCAAGGGCCGGATCTTCGAGCTGTTCGCGCAGGCCACGGTGCCCGGCGAGCCGGCCAGCGGGCTGGGCATCGGCCTGAACCTGGCCAAGCGCTTTGCCGAGATGCACGGCGGCAGCATCAGCGTGAGCAGCGACGGGCCGGACCGCGGCAGCGAGTTCGTGCTCAGCCTGCCGGTGGTGCTCACGTCCGACGGCGCCGAGGCGCCTGCGACGCCGCCGCCCGCCGCGGCGCCGCAGGCCCATGGCGCCGCCCGCAAGATCCTGGTGGTGGACGACAACGTCGACGCCGCCGACACGCTGGAGGCGCTGCTCAGCATCGAGGGCTTCTCGGTGGCGGTGGCCTACGACGGCGAGGCCGCGCTGGCGGCGGTGCGCAGCGATCCGCCGGCGATCGTGCTGATGGACATCGGCATGCCCAGGATGGACGGCTACGAGGCGGCCCGCCGCATCCGCCAGGAAACCGAGGGCATCCGCCTGATCGCGCTGACCGGCTGGGGCCAGGACCTGGACCGGCACAAGGCCGAGGCGGCCGGCTTCAACACCCACTTCGTCAAGCCGGTCGACCTCGAGCAGTTGCTGTCCACGATCAACGAATAGCGCTCACGCGGCCTCGGCCCGCCGGCGCAGCCCGCGCGCGAAGCTCCAGCCGGCCACCGGCAGCGCCAGCGCCGGCAACAGCAGCAGCGGCGTCGCACCGAAGCGGTCGAACAGGAAACCGGCGACGCTGACGCCGATCGCCTGGCCGGCGAACAGGCAGAACGCGAACAGCGCCACCGCGGTGCCGCGCACCGCCGGCGCCATCTGGGTCGCGTGCGTCTGCAAGGTGTTGTGGTACAGGTAGGTGCCGAAGCCCACCAGCAGCGCGATCGGCCCCGCCAGCTGCCAGAACGGCAGCGCCAGCCAGGCCAGGAAGCCACCGCCCATCACCCAGCCGCCGGCCAGCGCCATCCGCCGTTCGCCGTAGCGCCGCACGATGTGGCGCGCGCTGAGGGCGTACGCCAACCCGCCCAGCGCGTACAGCGCGAGCAGCGCCGAGGCCGCCGTCAGGCTCAGGCCGAAGCGCCTGTGCAGGTAGGCCGGCAGGTAGGCCATCGGCCCGAGCAGGAACACGCCTTCGGCCAGCGCGCAGGCCAGCACCACGCGGGCCCAGCGTTCCTGCAGCACGGTGCGCAACTGCAGCAGGTAGCCGGCGCCGCCGCGGCCGCCGGCCGGTGCCGGCCGCGGCGCGCTGCGCAGCCGCGCCAGCATCAGCACAGCCACCGCAAAGTAGCCCGCCGACAGCGTGAAGAAGGCGCCGCGCCAGCCGGCTGCCGAATCGGCGAACAGTCCGCCGGCCAGCTGGCCGGCCATCATTCCCGACAGCGTGCCGGTCAGGAAGCGGGCCAGCGTGGCCTGCCGCTGCTCGTAGGGGACGGCGTCGCCGATCCAGGCCATCGCCATCGGGATGATGCCGGCCGCCGCCATGCCCCAGGCCGCCCGCGTTGCGACCAGCACGCCGAAGCGCGGCGCCAGCGCGCTGGCCAGGGCGCCGGCGGAGCAGCCGAAGACGGCGGCGCACATCAGGCGCGCCTTGCCGTAGCGATCGCCCAGCGGCCCGAACCCCAGCTGCATCAGGCCGTAGGCGACCGAGAAGGCGATGATCACCGCGCCGGCGGCGCCGGCCGTCAGGCCGAAGTCGGCGCCCAGCCGGGGCAGCAGCGAGTCGCAGATGCGCAGCGCGGCGCCGCTGAAGAAGCCGGCGCTGGCCAGCAGCATGATGGTGGTTTCGGCACGGGGGGCGGGGACGGGATCGATGGCGGTAGTCATTCGCGGCCAAGTGTGCCACCGACGACGCGGCGGTCTCCGACATCGATCGCGGCTGCTGCTGGCTAAGCTGCGGCGATGAGATTGCTTGCCCGCGCCACCATCACCGTCGACTGCGAACGCGATTGCCCGGTGGTCGCCATGCTGCGTCCGCGCAGCGGCACCGCGCAGTGGGTGATTTCCGAGCGCTACGAGGTGGCGCCCTGGGTGCCCGCCACCGAATACGTGGACGGCTTCGGCAACCTGTGCCAGCGCTACACCGTGCCGCAGGGCCGCTCCACCATCGCGGTGGAGTCGGAAGTGGAAGTGGCCGACCAGCTCGGCGTGGACCTCCATGCGCCGGCGACGCCGATCGCTGCGGTGCCGGACAACGTGCTGGTGTACCTGCTGCAAAGCCGCTACTGCCCCTCCGACAAGCTGGAGGACGAGGCCCGCGCGATCGTCCAGGGGACGGCGCCCGGCTATGCGCAGGTGGAACGGATCCGCCAGTGGATCCACGACAACCACGACTACCGGTACGGCGTCAGCCACGAGAGCACCGACGCGATCGACACCATGCAGGCCAAGGCCGGGGTCTGCCGCGACTTCGCGCACATCGGCGTGGCGCTGTGCCGCAGCCTGAAGATCCCGGCGCGGGTGGTGGTGGGCTACCTGCACCAGCTCGATCCGATGGACCTGCACGCCTGGTTCGAGGCCTTCGTCGGCGACCGCTGGTACACCTTCGATGCGACGCAGACCGAGCCGCGCGGCGGCCGCGTCGTGGTCGCCTACGGCCGCGACATCGCCGACGTCGCCTTCCTGTCCAACTACGGGCCGATGGAGATCAGGGAGATGACGGTGAGCGTGGAGAAAGTGTGATGCGCTGAGCGCATTCGCTTTTTGATGTGACTGGCACGGCCGCCGACCGGGCCAACCGGCGGACGCGCGAGCCTAGGTAGCGACGGCAAGGCCGGATCAGGTCCGGCATGACAGTCAGCGCAGGTTGCCCGTGTGCCCCAGTGAATAGCGGCCCGGCTGCGGCCAGACCGTCAGGCCGTGGGGTTCGCGGCCCACCTTGACGCGGTCGACCGCGCCGGTGCTGGTCTCGAAGCGGTACACCTCGTTGTCGTAGCGGCCGGACAGCCACAGGTAGCGGCCGTCGGCGCTGACGTTGCCCATGTCGGGGCTGCCGCCGCCTGGCACCGGCCAGGTGGTGAGCACCTTGCCGCTGGCGAAATCGATCACCGCCACGCTGCCCTGGCCGTGGCGGCGGCCGCGGATCTTGTTGCTGCCGCGGTTGGCCACGTACAGCCGCTTGCCGTCGCGGCTGGGATAGAGCCCGTGGGTGCCGACGCCGGTGGGGATGAAGCCGATCTGCTTGAAGCTGTCGAAGTCCACCAGGTGCACGCCGTCGGCGATCATGTCGGCCACGTAGAAGGTCTTGCCGTCGGGCGAGGCCCGCACGTCCTGCGGCATCCCGACCAGCACGCTGCCGTTGGTGCGCGGCTGCATGTGGCCCATCATGTCGTGGCCGCCCGGGTTGCGGGCCCGGGCCAGCCTGGCGGCGGCCTTCTCGAGCTGCTCCATCGCCTCGGGCCGGTTGAAGTGCGGGCTCAGCGTGATGGTGCCGACCACCTTGCGGTTGACCAGGTCGATCTTGGTCAGGCCGCTGTTGAACTCGCAGGTGAAGAGGGCGTAGCGGCCGTCGATCGAGAAATCGGCGTGGTTGATGCCGGCGCAGTCCGGCGTCGGGATCGAGAACGCCAGCTTCATGGTCTGCGGATCGCGGAAGTCCAGCCGCTTGTACGCCTCCGCCACCACGATGGCGTACTTGCCGTCCGGCGACCAGTACAGGTTGTACGGGTCGTCCACCGCGATCGCCCGGCCCGGCTTGCCGGTGAGCGGATCGATCGGCGTCAGGCTGCCGTCGGTGCGGCCCTCGGCATTGTTGGCCACCCACAGGGTCTTGAGGTCCCAGGACGGCACGATGTGCTGCGGGTCGATGCCGACCTTGAAGGTGTCCACCACCTTCAGCGTGGCCGGGTCGATGACGGAGACCGAGTTGTCCGAGCGGTTCGGCACGTAGACCCGCGGCAGCGCGCCGGCGACGGCGGGCGACAGCTTGCCGGGACCGATCTCGCTGTAGAGGTTGAGCGGGTCCGCCACCGGCGGCATGCCGGGGATGGTGGCCACAGCAGGAGCCGCACGGGGCGCCGGCGCCTGGGCGGCGGCGGGTTGCAGGCAGGCTGCGATCGTGGCGATCGCGAGCGTCGACAGGCTGGTTCGGTAATGCATGGAGTCGGGAGCTCTTGGTTCTGGTCTAGTGGGTCTTGACGGCTTGCCGGATCGCTTCGACGGTCCGCTCGACCGTCATGTCGATGCCGATTGTGCCCAGTGCGGCGCTGGCGCGGGACGGATCGCCGACGATGCCGGTGGCGGCTTCGCCGCCGGAGGACTGCATGCGGTCGGCGCGCACCTTGGCCGGATCGACCGCCAGCATCAGCGCGGTGTCCGCCGCGCCGGCGTGCACGCCGATCTGGGCATCGGTCAGGCCCTTGGCCCGCAGCGCCTGGTTGAAGCCGTCGCTGGCGGCCTGGTAGTAGGCGCCGATGTAGTGGACGTGGGCGCGCGAGCCGGCCCATTCGCGGTTCAGGCGCTGCGCCAGGTCGCGCAGCTGGCCCTGGTAGCCGCCGTGGTCGCCGAGCAGCACGATGTCCAGGAAGCCGGCCTGGCGAAAGCTGCGGGCGGCGCCGGCCAGGATGCCGGCGAAGGCGTCGTCCGGAACCGAGATCGTGCCCGGGAAGCGCATGTGGCCGGCCGGCGGCGTGATCCGCCCCTCCGGCACGTAGGCCAGCACCGGCGCCACCAGCGCATTGCCCAGCTTGGCGGCGATCCGGGCCGACAGGGCGGCGGCGCGGAAGTTGTGCTTGCCCAGTGCCATGTGCGGGCCGCTCTGCTCGGTGCCGCCCACTGGAATGATGATGGTGGTGTGGCCGGCCTGCACGACGTCGCGCACCTCGGTCCAGGTCATGTCCTCCAGCAGCACGCCGGGCGCCGCCAGCGCCGCCAGCGGCTGGGCCAGCGTGAGCGCGGCCAGCAACGCTGCGGCAGCGCTGCGCCGGAGAAACGTGAGATTCATGCCCCGATTCTAGAAGGCCGGCATGGCGGGCCTCAGGCCGCCGCCGCTTCGCCTTCTTCCACCTCGCCGCCGAGCGCTTCCAGCAGGTCCGGAATCAGCGCCGACAGTTCGCCGGTGAGGATGGCGGCGTCGGCGTCGAAGCCGTCGTCGTCCTTGCCGGCCTTCTGCACGCCGTCCATCACCACGTCCAGCAGCTTGAGCTTGCGCACCTGGGCGCTCTCGGTCAGCACGAAGGAGACGCGGTCGTCCCAGGTCATGGCCAGCTGGGTCGGCAGCTTGCCGGCGGCGATGTGCTGGGCCACCTCGTCGATCTCCAGCGTGTGGCGCGAGTAGCGCACCGCCGACTTCTGTTCGTCCGGCGTCTTCAGTTCGCAGTCGCGGTCGACCGTGAAGCTCACCGGCGCCTCGCGCGTGGCCAGCCAGTGCGACATGCACGCCACTGCCGATTCGTTGGTCTGCACCGGCCGCACCAGGATCGGCACTGCGCCAGGCACTTCGCTCAGCGCCTCCACCAGGGCGGTGACAACCTTGTCGGCGCCGGTGATGCTGCCGGAGTCGACCACCAGCAGCTTGTTGACCGGGTCCAGCCACACCAGGGTGGTGGAGCGCTTGGTGAAGGCGCGCGGCAGCAGGTCCTGCACCACTTCCTCCTTCATTTCCTTCTTGATGCGCGCCGACACGCGCTCGTTGCCGGTTTCCTGCTTGTACTTCTCGATCCGTTCCTCCACCGCCGCCTTGACGGCCGAGGCCGGCAGCGCGCGGCGCTCGGTGCACAGCTTGAGGATCAACTGGCCGCCGACGCTCTCGGCCAGCAGCTGGCTCTTGTTGCCGCGCGGCGGCACCCAGCCGTGCGAATCGGGTTGCGTCGGGCCGCAGGGCAGGAAGCGCGCGCCCTGCAGCGCCTGCTCCAGGGCGTCCAGCGGCGGCAGGACGAAGTCGTTGGCGATGCGAAAAAAGGATGCAGTCTTGAACATGGAATGGGGAATGCCGGGCGCCGGGCCCGGAAGGCGGCAAAGGGGCGGATTCTAGGCGAGCGCGGCGGGCCGCCTACGCTCGGTCCACTGTGTTAGGGACTCGCAGGCCCGCGCCAGCGCCAGCACGTCCAGGTCGGCCAGGGCCGGCCCGACGATCTGCATGCCCATCGGCAATCCTTGCGCACTGAAGCCGACCGGCATGCTCGCCACCGGCAGGCCGGCCAGCGTGAAGGGCGTGACGATCTCCATCCAGCGGTGGTAGGTGTCCATCGCCGTGCCAGCGACCTGGCCCGGCCAAGTGAGGGTGGCGTCGAACGGAAACACCTGCGCCGTCGGCGCGACCAGGTAGTCGTAGCGCTCGAACAATTTGCGCAGCGCCTGGTACAGCGCCGTGCGGTTGGCCGAGGCCTGGTACAGCTGCGCCGCGGTCAGCGCGTGGCTCTGCTCGATCTCCCAGACCGCCTCCGGCTTGAGCAGCGCGCGCTTGTGCGGATCGGCATAGAGCGCGCCCAGCTTGCCGCCCACCAGCAGCTGCCGCAGCCGCAGCCAGGCGCTCCAGTTGCGCTCGCGCGCGAACTCCAGGGTGCAGGGCTCAACCACGCAGCCGAGTTCCCCGAAGCGCTTGAGGGCCGCCTCGCACAGCGGCACGATGCCCGGCTCCAGCGGCAGGTCGGGCCAGATCGACCCCAGCCAGCCGATGCGCTTGCCGTGCGCGCGGCCGATCGGGTCCGGCGCCTCGGCGTCCGGCAGCGTGTCGGTGAGCGAGAGCGGGGCGCGTGCGTCCCAGCCCGACATCGTCGACAGCAGCCGCGCGACGTCCTCCACGCTGCGGCCCATCGGGCCCTCCGTGCCCAGTTGCTGGAAGAACGCGTCCTCCGCCGGCACCGCCGGCACGCGGCCGCGCGACGGCCGGAAGCCAACCAGGTTGTTGAAGGCCGCCGGATTGCGCAGCGAGCCGCCCATGTCGCTGCCGTCGGCCACCGGCAGCATGCGCAGCGCCAGCGCCACCGCGGCGCCGCCGCTGCTGCCGCCGGCCGTGCGCGAGGGGTCGTAGGCGTTGAGCGTGGTGCCGAACACCGGGTTGTAGGTGTGCGAGCCCAGCCCGAATTCCGGCGTGTTGGTCTTGCCGATCACGATCGCACCGGCTGCCTTCATGCGTTGCACGAACAGCGCGTCGGCCGCGGCGGGCCGCTGGCCGATGGCCGGCGAGCCCATGGTGGTGGGCAGGCCCTGCGCATCGGAGAGGTCCTTCACCGCCACCGGAAAGCCGTGCATCCAGCCGGCGCGCTGTCCCTGCGCCAGCGCGTCGTCGCGCTGCTTCGCCTCGGCCAGCAGCGTCGGCGCGTCGCGCAGCGACACGATGGCGTTGAACTGCGGATTGAGCGCCTCGATGCGCGCCAGGCTGGCCTGCATCAGCTGCACGCAGGAGATGTCGCGCTGCGCGATGCGGCGCGACAGGGCGGTGGCATTGAGGTCGAGAATGTCGGTGTCGGTCATGGGTGGATGCTAATCGCCGTGCCGCACGATGCGCAGGCCTTCGTCGCGGCCCGGGGCGACGAAGTGCCGGGTGATCTCGTCGTACTGCGCCTCGCTGGTGCGGAAGGGATGCAGGCCCGACGCGTTGCGCAACCGCAGCCGCTCCTTGCAGACGCTGTCCGGCACGTCGAGCCAGTGGACAACGTGTGCCGCTGCCGCGTCGTCGGCCAGCGACCTGGCCCAGGCGCGGGTGGCGAGGGTGTTGGCCGGAAAGTCCAGCACCACCGACACCGCGGCGCGCAGCAGCGCTTGCACGTGCGGCCCCATGGCCTGGCGCAACAGCGCGGCACAGCGCTGGTAATCGGCCAGCTCCAGGATCTCGCCCGGATACAGGCGCGACAGCCAGTCGTCCTCGCTGATGCCGATGGTGGCCGGCTGCGCCGCCAGCGCCTGCACCAGGCGCGACTTGCCCGCCGCGATCTTGCCGCAGACCGAATGCAGCGTGGCTGCAGGTGCGATCGGGTCCATCGCCGGAGTATGCCGCACGGCACGGCGTGCGCCGCAGCAGGTACAGTGGGCCGGTCCACCTGCATCACCCATGGAACCAGCCGCCCTCTACCGGATCGCCGTCGACGCCATGCGTGCGCGCGGGCTGCTGCCCGAGTTCACGCCGCAGGCGCTGGGCGAGGCGCAGGCGGCGCGCGGCACCGGCGCCGGGCCGGGCGCGGACGTGCGCGACCTGCGCCAGCTGTGCTGGTTCTCGATCGACAACGACGACACCCGCGACCTCGACCAGCTCAGCGTGGCCCAGCCGCTGGCCGGCGGCAGCGCGCGGCTGCTGGTGGCGATCGCCGACGTCGACGCCATGGTGCGCCCCGGCGGCGCGGTCGACGACCATGCCGGCGCCAACACCACCTCGGTCTACACCGCGGCTGGCGTGTTCCCGATGCTGCCGGAGGTGCTGTCCACCGACCTCACGTCGCTGCACCAGGGCCAGGAACGGCTGGCGCTGGTGGTCGACATGCTGGTGCAGGCGGACGGCACGGTGGCCTCGGCGCAGATCTACCGGGCATCCGTGGTCAACCGCGCCAAGCTCACGTACGACGGTGTCGCCGCCTGGCTCGACGGCCAGGGACCGCAACTGCAGCAGCTGGCGGGCGTGCCCGGACTGGAGGAGCAGCTGCGGCTGCACGACGCCCTGGCCGCCCGGATGCGGCAATGGCGCCAGCAGCGCGGCGCGCTGGACCTGAAGACCGCATCGGCGCGGCCGGTCTTCGTCGACGGCGCGCTGGTGGACCTGCGGCCCGAGATGGGCAACCGGGCCAAGGACCTGATCGCCGACCTGATGATCGCCGCCAACGGCGCCACCGCGCGCTTCCTGGCCGCGCGGGGCATGCCATCGCTGCGCCGCCTGCTGCAGGCGCCGCGGCGCTGGGACCGGATCGTGGCGCTGGCGACGGCGCAGGGCGGCCAGCTCCCCGCTGCGCCCGACGCGCTGGCGCTGGACCGCTTCCTGTCGGCGCGCCGGCTGGCCGACCCGGCCGGCTTCGCCGACCTGTCGCTGGCGGTGGTCAAGCTGCTGGGCTCGGGCGAGTACGCGGCCGCGCCGGCCGGTGGCAACGGCGGCGGCCACTTCGGCCTGGCGGTGGAAGATTACGCGCATTCGACCGCGCCGAACCGCCGCTTTCCCGACCTCGTGACCCAGCGGCTGCTGAAGGCGGCGCTGGCGGGCGAGGCGCCGCCGTATTCGGCCGACGCGCTGGCCGCCATCGCGCAGCATTGCACGCTGCAGGAGGACAACGCCAACCGGGTGGAACGGCAGGTGCTGAAGGCGGCGGCGGCCTTCCTGCTGGCCGGCCGGATCGGCGAGAGTTTCGACGCCATCGTCACCGGCGCCGCCGCCAAGGGCACCTTCGTGCGCATCGCCAGCCCGATGCTGGAGGGCCGGGTGGTGCGTGGCTTCGAGGGGCTGGACGTGGGCGACACGCTGCGGGTCCGGCTGGTGGCGGTGGATGCCGAGAAGAGCTTCATCGACTTCGAGCGGGCCTGAACGGGATGGCGCAATGGCGGACGACGAAGGCACGGTGTAACGTCCTGAAAGCGGCCTTGCATCCCGCCGCTGCCGGCGCCATGTGCGGCAGACTGGCCCGCCGGGCCTGGAGACGAAAGGATCTGCGATGTGGAAACGGCTGACCCTGCTCTGGGTCCTGGTGCGCGGCGATGCCCGCCAGCTCTGGTTCGCGCTGCGCCATCCGCAGGCGCCGGCCTGGCTGAAGGTGGGCACGGCGCTGGTGGCGCTGTACCTGGTGTCGCCGATCGACCTGATCCCCGACTTCATTCCCTTCGTCGGCTACCTGGACGACATGATCATCGTGCCGCTGGCCATCCGCTGGCTGCTGGGCCGCCTGCCGCCGGAGATTGCGGCGGCTGCCGCCGCGCGCCGCGCCGGCTGACTGTGTACGATGGCTCCTCCCGAAACCGGAGGACGCCATGGAGACCGTGATCCGCCGCCAGACACTGGCCGACCTGCTGCACCGCAGCGCCAAGCGCTTTCCGGCAAAGACCGCGATCGTCTGCGGCCAGACCGCCTGGACCTACGCGCAGTTCGACGCCGTCTGCGACCGCGTTGCCGCCGGCCTGGCGCAACGCGGCGTCGCCAAGGGCTCGCGGGTGGCGGTGCTGGCGCGCAACTCGCACGCCTTCGCGGCGATGCGCTTCGCGCTGGCGCGGCTCGGCGCCGTGCTGGTGCCGGTCAACTTCATGCTCAAGGCCGACGAGGTGGCGTTCATCCTGCGCCACGCGCAGGCGCAGATGCTGGCCACCGATTCCGGGCTGGCGGACCTGGCCCGCGCCGCGGCGGCGCTGGACACCCAGGTGCGCGATTTCGTCTGGCTGCCTTCGGAGGACCCGAGCACGCCGGCGCCGGGCATGCTGAGCTTCGACACGCTGGCCGCCAGCACCGCCGCATTGCCGGAGACGGAACTGGCCGGGACCGACCTGGCGCAGATCGTCTACACCAGCGGCACCGAGTCCAGCCCCAAGGGCGCGATGCTCACGCACGACGCCGTGATCTGGCAGTACGTGAGCTGCGTGGTGGACGCCAGCATCGCCTCGGGCGACATGATGCTGCACGCGCTGCCGCTCTACCACTGCGCGCAGCTCGATGTCTTCCTCGGCCCGGCGATCTACGTAGCGGCCACCAACGTCATCACCGCCAAGCCGACGCCCGACAACCTGCTGCCATTGATCGCGCGCCACCGCATCAGCTCCTTCTTCGCGCCGCCCACCGTGTGGATCTCGCTGCTGCGCTCGCCGCTGCTGGAGAACACCGACCTGTCGACGCTGCGCAAGGGCTACTACGGCGCTTCCATCATGCCGGTGGAGGTGCTGCGCGAACTGGCGGCGCGGCTGCCGGAGGTGCAGCTGTGGAACCTGTACGGCCAGACCGAGATCGCGCCGCTGGCGACCATGCTCGGGCCGCAGGACCAGCTGCGCAAGCCCGGCTCCTGCGGCCGGGCGGCGCTGAACGTGGAAACGCGGGTCGTCGACGACGCGATGCAGGACGTGGCGCCCGGCGCGGTCGGCGAGATCGTCCATCGCTCGCCGCACCTGATGCTGGGCTACTTCCACGACGACGAGCGCACCAGGGCGGCGTTCGAGGGCGGCTGGTTCCATTCGGGCGACCTCGGCACCATCGACGACGAGGGCTACATCACGGTGGTGGACCGCAAGAAGGACATGATCAAGACCGGCGGCGAGAACGTCGCCAGCCGCGAGGTGGAGGAGATGATCTACCGGCTGCCCGGCGTGTCGGAGGTGGCCGTGATCGGCGTGCCCCATCCGCACTGGGTGGAAGCGGTGGTGGCCGTGGTGGTGGTGAAGAACGGCCAGACCCTGGTGCAGGAAGAGGTGCTGGCGCACTGCGCCCGCCAGATGGCCTCCTTCAAGAGCCCCAAGGCGGTGGTCTTCACCGACGCCATCCCCAAGAATCCCAGCGGCAAGCTGCTCAAGCGCGAGCTGCGCCAGCGCCACATCGACCTGTTCAAGACACGCTAGAAGGAACGCAATGGATCTCCAGCTCCAGGGCAGGCATGCCCTCGTCACCGGCGGCAGCAAGGGCATCGGGCTGGCCTGCGCCCGCGGGCTGCTGGCGGAGGGCGCCCGGGTCAGCCTGGTGTCGCGCGGCAAGGACAACCTGGCGGCCGCCAGGCAGTCGCTGCTGGCCGAATTCCCCGGTGCCGGCGAGCGCATCGCGCTGTATCCGGCCGACCTGCAGGACGCTGCAGCGGCGGCGGCGATGGTGGCGCAGGCCGAGGCCGGCGGGCCGATCGACATCCTGGTCAACTCCGCCGGCGCGGCCCGCCGCACGCCGCCCGACGATCTGACGCCGGCCGACTGGCATGCGGCGATGCAGGCCAAGTACTTCACCTACATCCACGTGATCGACCCGGTGATCAAGCGGATGGGCGCGCGCGGGCAGGGCGCGATCGTCAACGTGGTCGGCGCCGGCGGCAAGGTGGCGGGCGCCACGCACCTGCCCGGCGGCGCCGCCAATGCGGCCCTGATGCTGGCCAGCGCCGGCCTGGCCGCCGCCTACGGCCCGCGCGGCGTGCGTGTCAACGCGGTCAATCCGGGCATCACCCGCACCGAGCGCATGCAGCAGGGACTGGAGGCGGATGCCAGGCTGGCCGGCAACACGCCCGAGGAGGCGCTGGCCCAGATCAGCGCGCGCCTGCCGCTGCGCCGCATCGCGACGCCCGACGAGATCGCCAACGCCGTGGTGTTCCTGTGCTCGCCGCGCGCCAGCTACATCACCGGCGCCATCGTCGCGATGGACGGGGCGATGACGGCGATGGTGGTCTAGCCGACGCGATGGACCGCGCGCAAGGAACTGACATGTCGAGAATGCGTTGACGCCATGAGTGCAGCTGCTCCTCCCACCATCCGCGACCTGCGCCCGGGCGAAGCGCCGGCGCTGGGCCGGCTGCTGGTCGCCGCCTATTCGCAGCTGGAAGGCTTCCCGACGCCGCAGCAGCAGCCGCGCTATTACGAGATGCTGGCCGGCATCGGCAGCTTTGCCGACAAGCCCGGCGCCCGCGTGCTGGTGGCCGTGTCGGCCGACGGCCAGTTGATGGGCGGCGTCGTCTACTTCGGCGACATGGCCCAGTACGGGTCGGGCGGCGCCGCCACCGCGGTGCGCAATGCGTCCGGCATCCGCCTGCTGGGCGTGGACCCCGCGTTCCGCGGCAGCGGTGCCGGCAAGGCGCTGACGCTGGCCTGCATCCGGCTGGCGCGGGAGCAGGGCCACGGCCAGGTCATCCTGCACACCACGCAGGCGATGCAGGTCGCCTGGCGGCTGTATGAAAGCCTGGGCTTCGTGCGCGCGGAGGACCTGGATTTTTCGCAGCAGGGTTTGTCGGTGTTCGGCTTCCGGCTGGCGCTGGCTTCGGCGCCACCGGCGCTGGAACGCATCGACCACATCCACGTCTTTGTCGCCGACCGGGCGGCCGCGCAGCGCTGGTACGCGGAGGTGCTCGGACTGACGCCGGCGGCGGGCCAGGAAGCCGCGGCTGGCGGAGCGCCGGTCACCGTCGGCAATCCGTCGGGCAGCGTGCAGCTCGCGCTGTTCGAGCGCCCGCCCCAGGCGTGCCGCTCGGTCGTCGCCTTCGCGGCGACCGGCAGCGAGTTCCTGGCCTGGCGAGCGCACCTGGCGGCCAGCCTGGGGCGCACCGTCGACGCCGTCGACCACGACGACGCCTGGTCGATGTACTTCCACGATCCCGACGGCAACCCGTTCGAGATCACCACCTACGACTACGACGCGGTCCGCGGCCGGCTTTGAGCGCTTCCACGCCGCCACCGATGCTCCGGTTCGTCGCGCTGTTTCGCGGGATCAACGTGGGCAAGGCCAAGCGCATCGCGATGGCGGACCTGCGCGCGCTGCTGGAATCGCTGGGCTACGCCGATGTGAGCACGCTGCTCAATAGCGGCAACGCGGTGTTCGAGGCGGCGGCGGCCCCCGCGGAAAAGCACGCCTACGGCATCCGCGACGCGGTGGCCAGGCAACTGGGCGTCGACGCGCTGGTCGTGGTCAAGTCCGCGCGCGAGATCGCCGCCATCGTGGCCGGCAACAAGCTCGCCGCCGTCGCCACCGATCCGAGCCGGCTGCTGGTCGCCGTCACCAACCAGCCGGCGGCGCTCCAGGCCATCGAAGCCCTGGGCCGCACCGGCTGGGGCGAGGAGGAGGTCCTGGTCGGCAAGCACGCCGCCTACGTCTGGTGTCCGCAGGGCATCCTCCAGAGCAAGGCGGGCGCCGCCTTGCTCAAGGGCCTGGCCGAGTCGGGCACGACGCGCAACTGGGCCACCATCGAGAAGCTCCACGCGCTGCTGCAGGCCGGCGCTGCACCGACAACCTAGGAACCGCCATGCTCGAACTGCGACCAAGCTGCGAACACTGCAACAAGGCGCTGCCGCCGGACGCGACCGACGCGCGCATCTGCAGCTTCGAGTGCACCTTCTGCGCCGCCTGCGTCGATGCGGTGCTGGCCGGCGTCTGCCCCAATTGCGGCGGCGGCTTCGCGCCCAGGCCGGTGCGGCCGGCGACCAACTGGAAGGGCGCCAACTTCCTGGGCAAGTATCCGGCGAGCACGACCGTCAAGCACCGGCCCGTCGATCCGGCGGCGCACGCGGCCTTCGCCGCGCCGATCCGGGACATCGCGCCGGAACGCCGCTGACGGCGCGCCTAGCCTGCGCGCGCCGGGTCTGGCCCGTGCATGCGCTGCAACTGCGCGAAGCTCACCAGCCGGCCGGCGATCGCGCTGGCGGCGACGGTGGACGGGCTGGCCAGCCAGACCTGGCCCGGCCCCGAGCGGCCCGGGAAATTGCGGTTGATGGCGCTCACCGTCACCTGGTCGGCCCGCTCTGAAACGCCCGGGCCGGCGTTGATGCAGGCGCCGCAGCCCGGCTCCACCAGCTCCACCCCGGCGCGCTGGAACACCTCCATCATGTTCTCGGCCTGGCAGTGCTCGCGTACGTCCTGGCTGCCGAACTGCAGGTAGAAGCGGGTGTGGGGCGCGATCGCCAGTCCCCGCTCCAGCGCCCACTTGAGCACCTGGTGGTAATGCCGCAGGTCCTCGCGCTTGCCGCCGGTGCAGGAGCCGCCGTACGCGATGTCGACGGCGACCGGTTCCTGCAGCTGCGACAGCTCGATGCCGTTGCCCGGGTCGCCGGGCCGCGCCAGCATCGGTTCCAGCGCGCTGCAATCGACGTCGATGGTGTGGGCGAACTCGGCGTCCAGGTCGCTGCGCATCCACAGGTCCAGCACCATCGCCACCCCGCGCCGCTCGCGCAGGAAGGTCAGCGTCTCGGCGTCGGGCGCGACGATGCCGCAGAAGCCGCCGATCTCGGCCGCCATGTTGGTCAGCGTGGCGCGCTCGTCGGTCGTCATCTCCAGCAGGGCCTCGCCGCTGTACTCGATCACCTGGCCGATGGCGCGGCCCTCGCGTACGTAGGGCAGCCGCAGCAGGTGCAGCACCACGTCCTTGGCCTGCACGCCGGCCGCCAGCCGGCCATGGAGCCGCACCCGGCAGGTCGGCGGCACCGTCACCCGCACGTCGCCGGTGAGCCAGGCGTTGGCCATCTCGGTGGCGCCGACGCCGAAGGCCAGGGCGCCGAGCGCCCCGCAGTGGGGCGTGTGCGAGTCCGTGCCGATCACCAGCTGGCCCGGCTCCACGTAGCGTTCGGCCATGATCGAATGGCTGATGCCCTCGGCGCCGTCGCGCCCGCGCAGGCTGCCGTGCAGCGTGAGCTTGTGCTTCTCGCAGAAAGCCTGCTGGTAGCCCGCCATCGCCTGCGCCGCGTCCAGCAGGCCGATGGCCCGCCGCCCGGCCGGCATGCTGCTGTGGATGAAGTTCAGGTGGTCGGCGAAGCAGACGATGGAGCGCGGCTCGCGCAGCTTCAGGTCCGCGCCCATCTCCTGCTCCAGGAAGCGGATCGCCATCGGCGACACGTACTCGTGCGCATAGCGCCAGTCCGCGCGGGCGAACAGCGCGTCGCCCGGCTGCACCGCGGCGCGCCGGCCGGCCCGCGCCCGCGACAGGATCTTCTCGGCATAGGTCATCGGCCGCGGCGGCGCCGCCGGCGGGATGGCGACCTCGCCGTTGGCGCGGGCCCGGCTGAAGGCGAACAGGCCGCCGCGGCGGATGATGTCGGCGGTGATCGGGTCTTCCCCGCGGGTGAATTCCTCGATCGGGATCGGCTCGCCGCGGCGGATGCGCTCGATCAGGCCGAAGTCCGTGGACGTGAGCAGGCCCAGGTTGTGGCAGTTCTGGCGGTAGATGCGCTCGAAGCTGCGGGCGATCACCAGCCGGATGCCGGCCAGCCGCTCGGCGTAGGGGCTGGCCTCGCGCGACGAGCCCTTGCCATAGCGCTGGCCCGCCACGGTGACGGCGAAACCGCCGTGGCGGACGCTGCCGGCGGCCACCGGCGCCTGGCTGCCGCACTTCAGGCCCAGGTAGGGGTATTGGCCCAGCCTCTCGTCGAAGTAGTAGCAGATCCAGGCCGGCGTGATCTCGTCGGTGGAGACGTCGTCGCGCAGCGGCAGGGCCTGCTCCAGCGACAGGTCTTCGCCCGCGAGCTGGCGCCGCACGGCATCGGCGTCCTGCGCCAGGAACAGCACGCGGCCCTCGAATGTCACTTGCATCGCAGCTTCTCCTCGGACGGATGCGCGGTGGCCGCGACGGCGGCTGCCACCGTGCAGGATTCTCGCACCGGGCCGGGGGCTGCGGCGGGGGCCGCGGGTGTGGCGCCGATGCCGACGCCGGGCCCTCCGTTCATCCGGCTGCCCGGGCCTGCTGACCGAAAGTCCGATACCCTAGGCTGGCATTCAGGGACCCAGGGAGCAACAGCATGACCAAGCGCCCCATTGCGGACTTCGACGAGACCCGCGCCGGCTTTCGCTCCGGCGAAGGCACGGACAGCGTGATGCGGCACCTGATGGCCGCGGCGCGCCGCCTGCAGAAACGCAAGAACGAGGCGCCCGATTCGCGCGGCCCGGCCCGGGACAGCGGGCCCGGGGACGGCACGCTGGACATCCAGCTGCCGCCCTGAGCGCCAGGGCGCGGCCGTCAGAACTGCGCGGGCAGGGCCGCGGCCTTCGCGTTGAGTTTCTGCTCGTAGAACTCGTCGGTCGTCCCGCCCGGTGCCAGCGCCTGCTGCATCGCGACCTCGCCCATCGGCGCGAGCTCCTGCGCCGTCCCCTGCTCGAACCACCTGCCGCCGGACAGGATGCCGACGCCGGCCAGCACCGCAACCAGCAGCGCAGAGGCGCCGATCCACTGCAGGGTGCGGACCTGCTTGACGTTCAGATTGCTCATGGCTTCACCTCGTGAAGGAAAAGAGGGAAGGCCAGTCTGCGCGCCGGCCGTGGGCGCGGCATCACCCATCCGAGGGAGGTGTCGCCGCTCAGCCTGCCACGCTCCACCACGATGGGAGGAGGTCGCGCACCGCGGGCTGCGCGAAGCGGTCGTCGATCAGGTAGACCACGCCGCGGTCCTCGCGGGTGCGGATCACGCGGCCGGCCGCCTGCACCACCTTCTGGATGCCCGGATAGAGGTAGGTGTAGTCGTAGCCGGCGCCGAAGGCCTGGCCCATGCGCGCCTTCATCTGCTCGTTCACTTCGTTGACCTGCGGCAGGCCCAGCGTCGCGATGAAGGCGCCGACCAGCCGGTCGCCGCGCAGGTCGATGCCTTCGCCGAAGCTGCCCCCCAGCACCGCGAAGCCGACGCCGCGGCCGCCGGGCGCGAAGCGTTCCAGGAAGGCCGTGCGCGCGCCTTCGTCCATGCGCCGCTCCTGCTCCCACACCGGCAGCAGGGGATGCTGCTCGCGCAGCAGGGAGGACACCAGCTGCAGGTAGTCAAAACTGCTGAAGAAGGCCAGGTAGTTGCCCGGTGCGTCGGCGTAGCGCTGCGCGATCAGCCGCACGATCGGCGCCGCGGAGCGCTGGCGGTGCGGATAGCGGGTGGAGATGGTCCTGACCACCTGCACGGCGAGCTGCTGCGGCTCGAACGGCGAGGCGACGTCGATCCAGGCGCAGTTCTCCGGCAGGCCCAGCATGTCCCGGTAGTAATCGCGCGGGCTGAGCGTGGCCGAGAACAGCGCCGCCGACTGGGCGGCGCCAAAGCGCGCCTTCAGGAACGGCGCCGGCACCACGTTGCGGATGCACAGGGTGGCGTCGTCCTGCCTGCGCGCGGCGCCGGCCGGCTCCAGCGTGACGTCGAACAGCGAATGGCTGCCGAAGGCCTCGGCCAGCCGCGTGAACTGCAGCGCCCCGAAGTAGAACTGCTGCAGCGACGCATCGGGCTGGGCCGGCGTTTCGGCCAGGTGGTCGGAGACGGCCGCCGACGCCTGCTGCAGCGCCGTCACGAAAGCGTCGGGCAGGGCGTCGCGCGCTTCATACGGTTTGAGCTGCACGCTGTGGACCGCGTTCCAGGCCCGCTGAAGTTTGTCGAACGGGCGCTTGAGCGCCGCCGGCGCCTTGCGCCGCACGGCGCGGAAATCGTCCTGCCGCAGTTCGGCGCTGTACATGCGGCGGGCCCGCTCCACCATGTTGTGGGCCTCGTCCACCAGCACGCCGACCTTCCACTCCTGCGCCAGCGTCATCGCGTACAGCATGGCGCTGCCGTCGAAGTAGTAGTTGTAGTCGCCCACCACCACGTCGCTCCAGCGCGCCAATTCCTGCGCCAGGTAGTAGGGGCAGACGCCGTGCCGCAGCGCGACCTCGCGGACGGCGGCGCGATCCATCACGGGGGCGGCCAGGCTGTCGGCGCGGGCGCCGGGCAGGCGGTCGTAGAAACCGCTGGCCAGCGGGCACGAGTCGCCATGGCAGGCCTTGTCCGGATGCTCGCAGGCCTTGTCGCGCGCGGTCAGCTCCAGCACCCGCAGGGGCATCGCCGGCGCGCTGGCGCCGATCAGGGCGAGCGCATCCAGCGCCAGCCGGCGGCCCGGCGTCTTGGCCGCGAGGTAGAAGACCTTGTCGATCTTCTGCGCCGGGCAGGCCTTGAGCAGCGGGAACAGGGTGCCGACGGTCTTGCCGATGCCGGTGGGCGCCTGCGCCAGCAGGCAGCGGCCGTTGGCGGCGATCTTGTAGACCGCCTCGGACAGCTCGCGCTGGCCGCTGCGAAATTGCGGGTGCGGAAAGGCCAGCACGGCCAGCGCCGCATCGCGCGCCTCGCGGTGCGCCAGTTCCTGCGCCGCCCAGGCCAGGAAGCGGCCGCACAGGGTCTCGAAGAACAGCCGCAGCTGCGGCGCGGAGTGCGCTTCCGAGATCGCCGTTTCCTGCTGCGTCGCGATGTCGAAGTACACCAGCCGCAGCGTCAGCTCGCTCAGGCCGCGCGCTTCGCACAGCAGCCAGCCGTAGACCTTGGCCTGGGCCCAGTGCAGGTGCCGGTGGTTGGCCGGCTGGCGCGCCAGGTCGCCGCGGTGGGTCTTGATCTCCTCCAGGACGTTCCGGGCGCTGTCGTAGCCGTCGGCGCGGCCGCGCACCGTCAGGTGCATGAACTCGCCGCGCAGGCTGAGCTCGCGCTCGTAGTGCGGGCCGCGGCGGCCGGTGACCAGCTGGTGGCCGGCGATGCCTTCCTGGGCGCTGGGCGCGGGCGTGAAGCGCAGGTCCAGGTCCCCCTGCCTGGCCGCGAATTCGCACAGGGTGCGGACGGCGACGACGTACTGCATGGACCCACTGTACAAGAAACCAGTGGCGGGGCGCCGGTGCGGGCCGCACTGGTCCGCAAAGGATGACCAATGGCAGGGCGGTTCGACTACGCCGCTAGCGCGGCAGCGGCATTAATTTGCTGGATGAACCAAACCCCCGACCACCACGAGCCGGCGTCCGACGGCGCCGAAGAACGAGTGACCGGTCCGTTCCTGGGCTACCACGTCGCCGCGCTCGGCTGCTTCGCCGGCGAGGGCACGGGCTTTCGCGGCTTCTACCGCATCTGCCGCGAGCCACCGGCCAGCTACTGGACGGCCGACTACATCGTGCAGGGCCGCTGCGGTCCCGAAGCGTCCTGCTGCGACGATGCGATGCGCATGGCCGAACAGGCCGCGGCCTCGCAGATCGAAGCGATGGGTGCCGGCACGGCGGAGCACAGCCCGACAAGCACCCGGCGCTTCGGCTGACACGGCCGGGCTGCGTGGCACCACACCATCGCATCCTGCCGCGCCAATCCGGACGCGGTGCAAATCGAGACCTGAACCAAGGACTGCCATGAGCTACAAGAATCCCGAGAACAAAGACGCGATCACCGGCGAACCCGGCTCCCACCCCGTCGGCACCGGTGTCGGCGCCAGCGGCGGCGCGGTGGCGGGCGCAGTGGCAGGCTCCGTCGTGGGTCCGGTCGGAACCGTGGTCGGTGCCGTGGTCGGCGCCGTCGTCGGCGGCCTGGCCGGCAAGGAAGTGGCGGAGCACACCAACCGCACCGCCGGCGGCGCACCCAGCGAGCACAAGCTCGGCGAAGGCACCGGCGCAACCGCCGGCGCCCTGACCGGTGCTGCGGTCGGCTCGATCGGCGGCCCGGTGGGCACCGTGATCGGCGCTGCCATCGGTGCAGCTGCGGGCGGCTCGGCCGGCCGCGGCGCTGCCGAAGTGGTGAACCCCAAGCGCACCGATGCGCTGGCTGAACACAACCTGGGCTCCGGCGTGGGCACCGGCACCGGCGCCATGACGGGCGCAGCCATCGGCGCGATGGGCGGCCCGGTGGGCGCGGCTGTCGGCGCGGTGGTCGGCGCTGTCGCCGGCTCGGCTGCAGGCAAGGGCGTGTCGCAGACCTTCAACCCGAAGGCCGAAGACAACTTCTGGCGCGACAACTACAACCGTTCGCCCGACTACATCGACGGCTACACCTATGACGACTACGCACCTGCGTACCGCACGGGCTACGAGGCCTTCGGCAACAACCGCGGCACCAGCTACGAGGCGGCCGAAGCCACCATGCGCAGCGACTGGGAGCGCACCAAGGGCACCTCGCGCCTGACCTGGGAACAGGCCCGCAGCGCCACCCGCGCCGGCTGGCACCGCGTCGAGCGCGCCATTCCGGGCGACTTCGACGGCGACGGCCGCTAAAAGGGCTTGACCTTGCCATTGGGGCAAGGTTGAGACTGGCATGGCTCGATTTGAGGCCATGTCCAAACGCATCCGTTACCTGTTCGCCTGGCTGGTCCTTGCAGCGTTGCCGCTGCAGGGATTCGCCGCCGCCTCCATGCTGTTCTGCGGCATGGGGGCGGCCGTCGTTGGGACGGCGCAGGCCCACCACGACCACGCGGCGCATTCCCACGCGCATGCACATGCGGTCAAGGGCGTGGAGGGCGGCGTGGCGCAGCAGCTGCCGGACGCCGGACACAGCTGCGGCGTCTGCGCCGCCTGCTGCCACGGCGGTGCGATCGCCCAGACCCCGCACGTGCTGGCGATGGCCTCGCTGCCGCTGGCCCCGGCTGCCGAGCCTTTCGTGCGGATCGATCCGCGCCCTTCGTCGGTCCCCGACAAACCTCCCCGTTCCTGAAGCAGTCCCGCGCCATCGCGCCCTGCGCGCCGCCGGCGCCTTGCTTCCATTTCCGAACGTGCGAGAGGTCTCCATGAACCACCTGCTGCGGGCCGCGTGCCTGCTTGTCCTTCCATCCCTGCTGGCCGTCCCGCTGGCGGCGCAGCCGTTGCCTGCCCCGGCCGCCCTCGAGGGCTACCGCAGTTTCGACGAGCCCAAGCCGATCCCGTGGCGGGAAGCGAACGACACCGTCGGGCGCATCGGCGGCTGGCGCGCCTACGCCCGGGAAGCGCAGGGCGCCACCGCGTCCACTGCGCCGGCGCCCGCGCCCGCAGCGTCGGCGCCGGGCCGGCCCGCCGCCCAGCAGCATCCGGGGGCAAGGCCATGACGCCGCGCCTGCGCCTTGCCGCCGTCGCCGCCGTCGCGTTGGCACTGTCCGCCTGCGCCACGCCCGGCATCGACGATGCGCTGCGCCAGGCCAATGCCGGCCTTGGCGATTTCACCGGCGGCAAGCTGGAACTGAGCCGCTCGCCGCAGCAGGACCTGGCGCGCAGCCAGCTCAGCGACGGTCTGTTGTCGGCCCCGCTGGCGATGGATGGCGCGGTGCAGCTGGCGCTGGCCAACAGTCCGGCCCTGCAGGGCCTGATCGCCGAACGCTGGGCCGATCTGGCCGAAGCTGAGCGGGCCGGCCGCATCGCCAACCCCCTGTTCACCTTCGACCGGATGCGGATCCGGGGCGACCTGGAGCTGGGGCGCCTGCTGTCGATCGGGCTGCTGGACCTGCTCACGCTGCCGCAGCGGCGGGCGCTGTCGCGCATCGAGGGCGAGCAGGCGCGCGTCCAGCTGGCCGCCGGGGTGGTGGACCAGGTCGGCCAGGTGCGGCGGGCCTGGGTGCGGGCGGTGGCGTCGCAGCAGTCGCTGGCCTATGCGCAGCAGGTCGACCGGGCCGCGCAGGCCGGCGCCGAACTGGCGCGCCGGATGCAGCAGGTCGGCAATTTCAGCAAGCTGCAGCGGGCCCGCCAGCAGGCGTTCTACGCCGACGCGGCGGCGCAGCTGGCCTCGGCCCGGCACGCGGCGCTGGCGGCGCGCGAGGAACTGGTCCGGCTGCTCGGGCTGGACGACGCCCAGGCCGCGCGGCTGCAACTGCCGCCGCGGCTGCCGGAGCTGCCGGCGCAGCCGCGCGACCCGCAGCAGCTCACCGCGGCGGCGCTGCAGCAGCGGCTGGACGTGCAGCTGGCGCGGCTCAAGCTCGACGCCGCCGGCAAGTCGCAGGGCCTGAACCTGGTGGCCAGCCTGGTCGACGTCGACCTCGGCGTGCGGCACGACACGGTGGACGAAGCGGGCCAGCGCGCCAACCGCAACGGCTATGAGCTGGCGATCCGGCTGCCGCTGTTCGACCTGGGCGATGCGCAGCGCGCCGCGCTGGACGCGCAGTCGCTGGCGGCGGCCAACCGCTACCAGGGCGTGGCGCGCGCGGCTTCCTCGCAACTGCGCCAGGCCTATTCGGCCTACCGCACGGCCTACGACCTGGCTCGCCATTACCGCGACGAGATCGTGCCGCTGCGCAAGACCATGCAGGAGGAAAACGTGCTGCGCTACAACGGCATGCTGATCGGCGTGTTCGAGCTGCTGGCCGACACCCGCGAGCAGATCGCCAGCGTGATGGCGGCCATCGACGCGCAGCAGCAGTTCTGGCTGGCCGATGCCGCGCTGTCCTCCACCCTGATCGGATCGCCATGAACAGCAGAAGAAACTTCCTCTCCGGGGCCGGCGCCATCACCGGCGCGCTGGCCGCCGCCTCGGTCAGCCGGGTGGCGCTGGCTGCGCTGCCCGAACCGGTGATCCAGAGCAAGCCGGACACGATGGCGCCGCTGGTGCCGGACAGCGGCCGGCCGTACAACCCGGTGGTCACGCTCAACGGCTGGACGCTGCCCTGGCGCATGAACGCCGGCGTCAAGGAATTCCACCTGGTGGCCGAGCCGGTGGTGCGCGAGATGGCGCCCGGCTTCAAGGCCCACCTGTGGGGCTACAACGGCCAGTCGCCCGGCCCGACCATCGAGGTGGTGGAGGGCGACCGGGTGCGCGTGTTCGTCACCAACCGGCTGCCCGAGCACACCAGCGTCCACTGGCACGGCCAGCGCCTGCCCAACGGCATGGACGGCGTCAGCGGCCTGACGCAGAAGGCGATCGAGCCGGGCAAGACCTTCGTCTACGAGTTCGTGGCGCGCCATCCGGGCACCTTCATGTACCACCCGCATGCCGACGAGATGGCGCAGATGGCGATGGGGATGATGGGCTTCTGGGTGACGCACCCCAGGGGCCGGCATCCGCTGATCGACCAGGTGGACCGCGACTTCGTGTTCCTGCTCAATGCCTACGACATCGAGCCGGGCTCGGCCACGCCCAAGATCATGACGATGCTGGATTTCAACCTGTGGTCATGGAACAGCCGGATCTTCCCGGGCATCGATTCGCTCAACGTGCGCCAGGGCGACCGGGTGCGCATCCGGATGGGCAACCTGACGATGACCAACCACCCGATCCACCTGCACGGCCATTCGTTCACGGTGACCGGCACCGACGGCGGCCCGGTGCCGAAGAGCGCGCGCTGGCCCGAGGTGACCACCGATGTCGCGGTCGGCCAGATGCGGCAGCTGGAGTTCGTCGCCGACGAGCAGGGCGACTGGGCGGTCCACTGCCACAAGAGCCACCATACGATGAACGCGATGGGCCATGACGTGCCGACGATGATCGGCGTCGACCACCGCAAGGTGGTCAGGGAACTGACCGACCTGATCCCCGACTACATGGTGATGGGGGAGCGCGGCATGGCCGACATGGCGCAGATGGAGATGCCGCTGCCGGACAACACGGCGCCGATGATGACCGGCCAGGGGCCGTTCGGCGCGGTGGAGATGGGCGGGATGTTCAGCGTGCTGAAGGTGCGGCGCGGCCAGCCGGCGGGCGATTACCGCGACCCGGGCTGGTTCAAGCATCCGGCCGGCAGCGTCGCGCGCGAGGTCGCCGGCGCGCTGCCGGACGCCCCGGCGGCGGCCGCGCCCGGCACCGGCGCGATGCCGCGCCAGGCGCCGGCCGCCACCGACGTCGAAGTGCAGATTCGAAAACCGAACGGCCATGCGGGCCATCATTGAAAGGGACAGGATGAACAAGCGATTGTTGTTGGCAGCGGTGCTGGCTTTGTCGGCCGCCGCGAGCTTCGGGCATGGCGATGCGAAGCCGGCCGGGGCGGCCGGGCCCGCCAGGGAGCAGACGGCCTGGGGGATCGCCGGCGACCCGCACGCGGCCAGGCGCACCGTCACGATCACGATGGGTGACGACATGCGCTTCGATCCGGCCGCCATCACCGTCAGGCAGGGCGAGACGGTGCACTTCCGGGTGAGGAACAGCGGCAAGCAGGTGCACGAATTCGTGCTCGGCACCAAGCAGGAACTGGACGAACACGCGGCGCTGATGCTCAAATTCCCGGCCATGGAACACGACGAGGCCCACATGGCGCACGTCAAGCCGGGTGAAACCGGCGACATGGTGTGGAACTTCAACCGGGCCGGCGCATTCGAGTTCGCGTGCCTGGTTCCCGGCCATGCGCAGGCCGGCATGGTGGGCAAGCTCACGGTCACGGCCGCCAGGGGGAAATCACATGAATGACACCACCACGCGATTCGCACCGCAGCGCCGGCGCCTGCAGTGGCTGGCCGGCGCCGTGCTGGCGCTCGGCCTGCTGGCCGCGCCGGCATTCGCCCAGGGCGAGCTGACCAACGGCGAGGTGCGCAAGATCGACCTGGAGAACCGCAAGATCACGCTGCGGCACGACCCGATCAAGAGCCTGGACATGCCGGCCATGACCATGGTCTATCAGGTGCCGCCGGAACTGGCGCTGGACAAGCTCAAGGTGGGCGACAAGGTGCGCTTCGCGGCGATCGAGGCGGCCGGCAAGTACACCGTCACCGAGCTGCAGCCGGCGAAGTAGCCGGCTGCCCGGGCCGCGGCCTCAGGGCTTGCCCATGCCGCCGTGCTGGTGGTGGCCGGCCATGGCGTCGGCGCCGTGGTCCGACAACTGGGCCTCGAACCACTGGTGCAGCGCCATCACCAGCTTGGGATCGGAGGTGCGGTAGCGCAGTTCGGCACCCGCGGCCACCTCGCGGTAGTCGACCGCGATCTGGCCGGGGCCGGCCGCCTTGAGCTCGGCCAGGCCGGGCATCTCGTCGCCGTGGATGTGCGCCGGGCCCGAGAAGTCGCCGTGCAGGAATTGCGTGCGCAGCTCGCTCAGGTGCTGGCGCACCAGCCGGACCTGCTGCCGGTCGTCCGCGTGCTTGGCCACGACCCGCTGGACCCCGCCGTCGGCGGTCCTGGTGAAGACATGGGTGGTGGCCGCCAGGCTGAACGGCATCACGTCGCCGCCGCGCCGGGCCACGTCGGCCTGGCGCGAAGCATCGGCGGCGCCGGCGGCGAGCGGCAGGGCGAGAAGCGCCAGCAGCGCCATCTGCAGGAAAGGCTTGTTCATGCCGGCCATCATCGCAGGTTCGCGGCCCTGCGGATCAGCCTCACTTCGCCTCATCGATCATCCGGATGGTCGACGCTTCCACCTCGTCGGCGACCTTGCCGAGCGCGGGGTCCTGCGACAGGCCGGCCAGCATCTGCGCCGGGCGGATCAGGCCGATCATGGTCTTGCCCTTGTCGGTGAAGACGGAGATGCGGCACGGCAGCGCCATGTTCAGCCGCATGTCGGCGGCCAGCACCTTGGAGGCCTGGAGCGGATTGCAGACTTCGAACACCTTGCACTCCTGGTCGAAGGCGATGCCCTTGCTGCGCAGGGTGGTGCCCAGGTCGTGCACATGAAGCATGCCGAAGCCGTTGCGCCCCACGGCGGCTTCCAGGTCGGTGGCCGCCTGGCTGAACGGTTTGGCTGACTCGACGATGTAATACATGGACATGGTGGTCTTTCCTTTGCTGCGCCGCCGGTCGGCGGCATCGTTGCAGCATAAGCCGGACGGCGCGCACGCGCCTTGACGAACCGCAAACTGCGCCGCGTTGCCGTGGCGCCGGATCTTCTGCCGTGGCGCTTGACATTCCAATGGTGGGAAGGTTCAAAGTGGCTCCATCGACAACTTGCGGAGATACCAGATGATTGCGTTCGAAGTGAAAGACATGACCTGCGGCCACTGCGTCGCGACGATCACCAAGGCGGTGAAGGCGGTGGACGGCAACGCCACGGTGCGGGCGGACCTGGCGGCCCACTTGGTGACGATCGACACCCGCGCCGCCGATGCGGCGAAGCTGAAGGCGGCCATCAGCGAGGCAGGCTACACGCCGGTGGCTCTGCCCGCCACGGCGGTCTAGCCGCCGGATGCTGCGCGGCACATGCCATTTCCTTGCGCCCACCAAGGACTTGATCGCCGCCGCTTGACCCTGCCATGATGTCAATGTTGACACTGGACCCCATGGACACCTCCACCACCCCCGATCTGCAGGCGCTCACCGACTGGACCTTTCCGGTCGAGGGGATGACCTGCGCCTCCTGCGCCGGCCGCGTCGAAAAGGCGCTGGCCGCGCTGCCTGGCGTGACCCAGGCCAACGTCAACCTCGCCACCGAAACGGCCACCGTCACGGCGGCGCCGCAGGTGGACCTGGGTGCGCTGCGCGGCGCCGTCGAGAAGGCCGGCTATGCGGTCGGCGAACAGGCGGTGCAACTGGACATCGAGGGCATGACCTGCGCCTCCTGCGTGGCGCGGGTGGAGAAGGCGCTGCTCAAGGTGCCCGGCGTGCTGTCGGCCGAGGTCAACCTCGCCACCGAGCGCGCGCAGGTGAAGCTGGCCGGGCGCGAGCCGGACATCGCGCGCCTGCTGCAGGCGGTGCAGCAGGCGGGTTATTCGGCGCGGCCGGTGGGAGCGGCAGATGCCCGCACTGCCGCCGCCCGGCGCAACGACTGGTGGCCGGTGGCGGTCGCGGCGGTGCTGTCGCTGCCGCTGATCGTGCCGATGATCGCGATGGCATGGGGCGCCGACTGGGCCCTGCCGGGGTGGGTGCAGCTGGCGCTGGCGACGCCGGTGCAGTTCTGGCTGGGCGGCCGGTTCTACCGCGCCGCCTGGAAGGCGCTGAAGGCCCGCACCGGCAACATGGACCTGCTGGTGGCGCTGGGCACCTCCGCGGGCTACGGGCTGAGCGTCTGGCAGCTGTCCAGGCACTCCAGCCACGGCATGCCGCACCTGTATTTCGAGGCATCGGCGGTGGTCATCACGCTGGTGCTGCTGGGCAAATGGCTGGAGACGCGGGCCAAGCGCCAGACCACCGAGGCGATCCGCGCGCTGAACGCGCTGCGGCCCGAGACGGCCCGCGTGCGGCGGGACGGCGCGGAGGTGGAGGTGCCGGCGGCGCAGGTGGCGGTCGGCGACATGGTGGTGATCCGCCCCGGCGAGCGGGTGCCGGTGGACGGGGTCGTCGCCGAGGGCGCCAGCGAGGTGGACGAATCGCTGATCACCGGCGAGAGCCTGCCGGTGGCCCGGCACGAGGGCGACAAGGTGACCGGCGGCGCGGTCAACGGCCAGGGCCTGATGGTGGTGCGCACCACGGCCGTCGGCGCCGAATCGACGCTGGCGCGGATCGTCCGGCTGGTGGAATCGGCGCAGGCCAAGAAGGCGCCGATCCAGCGGCTGGTGGACCGGGTCAGCGAAGTGTTCGTGCCGGTGATCGTCGGCATCGCCTTCGTCACGCTGCTGGCGTGGGGGCTGGCGACGGGCGACTGGTCCAACGCCATCCTCAACGCGGTGGCGGTGCTGGTGATCGCCTGCCCCTGCGCGCTCGGGCTGGCGACGCCGACCGCGATCATGGCCGGCACCGGCGTCGCCGCGCGACACGGCATCCTGATCAAGGACGCCGAGGCGCTGGAGATCGCGCACAGCCTGAAGACGGTGGCCTGGGACAAGACGGGCACCCTGACCGAGGGCCATCCGCGGCTGGTGGCGGCCGAACCGGTGGCCGGCGGCGACCGGCAGGGCCTGCTGGCGCTGAGCGCCGCCATCCAGTCCGGCAGCGAACATTCGCTGGCGCGGGCCGTGCTGGAAGCGGCGGCCGCGGAGCACATCACGGTGCCGCCGGCTACCGGACTGCGCGCCCTCGCCGGCCGCGGCATGGCGGCGCAGGTGCAGGCGCGTTCGCTGCTGCTGGGAAGCACGCGACTGATGCAGGAGTCGGGCGTCGAGCTGTCGGCGCTGGCGGAACGCGCGCAGCAGCTGCAGGCGCAGGGCGCCACCGTCTCCTGGGTCGCGGACGTCGGCGGCGCACCGGCGCTGCTGGGCCTGCTGGCCTTCGGCGACACGGTCAAGCCGGCCGCCGCGCGCGCGGTGGCGCGGCTGCGCGAGCTCGGGGTGCATTCCGTGCTGGTCTCGGGCGACAACCGCGGCAGCGTGGCGGCGGTGGCCGGGGAGCTGGGCATCGAGGACTTCCGGGCCGACGTGCTGCCCGGCGACAAGGCCGCCATCGTGGCCGAACTGAAGGCGGGCGGGGTGCGGGTGGCGATGGTGGGCGACGGCATCAACGACGCGCCGGCGCTGGCCGCCGCCGACGTCGGCATCGCGATGTCCACCGGCACCGACGTGGCGATGCACGCCGCCGGCGTCACCCTGATGCGCGGCGACCCGGCGCTGGTGGGCGACGCGATCGACATCTCGCGCCGCACCTACGCCAAGATCCGGCAGAACCTGTTCTGGGCCTTCGTCTACAACCTGGTCGGCGTGCCGCTGGCCGCCTTCGGCCTGCTCAATCCGGTGATCGCCGGCGCCGCCATGGCCTTCAGCAGCGTCAGCGTCGTCACCAACGCGCTGCTGCTGCGCAACTGGAAAGGAAGCTCGCGATGAACGCAACCGGTCCCTACAACGTGGGCGAGGCGGCCCGCCTGTCCAACGTCTCGGCCAAGATGGTGCGCCATTACGAGTCGCTCGGATTGCTGCCGACGGTGACGCGCACCGACTCGGGCTACCGCCAGTACACCGACAAGGAAGTGCACACGCTGCGCTTCATCCGCCGCGCCCGCGACCTGGGCTTCAGCATGGCGGAGATCGCCGAGCTGCTGGCGCTGTGGCAGAACCGCCGCCGCCCCAGTGCCAGCGTCAAGCGCATCGCCACCGAGCACGTCGCCGCGCTGGACGCCAAGATGGCCGAGATGGCGGCGATGCGCAAGACGCTGCAGCACCTGGTGCACTGCTGCCACGGCGACGACCGGCCGGATTGCCCGATCCTGGATGAACTGGCCGGGGAGCGGCCCGCGCATTGAGGCGGCGGCCGTGGCGGCTGGTGCTCGCCGCGTCTGGATGCCGGATCAGCTCCGGCATGACAACACTACGCCTGCACGGCCTGCGGATGAAAGGTCTTGGGGATGCCGGCGGCGGCGACGCCGCTGCGCAGCGGCTCGTCCGGCAGCGCCTGCGCCAGCAGCGTGCGGGCGCCGATCAACTGCTGCAGGTCGATGCCGGTGCCGAAACCCATGCTTTCCAGCATGAACACCAGGTCCTCGGTGACGATGTTGCCCGACGCGCCGGGCGCGAACGGGCAGCCGCCCAGGCCGGCCAGGCAGGAGTCGAAGCTGCGGATGCCTTCCTCCAGCCCCGCCAGCGCGTTCGCCAGGCCCAGGCCCATGGTGTCGTGCAGGTGCAGCTTGACCAGCCTGGCGCCGATGGCGTCCTGGGTGGCACGCACCACCGAACGGATCTGCGCCGGATGCGCGTAGCCCACGGTATCGGCCAGCGCGATGCAGTCGACGCCGGTGTCGGCCAGCGCCCTGGCGACCTTCGCCACCCGCGCCTGCGGCACGTCGCCTTCCATCGAGCAGCCGAAGGCCGTCGCGGCGGCCGCGTCGATGCGCATCGGCCGCGACTGCGCGCGCACCCAGTCGACGATCTGGCGCACCGCCTCGACCTGTTCGTCGGTGCTCTTGTTGACGTTGGCGCGGCTGTGGCTGTCGCTGACCGAGATCGGGATCGCCACCACGTGGGCGCCGGCCTCGTAGGCCGAGATCGCGCCGCGCAGGTTGCCGGCCAGCGCGCAGACCGTCAGGCCGGCGATCTCCAGCGCGCCCTTGACCACCTCGCCGGTGTCCGCCATCTGCGGCACCAGCCGCGGCGACACGAAGCTGCCGACCTCGATCTCCCTGAGCCCCGACGCCGCCAGCTGCGCGATCCAGCGCAGCTTGACGTCGGTGGCCATGCGCTGGTGGACGATCTGCAGGCCGTCGCGAGGGCCGACCTCGCAGATGCTCACGTGCTGGTTCATTGCTCCACCCTGATGTTGGCGTTGGTGATGACCGCCTTCGACTTGGCGATGTCGGCCTTGATCAGCGCGCCGAATTCCTCCGGGCTGGCCGGGCTGGGGTCCAGGCCCTGGCCCAGCAGCGCGGTGCGCACGTCGGGACGCTGCAGGATCTTGTTGATGTCGGTGTTCAGGCGGGTGACGATCGACTGCGGCAGGCCGGCCGGCGCCATGATGCCGTAGTAGGAGACCATGCTGAAGTCCTTGTAGCCGGACTCGGCCACCGTCGGCACGTCCGGCAGCGAGGGATTGCGCCTGGGCGAGGTGACGGCCAGCGCCCGGATCTTGCCGGCGTTGAGCAGCGATGCGGCCGACGAGATCGACGAGCCGGCGAACTGCAGGTGGCCGCCCACCAGGTCCACCAGCGCAGGGCTGGAGCCCTTGTACGGGACGTGCTGCAGCTTGATGCCGGCGTCGTACTGCAGCATCTCCAGCGCGATGTGCACCGCGCCGCCGGTGCCGGAGGTGCCGTAGCTGATGCTGCCCGGCGCCGCCTTGGCGGCCTTGATCAGGTCGCCCAGCGTGCGGAAGGGCGAGCTGGCCGGCACGATCAGCACCATCGGCGTGGTCGCCACCAGCGCCACCGGCGTCAGGTCCCTGACCGGGTCGTAGGCAACCTTCAGCAGCAGCGGGATCAGCGACACGTTGTCGGTCTGCGCCACCACCAGCTCGTAGCCGTCGTTGCGCGAACGCGCGGCTTCGGCCAGGCCCAGCGCGGTGCCGGCGCCGGGCTTGTTGTCGGGAACGACGGTCCAGCCGTTCAGTTCGTTGAGCTTGGTGCTGATCAGGCGGCCGATGAAGTCGGTGCCGCCGCCGGGCGTGGACGGAACGATCACCCGGATCGGCTTGGCCGGGTAGGCCTGTCCTGAGCCTGTCGAAGTGGGCTGGGCCTGCGCCAGGCCGCAGGCGGCGGCCAGGGCGAGCAGGGCGAAGAGGTTGCGGCGGATCATGGGTTTGTCTCCTGTGTGGATGTGTGAAGTGTTCAGGCGGCGACGACGCCGTGTTCGATCAGGCTGGCGATGCGCTCGTCGTCCAGGCCCAGGCCGCGCAGGATGGACCGGGTTTGCGCGCCCACCGGCTGCGGGTCCAGCCGCTTGCCCATCTTCTGGCCGTCGAACTCGATCGGCAGGGCGGCGGCGTCCACATGCTGGCCGCCGGGCATGGTGGTGGGAATCAGCGCGCCGCCTTGCTTGAGGTGGGGGTCGCTGAGCAGATCATAGGGCTGGCGGATGGGACCATAGGACAGGCCCGAGGCCTCCAGCGCGGCGCACAGGTCGGCGGTCTTCCACTGCTTGAGGATGGCCGCCACTTCGGGCACCAGCCAGGGCCGCGCGGCCTCGCGCTGGACGGCCGTGCGCAGGCGCTCGTCGGCGGACCAGCCCGCCGGCAGGAAGTCCTGGCAGAAGGTCTGCCAGTTGGCGTCGCTGACCACGGCCACGAAGATCCGGCCGCCGTCCTGCGTGTCGAAGATGTCGTAGACGCCCCAGGGCGGCGTGCGCTTGTCGCCCATCGGCACCGGCGCCTGGCCGCTGAGCTGGTGCTGGGCGATGAACTGCGCCACCAGCAGCAGGTTGTTCTCGAACAGGCCGGCGCGCACCTGGCGGCCGCGGCCGGTGCGCTGGCGGTCGTGGAGCGCGGCCAGCGCGCCCACCACGCCGAAGGTGCCGCCCAGGATGTCGTTGACCGAGGGTGCCACGCGCTGCGGCGCGCCGGTGCTGCCGTTGATGTAGGCCATGCCGCCCATCATCTGCACCACTTCGTCGAGCGCGGTGCGCTGCTTGTACGGCCCTGACAGGAAGCCCTTGAGCGACACATAGATCAGGCCCGGGTTGGCGGCGGACAGCGAGGCGTAGTCCAGGCCGTACTGGGCCAGGCTGTCGTCGCGAAAGTTCTCGATCAGCATGTCGCAGCCCAGCGCCAGCTGGCGCACCAGGGCCTGGCCCTCGGTGGACTTGAGGTCGACCGCCAGGCTCTGCTTGTTGCGGCTGAAGACCGGGAAGTAGCCGATGCCCGAGCCCTTGAGGCGGCGCGTGCGGTCGCCGTCCAGCGGCTCCACCTTGATCACCTCGGCCCCCAGGTCGGCCAGCACCAGCCCGCCGGCCGGGCCCATGATCATGTGCGACAGCTCCAGCACCTTGACGCCGCGCAGCGGCAGTTCGTCGTCGGGGAGGAAGGCGTGGGAGGGGCTTGGGGTCGAACTTTCAGCGGTCATCAGCCATCATCCCGCAGGGCGCGGGTTTGAAAAAGTGATGGTTGGGAACTGCGAAGGTCTCGGGCGGAGAGGGTGGGGGAAACCCGGGGCAACGTAGGCGGCCGTTGAGTGGGAGTTGAGGCGGCGGGCTTCGTGCGGAAAAGGCGAAGTCCGCTATGGGGTCGGGAGCGGCCATCACGCCGCTACTGCGCTGGGAGCCCCTTTCAGGCCAGATGCAACGTCGGTGAATGACTGCTTCAGACTGGGAGTCGACGGTCACGTCAGGCCGTGTAAATGACAGCGTTCGCCGACACCGGTCATTGGCGACAGGCGCGCTGCGAACGCGATTGGCCGGAAGCAGACTTCCGCATTCATGCCTGGCCCGCCCCCGAAAGCTCTCACCCCCGTGCCATCCCGCCGTCGCGGAACAACTCGAGACGGGTGACGAAGCTCCTCTATCTTCTTGCTTCGTTACTCGACGCAAAGAATCGCTCCAGCTTGCCGCGTTCCAGAGCGTCAGTTGAAAAAGTGCTGGTCAAGGGGCGGCGTGATTCACCTAGAAGGGGAATGGCTGCCAAAGGGTGACTGTAAGTCAGCCCCCCAGCCTTGACGGGCCTGAACGCATCGCTCCCTTCAGGACTGACTACGAACATGCGCATTCCACTAGCGGTGGCCGAAATTAACGCTTCGTTTACGTGCTCGTCTCTCCAGCCATAGCCAATCACCATCAGTCGCGTATTCCCCACCGCCAACTGTGCGCGGAACTCTTCGAAGTAGTCACGCAGGAGCTCGTTGCCGGCGATGGTGCTTTGCTTTTGCGTGCCCATCACCACGACATCTCCGCCGAGTCGGTCTCGCCAATTCACCGAACCGTGCAGCTTGTAGATCGGCTGCAAGTTGGAGTCGCGACGAAACTCTGTCCGTGTCCACGCTCCGGAATCGCGAAGCTTTTCTCCCGGGGTGCGCTCTGCAAAGGACATCGGCGGTAGCATGCCCGGGAAATGAAAGCCGGCGAACCCTATATCGTCGTATGGTGGCACCGTATAGTGCAATTCAAACAGGAGATCCTGGTTGAGGGTGAAAATCGCATCGAATTTCATCAGGAACCGCTGTACGCACATGTGCGGAGCGAAGTCAAACTCCATGGACGACAACGCGGCGAGCGCGCCATTCATATCGCCGAAAGACGCCATCAAGGCGCCATACAACGCGGTAAGCTGGTCCTCCACAGAGACGGTCGGGTGTGTGTCGTAGGCGTCCCGTAGCTCCCCCAGCAGACCTTCGTAGTCGCCCACTGAGCGTTGCAGCCGCTGGTGGAGCTCGGCATGCTCGGATACGCGCCCAAGCAGATCGCCGACTAATTCGGAAGCAAGCCAACCGCCCCAATTTCGGGTGAATCCGGCACCCAGCAGCAAGATGTGCATTTGTTTTTCCTGAACCGTATCCTAGTGCGAGGAGCATCTGTCATCGTTCGCACAGGTCCGCTTGCGCGCTCCCCGGAGATCCTATCGCTTGTTGACTGAGGGGTACGCCGGTCGCGCGGAGCATGGAAGCCGGTGGCATGAGCTGATGAATTTTGCCCTCCAAGCCGCCAATGGCAAAGTCCACGACATGAGCAAAAACTCGCCACCACATTCTGAGATGGACAAGCTGTCCAGTGACCTTGCGGGGCAGATTTCGAACGCCCCTAAGCACTTCGCCGGCTGGTACGTGCCCGTGTTCAAGACGGACCCTCAGGACGCTCCATATCATTATGGGACGGCATTCGGCGTGGAGATCAACGACACCCCATACTTGGTGACTGCTGCGCACGTGCTCGCAAAGGATCCGAACAACGTCAGCGATGGATCGGGTGTGGGTCTTGTCTTCTGCGAGGGACAGCTCCGAGAGCTGAGTCCATATGATCAGATTCGCCTAACAATCCCCGCAGACGGCTCCACTGTCGATGTTGTGGCCGTTCGGCCAAGAAGCCTCGATCTCCGAAAAGTGTTCAGCGGGTTTTTCAAAGTCGAGCACGTCTTCCGTGACAACCTTCGGCCAAACATGTACTTGGCAGCATGCGGTTTTCCGGAAACAAAGAATCGGCGGGCGACTTGGGCGCAGACGCTAGCCCAGCGGCCCTATGCATATTTCGGCCTTGCATCCGACGATTCCATGCGCGTGGCCTTGGGCTTCAACGGTGCCCACTTCTGCCTGGACTTTGACGTTAGGTGGACGTTTAGGAATGGCTTCGGCGGCTTCAAAGCTCCAGCACCGCATGGAATCAGCGGAGGGCCGGTTCTCGTAGTCCACGACTTCGGCGATCCCCTTCGCGTTTTGAGCCCTCGGCTGATCGGCGTTGGGATCGAAACACGACAGAAGATGAAGTGCTTCGTGTGCGTTGACCTTCGATACCTGCTTACTGAGCTTTCCCGGCTGCCCTCTTAGGGTGGGACCTAGAAGTGGTACTTGTCGCTGCGTCGACGGAAGGCCTCCTCAGATCCCTCCATGATGTCAACCACGGCCTGTACAACATGTCGGCGATCAAGCCCCCCTAAGGTTCGCTGCATGCCGCGCCCATCTCTCGCTTCGAGCGCCAAGATGAACTCGGCGTCGCCATTCACCGGCAGGTTCGCGTTGTGGGTTGCGATTAGTAGTTGCCGGCCTTCCTTTGCGGACCTCAGATCCGTCACCAAACTCTTGTAGATGAAGCTCGCGTCAAGTTCGTCTTCCGGTTGGTCGATGACGATGGGTCCATTCCCCATCGCCAAGATCATGTTCAAGAGAACTGTGTTTCGTTGGCCTTCCGACAGGGTTCCCAGCAGGTTGCCTGCAGCGGACCCGTCCTCTCTAAAGAGATCTACATCAACCTCGTCGTCGATCCTTGTCCCTCGAGCTGCCTCCCACATCTCGCGAGCATCTGCGCTGTCCAGATATGCGAGTAACGCGGGTTGCAGGTCATCGGCCATCTCCCCGTACAGGTAGGGCAGCGCGCGGGGATCGCCTCGCCCTGCTTCAACGATTTCCCAAGGCGACGGCAAATCTTGCCTGCTTTTCCAAGCTTGGTAGATATCACTCCCGAGTTCCTCCCATCGCCGCGCCAGTTTTCCGCGGCCGTCGCGCGGCGCCAGCCGAAGCCACCTATCCAAGAAGGATTGGCGATCTCCCATATACCCGACGTGGACGCGTATGGATTGCGAGACGACCTTGGACTGCAGCGCGCCTGCCACACGGGCTCTCAAGTCGAACTGCGTCCGCCAGAGTTGCTGGAGTGCCTGCAACGTCTCGTCTAGTGCGGACGCATCCGCAGAACACGTCTGTAGTTCCGCCTCTCTAGCGTCGATGAACGAGATCTTTGTCTGCCGTTCCTGCGTAAGCTCTTCAAACTTTGTCAGGTTTTCGACAGTGAGGCCCTTCGCCTCGCAGGCAAGCCGGAAATTCTGACGAGCATCCGCAATGGCTGCGAGCGGGCTCTCTCGGGCAGTATCGCCCAAGATGTTTTGGAACTGATTCTTGAGTCTTTGAAGGCTGTCGCCAGTCTCCTTCTCAAACTCTGCGCGAGCCTCGTTGAGCGCCGTGAGGGCAGCCCTAAACCAGCCGATCTCCGGCCAAGTTGCGGAGGTTCCCGGCAGCGCCAGGTGAGGCGCCGAAAGAGACATGACGTAGTTCGTCGCGGCCTGCAGCTCGTCTTCCGCCCGCTTTGCCAAGTCCTTGAGGAATGCGTCAGCCTCTACAGCAGCTTGGCTCGCCTTTGCCTCTTCTTCCACCGAAGTCAGAGCCTCCAGTTGCCGAGCGATCTCAACGGACGCCTGGCGGGCCGACCTGATTTCCCCTTGTAGCCGGCGACATTCCTGCGCGGCCTGAAAGCACCGTTTCAGTCTTGACTGAAGGTCAAGCTCCTCCTGTTCAAGCTGCTCGAGCTCGGGGCCTGCGGCCGAGTCGACAATCTCTCGGACCTTTGCTCTTCCCGCCCCATCGCTCGTGAAGCGAGTTAGCTCGCCTTGGCTAAAGAACTGCGCCTGCAAACGGCGCAAAACAGTTGGAACGTCGTCCACTGCGCGGCTGAGAATCTGCCTTGGCGTCGCTGACGCCGGTGAGTACAGCAAGATGTCGCGAACCCCTCTGTCGGTTTCATACTCCACCTGCACTTCTCCGGAGGTTTCGCGAAGAGAAGCAAATATCTGCTGCCGCTTCTTCTCGAGGGCTGGGTCAAGCGAGCCGCGGTCAGGCTGCTTGGAATCGAGCGCCAACCGAAGATACTCAAGCAAAGTCGACTTACCGCTTCCTCTGCCGCCGATCACGCAGTTCAAGTTTTCGGAGAAATGAACGGCCTGATCTGCCATGAACCTGGCTCCCTTGATCGAGACCGAAACGATTCTTGCATGTGCGTGAGAGTCACTCGGATTCGGTCCAAGCAAACGTATGCGCGACGCTGGGTCAAGGAATGCCTGACGAAGCGCAGTCACGGAAGGTTTCGACATACGCACCCACGTATGCCGATACCCCAGGCAATTCGGCCCCGCCGATCCATCCTTTGAAGTCCTGAGAGATTTCGCATCGGACGACATGACCGCGGCAGGCTGGCGACCAGCCCGGGCCCACTCGGGGCTCTTGGCTAGAAGGATGTCACTCGCCCGCTTGGACAACGGAAGCGAGGTGACTTCCACCGCGTACAAGTCTAGATTGTGATAGTCCTGAACGTTTCTGGCATTGCACAGGATTCCGTCGTTCTGGTCAGCATGCGCGGCGATGCAGATGCCGCCGTGCTCGTCTTGAACAACATTCAGAAGCTTCTTCAGACTGACGCTCTCGCCAGCGATCCTTAGCGGCTCTGGGCGACCGTTTCTGAACCTACTGCCTTCTACAAGTCCGAGCCGAGTGAGGATGCCGTGCACGCGACGGACGTGGGACAGTTGTCTGGCTGGATCGAACAGGCAAAGAACGTGGTACCCGATGTCCACTTCAAATCCCGGCAGGATGAACAACGGGGGACGGCTAAGTTCCCGCGCGACGCTCTTGTTCTGCTCGACTAGGTGCGTGAGAAACCAATCGCGCGGTTCCAACTTCGCGGAAAAGTTGTGGTCGGTAATCCCAACCACTTCGAGCCCCAGTTCGTGACACCTGCGCAAGTAAGTCCTGGCGGTCTCTTGCAACCTCGATTCATCGGGAATTGACGGATCTAACCTGTCGCTGCCTTCCACCTTCCTTGGACCAGTGGCAGGGCGCCTCGGCTCAGACAGCTTCGTCTCGACGTCAAGCCAGTTGGTGCTGTCCTCAGGCGTCTGCAACTGAAAATCGCACTTAAACCAGCGCATTCCTTCCGAAGTAAGCAATCTGTTCTCCATTGTCGACGTTAGCGCACGACGGGGCATCTTTGCAGCGGCGGGGAGCTCACGCTTGGGAACACACGCAGCAGTACGCCCAACTAGAACGTGAGCTCAGGTGGAACGTTCCGGTGACGTCAGGCGTCGCCCAAGTTGTATTCCTCTCGCAAGTGCCCGGGCTCCGCTTCGATGACGGCCTTCAAGAGCGTTAGCGCGGCCTGCACCAAGTCTCGGTCTCGGTTGCCTTCAGATGGATGGTGCTTACCACCGTGGAACAGATTGTGACGCACCTGGACCGCGGCATTAACTGCGCGTTCAATTTCGTTCTGTCCCGCGTACAGGACCGGTTGCCAGCCTGCGTCAAACGTTTGAACCATCGGAGGAGCCTCCGACAACAACCTGACAGCATCAGCCAAATCGCTTCCCTCCGGCACGCGAAGCCAGCGGCCGGCCCCTTCCGCGAGCATCTGCCAAGCGGCAGAAACCATTCCTCGGGCGTTTCGCTTGTACTCGGTTTCCTTCATCGCGTATTCGCACCTTGCGCATACGGCGACAAACTCCAACACGAGGTCACGGTGAACCTTGAAATTCTGGAATGGGTCGGTCAGCGCCACGATTCTTTTCAAAGCCGATGCCGCATTCTTCCACAGCGTCCCGATACTTCAACTCTGACTAGAGAAAACGCCCGATTGCGCTAGTCAGAGTTCTCTGTGCAACGGTTGCTTTCGACCCGATGTCGTCGGTCGCGCTTCTACAGCTCAGGGTAACTCAATGGCTGCATTGGGGCGGAAACCGTGAAGTTTGCTTCCACCCACGACCGACCGCAACCGCTGCGAGGCGGACCTTGCCCCAGCGGACTGTTTGAGACTGGGGGCGGTCGATCAGGTTGGGGCCGCCCGATGACCGCTGTCACCGGTACCTGACTTTGGCCGACATGCGCGGCGAGGGACAACGCCTGGCCGGAAGCTGCCGTAAGCGCGCAGAATCACCCAAAATGCCGGAAACTCCAGTCCTCACAGCGACTTGCGATGTCGGCTATTGCGCGTTATTGCGCAGCGCGCTCGATATTGCGACCGCGTAGTTTGTGGGACAACCCCAACAGCATGTAGTTAACTCACGGGAACGTACCGCATTGCTCGCCTGCATTCGGGAGTGCCTCTGTTCAATCGTGAATCCGCGCTTTTACGAGAATGCGCGAGGATTTCAGGGCGAGCTACTTGCGCAGTTGTCGAAGCTGTCGGCCCCCGCGCCCGAAACGTACACGAAGGTCGCCTGCGGGCTGTGCTTGGCCAAGCGCTCGGCCACCGCTAGGGTAAGGCCGAACGTCACTGCGGAGTACTGCTCTTCGGACAGGCCGGCGGCCGATATTCCCAGGCAGAAGAAACAGGCGTCCACATCGCGCAGGTCGTCGTCAGAGATTTCGGAGGGGTTCGTCGCGAAATTGGGGCTCACCACCTGAATCAGTCTGGGATTGTGAATCGGAAGCGAAGAGCGCCCGATGGACACCACCTGTCGGACGTCTGGCGCAAGCGGGCACTCTCGCAAGACACCGCCGCCCACCATCCCGGATGCTCCGAACAAAAGAATGCGTTTCGCGGCTTCCATTAGTTCCTCGCGACGTTGGCGGCGCGCCATTCCGAGGGGGTTTGCTCCTCCCATTGCCGAAACGCACGGAAGAACGAATTCTGGTCCTCGTAGCCCAGCATGAAGCCAACCTCGATAAGAGCGAGCGACTCGTCTGCCAAGTACTCCAGTGCGAGCTGGTGCCGTGTTTCGCTGACGAGCGCCTGGAAGGTGACGCCCTCATCAGTCAGTCGGCGCTGCAGCGAACGCTCGCTCATCGCAAGCTCCGATGCGACCGAGCGAATGTCCGGACGCCCGGCCGTCAGGCGGCGCCGGAGCACCCACTTCGCCTGTGCCGCCACAGACTCAAAAGCTCCATGGTGCTCCAGGCGACGGTCCAACTCAGGAGCGAGGACGTCCAGCAAGTCCTTGTTGTAGGTGGCAAAGAGCTTGTCCAAGTCCGCTCGACGAAAGGTGATGCGGTCCAATTTGGCGGCGAACTGAACAGGACAGCCGAAGTAGCGCTCAAGCGCTGACTTCGCAGCTGCCGGGCGCGCAAGCTCCAGGCCAAGAGGAATCAGGCGCTCTGACGTGCCGCGCCGACCCAGCTCCAAAAAGGATGCCATCGTCGCATCAACGAGCGAACAAGGAACGCTGGCGGAACCGGCATGGGGCCAGTGCACCACGAGTTCGGCACGCTCGCCAACTTCGCGTAGTGCGACGTCCTCTGGCGCGCACAGGCGCTTGAACCGTGCTACCCGACTGAGCGCGTCGCGGAAATCCCTGGCGTGCTGTGCCGCAACGAAGGGGAGCGGCATCACGGCCCCGTCCAGCGCGGTAGCGATGCGCACTCCGATGGCAGCGTCCCGGCTGACCGTTTCGACGGCCCGCCACACCGCGAAGAACTGGGCAGTTGAAACAGGGGTGTCATCCTTCAGCACGCTGAGAGGAAGCTGCGCCAAGCGGGCAACTTCAGCTCGGCCGACTCCAACCCGCTTGAGTCCCTCCCACAACGTAGGAGGGACCTTCAGTTTGTCTTGCAGCGACGCGACCATGGCCCTTACTTTGCCTGGAAGCCACCGTCCACGTTCAGCACATGACCGGTGACGAAGCTGGCTTCGTCGGAGAGCAGCCAGCAGATGGCGTTTGCTACTTCCTCAGGCCTGCCGAGACGATTCATCGGATGCATTGCTGCAATGCTGGACTCGTTGTAGTTGGGGTCGCCGCCATCAAGCTGCGCAGCGATGATGTCCGTCTTGATGGCGCCGGGCGCGACGCCGTTGACACGGATGCCTTGGGTCGCATGGTCGAGGGCGGACGACTTGGTGAGGCCCACGACTGCGTGCTTGGTGGAAGCATACGGCCCGGCCCAGGCAATTCCGTTCAAGCCGGCAATGGAGGCCAGGTTGACGATGGCGCCGTTACCCTGCTTCACCATCTGGGCGAGTTCGTGCTTCATGCTGAAGTACACGCCCATGATGTTGGTGTCGACCATGGCACGGTAGTTGTCGCTGCTCGACTGCACGAGCGTGCCCGTTTCATTGGAAATGCCGGCGTTGTTCACTGCCATGTCGAGACGGCCGAATTCAGAAACGATGCCATCAATCAGCGACTTGACGGCGGCTTCATCGGCGACGTCGTTCTGAACGAAGCGCACTTGCGCGCCGTCGCGAGCTGCCGCGACTACTTCGGCCACGGCTGCCTTTCCGGTTTCGGCTCTGCGGCCAGTCATGATGACGGTCACGCCACGCGCGGCCAGCTTGAGGGCGACGGCTTTGCCAATGCCGGTGGCGCCGCCGGTAATCAGTGCTACTTGGTTGGTCATTTCGGAACTCCTAGTTGGTGGAAGACGTCCGGACGGTGCGTCCGGCGCCACTGAAATGTAGGACTTTGCGCCAAGTCGCAATATGCAGAACACGCCACGTAACTCGCAGAGTATGCCAACCTGAACGAAATGTTCGGAAGCTCAACGATGAGCGGCAGGCAGCAGGACGCGCCCAGGCGTGAGCGGGCCGGAGTGGCTAGACTAAAAGCGCGCGCTACATGGAGGATGGGTCAAGCCAGTCTTCCTTCGCAGGCGACGTTCCCGTTCCCTGTTGGGACCACGCAGCTCTCCCGCGGGCTCATCCGCATGCACCAGTACTTCCGCGGGGAGTTGGTCAAGCGGTAGAGGAGCGAAGATGTGCTCGTCGGCCGGCCGTATGCCACCAGCAGATGGCTGCCATCGAATCCCTGCTTATGTTCATGGGTGCGAACTTCGACCCGCGCCTGCTGAAGGCGAAGCGCGCCTTTCCGAAGATTGGCCCTCTGGAATACGGTCAGATTCGCTCCGGCGCCTTGTCAGCGCTGAAACGGGCCGGCGACTGGCGGACCTACAACCAAGTCCTCGACGACAACCGCTGCAAAGCAGTCGTTCCTGCCGGCCGCTAGGAGCGGTCGCCAGAGGGCCGTGCTGCCCCAGTTGCCGCAGGGCGTAAGTCCTCTCCGGCCACAAGCAGTCATCGCCATACCCGTCCGCGGCCGCGGCAGTCAAGTCGCCGACCGCGCGATCCGCTCGACCAGCGCCTCAAGTTCGTCCAGTTCGAAGGGCTTCCTCAGCGGATGGGCGGTCGGGCCGAGGGACCGGGCGACGTCGCTCAAGTCACCCCCGGAGCAGACGATCACCGGCAACCCCGGGTTCTGACCAAGGGCCTCGCGCGCCACGTCGAGGCCCGAGCCGTCGGGCAGGTTGATGTCGGTCATCAGCAGGTCCACGTTCTGCTCGCGCAGCGCCGCGCGCGCGCCGGCGCCGTCAGCCACGCACACGACCAGGCGATCCGCAGTGGCGAGCAACTCGGCGAACGACTCGCGCACCAGCGCGTTGTCTTCGACGTAGAGGATGACGAAAGGCTTGGCGGTCATGCTATTTGGTTTCCGATGACCAGGGAAAGTTGATGTAGTTGTCGCGCGTTTCGAAACAGATATTGCCGTACATCTTCAGATAAGACGCGCGCCGCGACGGATCGGCATACACCGCGCCGGGGTTGGCCGTATCGCGTTCGTAGTCCGCGATGTTGCTGGTGGTGAGCGCCTTCGGCAGGATGTCCATTGCCTGTGGGATGGATTTTCCGTCCAGCCAATCGGCGGCCTGCTGGCCCATCGCATAACCGAAGATGGATGAAGCAAGGCTGATGCTCGCCTTGTAGGGGCTGCCGCCTTTCTTGATTTCGGCGACCGCTTCCTGCTCGCCGTCGATGCCGCCCAGAAACTGGTCCGCCCGCGCCTTGCCCGCTTCGCGCAATGCCGCCAGCGCTCCCAGCACCACCGTGTCCGCGCCGAGCACCACATCGATGTTCGGTTGCGCCAGCAGGATCGTCTTCATCGTGCGATATCCGCCCTCCTTGTCGACCGTGGCGGGCGAAATGTCCGCGACGATCGTCACGCCCGGCAGTGTCCGCAGGGTGTCGCGCATGGCGGTGAAACGCGGCGCCAGGAATTGCAGGCTGTCATGCGTCAGCAGCACCACCTTGGCCTTTGCGCCCAGCCGCGTGCGGATGTAGTTGGCCGCCGCTTCCGCCAGAACCTTGCCGGTCAGGTATTGCGGCGCGTTCAGCACCGTCGTCGCCGGCGGCGCCACGATGGCACCCACATAGGCGCCCGCGCCGAACACCTTCTTCAGAGCCGGCGCCAGCGACGGCGGATCGATCGGCGCCACCACGATCGCACCCGTCTGATCGGTCGCAATGCCGCCCACCTGTTTGATCATCAGCGCGGGATCGTTGTTCGCAAAGGCAACGCTGTAGCCGAGGCCCCGCGCGCGCGCTGCGGCTTCCAGCCCGCGTCCCACGCCCTGCATGAATTCGCGCCGGTTGTCCTGCACGAAGACCAGCTTCTTCTGCAACCCGGTTGGCGCCCTGCAGGAAGGCCGCGCCGCATCGTAGGCGGGCAACTTGACCGGCGTGGTCAGCCCCTCGCCGCCAGCGGCAAACGAAGCGCCGCAGAGAAACGCAAGCGAAGCGATCGCAGACAGCCGGAATTTCATCGCAGGTCCCATCACGCATTCGCCGTCGTCAGCACCAGCCGCGCAGCCGTCCCCGGCGCGCGGTTGATGTATTCCACAGTTGTCTGCAGCGACGACGCCATCGTATGAATGATCTTGCTGCCCAGCCCCGTGCCGGCATGCTTGGCGTTTGCCGCCATCCCCACGCCATCATCCTCGACCGTCAGTTCGGCCCTGCCGTCGCCCAATCGCTTCAGCCGCACCCGCACTTCGCCCGGCTTGTCGTCGGGATAGGCATATTTGAAGGCGTTGGTGACCAGTTCCTGGACGGCCACGCCCAGGCTGACGCTGGCGTCAGTGCGTAGCGAGATCGGCTCCAGATAGCATTTCAGGATGGCGGTATGGCCGTCCTTCTTCATCGCCGTTTCCAGATTGCCCAGCATGGCGCCCAGATAATCGTCCAGCGCCACGTTGGTCACATCGCCGGATGTGTAAAGGCTCTTGTGGATCAGCGAGATGGCATTGATCCGCGATTGCGTTTCGCGCAATGCATCCTTGGCCGCGGTATCGGTGACGGAGCGCAATTGCATCCCCACCAGCACCGCCACCAGCTGCAGGCTGTTGGCCACGCGGTGATTGACCTCGGTCAGCAGGACTTCCGCGCGTTCCCGCGCCATGGCCAGATCGGCCGTGCGGGTCTTCACGCGTTCTTCCAGGCTCAGATTGATGGCCCGCACTTCGTCGCGCGCCAGTTTCAGGTCCTGGCCGTTGCGGTAGACGGTAAAGGCCACCACGAACACCACCAGGATGATGACCACGGCGGCACCCGCCGAGATCCAGCGCAGCAGCGATGCATTGCGCTGCTGTTCTGCGCTGTCGAGCGCTGCGCTCTCGTCGGCGGTCAATACCGCGCCATAGAGAAAGACGTTGATTTCGTCCATCAGCGTCTTGCCGCGATTTTGCCGGAGCAATGCCAGGGCATCGGCATCGCGGCCGGCGCTTTTCAGCGCAATGGTGTTGTCCATCTCTGCGATCTTTTCGCCGACCGCCTCCGACAACCGGGGCAGCATGGCCCGGTTCGGGGCATCCGGGGCAATCATCCGGCCCAGATCATCCAGCTCCTGCCGCGCCCGCGTCTTGGCCGTGTCGTAAGGGGCCAGGTAGATCTGGTTGCCGGTCAGCAGAAATCCGCGCTGGCTCGACTCCGCGGTGCGCAAATGATCGCGCAGATCCACCGCGACGATGCGGATCGAGCGCTGCAATGCCGATTGCTCGAACAGGCTGTTGCCGCGTTCCACCAGCCAGATGGTGGCGCCCACGATCACGATCAGGGCGAGAAAGCCGATCGTCAGGCCCGCGCCAACGCCCAGCGCCAACCGGCTTCGTCCGAACATCAATCGACTTTCAAGGGGCTGGATGGGCAAGAAATGAGCGCGCTCCTTCGCTGTGCTCCGTACTGTCTGGCAATCTATCAATGATGATACTAGCCTGTGTGATGAACGCCGTAGGGGTCGACCCCTGCCGATCTCGCGGCGGCATCGCTGCATCGGCGACGCCGGCGCCGTTCGAAACGCTACCGCCAGTTCGGCATGGAGAGCGTTCCCTGCTCGTGGTACCCAGAAGTACGCCGATTCGGCTTGCTGCTGCGTTGTCGCTGGCGGTCCACAACGCCTAGACAGAGCGGGCATCCACGCGGTCTAGCCAACGCAGGACCGCCGGCACCACGATGCCCGGTTGTTCCAGAGTCGTCATATGGCCGGACACCTCGACGGTCACCAGTTCCGCGTCGGGCAGGAGGGCTGCCATTTCCTCGCTCAGTGCAAGAGGAGTCACCTGGTCTTCGCGCCCACACAGCACCAACGCGGGAACCCGCAGATCCTTCAGCATGGCGCGGCTGTCGACGCGGTCCATTGAGGCCTGCTGCTGTCTGGCAAAGCCCGCGCTTCCCACGGACGCCGCCATGTCGGCCAGCAGCGAGAGAAGCGCCTTGTCTTGCAGACGTGAGGGATGCACCACCCGGGACGCAAACCCCGCGGCAATCTGGCCTAGGGTCGCCGTGCCGCGGCCCATCGCCTGCACCATGCGCACGCGCGCCTGCCTTGCCTCTTCGGAGTCCGCACCCGCGCCTGTGTCCAGGAGCCCAAGACCGGCAATCCGCTCAGAGGCCTGGCGGCAGACTTCCAGGGCAACGTAGCCGCCCAATGAAAACCCCGCCACGGCAAACGACCCGGGCGGCAGGGCGGCGATTGCTTCGCGCGCCGAGTCCACCACGCTTGCATGCAGATGCGTCGGGGCAATGTGAACGCGGCGACCGGCACCCAGCACGGGCAGGAGCGGGCTCCACACGCGCTCGTCGTTCATGAGGCCGGGCAGGAGGAGGACAGGCGTGGGCTGGTTCATGGAGTTGTTATAACTGTGCAGTCGACTGCACAGTCAAGCCCCAGGAGAACGCGATGTGGATTGCCGAATTTGCGCGGCGTGGAGGTGTGAAGCCCACAACCGTGCGTCACTACGTCCGTGAGGGCCTGCTGACGCCCAAGGCCGGCCTGGCGGGTGGATCGAGGCCTTACCTCGAATTCACTGACACAGACCTGCGGCTACTGAACGCCATCCAGGCGGGGCAGTCCGTGGGGATGTCGCTGCGCGAGATCCAGACGCTCGTTGCCGAGCGGCGTTCGGGGAATGGCAAGGGAAAGATGCTTAGGGCGTTGGTCAGCCAGCGTGACAAGTTGAGGCGCCGCGGCATCGAGCTCCACACGATGCTGTCATTCCTGGATCAAAAGATCGCCTGGCTGGAGGCTGGGGCGAGTGGGCCAGCGCCCGCGCTGAGGCACGCGACGAGTTCCTGATGGCTGCTGCAGCTCAAGACCTGCGAAGAATGGCCCGCTGGCTCACACCGGCAACTGTATGCAGTGACCGGACGCGCCGCGGACGTTGCAGACGGCACACGAGACTTCTCCCCCGCCTCAATCCCCACCCCCCGCCGCGCTCTCCCGCAAATGCGCCACGAACGCCTGCGCCGCCACCGGCAGCGTGTCGTAGTCGCGCACGGCGATGAAGCTGCGCGGCTGGGCCCAGTCGTCGGCCAGCGGCACGAAGCGCAGGCCCAATGATTTTTCCTTGGCGGCCTTGAGGTACAGCGGCACCACGCCCACGCCCATGCCGCGCGCCACCAGGGTGCAGATGGTCTCGAACGAGCTGACGCGGGCGCGGACCGTGCGCGAGGTGCGCGCGGCGCGGGCAGCGTCGTCGAACACCTGGCTGATGCCGCTGTCGCGGCTCAACTCCACCAGGTCGTCGGCCAGCAGCTGCGCATAGGCCAGTTGCGCCGCCTCGGCCAGGGCGTGGCCCGCCGGCAGCACGGCGGCCAGTGCGTAGCGCCGATACGGGAAGACCTGCAGGCCCTCGTGGCTGGCGAACTCGGAGGCGATGCCCACGTCGGCCAGGCCGTCGCGCACGCCGCGGTAGATGGCCGGCGTGGTGCGCTCTTCCACGTCGATCTCGATCTGCGGCCGCTCGGTGCGAAACCGCATGATGTCGGCCGGCAGTTCGCCCGACAGCGACGTCACGCTGGCCAGCACCTTGATCAGGCCGCGCACCCCCTCCACATAGCCGGCCATTTCGCGTTGCATTCTGTCCATGCCTTGCAGCAGGTTGCGGGCATGGTGGGCCAGGGCCTGGCCGGCCGGCGTGGGGTGCACGCCCTTGACGCTGCGGTCCAGCAGGGGCACCTTGAGTTCCGCCTCCATCTCGGAGATGCGCTTGCTCACGGCCGAGGGCACGATGGCCTCGCGCGCCGCGGCGCGGGCGATGCTGCCTTCCTCCAGCGTGGCCAGGAACAGGCGGATGGACACGGGGTCGATGTCGCGCATGCCGTCCTCCTTCACATGCCCGAGGAATAGGGCGCGAATCCGCGCTGGTTCTCGTCGATCTGCAGGGTGCGGCCCAGCGGCGGGAAGGCGCGCTGGGCGCAGTCGGCCCGGTCGCAGACCTTGCAGCCGGCGCCGATCAGGGTGGCGGCGTCGGGGTCGGTCAGGTTCAGGCCCTTGGCATAGACCAGGCGATCGGCGTAGCGCACGTCGCAGCCCAGGGCCACGGCAAAGATGCGCCGGGGCGCGCCGTAGCCGCCCCGCCGGTGTTCCACCGTGCGCGCGATCCACAGATAGGTGCGGCCATCGGGCATGCGCGACAGCTGCGTCAGGATGGTGCCGGGCTGCGAGAAGGCTTCGTACACGTTCCACAGCGGGCAGGTGCCGCCGTGGCGCGAGAAGTGGAAGTCCGCCGTGGACTGGCGCTTGGAGACATTGCCCGCGCGGTCCACCCGCACGAAGAAGAAAGGCACGCCGCTGCCCGGAGCGTGGCGCATGGTGGACAGCCGGTGGCCGATGGTCTCGAAGCCGACGCCGAAGCGGTCGCTCAGCAGCTCGATGTCATAGCGCAAGGCCTCGGCCGTGTCCTGGAACAGGCGGTTGGGCAGCACCAGGGCGCCGGCGAAGTGATTGGCAAAGCCCAGGCGCGCCAGGCTGCGCGCCTGCGACGTGGTGAAGGACTCCGCGGTGGTGAAGGCGTCGATCTGGCTGCCCATCTCCAGGAAGGCCAGCTGCACGCCCAGCTGGAAGGCCTGCTGGCCCGGGTCCATGTCGCAGGCCAGCGACATGGTGGCGCTGGCCGCGTCGTAGCTGCGCAGCGCCTGGTCCGATGCGCGGGTGCTGGCGTCCAGGCGCACGCGGACGCCGTGGTGCCTGGCCAGCCTGTCCTGCAGCCGGACCAGCAGGTCGGCCGCATGCACCGGGCCGGGCGCCATGCCGTCGGTGACCGCCTCATAGAGCTGCTCGGCCTGCTCGTCCAGCACCGCCATGTGGTCGTGGCGGGTGTAGAAGAATTCGCGCACCTCTTCATAGGGCTGCAGGGGCGCGGCGGGACCGGCGCCCGGCCGGTCGCCGTCGGCGCCGGCGATGATGGACGACAGCCTGTCCTCGATGGCGCGCGACCGGCTGTGCAGGTGCAGCAGCACCCGCGCCACCGCGGGCAGCTGCGAGGCCACCACCTTGGCTTCGGCCAGGGGCACGGCCAGGCCCTCGGGGTCGCGGGTGAACACCGACTGCAGATCACTCAGCCGGCGGGCGTTCTCGTCGTCCGAAAACAGCTGCAGGTCGATGCCGTGGGCGGACTGCAGGCGCAGCAGCACGGGCACCGTCAGCGGGCGCTGGTCGTTCTCGATCTGATTGAGGTAGCTGGGCGAGATCTTGAGCGAGGCCGCCAATGCGGCCTGGGTCAGTCCCTGGCGCTCCCGCAGCGTCTTGAGGCGAATGCCCATGTAGGCCTTGGTCATCTTCGCAAACCTCGCAAATTTGCATGGATCAGAGTCGGTAGATTCGCATTTTAGCGTTGCGACCCGGCGAAAACTTTGCGAAGATTGCAATGTTATGACCGAGCCGAATCGAACCCCAAGCCCCGCCGCCAATCTGGACCAATGGACCAAGGCCGCCGCCAAATCGGCCCCCGGCGGCGACGTGGATGCGTTGAACTGGCACACGCCCGACGGCATCACGGTCAAGCCGCTGTACACCGCGGCCGACACGCAGGGCCTGCCGCACACCGATTCGCTGCCCGGCTTCGCGCCCTACCTGCGCGGACCGCAGGCCACCATGTATGCGGCGCGCCCGTGGACCATCCGCCAGTACGCGGGCTTTTCCACCGCCGAGGAATCGAACGCGTTCTACCGCAAGGGCCTGGCCGGCGGCGGCCAGGGCGTGTCGGTGGCCTTCGACCTGGCCACCCACCGCGGCTACGACAGCGACCATCCGCGCGTGACCGGCGACGTCGGCAAGGCCGGCGTGGCGATCGACTCGGTGGAGGACATGAAGATCCTGTTCGACGGCATTCCGCTGGACAAGGTGTCTGTTTCCATGACCATGAACGGCGCCGTGCTGCCGGTGCTGGCCGGCTATATCGTGGCGGCCGAGGAGCAGGGCGTCTCGCAGGACAAGCTGAGCGGAACCATCCAGAACGACATCCTCAAGGAGTTCATGGTCCGCAACACGTACATCTATCCGCCGCAACCCAGCATGCGGATCATCGGCGACATCATCGAGTACACGGCGAAGAACATGCCGAAGTTCAACTCGATCTCGATCTCGGGCTACCACATGCAGGAGGCCGGCGCCAACCAGGCGCTGGAGCTGGCGTTCACGCTGGCCGATGGCATGGAGTACGTGAAGACGGCGCAGGCCAAGGGCCTGGACGTGGACGACTTCGCCGGCCGGCTGTCGTTCTTCTGGGCGATCGGCATGAACTTCTACCTGGAAGTGGCCAAGATGCGGGCCGCCCGCGTGCTGTGGCACCGCATCATGAGCGGCTTCGGCGCCAAGAATGCCAAGAGCCTGATGCTGCGCACCCACTGCCAGACCTCCGGCTGGAGCCTGACCGAGCAGGACCCGTACAACAACATCGTGCGCACGACCATCGAGGCGATGGCCGCGGTGTTCGGCGGCACCCAGTCGCTGCACACCAACAGCTTCGACGAAGCCATCGCATTGCCCACCGAGTTCAGCTCGCGCATCGCCAGGAACACGCAGCTGATCATCCAGGAAGAAACGCACATCCCGAACGTGATCGACCCCTGGGCCGGCAGCTACATGATGGAGAAGCTGACCGCCGACATGGCCGATGCCGCCTGGAAGATCATCGAGGAAGTGCAGGCCATGGGCGGCATGGTCAAGGCCGTGGACAGCGGCTGGGCCAAGCTCAAGATCGAGGCGGCGGCGGCCGAGAAGCAGGCGCGCATCGATTCCGGCAAGGACGTGATCGTCGGCGTCAACAAGTACAAGCTGGACGAGCACGCCCCGCTGGAGATCCGCGACATCGACAATGTGATGGTGCGCGAGCAGCAGATCGCGCGGCTGAAGCAGGTCCGGGCCTCGCGCGACGGGGCCAGGGTGCAGAAGGCGCTGGACGCGCTGACGGCGGCGGCCGACAAGGGTGACGGCAACCTGCTGGCGCTGTCGATCGACGCCGTGCGGGCCCGCGCCACCGTCGGCGAGATTTCCGATGCGCTGGAAAAGGTCTTCGGGCGCCACCGCGCCGACACGCAAAAGGTGACCGGTGTGTATGCAGCTGCCTACGATTCAGCCGAGGGCTGGGACAAACTCAAGAGCGAGATCGCGGCCTTCGCGCAGGAGCAGGGCCGGCGCCCGCGCGTGATGATCAGCAAGCTGGGGCAGGACGGCCACGACCGCGGCGCCAAGGTGGTTGCCACGGCATTCGCCGACCTGGGCTTCGACGTCGACATCGGCCCGCTGTTCCAGACGCCCGAGGAATGCGCGCGCCAGGCGATCGAGAACGACGTGCATGCGGTGGGCGTCAGCACGCTGGCCGCCGGCCACAAGACGCTGGTGCCCGCGATCATCGAGGAGCTCAAGAAGCAGGGCGGCGGCGACATCATCGTCTTCGTCGGCGGCGTGGTGCCGCAGCAGGATTACGAATTCCTCTACAACGCCGGCGTCAAGGGCATCTACGGCCCGGGCACCCCGATTCCCGCGTCGGCCAAGGATGTGCTCGAGCAGATCCGCAAGGCGCTGGGCTGAAGATGAGGATTGGCCATGCCCTCCGTTCGGGCGCTCACCTCCGTTCGGGCGCTCACCTCCGTTCGGGCTGAGCCTGTCGAAGCCCTCGCACAAGAATTCGCGTGAAGCCTTTCTACGTGTACATGTTGCGGTGTTCGGACGGCTCCTACTACGCGGGCCAGACCGACGATCTGGAGGCGCGGATGCAGCAGCATGGCGCCGGGGAGATCGGCTATACGTCGACGCGCAAGCCCGTCGAGTTGGTGTGGCAGGGGGAGTTCGATAGCAGGGAGGGCGCGATTGCGTTCGAGCAGCAGATCAAGGGCTGGTCAAGGGCGAAGAAGGAAGCGTTGATGGCGGGCGATTGGGAACGGATCAAGGGACTGGCGAAGTCGAAATCCTCGCCAGCAAAATCCGTTCGCCCTGAGCTTGTCGAAGGGAAAAGGACCGTTCGCCCTGAGCCGGTCGAAGGGCTTGCGGGGCTTCGACAAGCTCAGCCCGAACGGAGTAACACCGTTCGCCCTGAGCCTGTCGAAGGGAAAAGGACCGTTCGCCCTGAGCCGGTCGAAGGGAAAAGGACCGTTCGCCCTGAGCCGGTCGAAGGGCTCGCGGGGCTTCGACAAGCTCAGCCCGAACGGAGTAACACCGTTCGCCCTGAGCCTGTCGAAGGGAAAAGGACCGTTCGCCCTGAGCCGGTCGAAGGGCTCACGGGGCTTCGACAAGCTCAGCCCGAACGGAGTAACACCGTTCGCCCTGAGCCTGTCGAAGGGAAAAGGACCGTTCGCCCTGAGCCTGTCGAAGGGCTTGCGGGGCTTCGACAAGCTCAGCCCGAACGGAGTGGGGCTCAGCCCGAACGGGAGTTGCTGGATCGCATCCTTGATCAATCGCAAGCCCAGCAGCAGCGCCGCGCCGTCGCCAAGGCGATCACGCTGCTGGAATCCACCCGCGCCGACCACCGCGCGCAGGCCGACCAGCTCCTCACCGACCTTCTGCCCCACACCGGCAACTCGTTCCGCCTGGGCATCAGCGGCGTGCCGGGGGTGGGCAAGAGCACCTTCATCGAGGCGCTCGGGCTGTTCCTGATCGCGCAGGGCCATCGGGTCGCGGTGCTCACCATCGATCCGTCCTCCACCGTGTCCGGCGGGTCCATCCTCGGCGACAAGACCCGCATGGAACGGCTGTCGGTCAATGAGCGCGCCTACATCCGGCCCAGCCCCTCGAGCGGCACGCTGGGCGGGGTGGCGGAGAAGACGCGCGAGGCGATGCTGGTGTGCGAGGCCGCCGGCTACGACATCGTGATCGTGGAAACGGTGGGCGTGGGCCAGAGCGAAACGGCCGTGTCCGGCATGACCGACATGTTCGTGCTGATGCAGCTGCCCAATGCCGGCGACGACCTGCAGGCGATCAAGAAGGGCGTGATGGAGCTGGCCGACCTGGTGGTGGTCAACAAGTCCGATCTCGACGCCGGCGCCGCCACCCGGGCCCAGGCCCAGATCACCAGCGCCATGCGGCTGTTCGGCCAGCACGGCGACCCGCACCATGCGCTGCACAACAAGGACGCGTGGCACCCCACGGTGATCCAGCTCAGCGCGCTGGGCGGCGACGGCGTGGAGCGCTTCTGGAAGGAGGTGACGCACTTCCGCCGCCTGCAGACCGCCAACGGCGCCTTCGCGGCCCGCCGCAAGCGCCAGGCGCTGGACTGGATGTGGGAACGGATCGAGGCCGGCCTGAAGCAGGATTTCCGGCAGCACCCGGCGGTGAAGAAGATGATGCCGGCGCTGATGCGCGACGTGGAAGAAGGAAGGGTGCCGGCGTCCGCCGCGGCCCGGCAGCTGCTGGCTGCGAATACACCAACCGTTCGGGCTGAGCCTGTCGAAGCCCATGCGAACATTGTCTCAAGCCCTTCGACCCTTCGACAAGCTCAGGACAGGCCGAGCTCAGGGCCAACGGAATAACTGGCGAACTATTCATGCAAGACATCCTCGCGCAACTGGAACAGAAACGCGCCGCGGCGCGCCTGGGGGGCGGCCAGAAGCGGATCGACGCCCAGCACAAGAAGGGCAAGCTGACGGCGCGCGAGCGGCTGGAACTGCTGCTGGACGAAGGCACCTTCGAGGAATGGGACATGTTCGTCGAGCACCGCTCGGTGGACTTCGGCATGGCCGACAACAAGATCCCCGGCGACGGCGTCGTCACCGGCTACGGAATGATCAACGGCCGGCTGGTGTTCGTCTTCAGCCAGGACTTCACCGTGTTCGGCGGCGCCCTGTCCGAAGCCCACGCGGAGAAGATCTGCAAGGTGATGGACCAGGCGATGAAGGTCGGCGCCCCGGTGATCGGCCTGAACGACTCGGGCGGCGCGCGGATCCAGGAGGGCGTGGCGTCGCTGGGCGGCTATGCCGACGTGTTCCAGCGCAACGTGATGGCCTCGGGCGTGGTGCCGCAGATCAGCATGGTGATGGGCCCCTGCGCCGGCGGCGCCGTGTATTCGCCGGCGATGACCGACTTCATCTTCATGGTCAAGGACTCGAGCTACATGTTCGTCACCGGCCCCGAGGTGGTGAAGACCGTCACCCACGAGGAGGTGACGGCGGAGGAGCTGGGCGGCGCCATCAGCCACACGACCAAGAGCGGCGTGGCGGACCTGGCGTTCGAGAACGACGTCGAGGCCATGATGATGCTGCGGCGCCTGTACAACTACCTGCCGCTGAACAACCGCGAGAAGGCGCCGGTGCGCCCCAGCAAGGATCCGGCCGACCGCATGGACAAGTCGCTGGACACCCTGGTGCCGGACAACGCCAACAAGCCCTACGACATGAAGGAGCTGATCGCCAAGACGGTGGACGACGGCGACTTCTTCGAGCTGCAGCCCGAGTACGCGCAGAACATCATCATCGGCTTCGGCCGCATGGAAGGCCAGACGGTGGGCATCGTCGCCAACCAGCCGCTGGTGCTGGCCGGCTGCCTGGACATCAGGAGCTCGATCAAGGCCGCGCGCTTCGTGCGCTTCTGCGACGCCTTCAACATCCCGGTGATCACCTTCGTCGACGTGCCCGGCTTCATGCCCGGCACCAGCCAGGAATACGGCGGCATCATCAAGCACGGCGCCAAGCTGCTGTACGCGTATGCGGAGTGCACCGTGCCCAAGATCACCGTCATCACGCGCAAGGCCTACGGCGGCGCCTACGACGTGATGAGTTCCAAGCACCTGCGCGGCGACGTCAACTTCGCCTGGCCGAATGCAGAGATCGCGGTGATGGGCGCCAAGGGGGCGGTGGAGATCATCTTCCGCGAGGACAAGGGCGACCCGGCCAAGCTGGCCGCCAAGGAGGCGGAATACAAGGCGCGCTTCGCCAACCCCTTCGTCGCCGGCGCCCGCGGCTTCATCGACGACGTCATCCTGCCGCACGAGACCCGCAAGCGCATCTGCCGCTCGCTGATCATGCTGCGCGACAAGAAGCTCGAGAACCCGTGGCGCAAGCACGGGAACATTCCTCTCTGAATTCGGACAGCCAACGCGGACAACCGGACGCAGAACACGCAGAAGCAACGCGGAAGACGCAGAAAAGACAATGAAGAATCGACCGGGTCCTTTCTGCGATTTCTGCGTCGCTTCTGCGACTTCTGCGTCCTTGCCCCCGAATTAAGGACTCATCATGTTCACAAAGATCCTCATAGCAAACCGGGGCGAGATCGCCTGCCGCGTCATCAAGACGGCCAGGAAGATGGGCATCCGCACGGTGGCGGTGTATTCGGACGCCGACCGCGACGCCCGGCACGTGGAGCTGGCGGACGAAGCGGTGCACATCGGGGCGGCGCCGTCGCGCGAGAGCTACCTGCAGGCCGACCGGATCATCGCGGCCTGCAAGCAGACCGGCGCCCAGGCCGTGCACCCGGGCTACGGCTTCCTGTCGGAGAACGAGGCGTTCGCCCGCCAGGTGGAAGAAGAAGGCCTGGTGTTCATCGGGCCCAAGCACTATTCGATCGCGGCGATGGGCGACAAGATCGCGTCCAAGAAGCTGGCGAAAGAGGCCAACGTCAACACCATCCCCGGCTTCAACGAGGCGATCCAGAGCGCCGACCAGGCGGTGGGCATCGCCAGGGACATCGGCTACCCGGTGATGATCAAGGCCAGCGCCGGCGGCGGCGGCAAGGGCCTGCGCGTGGCCTACGACGACAAGGAAGCCTTCGAAGGCTTCACCGCCTGCCAGAACGAGGCGCGCAACAGCTTCGGCGACGACCGGGTCTTCATCGAGAAGTTCGTGGAGGAGCCGCGCCACATCGAGATCCAGGTGCTGGGCGACTCGCAGGGCAACGTGATCTACCTCAACGAGCGCGAGTGCTCGATCCAGCGCCGCCACCAGAAGGTGATCGAGGAGGCGCCGTCGCCCTTCATCAGCGAGGCCACGCGCAAGGCCATGGGCGAGCAGGCGGTGGCGCTGGCCAAGGCCGTCAAGTACCAGAGCGCCGGCACGGTGGAATTCGTGGTCGGCAAGGACCAGTCCTTCTACTTCCTGGAGATGAACACCCGGCTGCAGGTGGAGCATCCGGTCACCGAGTGCATCACCGGCGTCGACCTGGTGGAGCTGATGATCCGGGTCGCGGCCGGCGAGCCGCTGCCGCTGGCGCAGGCCGACGTCAAGCGCAACGGCTGGGCGATGGAATGCCGGATCAACGCCGAGGACCCGTTCCGCAATTTCCTGCCGTCCACCGGGCGCCTGGTGCGCTTCCAGCCGCCCAGGGAGACGATGTGGGCCGCCGACACGCAGCACCTGTTCGGCGTGCGGGTGGACACCGGCGTGCAGGAGGGCGGCGAGATCCCGATGTTCTACGACTCGATGATCGCCAAGCTGATCGTGCACGGCACCGACCGCAGCGACGCGATCGCCAAGATGCGCGAGGCCCTCAACGGCTTCGTGATCCGCGGCGTCTCCAGCAACATCCCGTTCCAGGCGGCGCTGCTGGCGCACCCGAATTTCGTCAGCGGCGATTTCAACACCGGCTTCATCGCCGAGCACTACGGCAAGGGCTTCCGCGCGCAGGACGTGCCGCACGGCGATCCACAGCTGCTGGTGGCGCTGGCCGCGTACGTCAACCGCCGCGCGCTGCAGCGTGCCGCCGGCATCAGCGGCCAGTTGCCCGGCCACGAGTTCACGGTGGGCGAAGAGTTCGTGGTCGTCGTGCTCGGCGACGAAGGCAGGCATCGGCGCGAGCCGGTGACGGTCAGCGACTTCCAGGCCCAGTCCGGCTCCAGCGCAGTGACCGTCGGCGCGACGCGCTACGACATCTGCAGCAGCTGGCACCTGGGCGCGGCCCGCATCCGCGGCACCGTCAACGGCCAGCCCTTCACCGCGCAGGTGGAACGCGGGATCGGCAGGAACCCGCTGGCGATCCGGATCGCCAACAACGGCACGCGGCTGGACGCGCTGGTGTTGACGCCGAGGGCCGCCGAGCTGCACGCGCTGATGCCGTACAAGGCGCCGCCGGACATGAGCCGCTACGTGCTGTCGCCGATGCCGGGCCTGCTGGTGGACGTGGCGGTGCAGCCGGGCCAGAAGGTCCAGGCCGGCGAGCGCGTGGCGGTGATCGAGGCGATGAAGATGGAGAACGTGCTGTTCGCCGTCGCCGACGGCGTGGTGAGCAAGGTGCTGGCGGCCAAGGGCGAAAGCCTGGTGGTGGACCAGCCGATCGTGGAGTTCGCCGCGTGACGCGGCGCCCGGCGCGCAGTTCCTTTCCGCAACACCAGGTGCAGTCATGACCAATCGTCCCTTCAAGGTGCTCGGCATCCAGCAGATCGCCATCGGCGGCCCCGACAAGACCCGGCTGCACCAGCTGTGGGTGGAGCTGTTCGGGCTGGAAGTGACCGGCACCTTCCGCAGCGCCAGCGAGAACGTGGACGAGGACATCTGCGCCATCGGCGCCGGACCCCTGCGGGTCGAAGTGGACCTGATGCAGCCGCTGGACCCGGACAGGAAGCCGGCGGTCCATACGACGCCGCTCAATCACGTCGGCCTGTGGATCGACGACCTGCCCGCGGCGGTGCAGTGGCTGACGGCGCAGGGCGTGCGCTTTGCCCCCGGCGGCATCCGGCGCGGCGGCTCCGGCTTCGACATCTGCTTCATCCATCCCAAGGGCAACGAGCAGTCGCCGGTCGGCGGCGAGGGTGTGCTGATCGAACTGGTGCAGGCGCCGGCTGAGGTGATCAAGGCCTTCGCGGCCCTCGCGGGCGACTAGGCGGCGGCGCGCCGCCGCCGCGCGGCGCTGAAGTACCACGCATCCAGCGCCGCGGTGCCGGCCAGCAGCAGCCACCAGAGCGCGCCGGCCAGCCGGGCCGCCGGCGAGACATCCATCTTCGGCCCGCTGGCAGCCCACAGCACCGGACCGACGACGCCCATCAACAGCAGGCCGGCGGCGGTGAGCAGCACCGCGCCGCTGGCAAAGCGGTCCTGCAGCAGCTGGCCCAGGCCGGGCAGGGCGGCGGAGGCGATCACTTCGTGCCAGCGCCGGCCGGACTGGCGCGCCGCCGGCGCCACGGCCCGGGCCCGGCCGGCGGCGGTCAACGCCTCGAGCAGTTGCAGCACCCGCCGCGCCGCCACCTGGCTGGCCGCAAAGCCCTGCAGCACGCTGCCGTCCTTGAACCGGACGTACAGGTTGACCCGCCGGTGCAGCCAGCGCCGCCGCCAGCGTGTCAGCCAGCGGTCCGCCGGCGGCGCTTGCCTGGCGACCTCGGCGACGCTGTTGCGCGGCCATTGGCTGACCAGCCGGCGCTCGCGCGGGCTGGCGGCGAACAGCAGGAGGCGCTGGTTGGTCACCAGCAGCCAGCGCGGACGCCATCCGAGCAGCAGCACGGTCTCGCGCGGTTGCTCGTTGGGCAGCGCAATCGCATCGAAGTCGTCGTAGCGGCCCAGCCAGGCGACGGCGCGGCGGTTCAGGATGGCTTCGCGCGCGGGGTTGGCCGAGAGCATGTCGTGGCGGCGGCGCTCAAGGGCCATCCATGCCACCAGCGGCAGCCACAGCAGCAGCCACTTGGACAGCAGTGCGCCCCAGAAGCCGTGCACCAGTCCGGCCGCGGCCAGCCTGGGCAGGGCGAAGCGCGGCCACCAGGACAGCACGGCAAAGACGAAGGCCAGCCGCAGCAGGTAGGGCAGGGCCACCACCCAGGCCCATTGCCAGGCGGCCTGGCCGCGCGTGATCGCAGGGGTGCCCACCAGGTAGGGCGGCCGCTGCGCGATCACCTGCTGGCGCGCCACCGTCTTGGAACGTCCGTAGGCGGCCATGCCCAGCAGCAGCAGCGTGGCGGCAGGCAGGAACACGTAGCGCGAGGACAGTTGCGACCAGTACTGGCGCCGCTCCAGCATCGCGTCCAGTTCGGCATTGACCGCCGGGTCGCCGAACCGGGGCAGTTCCTCCCGCCGGGCGGAGTAGCGGGCGAGCTGGTACTTCGCGCCGTCGATCACCAGCAGGTCCCCGTTGAACCAGGCGATGTCGCGCACGACGGCGATCGGCTCCCGGTTGTAGACGGCCTGGCTGCCGTCGGGAAAGATGTCCACCACGTGGCCGGGCTCCATCAGGGCGCCGACGCGGCTGACGGTGGCGACCGGCGGCTGCTGCGTGAGCGCCTGGGGCGCGCCGCCGGAAGCCGCCAGTTCGCCGAGGAAGGCATAGGGCAGCGTGGTGTCGCGCAGGTCGATGGTCTGCTTCAAGGCCAGCGTCCTGGTGTCCAGCAGGCGCAGCTTGAAGCTGTTGGTGTCGGTGGTCCACCAGCCCTCGGGGCTGTGCCACAGGCCGTTGGTGAAGCGATACAGGCCCGGTGCGGTGCGGCCCTTGAAGTTGCCCTCGCCGTCGAACAGCAGCACCGCGTGGCCGCCGCCGGTGGCCACCGCGATGTCCCATTGCGGCGACACCGCGACGTGGATGGCGCCGCTCGCATGGCCTTCGAACTGCGGCGGCCATTTCGGCCGGATGGTGCGCACCCGCGACAGGTCGGCCCGCTTGACCACCTGCCAGCTGGTGTCCTCGCGGCTGGTGAGCAGGGCCTGACCGTCGGGCGCCGGCACGATGTTGCTGACCGCCGCGGCCAGGCCCAGGTCGGCCGCCGTCTTGCGGGCGATGCGGCTGCCGGCGGCGTCGAGCACCCACAACTCCTCGTTCACGCTCAGCCACAGGGCCTGGTCGCCCATCGCCTGCATCGCGCCCGGCCCCTGGATCGCGATCATGCGCTGGCTGGCGTAGTGCATCGCGCCGATCGCCGCGAGCGCCAGCGCGAGCAGGGCCACCGCGATCCCGCGCCAGGCTGCCGCCGACAGATGTGTCCTCATCGCCGCCCCTCTCGTTTTTCCGCATCCTACTTGACGGCACAATCGGGGCCATGGACCTCTCACGCATTGCGCGCCGGCGCTACACGCCGTTCGCCACCCCGCTCGAATTCCTCCCCAACTTCACGCGCGCCCTGGCGCAGACCTGTCCGGGCGGCAAGGGCCCGAACGTCTGGATCAAGCGCGACGACATGCTGGGCCTGTTCCCCGGCGGCAACAAGACGCGCAAGCTCGAATTCCTGGTGGCCGACGCGCTCGCGCAGGGCGCGGACACGCTGGTCACCTGCGGCGCGCCGCAGTCCAACCACTGCCGCATCACGCTGGCGGCGGCGGTCAAGGAGGGCCTCAAATGCCGCTTCGTGATCGAGGAGCGCGTTCCCGACAGCTATGACGACAACGCCAGCGGCAACCACTTCATGTTCAGGCTGATGGGCGTGGAGGCCATCACGGTGGTGCCGGGCGGCAGCAACATGGCGGACGCCATGGGCAAGATGGCGGCGGAAGTCGCGGCGCTCGGACGCAAGGCCTACATCATTCCGGGCGGCGGCTCCAACGCGCTCGGCGGCCTGGGCTACGTGGCCTGCGCGCAGGAACTGCAGCAGCAGTTCTTCGAGCAGGGCGTGTCGATCGACCGCGTGGTGGTCGGCTCGGGCAGTTCGGGCACGCACGGCGGCCTGCTGGCCGGGTTCCTCGGCAACCACATCAACATCCCGATCGTCGGCATCGGCGTCAGCCGCGACCCGGCCGACCAGGAGCCGCTGGTGTTCAAGGAGGCGCAGGCGGTGGCCGACCTGCTGGGCACCGGCATGCAGATCCCGCGCGCGTCGGTGGTCAGCATCGGCGGCTACTGGCAGCCCAAATATTCGGTTCCCAACGAGAAGATGGTGGAAGCGGTGCAGCTGCTGGCGCGCACCGAAGGCATTCCGCTGGACCCGGTGTACACCGGCAAGATCATGGCCGGACTGATCGGCGAGGCGCGGCGCGGCTTCTTCAAGCCGGGCGAGAACCTGCTGTTCCTGCACACCGGCGGGCTGCCGTCCCTGCACGCGTACGAGGCCCAGGTGCTGGGACGCACGCCCGTGGCGCCCTGACGACGCGCACGTGACGCAAACGGAGGGGGCGCGTTTGCGCGCTGGCGCCGGCTGCGCATGTCAGTGAGAATCGGTCCACCAGATGGACCAGGCCTCGCCCCCACCGCTTTCCTCCGGCCCGCAAGGGCCGCTTGCCGTCCAGGACGCCATCCTGCGCTGCCAGGCCGCGCTGCTCGCGCGCGCCGGCCTGGCTGACGCGGCCAGCGCGCTCGCCGTCGAACTGGCCGAACTCCTGTCCTGCCACCGCGTGAGCATCGCGCTGCTGGACGGCGACAAGCTGCGCATCGTCGGCAGCTCGCAGGCCGCCGAGCCGGACCAGCGCCACGCGGCCTCGGTGGCGATCGTCGCGGCGATGCACGAGGCGATGGACCAGAAGCTGAGCGTCGCCTGGCCGTCGGCCGCGTCCGCCGCCCCGGTCAGCCTGGCGCAGCGGCAACTGGCCGGCAACGGCCAGGCCTGCAGCGTGCCGGTGGTCAGCGGCGGCAGCGTCGTGGGCGCGATCACGCTGGAGCGCGCCGGCGGCGCCCCGTTCTGGCCGGCGCAGATCGCGCTGTGCGAAGACGTCGCCAGCTTCGCCGGCCCGGTGCTGGAATTGAAGCGCGCCGCGCAGTTGCCGTGGTACAGGAGGATGGCGCAGCCGCTGCGCAGCACCCTGGCGGCGCCCGGCAGGCGCCGCGCTGCGTGGGCCGCCGGCCTGCTGGCGGCTGCGCTGCTGATGGCGCTGCCGCTGCCCTGGCGGGTGAGCGCGCCGGCCCGGCTGGAGGGCTCGGTGCAGCGCGCGGTGGTGGCGCCGGCCGACGGCTTCCTGCAGCAGGCCAACGTCCGCCCCGGCGACCGCGTCACCAGCGGCCAGGTGCTGGCGCAGCTGTCCTCGCAGGACCTGGAGCTCGAACGCAAGCGGCGCGAGAGCGAACTGCGCCAGCACGAGGGCGGCTACCGAGCGGCGCAGGCGCGCAACGACCGCACCCAGATGGTGGTCAGCCAGTCGAAGGCGGCCGAGACCCAGGCCCTGCTCACGCTGGCCGAGACGCAGATCGACCGGACGAAACTGCAGGCGCCGTTCGACGGCATCGTGATCAAGGGCGACCTGTCGCAGACGCTGGGCGCGCCGGTGCAGCGCGGCGAGGTGCTGATGGTGCTGGCGCCCAATGACAGCTTCCGCCTGATCCTGGAAGTGGACGAAACCGACATCGCGGCGATCCGGCCCGGCCAGCGGGGCCAGCTGGCGCTGGCAGCGCAGCCGGAGCGGCCGCTGGCCTTCACCACGCGGCGCATCGTGCCGGTGGCCACCGCGGCCGACGGCCGCAATTACTTCGAGGTGGAGGCTGCGCCCGACCAGGCGCAGGCCAATCTGCGGCCCGGCCTGAGCGGCGTGGGCAAGATCGAGGTCGGCGAGCGCAGCCTGGGCTGGCTGCTGTTCCACCGCGCCTTCGCCTGGCTGCGCCTGTCGCTCTGGACGGTGGCGCTGTAGATGGCCGAAGCGCTGGTCAGCGGTTCCTGGTACCGCGTCGCGCCGCTCAAGCCCAGCCTGGTCGCGGGCCTGAAGATCGTCCGGCACGAGGTGCGCGACCAGGTCTGGCACATCCTGGTGGAACCGGGCTCGGGCCGGCAGCTGCGGCTCAATCCGGCGGCCTATGCGTTCGCCGGCCGCTGCAACGGCAACGCCACCGTCGAAAGCCTGTGGACGCTGCTGCTGGAACGCAAGGGCGACGACGCGCCGACGCAGGACGACATCCTGCGGCTGCTGGCGCAGTTGTTCCGCGCCGGCATGGTGCAGTTCGACGCCGCGCCCTACCTGTCGCTGCTGTTCTCGCGCCGCAGCGAGGAGGGCCAGCGCAAGCGCCGCGCCTTCATCAACCCGCTGATGGTGCGGATGAAGCTGTTCGACCCGACGCGGCTGCTGGACCGGCTGGCGCCGCTGGCGGCGCTGCTGGGGCGCTGGAGCGTGTTCGCGCTGTGGCTGCTGGCCGTCGCCCTGGGCGCGCTGGCGGCGGCGGTGAATTTTCCGCAGCTCAAGGCCGAGGCCCTGCGGGTGCTGGCGACGCCTTCGAGCTACGCGCTGGCCTGGGTCTGCTACCCGGTGGTGAAGACGCTGCACGAGATCGCCCATGCGATGGCGGTGCGCCGCTTCGGCGGCGCGGTGCACGAGATGGGCATCTCGCTGGTGTTCCTCACGCCGGCGCCGTATGTGGACGCCAGCGCCGCCAACGGCTTCGCCAGCGCCCGGCAGCGCGCCATCGTCAGCGCCGCCGGCATCATGGTGGAACTGGCGCTGGCGGCCGCGGCGATCGCCGCCTGGCTGGTGCTCAGCCCCGGGCTGCTGCGCGACGGCGCGCTGGCGGTGCTGCTGATCTGCTCGGTCTCCACCATCGTGTTCAACGCCAATCCGCTGCTGCGGCTGGACGGCTACCACCTGCTGTGCGACGCGCTGCAGCTGCCCAACCTCGCGCTGCGCAGCCAGGGCTGGTGGACCACGCAATGGCGCCGCCTGATCGGCGCGGAGGGCGCGCTGCCGCCCAGTGCGCTGGCCAAGGGCGAGCTGAAGTGGCTGGTGCTCTATGCGCCGGCCTCCTGGATCTACCGCCTGGGGCTGCTGTTCGCGCTGGTGTTCTGGCTGGGCCACCAGTCGTGGCTGATGGGATGGCTGGCGGGCCTGCTGGTGCTGGGTTGGCTGGTGAAGGCGGTGCTGGCAGCGTTGCTGCGCTCGGTGGCGGAATCGGCCGATCCGGGGGCACGGCGGCGGGCGCTGGTGGCGGCGAGCGCGATCGCGCTCGGCTCCGTGCTGGCCTTGTTCGTCCTGCCGGTGCCCTCCAGCGTGGTGGCGCGCGGCGTCGTCTGGCCGCCGGAGCGCGCCCAGCTGCGCGCCGAATCGGCCGGGTTCGTCGAGGGCGCGATGGCGCGCGACGGCAGTCCGGTGATGGAGGGCGACGTGGTGCTGACGCTCGCCGACCCGGTGCTCGCCGCCCAGCGTGACAAGACCGACAGCGAGAAGTCCGGCCTGATGGCGCAGCAATACACCGCGCTGCTGCAAGACCCGGCGCGCGCCGCCGAACTGGGCGAGGACCTGGCGCGCAACGACGCCGAACTGCAGCGGGCGGACCAGCAGCTGGCGGATCTGCAGCTGCGCGCCAAGACCGGCGGGCGCACCGTCTGGCCGCACGAGCGCGACCTGCCCGGCAGCTTCGCCCAGCGCGGCACCATGCTCGGCTACGTGCTGTCCCCGGAGCCGGCGCAGGTGCGCGCGGTCCTGCGCGACGAGGACATGCTGCGGGTGCGCGGCCGCGTCAAGGCGATCGAGGTCAGGCTGGCGGAGGCGCCGCTGACGCCGCACGCGGCGCAGTTGCGCAACGAAACGCCGGCGGCGACGCGCCAGCTTCCCAGCGCCGCGCTGGGGGACCGCCAGGGCGGCCCGGTCAGCGTCGATCCGGCCGACAAGGACGGCCTGCGCACCCAGTTGCCGGTGTTCCTGCTGGACGTGCTGGTGCCCAGCGTGACGCCCGACCACATCGGCGGCCGCGCCTGGGTCAAGCTGGTGCTGGAAGACGAGCCGCTCGGCCTGCAGGGACTGCGCGTCTTGCGGCAGTTGCTGGTGCGGCAGTTCAGCCCCACCGGCCAGACGTGAAAGAGCGCGCCGCGAGCTGGCCGTTCCCCGGGCTGGTCTGGGGCGACTATCCGCAGCAGGCGCCCGCCGCAGCGGGTGCCCGTCCCCGTGCCCGGCCGCTGTCGCCGCGCCGCCTGCGCGCCTTCGCCGATGCTGCGGCCGCATTGCCGCTGCAGCCCTTGTCGGCGCTGCCGGCCCGGCTGCAGGCGCTCAGGCAATCGGCACCGGAGGGCGACGCCTGGCTGCTGGAAGCGTTCGGCAGTGCCGGCAGCGCCCTGGCCCTCACCCTGGGCTTCGCCCCCCACCGCCAGCAGCTGCTGGCGGCACGCGTGTTGCTGGACAACCGGCTGGTCGAAATGGCCACCGGCGAAGGCAAGACGGCGGCGATTGCATTGGCGGCGGCAGTGGCGGCGCTGGCCGGCACGCCGGTGCATGTGATCACGGCCAACGACTACCTGGCGCAACGCGATGCCGGCCGGCTGCGGCCGTTTTTCGCGCTGCTCGGGCTGCGGGTCGATTGCGTCACCCAGCCGATGGCGACGGACCAGCGCCGGCTGGCCTACGCCTGCGACGTGACCTACTGCACCGCCAAGGAGATCGCGTTCGACTACCTGCGCGACGCCATGGCGCGCACCGGCGACCTGTCGGCGCTGGAGCAGCGGGCGCGCCGGCTGCAGTCGGTGTCGCCGGCCGCGCCGCCCGTGCTGCGCGGCCTGTGCATGGCGATCCTCGACGAGGCCGACACGGTGCTGATCGACGAGGCGCGGATGCCGCTGGTGCTGTCACAGGGCAGCGGCTCGCAGCCGCAGGAGGCGTTCCACCGCGGCGCGCTGGCGCTGGCCCGCCGGCTGGAGGAGGGCCGCGATTTCCAGCGCCGCGGCGACCGCGGCATCGAACTGACGCCGGCCGGCCTGCTGCGCCTGCCGCAGTGGCCGGTGGCCGGCCATCCGCTGTACGGCCACCGCGCCCACCGCCAGTCGGCGCTCGAGCTGGCGCTGACGGCGCTGCACGTGCTGCGCCGCGACCACGACTACGTGGTGCGGGAAGGGCAGGTGCAGTTGATCGACGAGACGACGGGCCGGGCGGCGCCGGGCCGCGCGTGGTCGCAGGGGCTGCACCAGATGGTCGAGTTGAAGGAGGAAGTTGCGCTCACGCAGAGCAACTCGACAGTGACACAGATCACGTTCCAGCGTTTTTTTCCGCGCTACCTGCGACTGGCCGGCGCCAGCGGCACATTGGGCGAGGCGCGGGCCGAGCTGAAGGCGGTCTACGGCCTGCAGCTGGTCGTGGTTCCGCCACGGACGCCGCCCCGCGTGACGCGGCTGCCGGTGCGCGTCTTCCCCGATAGCAACAGGTTGTGGCAAACAGTCGCCGCGACCAGCGCGGCGCTGCAACAGCAGGGGCGGCCGGTGCTGGTCGGCACCGATTCGGTAGCGCAATCCGAGGCCCTGTCCCGCGCCTTGACGGCGCACGGTCTGGAGCACCGGGTGCTCAATGCGCGCCAGGACGAAGGCGAGAGCGAACTGATCGCCGCCGCCGGCCAGTGCGGCCGGATCACCGTCGCCACCAGCATGGCGGGCCGCGGGTCCGACATCCTGCTGGATGCAACTGCGGTCAAGGTTGGCGGTTTGCACGTCATCCTCTGCCAACACAATGCCTCCAGCCGGATCGACCGGCAGTTCCTCGGCCGCGCCGGGCGCCAGGGACAGCCGGGCAGCAGCCAGGCGATGCTGGCGCTCGATTTCCCCCTGTTGCAGCGGTGGTGGCCGCGCTGGTGGCTCGGAGTGGTCGCTGCGCTGGGGTGCCCGCTGCTGCTGAGCGTTCCGATGCTTCGCCTTGCGCAAGCGGGGGAATCCTTTACGCAAAGGAAACAACGTGTAACACTCTCCCGCATCTCGGCCGCCCAGGAACGGGACCTGACCTTCAGCCGCCAGCTTTCACCATGAAATCCTTCCGCCGCCTCCTGCTCCTCGCCCTGCTGGCCCCCGGGACCGCGTCCATGGCGGCGCAACCGCTTGGTTGCCTGATCGAGCCGTTCCGCGTCTCCGACATCGGCAGCCCGGTGATCGGCGTCATCGAGGCGACGCTGGTGGAGCGCGGCGACATCGTCCGTGCCGGCCAGCCGATGGCGACCCTGCGGGCCGACGTCGAGCGGCAGTCCGTTGCGGTCGCGGCCAGCAAGGCCCAGGCGATCGGCGAATTGCGGGGTGCGGAGGCGACGCTGGAACTGGCGCGGCAGAAGCTGGGGCGGGCCAGGGAACTGGCCGACCAGCAGTTCATTTCCGGCCAGGCGCTGGAGCAGGCGAGGGCGGACTTCGAGGTGGCGGAGCACCGGCTCGGGCAGGCCCGCGAGCAGCGCGCCGTGTTCGCGCGCGAGCAGGACCTGGCCCAGGCGCAGCTTGGCCTGCGCACCATCCGCAGCCCGATCGCCGGCGTGGTGGCCGAGCGCTTCCTGTCCGCCGGCGAGCGGGTCGAGGAAAAGGCGATGTTCCGGGTGGCGATGGTCAATCCGCTGCGGGTCGAGGTGGTCCTGCCTTCCACCTATTTCTCCGCGGTGCGCTCCGGGATGACCGTGACCGTCACGCCCGATTTCCCCGGCGCTTCGCCGCGGCTGGCGCGCGTCACGGTGGTGGACCGCCTGATCGACGGCGCCAGCAACACCTTCCGCATCCGGGCCGAATTGCCCAACGCCGACTATTCGCTGCCGGCGGGACTGCGCTGCAAGGCCGACCTGGGCGACAGCAGTCCGCTGCCGGCCGGCAAGCCGCCAGCGCGTCCGGGCTCCAGCGGCACCGATACGTCGATGCGCCTGCAGCTGGCCCCGGCGCTGGTGTCGCTGACCCGCAAGCCCTGATGCAAAGGCGCACCTGACATGGCCTGGCTCCGCCGACTGACCGCTGGCCGGGCCCATCGAAGCGTGCCGGTGGCGGAGGTGATGGAGCCCCGCATCCTTTACTCGGCCGACCTGGCCGCCGGACTGGCGCTGGGCAACCTGGCGGGCGTGGCGCAGACGCGCACCCTGACCGAAGGAGGCGATTACGCCGCGACGCTGCAGGAGGCGCCGGCCGTTTCCGTGGCCGCCGCCTACGCCGCCAGCGCGCTGAGCTTCGAGGACAACCGCGGCCACGGCGGCCAGGCCGATTTCTACGCCCGGGGCAGCGGCTACGGCATTGCGCTGGACGGCGGCAACGCGACGCTGACGCTGGCCGGCGCCAGCGGCCAGCAGACCGTGCGGCTGCAATTGCAGGGCGCCAACGCAGCCAACGCCGAGGGCCAGGGGCTGCTGCAGGGGCGCAGCAACTACATCCTGGGCGCGGACGCGTCGCAGTGGCGCACGGACATCGCCAACTACCAGTCGGTCAGCTACCGCGGCGTCTACGACGGCGTGGACCTGCGCTACTACGGCACCCAGCGCCAGCTCGAATACGACTTCGTCGTCGCCGCCGGCGCCGACCCCGGCGCGATCGGGCTGCGCTTCAGCGGCGCCGAATCGGTGAGTGTCGCCGCCGACGGCGACCTGGTGCTGCGGCTGGCCGGCAGCGGCAGCGAGGTGCGCTTCAAGGCGCCGGTGAGCTACCAGCGCGGCGCCGCCGGCCTGGAGGCGGTTGCCAGCCGCTACGAGATCCGCGCCGACGGCAGCGTCGGCTTCGAGCTCGGCAGCTACGACCACAGCCGCGCGCTGGTGATCGACCCGGTGCTCGACTACGCCACCTATTTCGGCACCAGCAACGTGGAATCGGTGCTGGCCACCACCACGGACGCGGCCGGCAACGTGTACGTGACCGGCCGCACCACCAGCAGCAATGCGCCGCTGAATGCGTCGGTCGGCCCCGGCGGCGGCGCCGGCGACATCTTCGTGGCCAAGTTCAGCCCGGACCTGTCGACCCTGCTGTTCTCCACCCGCATCGGCGGCACCGGCGACGAGCAGGGCAACGCCATCGCGGTGGACGGCGCCGGCAACATCGCGGTGACGGGCTGGACCAATTCCTCCGACTTCCCGCTGCTGAACGCGACCGACTCGACCCTCAACGGCCAGGACGCGGTGATCTTCAAGCTGAACGCGAGCGGAACGCTGGCCTTCAGCACCCTGATGGGCGGCAACTCCAGCACCGATTCGGGCAACGCGATTGCCTTCGACGGCGCCGGCAACGTCTACGCCGCCGGCCAGGCGTCCGACAACGGTCTGCTGCCGGCGCTGCTGTCCGCGGTGTTCGGCACATCGGACAACGCTTTCGTCAACAAGTACGGCAGCACCGGCACCGTGGTCTACCAGCAGGTCCTGGGCGGCAGCGGCAGCGACGTGGCGACCGGCATCGCCGTCGGCACCGGCGGCGACGTCTACCTGGTGGGCAACACCTCGTCGGGCAACATGGCGACGCCGGGCGGGCACGACACGGCCCTGGGCGGGGCGATCGACGGCTTCCTGGCCCATCTCGACGCGGCCGGCTCCACCCTGTATTCGACCTACGTGGGATCCGTGGACGCCGACACGCTGACGGCGGTGGCGATCGACGGCAGCGGCAAGGCCTACCTGGTGGGCGAAACCCGCGCGAAGAACAACGCGCCGTTCGAGATCAAGGGCAACGCGTGGCTTCCCACCACCACCGTCAACAACGCGGACACCGGCTTCCTGCGGATCTACGACACGGCCCAGACCGGCGCTGCGTCGCTGACCTATTCCAGCTATGTGGGCGGTTCCGGCACCGACCGGCCGACCGGCGTCGCGCTGTCCGGCGGCCGCATCGTCGTGGTCGGCGGCGCCGGATCGACCGATTTTCCGGTGACGACCGATGCCGCGCAGTCGACCAACGCCGGCGCGGCGATGTTCGTCGCGGTCGTGAACTCGGGCGTCGGCGGCAGCGCCGCGCTGGACTACGGCACCTACTACGGCTCCGGCCTGACCGTCGGGGGCATTGCCGCCAGCAACTCCGTCGTCTCCATCGCAGCCACCACCTCCACCTCCGGGCTGGCCAGGCCGGGCGCCTACGATGCGGCGCCGCAGGGCCAGGACGGGTTGATCGTCCAGCTGAACCTGAGCTCCGCCAACATGGCGCCGGTGCTCGCCGGCGCCGACAACCTGCCCGCCATCCTGGAGGACAGCAGCGGCGGGACCGGCGTGCTTGTTTCCCAGCTGCTGGGCAGCCACGTCACGGACAGCACCGGCGCGCTGGCCGGCATCGCCGTGACCGCTGCGCCTGCCACCAACGGCAACTGGCAGTATTCGCTCGATGGCGGCACCAGCTGGAGCACGGTCGGCGCCGCCGTGTCGCCGACGGCTTCCCTGCTGCTGGCCTCGGACGCGCAGACGCGGGTGCGCTTCGTTCCGGCGGCCAACTACGCGGGCAGCGCCGGCATCAGCTTCCGGGCCTGGGACCGCACCAGCGGGACCGCCGGGGGCAGCGCCGACACCAGCAGCAACGGCGGCAGCACCGCCTTCAGCGTCGCGATCGCGACCTCCAGCATCACCGTCACCGCGGTCAACGACGCGCCGGTGCGGCTGGCGGGTGCCATGAACGACGTGACGGTGCTGGAGAACTCCGGCAAGTCCAGCCTCGGGCTGACCCCCATCAACTACGGCCCGGGCGGCGGCGCCGACGAGGCCGGCCAGACGCTGACCTTCACCGTCACCTCGGTTCCGCCTTCCAGCCTGGGCAACATCCTGCTGCTGGACGGCACCGTGGTGGTCAGCGGCAACAGCTACCTGCTGTCCGACCTGCAGAAGGTGAAGTTCAGCACCGCAGCCAATGCCAACGGCAGCGGCGTCTTCAGCTTCAATGTCACCGACAACGGCAGCCCGGCGGCCACGCTGGTGCAGAGCCTGAACATCATCGTCACGCCGGTGAACTCGCCGCCGGTCAACACGCTGCCCGGCGCCCAGACCGCCAGCGAAGACACGGTGAAGGTGTTCAGCAGCGCCAGCGGCAACGCGCTGAGCGTCGCGGACGTCGACAGCACCAGCCTCACCACCACCGTCTCCGTGGGCAGCGGCGTCCTGACGGCGCAAGCCTTCGCCGGGGCGACCATCAGCAACAACGGCAGCGGCTCGGTGACGATCAGCGGCAGCGCCGCCGCCATCAACGGCGCGCTCGACGGGCTGACCTACCTGGGTGCGGCGGACTTCAACGGCGGCGACACCCTCACGCTGCTCACCAGCGACGCCAGCCTGAGCGACAGCGACACGCTGGCCATCACCGTCGCCCCGGTGGCGGACATCGTGGCCGACGCCGTGACCACCGCAGAGGACACGCCGATCGCGTTCAACGCCGTGACGGGAACGGCCGGCGCCAGCGCGGACAATTTCGAGGACCCGGCCCGCGCCGTGAGCGCGGTCACCCAGGGCGCCAACGGCAGCGTGAGCTTCACGCCGGCGGGCGTGCTGACCTACACCCCGAACGCCAACTTCAACGGCACCGACAGTTTCACCTACACGGTGAGCGCGGGCGGCTCCACCGAAACCGCGGCGGTGACGGTGACAGTGACGCCGGTCAACGACCCCCCGGTGAACACGGTGCCGGCAGCGCAGGCGGCGACCGAGGACGTGGCGCTGGTGTTCAGCGCCGCCAACGGCAACGCCATCACGGTGGCCGACCCCGACGGCGGCCAGCTCACCACCACCCTCACGGCGAGCAGCGGCACGGTGACCGCGCTGGCCTTCGCCGGCGCCACCATCAGCGGCAACGGCACGGCAACGGTCACCGTGAGCGGCACGGCGGCCGCCATCAACGGCGCGCTGGACGGCCTGCGCCACGCGGCCGTGGCGGACTTCAACGGCAGCGCCACGCTGACGGTGGCCACCAGTGACGGCAGCCTTGCCGCCAGCGACTCGATTGCGATCAACATTGCCCCGGTCGCCGACGCCGTCGCCGATTCGGCCAGCACCCGCTTCGGCACGGCGGTGACGGTCAACGTGCTGGGCAACGACAGCTTCTCGAACCCGGCGCGCACGATCACCCAGGTCAACGGCGCGGCGATCGCCGACGGCGGGCCGGCAGTGGCGGTGGCCAACGGCAGCGTGGCGCTGGTCTCCGGCAGCCTGGTGTTCACGCCTCAGACCGGATTCACCGGCGTCGCGCCGGCCTTCAGCTACACCGTCGCTTCCGGCGGCGTCACCGAGACGGCGAACGTGACGGTCACCGTCAGCGCTGCGGCGCCGCCGTTCAACAACGTGCCGGGAACGCAGGCCACCAGCGAGGACACGCCCAAGGTGTTCAGCAGCGCCAACGGCAACGCGATCAGCGTCGGGGATGCCGACAGCCCGACGCTGACCACCAGCGTCACTGCGTCGAACGGCAAGCTGACGGCGGTGGCTTTCGCCGGCGCGACCATCACTGGCAACGGCACCGGTTCGGTCAAGATCAGCGGCACCATTGCCGCGATCAACGGGGCGCTGGACGGCCTGAGCTACGCCAGCGCGCCCGACTACAACGGCGCGGCGACGCTGAGCGTGTCCACCGACGACGGCGTGCTGGCCAACACCGACACCATCGCCGTCACGATCGCTGCGGTGGCCGACATCACGCCCGACAGCGTCACGACGGCGGAAGACACGCCGGTCAGCTTCGACGCCATCGCCGGCACCGGCGGCGCCACGCCGGACAACTTCGAGGACCCCGGCCGGGCCGTGGCCTCGGTCACGCAGGGCGCCGGCGGCAGCGTCAGCTTCACGCCGGCCGGCGTGCTGACGTACACGCCCAACGCCAACTTCAACGGCACCGACAGCTTCAGCTACACGGTCAGCGCCGGGGGCGTCACCGAGACGGCGACGGTGAGCATCACGGTCACGGCAGTCAACGATCCACCGGTGGCCGTCAACGACACGCTGGCGGCGACCGAAGACACGCCGGTGACCTACACGGCGGCGCAGCTGCTGGGCAACGACACGGACGTGGACAGTCCCAACTCCGCGTTGACCGTCGCGGTTGTCACCAGCGGCACCGGCGGCACCGCGGTGCTCAATGGCAACGGGACGGTGACCTTCACGCCGAACGCCAACTTCAACGGCGCGGCCAGCTTCACGTACCTGGTCAGCGACGGTGCGGCGACCAGCAGCGTTGCCGGTGCCGTCACCGTGAACGTTGCTGCCGTCAATGACGCGCCGGTGGCAGTCGACGACAACCTGGCCGCCAACGAGAACATGCCGGTGACCTATGCGGCGGCGCAGCTCCTGGGCAATGACACGGACGTCGACGGCCCGGCCCTGTCGATCGCAGCGGTGACGGCCGGCGCCGGCGGTAGTGCGGTTCTCAATGCCGACGGCAGCGTCACCTTCACGCCCGGCGCGAATTTCAGCGGGACTGCCGGTTTCAGCTACACCGCGACCGACGGCTTGAGCGTGAGCAACGTCGCCAATGCAACGGTGAACGTCGCGGCGGCGGCGCCAGCACCGGCCCCAGCGCCAGCCCCCGCCCCGGCACCTGCACCTGCACCTGCACCTGCACCTGCACCGGCGCCCGCGCCTGCACCAGCGCCTGCACCTGCACCGGCGCCCGCGCCTGCACCAGCGCCTGCACCAGCGCCTGCACCAGCGCCTGCACCAGCGCCTGCACCGGCACCGGCACCAGCACCAGCACCAGCACCAGCACCGGCACCGGCACCGGCACCGGCACCGGCACCGGCACCTGCGCCGGCACCAGCACCCGCACCAGCGCCAGCACCAGCGCCGGCACCAGCACCAGCACCTGCACCTGCGCCAGCTCCAGCTCCAGCTCCAGCTCCAGCTCCAGCTCCAGCTCCAGCTCCAGCTCCAGCTCCAGCTCCAGCTCCGTCCACAGCGCCGGCGCCCGCGCCGACGACGGCCCCGGCGCCCGCTCCGACGGCTGCCCCCGCACCGGCCCCGACCGCCGCGCCGGCGCCGAGCCCGTCCGCAGCGCCGGCTCCAGCGCCAGCCCCTGCGCCAGCCCCGGCGCCGGCGCAGCTTGTCGCCGAGCCGGTCGTCGCGCCCGCGCCTGCGCCCCAGCAGGGACAGGCGGTGCGCGAGCCGGTGGCGCAGACGGTGGTCGTTCCGGTGGCCGCCGCAGCGGCGGCCGCGCCGGCGCCGGCCGCTGCGATCCGTCCACGGCCCGAGTCCGGCATCGGCGCCGATGCCGGCATCCCGGTCGTCGAAGGCCAGGTCCCGGCCGCGACGGCGCAGGAGCGTGCCCTGTCCTCGCTGGTCAGCCAGGTGCTGGGCGCGCTGGACCCGGCGCGCAGTGCGCAGCTGGCGGCGCACGACATCCGCGGCATCGAGCTGGTCTCCTTCGACCTGTCCGAGGCGCCCCAGATCCGCTTCACCCTGTCCGCGCACAGCGACGGTGCGGCAGTGGAAGACCTGCAGCGCACCCTGCGTTCCACCGCGTTCGCCGGCCAGCTCGACCGGCTGCGCGACGACATGCAGGACGACCTCCAGCTGGACAAGTCCGTCACCATCACGGTGGCCGGGATGTCGCTCGGCCTGTCGCTGGTCTATGTGCTGTGGCTGATCCGCGGCGGCGTCCTGATGGGAAGCTACCTGTCGGCGCTGCCGGCCTGGCGGGTGCTCGATCCGCTGCCGGTGCTGTCTCGGGTGGACGACGAGGCGCAAGAGGATGACGAGGCGCTCGATGCAGTGGCGCAGCGCCCGGGCAATCCGCTGCGGAGTTTCGGATGAAGCTGCTGGGCACCCGCACCTACATCTCGCTCGGCCTGGTGTCGCTGGTGAGCAGCGCGCTGCTGGCCGCGTCGTTCCTCGGCCTGGTGCCGGACCGGGTCGGCGCGGTGCGCGAGGGTCGCATCGCGCTGGCCGAATCGATCGCCGCCACCAGCACCGCCTTCCTGAGCAGCTCCGATCCGCGCCGGCTGGAAGACGTGCTGCGCTTCGTGCAGAAGCGCAACGCCAGCCTGCTGTCGCTGGGGTTGCGCCAGAGCGACGGCCGGCTGGTCATCACGGCCGGCGACCACGCGCGCAACTGGCTGCCGATGGACAGCCCCCGCGCCGCCGACTCGCAGATCATGGTGCACCTGTTCGCGGGCAGCCAGCCCTGGGGCGAGCTGGAGTTGCGCTTCCAGCCGCTGGTGGCGCCCGGGCTGCTGGGCGTGCTGCAGACGCCGCTGATCCCGCTGATGGCGCTGTGTTCGCTGCTGTGCTTCCTGGGCTTCCAGGTCTACCTGACGCGGGTGCTGCGGCATCTGGACCCGTCGCAGGCCATCCCGGGCCGGGTGCGCTCGGCGCTCGATTCGCTGACCGAGGGCCTGCTGGTGATCGACCAGAAGCAGGCCGTGGTGCTGGCCAACGAGTCCTTCGTCAAGCTGCTGGGGCGCTCCAACGAGCAGCTGATGGGGACCGACGTCGGCGCGATCGCATGGCTCGACGACACCGGCCAGCCGCTGGTGGCCGGCCAGCCCTGGACCCAGGCGCTGGAGCAGGGCGTGGTCCAGCGCGACCGCCAGCTGCGGCTGCGCGATGCCGGCGGCGCCGAGCGCAGCTTCGTCGTCAATTGCTCGCCGGTGCTGGGGACGGCGGGCAAGGCCGGCGGCGTCCTGATCAGCCTGGAAGACGTCACGCTGCTGCAGCGCAGCCAGGTCGAACTGCGCCAGGCCAGGGACGAAGCCGAGGCGGCCAACCGGGCCAAGAGCGATTTCCTGGCCAACATGAGCCACGAGATCCGCACGCCGATGAACGCCATCCTGGGCTTCACCGAACTGCTCAAGCGCGGCTACAGCAAGAGCGAGCGCGAGTCCTCGCGCTACCTGGACACCATCCACAGCAGCGGCCGCCACCTGCTGACGCTGATCAACGACATCCTGGACCTGTCCAAGGTGGAGGCGGGCCATCTGGAGATCGAATCCGGGGCCTGCATGCCGCACCTGGTGGCGCAGCAGGTGGTGGCCGAACTGTCGGTCAAGGCGCAGGAGAAGGGCATCGGGCTGGAGCTGGCGCCCGAGGGCATGCTGCCCGAGACCATCAGCTCCGATCCGGCGCGCATCCGCCAGGTGCTGCTCAACCTGGTCGGCAACGCCATCAAGTTCACCGAGAGCGGCGGCGTGACGGTGCTGCTGCGCTGCAGCGGGCATCAATACGTCATGGAAGTGCGCGATACCGGCATCGGCATCGCCCCCGAGCGCATCGACGCCATGTTCGAGCCCTTCACCCAGGCCGACGCCTCGATCACCCGCCGCTTCGGCGGCACCGGCCTGGGCCTGGCCATCAGCCGCAAGCTGGCGCGGGCGCTGGGCGGGGACCTGGTCGCGGCCAGCGAGCCGGGCGCCGGCACCACGCTGAGCTTCAGCTGCGACGCCGGGCCGCTGGCCGGCGTGAAGCTGCTCACGCCGGCGCAGGTGCTGGCTTCGCGGCAGGCGGTGGCGGCGGCCCCGGCCGCGCGCTGGCGGATTCCGGCGTCGCGCGTGCTGGTGGTGGACGACGGCGCCGAAACCCGCGAGCTGGTCACGCTGGTGCTCACCGAACAGGGCCTGTGGATGGAGGAGGCCGAGAACGGCCAGGAGGCGCTGGACAAGGTGGCTGCCGGCGGTTTCGACCTGATCCTGATGGACATGAACATGCCGGTGATGGACGGCTACACCGCGGTGAAGACCTTGCGCGCGCGCGGCGTGGCGACGCCGATCGTGGCATTCTCCGCCAACGCCATGAAGGGCTACGAGGAAGAAGTGCTGGCGGCGGGCTGCAACGCGTGCCTGAGCAAGCCGGTGGACATCGACATGCTGATCGGCTGCGTCGCCGGGCTGCTCGGTGGCGAACGGCTGGCGGCTGACCCGGCAGGCGTGGCGCAGTTGCAGATCCCGCTGTCCGCCCCGTCCCCGCTCGGGATGGACCTGGCCCAGGCACATGGCGGGGCCACGGCGCCGATCCATTCGCGCTTCGCCCGCCATCCGCGCCTGTCCGCGATCGTCGGCAAGTTCCCGGATCGCCTGCGCGAGCGGCTGGGCAACGCGCAGGCGGCCCACAGCAGCGGCAACTTCGACGAACTCGACCGCTTCGGCCACTGGCTTGCCGGCTCGGCCGGAATGATGGGCTACGACGGCCTGACGGCACCGGCGCGCGAACTGGAAGCCCGTGCCAAGGCCGGCGACGCCGAAGCGACGGCCGCATTGCTGGCCCGGCTGGACGCGATGTGCGACCTGCTGGTGGTGCCGCAGCCGCTGGCGGTTTCAGGGCTGGCCGCAGAGCCAGCACAATGACGCCATGAGCACCGATCCGGAAAGCACCATCGCCGCCAGCGGCAGCAGCGGGCCCAGCACGGTCTTCATGCCCGGCGACGAACGGCTGGCTGACCGGCGCATGGGAGCCGTCACGCCCGAACAGATGGTCTGGGCCCACGGGTCGCTGAACGGCCTGACCGAGGCGGCCATCATGATGGTGGACGACGAGCCGCTGAACATCGAGATGACCGAGGCCTTCCTGGAGGACGCGGGCTACCGGCACTTCGTCTCCACCACCCAGTCGGAGCAAGCGGTGGAGCTGATGCGTTCCCGCCGCCCCAGCCTGCTGCTGCTGGACCTGTCGATGCCCAAGGTCAGCGGCATGCAGATCCTGAAGGTGATGCGCGACGACCCGGTGCTGCGCCACGTGCCGGTGATCGTGCTGACCAGCACCCACGACCCGCAGGTCAAGCTGCATGCGCTGTCGCTGGGCGCGATGGATTTCCTGTCCAAGCCGGTCGACCCCAGCGAGCTGGCGCTGCGCATCCGCAACACCCTGGCCGCCACCGTGTACCGCGACTACCTGGCCGAGCACGATCCGCTGACCACGCTGCCCAACAAGCTGCGCTACAAGGAGGCGGTCAAGACGGCGCTGGCGCGGCCGGCGCAGCGCCGGGCCAAGGGAGCGCTGATCCACATCGGCGTCGACCAGCTGGCCAGCGTCAACGACGCCATGGGGCGGGCGGTCGGCGACCAGCTGATGCAGCGCATCAGCAAGCGGCTGGCCAGCTGCGTGGAGGCCGAGGCCGCCGATGCGGGCGCCGGGGCGGACGACCGGCCGACGCTGTACCGCTTCGACGGCGACGAGTTCGCGGTGCTGGTGCCGCAGATGGAGAGCGTCGAGACCACCGCCGACTTCATCAACCGGCTGCTGGATGCGGCGTCCACTAGCTTCAACCGCGGCGGTAGCCAGGAGATCTTCGTCACCTGCAGCATCGGCGTGGCGGTGTTCCCGGACGACGGCGACGAGATCGACAGCCTGGTGACCAACGCCGGCCTGGCGATGCGGCACGCCAAGAGCTCCGGCCGCCACACCTACGAATTCTTCTCCGGCGAGCTCAACGAAAAGGCCGTGCGCTCGCTCACCCGCGGCGCCGACCTGCGGGCGGCGTTCACCCGCGAGCAGGTGGAGGTGCTGTACCAGCCCCGGCTGCACACGCTCACCGGCAGCCTGGCGGGCGCCCAGGCGGTGGTGCGCTGGATCCATCCCTCGGGCGAGGTGTTCGAGGGCGACGCCGTGCTGAACATGGCGACCACCGCCGAAATGAGCATGGCGCTGGCGGAATGGACGCTGGGCCAGCTGCGTGACCAGAACAAGGAATGGCGCGCGGCGGCGCTGCGGCTGCCGCGCGTGGGCGTGCCGGTGTCGCTGGATCTGCTGGCCCTGCCGCACCTGGTGGACATCCTGCGCAAGAGCATCCGTGCCGGCCTGCAGCCGCAGTACCTGAGCGTGGAGCTGCGCGACGGCGCCGACCTGCAGCCCACCCCCGACAACCTGGAAGCCCTGGCGGGCCTGAAGAAGATGGGCGTGCACTTCGTGCTGGACCACTTCGGCGGCGCCGGCTCCAGCCTGCTGCAGGTGGGGCGCCTGCCGGCCGACGAGGTCAAGCTGCACCAGCAGTTCTTCCGGGAAGCCGGCAATGCGCCGTTGGCCGGCGCGATGCTGGACATGGCCCGCAGCATGCACCTGCGCACCGTGGCCACCGGCATCGAGACCGAAAGGCAGCTCGCGCTGCTGGAAGAAAAGCGCTGCGACGAGTACCAGGGGCCGCTGGCGGGTCCGCCGCTGAAGGCAGCGGCCTTCGCCCGCAAGTGGATGAGCGCGCAAAGCTAGCGGCGCCGGCGCAAAATCTGACAAGCTGCGGGATTCACCCGAGAGCAGGGAGCGCCCCGGCAGGCATAGACTGCCCCGGGGGACCCAGGTCCCAGGCTGCAGCGCCCCGTCCCGGGGTGCCGCGGGCAAGGCAAGGAGACAGCATTGCAGCGAACCGACATTGCCAACCCGGCCTACTTCCACAAGGTCGTCGATTGCCAGTACGCCTGCCCGGCGCACACCCCGGTCCCCGAATACATCCGCCTGATCGCCCACGGCCGCTACAGCGACGCCTACATGATCAACTGGGTGTCCAACGTGTTCCCGGGCATCCTCGGGCGCACCTGCGACCGCCCCTGCGAGCCGGCCTGCCGCCGCGGCCGGGTGGAGGAGAACAACGGGGCCGATCCGGAGCCGGTGGCGATCTGCCGGCTCAAGCGGGTGGCCGCCGACATGAAGTCCGACGTCGGCGCCCGCATGCCCAAGGCCGGCGCCAGCAACGGCCGGCGCATCGCCTGCATCGGCGCCGGCCCGGCCTCGCTCACCGTGGCCCGCGACCTGGCGCCGCTGGGCTACGAGGTGACGGTCTATGACGGCGAGGCGAAGGCCGGCGGCTTCATCCGCACCCAGATCCCGCGCTTCCGGTTGCCCGAGTCGGTGATCGACGAGGAGACCGGCTACATCCTGGACCTCGGCGTGAAGTTCAAGAGCGGCGAGCGCATCGAGTCGATGAAGGCGCTGATGCAGCAGGGCTACGACGCGATCTTCGTCGGCTGCGGCGCGCCGCGCGGGCGCAACCTGGAGCTGCCCGGCCGCCAGGAGGCGGCGGCCAACATCCACATCGGCATCGACTGGCTGGCGTCCGTTTCGTTCGGCCATGTCACCAGCATCGGCAAGCGGGTGATCGTGCTGGGCGGCGGCAACACGGCGATGGACTGCTGCCGCTCGTCGCGCCGGCTCGGCGGCACCGACGTCAAGGTGATCGTGCGCAGCGGCTTCGACGAGATGAAGGCCTCGCCCTGGGAAAAGGAAGACGCGATGCACGAGGGCATCCCGATCATCAACTTCCACGTGCCCAAGGCCTTCGTGCACGAGGGCGGCAAGCTCACCGGGATGACCTTCGAGATCGTCAAGGCCGTCTATGACGCCAGGGGCAAGCGCAGCCTGGTGCCCACCGGCGAGCCGGAGGCGTTCTTCGCCTGCGACGACGTGCTGGTGGCGGTCGGCCAGGAGAACGCCTTTCCCTGGATCGAGCGCGACAGCGGCATCGCGTTCGACGAGCACGGCCTGCCGGTGCTGGACAAGACCAGCCTGCAGGCCAGCGTGCCGAACGTGTTCTTCGGCGGCGATTCCGCCTTCGGCCCGAAGAACATCATCACCGCCGTCGCCCACGGCCACGACGCCGCGGTGTCGATCGACCGCTTCCTCAACGGCGAGGACGTGCGGGTGCGGCCCGACCCGATGGTCAACCTGGTGTCGCAGAAGATGGGCATCCACGAGTGGAGCTACGACAACGACACCGCCAACGACAGCCGCTACAAGGTGCCGTGGGCCAAGGCGGAGAAGGCGCTGGCCAGCATCAAGGTGGAAGTGGAACTGGGCTTCGACGTCGCCACCGCCGTGAAGGAGGCCGGCCGCTGCCTCAATTGCGACGTGGAGACGGTGTTCGCCGAGCCGCTGTGCATCGAGTGCGACGCCTGCGTGGACATCTGCCCGATGGACTGCATCACCTTCACCGAGAACGGGGAGGAGGCCGAGCTTCGCACCCGGCTGAAGGCGCCGGCGCTGAACCTGGCGCAGGACCTGTACGTCTCCGGCGGCCTCAAGACCGGCCGCGTGATGGTCAAGGACGAAGACGTCTGCCTGCACTGCGGCCTGTGCGCCGAGCGCTGTCCGACCGGGGCGTGGGACATGCAGAAGTTCCTGCTCAAGATGACGCCGGCCGGGCCGGCCGCGCGGGATTCCGGTCGGGCTGAGCCGGCCCTTCGACAGGCTCAGGGCGAACGGGTGTCGGGACAAGTTCAGGGCGAACGGGTGGGTGTCCGGGGGGCCGCAGCATGAACCGCATCGAAGCCGTCAACGATTTCGTCATCAAGTTCGCCAACGTCAACGGCTCGGGCTCGGCCTCGGCCAACGAACTGTTCGCCAAGGCCATCCTGCGCATGGGCGTGCCGGTCAGTCCGCGCAACATCTTTCCCAGCAACATCCAGGGCCTGCCGACCTGGTACGAGGTGCGGGTGACCGAGCAGGGCCACCTGGGGCGGCGCGGCGGCATCGACATGATGGTGGCGATGAACCCGCAGACCTGGGACGCCGACGTCGCCGAACTGGAGCCGGGCGGCTACCTGTTCTACGACAGCACGCGGCCGCTGCCGCCGGAGAAGTTCCGGCCCGACATCCACGTGATCGGCATGCCGCTGACCGAGATCTGCAACGCGGTCTATTCCGATCCGCGCCAGCGCCAGCTGTTCAAGAACATCGTCTACGTGGGCGCGCTGTCGGTGCTGCTGGAGGTCGATGCGGCCGCGATCGAGCAGCTGTTCGGCGAGCAGTACAAGGGCAAGGAGAAGCTGCTGGCCTCCAACGTGCAGGCACTGCACCTGGGGCGCGATTTCGTCAAGGAGCACCTGCCGTTCCCGCTGGGCATCACAGTGCGGCGCTCGGACAAGGTGGGCGACCGGATCTTCGTCGACGGCAACAGCGCCGCGGCGCTGGGCTGCGTCTACGGCGGCGCGACGGTCGCGGCCTGGTATCCGATCACGCCGTCGTCGTCGGTGGCCGAGGCGTTCGAGAAGTACTGCAGCAAGCTGCGGGTCGACCCGGCCACCGGCCAGCACCGCTACGCCATCATCCAGGCCGAGGACGAGATCGCCTCGATCGGCATGGTGGTGGGCGCCGGCTGGAACGGCGCGCGCGCCTTCACGGCCACCTCGGGGCCCGGGGTCTCGCTGATGACCGAGTTCATCGGGCTGGCCTATTTCGCCGAGATCCCGGTGACCATCATCGACGTGCAACGCGGCGGCCCGTCCACCGGCATGCCCACCCGCACCCAGCAGGCCGACATCATCTCCTGCGCCTATGCCTCGCACGGCGACACCAAGCACGTGCTGCTGTTCCCCGAGGACCCGCACGAATGCTTCGAGCACGCGGCCGCGGCGCTGGACCTGGCCGACCGGCTGCAGACGCCGGTGTTCCTGATGACCGACCTGGACATCGGCATGAACCAGCGCCTGTGCCAGCCCTTCGCCTGGGAGGAAGGGCGCGGCTACGACCGCGGCAAGGTGATGAGCGCGCAGGAGCTGGAAGCCGGCCGGGACTTCGGCCGCTACAAGGACGTGGACGGCGACGGCATCCCCTGGCGCACCCTGCCGGGCACCCATCCGACCAAGGGCAGCTATTTCACCCGCGGAACGACCCGCGATGCCTACGCCCGCTATTCGGAGCGCGGGCCGGACTACATCTACAACGTGGAGCGGCTGCTCAAGAAGTTCGCCACCGCGGCGGCGCTGGTGCCGCAGCCGGTGCTGCGGCCGGCGGCCCGGCCGACCCGGCTGGGGGTGATCTACTTCGGCTCCACCAGCCCGTCGATGCACGAGGCGCTGGAGGCGCTGGCGGCCGACGGCATCGAGCTGGACGCGCTGCGGCTGCGGGCATTCCCCTTTCCCGCCAGCGTGGCGCAGTTCCTGGCCGACCACGACAAGGTGTTCGTGGTGGAGCAGAACCGCGACGCGCAGATGCGCAGCCTGCTGGTCAACGAACTGGAGATCGACCCGAAGCGGCTGGTCAAAGTGCTGCACTTCGACGGCACGCCGATCACCGCGCGCTTCATCACCAGGGCGATCACGCAGCATCTGCGGCCCGATTCCGCCAGCCCGGCCCCCGCCATCCCGCAACCCCGGAAGCAAGCAGCATGACCTACCTTGCCAAGCCCCGCCTGCATCACCCGTCGCTGCACACCAACAAGGTGGGCTACACGCGGCGCGATTACGAGGGCAAGATCTCCACGCTGTGCGCCGGCTGCGGCCACGACTCGATCTCGGCGGCGATCATCGAGGCCTGCTGGGAGCTGGACATCCAGCCGCACCGGGTCGCCAAGCTGTCGGGCATCGGCTGCAGCTCCAAGACGCCCGACTATTTCCTGGGCGCCTCGCACGGCTTCAACACGGTCCACGGGCGGATGCCGTCGGTGCTCACCGGCGCCAACCTGGCCAACCGCGAGCTGCTGTACCTGGGCGTGTCGGGCGACGGCGATTCCGCCTCCATCGGGCTGGGCCAGTTCGCCCACGCCATGCGCCGCGGCGTGCGGATGGCCTACATCGTGGAAAACAACGGGGTCTACGGCCTGACCAAGGGCCAGTTCTCGGCCACCGCGGACCAGGGCTCGAAAAGCAAGAAGGGCGCGATCAACAGCGACAGCCCGGTGGACCTGGTGGCGATGGCGCTGCAGCTGGGCGCCACCTATGTCGGGCGCGGCTTTTCCGGCAACAAGGCGCAGCTGGTGCCGCTGATCAAGGGCGCCATGGAGCACGGGGGCGCCGCCTTCATCGACGTCATCAGCCCCTGCGTGGCCTTCAACAACCACCCGGGCAGCACCAAGAGCTACGACTACGTGCGCGAGCACAACGAGGCGGTGAGCCGGATCGACTTCATCACCGAGCGCAGCGAGATCACCGTCAGTGCCCAGCCGGGCGAGGTGGTGGACGTGCGCCAGCACGACGGCTCGCTGCTGCGCCTGCGCAGCCTGCATTCGGACTACAACCCCACCGACCGCCATGCGGCGATGAATTTCATGCAGGCGCACCAGGCGCGCGGCGAGATCGTCACCGGCCTGCTCTATGTGGACCCGCTGGCGACCGACCTGCACACCTCGTGCAACACCACGGCGACGCCGCTGAACGCGCTGGACGCGCCGCAGCTTTGCCCCGGCGCCGGCGCGCTCGGAAAGATCAACGCCTCCTTGCGTTAGGCCGCCCGCGCGCCTACATTGAATCGGAGGAGGCCCATCATGGCTGAACGCAGGGTTTTCGAGCCGGTGTCGCAAAAGCGTGTCGTCAGCATCGGGCCGCAGGCCAGCGTGCGGGACGCGGCCGGCGTGATGACGCGGGCCAATTGCGGCAGCGTGCTGGTCATGGAGCCGCCGCAGACCCTGCTGGGCATCGTCACCGAGCGCGACCTGATGACCCGGGTGCTGGCCAAGGGCCTGGACCCGGAACGCACCACGGTGCGCGAGATCATGACGCCCAATCCCACCTGCGTGCCGCCCGAGACGCTGGTGTCGGATGCGGTGGTCATCATGCTGGAACGGGGTTTTCGCCACCTGCCGATCGTCGGGCCCGGGTCCAGGATCCTGGGCGTGTTCTCGGTGCGCGACGCCTTGCCGCGGGAAATCGGCGCGGCGCTCGGCCAGGCCGAATTCAACGAGCAGGTCAACGACGCCCTGGGCTAGGGCGCGCCGCCGCGGCGGGCCCGGGCGCGCGCCAGCGCCGCCTCGATCACCGCGCGCTTGCGCTGCGACTCGGCGCCCTGTGCACCATGCGTGTGCGCCGGCAGGTCCGCCAGCTTCTCCACGGCCTTGCGCTCCAGCCGTTCGCCGGTGGCCTGCTGCTCGCGCTGCGCCTTGGCCAGATGGAATGCATAACGCTGCAGCGCGCGGGCGGCCTGCGGCTGCGACCAGGCCTGCCAGCCGCTGCGCTCGCCGGTGACGTTCTCCAGGCTGATGCAATCCACCGGGCAGACGGCGATGCACAACTCGCAACCGGTGCAGTCCGGCTCGATGACGGTGTGCATGCGCTTGTTGCTGCCCACGATCGCATCGGTGGGACATACCGGCAGGCACAGCGTGCAGCCGATGCACCAGGCCTCGTCGATCACGGCGACGCTGCGCGGGCCTTCGGTGCCGTTGGCCGGGTTCAGGGGGAGGGCGGGGCGGCCGGTGATGGCCGCCAGCCGGGCGATGCCCTCGGCGCCGCCGGGCGGGCACTGGTTGATGCCGGCCTGGCCGTCGGCAACCGCCTGCGCGTAGGAAGCGCAGTCCGGGTAGCCGCAGCGGGTGCACTGGGTTTGCGGCAAGGCGGAATGGATCCGCTCGGCCAGCGGCGTCACGACGTCTGCGCGACCTTCTTGCCCGGCGCCTTCAGCGCGGTGGAACTCTTGCCGCTACCCTTGACCATCGGGCCCTTGTCGTGTTGTGCGATGAAGTCGCGCACCTGCGGGTAGACGGTGTCGCGCCAGCGGCGGCCGCTGAAGATGCCGTAATGGCCCGCGCCCTTGACCTCCAGGTGCTTCTGGCGCGACTTGGGCACGTTCACGCACAGGCCGTGGGCGGCTTCGGTCTGGCCGGAGCCGGAGATGTCGTCCAGTTCGCCTTCGACGGTGAAATGGGCGGTGGTGGTGATGTCCTCCGGCCGCACCCGTTCGAGTTCGCCCTCCTGGCTGATCACGTCCCAGGTACCGTTGACCAGCGCGAACTCCTGGAACACGATCCGGATGGTCTCCAGGTAGTAGTCCGCGTCCATGTCCAGCACGGCGTTGTACTCGTCGTAGAACTTGCGGTGCGCCTCGGCGCTGGTGTCGTCACCGGCGATCAGGTGCTTGAAGTAGTCGTAGTGGCTGGACATGTGGCGGTCCGGGTTCATCGCCACGAAGCCGGTGTGCTGCAGGAAGCCCGGATAGACCCGGCGGCCGGCGCCGGGAAAGCTGCTCGGAACGCGGTAGATCACGTTGTTCTCGAACCATTCGAAGCTCTTGTTCATCGCCAGGTTGTTCACCGCGGTGGGCGACTTGCGGGCGTCGATCGGACCGCCCATCATCGTCATGCTCAGCGGCGTCACTTCGCCGCGGCTGGCCATCAGGGACACGGCGGCCAGCACCGGCACGGTCGGCTGGCACACGCTGATCACGTGGCAGTTGCCGTAGATGCCCTGCAGGTGGCGGATGAACTCCTGCACGTAGTTGACGTAGTCGTCCAGGTGGAACTCGCCCTGTTCCAGCGGCACGGTGCGGGCGTTCTTCCAGTCGGTGATGTAGACCTTGTGGTCCTTGAGCATGGTGCGCACGGTGTCGCGCAGCAAAGTGGCGTAGTGGCCGGACAGCGGCGCCACGATCAGGACGGCCGGCTGGCCCTTGAGCCGCTCCAGCGTCTTGGGGTCGTCGGAGAAGCGCTTGAAGCGGCGCAGCTCGCAGAACGGCTTGTCGACCTCGATCCGCTCGTGGATCGCGACGTCGATGCCGTTGACGTCCACCGTGGTGATGCCGAACTGGGGCTTCTCGTAATCCTTGCCCAGGCGATAGGCCAGGTCGTAGCCGGCCGCGACGCGCTGGGCGAAGGGGTTCTGGCCGAACGGGGAGAGCGGGTTGCTGTAGAGCTTCGCGGCAGCCTGCGCAAAGTCCGCGAATGGCTCCATCAGGTTGCGCTGGGCTTCGTAGATCTGGTAGAGCATGGGTCGCTTTGAAGTTGCTGCAGTGCAATATAGCACCTGTGGTCGCGCTGACGAAGGGAGCATCCCCTAGTCCGCGCGCAACGGTCGGGCGCCGGCCGATCCCGGATAATTCCGGTCAAATCGAACCAATATGCGGCGCAGAAATTTCATGGCGGTGGCCGGCGGGCTGGCCGCGACGGGAGCGGAAATGACCCAGATCAGTTCGGCGGCGGGCCTGCCGGCGCTCCAGGGCCTCAAGCCCAGCCCGCGGATGCCGGTGCTGTTCGTCGGCCACGGCAGCCCGATGAACGCCATCGAGGACAACGAGTACCGGCGCAGCTGGGAGAGCCTGGGGCGCGATTTCGGCGCCCGCCTGCCGCAGCCGCAGCCGCAGCTGATCCTGTGCATCTCGGCCCACTGGCTGACCCATGGCTGGTGGCTGACCGGCATGGACCGGCCCAAGACCATCCACGACTTCGGCGGCTTCCCGCAGGCGCTGTTCGACCAGCAATACCCGGCGCCGGGCGCTCCGGGCGTGGCCCGGGAGCTCAGTGCGCTGCTGCGCCAGCCGGCGGTGGGCATCGACGCGCAGGAATGGGGCTACGACCACGGGACCTGGTCGGTGCTCAAGCCGATGTTCCCCAAGGCGGCGATCCCGGTGGTGCAACTGAGCATGGATTACGGACGGCCGCCGGCCGAACACTTCGCCCTGGGCCGCCAGCTGCGGGCCCTGCGCGAACGCGGCGTGCTGATCGTGGGCAGCGGCAACATCGTCCACAACCTGCGCGCCACCCGCCGCGGGGCTTCATCCATCCAGGCCTACGACTGGGCGATCGAGTTCGACGGCAGGATCGCCCAGGCGATGGAAAAGGGCGACATGCAGGCGCTGCAGGACTTCCTGCAGCTGGGATCGGTGGCCCAGCTGGCCCACCCGACCTACGACCACTACCTGCCGCTGCTGTACGCCGCCGGCGCGGTGGACGCCAGCGAGCAGCCGCACTTTTTCAACGCGAGCTACCAGTCGGCATCCATCTCGATGCGCTCGGCGCTCTGGGGCTGAGGCTCAGAGCACCCGCCAGACCAGGCTGCCCCCGGTGAGCAGCAAGACGCCGTAAAGCACCTGCAGGAAGCGCTTGCGGTCCAGCCGCAGCGTGATGCGATGGCCGATGTACAGGCCCAGCACCATCGCCGGCAGCAGGGCCAGCACCAGCAGCAGCAGGGCCGGATTGAAATAGGTGCCGGCCACCAGGAACAGGCCCACCCGGATGGTGGAGCTGATCGTCAGCACGGCGGTCTGGGTGGCGCGGATCTGCTGGGGATCCTCCAGCCGCCGCAGCAGGTACATGGAATAGACCCAGCCGCCGGCGCCGAACAGCGCGCTGAGCACGCCGCCGGCGCCGCCGTACCACCAGGCCCAGCCGGCAGCCAGCGGCGGCTGCGGCGCCTTCGGCCGCAGGCCGTTGAGCGCATACAGCACCACGAACACGCCCAGCAGCAGCATCAGCGTGGGCACGGGCACCGCGAACAGCAGCCAGGCACCCAGCGCACTGCCGATCACCATGGCCGGCACCAGCCGCAGCACCTCCTTGCGCACCACGTGCGCGCCCAGGCGCAAGCCGTTGGTCCAGGACGCCACGAAGTCCGTCAGCGCCAGCGCGGGGACGACCGTGGACAGCGGCAGCACGTGCGCCAGCAGCGGCGCCGACACCAGCGTGGTGCCGAAGCCGACCATGCCGAACACCACGTAGGCGACGACCAGGGTCGGCTCGGCGACCAGCAGGACGAGCAGGTCAGGCAGGTGCAGCCAGCCGGGCATGCGGCCGGGCGCTCAGAGCACCTTGGCGATGGACGCGCAGACGTAGTCGATGTTCTTGCTGTTCAGGGCCGCCACGCACATGCGGCCGGTGTCGGTGCCGTAGACGCCGAATTCATTGCGCAGCCTCACCATCTGGTCCTTGGTCAGGCCGGAGTAACTGAACATGCCGATCTGCTGGGTGATGAAGCCCATGTCTTCCTTCACGCCGGCGCCCTTGAGCTTTTCCACCAGCGCCGTGCGCATCTGCTTGATCCGCAGCCGCATGTCGCCCAGTTCCTTCTCCCAGAGCGTGCGCAGTTCGGGCGTGTTCAGCACCAACGCGACCACCATGGCGCCGTGGATCGGCGGGTTGCTGTAGTTGGTGCGGATCATGATCTTGAGCTGCGACAGCACGCGCGCCGCTTCCTCCTTGTCCTGGCAGACCACCGACAGCGCGCCGACCCGCTCGCCGTACAGGCTGAAGCTCTTGGAGAACGAGGTGGAGACGAAGAAGTTCTGGCCGGAGGCGACGAACTTGCCGACCACGGCGCCGTCTTCCGCGATGCCGTAGCCGAAGCCCTGGTAGGCCAGGTCCAGGAACGGCACCAGCTTGTGCGCCTTCACCGTCTCGATCACCTTGTCCCACTGCTCGGGCGAGATGTCGTAGCCGGTGGGGTTGTGGCAGCAGGCGTGCAGCACGACGACCGTGCCTTCGGGCGCCGCCTCCAGTCCGGCGAGCATGCCCTCGAAGTCGATGCCGCGCCTGGCGGCGTCATAGTACGGATAGGTTTCGACGGCGAAACCGGCCTGGCTGAACAGCGCCCGGTGGTTTTCCCAGCTCGGATCGCTGATCAGCACCTTGGCGCCGGGATTGATGCGCTTGAGGAAATCGGCGCCGATCTTCAGCCCGCCGGTGCCGCCCAGGGCCTGCACCGTGGCCACCCGGCCGCTCTTGACCGGCTCGCTTTCGGCCCCAAATACCAGGCTCTTCACCGCCGAGTCATAGGCGGCGATGCCGTCGATCGGCAGGTAGCCGCGCGCCTTGGGCGCTTCCATCATCTGCTTTTCGGCCTGCTGCACGCACTGCAGCAGCGGCAGCTTGCCGTCGTCGTCGTAGTACACGCCCACGCCGAGGTTGACCTTGTGGGGGTTGGCATCGGCGTTGAACTGCTCGTTGAGGCCCAGGATCGGGTCGCGCGGGGCCATTTCGACGGCGGTGAACAAAGACATGTGAATTCCTAAGGGGGATGTTGCAAGCGAAGAGGCCGGCGCTGTTGTACTCTGTCCGGTTGCCCCAATTTTAACTGTCCTGCCCATCACCCTTGCTGCCCATGTCCGATCTGTCCGAAGTCATCGAAGAAGAGAAAAAAGGCGAGTTCATCAGCTTTCCCGATTCCCCGTTCGAGCTGTTCCTGCCCTATCCGCCGGCCGGGGACCAGCCGGCGGCGATCGACAAGCTGGTGGAAGGCGTGCGTGACGGCGAGGTGTTCCAGACCCTGCTGGGCGTGACCGGCTCGGGCAAGACCTTCACCATGGCTAACGTGATCGCCCGGCTGGGCCGGCCGGCGATCGTGTTCGCGCCGAACAAGACGCTGGCGGCGCAGCTTTACAGCGAGTTCCGCGAGTTCTTCCCGCACAACGCGGTGGAGTATTTCGTCAGCTATTACGACTACTACCAGCCCGAGGCCTACGTGCCGCAGCGCGACCTGTTCATCGAGAAGGACAGCTCGATCAACGAGCACATCGAGCAGATGCGCTTGTCGGCCACCAAGAGCGTGCTGGAGCGGCGTGACACCATCATCGTGGCCACGGTCAGCGCGATCTACGGCATCGGCGCCCCGGAGGACTACACGCAGATGCGGTTCATCACCCGCGTGGGCGACAAGATCGGCCAGCGCGACATCATCTCGCAGCTGATCCGGATGCAGTACAACCGCAACGAGCAGGACTTCGCGCGCGGCACCTTCCGGGTGCGCGGCGACACCATCGACATCTTCCCGGCCGAGCATTCGGAGCTGGCCATCCGCATCGAGCTGTTCGACGACGAGATCGAATCGCTGCAGCTGTTCGACCCGCTCACCGGCCGCGTCCGGCAGAAGGTGCCGCGCTTCACGGTCTATCCGTCCAGCCACTACGTGACGCCGCGCGAAAAGGTGGTGGGGGCGGTGGAGAGCATCAAGCTGGAGCTGAGCGAGCGGGTCAAGGAGTTCGTCTCGCAGGGCAAGCTGGTGGAAGCGCAGCGGATCGAGCAGCGCACCCGCTTCGACCTGGAGATGCTCAGCGAGATCGGCCATTGCAAGGGCATCGAGAACTACACCCGGCACTTGTCGGGCGCGCCGCCCGGGGCGCCGCCTTCCACCCTGACCGACTACATGCCCAAGGACGCGCTGATGTTCCTGGACGAGAGCCACCAGATGATCGGCCAGCTCGGCGCCATGTACAGCGGCGACCGCTCGCGCAAGACCACGCTGGTGGAATATGGCTTCCGGCTGCCGTCGGCGCTGGACAACCGGCCGCTCAAGTTCGAGGAGTTCGAGGCCCGGATGCGGCAGGTGGTGTTCGTCTCGGCCACCCCGGCGGCCTACGAGAACGAGCATGCCGGCCAGGTGGTGGAGCAGCTGGTGCGCCCGACCGGGCTGATCGACCCCGAGGTGGAAGTGCGGCCGGCCACCCACCAGGTGGACGACGTGCTGCAGGAAATCCGGATCCGCGCCGACAAGAACGAGCGGGTGCTGATCACCACGCTGACCAAGCGGATGGCCGAACAGCTGACCGACTACCTGACCGACAACGGCGTGAAGGTCCGCTACCTGCACAGCGACATCGACACGGTCGAGCGGGTGGAGATCCTGCGCGACCTGCGGCTGGGCACCTTCGACGTGCTGGTGGGCATCAACCTGCTGCGCGAGGGCCTGGACATTCCCGAGGTGTCGCTGGTCGCCATCCTGGATGCCGACAAGGAAGGCTTCCTGCGGGCCGAGCGCTCGCTGATCCAGACCATCGGGCGGGCCGCGCGCAACCTCAATGGCCGGGCGATCCTGTACGCGGACCGGATGACCGAGTCGATGAAGAAGGCGATCGGCGAGACCGAGCGGCGCCGCGTCAAGCAGATCGCCTACAACCTGGAACACGGCATCACCCCGCGCAGCATCCAGAAGAAGGTGCGCGACCTGATCGACGGCGTGTACAGCGAGAAGGCCAGCAAGGAGATGGAAAAGCAGGAGCTGCAGCGCGCGATGACCCAGGACATGTCGGAAAAGGACGTGGCCCGGGAGATCAAGCGGCTGGAAAAGCAGATGCTGGAGCACGCCCGCAACCTGGAGTTCGAAAAGGCGGCGCGGGTGCGGGACCAGCTTGCCGTGCTGAAAGAACAGGCGTTCGGGGCCGTGGTCCACGACAATGTGGTGGTGCCGGTCCAGGGCGGAAAGCGGCCGTGAACTGATCAGTCTAGTTACCTGACAAGAATTGCGGGTCTTGTGCTATACTTGACTCAATTAGTCAACATCAAGAAAACGTAAGAAATCGGTCTGGGAAGAGGCCGATGGGGCCCGGCGAAAGCCGGGTGCGGGCGGAGACGGGTTCACCCCCGGCATAAGCCAGAGGGTGTTTTATACGAAGCCAAGCATTAAGGAGCCTTCGATGCGTCTCACAACCAAAGGCCGCTTTGCGGTCACAGCCATGATCGACCTGGCTCTGCGCCAGAACAATGGTCCCGTCACGCTGGCGGCGATCAGCCAGCGCCAGCAGATTTCGCTGTCCTACCTCGAGCAGCTGTTCGGGAAGCTGCGCCGGCACGAGCTGGTGGAGTCCACCCGCGGCCCCGGCGGCGGCTACACCCTCGGCCGCAAGGCGGCGGACATCACCGTGGCCGACATCATCGTCTCGGTCGACGAGCCGATCGATGCCACCCAGTGCGCCGGCAAGGAAAATTGCGGCGACGAGGGCGGCCGCTGCATGACCCACGAGCTGTGGGCCGCGCTGAACCAGCGCATGGTCGAATTCCTCGACTCCGTCACCCTGCAGAAGCTGGTCGACGACCAGCTGGCCAAGGGCATCCAGATCGAGGACAAGCCGGCGGTGAAGCGCGCGATTTCGGCGCAGCCGGTGGTCAAGCCGATCCGCGTCAACGCGCCGAACTCGGTGTTCGCCCTGGGCAATTCGTTCGCCAAGTCCTGAGATCGACACGGCCTTTGTAAAACAGCGATCCTTGAAGCCGACCTTCACCCACCGCCAGCAGAAGCAACAGAGCCAGCCATGGACATGACTCCGCATTTCCCGATCTACATGGACTACGGCGCGACCACCCCGGTGGACCCGCGGGTGGTGGACGCCATGATTCCCTGGTTGCGCGAGCACTTCGGCAACCCTGCCTCCCGCAGCCACGCGTGGGGCTGGGAAGCGGAAGCGGCAGTGGAAAAAGCCCGCGGCGAGGTGGCGGACCTGATCGGCGCCGACCCGCGCGAGATCGTCTGGACCTCGGGCGCGACCGAGTCGGACAACCTGGCCCTGAAGGGCGCGGCCCACTTCTACAAGACGCGCGGCAAGCACCTGATCACCGTCAAGACCGAGCACAAGGCCGTGCTGGACACCATGCGCGAGCTGGAGCGCCAGGGCTTCGAGGTGACCTACCTCGACGTGCAGGAAGACGGCATGCTGGACATGGACGTGCTCAAGGCGGCGATCCGCCCGGACACCATCCTGATCAGCGTCATGTTCGTCAACAACGAGATCGGCGTGATCCAGGACATCCCCGGCATCGGCGCGCTGTGCCGCGAGAAGGGGATCATCTTCCACGTCGACGCGGCGCAGGCCACCGGCAAGGTGGAGATCGACCTGAAGACGCTGCCGGTGGACCTGATGAGCCTGGCCTCGCACAAGACCTACGGACCCAAGGGCATCGGCGCGCTGTACGTTCGCCGCAAGCCCCGCATCCGGCTGGAAGCGCAGATGCACGGTGGCGGCCACGAGCGCGGCATGCGTTCGGGCACGCTGCCCACCCACCAGATCGTCGGCATGGGCGAGGCCTTCCGCATCGCCAAGGCGGAGATGGCGCAGGACAACGCGAAGGCGCGCGCGCTGCACCAGCGGCTGCTCGACGGGCTCAAGGACGTGGAGCAGGTGTTCCTCAACGGCCACGCCGAGAAGCGGGTGCCGCAGAACCTGAACATGAGCTTCAACTTCGTCGAAGGCGAATCGCTGATCATGGGCATCAAGGGCCTGGCGGTGTCGTCCGGCTCGGCCTGCACCTCGGCCTCGCTGGAACCGAGCTACGTGCTGCGCGCCCTGGGCCGCAGCGACGAACTTGCGCACAGCAGCCTGCGCATGACCATCGGCCGCTTCACGACCGAAGAGGAAATCGACTTCGCCATCGCCACCATCCGGCAGAACGTCGCCAAGCTGCGCGACCTCAGCCCGCTGTGGGAGATGTACCAGGACGGGATCGACATCAGCTCGATCCAGTGGACCGCACACTGAATTCAAAGAGGTATTGCCATGGCCTATTCCGAAAAAGTCGTTGATCACTACGAGAACCCGCGCAACGTCGGCTCCTTCGACAAGGGCGACGAGAGCGTCGGCACCGGCATGGTCGGTGCGCCCGCCTGCGGCGACGTGATGAAGCTGCAGATCAAGGTCAACCCGCAGACCGGGGTGATCGAGGATGCGCGCTTCAAGACCTACGGCTGCGGCTCGGCCATCGCCTCCAGCTCGCTCGTCACCGAGTGGGTCAAGGGCAAGACGCTGGACCAGGCCGCTGCGCTGAAGAACAGCCAGATCGCCGAGGAACTGGCGCTGCCGCCGGTCAAGATCCACTGCTCCATCCTCGCCGAAGACGCCATCAAGGCGGCGGTCGAGGATTACAAGAAGAAGCACGCGCACTGAAATGGCGATCTCCCTGACAGAAGCAGCCGCGCGCCACGTCACCCGCTACCTCGGCAAACGCGGCAAGGGCGTCGGGGTGCGCCTGGGCGTGAAGACCACCGGCTGCTCCGGCCTGGCCTACAAGCTCGAATACGTGGACGAAGTGGCGCCCGAGGACATCGTCTTCGAGGACCACGGCGTCAAGGTGCTGATCGATCCCAAGAGCCTGGCGTACATCGACGGCACCCAGCTCGATTTCGTGCGCGAGGGCCTCAACGAGGGCTTCAAGTTCAACAACCCCAACGAACGGGACCGGTGCGGCTGTGGCGAGAGTTTCCGCGTCTGAAGCGCGTCCCGTCGCACCGAAAAAACCGCCTTGCTTCGTGATGGCGGTTTTTTTTATCAAGCGATGACCCCCAAGCTCAGCTCCAGCGACTTCGAACTGTTCGGACTGCCCGAGCGGTTCGCGCAGGACATGGCTGCCATCGACTCGAGCTGGAAGCAGCTGCAGCGCGAAGTGCATCCCGACAAGTTCGCCGCGCAGGGCGCCGCCGCCCAGCGGGTGGCGATGCAATGGTCCGTGCGCGTCAACGAGGCGTACCGGCGGCTGCGCGATCCGCTGGCGCGCGCCGCCTACCTGTGCGAGCGGCGCGGCGCGCCGATCGAGGCGGAGAGCAACACGGCGATGCCGGCGGATTTCCTGCTGCAGCAGATGGCCTGGCGCGAGGAGCTGGAACAAGCGCAATCGGAAGACGCGCTCGCGCGCGTCAACGCGGAGCTGACGAAGGCCCGCGCCGACGCCTTCGCCCGGATCGAGCAGGCGCTGGACCAGTCGGGCGACGCTGCGGCGGCCGCGCGGCAGGTCCGGGCCCTGATGTTCATCGAACGCTTTGCCCATGACGTCGAAGCGCGCTTCGACGAGCTGGGACAATAGGCTCCTCATATGGCACTGCTGCAAATTTCAGAACCCGGGCAATCGCCCGACCCGCACCAGCGGCGCATCGCGGTCGGCATCGACCTGGGCACCACGCATTCGCTGGTGGCGGCGGTGCGCAGCGGCGTCGCCGAGTGCCTGCCCGATCCGCAGGGCCGGACCATCCTGCCTTCCGTGGTGCGCTATCTCGAGGACAACGGCCGGCAGATCGGCTACGACGCGCAGGCGGCGCAGGCGCAGGATCCGCGCAACACCATCGCCTCGGTCAAGCGTTTCATGGGCCGCGGGCTGGCCGACATCGCCAATCGCGACAAGCTGCCTTATGAGTTCGCCGAGGCCGGCGATGCGGGCACGGGCATGGTGGCGCTGCGCACGCGGGCCGGCGAGAAGTCGCCGGTGGAGATCAGCGCCGAGATCCTGGCCACCCTGCGCTTTCGCGCCGAAGACACGTTCAACGACGACCTGTACGGCGCCGTCATCACCGTGCCGGCCTACTTCGACGAGGCCCAGCGGCAGGCCACCAAGGACGCGGCGAAGCTGGCGGGGATCAACGTCCTGCGGCTGATCAACGAGCCGACCGCGGCCGCCATCGCGTACGGCCTGGACAACGCCAGCGAAGGCATCTACGCGGTGTACGACCTGGGCGGCGGCACCTTCGACATCTCGATCCTGCGCCTGACGCGCGGCGTGTTCGAGGTGATCGCCACCGGCGGCGATTCGGCGCTGGGCGGCGACGACTACGACCGCGCGCTGGCGCAGGCGATGCTGGAGCGCTGCGGCCTGCAGGCGGCGACGCCGGGCGACAAGGCGGCCATCAAGATGGCGGCGCGCTCGGCCAAGGAAGCGCTCTCCGCGGCCGAAACGGTCACGGTGCCCGTGAAGCTGGAACAGGCCAGCGCGGAGGTCACCCTGCAGCGAGCCGAGTTCGAGGCGCTGACGGCGGCGCTGACCGCCCGGACGATGACGTCCGTGCGCAAGGCCCTGCGCGATGCGAAGCTCGCGAAGGAAGACGTGCAGGGCGTCGTCATGGTGGGTGGCTCCACCCGCATGCCGCAGGTCCAGCGCGCGGTCGGCGAGTTCTTCGGGCGCGCGCCGCTGAACAACCTGAACCCGGACGAAGTGGTGGCGCTCGGCGCCGCGATCCAGGCCAACCTGCTGGCCGGCAACGACCCGGGCGGCGACCTGCTGCTGCTGGACGTGATCCCGCTGTCGCTCGGCATCGAGACCATGGGCGGGCTGGTGGAGCGGATCGTTCCGCGCAATGAAACCATTCCCACCGCCAAGGCCCAGGACTTCACCACCTACAAGGACGGCCAGACCGCGCTGGCGCTGCATGTGGTGCAGGGCGAGCGCGACCTGGTCAAGGACTGCCGCAGCCTGGCGCGCTTCGAGCTGCGCGGCATTCCCGCGATGGCGGCCGGCGCGGCCCGCATCCGCGTCACCTTCACCGTCGACGCCGACGGCCTGCTGAGCGTGAGCGCCAAGGAGCAGGGCAGCGGCGTGGAGGCGCGGATCGACGTCAAGCCGTCGTACGGCCTGTCGGACGAACAGGTCGCCAAGATGCTGCAGGACAGCTTCACCACCGCGGAGCAGGACATGAAGGCCAGGGCGCTGGTGGAAGCGCGCGTCGATGCCGACCGCATGCTGATCGCCACCCGAAGCGCGCTCGACGCCGATGCCGGCCTGCTGGACGCCAGCGAGCGGGCCGAGATCGATGCGTTGATGGACCAGTTGCGCGCGGTGGCGGCCGACAGCAGCGATGCCGAGGCCATCGAGGCGGCGACCAAGGCGCTCGCCAGGGGCACCGAAGCCTTCGCCGCCGAGCGCATGAACCACGGCATCCAGCAGGCGCTGGCCGGCCGGAACGTGGAAACGATCTAGAAGAAGTACAACGACATGGCCATCATCCGCATCCTGCCGCACCCCGAGTACTGTCCCAAGGGCGCCGAGATCGAGGCGACCGCCGGCACCTCCATCTGCGAGGCGCTGCTGGAACACGACATCAAGATCGAGCACGCCTGCGACATGAGCTGCGCGTGCACCACCTGCCACGTGGTGGTGCGGGAAGGCTTCAACTCCCTCAACGAGATGGACGAGAACGAGGAGGACCTGCTCGACCGGGCCTGGGGCCTGGAGCCCAACTCGCGGCTGTCGTGCCAGGCCATCGTGGCGCAGAAGGACCTGACGGTGGAGATCCCCAAGTACTCCATCAACCACGCCAAGGAAAATCACTGAGGCGATAATCGCCCCCATGCGCCAGATCGTCCTCGACACCGAAACCACGGGCCTGTCCGCCGAAGGCGGCGACCGCATCATCGAGATCGGCTGCGTCGAACTCGTCGCCCGCAAGCTGACCGGCAACAACCGGCACTTCTACCTCAACCCGGAGCGCGAGAGCCACGAGGACGCGCTCAAGGTGCACGGCATCAGCAACGACTTCCTGCGTGACAAGCCGAAGTTCGGCGCCGTGGCCGACGAACTGATGGAGTACCTGCAGGGCGCGGAAGTGATCATCCACAACGCCGCCTTCGACGTCGCCTTCCTGAACAAGGAGCTGGAGCTGATCGGACGGCCGGGGTTCAGGAGCGTCGTCTCGCAGGTGACCGACACGCTGGCGATGGCCAAGGAGATGTATCCGGGCAAGCGCAACAGCCTGGATGCGCTGTGCGACCGGCTGGGCGTGGACAATTCGAGCCGCACCCTGCACGGCGCGCTGCTGGATGCGGAACTGCTGGCGGACGTCTACATCAACCTCACGCGCGGCCAGGACGCGCTGCTGATCGACGTCGGCGCGCACGACCACATCGGCGGCATCACCACGCGCGTCGACCTGACGCAGTTCACGCTGCCGGTGCTGCTGGCCAGCGAGCAGGAAAGCGCCGCCCACGAGGAAGTGCTCAAGCAACTGGACAAGGCCAGCGGCGGCAAGACGCTCTGGCGGCTGGCCCAGCCTGTGGCATAATTCGAGGCTGTCCTGAAAACGGACAGCAACGTCCCGGCCACGCCGGGGCACGGGTGATTAGCTCAGCGGTAGAGCACTGCCTTCACACGGCAGGGGTCGCAGGTTCAAACCCTGCATCACCCACCAAGAGAATCAATGAATTACGGCGCCTTCGGGTGCCGTTTTCGTTTGCGGTACGCAAAGACTACGCAGATCCCGCAAGCGGTTCCTGCTGTGTGCCGCTGTTAGGTTCCAGATTGGCTTGGGTGCCATCGCATCAGGGCCACGAACCGGCAAACGGCTTGCGCTCAGTCGCGCACCCAGATTTCCAGGAGTTTTCGCATCCGTTCAGCGTCCCTTCGCTGCGAGCCGTTCGGCCACCGCTGACAGCTTTTGAACCGAGTCTGTTTGGTTGAGCAGTTCATTGCCGGCGTCCTCTAGCAGATCGTATTCGCCTTTCTCATTGGCGCGAAGGTGCGTCACCGGCGTCGCAGGCGGTCGCATGGGGGTGCACAACGCCGTCAGGGTGGCTCGTGTGTTGGTCGCTGACGCACAGACGCGGGCCGAGGCGTGGGCCCCAATCCCCGTCTCAACATTCCGACAATTCCAGTTCACCTGCGCTACACTTCGCAAATCGCAATGGAGCCGCTGAGGGGTTCTGGGGAACGGACAAGGGGACGGTCCTGGAATCAGGGTCGTCCAATGTGCTGGACATGTCGGGACGCATCCTCTGTCCCGCCTGGCCCGCTTCAGTCCGGCCGGGGCCCGGCGAGCTTGACGGTCCGGGTCCGACTCGGCGCGATCGCGGTTGAAAGGCTCGAATGAGAAATGAGACGTCCCGAGAAGCCCCTGGTACACCGGCGATCGATATCGACTTCACGCTTGCGCCGTCGAATCGCCCCCTTGCCGGCTACGACGTCGAAGAATGGCGGGGCCGGTTGAAGTTGAGCAAGTTCAACGCCGAGCATGCCTTGGGGTGTCGCAACCCCAACCAGTACAACAAGCTGTGTCACCACAAGATCCTGCCGCAGAACGTCGAGCTTCTGATTCGGCTGTACGACGAGATCCCGAAGGCCGCTGGCTGGGACAGCTACACCCTGCGGGAATTGTTCGACAGGATGTATGCCGACGATCTCGCGAAGTTCGCTGGGACCGAGCATCAGGTTGCGGCACGGGTCGATCTGGGCAAGCGATTCACCAAGATGCTGGGCCGCAGTCATGCGCGTCGCTACGACTGGCTCGAATCGGATCCGAAGAAGAACGAGAAGGACCAGTTGACGCACATCGTGATCGAGTGCCTGCTGGCCAAGCTCAAGCAGGCTGACGATCCGCGCGAGGTGCTCGAACGCCTGGCCAAGAAGGTGCTGATGCTGCGGGGCTTCAACCTCGACAGCGAACTGCCGGTGCCCACGCCCGAACGTCCGCCGGTTCGCCACAAGGCCGGGCGCAAGAGCTCCTCCGAACGCGAACGCCTGGCAGGCGCGCCCCTTGCGCTTGCCGCGCCCAAGGCGACGAGAGCGCCCAGCCGGGACATTCGCGCCATTGCGCATGCGCTGCACAAGGAGGAGACCGCGCGCGGTGGCCCGAAGAGAACCAAGACCAAGACCGCCGGCGCCGGCGTGCGGGAGTGAGACCGAACCGATGAGACCGAACAAGCTCGACATGATCTCGATGTCCCTGCTGGTCATGACCAGGGACATGCCGGACTCGGTGAAGCTCAAGGACAGTTCCCTGGACTACGAGGGCCGCGAACAAGACACCTCAGGCCGCCTGATCACGGGCGCCTACGGTTCCACTTCGCGGCAACTGGCCCTGGTGGCGGCGTCCGCGTGGACGCACAAGCATCAGGGCGCCAAGGCCGGACCGAACAGGATGCTGGTCCTGGACATGAACTACCGTGTCGACAACTTCAAGCTCACGCGCGAGCAGGGACGCCCCGACCTGATCGCCATGACAGGCTGGATGCACATGGACCGGTTGCAGGTCGATTACCGGGACGAGATCAAGCACGACTGGCTGCGCTGGATCGCCAAGGACAAGGGCAAGCAGACCGCGATCGTCCTGGAAGACGTCAAGCTCGCGGATATCGCCCTGCGCTATCCCCAGTACGTCGCCAAGATGATGAAGGACCACTCCGAGATCATGGTGGTGGTCCATCCGGTCAGGCTCACGGTCAAGCCGGACGAGGTGTTGTGGGCTGCGACGGTTCGCTACGAGCCCGAGCGCATGGATACGCCGCATATCCGTTTCATGCCTGACATTCAGGTCATCGTCTGACGCGCGCGCCGGGCGGGGGTTCTACGCATCACCCGATTCGAAGAGGTGGTTGGTTGCGTCAGTGAAGCACAGCCTGACGGTTCCGACCGCACCATCACGTTGCTTCGCGACGCTCATCTCTGCGATGCCGGGCTCACGCGTGTCGGGGTTATCGATGAACCTGATCACGTCGGCATCCTGTTCGATGTTTCGCCGATTCTGATGCTGGCCATTGCCATTGCCATTGCCAACGCCGGGGCGAGGGCGCCTGGCCCCTGGGCACGGCCGTTGTCCGCGCTCAAGGGGAGCGATCAAGGCCCGGGACGAGACCATCGAACGCGATAGGGCGGAATTTGCGCCGGCGCGAACCTATCCGGGGATGACACCGTGGCCGAGGGCAAGCCCACAGTGCTGCCCACGGTCAACAGCGGGAAGCTAGCTCTGTTGCCGTTTAATGCAGTCTGCGCTAGGATCGTGCTGGAAACTATATAGTTAGGACTGACCAAGCGGTTCCGTTATCAAGCCCCCCAGCAATCGAGCGCCTTGAGAGAAGACCATGACCATGTCAAACGCAACGCCCTGCGTCAGGAGCGTGCGCAGCACAGGAAGAGTGCAGCAGGCGCCTGGCCGCCAGGCAGCACCCATGGGACGAGCGCGCATGCGGCGCGATCTAACACCGTCGCCTAGGGTCGTCTCTCGCATCCGGTCCAACAGGCCAACGCTGTGCGGCAGAAATACATCAAAAGGTGCGAGCCCGATGCTGGGGGATCTTGCGGCGTTGCGCGCGGAGCCCGTCGGTGGAAACCAATTGGGACGCCCAATCTGGCCGGAGCTTCCCCACGCGTACGCAGGAGGAAGAGGACCGGTCACCGATCAAGGAATTCTCGTGCTTGCGCTGCCCGCAAGTCCGCGGATGCTGGGCAGGGGGGCCTCTGCGCAGCTAACCTGCCCCGTTGGGGCGAACATGTAGGACCTATATGCAACTGAGTACTTTCGGAGAGCACACCGCCGTTGCGGGCCAGGTCGGTTACCGCGAGCTGCTGGCGGACGAGCTGCTCATGGTGGGAGGGGGAGAGGGTGACGGTGACCCCGGCGATTGCAGCGCTATCGGCGATTGCGGCGCCGATGGATCCGCTCCGTCTGACCCAGGCGTCGGCGAGGACGGGTCAGCACCGGGCGCCGCTTGTCCTGGCATCTGTGGGTCCATGGAGGCCGGCTTTGCCGGATCCTAGTCGGTGACCGCAGGAGGGCGTGCAACGCCCTCCTGCATTTCAATTGGGACCTTCTCGCGATCCGACTGCCATCCGCATGTCCAGAAAACATGCTATCGAATAGCGTTTTGCGACCTGTAAGTCGTCCGGGGACAAGAAATCGTCTCTTGACTCGAACTTTTCCACCTATTTGATGCCATCGAGCGCGCCCTTTGACAGGTGCCACACGATTCAATTTTCCGGTCGCGCCCGACAACCTTCACCGCCGTAGCCTCCGCCGGATTCGCGTCCACGACCCCAATGCACCTGCGATAGCCGGGCCGCCGGCATCACCGCACTCACATCGCCACCGTCTGCCATCAGCAGAAACGGCGGCCACGCGAGTTGAGCCAACTGTGAGATGGTTGCCGCCTTGCGTATTAATAAAAAGTGCATTAGGATCGTGACGCAAACGATATTTAGTGCGTCGAATCTGTCGTTGTGCTGTCAAGACCACCGCAGCAATGAGCGCCTTGTGAGAAGACGAAGACCATGTTCAACGCTACTTCCTACGTCAGGAGCGTGCGCAGCACAAGCGCAGGGCTGCATCGCCGCCAAAGCGATGCAGCAGTCGCTTGGTCGACGAGCAGCGCCACGTGGGGCGAGCACGCATTGCGGCGGGGCTCCAAGTCCCACGGCTTGGAATGGTCTTGCCCATCCAGCCGAGCAGGCGCGATGGTGCAAGAGAAACAACCCAACACGCGCGGGCCCGACGCCGAAGCCGTTAGGGGGCGCCCCTTTGCGCTCGCCGTGTTGTGGAAAGCTGCCTTGACAACAGTCTGGCGATATCTTCCACGTTCATACCCGAGAGGAAGAACGTTAGTTACAGATCACGGAATTCTCGTGCTTGCGCTGTCCGGCAAGTTCGCGGATGCTGGGCAGAGGGGTCTCTGCACAGCCAACCAGCCCCCTTCGGGGCAAACAGTGGGACCTATATGCAACTAAGTACTTTCGGAAAGCACATCGCACCCGGCGGCCAGTTCGGTTACCGCGAATTGACGGCGGACGAGTTGCTCTTGGTGGGCGGAGGAGATGGAGAAGGAGACGGTGGCTGTAGCGCGAGCGGCGATTGCGGGGACAGTTCGTCGGACCCCGGCGGCGTCGTCGTCGCAGGTCTGTCCGACACCGTGAACGCAATCGGCCAGAGCATCGCCGCCATCGGCGCTGCGGCAGCAGTTGCGGTTGCAACGGACGGCGTCTCCGTTGTCATCGGGGCTGCCATCGCGGTCGGCACCGCTTTGGGGGCAATCACCAGCCCAGGGATGGGCGGGTCGGACGCGGGGGCTGGCGCGGCGACGACCGGAAACCCGATGGGAGATCCGAGCCCGGGGGATTCCGGCCCCTGATCAGACGAATCAGCTATGAACGCGCGCGCACGCCATCTCTGCACAGCGTGCGCGCCATTACGGGAGCCTCTGCATGTGCCTTTTCTGCCAGTGGATGCAAAGCGTCACGTCAATCCTTCTGAGTCTTGCCCTGTTCCAGAGCTCAGCTTTCGCGGCGGAACCGGACCAGCCGCTCGTGTTTTCGTTGAGATCGGAGACGGGCCTCACCGCCTGTCTGGTCGCCATCAATCACATGGTGTTGCGTGCGGCCGAAGAGTCATCCGACATCGTTGGCTGTGAGCAGCGGGCCCGTGCGTTGGTGTTCGAGGCGGCACCGTTACCAAAGGAAGGCTATTCCTTGGCCAAGTACGTGCGCGGCAACGGCGATCCGGCAATCCAGGACCTCAGCGATGCGACGGTCAGAAAGATAGTCCCTGCGCTCAAATCGGCGCTGTACAGCCCGGAACAAATCAAGCAACTGCTGGCGCTCCATCCAGTCGCCGTGTATCGCGCCCTGATCTATTCAAAGGTCCTCTCGGACGTGAAGTTTGTGCCGAACCTGGACTTGCTGCTGATGAACGCGGCGCGGCAAAGGAATTTCGAGATTCGCGAGTTGGAGGGCGTGGATGCCTACATCGACCATGAGCGGACTTTGACGGCCGGGCAGCTTGACCAGATCCTGTTCAATCTGTGCGACCTGTTCATCGATCCGACGCGCTTGCAGACGGCCCGCACCTTGATTGACAAGTACGCACACGACTTGTCGGCGCAGCCGGACGTTGACACCGCGTGGAAGAAGAAGGTCTGGTTCAACACTGTCGCGCTGGGGCTGCCCGCATTCACGGTCGCACACGACGTGGACGAGCGAAATCCATTGCTCGTCAAAGGCCTCTTGAGCGCGATGGACGAAAGGTCGCCGGTACTCGTTTTTGTTGGCGCAGCGCACCTTGGCGGCCCGCAAGGATTGATCAAACTGCTCGAAGATCAGCACGTCACGGTCACTCGCGTGCGCTGAACGTTCATCCTCCGAAGAAGACAATATGACCTACGCCATCATCTCCGCGCTGTCTATCGTCGCACTCTTGCTGTTTGCCAGCTTCTGGGTCCCCAGTGGCCGCGCTGGCTTGGACCAACCCTCACTTGAGAGTAGCCGCGGGAACTTGCGTACGTACGGGATCGCGTTCATCAGTACCGCTGCGGCGCTGTTCGTTTGGCACGCAATGACGGACGGCACATTGGGCCTGTCGTTGACCGATTTCATGATTGCCTGGGGTTCGATGCTCGTCTTCACGCCGGGTGTGCGCAGAACGCTACAAATCGCCAAACGCTTTGCGTTTCGCAAATGAGTCCAAAGCCCTCAAGCCTCTTCCGGCAAGAGGCACTGGACCACAAACGAGACACCTGGCTCGGCGAAATCTTGCTCGCGCGGCCGACGTCTTTTTCCATCCTGTCAGTCGCCTTCCTTGGTATTGCCTTCGCGCTACTGGCCTTCCTGGTGTGGGGAGAGTACACAAAGAAGGCACGCTCGTCCGGCTATCTGGTGCCCGACCAAGGGCTGCTCAAGATCTTCGCCCAGCAGTCCGGTGCAGTTTCTGCTTTGCGCGTCCGCGAGGGACAGCTAGTGAAGAGGGGAGACGTTCTGGCGGTGATCTCCACGGAACGCACGAGCGAGAGCGGAGATACCCAGGCTGAAATTTCCAAGCAGCTCACGATGCGTCGGATGAGTCTGGTGGGCGAGCAAGTCAAGACCCGTCAGATGTACGCGGAGCAGTTGAACTCGGCCACGAAGCGCCTTGGGAACTTGTCCCAGGAAAGAGAGCAACTCACCCGAACCATCCAAGCCCAGGAGCAACGGGTCCGTCTTGGGGAGGAATTGGTCGCGCGAAACGTTCGTCTTGCAACGGCAGGTTTCGTTTCAGACATGACCCTGCAAGAAAAGCAGGCCGATCTCATCGATCAGCAGAACCGCTTGAGAGACTTGCAGCGGGCCAGGATCTCGATCGAGCGGGATTATCTGAGCCTGGAGACAGACCTGAGGGTGCTTCCGCTCAAGGAGAGGAATGACCTGGCGGCGACCGACCGGGCAATCAGCGAAATCGCCTCGACAGGGATGGAAAATGAAGCACGACGCGAGTCGTATGTGGTGGCTCCCCAGGATGGCATGGTGACGGCGCTGCAGGCGGACACGGGACGCCAGGCGAGTCCGAATCAGCCTCTCATGAGCCTCATCCCGGCGGGCACGCATTTGCAGGCCGATCTGTATGTGCCGAGCCGTTCGGTCGGCTTCATTCGCGTGGGCAACTTCGCCCAGCTGCAGTACCAGGCCTTTCCGTATCAGAAATTTGGCAGCCAGCCAGGTCGGGTCGTCAAGATCTCACGCACCGCGGTTCCGGCGCAGGAACTGCCGTTTCCGGCGTCCCCTGCCGACGTCTATTACGTCATCACGATCCTTCCCGACCAGGGGCACGTTCTGGCGTACGGAAAGAAGGAGGAACTGCAGGCGGGAATGCAAGTCGATGCGGACGTCTGGCTGGACAAGCGGACGCTGCTCGAATGGATCCTCGAGCCTCTGTACAGCATTTCCGGGAGACTGTGATGGAGGTCCTTGAAGGATTGAAGCTGGGCCTGGGCAAGAAGGTGCCATTGCTGCTCCAGACTGAAGCCGCCGAGTGCGGCCTGGTCTGCCTGGCAATGGTGGCTGGGTACCATGGATACCGAACGGACCTCGCAAATCTGCGCACACGGTTTGCGGTGTCACTCAAGGGGCTGAATCTGTCCCAACTTATTCAGATCGCGGGTCGGATGGAAATGTCATGCCGACCGTTACGTGCCGATCTGGAGGCGCTGGGGCGATTGAATCTGCCTGTCATCCTCCACTGGAACCTTAACCATTACGTGGTGCTGAAGCAGGTCAGGCGCGATAGGCTCGTCATTCACGACCCGGCATTGGGTCTGCAGATTTTGACTTACGAAGAAGCGTCAAAGCACTTTACTGGCGTGGCGCTGGAACTTGAGCCCACCCTCAAGTTCGCAAAGCGCGAAGAACGCAGTTCGATGCGCCTGCGTGGCCTCATGGGCCGCGTGCGAGGGCTTGGGTCGTCGCTCGTGCAAGTGCTCGCCCTGGCGCTGGCGCTGGAGATCTTTGCGATGGTCGGCCCGTTCCTGATGCAGTGGATTGTCGACGACGCGCTAGTCTCCGGTGACAAGGACCTGCTCACCGTCATCGTGACCGGCATCCTGTTGCTGGCCTTGCTCAGGACCGTTGTCGCGCTGGTGCGATCCTGGGTCCTGCTTCATCTTGGCAGCAGCCTGAATCTGCAGTGGACGTCCAATGTTATGAATCACCTGTTGCGCCTGCCAACGTCCTTTTTTGAGAAGCGTCACATCGGCGACATTGTTTCAAGGTTCGGCGCTGTTTCGGCGATTCAGCAGACCTTGACCACGGGCCTGGTGACAGCAATCCTCGACGGCTTGATGGCGGTGACGACATTGGTCATGATGTTCATCTACAGTCCTTCGTTGGCCGCGATCGCGCTTGGCGCCGTCGTGTTGTACGGGCTGCTGCGTCTCTTGCGCTACGACGCCCTGAGGACCGCGTCTCAGGGCCAGATCGTCCGGCTCGCGCGGCAGCAGTCGCACTTCATGGAGACGGTCCGCGGGATTCAGGCGATCAAGCTGTTCAATCGCCAGGCCGATCGCGCCACCCGGTTCCTCAAGATGACAGTCGACAGCACCAACTCCGGCATCGAGATCCAGCGCTTGAGCATTGCCTTTCAGGCAATCAACACCTTGCTTGTTGGCATTGAAGGGGCCTTGATTCTTTGGCTCGGGAGCCGCTCCGTGCTGGATCGGTCGTTCACGGTTGGTATGCTCATTGCGTTCATTTCCTACAAGGACCAGTTTACGACTCGCATCATGAGCCTGATCGACAAGGGTATCGACGTCCGAATGCTGCGCCTGCACGCGGAACGATTGTCTGACATCGTGCTGGCGAAGCCGGAACCAGACTTGCCCCGTCCTTTCTTTTCCTCTGAAACCGTGGAGACGACAATTGAGCTGAGGAACATCCGTTTTCGCTATGCTGACGGGGAGCCGTGGATCATTGACGGCCTGTCGCTCACCATCGCAAAGGGCGAGTCGGTCGTGCTCGTCGGCGGATCAGGGTGCGGCAAGACGACACTGCTCAAGATCATGTTGGGGCAGCTCGAGCCTGTGGAAGGCGAGGTTCTGATTGGTGGCATTCCGCTGAAACAGCTCGGCCTGACCTACTACCGCAGCATGATCGGCGTTGTCATGCAGGACGACAGGCTGTTCGCAGGCTCGCTGGCGGACAACATCTCGTTCTTCGATGAAGCACCCGACCAGCAATACATTGAAGAGTGTGCGAAATTGGCGCGCATCCACGAGGAGATCGGCAAGATGCCAATGGGCTACAACTCGCTGGTCGGGGACATGGGGACGTCGCTGTCCGGCGGGCAAAAGCAACGGGTCGTGCTCGCGCGGGCTTTGTACAAGCGGCCGAGTTTCATCTTTCTCGATGAAGCGACGAGCCATCTCGACACGAGGCTCGAGGACGATATCAACGCGGCGATTTCGCGCTTGAGCCTGACCCGGGTCGTCGTTGCGCATCGGCCTGAAACGATACGAGCCAGTGGCAGGGTTGTGTCGCTTTCGCGGGCGTCGAGCGTCAGGCAGGCGACAACGGCATCCGCTGAACGGCTCGCCGGCACTCACTGAGGGCGCCAGATATCGTAGGCAGATCGCGTGCACGGAATTTCGTCGCCATCGGGGACGCTCGGGCGCGCAAGGGTTCCCTGCGGAACTGGGAGAACGTCAGGGAGGCTTTAACTTGTATCATCCTCTGTCCGAATGGCCCGAGCTCAATTCCTTCCCCTGAAGACCACTTCCCAAGTGGCATTTATCGACGACGACCGACCTTATCTGGACGCGTTGCAGCTGGTCATTCCCGATTGGATGGCGGCCAGCTACCACGTAGAACCAGACAGCCTCGGCCTGGTGCTTGAGCACAGCCGCAAAATGCTGCAGGAGGAGCGTGAACTGTTGTCCAGGATCAGTTTGCGCAACGGCCTGGTGGGGTCGGCCGCGGTCAGTGCGGCCCTCGAGTACCTTGCCAGCCCCGTGCGCTTTGACATCGTGGCGCTCCTCGTGGCCGATTTCGGAATGCCGCGCGAGAACGGGGTAAACCTGTGCCAGCGCTTCCGGATGGCCGGAATGCAGCGCCTGCTGCTCACCGGCATGGCAGACCAGGCGATGGCGATCAGCGCGTTCAATGCCGGAGCGATCGAGCAGTATGTTCCCAAGCAAGCCACTCACCTGCTGGATGAACTCGTGGCCCAGATCCAGGCCCAGATCGATGTGTCGTGCGATCGCCGCAGCGAAGTCCTGCTGGAACGTCTGCCGACCGAGCTTCGCCGCCAGCTGGCCACGGGCCCGGTCGTCAGGGCGCTTGACGATCTCTTGCAGGGGCATCACGTCACTGAATGGGTGCTGGTCCCACAGCCCCAGGGTCTGGTCTGCGTCACCGCCGACGGCAGCGTCCTGTGGGTGCAGCTGGAGAACGAACAAACCAGCAGGGAACTGGCCGAAGGGCTCGAGGCTGAAGGCTGGGACGACGCAGTGATCGGCTCGGTCCTGCGTGGGGACATGATCGTCGATCTGGATTTCGCATCCCAGATCGATCGCCAGGCGAGAGCCCAGGCCGCCACCGAACTACAGGAGCGGCCACGGTTGGCGGCTGCCGTGTTCGAAGTGCGAGATCTTCCAGATGGCCTTCGACCGGCGACCAGGCAGGGCAGGCAGGCGGGCCACCAGGCGCCCGCATAACTGGATCGAAGACCACGGCTTGTCCACAGATCCTGTGGACAAGCAAAACGCATCAAGCCGGAATTCGATTCTTCACGCCAACGTTGGCCACCCCGAGCCGGCGCCGGTGGGTGTGAACCAGAGCCTGATCGTCGCGCCCTGGCCCGGTGGCGAAAGAACCTCGATCGCACCTCCCAGTGACTGCATCACGCGCTGCGAGAACAGCAGGCCCATTCCCGTGCCACCGGACTTCGCACGGGTCGTGACGGGCTCGCGCAACAGCCGTGCAAGGACTTCAGGTGCGATCCCCGGGCCATTGTCGACAAACGCAATGCAGGGACGACGCGGGGTACCCCGCGACCCATCGAAACCCACCTGAATCCGCAGTCGGGGACCCTGCCGATCGCGAAGCGCCAGCAGGGCGTTTCGGGTCAGGGTGCACAGGACAAGGTACAGCAGATCCCGGCGCCCCGGAAGGTCGAAGTCCTCCTCGATGCAGCTCTGGACCGACGAGCGCTCATCGCTTGCGAAAGGAAACTCCTGCAGCAGCGACCGCACCAGGCCAGCCGCGCTGATCGACGGGCTGGCCGCCCCTGGATACGCATCCCGGGCTGACTGGACAAACGTCGAGACCAGCGACTGGCAATACAACGCGCGCGCACCTGCATCGCGTAGCGCGTTCATCACCTGGCCTGGCCGGTTCTCGGCGAACTGCACGATCCCGGGTGGGATGTCGGCACCGGCAAGGTGCCGCTGTTCCACGGCGTGCACGAAGTTGCGGACCGTGGCAAGTGGCGTGTTCAGTTCGTGCGCCAGAAAGCCCAGCGTTTCGCGCATCGCCGAGACGCGGCCTTCATTGAGTGCATGCTCCAGTGCCCGCGTCCGGTGCAACGCTAGCGCCTCGCGCAGCACGGCGCGGGTGTCGTCCTCCTCCAGTGGCTTCTCCAGGATCCGCATCACGCGCCCCTCGTTCACCGCAGCGATGGCGAGGTCCTTCTCGGCATAGGCGGTCACCAGGATTCGCACCAGGTGCCCGAAGTCCCGCTGCACCCTTCGCAGCAGGCTCATGCCGTCCTGCTCTGGCATGCGGTAATCCGTCAGCAGAACGGCGAATGCTTCGCCCCGCTGCGCAAGAATGTCCAGCGCTTCGGGGACGGTCGATGCAGTGACGATGGTGAACTCGTCGCCAAACAAAGCAACAAACCACTTGCGCGCAGCGGACTCGTCGTCTACGAAGAGGATCGAGCGAGCCTCGAGGTGCGAATCAGCAGTTGGCATGGACGAAGGGAACCTATTTCACGCCAACGGCGGGATCGGACGACTGGCAATAGGCCCGAAGCGACGCGTCGGTGCAGGCCGCCCGCGCGCGGATCTGCTCCAGCCAACCGTCTTGTGGCGGCCAACGTTTGTCCTCCACCAGCGGCACGTAGATGCGACGTACCAGCTGGTGCAGCGAAGCAGCGCCCGCGTCTGCGCTCATTCCCAGAAGGGAGTGGAGCGCGTCGCGGCACAGCTGCTCGTTCTGCTTGTCGCTGGCTTCCTCCAGGACGGCGATGAGTCGCGCCGACTCCTTGAAATAATCGCGCAGCAGTTCGTCCACCAAGCCGATGCGGCGGAACGACTCCAGGCGCTTGATGTTCAGGAGCGCCGAAGGATCCTCGAGCGCCGCGTTCGGGCTGGCGATCGCCGCGAGCTGCTCGCGCGTGGCCACGTCCTCGGGACCGGCAACAGCACCGTGGGCCAAAACGTCCCGCAGCATCTGGTAAAGCACGCCAGGGTCGACCGGCTTGATCAGGAAGCCATTCATGCCGGCCTCGCGCGCCGCGGTGACTGTCGCCTCGTCGGAATGTGCGGTCAGCGCGATGAGGGGAACATTCGCGCTTGCGGTCTTTCCGCGCCGGATCTCCGAGGCGGTTTCCAGGCCGCCCTTGCCTGGCATGCTCAGGTCCAATAGGACCGCGTCCCACATTGCGCCGCCGGCCGCCAGTAGGTCTAGGACGGCCTGGCCATGCGCCGCCTCCGTCACGTCGATTCCAACATCGTGCAGGTACGCCGCCATTGCCTTGCGGTTGTAGAGGTTGTCGTCAGCAAGCAGGACTTGGCGGCCGGACAACAGCGTCCCGCCGGGCCGGCACCGCGCCGTCGGTCGCTGATAGGCGCTCATCAACCCCTGCAGCAATGGCAGCAGCGAACACGGCTTGCCGATGCAGCCGTCCATACCGGCCTTTTCGGTCTTGACGCGAACGCTGCGCTCCGGCTCGCTCGTATAGGCGACCACGCAGACATCTTTGTTGAGCGGCACCTTGCCGTGGCGGATCCTGTCGGCGACGTCATATCCGTCGAGCGCCGGCATATTCAGATCGAGGACCACCAGCGCGTACTTGTTTGCCGCCAGAAGATCAAGCGCCTGACTGCCATCACTGGCCTCATCGATGTGCGCGCCCAGCGACTGCAGGTTGCGCACGGTGGAGGAACGCAGCGAAGCACTGTCGTCCACCACCAGAATGCGCTTGTTCTGGAACGTCGAGCGAGCGGCTTGCAGAACGCCCACGCTGTAATCGTGCGATTCCTGCGAGCTCACCGGTGGAAGGCGCAACGTGAATTCGGTGAACCTGCCAAGCGCCGAATGCACTTCGATGGACCCGCCGAATGCCGCCATCACCCGCTTGCAGTACGTCAGGCCCAAGCCCGTTCCACCCTCCTTTCCGGCCGAGCGGAAGGGCTCAAACAGGTGCTCCATCGCCAGCGGCGTCAGGCCCGGGCCATTGTCACGGATGCGCACTTCGTGCTTCTCAACCGTGACGGACACAATCCCGTCCTCGCGCAACTTCAGGTGGTACAGGGAGTTCTTGATCAGGTTGAAGAGGACGAAGAGATAGGCTGTCTCGTCCCCTCGGAACTCGAAGTCGGCGAGCACCACCAGGCGTACCTGGGTCCTCTGTTCGTCACTGTCGTACCCGTACTCCTGGACCGCCTTGCGGCTGCAATCACCGGCGGAAAGCAGCCCAAAGGCGCCTCTGTCCAACGGCTTGGCACTGACTTCGTCCAGTGTCATGGTGATGACCTGCAGGCCCCGACTCACCGCGACCTCGCCTTCTGCCAACTGGCGATAGAACACGTCGATGCTGCGCGGCCCCAGGGTCTGCGGCTGCGCTTGCGAACCGGGGGCTGGCAACTCGTGGCGCATGCGGTCGAACACGTGCCGGATCTGGCCGAGCGGATTGCGGATCTCGTGCGCGATGGAACCAGCCAGCGCCTGGGTTGCTCTTAGCTTGCGTTCTGTCTCGAGCTGTTCGGTGGAGAACTTGAAAAGGTTGCCACCCAAGACGATGACGGCGAAGGCTGGAATCTGCGCCACGAGGTCCATCGGAATGTGGGGCGCCGGATGGGTGAGGGAGTAGAACAGGCTGGCCAGCCCGGTGCCGGCCGCGAGCATCACTAGTGTATTGCGCCAGTCCGTGAGCAACACGATGAACACCAGCGTGATGAAACAGTTCGAGATGGACGGGATCCCGCCGCCACGCTCAAGGCTGCGATACACGGTGATGGCGGGCAGGCAAAGCGTCAACGTCACATAGGAGTAGCCGATGTAGTAGGGCTTGAGCCGGTCAGGCCACCGGTCCCTCAACGCCAGCCCGACGAAGAGCGCGAGGCCGGCCACCCGCAATGCGATGTCGTCGAACAGATCCGGGTTGGGTCGGGTGAACCTGATGAGATAGAACAGGATGTACCCGACGATGCCGATATAACTCATGTACACAAGGCGCGGCGGGCCGTAGGCGTGGTAGGCCTCGTACCTGTCGTAGAGGCTACGTAACCACTTGGAACGCCAAGGCTTGTTCACCGTAAAACCCTCCCGCCGGAAAGCAAGGTCCGATCGCGCTCGCACCAGCGCCTTCACAGGAGAGCGCACACGATGTCTGCCCTCAGCAGCGAGCCGGCGTGGCTGGGATCGTCCAGGTCGACCCGAGCGCCCATTGCTGAGCCATGTCTGCCTTTATACACGGCTGGTAACAGTCCGCCCGGATTGAGAGGTAACTGGCGTTGCTGTCCCTCGAAAGCAGCCCGTCCTTCTCGTCCGAATGGACGGGGTGGTACAGAACGGGACGGATGAACCCGCATGGCCTACCCGCCGGAACAAGTAGCCGTTGCGCGCAGGGCTACCGACGCCGGCGCATTCGTGAACGGGAACGCATGGCTGGCAATCCTTCGCGCTTCGGAGAATTGACGAATGCACGCGCACCGCCCGGCCGTCACCGGGGCGGGACGCGACGACTGCAAAGGCGAGCTCGGCCGTAGGTGGGTATCCACCAGCTGCGAAAGTGCATGAACTAAGCAGCAGCTTCTGCGTGATGCAGGATTTTTTTGACCCTCGCCAGCTGACCAGCGAATGGCTTGTTTCATTGGAGTTCGCCGGGGTTTTCCCTCACGCAACAAGCTGCAGGTTGAACGGAACCTGTCGGATCGGACAGGTTGACCGCGCCCATTGCATGCTCTGACAATTTATTTGCCCCAGCCAACTCCGGCAAACCGCAACGAGGGCCCCAGACCATGATGATGACGAATTGTTCCGAAGCGACCGCCGCCTCTGGTGCGGTCCTTCCGATTCATGCGAAGGACGTGGCCGGGACGCCACCGGTCCACTTGGCGAGCAAGTCGGCGCCATCGCAGTCCATGGCACATGTTCCAGCCTGCATGTGCAACCCTGTGGACATGATGCACGCCCAGGCCACCATGTTCTCAGCGGCGGCCGGTGACCTCGACGCCGCTCGCCGCGAGCATCCAGCATGGTTCGACCGGTACGACGAGGGCGCGCTCGACCGGGCCGGTGCCGCCGACCTCATGGAGTTGATGAACACGGCGCCCAGCAGCTTCACCCGCGGGATGGTCTTTGGCGCCTTCATGGCACGCATGGAACTCGCCGGGGTCACCGGCGCCGGATTCTGAGCAAGCCCGTCCCGTCGGCGGGCGGCTGAGCAGGTGCGCTACAGAGCCCCGATCATCAGGGCGTTCCTGATGCCCGCAGCGGTGTTCTTTGCGCCAAGTTTGCGCGATGCGTTGCTCAGATGAAGCCGGACGGTGCGCTCAGTGCAGTGCAGCCAGGCCCCGGTCTCGGCCGCCGTCAAACCGCGGAAGATGTAGCTCAGGCACTCACGCTCGCGCAGCGTCAGTCTGCAGCGTTCCAGCGCCAGTGCGGTCTTCAGCCGGGGCCACGATCCCATGACATGCCACAACGCAAGCGCCGCCGACTCGTGATGAAAGGTCCCGTGCCGCGAGAACAACAAGATCTCGAATCCGCGCCGGCCGACCACCGGCATCCGGACGCGGATCACCGACTGAAGATCCTGGGCGATCAGCTGGTCCCGGCCCGGAATCGACGATGACTGCAGGTCAAGCCAGCTCACCTGAGGTTCCGTTCGCGGGTCGACATCCGGACCTGGCGCGTGCCGCACGCTGAAAAATGCTCCGAGCTGTTCCACCGATGGCGGAAAGGCGGCAACCACGTCGACGAGATCTTCGATTTCGCCTCCCGACCCGCACATCACGCCTGTCACGACAACGGCCGCGACCCCGTGGTCCTTCAACTGAAACGCCATGCGTTCCAGCAACACCAAGGAGTCTTCGGTCTCGACGACGGGACTACTCATGCAGACACTTTACGGGTTGGGCAGATGGATGCTACACGACGTATCCAGCGCCGCCGACTTGAAGGACCACGGCTGTCGCACGCCCGTGCGTGTGCGCGCGCGTGATTCCGATTGGGCGCGGGATCGACTATCGCCCCGGCACGATGGAGTCATTCCACACAATCGGTCAACCGTGCCGGCGCGCAGGGCTTGGTTGAGGCAATTTGGCCAGGGGTGCCCGCTCGATCCGAAGATTCCCAAGCTCGCAAAGTTGTGCGCCGTGCGTCGCGCGCGCGGAACCATCGCCTAGACTGACCGATCGACAAAGCCGGAGCATGCGTATGGGTTGGGACGCCATCGTGGTGGGAGCAGGGCTTAACGGGTTGGCTGCTGCCGTGCACCTGAGCAGCAAGGGCTGGAAGGTGTTGGTGCTCGAGCGTGCTGCGACGCCGGGCGGTGCGGTCAAGACGGCCCTTCGGCAATTGACCAGGCGCATCTATCCATTGGATGCAGCGGATGCTGCCGTGCCTATCACGGTGGATGTCCCCGATCATGCAAGAGGCCGATTGGGCCAAGCTGAAGGCGATCTGCCATTGATAACGAGCGTGCCGGTGTGGGCTCTCGGCCTGCTCTCGCGTGTTGACGGCAGGAGCATCACAATCGCGCCGTCCGCAGCTCGGTCCGCACACCACTTGGAAGCGCCCATGTTCAAACCGCTCCTCGTTGCCTTGGGCGCCCTTGCCGCCGCCCTGTCGTTGGCCCAGACCGCGCCGCCCGCCGCGCCTACCGTGCGCCTGCGCCGCACCATCGAGAAAGTCGACACCACGACGCTGACCGTGAAGGAGCGCAGCGGCGAGGTCATCACCCTGGTTCGTCCGGCGGATATGGCCGTGACCGAAGTCGTGCCGATCAGCCTGGCGGACATCAAGCCCGGCAGCTTCGTTGGCACCGCGGCCATGCCGCAGCCGGACGGCACGCAACTGGCGCTGGAGGTGCTGGTGTTTCCCGAGTCGGCGCGTGGCAGCGGCGAGGGACACTACCCTTGGGATCTTCAGCCACAGAGCACGATGACGAACGCCACGGTGGCAGACCTGGCGGCGGCCCCGGCGACGGTTCCCGGCGGCCAGCGGCTGACCCTGCGCTACAAGGGCGGGGAGAAGATCGTCATCGTTCCAACCAACGTGCCGGTGGTGACTTTCAAGCCGGGCAAGGAGGACGAGAAAGCTTTGCTCCTGCCCGGCGCACATGTCCTCGTGACCGCGCAGCAAAAAGACGCGAAACCCACGGCCGTGCGCGTGCTCGTCGGTCGCGATGGGTTCGCACCGCCCATGTAGGCGACCCTCATGTGCCGGCTTGGGTGAGGCGCCGGCCCCGCTGTTCGGCCCGTTCCCGGCCCGGTTCTCAGCTCTCCGCGGTGAAGCCGATCGACTTGACGATCGGACCCCAGCGGTCGTGGTCGGACTTCAGGCGTGCCGCGAGTTCGCCGGGCGTGGAGGAGATTGCCTCCAGTCCCATGACTGCCAAGCCGTCGACCACATCCGCGGATGCGAGCGCCGGGCGAAGGGCGGCGTTCAGGCGCGACACCGTGTCCGGGGTCGCGGCCGCAGGAAGGAAAAATCCGAACCACTCCGAAAACGCCATGTCCTTGAAACCCTGCTCCACCAGCGTGGGTACGCCGGGCGCGAACTTGCTGCGGGCCGCGCCCGATGCGCCGAGGATGCGGATCTTGCCGGTGGACAGGTGGGGCAGGAATTCGCCGATGGGCGCCGAAACCGCAGGCAGTTGCCCGCCCATCATGTCGAGCACGGCCGGTTGCGAGCCGCGGTACGAGGCATGCCGCAGTTCCATGCCCGCATTCTTCCCGAGCAGCGCGCCGATGAAGTGGGGCACGGAGCCGGCCGCCGGCGAACCGAACGCGGCCCGTGCCGGGTCCTGCCGTGCCCAGGCCAGGAACTGCGGGACCGTGGTGACGCTCACCGGCACGGCGGGACCCACCGCGAAGCCGAAGTCGAACTGCGCGCCCAGTGACACCGGCGCGAAATCCGCGAACGGGTCATAGGCAAGCTTGCGATAGATGTGCGGGTAGATCCCCAGCATCGACATGGGAGTCTGCAGGATGTTGGTACCGTCGGCGGGCATCGAGCGCACCGCCTGGACGGCGATCTGGCCGCCGGCGCCGGTCCGGTTCTCCACCACGACCGAGCGCGCATAGCTCCCCGTCATGCGCGCCGCTAGCCGGCGGCAGATGGTGTCGGAGGTGCCTCCGGGCGGGAAGCCCGTGATGAAGCGGGCCGTGTCGGGCATGCCGGCCTGGGCGAAGGCGGGGCCGGCGAGGCTCGCCGCGGCCGAAGCCCCGGCGGCAAGGAAAATGCGACGCTGCATGGTCATCTCCGGAATGGGATCGAGGCAGTGTGGCAGGTCACGGTCCAAGTGCAAGAGGGGACCTCCCGACGGCGCCTGGTCGTCAGCGGAATCCCGGGGGACGTCCGCATCGGGGCGGAAGCCGTCATCAGCCAACGGAAATGGGCACCTGACTGACACCTGTTGCAGCCAGTGCAAGTACCGAGGGGCCGCTACAGCACCGTGTGTTTGAAGATGAACGTCGCAATGGCGTCCACCACGCCGTCTGCCATCGGCAGCGACGGGTCTGCGTAGCTTGCGAGGTTCGCCGCGCGCCCGCTGCCGGGAACGCGCTTCAGCACATGGTTGGCGTCGGTGACCAACGCGAGTTCGGCGGCGGGGCAAGCGCGCGTGAGCAAGATCGCATCCCCCATGCCGACCTGCAGGTTGCGATCACCCTGCACCACGAGGACCGGCTTGCCGTAGCGGGCGATCTCCCGCGCCGGGTCGATCGCCATCGTGTGGATCAGGAAGTCCTGCACCCGCGGATCGAACAGCCCAAGCGGCCGGCCGGGAGCGGCGACCAGGATCGCCGCGCAAATGCCCGGATCGCGGTCGCCCGCCAGCAGGGCGACATGCCTGCTCCTCCCCTTGGTCAAGTGTCCGACACCGTGGCGCAGCAGCGTGTGTCATGCACAACTTGTACTTGAAATCCATCGTCCCGGCTCAGAATTGCCCAAAACGCTGGACGCGGAGACTCCCCGCAAGCGGTCTTCCGACGCGTCACCGCCACGAGGATGACGCGACTGACACTGTGGTTCGCGACGGGGCGGGGTGGGTGCTGGGCCAACGGCGGCCATGCCCGTCGCCACGCGTTGCGCGAAGCCGGTCGCGGTGTCGAGACATAGAAAGAAGGGCTGCCCGCCCTGCAAGCTTCGCGCTTGCGGCATCATCGCCCGATGGAAGCCTCTACTCCCAGCCGCACCGCACTCATCACGGCGCTGATGCGCTCGCTGCATGGCCGCCTCGACCCGCTGCCGCTGCTGCAAGATCCCTGGGGTGAGCGGCTCGTGCCGAGCAGCGTGCGCGAAGCGGTCGCACGGCGCGCGCTGGAACGCCTGCCGCAAGCCTCACGCGCCGCAGCCGCAGCGGATTTACCGAGCCTTGCGGACCGCACCTTGCGCGCGACCTCTTCCTACACGGGCGTGATCACGCGTTCCCGCTTCACAGAGGATGCGCTGCACCAAGCTGTCGCGCGCGGCGTGCGCCAGTACGTGCTGGTGGGCGCCGGTTTCGACAGCTATGCACTGCGCGTGCCGGCGGCTGCGCGGGATTTGCGCATCTACGAGGTCGACCATCCGGCAACCCAGTCGCACAAGCTGCGCCGCCTCGAGGCGGCCGGCATCGCCCGTCCGGCTGCCGCCCGGTTCCTGGCCGCCGATCTCGCGAGCGAAGACCTTGCCGCCGTGCTTGCGCGCTCCGATTTCGATCCGCTCGCTCCCGCATTCTTCTCATGGCTGGGAGTGACGATGTACCTGACGCGCGCGGCGAACGAGCAGGCGCTGCGCAGCGTCGCATGCTGCGCAGCGTCCGGCAGCGAACTGGTGTTCACCTACATCGACGCCCTGATCTTCAGGCCCGAATCGGGCGAGGCGTACGAGCGCTTCGAGCGCCTGCGGGGCGAGGTGGCAGCCCTCGGCGAGCCGTTCCTCTGCGGCTTCGATCCCGCCACGCTCCCGCAGGAACTGGCGGCGCTGGGCTTCGATCTCCTTGATGACCTGACTGATCGCGTCCTCGTGGCGCGCTACGACCCGCATGGCCGCAATGGCCTGCGGACTTCAGGGCACAGCCGAATCGCGCGGGCGCGTGTGCGCTAGACCGCCACTCGCACTCGCGGCCGGCAGGTGCCGGCCACAGCGGACCTCATGGCCCAACGTAGTCCAGCACACGCAGGCCGTCTCGGTGCGCAGGCTGTACTGCAGATGATGCGCGCGCTCCCCGACTTGGTCCGCATTCGCTCTCCAGAGCCCCTCTACTTCTATCGGACGCGGAATCAACTGACGCCGCTTGAGTGGTGGATGCTGGTTCAGCCACTGCGCTTGCCCTTGGCGCGCTTTTCTGGATGCACCGGTGGGGGTGTTGAGTCTGATCTGCTTGGCAATCGAGGAACACGTGGAGTGCTTGTGGGTTTGGCCGCTGCCAGGGGGAGCAGCAACGCAACCCCATCGACGGTGCGTGCGACACGGGAGTGCCGCAAGCTGTCTCAGAGCACAGGCCCGAGCGTTGCAATGAGGTTGTTCCAGAGTCGGCGCCACATCGGCCAGGCCGCCACCATCTCGCGCGTGACAGGCCTGGACCGCGTGATGTAGTCCTGCTGACGTGCGCGCATCACTGCGGTGAGGGCGGCATCCTGGAGGAGGATGTTGTTCTCGTAATTCAGGTCGAAGCTGCGACGGTCCAAGTTGGCCGAGCCGATCAAGGTGACCTCGCCGTCCACCGTGAGCGACTTCGTGTGCAGCAAGCCGCCTTCGTACTCGTAGATCTTGACCCCGGCGGCGAGCAGGTCGGCGTAGTAGCTTCGGCTCGCCGCGCCAACGATCCACGAGTCGTTTCTCGCGGGAAAGACGATCGACGTGTCCACGCCGCGATAGGCGCTCGTGCACAGCGCATTCTGCAGCGAATCATCGGGGACGTAGTAGGGCGTCGTGACGACGAGCTCGCGGCGCGCTGCGAACATCAGGGACTCGAACATCTCGGGCATCGCCGAAAACCGGATCGTCGGACCGGTGCCGACGACCTGCGCAATCACGCCGCCGGCCATCGGCACTGGCAGCGGCTTGCGCAGCATGTCGTTGAGGTCCTCGTCGACGTCGGTCATCCAGTCGCTCGCGAACAGGAACTGGTTCTGCCGGGCAACCGGCCCTTCGAAGCGCATCACGGTGTCCACCCAGGGCGCGAATTTCGCCTTCACGAGGAACTCGGGATCGGCGCAATTCTGGCTGCCGCAGTAGGTGATGCAATCGTCAATCACCACGATCTTGCGATGGTTGCGCAGGTCGATGCGTCCGTGAAATGGGCGCATCAGAAGGTGGCCCATCGGCAGACCGGCGGCCACCCGCACACCGGCCACGCGCATCGCGTGCCAGTGCTCTGATTTGATGATCGGTCGCGAACCGAGATCATCCGCCATGACCCGACAGGTGACGCCGCGGCCAGCTGCGCGCTTCAGGGCCTCGACGACCTTGAGGCCGTTGCGATCGGGCAGCCAGATGTAGAACAGAACATGGACGTGATCCCGCGCGGCATCGATGTCGGCCACCAAGGAGTCGATCATGGCGTTGGAGTCGTGCATCACCTGCGCGCGATTGCCTGCGACGGGTTCGAAGCCGCTGACCGACCGTCCAAGATCGAACAGATGTCGATAGCGCCCGGCGATCGCCGCCGCGACGCTTGCCGCGTCCCCGGCCGGGCGGCAGGGAAATGGCGGCATGCTCTTGAGGACGCGATGCAGCCGCTGCGCGCGTCGGCGGCCGATGTTCACTTCGCCCAGCATCAGGTAGGCCAGCAGGCCTGCCATGGGCAAAGTGCCGACCACCACCATCCACGCAATGCGCGACGCCGGATCGCGATGGGGCCGAAGCAGGATGCGCGCGATGGCGGCCAGCTGGAGCAGCCCGACGAATGCGATGACGGCCAGTGAGTGGCGGAACGCCTCGATCATGGACAACCCTGTGTAGTGACTCGCTGGACGGTCGCCGATTATGGCCGTGCGGGTTGAGCACGGCTGAAGGCAACCCGTGCGGGACGGCGCTTGACGGCCCTGAGTTCACGCCTGCCGTGGCCTCGCAGCCGGCCGCGCTGCCCATCGCACGGTCGAAGCGCGGCTCTGACGGGACGGCGCCTGCCTGAGTTCCGTGCCAACAGTCAGTTCGGATCCCGCCGCATGACGGTTAGGGAGCCGCCAGCTTCCCGAATGTTGGATTGTCCGGTCAACTAGATCGATGGCTTGGCGTGCAGGTTCCTGTAGCGGGCAATCTCCGCCTTGAGGTCGGAGTACTGTTCGCACGGAAGCCAGCACAGCGAATCGAGCGCCTTCAGTTCCTGTTCGGCCCGGGCAAGGTCGCCGATCTGCAGATACGCTTCGCCCAGGTACTCGTGCGCCCCCCGGTGCTTCGGGTCGATCTTCAGCGCCCTCGCGTAGTCCCTGAAGGCGGATTCCAGATCGCCCATGCGGCGCTTTGCGTGGCCCAGCTCGTTCCAGGCGTCGGCGTCGTCCGGCTTGCGCTGCGCGTACGCGCCCATGCGGGCCACGACCTGGCCCCAATCCTGCCGCTTGACCGCGTCCATCGCGGCGCGGAAGTCGGGATCCTGCAGCACCACTTCGCCGCCACCGCCGCCGCCACCCCCCCCACCGCCGCCGGCGCCCGATGCGGACAGCGATATGGCAAGGGAGAGGACGCAAACCAGTGCAGGCGCAATGTTCGAGCGTTTCATGTCGGCTCCTTACGGTTGTCCGTTGAATTGATTCGGCGGCTCACTGCAGGTCGATCCGGCCGTAGACACCATGGGTGCCGCCACCGGGCCCGGCGGCGTAGAACAAGGTGTTCGACGGCTGGGCATTGAGGCCGTTGCCAAAGGCGATGCCGTGCAGCCCGTCGATCGCGATCGGGCCGCCGGTCGCCGTCGACAGCGTCCCGAGCAAGGCTCCGCTGGTCGGATTGAAGGCGTTGATGCGTCCGTCGCCGGCATTGGCGACCAGCAGGGCGTTGCTGAACTGGCCGAAATTCGAGGGCGCCATCGCGATCCCCCACGGCGCATTGAGCGGGCCGCCGGCCGGGATCAGGCGCTGGACCAGGTTGCCGGCGGTGTCGAAGGTGTCGACGGTGCCCAGACCCGCGCCCGCGACCTGGGCGCTGGCCGAAGCGTCCTGCCTGGCGTAGGCGACATAGATCAGGCCGCCCAGCGCCTGGATCCCGAACGGTGCGTAGCCCGGGGGCAGGGCCGGGTCCACGAACGCCCCTGCCACGTTGACACTGGTGAAGTTCGAGTCGAACACGTCGACCTTCGCGCCATGGAAATCGGCTGCATAGAGCCGGTCCGCTGCGCCCTGGCTTGCAAGCGCCAGGCCCGTGTAGACGGCACCGGCCGCGGCATTGTCGACTGCCGTGATGGCGTTGCCCGGATCGACACCGGGTGTCCAGCCCGACACAGTGCCCGCCGCGCCCGCGAAGATGAACACGCTCGCGGCAGAGACGCCATTGCGGGTGACATTGAAGCTCTGCTTGCCGTTGAAGGCGATCCCGGTCGGCCGCGCGCTGCCTGCGTGGCCCGCCGGAATCGCCACCACCAGCGATTGCGGCACGCCGTTGCCGTCATAGAGCGTCGACGTCGACGTCCCGTTGTCGGCCACCCAGACGAATCCTTGCGGGTTGAATGCCACGCCCCAGCCATTGACCAGGTGGAGGTCGCCATTGGAGCTCTGATACGGACTGTCGGCGGTGCCGACGTCCGCGACCAGATTGGTTGCCGCATAGCTGGTGCCGGTGGCGGGCGTCGTCGCCGGCATGCTGCCGGAGGAGTAGCCGCCGCCACTGGCGCTGCCACCGCTGCCGCCGCCGCATGCGGCCAGGGCGAACGCAGTCGCGGCGACGATTCCATACAAGAGCGTTGCGTGGCGCATGATCTTCTCCGGACGGTGATGGCCGCTGCGCCCCCGTGGGCAGCGATTCCGACGGTTTATTCCGCCCCGGGCCCGGAAGGTTCATCCGGCCAAGGCGTGCGGGCGATCGACTGGCGTCAGAACGAATAGGAGGCGCTGAACACCAGGGCGCTGCGCCGGCCGTCGTAGGCGGCCGGCACGGGACCACCCCGGCTTGCCACCGTCCACGCGACCTGCAGATCAATGTCGCGCAGCCGCCAGCCTGCGCCCGCGCGCAGGTCGACCCGGGCGCGTCTGGTGCCGGCGTTGCCGGGCTCGGTGCCGGCCAGGGGCAGCAGCAGGCCCACATGCCCGAACAGCCGCGCAACGTCGCCGAGCTGCTCATCAACGCTGGCATCGAGGTACGCCGTCTGCGTGTGCTGGCCGAAGTAGTCGGGCGAGTAGTTCAGCCGCAGGCTCCAGCGCTCCCCCTGCAGGCCTGCGTATGCTTCCGCAAAATCGAACCTGCGTTCGCCGGCAAAGTGGCTGTAGCTGGCGCCGACGTCGAAGCTGCGCCCGGCTGCCAAGGGTGTCACGTGCCCGGCGTAACCGAGGGACTGGAGGTACCGTTCGCCACGTGCCAGGCGGGCCTGGGTCGCCGAGCCTCCCCCATACCAGCCAGAGGCCGCATCGATGTTGGCGCTGAGGCGGACGGTTGGTTTGGCGCCGCTGAGCGAGACGCCGCGAAACCGGTAGTCCGAGTCGACGCTGATGCTTCCACCCAGCTGGGCGCGGGCCGGGCTCGACAGCAGCAGCCCGCCCGCGACGCAGGCTGCAACACTCCCGTCCCGCGCAAGCGCCTGGAGGCTGCGCACTTCAATGACGCGCCAGCGAATGGACGTCGGCTCCCGGGCTGCAGCTGCAATCGCAGGAGGGCGCTGCATGCGACAGGCTGGCGCACGCGTCGATCCTTCCGTCGAGGCCCGACACCAGATCTGTCGCCGCCAGGGCGCGCTCGTGACCGCCGGCCGCCCCGATGCGCGATCGCGCATCGAGGATCAGCGCAAGAAGCCCGCTGACGTGGGCGGCAGCGTAAGAGGGACCTGAGACAAAGCCCCAGCGGGACCCGGGCACGGTCGTCAGGATGTCGGTGCCGGGGGCAGCGAGAGCGCCGCCGGCCTTGTCCGACGGCAGGTCGGCGACGGCAATCACGCCCGGCAGTGCAGCCGGGAAGCCGCCGTCCGCAAGGTTCCGGTTGGCCGCTGCAACCACTGCGACTCCCCTGGCGAGGGCCAGCTCGATCAGGCGCTGGATGAGAGGGTCGACCGGGCCGCCCAGGCTCAGGTTGATGACGTCCGCGCCCCGCCGGAGCGCGGCGTCCAGGGCCCGCGCCAGGCTCAGGCTGCTGCACAGGGTGTCGGCCGTGGACCGCTGCCAGCAGGCGCGTAGGGCGAGCAGGCGAACGTGCGGCGCGATGCCGACGATGCCGCTGCGGTCGTCGCCGCGCGCCGCGATGATCCCTGCGACCGCGGTGCCGTGCAGCTCGGCGGCGTCGGGCGAATCGGTGAGCAGGTTCAGCCTGGCGTCGGCCTGGCCCGACAGGTCCGGGTGGTCCGCCTGGATGCCGCTGTCGATGACCGCGACGCGCACCCCATGGCCGGTCGCCGTTCGATGCAGCTCGGCCAGGTGCCATTGTTGCGCCGCCGGCTGCAAGTTGAACAGCCGCGCATCCTGTCCCATGGGACGGAACACGTTCATCACCTGTGCCCATGCCACCCCCGGCTCACGCGCCAGCCGGTCGGCGATCTCGGCGGGAGCCGACGCTTCGGGGACGTCCATCGCGTAGCAATCCACCCCCAGCAGCGGCATCGGCCAACCGCTGGCCAGGCGCAGGCCATACGAGCGCGCGAGCGCCGCGGCAACGCGCCGCCGGGCAGAGACGCCGGCCGGATTGGCATAACCGCCCGAGTCGTTTGCGTCGGGCCGGAAGTGCGGCGGCGGCATGGTCAGGAACACCAGCACCTGATGCGGGGGAGCGGCCTGCGCGTCGGCAGACGCCGGTGCCAGCCATGACAGCCACGCCAGCATCCAGGCGAGCACAAGCGGCCTGATCACCTGGCTTCTCCTTCCAGCGATTCCACGCGCAGGACAGCACTGTCGGCTCGCATGCGTTGCATCGCCCCGGCCGAGAGCGCCGGCAGCTGCAGCAGGTAGGCGTCCGTCACGGTCGGACCCCCGACCAGCCGCGCACCGCCGGCTCTCAGGGCCCGCCGGATTTCCGCCTCGGTGGCGCCCGGACGGAAGACGATCAGGGCATTGGCGGCAGGCGCGCTGGGCGACGCCCCCAGCGCGCGAAACTCCGCGTCCGGCCGGGGCACGCCCGGCCAGACTAGCGCCAGCACGAGCACCACCACCAGGGCCCCCTGGAAGCCGAGCGCCAGGGGCACCCAGCGCGCCTTCAGCCAGGCGATGGCCGGGGCGGCCCGGCGCTTCATGGGCGCACCAGCCGGCCCCAGCTGGGCGCGCAGTGCGGCCCAGCCGCGGTCGACGTCGGCGGCCGAGGCCGGGCCGCTGGTCGGGACGCAACGCCTGAGCCGTTCGTGCCATCGGGCGTCGGCCTGGCACCGGGGGCACTGCGCCAGGTGGGTCTGCACGCGCTGCCCCTCGGCGGGACCGAGCGTCCCATTGACATACCACGCAAGCAACGCCTGGACGCGGTGGTGCTCGTCATTGTCGAGCGGGATGATGCGAGCCATCACAGCCAGTCCCCCAACTGGCCTGTCACCTGCGCACGCAATTGCCGAATGCCATGGAACATCCGCGTCTTCACGGTACCGACCGGGCAATCCATGATCTGGGCAATTTCGGCGTAGGGCAGGTCGTGAAAATACGTCAGGACGATCACGTTGCGCTGCTCATGCGAGAGCGCCTGCAGCGCGCGCCCCAACGCCGCCTGGTTTTCGGCCTGGAGATGCGCGCGTTCCGGGCCGGGGACTTCGCTCGGCCGTTCATCGGCATCCGGCTCTGCCACCGGTACATCCTGGGATCGCAGCGCCTTGCAGACGATGCGATAGGCGATCGCGAAGATCCAGGTCGAGACCTTGCTCTGGTGGTTGTACGTCTGCGCGCACCGCCAGACGGCCATCATGGTGTCGTTCAGGCTCTCCTCGACGACGCAACGGCGCGGCGTCATCAAGGACAGGAAGCGGGTCAGGCGCGGATGGTAGGCGCGGTAGAGCGTCTCCAAGGCGCCGACGTCGCCCGCGGCGACACGGGCGATCAAATGCACGTCGGCCGCGTCGCTCGCGCGCCCGTCCGCAAGGACGGGCGCGGCGGTCGCCGCCAGCGATGGCCTGGCTGTCTCCTCGGCCGTGGAATGATGCATGGGCACCCCGGTCTCGATTTTGTCGTTAGTTCCATGCTGCGTACAAAAGGTTCAGCGGCGGGCCTGAGGATGTACGCGAGTCAGGTCGATCCGCGTGTACCGTGGGCCAGAAGACCGCGGGTTTTCAAAACGCCATGTGCACCGTCCTGATACGACCACGCTCTCCCCAGGGGAGAAATCGGCTGCGTGGTGACTGTTCGGACTTCGAGTAAAGCTGAAATCATCCCAGCCCGAGAGCGGCTCGACGAGGCGTCGATGGCGGTGAAGCAAGCGTTCTCCGACACATCTCCTGGAGCAGCGACCGTGCTGTCGGGCCGAGACGGGCGGGGTGTTGCAGGTGTAGCATCCACACGGCAGTGGTCGCAGGTTCAAACCCTGCATCACCCACCGGAATTGCATGGAGAAATCAAGGACTGAGGAGAACTACCCGGTCCTTTCTTTCGTTCGGTCGTGGTGAGCCGCCATAGCGCGCGGTTTTCTCCTGGTCTACTGCAACAAGCGGCCTTTGAAAAATTCGATCCATCGGTCATAGCCCGTCTTCGGGTTTCCGCGATTTCCGCTGGTGACACCCCGGGTCATGCATTCGGATTGCATGGCTGCCAGCCCCTGCGGCGTGGCCGGGAACGCCTTTCCGGAAGATTCGAGGATCAAGCGGTCGCCGTCGCGCAGTGAACTGCAGCCGGCCGGGTTCTGCGCCCTGGCGCTGTAGGCCACGGGGCTGGGCGCATCAAAGTCGTGAAATTCGCCGGCGAGCACCTGGACCTCCACGGTTCCCCCGCGCGCGTTCATCCATTGCGCTTGTTTCGCACAAACCTCCGCAGGAACATCCGTGTCCATTTCGCCGATGACGATCAGCATGGGAACGGGTTGGAAGCGCTCGAGGGTCGAACGCTCGAAGCAGCCCGGATAGAGCGCGACAGCTGCGGCCCACGCGGGCGCGCTCAACCCGGTCGCCTGTTCGACGATTTTTGAAATGAAGGGCCGGGTGGCATGGATGACCGCTCCGCCACCCATCGACTCACCGATGTAGCCAAGCTTGGCGTCATTCCACTGCGGCATCGCCTTGAGCCGGCCGGCGACGACCATCGCATCGATGGCGATGCTCTGGGTATGGGCGCCCTTCTCACGGGCAGCGTTGTAGTCGAAGTGGACCTTGGTGACGCCTCGTGGCGTCCAGTGGTCGATCACGGCGGCATCGATGCCTGCCGAGGCCAGGGAACGAGCATAGTCGCTGTGGCGCTTGTCCAGACCGCCCGAGCCGTGGCTGATGACGACCAGGGCTGTGTGCTTGCCGGAGGGCGACTGCGCAAGGTAAACCGGAAGCGTCACCGGCCGGCATGCAAAGGCCGGCGTATTCCAGACGCCAGCGCAGGTCACCGAGGGCAGGGCGATGGTCCGAAGCCCGGCGGGATCGAAGTCGGTACGCTCCACTGGCGCGAACTGAGCATGCGCCAGGAGCGGCAATGCACAGGCGATGGTGCCAAAGAGATGGTTGACGACGGCGACGTGGCGTCGCATGCGGACCGCAACCGCCCCAAGCAGAGACTTCGGGTCGTGCGCATCAAAGTGGGTTATGGTCATTTCGGCGCTATCGCTTGTGACGGTGTCGGCGCACGGCCGAAGTTCCAGTATCTGATATCCATGGACCGCGTTCAACACACTGAGCAACTTGAAACGGCCGCGCAGCAATGCGCGGGCGCGGATCTGCCGAAATGCAGCCCACAGAAATCCTATGGCAACCAAGCCCGGCACGGAAGCGGCAATCAAACGGATCGCCCACATCAAATCGCATCTTGACCTTGGTTTCAATGTCGAGGCATGTGTTCGGAATGTCGAGAGCGGCCGCGGCAACGTCACTGCAAGCCTTGCGCGATTGTCGGCACACGCCGAGGCGAGCGCGATGTTCGCCTGGTTCGAGCATGGGGATCTGGATGCGATGAGGCAGTGGTGCCATGTGGCGGCCAAGCTGGACCAGGCGCGGTACCGGATGGACGACGACACGCTCAATACCCGAGCGAAGATGCTCCAACTGTTCCTGCCGCTCAATTCTTACTGGCGCTTGCCGAGCATGACGTTGGGAAAATGGAAGCAGTCCTTCAGTCCCTGGTTACTCCGAGGTCGGTGGCGGGCCGGAACAATGATGAGAGTGGCTTTACCGAGGACCTGATTTCCAAGGCGGCGGTGATCTATGCAAAGATTGCCTGGCGAGACGGGTACCGTCTCCAGCCGAATTCACCTCTGGTTCCCGAGGAATGGCTGCCGGCCACACCACTTGCCAAGTACAGCAATCACTACGGTTTCTTGAACTAGTTGCCATGGCGATCGCGGCAAGTGCATGCCGGCGACGCCTCGCGCGGCCGTCCTAGCCGGCCTGCTGCAGCCTCGCCTGGGCATCCTTCTTGCCGATCGACCGGATCGCCGCGATCGCGGCAAGATTCTTCTGCCGGGGCCTGGACTTGCCTTCCTCCCACTTGTACACCGACTGGCCCGAGGCGCCGATCAAGGTCCCGAAGTCCGCCGCTGACAGCCCGAGCCGCTGACGGTTCTTCGCCAGCCCCTTCGCGCTGAAACGCACTCCGGATGGCTCCTGTTCGCCCTGGGGGGATGCCTCGACACGGGAAACGGCCTTGCGCGAGCGCCGCAGCTGTTGCTCCAGCACCTGGGTTCGGCGCTTGAGCGCGGCGATCTCCGAGCGATAAGGCGCGATGGCCCGCCGCAGGCTGCTGGTTTCGTCGCGGATCGTCTTGCGCGCGATGCGCTGGATTTCGGCTTTCAGGGCGGAGGCAATGTTCGGCATGGCGGTCAAACGGTCCTTTTCGGGTGGGGAGTCCTCAATGTTGAGGATAAGCCAAGATTGAAATCTGCGATTTCTGGCAAAAAGATGGTAATGCCGTATGCGCCAGCAAAGCTGCTCGCGCGACCTGGCAGCCGGCGCGAATTCCAATACGACATGTGCTGGTTGTTCGCTTCTGGAAGGAGACACAAGTGGACATGAATGCTTCGCCCGATAGCGCGAAGTTGGCACAAGCCAATGCGGACCATGACGCGACGCCATCCACGGCCGCGGATTTGCTGAGGCAGGTGGAGCCGGGCAATCTCGCGGAAGCCGAGTTGCCCACGTACATCTTTCTCTTGAACCATGTCTTGGGCGAGAAACTGTCGGCGTGGGACGAGGCGCTGACGCGGCATGAACGCGTCCTCGCGCTGCCGGCCGTCAAGCCAGGCTATTGGCGCCAGGCAGGGGCCGCTGCATTGGCGGCCGGCAACGCGCAGGCCTTGGGCCGTTTCAGCGTCGGGTACGCAAAGGCGACCGATGCCGACCTGGCACGAGCGAGCGAGGTGATCCAACTCGGTGCGGCGGTCCATCAGGCGCCTTCCCTGCCGGCCGGCGAAGCAGCGCGCCTGACGGGCGACGTTCTGGCGGCACTGGACGCGCCGTTCTGGCGGACTGGCACCGAGCTGGATTCGGCTGTCGCCTCCGGTCTCAACAATCTGGCGAGCGGACTCATGGAGCGTCCCGCATCGGATCTGGCGGATTCTGCGCTCGGCGAGGCGGTGTCGCGCTGCGCGGCGCTGGCCCACGCGTTCTGGCGGCGCGCCGGAACCTGGGTCCATGCCGAGCGCGCGCTGTACCTGCGTGCCACCGTCGCCACGGCGCTTGGTGACTTCCAATCTGCGCGCCGGCATTGTTCCGAAGCATTGGCATTGCTGGACGAGAACGACTTGAAGGGCGAACAGCCAGTGGATCGGGCATTCCTGGAACTGGAGCGCGCGCATGCATGCAGGCGGCTCGGACGAGCCGATGAAGCGGAAGTCGCGGCGCAGCGGTCCGAGCAGCTGGCGCGTTCGTTCCAGGATCCCGGCCTGCGGACGTGGTTTGATTCGCGGCGGGCTTCCCTCGCCGCAAGTGACGCGCCGTGAATCGACCGGAGTGAATGGCGATGGGTTGCGCCCTGTCGATCCGCCGGTCCGAGCGCGCAGCCGCCCACGCCGGGAGCGCGGGCTCGCAGGAGGGTGGCCGGTGAGCCACAATCGACGCCATGAGCCCGATGGTTGTTTACATCCCCGGCACCACTGCGCTGGTGCTCGATTCGCCCCACAGCGGCGTGTCCTATCCCGACGACTTCCGCCATTGCTGCGACTTCGCCATGCTGCGGATGGCGGAAGACACGCATGTGGAGAAGCTGTACGACTTCGCGCCGTCCCTGGGCGCCGCCTGGATCGAGGCGCTGTTCCCGCGCAGCTATCTGGACGCCAACCGCAATGTCAGCGAAATCGACGTCACGCTGCTGGACGACGAATGGCCGGATGCGGTCGAAACCGAGGCGGCGACGCTCGCCAAGGTGAAGCTGGGCAAGGGGCTGATCTGGCGCTGCACCGACGACGGCGCGCCGCTGTATGACCGCAAGCTCACGGTGGCCGAGGTCCGCCAGCGGATCGACAGCTGCTGGAAGCCCTATCACCAGGCGGTGGAGTCGGCGATCGAGGCGGCCCATGCCAGGCACGGCTACAGCATCCACGTCAACTGCCACTCGATGCCGGCGGTGGCTTCGGAGTTCGCCACCGGCTACCCGGGCATGGTGCACGCCGACTTCGTGATCGGCGACCGCGACGGGACGACGGCCGATCCCCGGTTGTCGCAGCGCCTGTGCGACTTCCTGCGATCGCTCGGTTACGACGTCGCCTACAACCACCCGTACAAGGGCGTGGAACTGGTCCGCCGCTACGGCGATCCGGCGCGCAACCGGCATGGCATCCAGGTGGAGGTCAACCGTCGCCTCTACATGAACGAGCGGACGCTGGAGCCGACAGCGGGGTTCGGCCAGCTGCGCACCGACCTGCGGGCCATGGCCACGATGCTGCTGGAGACCGACCCGCGGAGCCTGGCCTGATGGACCGCGTCGATGCACTGGTGATCGGCGGCGGCGCCGTCGGTCTGGCGGTGGCGCGGGCGCTGGCCCAGGCCGGGCACGAGACGGTGGTCGCGGAGGCCCGCAACGCGATCGGCCAGGGCGTCAGTTCGCGCAACAGCGAAGTGATCCACGCCGGCCTGTACTACACGCCCGGCTCGCTCAAGGCCAGGCTGTGCGTGCGCGGCAAGGAGCTGCTGTACGCACTGTGCGCAAGCCACGGCGTCGACCATCGCCGCTGCGGCAAGCTGACGGTGGCCAACAGCGATGCCGAAGCGGCCGCCTTGCGCGGCCTGCAGCAGCGCGCTGCCGCCAATGGCGTGCCGGTGGACTGGCTCGACGCGGCGCAGGCCATTGCGCTGGAGCCTGCGTTGCGTTGCCAGGCCGCGCTGCTGTCGCCCAGCACGGGCGTGGTCGACAGCCATGGCTTCATGCTGGCGCTGCAGGGCGACCTGGAGCGCGCCGGCGGCATGGTGGCCCTGGAGTCCGCCGTCGCCTCCGCAGCGCTCTCGCGGAGCGGGCCGCACGTGGTCCGCATGGCCGACGGCAGCGAGCTCGCGGCCTCGATCGTGGTCAATTCGGCCGCCCTGGATGCCTGCAGCCTGGCGCGCCGCTTCGAGGGCCTGGCGCCTCAGTTCGTCCCCAGGGAGCACTTCGCCAAGGGCAACTACTACGCGCTCTCGGCCAGGGCGCCGTTCACCCACCTGATCTATCCGGCGCCGGCCGATGCCTGGCTGGGCGTCCACCTGACGCTGGACCTGGGCGGCCAGGCCAAGTTCGGCCCCGACATCGAGTGGCTGGACGTGGAAACGCCGCAGCAGATCGATTACGCGGTCGACCCGCGCCGCGCCGATGGCTTCTACGCCGAAGTGCGCCGCTACTGGCCCGGGCTGCCGGACGGCGCACTGGCGCCCAGCTACAGCGGCGTGCGGCCCAAGATCCATGGGCCGGGCGAGCCGGCGGCGGACTTCCGCATCGACGGTCCGGCGCTGCACGGCGTGCCCGGGCTGGTCAACCTGTTCGGCATCGAGTCGCCGGGCCTCACCAGCGCCCTGGCGATCGCGCAGCTGGTGGTGGCGATCGCGGGCAAGCGCTAGGCGCGCAGGCGCCGGATGGCCTGGGCGGCCTGCCTGACCAGGGTCGGGCCGCGATAGACCAGGCCGGTGTAGATCTGCACCACGTCGGCGCCGGCGCGGATCTTGGAGACGGCGTCGTCGGCACTGAGGATGCCGCCGACCCCGATGATCGGAAACGACGGCCCCAGCGCCGCGCGCAGCTGGCCGATCACGCGGTTGCTGGCTGCGAGCACCGGCGCACCGCTCAGGCCGCCGGTTTCATCGGCATGCGGCAGTCCCTTGACCGCATCGCGGGCGATCGTCGTGTTGGTGGCCACCACGCCGTCCATGCGGTGCCGGCGCAGCGTGGCGGCGATCACGTCGACCTGCGCCTGGTCCAGGTCCGGCGCGATCTTCACGAAGATCGGGACCCGGCGGCCATGGGTGCGGGCCAATTCCTCGCGCCGGGCGGCGATCGCACCGAGCAGGCCGTCCAGCGCTTCGTCGCCCTGCAGCGCGCGCAGGTTCTTGGTGTTCGGGCTGGAAATGTTGACGGTGACGTAGTCGGCGTGCGGGTAGACGCCCTCCAGGCCCACCAGGTAGTCGCTGGTGGCGTCCTCGATCGGCGTCGCCGCGTTCTTGCCGATGTTCAGCCCCAGGATCCGTCCCTTGCTGCGGAACGACGAACGCCGGACGTTGGCGACGAAGGCATCCAGTCCCTCGTTGTTGAACCCGAGCCGGTTGATCAGCGCGTTGGCCTGCGGCAGGCGGAACATGCGCGGCCGCGGGTTGCCGGGCTGGGGCTTGGGCGTCACCGTGCCCACTTCGACGAAGCCGAATCCCATCGCTCCGAGGCCGTCGATGCAGCGGGCGTTCTTGTCCAGCCCCGCCGCCAGCCCCACGCGATTGGGAAAGCGCAGTCCCGCCAGCTCGATCGGGTCGCTGACGGCGGCGCTGCCGAAGGCGCATTCCAGCGCCGTGCCCTGCAGGCGGGCCAGCGAATCCATGGTCAGCTCATGGGCCGTCTCGGGATCGAGCGAAAACAGGAAAGGGCGGGCCAGCGAGTAGGGGAACAGCGACATGGATAATTCGTGGATGCAACCCAAGGATTGTCGCAAATGACCCAGGACGAACTCAAAGCACTGGTGGGGCAGGCGGCCCTGCAATACGTGCGGCCGGGCGAAATCATCGGCGTGGGAACCGGCTCCACGGTCAACAAGTTCATCGACGCGCTGGCCGCCAGGAAGGACAGCATCAAGGGCGCGGTGTCCAGTTCCACCGCGTCCACCGAGCGCCTGCTGGCGCTGGGGATCAAGGTGTTCGACTCCAACGAGGTCGACGACATCGGCGTGTACATCGACGGCGCCGACGAGATCGACAACCGCGGCTACATGATCAAGGGCGGCGGGGCGGCGCTGACGCGCGAGAAGATCGTCGCTGCGCAGTCGCGCCAGTTCGTCTGCATCGCCGACGAATCCAAGCTGGTGGGCGTGCTGGGGCGCTTTCCGCTGCCGGTGGAAGTGATCCCGATGGCGACGCGACGCGTGATTCGGCAGTTCGGCGCGATGGGCGGCAGCGCCCTGGTGCGGCTGAAGGACGGCAAGCCGCTGGTGACCGACAACGGCCAGCACATCCTGGACGTGACGGGGCTGACCATCAGCGAGCCGCTGCGCTTCGAGAACGAGGTCAACCAGTGGCCGGGCGTGGTGACGGTGGGCGTGTTCGCCCACCAGAAGGCCGCAGTCTGCCTGCTCGGCACCGCCCAGGGCGTCAGGACGATGACCTTCTGAAACCTTGGGGACAGACCTTCAGCTCTGTCCCCAACTGACTGGGCTTGGGGACAGACCTTCAGCTCTGTCCCCAACTGTTCAGGCAGCGATCAGAACTTGATGCCGGCCGGGTTGTCGCCCTGTTCCTGCGGCGGCGGGCTGGGCGCGCGCGCCTGTTCCGGCTGGGCCTCGGGGACCGGCACCGGCGCGGGCCGCTGCACCGCGACCATGGGGGCGGGCGGCGGGTTGCGGTAGGCAGCAGGCAGCGTGGCCCGGGCGGGGTAGCCGGCCGCGTCCAGGAACTGGCCCCACTCCGAATCGGAAAAGCCCTTGATCTGCTGGCCGCCCACCGTGAGCATCGGGATCGAGGTGTCCCCGGCCAGCCGCTGCAGGGCCTGCGCGTCTTCGGGGGTGGTGATGGTTTTCTCGGTGAAGGGCACGCCGCGGCTGCTCAGGTAGGCCCGGCCGGACCCGCACGGGCCGCAATTGTTGCCGGTGTACAGCGTCACCGGATACTTGCTGGCGACCTGGCGCAACTCGAAGGGCAAGCCGGCGCCACTGGCCCCGCCGGCGCCGCCGCCCGTGCCCAGCGGCACGACCGGCGCCTGCTTGGCATTGGCCTCCAACGGTGGCTTGTCGGAAAAGGTGACCTTGCCGTCCGGGCCGACGATCCGGTAGACCTGCTGCGCGTTGACGGATGCGGCGAGCGTCATGAGAGCGGCGAGGCCGATCAAGCTGGCGACAACATGGGGACGGGCAAATGACATGGGGCGGGGCTCCTGGTTCTGGCGGTCAGTGAATTCAGGCCATGCCCTGGTGGCGCAGCAAGGCGTCGAGCGATGGTTCGCGGCCCCGGAAAGCCTTGAACGATTCCATCGCCGGCCTGCTGCCGCCGGCCTCCAGGATGGCCTGCCGGTATTTTCGCCCGGTTTCCACGTTGGGCGCACCGTCTTTTCCCGCGGTCTCCTCGAATGCGGCGTAGGCGTCGGCCGAAAGGACCTCCGCCCACTTGTAGCTGTAATAGCCGGCCGCGTAGCCGCCGGCGAAGATGTGGCTGAAAGTATGCGCCGTGCGGCTGAATGCGGGCGGCTGGATCACTGCCACCTCCTGGCGCACATTCGTCAGCAAGGGCATGAAATCCTGCGAGGGTTCGTGGTCGGTATGCAACAGCATGTCGAACAGGGCGAACTCGATCTGGCGCAAGGTCTGCAGTCCGCTCTGGAAATTGCGCGCAGCAAGCATTTTTTCGTACAGCTCGCGCGGCAGCGGCGCGCCGGTGTCCACGTGCGCCGTCATGTGCTTGAGGACGTCCCATTCCCAGGCGAAGTTCTCCATGAACTGGCTGGGCAGTTCCACTGCATCCCACTCCACTCCGCTGATGCCCGAGACGTCGCGCTCGTTCACCTGCGTGAGCATGTGGTGCAGCCCGTGGCCGAACTCGTGGAACAGCGTGGTGACGTCGTCGTGCGTCAGCAGCGGCGGCTTGCCGTCCACGCCATCGGCGAAGTTGCACACCAGGTGCGCCACCGGCGTCTGCAACTGGCCGGTGTCGGGCCGCAGCCAGCGCGCCCGCACGTCGTCCATCCAGGCGCCGCCGCGCTTGCCGGTGCGGGCCGACGGGTCGAGGTAGAACTGGCCGACCAGCTGGGTGGGCGCGGCGAGGTCGCGCGCGCCGGGAACGCTGCGTTCGATCCGGTAGAACTCAACGCCGGGATTCCAGACCGGCGCGACGTCGCGCCGGATGGTCACTTCGAACAGCGTCTCGACGATCTTGAACAGGCCGGCCAGCACCTTGGGCGCGGTGAAGTATTGCTTGACCTCCTGCTCGCTGAAGGAATAGCGCGCCTCCTTGAGCTTCTCGCCGATGTAGGGCCAGTCCCAGGCCTGCGGGTCTTGGAGCTGCAGGTGGTCCGCGGCGAAGGCCCGCATGTCGGCCACGTCCTTCTCTCCATACGGACGCGCCTTGGCGGCCAGGTCGCGCAGGAACGAGATCACCTGCTGGGGCGACTCCGCCATCTTGGGCACGACCGACACCTCGCCGAAGTTGCGGTACCCCAGCAGCAGCGCCTCTTCCTGTCGCAGCGCCAGGATCTCCTGGATCAGCGGGCTGTTGTCGAACTTGGCGTCGCCCTGGTCGCTGGCGCGGGTGACGTAGGCGCGGTAGAGCGTCTCGCGCAGCTTGCTGCTGTGCGCGAACTGCATCACGGGCAGGTAGCAGGGCATCTTGAGCGTCAGCTTGTAGCCGCTCTTGCCCTCGGCCGCGGCGGCCGCTCGCGCGGCCTGGATGACGTCCTCGGGCACGCCATTGAGTTCGCCATCGCCTGCGTAATAAGCATAGGCGTCGGTCGCGTCGAGTGCGTGCTCGCTGAACTTCTGGCTCAGTTCGGCCTGCCGCTCCTGGATCCGCGAGAAGCGCTCCTTGGCCGGGCCGGCCAGTTCGGCGCCGGACAGCACGAAGTTGCGCACCGCGTTCTTGTGGGCCTGGCGTTGCTCGGGATTGAGCGTCGCCGGATCGATGGCCTTGTACTTGGCATAGAGGCGCTCGTCGGCGCCCAGGCGGGTCCAGAACTCCGTCACCCGCGGCAGCGCCTCGTTGTAGGCGGCGCGGAGTTCGGGCGTGTCGGCCACGCTGTTGAGGTGGCTGACGGCGCCCCAGGCCCGGCCCAGCCGCTCGGTGGAGGTGTCCAGCACCTTGGCGATTTCCTCCCAGCGCGCCGGAAAGGCCGGCTGGGTGACCTGTTCCAGTGCCTCGTTGGCGCTGGCCAGCAGCGTGTCCAGGGCCGGCGCCACATGGGCCGGCTCGATCTGGTCGAACAGGGGGAGGGAACTGAAGTCGAGAAGGGGATTGCTCATCGCCTGCATTTTGCGGCAGGCCGGCGCAATTCAACCGCCGCCCGGATCAATCGTCTGGATCAGCGCGATTGGCGGCGGCCCGTTCGGCGGCCTCCAGCGTGTTGACCAGCAGCATGGCGCGGGTCATCGGGCCGACGCCGCCCGGCACCGGCGTGATCCACCCGGCCACTTCCTTCACGCCGTCGAAGTCGACGTCGCCGCAGAACTTGCCTTCGTCGTTGCGGTTCATGCCGACGTCGATCACCACAGCGCCCGGCTTGACCATGTCCGCCGTCAGCACGTTGCGCTTGCCGACCGCTGCAACCACCACGTCGGCCTGCAGCGTCATCGCCTTCAGGTCGCGGGTGGCGCTGTGGCAGATGGTGACGGTGGCGTTCTTGCCCAGCAGCATCATCGCCATCGGCTTGCCGACGATGTTGCTGCGGCCGATCACCACCGCGTGCTTGCCCTTGAGGTCGTAGCCGATCGATTCGAGCATCTTCATGCAGCCGTAGGGCGTGCAGGGCCAGAAGCCGGGCCGGCCGACCATCAGGGCGCCGGCGCTGGCGACGTGGAAGCCGTCCACGTCCTTCTCGGGCGCGATCGCCTCGATCACCTTGCTCGCATCCATGTGCCTGGGCAGCGGCAGCTGCACCAGGATGCCGTGCACGGCCGGATCGCGATTGAGCACGCCGATGCGCTCCAGCAGCGCACTTTCCGCCATGTCGGCGGGGTAGCGCTCCAGCGTCGCCTCCAGCCCGGTCTCGGCGCTGTCGTTGACCTTGTGCTTGGTGTAGACCTGGCTGGCCGGGTCTTCTCCGACCAGGATGATCGACAGCGCCGGCTGGATGCCGCGCGCCTTCAGCGCCGCGGTGCGGCCGGCGACCTCGGCGCGGATCTGCCTGGCAAGCGCGTTGCCGTCGATGATCCGGGCCGTCATGCCTTCTGCGCGTTCTGCCCCAGAGCGATCTTGAGCAGGTCCGCCACCGTGTTGGCGTTGAGCTTTTCCATGATGTTGGCGCGGTGCGCCTCCACCGTCTTGATGCTGATTCCCAGGTCGTCGGCGATCTGCTTGTTCAGCCGCCCGGCGACGATGCGCTCGAGCACCTGCGCCTCGCGCGAGGTCAGCTTGGACAGCAGGGCGTCGCGGCTGGCCGCGCTCTGCGACTCCGCGAACGCGCCCTTGGCGTGATCGAGCATGCGCTCCACCAGGTTCACCAGCTCGTCTTCCTTGAACGGCTTCTGGATGAAGTCCATCGCGCCCTTCTTCATCGTGTTCACCGCCATCGGCACGTCGCCGTGGCCGGTGATGAAGACGATGGGCAGCGGCGACTTGCGCTCCAGCAGGCGGTCCTGCAGTTCCAGCCCGGTCATGCCGCCCATGCGGATGTCGACGATCAGGCAGGCCACCTCGCGCGGGTCGTAGCGGGACAGGAAGGATTCGGCCGAATCGAAGCAGCGGACCCGGTAGTCCTTGCCTTCCAGCAGCCACTGCAGGGAATCTCGCACCGCCTCGTCGTCGTCGACGACGTAGACCGTGCCCTTCTTGGGAATCAAGCTCATTCGTCCGTCTCCACGCTGTGAGCTGCGGTCATGCAGTCACTCCCGCGTTCTTGTTGGCCAGGGGGTTCGGTGCGCCGGAAACCGGGATCCAGAAGGAAAAACGGCAGCCAGATACCTCGGAACCATTGTAGAGGTTCTCCGCACGCATCCGTCCCTGGTGCGATTCGACGATGGTGCGGCACAGATTCAGGCCGATGCCCATGCCTTCCACCTTGGTGGAGAAGAACGCTTCGTAGAGCCGGTCCATCACCTCCGGCGCCAGCCCGGCGCCGGAGTCCTGCACCGAGAACTCCACCACCGGCTGCGCCTCGACATGCTTGGGGACGACGCGCAGTTCGACGGTGCGCCGGGCCGCCGGCCGCTGCGCATGGTCGATCGATTCGGCGGCGTTCTTCAGCAGGTTCACCAGCACCTGCTCGATCAGGATCGGGTCCACCAGCAGCGTCGGCAGCCGGGCCGCGACGTAATGCGACAGCCGCACGTTGCGGCGGCGCAGTTCGATGTCGGCCAGTTCCACCGCCTCGTTGACCATCAGCGTCACGTCCGACAGCGTGCGGTTGGGCTCGCTGCGCTTCACGAAGGAGCGGATGCGCTGGATGATCTGGCCGGCGCGCTGGGCCTGGCGCGCGGTCTTCTCCAGCGCGGCCAGCAGGTCCACCTCGTTGATCTGCTTGCCCTTGATGCGCGAGACCAGGCCGTTGCAGTAGTTGTTGATCGCGGTCAGCGGCTGGTTCAGCTCGTGGGCGACGCTGGATGCCATCTCGCCCATGGTGATCAGCCGGCTGGCCGACTGCGCCCGCTCGGCCTGCGCCGCTGACTGTTCCTCGGCATGGCGGCGCGGCGTGATGTCGGTGGCGATCACCATCTGCGCCAGCCGGCCGTCCACCCAGTTGAGATAGCGCGAGCGCACCTCCAGCCACTTGCCGAGCTCCGGCACGAAGATCTCGGCGTTCTCCGATTGCGCCGCCGTCAGCGTGCTGGTCGGCAGGCCGACGAAGGAATCGACGTCGTCCACCGACTCGTCGCTGCGCGGATGGTCCGGCACGCCGGCCTGCGCCACCATCTGCAGGTGGCCGGCGGTCTGCACGCCGAACCACAGCCGGTACAGCTTGTTGGCGAACAGCAGCTCCTCGCTGCCCAGGGGCGCGACCGACACCGAGGCGTCCAGCGCTTCCAGCACCGTGGTGAAGCGCTCATAGGAGGCGGACAGCTGCTCGCGGATCCGGTTCGGCTCGGTGATGTCGGTCATCGATGTCATCCAGCCGCTCTGGTGGCCCTTGGCGTCCACCAATGGCGACACGTACAGGCGGGCGTCGAACAGCTTGCCGTCCTTGCGCTTGACCCGCACCTGGAAGCCGCCGGTGGTGGTGCGCCCCTGCAGTTCGTCGTCCAGCCGCGCCGCCAGCTGTTCGCGGTCGGATTCGGGCCAGTACGGGAACGGCGGCGTGCGGCCCACCAGCTCCGATTCGCTCCAGCCGGTCATCTGGCAGAAGGCGGCGTTCACGTACGTGATCTGCCCCTGCATGTCGAGTGCCCGCATGCCGGTGAGCATGGAGTTCTCCATCGCGCGGCGGAAATTGGTCTCCGCGATCAACGCGTGCTGGGCCTGCATCCGGCGGCGCGTGTGGCGCCAGTTGCCGATCAGCATCCAGGCCGTCATTGCGGACAGCGCACCCACCAGCCAGAACAGGCCGCTGCCGATCACGCCCAGCGAGGTGCGATAGGCCTGCGCCCGGATCACCAGCCCGTTGCCGACCGGCGAGACCGGCACTTCGTATTCGTTCGGGCGCGTGGCCCACGGCAGCAGGTTGGCCGGATTGCGCGCCGGCAGCGCCGTGCCGGCCAGCACCCGGCCCTTGCCATCGAGCAGCGCCACCGCGTACTTGGCCGAGACGTCGGCCGGCACGCCATAGCGCAGCAGGCCGTCGATCGAGTATTCGCCCAGGATCACGCCGCCGAACTTGCCCTGCAGCGTCAGCGGCACGTGCAGCTGCAGCATGCCGGTGCCGTCGCTGCCGGCAGTGGGCTGCGAGTAGACCGGCTGCTGCAGGTCGCGCGCCAGGCCGTACATGGTTTCGGTTTCTCCGACCCGCAGCACAGTGCCCTCGGCGCGCAGGTGCGCGTTGGGCACGCTGGGGGCGGAGTAGCTGGCCTTGATGCGGCGGCGCTCGTCGATCCAGCTGAGCGCCTGCAGCTCGGGATACTGGATCACCATCGACTCGGCGCGGCCGGCGAATTCCTCCGTGTCCACTTCCAGGTTGGAGATGTCGCGGGCGATCCGCATCAGCTGTTCCTGCCGCTCCAGCAGCCGCAGCCGCACCCGCTGCTGCGCGTATTCCACGTCGCGCTTGACCGCTTCCTGCTCGCGGTCCATTTCCTCCAGCCGCAGGTAGAGGAAGGCCGAGGCGATCGCCGCCAGGAACAGCGCGACCGCGGCCAGCGGCGCCAGCATCGCGAAACGGTCCTGGCGCACCGGCGTCTGCCGGCGCCACCAGCGGCGCCAGACGCCGGGCGGGGGCGGCGCTTCGGGTCCGAATTCGCTGACGGTGACGGGTTCTTGCATGAGGTTGGGAGTGTAGGCCCAGCGCATTGGTGCCCCCCGGGGCACTGTTCTTTTCCAGGAACCGTGCAGATCAGCCAGAGATTCACATTGTGAAATCGATACGCACCATTTGAAATCGCGGGATTTCTGTGCGACACTTTCGCCGCGTACGGGAACGCCGTACTAAATTACGTCAGCCAATAAGAGACAAGGAGACACCATGTCAGCACAGCCAGACAACATGTTCGGCGGCGCAGCCAACGATCCCGACGAACAGGAAACCCGCGAATGGGTCGACGCGCTGGCCGCGGTGATCTCCAGCGAAGGCCGCGAACGTGGCCACTTCCTGCTGGAACAGCTGCTCGAGGAAGCGCGCCAGCACGGCATCGACGAGCCCTTTTCCGCCACCACCGCCTACGTCAACACCATCGAGCCGGAAGACGAGGAGCGCTGCCCCGGCAACCTCGAGATCGAGGAACGCCTGCGCGCCTACATGCGCTGGAACGCGATGGCGATGGTGGTCAAGGCCAACCGGCTGCATCCGGAGGACGGCGGCGACCTCGGCGGCCACATCAGCTCCTTCGCTTCGCTGGCCACCATGTTCGGCGCCGGCTTCAACCACTTCTGGCACGGCGAAACCGCCGACCACGGCGGCGACTGCCTCTACATCCAGGGCCATTCCTCGCCCGGCATCTATGCGCGGGCCTTCCTGGAAGGGCGCCTGAGCGAGGAGCAGATGCTCAACTTCCGCCAGGAGGTGGGCGGCAAGGGCCTGTCAAGCTATCCGCACCCCAAGCTGATGCCCGAGTTCTGGCAGTTCCCGACGGTGTCGATGGGCCTGGGCCCGCTGATGGCGATCTACCAGGCGCGTTTCCTGAAGTACCTGCATGCCCGCGGCATCGCCAACACCGAGAACCGCAAGGTCTGGGCCTTCCTGGGCGACGGCGAAATGGACGAAGTGGAAAGCCTCGGCGCGATCGGCGTCGCCACCCGCGAGAAGCTCGACAACCTGATCTTCGTCGTCAACTGCAACCTGCAGCGCCTGGACGGCCCGGTGCGCGGCAACGGCAAGATCATCCAGGAGCTGGAGGGCGAATTCCGCGGCGCCGGCTGGAACGTGATCAAGCTGATCTGGGGCAGCTACTGGGACCCGCTGCTGGCGCGCGACAAGGAAGGCATCTTGCGCAAGATCATGATGGACACGGTGGACGGCGACTACCAGGCGATGAAGGCCAACGACGGCGCCTTCGTGCGCAAGAACTTCTTCGGCCGCGATCCCAAGGCGCTGGAGATGGTGGCCAACATGAGCGACGAGGACATCTGGCGGCTGCAGCGCGGCGGCCATGACCCGCAGAAGGTCTACGCGGCGTACCACAAGGCGGTGAACACCAAGGGCAAGCCGACGGTGCTGCTGATCAAGACCGTCAAGGGCTTCGGCATGGGCAAGGCCGGCGAGGGCCGCAACATCGCCCACCAGGCCAAGAAGCTGACCGACGACGACATCCGCACCTTCCGCGACCGCTTCAACATCCCGATCCCGGACGAGAAGCTGGCCGAGATCCCGTTCTACAAGCCGGAAGAACACACGCCGGAGATGAAGTACCTGCATGCGCGCCGCGAGGCGCTCGGCGGCTACCTGCCCAAGCGGCGCGCCAAGGCGCAGGAGAAGCTGGCCGTGCCGCCGCTGGAAGCCTTCAAGGCGGTGCTCGATCCGACGGTGGAAGGCCGCGAGATCAGCACCACGCAGGCCTACGTGCGCTTCCTGACGGCGCTGCTGCGCGACAAGGAACTGGGGCCGCGGGTGGTGCCGATCCTGGTCGACGAAGCCCGCACCTTCGGGATGGAAGGCCTGTTCCGCCAGATCGGCATCTACAACCCGGCCGGCCAGCAGTACACGCCGCAGGACCGCGACCAGGTGTCCTACTACAAGGAAGACCAGTCCGGCCAGATCCTGCAGGAAGGCATCAACGAAGCCGGCGGCATGGCCAGCTGGATCGCGGCGGCCACGTCATACTCGACCAGCAACCGGATCATGATCCCGTTCTACGTCTACTACTCGATGTTCGGCTTCCAGCGCATCGGCGACCTGGCCTGGGCGTCGGGCGACATGCAGGCGCGCGGCTTCCTGCTGGGCGGCACCTCCGGGCGCACCACGCTCAACGGCGAAGGCCTGCAGCACGAGGACGGCCACAGCCAGATCCTGGCCGGCACCATTCCCAACTGCGTGAGCTACGACCCGACCTTCGCGCACGAAGTCGGCGTGATCATGCAGCACGGCCTCAAGCGCATGGTGGAGCGGCAGGAGAACGTCTTCTACTACCTCACGCTGCTCAATGAGAACTACCCGATGCCCGGCCTGCAGCCCGGCACCGAGGAACAGATCATCAAGGGCATGTACCTGTTCAAGGAAGGCGCCAGGGCGGCGAAGGCGCCGACGGTGCAGCTGCTCGGCTCCGGCACCATCCTGCGCGAATCGATCGCGGCGCAGGAGCTGCTGGAAAAGGACTGGGGCGTGTCGGCCAATGTCTGGAGCTGCCCCAGCTTCAACGAGCTGGCGCGCGAGGGCCAGGACGCCGAACGCTACAACCTGTTGCACCCGACCGGCACGGCCCGGGTATCGTTCGTCGCCCAACAACTCGAAAAACACGGCGGCCCGGTCGTGGCTTCCACCGACTACATGAAGGCGTTCGCCGAGCAGATCCGCCCGTACATTCCCAGCGGCCGTACCTACAAGGTGCTGGGCACCGACGGCTTCGGCCGCAGCGATTTCCGCAGCAAGCTGCGCGAGCACTTCGAGATCAACCGCCATTACATCGTGGTCGCCGCGCTGAAGGCGCTGAGCGAGGAGGGCGCGGTGCCGGTGGCGAAGGTCGCCGAGGCGATCGGCAAGTACGGCATCAAGGCCGACAAGGTCAACCCGCTTTACGCCTGATCGCTGGACAACAAGAAGACGACCCGGAGAACAACAACATGGCACTGATGGAAGTGAAAGTCCCCGACATCGGGGACTTCGACGAGGTTTCGGTCATCGAACTGCTCGTCAAGCCCGGCGACACGGTGAAGGCGGAGCAGTCGCTGGTGACGGTGGAATCGGACAAGGCCTCGATGGAAATTCCGTCGTCGTCGGCCGGCGTCGTCAAGGAGCTCAAGGTCAAGCTCGGCGACAAGGTCAGGCAGGGGTCGGTGCTGGTGATGCTGGAATCGGACTCCGTTCGGGCTGAGCCTGTCGAAGCCCCGCGCGAGGCGAGCCCTTCGACCGCTTCGACAAGCTCAGGACAGGCAAGCTCAGGGCGACCGGTGGAACAGAAGGCGCCCGCACCGGTAGCGCCTGCCGCCGCCGCAACGGGCCCGGTCGAGGTGCGCGTGCCGGACATCGGCGACTTCAAGGACGTCGCCGTGATCGAGCTGCTGGTCAAGCCCGGCGACACGGTCAAGCCCGAGCAGTCGCTGATCACGGTGGAATCGGACAAGGCCTCGATGGAGATTCCCTCGTCCGCCGCCGGCGTGGTCAAGGAACTGAAGGTCAAGATCGGCGACAAGGTCAACATCCGATACCTGGTGCTGGTGCTGGAGGGCAGCGCAGGCGCGGCAAGCCCTGCAGCACCGCCAACGACGCCCCAGAAGAGCGAGAGCGCCAGCGCGAGCGCTGCTCCCGCCGCGGCAACCGCATCGGCGCCGGCGCCCGAACGCACCATCCCCACCGCTGCGCTGCCGCCGCACGAGCCGGCCGCGCCCACCGGCGCGCTGCCGCATGCGTCGCCATCGGTGCGCAAGTTCGCGCGCGAACTCGGGGTGCCGCTGGCGGAAGTCAAGGGCTCGGGCCCCAAGGGCCGGATCACGCAGGAGGACGTGCAGGCGTTCACGCGTTCCGTGATGCTGGGAGACACCCAGACCAAGGCGCTGGCGGCGAAGGCGCCGGCGGGCGGCGCCGGGGCGGGGCTGAACCTGCTGCCCTGGCCGAAGGTGGACTTCGCCAGGTTCGGGCCGGTGGAGCGCAAGGAGCTGTCGCGGATCAAGAAGATCAGCGGCGCCAACCTGCACCGCAACTGGGTGATGATCCCGCACGTCAACAGCTACGACGATGCCGACATCACCGAACTCGAGGAATTCCGGGTCGCCACCAACAAGGAGAACGAGAAGGCCGGCATCAAGGTCACGATGCTGGCCCTGGTGATCAAGGCAGTGGTGGCCGCGCTGAAGAAGTTTCCCGACTTCAACGCCAGCCTGGACGGCGACCAGCTGGTCTACAAGCAGTACTTCCACATCGGGTTTGCCGCCGACACGCCCAACGGGCTGGTGGTGCCGGTGCTGCGCGATGCCGACAAGAAGGGCATCCTGCAGATCAGCCAGGAGATGGGCGAGCTGGCCAAGAAGGCACGCGACGGCAAGCTCAGCGCCGGCGAGATGCAGGGCGGCTGCTTTTCGATCAGCTCGCTGGGCGGCCTGGGCACCACCTATTTCACGCCCCTGATCAACGCGCCCGAGGTCGCCATCCTGGGGCTGTCGCGCAGTTCGACCAAGCCGGTCTGGGACGGCAAGGCCTTCCAGCCGCGCCTGATCCTGCCGCTGTCGCTGTCCTACGACCACCGGGTGATCGACGGCGCCGCCGGCGCCCGCTTCAATACCTACCTGGCCCAGGTGCTGGCGGATTTCCGCCGCGTGCTGTTGTGACGGAGCGCCGCTGAATGACGACAGTCGTAGTAGTACGCAAGGCGGGGCAGATCGCCATCGCCGCAGACACGTTGGTGACTTTCGGGGATACGCGGCTGGCCCACCGCTTCGAGGACAACACCAAGATCTTCCAGGTGGAAACCGACGGCGGCCCGAGCTACATCGGCATGGCGGGCACGGTGGCGCACTTCCCGGTGCTGCGCAAGGCCATGGGCTCCATGCCGCGCGAGATCCTGAAGCTGGGCAGCAAGGACGAAGTGTTCGACACCTTCACCAAGCTGCACCCGTACCTCAAGGACAACTTCTTCCTGCAGACCAAGGAAGAGGACAGCGATCCCTACGAATCGAGCCAGTTCAGCGTGGTGATCGCCAACGCCACCGGCATCTACGGGCTTTACAGCTACCGCGAGGTGTTCGAGTTCAAGGAGTTCTGGGGCATCGGCTCGGGCCGCAGCTTCGCGCTCGGTGCAATGCATGCCGCGTACGGCAAGGCCAAGACGGCCAGGGAAGTGGCCGAGGCCGGCATCGCGGCCGGCTGCGAATTCGACCGCAATTCCGCCGGCCCGGCCGACATCTTCACCGTCAAGATGAAAGAAAAGAAATGAGCACGATCGAAGTCAAGGTTCCGGACATCGGCGACTTCGACGAAGTCGCGGTGATCGAGTTGCTGGTCAAGCCGGGTGACAGCGTCAGGGTGGAGCAATCGCTGGTGACGGTGGAGAGCGACAAGGCCTCGATGGAGATCCCTTCCACCCATGCCGGCGTGGTCAAGGAGCTGAAGGTCAAGCTCGGCGACAAGGTCAAGCAGGGGTCGGTGCTGCTGGTGCTGGAAGCTGCGGCTGCCGCGGCGGGTGACGCCAAACCGCCGGTCGATCAAGCAAAGACGGCGCCTGCTGCCGCACCGGTGGCCGGCCAAGCATCCGCACCTGCGCCAGCTGCCGCTGCGGCGCCCGCAAGTTCCTATTCCGGCGGCGCCGACCTCGAGTGCGACATGCTCGTTCTGGGCGCCGGCCCCGGCGGCTATTCCGCTGCCTTCCGCGCCGCCGACCTCGGCATGAAGGTGGTGCTGGTGGAGCGCTACGCCACGCTCGGCGGCGTCTGCCTGAACGTCGGCTGCATTCCGTCCAAGGCGCTGCTGCACGTGGCGGCGGTGATGGACGAAGTCAGCCACTTCGAGGCGCTGGGCGTGAGCTACGGCAAGCCGCAGCTGGACCTGCCCAAGCTCAAGGCGCACAAGGGCAAGGTGGTGGGCAAGCTGACCGGCGGCCTGGCGGCGATGGCGAAGATGCGCAAGGTCACCATCGTGCGCGGCTACGGCGAGTTCCTCGATCCGCACCAAGTGCAGGTGCAGGAAACGACCGGCACCGGCCAGGAGAAGACGGGCAAGAAGCAGACCGTCAAGTTCCGCAACTGCATCATCGCGGCCGGCTCGCAGGCGGTGCAGCTGCCGTTCATGCCCAAGGACCCGCGCGTGGTGGATTCCACCGGCGCGCTCGAACTGGCGGGCGTGCCCAAGCGCATGCTGATCCTGGGCGGCGGCATCATCGGCCTGGAGATGGGCACCGTGTATTCGACGCTGGGCGCGCGGCTGGACGTGGTGGAGATGCTCGACGGCCTGATGCAGGGCGCCGACCGCGACCTGGTCAAGGTCTGGCAGAAGATGAACACGCCGCGCTTCGACAACATCATGCTCAAGACCAGGACGGTCGGCGCCGAGGCCACCAGGGACGGCATCCGCGTCAGCTTCGAGGGCGAACAGGCGCCCAAGGAACCGCAGGTCTACGACCTGGTGCTGCAGGCCGTCGGCCGCAGCCCGAACGGCAAGAAGATCGGCGCCGAGAAGGCGGGCGTCGCGGTCACCGATCGCGGCTTCATCCCGGTGGACATCCAGATGCGCACCAACGTGCCGCATATCTTCGCCATCGGCGACATCGTCGGCCAGCCGATGCTGGCCCACAAGGCGGTGCACGAGGCGCACGTTGCCGCCGAAGTGGCGGCCGGCGAGATGACCGGGGACAAGGCATTGAGCAGCGCCGCCTTCAACGCCCGGGTGATCCCCAGCGTCGCCTACACCGATCCGGAGGTCGCGTGGGTGGGCCTGACGGAGGACCAGGCCAAGGCCGAGGGCATCGCCATCAAGAAGGGCCATTTCCCCTGGAACGCTTCCGGCCGCGCCATCGCGAACAACCGCGACGAGGGCTTCACCAAGCTGCTGTTCGACGCGGCCACGCACCGCATCCTGGGCGGCGGCATCGTCGGCACCCATGCCGGCGACATGATCGGCGAAGTGGCGCTGGCCATCGAGATGGGCGCCGACGAGATCGACATCGGCAAGACCATCCACCCGCACCCGACGCTGGGCGAAAGCATCGGCATGGCGGCCGAGATCGCGCACGGAACCTGCACCGACGTGCCGCCGGCGCGCAAGTAGAAGCAGTCGAAAAAGGGGAGGGCGTCCGGTGCCGCAGTGGCGCCGGACGACGGCCGTCAGGGCTGGGCGGCCTGCGGGTCGAACGCCGGGACGGCGGCCGTTTGCACGCGGCGCGCACCGTCGAAGCGGCGGGACCAATACGCGACGCCCATGTCCTCAACCCGGACCTGGGCGCCCGGCTTGGGCGAATGGATGAATTTGCCTTCGCCCACGTAGATGCCGACGTGGCTGAACGCACGGCGCATGGTGTTGAAGAACACCAGGTCGCCGGGCTGCAGGTCCTTGCGGTCGATGGCTTGCGTGGCGGCGGCCTGCTCGTCGGCCTTGCGTGGCAGCACGAGGCCGACGGTCTGCTCGTACATGGCGCGGACGAAGCCGCTGCAATCGAAACCGGTCTCGGCCGAATTGCCGCCGCGGCGATAAGGCACGCCCAGGAATCCCATGGCGTTGAGGACCAGATCGGAAGCCTTGTCGGCAACCCGGGTGCGCACCCGTTCCAGCTTGTCCAGCAAGCCCTTGTCGGCGATGAAGCGGCCCATCTCGTCGTCCGCCGGCGCTGCCACGGCGACGCGCGACGCGCAGCACACGAACAGGAAAATGCAGAGCCAGCGGGACATGGGAGCGAGGTTATCGACCAGCTCCTCAGAAGTCAAGCGAGCTGCAAAACGCAAGCCGTTGATTCGTATCGAAAATTAAACGGGCCCCAGCCGCTCGTCGGAGCTTGGCCAGGGGTGCCGCCGCGCCGCGGCACGATCAAGATCAAGGCTTGACCAGGCCCTTGCGAACCGCGTAGAGCGTCAGGCTGGCGATGTCGTTCAGCCGCAGCCGCTCCATGATTCGGGCGCGATGCACGTCGACTGTCTTGGGCGACAGGCCCAGCTCGAACGCGATTTCCTTGGAGGCGCGGCCCTGGGCGATCAGCTTGAGGATCTCGATCTGGCGCGTCGTCAGCTCGTCGTCGATGGTGGGCTCGGAGGGCTGCAGCAAGCGTTGCGCGATCGTCGGGCTGAAATAGCTGCCGGTCGCCATCACGCTGCGCACCGCCTGTTCCAGCTCGAACGGCGGGGCGTCCTTCATCAGGTAGCCGCAGGCGCCGTTGGCCACTGCGCGCTTGACGAAATCGACGGTGTCGTACATCGACAGCACCAGCAGCCGCACCTTCGGCTGGCGGGCGTGGATGTGCGCGATCGCCGCGATGCCGTCCATGCGCGGCATCGAGATGTCGGTCATGACGACATCGGGCTCCAGGCTTTCGACCAGCTGGATCAGTTCCTGGCCGTCGCGCGCTTCCGCCACCACCTGGACGCCGTCGATCATGGACAGCAGCGCCTTGATGCCGGAGCGGACCAGGTCGTGGTCGTCCGCAAGGACCACCCGGATGGGACGCTGGGTCGAGTCTGGTTTCATCGTATTTTCGCCATCGGCAAATGTACCGCCCCGTTCACAACACGGCCCGCAAGGCCACGCCGGCCCCCGGCCTGGTACGGATTAGCAGGCGGCCGCCGGCCAGTTCGGTGCGTTCGATCATCCCGTACAGGCCGACATTGCGTTCGCTGGGCTGGCCGGACAGCAGGTCGTGCTTGTCGAAGCCCACGCCGTTGTCGATCACCAGCACGCCGATGCGGTCGTGCGGCAGGAAGCGCAGCCGCACCCACACATGGGTCGCCTGCGCGTGCCGCGCCACGTTGTTCATCGCTTCCTGCACCAGCCTGACCACGACCGAGGCCGTTTCGCTCAGGCTGGCCGGCTCGGTCCCGCGGGATGTGACCGTGCAGCGCAGGTCGGCCGGTTCGGCGATGCGCTGCACCGCGCTCTGGACCGCGGCCACCAGGCCCAGCAGGTCCAGTTGGGCCGGGCGCAGCGAGAACGACAGGGTCTTGAGTTGCGACACCGCGCCCTGCGCCATCTCCATTGCGGTGTCCGTGTGCTTGGTCGCCGCCTGCGCGTCAGCGGCCAGCTTCTTGGCCGCATGCAGATGCAGCACCATGCCGGTCAGGGTCTGGCCCAGCTGGTCGTGCAATTCGCGGGAGATCAGCGTGCGTTCGCGTTCCTGCGCGACCACCAGCCGGGCCGACAGCTTCTTGAGCCGCCGGTAGGCCGCTTCCAGCTCCAGCCCCAGCTGTTCCTGCTGCGCCAGCCGGCGGCGCTCGGTCATCACCCGTTCGATGATCTGCGGCAGCGTGCCCAGCTTGTCCTTGGTCAGGTAGTCCTTGGCGCCGCAGCGCAACACATGCACGGCGGCCTCTTCCCCGATGGCCCGCGTCACCACGATCAGCGGGGTGCCGCAGCGCCGCGCCACGAGGATCTGCAAGGCGGCGTAGGGCGAGAACCTGGGCATGTTGAAGTCGCACAGGATGGCGTCGAAATCCTCCGACACGGCATCCAGGAAGGCATTGGCGTCATCGACCCGCCGCAGGACGTAGCGGCGGTGAGGATCGGCGCGCTCGAGGGTGAGCGCCATCAGCTCGACGTCGTCCGGGTTGTCCTCGACGCACAGCAATCGGATGGTGGGAGATGCTGTTGCGAAGGTGGACACGGGATGGTGGGTGCGGGAGCTGGATGAATCGGTGGTGCGCCGAGTTTAACGTCCTGCTGTGCCAGGTCAGCATCTGGTCGGGAGCTTCCCTTGGAGCGGGAGGGCTAGGGAATTTTCTTAACCCGCACACAGTTTTCACTTAGTTTCAAAACGTTTCAACGTGTTTTCATACGTGTCAAGGCGCAGTTGTCTTTGCATCGGAGGGCCACATCATGAAATCGCAATTCGAACCCACGACCGTTCAGCAGCCCGACAGTGTCGGCGGCTCGGCGCGCTCCCGGGTCGCGCGGGTGGCGCGGGCGGTGCACAGGATCGAGCCTGCGGTCGGCGTGACCGTGGCCCTGGCGACCGGCTGGCGCGCCGCCACGACCAACTCGGAGCTGCCTTGGCTGTGGCTGTTCTGCCTGTTCGCGCTCGGCATCGCGTGCTGGGCCGGCTGGCGCCGGTCGGTGGCGCAGTTCGAGATCGCTGCCCGGGGCCTGGCCCTGCTGGCCGCAGGTCTGCTGTTGCACACCTATGGCGGCGTTCCAGGCGGCGCCGCGGGCGTGTACTTCTTCTGGCTCGGACTGCCCGCGCTGTATTACGTCTTCGTGCTGAAAGCGCCGTACGCGTCGCTGATTGCAGTGGCGGCGGTCGCCGAATTCACCCTGGCGGCCCTGTGGATCGGCGGCGACACCCTGTCCTCGCTGGCGGTGCAAGGCGCCTACCTGCTGATCGTGCCGATGCTGGTCGCGATGAAGCTGGGCTCGCTCGCGCGCCGCCGCTCGCCGCGGGCGGGCGACGCCCGCACCGACCGCAGCACGGCCCTGTACAACCGCAGCGGCCTGCTCACGCACGGCAGGGAGCTGCTCGCGCATTGCCGTGCCGAACGCCGCGAGCTGACGCTGGCCGTGTTCGACTGCGGCGACCTGCTGGAGGCCCGCAGCATCTATGGCAACCGCACCAGCCGCAAGCTGGTCGACACCATCGTGCGCAAGCTCGGCCTGCTGGCCGGCGGCCAGGGGCTGGCCGCCCGCACCGGCCCGACCCAGTTCGCTGTGGCAATGCCGATGTCGCGCGACAAGGCAGTGCAGGCAATCGAGCGCCTGCTGGGCAATCCGACCCGCTTCGAGCTGGAGGGCAGCAAGAGCGAGATCGTGCTGGTGCCCCACGTCATGGTGGAAGTGGTGCCGGCGGCCGGCACGGTGGAGCGGATGTTCGCGGCCCTGTGCCGCGGCCTGGTGCGGGTGCAGGAAGAAGAGCGGATGCGCCAGCGCTACCTGCAGCGCGAACGCGAACGCCATTCGCGCCCGATGCTGATCGCGGCCGAGGCGCCGGTGGCCAGGCCGTCGCGGGTGCCCCGGCTCGACCCGGATCCGGTCGTCGTGCACCAGATCCCGAACACCATCCCGATGCCGCTGTCGGCCCGCTGAGCCGCTCAGGCGCGCGGGGGCGGGACCGGCAGGTCCACCATCACCGGCTGGCCGGGAGTGCTGCAACCTGTGTCGCAGCATTTGCCCGGCTGCCGGTTGCGCGTGATGGCCCGCTCCGGATCGTGCGGCGCGCTGGCCGGCCCGCCGTCGGCGCCGATGCCGCGCTCCAGGATCCGTTCGACCAGTTCCACCTTGGAGCCGATCGGGTAATTGCGGTAGATCTCCTGCTTCATGGCGGCCGGCGAGCCGCCGCCATGCAGGCTGATCACGCTGTACCAGCCGCCCTGGTAGCCGGCCGTCAGGTCCTCGATGAAGCGCGCGGTCTCGATCCGCTGTTCGTACGGCACCGCGGGGTTGGCGCGCAGCACCTCGGACAGCCTGGCCGCCGTCTCCGGGTTGTGGTCCTCGTCGGGGCCGGGCAGGGTGACGATCAGGCCGCCGCTCACATAGTGGGCGATCCGGTGCATGTCGTAGATCTGCGTGGCCAGCAGCAGCTTGCCGATGTTGGAGAACACCGGGTCGGGCATGAACGTGTGGCTGTGCTCGTCTTCCTTCCCGTAGACGCTGGCCGCCACGCCGCAGGCGAAAAAGCCCTCGGTGATCTTGATCAGTTCCACCATCTGCTCGCGCAGGTGCGTCTCGCGGCCCGGATCGAAGCCGTTGGCCTCGCACATCAGGGCGCCGGCGCCGATCAGCAGGTCGCCGAAGCCGGCGCGGGCGCCGATGCAGGTATGCCGGTGGTGGGTGGCGTAGCTGTACGTCAGGTGCCCGGAATGCTCCCACTCGCCGGCATAGAAGACGCTTTCCCACGGCACGAGCACCTTGTCGAACAGCACGACGCCGGTGCTCTGCCCGTACTTGCGGCTGAACAGGGCGTCGCCGTGTTCGAGCTTGTCGCCCGGACGGCCGGCCGGGCGGGCGACGATGGTGATGCCCGGCGCGTCCACCGGCACCGCGCAGCACACCGCGAAATCGGCGTCCTCCTTGCCCATGTTGCGGCAGGGCATGACCAGCAGTTCGTGCACGTAGGGCGCGCCGGTGACGATTGCCTTGGTGCCGGAGATCACGATGCCCTTCGCGTTGCGCTCGACCACGTGCACGTAGCTGTCCACGTTGGCCTGCTCGTGCGGACGCCGGCTGCGGTCGCCCTTGGCGTCGGTCATCGCAATGCCCAGCGTCAGGTCCTGGTCCTGCACCCGATGCAGGTAGTTGAGAAAGCGAGCCGTGTGCTCGCGCGTGCCCCTGGCGTCGTCGATGCGGGCGCTGACCTGGCCGATCGCATTGAGCGCGTCGTGCGTCAGGTAGCGCTGGGCGCAGCCGGTTTCCTGGCAGACCAGCCGCACCGCTTCCAGCTTGTTGAGCAGGTCGCCGGCGCTGGTGTCGATGTGGGTCATGCGGTTGACCGTCTTGCCGCTGGTGTGCTGCACCGCCCGCATCACCGGCGCGTACTTGTCCTTGAGCGCGTAGTCGTAGGTCAGGGCGATGGCGTTGAGGCCGGGCTGGAACGCGGGCTCGTCGGCCACGTTCTCTACCCGGCGGCCGTCCACGAACACGGCCGGCCGGTAGCGCCGCAGCGATTCGCGGTAGTCCCGGCCCGACATCAGCAGGGCCGTGGAAGCGGTTGCGTTCATCCTGTCTCCTGTTTCGGTGAATTTTGAACAGACAATAGCGCAACACCGACCAAGGAAACGACACCCATGCTGCTCGACGCCGACGACTCCCAGCTGGTGCTGGTGGATTACCAGGCCCGGCTGATGCCCGCCATCCACGAAAGCCCGCTGGTGCTGGCCAATGCCCTGCGGCTGGCCCGGCTGGCGCAGCTGATGGAGGTGCCGGTCTGGGGCACGCAGGAGAATCCGGCGGCCCTCGGCGAGAACCCGCCGGAACTGCGTGCCCTGTGCCGCAAGACGCTGGCCAAGATGCATTTCAGTGCCGTCGCCGACGGACTGGTGGAGCTGCTGCGGCCGCCGGCGCGGCAGCAGCAGGGCGGCAACGCCCGCAGCCTGCCCAAGCACCTGCAAAAGCCGCAGCAGCAGCCGGCCGAGGGCCGCAACACGGTGGTGATCGCCGGCTGCGAGGCCCATGTCTGCCTGCTGCAGACCGCGCTCGACCTGCTGGACGAAGAGTTCGAGGTCTGGGTGGTGACCGACGCCTGCTCCTCGCAGAGCGAGCGCAACCGCGACGCCGCCTTCGACCGGCTGGCCGGCGCCGGCGCCGAACTCGTCACGACGCAGATGGTGGCCTTCGAATGGCTGCGCACGGCCGACCATCCGGATTTCCGCGAAGCACTCGCACTGATCAAGTAGGAGCAAGCGATGTTCAAGGCACTGCAATTGAACAAGGCCGAGGCGGGGTTCTCGGCCGCGGTGGTGGAACTGGAGGACGCGCAGCTGCCGGCCGGCGACGTGCTGGCGCGGATCGAGCATTCGACGCTGAACTACAAGGACGCCCTGGCCATCACCAACAAGGGCCCGGTGGTGCGCGCCTGGCCGATGGTGGCCGGCATCGATGGCGCCGGCACGGTGCTGGAGTCGACCCATCCGAAGTGGAAGGCCGGCGACCGCTTCGTCCACAACGGCTGGGGGCTGGGCGAAACCCGCTGGGGCCTGCTGTCGGGCCATGCCCGCCTGCAGGGCGACTGGCTGGTGGCACTGCCCGCGGCGTTCACGACCCGCCAGGCGATGGCGATCGGCACCGCCGGCTACACCGCGATGCTGTGCGTGCTGGCGCTGGAGCAGCACGGCGCCAAGCCGGGCGACGGCGAGGTGCTGGTGACCGGCGCCACCGGCGGCGTCGGCAGCGTCGCCACCGCGATCCTGGGCAGGCTGGGCTACAAGGTGGTCGCCGCCACCGGCAAGACCTCGGAAGCCGCCTATTTGCAGAAGCTGGGTGCCAGTTCGGTCATCGACCGCGCCGAGCTCGCCGCGCCGGGCAAGCCCCTGCAGAAGGAACGCTGGGCGGCCGTGGTCGACCCGGTCGGCTCGCATACCCTGGCCAATGCCAGCGCCCAGACCCGCTACGGCGGCGTGGTGGCGGCCTGCGGCCTGGCCCAGGGCGCGGACTTTCCCGCCACCGTGATGCCCTTCATCCTGCGCGGCATCACGCTGGCCGGCATCGACAGCGTGATGGCGCCGCTGGCGCGCCGCCAGCTGGCCTGGGACCGGCTGGCCCGCGACCTCGACCCGGCGCTGCTGGAGACCATCACGACCGAGATCTCGCTGGAGCAGGCGCCGGCCCGGGCGGCCGATCTGCTGGCCGGTCAGGTTCGTGGAAGGCTGGTGGTCACAATCGCCTGAGACCAGTTTCACGGAGACGCAGATGGCCCCGCCCGACCGCAGCAGCTATTCCGAGTTCTACCGCCGCTCCATCGAGGACCCCGACGGGTTCTGGGGCGAGCAGGCGGCCTTGATCGACTGGCAGACCCGGCCGGCCCGGATCTGCGACGACAGCAACCCGCCGTTCACCCGCTGGTTCGTCGGCGGCACCACCAACCTGTGCCACAACGCGGTCGATCGCCACCTGGCGGCGCGGGCCGGGCAGCCGGCCCTGATCTGCGTGTCCAGCGAGACCGACAGCGAGCGCGTCTACACCTTCCGCCAGCTGCATGACGAAGTGCAGCGCGCCGCCGCGATGCTGCAGACGCTGGGCGTCAACAAGGGCGACCGGGTGCTGATCTACATGCCGATGATCGCGGAAGCGGCGTTCGCGATGCTGGCCTGCGCGCGCATCGGCGCGGTCCATTCGGTGGTGTTCGGCGGCTTCGCCTCGGTGTCGCTGGCCTCGCGCATCGAGGATGCGCAGCCCACGGTGATCGTCAGCGCCGACGCCGGCTCGCGCGCCGGCAAGGTGGTGCCCTACAAGCCGTTGCTGGACGAGGCGATCCGGCTGTCCACGCACAAGCCGGCGGCCGTGCTGCTGGTGGACCGCGGCCTGGCGCCGATGGAACGCACCGCCGGCCGCGACCACGACTGGGCGGCGCTGTCCGGGCAGCACGCGGGCGTGCAGGTGCCGTGCGAGTGGCTGCAGGCCACCGACATCAGCTACACCATCTACACCAGCGGCACCACCGGCCGGCCCAAGGGCGTGCAGCGCGACGTCGGCGGCTATGCGGTGGCGCTCGCCGCGAGCATGAAGCACATCTTCCTGTGCGAGCCGGGCGAAACCTATTTCTCCACCAGCGACATCGGCTGGGTGGTGGGCCACAGCTACATCGTCTACGGCCCGCTGATCGCCGGCATGGCGACCATCATGTACGAGGGCCTGCCGATCCGGCCCGACCCCGGCGTGTGGTGGAGCCTGGTCGAGAAGTACAGGGTCAGCGCGATGTTCAGCGCGCCGACCGCGGTGCGCGTGCTCAAGAAGCAGGACCCGGCCTTTCTCAAGAAGTACGACCTGTCCAGCCTGAAGGCCCTGTTCCTGGCCGGCGAGCCGCTGGACGAGCCCACGGCGCGCTGGATCAGCGAAGGGCTGGACGTGCCCATCATCGACAACTACTGGCAGACCGAGAGCGGCTGGCCGATCCTGACCATCGCCAACGGCGTGGAGCGCCAGGCCAGCAAGTTCGGCAGCCCCGGCGTGCCGATGTACGGCTACAAGGTGAAGATCCTGCACGAAAGCACCGGCGAGGAACTGACCCGGCCCAACGAGAAGGGCGTCGTCGTGATCGAGGGGCCGACGCCGCCGGGCTTCATGCAGACCGTCTGGCGCGACGACGAGCGCTTCGTCAACACCTACTGGAAGAGCATTCCCGGGCGGCTGGTGTACAGCACCTTCGACTGGGGCATCCGCGACGAGGACGGCTACTACTACATCCTGGGCCGCACCGACGACGTGATCAACGTGGCCGGCCACCGGCTCGGCACCCGCGAGATCGAGGAAAGCATCTCCAGCCATCCCAACGTGGCCGAAGTGGCGGTGGTCGGCGTGGCCGACCCGCTCAAGGGCCAGGTCGCGATGGCTTTCGTGGTCGCCCGCGACACCTCGGCGCTGGCCGACGAGGCGTCGAAGCTGCGGCTGGAAGGCGAGATCATGAAGCAGGTCGACGAGCAGCTCGGCGCCATCGCCCGGCCGGCGCGGGTGCGCTTCGTCACGCTGCTGCCCAAGACGCGCAGCGGCAAGCTGCTGCGGCGCGCCATCCAAGCGGTGTGCGAAGGCCGCGACGCCGGCGACCTGACGACGATCGAGGACCCTTCCGCGCTGCAGCAGATCCGCGAGCTGCTGGCCGGTTAGGCCGGCGCGCGGTCGCGTGCGCTTACGCGGGCTTCTTGGCCACCACCAGGAAGCCGGCCAGCGGCTGGTCTCCCTCCATGCGCAGCACCTGCTCCTCCACCGACAGCTCGGTGAAGCCGGCGGCGCGGCACAGCGCTTCCACGTGGCTGCGCTTGTGGGCATAGCGGCCGCTGGGGCGCAGCACCAGGTCGGCCTCGTCTTGCGCGGCGGTCTCGCAGGAGAAGATGAACTGGCCGCCGGGCAGCAGGATGCGGTACGCATCGGGAATGGCCGCCGTCAGGTCGCCCACGTAGATGAACACGTCCAGCGCGGCGATCACGTGGTACAGCGACGCCGGCGTTTCCTTCAGCGCATCGAGCACGTTGACGTGGTGGAAGCGGTCGTAGACCTGGTGGCCGGCGGCCTGCGCGGTCATCGGCTCGGACAGGTCCACGCCGATCAGGTAACCGTCGATGCGGCCCAGGCAGGCGCCCAGCAGGCCGGTGCCGCAGCCCAGGTCCAGCACGTTGAGCTTGAGGTCCGGGTGGCTGGCCTTGATGATGTCGGCCACCTGCCTGGGCAGCTTGTACTTCAGGCCGCGCACCAGGTGGTCGTCGAACTGGTAGGCGATGGAGTCGAACAGGCCCTTGACGACGGCCTCGGGTTGGGAGGGCGGCGTCTCGCCGGCCGCGAGGGCCCGCAGGAACTGGTATTCCTGGTTGTCCGGCTCGCGTTCGAGCAGGACCGCGCAGTCCTTCAGCGCGGCCTCGTCGTCCTTCATGGCGTGCAGCGCCTGGGCGCGTCCCAGCAGGGCGGCGTTGTTGCCGGGTTGCCGCTCCAGGATGCCGCTGTAGCACCGGACCGCGTCCTCGTGGCGGCCGACGCGCCGCAGGTCGGTGGCCAGCAGCAGCTGGATCGCGTCGTTGCCGGGCACCACTGCGGCCAGGTCGTTCAGCCAGCTGAGCGCCAGGTCGATGCGCGACGCGTCGTGCGCCACGTCCACCATCCGGGCCAGCACCTGCGGGTTGCGCGGGTCGAGAGCGACGGCGCGCCGTGCATGGTCCAGGGCTTCGTCGAAGCGCCCGAGCCGGGCCAGCAGGGCCGCGTATTCGGTGACCGACACCGGCCAGGTCGGTTCCAGTTCCACTGCGCGCCGCGCCGCTTCCTCGGCGCGCTGCGGATTGCCGGCCGCCTCGCCCAGGCGCATGCCCAGCAGATAGACCCGCGGGTCGCGCGGCGCTGACTTGGCGACGCCGTTGAGGCGTTCGGCTGCCTCCGACAGTTTCCCGCTGGTGATGAGATGCTGCACGGTCTGCAGGCGCTTGGCGATGGGATCGGCGGGAGTCGAGGTGGTCATTGGTCGCTACTGCTGGACGTAAACCACGCATTATCGGCGACAGCCAGAGGGCGACCCGAACGGTGGCACAATCGAACCTGCAACCGGCCCTTCCAGCCACAGTCGCATCCGCCAACCGGTCAAGCCGTGCCGCGGAAGGTTCTCAAACCAGCTAAAGCCACCCGCAGGGCGGCGGAAAGTCAGCGCTATGAGCGAGCCCAGCTCCGTCTACACGGCCTATCAAGGCAATTCCTATCTCTTCGGCGGCAACGCGCCCTATGTCGAGGAGATGTACGAAAACTACCTCGCCAATCCCGGCAGCGTGCCTGACAACTGGCGCGACTATTTCGACGCGCTGCAGAACGTGCCCGCGGTCGACGGCAGCAATGCCAAGGACGTCCCGCACCAGCCGGTTATCAACGCATTCGCCGAGCGCGCCAAGCAGGGCGGCACCAAGGTGGTGGTCGCCAGCGGCGCCGACTCGGAACTGGGCCGCAAGCGCACCGCCGTCCAGCAACTGATCGCCGCCTACCGCAACGTCGGCGCCCGCTGGGCCGACCTCGACCCGCTCAAGCGGACCGAGCGCGAGAAGATCCCCGAGCTCGACCCCGCCTTCTACGGCTTCACCGACGCCGACTACGAGACGGTGTTCCACACCGGCAATACCTTCTTCGGCAAGGAGACGATGACGCTGCGCGAGCTGCTCAACGCCTTGCGCGAGACCTACGCCGGCACCATCGGCGCCGAGTACATGTACCTCACCGACCAGGCCAAGAAGCGCTGGTGGCAGCAGCGGCTGGAAAGCATCCGCAGCAAGCCCAACTTCGCGGCCGACAAGAAGAAGCACATCCTGGACCGGGTGACGGCAGCCGAGGGCCTCGAGCGCTTCCTGCACACCAAGTACGTCGGCCAGAAGCGCTTCTCGCTGGAAGGCGGCGAGAGCTTCATCGCTTCGATGGACGAACTGATCCAGGAAGCAGGCGTGCGCGGCGTGCAGGAGATCGTGATCGGCATGGCGCACCGCGGCCGCCTGAACGTGCTGGTCAACTCGCTGGGCAAGATGCCGGCCGACCTGTTCGCCGAGTTCGACCACACGGCCAAGGAAGACCTGCCTTCCGGCGACGTCAAGTACCACCAGGGCTTCAGCTCGGACGTCACCACCCGCGGCGGCCCGGTGCACCTGAGCCTGGCCTTCAATCCCTCGCACCTGGAGATCGTCAACCCGGTGGTCGAAGGCTCGGTCCGGGCCCGGATGGACCGGCGCGCCGACCCGCTGGGCAAGCAGGTGCTGCCGGTGCTGGTGCACGGCGACGCCGCCTTCGCCGGCCAGGGCGTGGTGATGGAAACGCTGGCGCTGGCCGAGACCCGCGGCTACTTCACGGGCGGCACGGTCCACATCGTCATCAACAACCAGATCGGCTTCACCACCAGCGATCCGCGCGACAGCCGCTCCACGCTGTACTGCACCGACGTGGTCAAGATGATCGAGGCGCCGGTGCTGCACGTGAACGGCGACGATCCGGAGGCGGTGGTGCTCGCGACCCAGCTGGCGCTGGACTACCGGATGGAGTTTTCCAAGGACGTGGTGGTGGACATCGTCTGCTTCCGCAAGCTCGGGCACAACGAGCAGGACACGCCGTCGCTGACCCAGCCGCTGATGTACAAGAAGATCGCCGCCCACCCCGGCACGCGCAAGCTCTACGCCGACAAGCTGGCGGCGCAGGGCCTGGGCGAGACGCTGGGCGACGACATGGTCAAGGCGTATCGCGCCGCCATGGACGCGGGCAAGCACACCACCGATCCGGTGCTGACCAACTTCAAGAGCAAGTACGCGGTGGACTGGAGCCCGTACCTGGGCAAGAAGTGGACCGACGCCGCCGACACCGCCATCCCGATGGCCGAGTGGAAGCGCATCGCCGAGCGCATCACCACCGTGCCGGCCAACTTCACGCCGCACCCGCTGGTCAAGAAGGTGCTGGACGACCGCGCCGCGATGGGCCGGGGCGAGTCCAACGTCGACTGGGGCATGGGCGAGCACATGGCCTTCGCCTCGCTGGTCGCCAGCGGCTACCCGGTGCGCCTGTCGGGCGAGGACGTGGGCCGCGGCACCTTCACACACCGGCACTCGGTGCTGCACGACCAGAACCGCGAGCGCTGGGACATCGGCACCTACGTGCCGCTGCAGAACGTGGCCGACAACCAGGCCCCGTTCGTGGTCATCGACTCGATCCTGTCGGAGGAGGCGGTGCTGGGCTTCGAGTACGGCTACGCGTCCAACGACCCCAACACGCTGGTGATCTGGGAAGCGCAGTTCGGCGACTTCGTCAACGGCGCCCAGGTGGTGATCGACCAGTTCATCGCCTCGGGCGAGGTCAAGTGGGGGCGCGTCAACGGCATCACCCTGATGCTGCCGCACGGCTACGAGGGCCAGGGCCCGGAGCACAGCTCGGCGCGGCTGGAGCGCTTCATGCAGCTGTCGGCCGACCTGAACATGCAGGTGGTGCAGCCCACCACGGCCAGCCAGATCTTCCACCTGCTGCGCCGCCAGATGGTGCGCGGGCTGCGCAAGCCGCTGATCATCATGACGCCCAAGTCGCTGCTGCGCAACAAGGACGCCACCTCGCCGCTGTCCGAGTTCACCAAGGGCGGCTTCCAGACCGTGATCCCGGAGAACCGCGAGCTCAAGGGCGACAAGGTCAAGCGGGTGGTCATCTGCTCGGGCAAGGTGTACTACGACCTGGCCAAGAAGCGCGAGGAGAGGGGCGCCGACGACGTCGCCATCCTGCGGGTGGAGCAGCTCTATCCGTTCCCGCACAAGGTGTTCGCCGCCGAACTGCGCAAGTACCCGAACGCGACCGAGCTGGTATGGACCCAGGACGAGCCGCAGAACCAGGGCGCCTGGTTCTTCGTGCAGCACTACATCCACGAGAACATGCTGGAAGGCCAGAAGCTGGGCTACTCCGGCCGCGCCGCCTCGGCCTCGCCGGCCGTGGGCTATTCGCACCTGCACCAGGAGCAGCAGAAGAGCTTGGTCGACGGGGCCTTTGCAAAACTCAAAGGCTTCATCCTGACCAAGTGATATTCGGGCGCGCAGCGCCGGAATATCTCCGCGCGGTCGACCCGGACTGAGCCGGTCACCGCGCGGCAATCCCAGAACAACTAGGAACCGAAATGTCTATCGTTGAAGTCAAAGTCCCGCAGCTGTCCGAATCGGTTGCAGAAGCAACCCTGCTGACGTGGAAGAAGAAGCCCGGCGACGCGATCTCGATCGACGAGATCCTGATCGAGATCGAGACCGACAAGGTGGTGCTGGAAGTGCCGGCGCCGGCGGCCGGCGTGCTGGCGGAGATCGTGCAGGCGGACGGCGCCACGGTCGTCGCCGAACAGGTCATCGCGAAGATCGACACCGAAGGCAAGGGCGCCGCCGCCGCTCCGCCCGCTGCCGCAGCGCCGGCTGCCGCGCCTGCCGCCGCCCCTGCGGCAGCACCGGCCTCGGCCGCCGCCGCCACCGGCGGCTCCAAGGCCGGCATCGCGATGCCGGCCGCCGCCAAGCTGATGGCCGACAACCAGCTCGCTTCCGGCTCGGTGCCCGGCACCGGCAAGGACGGCCGCGTCACCAAGGGCGACGTGCTCGGCGCGGTGGCCGGCGGGGGTGCCAAGCCTGCCGTCGCACCGGTCGCGGCCGCTGCCGCGGCGCCGCGCGCCGCGCTGCAGGCCGTCAGCGCCCCGGTCGGCGCGCCCAGCCTGGGCGAGCGCCCGGAGCAGCGCGTTCCGATGAGCCGGCTGCGGGCCCGCGTCGCCGAGCGGCTGCTGCAATCGCAGCAGAGCAATGCGATCCTGACCACGTTCAACGAAGTGAACATGGCGCCGGTGATGGAGATGCGCAAGCGCTTCCAGGAGAAGTTCGAGAAGGAGCACGGCGTCAAGATCGGCTTCATGAGCTTCTTCGTGAAAGCCGCCGTCCACGCGCTCAAGAAGTACCCGGTGATCAACGCCTCGGTGGACGGCAACGACATCGTCTACCACGGCTACTTCGACATCGGCATCGCGGTGGGTTCGCCGCGCGGGCTGGTGGTGCCGATCCTGCGCAACGCCGACCAGATGAGCTTTGCCGACATCGAAAAGAAGATCGCCGAGTACGGCGCCAAGGCGCGCGACGGCAAGCTGGGCATCGAGGAGATGACCGGCGGCACCTTCTCGATCTCCAACGGCGGGGTGTTCGGCTCGATGCTGTCCACGCCCATCATCAACCCGCCGCAGTCGGCCATCCTGGGCGTGCACGCCACCAAGGACCGCGCGGTGGTGGAGAACGGCCAGATCGTCATTCGCCCGATGAACTACCTGGCCCTGAGCTACGACCACCGCATCATCGACGGCCGCGAAGCGGTCCTCGGGCTGGTGGCGATGAAGGAAGCGCTGGAAGATCCGGCGCGCCTTCTCTTCGATATTTGAAACCATCAACAAGGACGAGGCTCCGCAAGGAGCCTCGTTATCGGTCGTGACAAGCAAACAATTTGACGTCGTCGTCATCGGCGCCGGCCCCGGCGGCTACATCGCGGCGATCCGCGCGGCCCAGCTGGGCTTCTCGGTGGCCTGCGTCGACGAGTGGAAGAACGGCAAGGGCGGCCCGGCACCGGGCGGCACCTGCACCAACGTCGGCTGCATTCCGTCCAAGGCGCTGCTGCAGTCGTCGGAGAATTTCGACCAGGCCGGCCACCATTTCGCCGACCACGGCATCAACATCCAGGGCCTGGAGATGGACGTCGGCAAGATGCTGGCGCGTAAGGACCAGGTGGTCAAGCAGAACAACGACGGCATCCTGTTCCTGTTCAAGAAGAACAAGGTGACGTTCTTCCACGGCCGCGCGTCGTTCGCCGCCAAGGCCGAGGCCGGCTACGAGATCAAGGTGGCTGGCGCCGCCGAGGAATCGCTTACCGGCAAGCATGTGATCGTCGCCACCGGCTCCAACGCCCGTGCCTTGCCGGGCGCGCCCTTCGACGAAGAAAACATCCTGTCCAACGACGGCGCGCTTCGCATCGGCGGCGTGCCGAAGAAGCTGGGCCTGATCGGCTCCGGCGTGATCGGCCTGGAGATGGGCTCGGTCTGGCGCCGCCTGGGCGCGGAAGTGACGGTGCTGGAAGCGCTGCCCACCTTCCTGGGCGCGGTCGACGAGCAGATCGCCAAGGAAGCGCACAAGGCGTTCACCAAGCAGGGACTGAAGATCGAACTGGGCGTCAAGGTCGGCGCGGTCAAGACAGCCCCTTCGACGGGTTCAGGGCGGTCGGGAGGCGTCTCGGTCGCATGGACCAACGCCAAGGGCGAGGCCCAGGTGCTGGAGGTGGACAAGCTGATCGTCTCGATCGGCCGCGTGCCCAACACCATCGGCCTGAACGCGGACGCGGTGGGGCTGAAGCTGGACGAGCGCGGCGCGATCCTGGTCGACGACCAGTGCAAGACCAACCTGCCCAATGTCTGGGCGGTGGGCGACGTGGTGCGCGGCCCGATGCTGGCGCACAAGGCGGAAGAGGAAGGCGTCGCGGTGGCCGAGCGCATCGCCGGCCAGCACGGCCACGTCAACTTCAACACCATCCCCTGGGTGATCTACACCAGCCCCGAGATCGCGTGGGTCGGCCAGACCGAGCAGCAGCTCAAGGCCGCCGGCGTCAAGTACAAGGCCGGCACCTTCCCGTTCATGGCCAACGGCCGGGCGCGGGCGCTGGGCGACACCACCGGCATGGTCAAGTTCCTGGCCGATGCCGCCAGCGACGAGATCCTGGGCGTGCACATCGTCGGGCCGATGGCCAGCGAGCTGATCTCCGAGGCGGTCGTCGCGATGGAGTTCCGCGCGTCGTCCGAGGACATCGCGCGCATCTGCCACGCCCATCCGTCGCTGTCGGAGGCGACCAAGGAAGCGGCGCTGGCCGTCGACAAACGGACCCTCAATTTCTGATCGACCCTGCAACGTGCCCTCGGTCCGTGAAGTCTACGAAGCCGAACTGAAGGCGCGCGGCTACCGCAGCGACCCGGCGCAGCTGCGCGCGGTGGAAGCGCTGGACCGCTGCGCGCGCGAGTGGGGGGCCTTCAAGGAGCAGCGCTCCAACGCCTTCAAGAAGCTGATCAACCGGCCGGCGATCCCGCGCGGCGTCTACATGTACGGCGGCGTCGGGCGCGGCAAGAGCTTCCTGATGGACTGCTTCTACACGGCGGTGCCGCTGGTGCGCAAGACGCGGCTGCACTTCCACGAGTTCATGCGCGAGGTCCACCGCGAGCTGGCCGACCTGCAGGGCACGGTCAACCCGCTGGACGTCCTGGGCGAGCGCATGTCGCGGCGCTACCGGCTGATCTGCTTCGACGAATTCCACGTCGCCGACATCACCGACGCGATGATCCTGCACCGGCTGCTGGCGGCGCTGTTCGACAACGGCGTCGGCTTCGTCACCACTTCCAACTTCAAGCCCGACGACCTGTATCCGGACGGCCTGCACCGCGACCGCGTGCTGCCGGCCATCGCACTGCTCAACGACAAGCTGGAGGTGATCAACGTCGACGACGGCAAGGACTACCGCGCCATCGCGATGGAGAGCGTGAAGCTGTATCACACGCCGCTGGGCCCGCAGGCGGACGCCGAGATGGACGACGCCTTCAGCCGGCTGGCCGAGAGCCACGACGAGGATCCGGTGCTGCACATCGAGGCGCGCGAGATCCGGGCCCGCCGCAAGGCCGGCGGCGTGGTGTGGTTCGACTTCAGGACGCTGTGCGGCGGCCCGCGCTCGCAGAACGACTACCTGGAGATCGCCAGCCAGTTCCATACCGTGCTGCTCAGCGACGTGCCCCACATGCCGGTGCGCATGGCGTCGGAAGCGCGCCGCTTCACCTGGCTGGTCGACGTGCTGTACGACCGCCGCGTGAAGCTGATCATGTCCGCCGCCGTGGCACCCGAGGCGTTGTACACGGACGGCCCGCTGGCGCACGAGTTCCCGCGGACCGTCTCGCGGCTGGCCGAGATGCAGTCGGCCGCCTTCCTTGCGCTGGAACACCGGACCGTCGACACTGGCCTCACATGAAACCGTTGCTGTATTGCCTGGCCCTGCTGGCGGCCGCATTGCCGGCCTGGGCCCAGGGCGACGCCGCCGAGCAGGCCGAACGGGCCCGCATCGAGGCCGGGCGCAAGCAGGCCGAATCCCAGCTGGTCGTGCAGGAGCGGGCCTGCTACCGGACATTCGCCGTCACCGACTGCCTCAAGGCGGCGCGGGCCGCGCGCCGCGACCGCCTGACCGAGCTGCGCCGCCAGGAGCTGGTGCTCAACGACGCCGAGCGCAAGCGCCGCGCGCAAGAGCAATTGCGCAGCCTCGAGGAGCGCAATTCGCCGCAGAAGGAACAGGAAAACGCCGCGCAGCGCGCCGAGGCGGTGGCGCGGCAACGGGACAAGCAGCAGGCCCAGGCCGAGCGCGCCGCCGAGCGGGCGCAGAACGCGGCATCGGCCCCGGTGCGCGCCGCCCGCACCGTGCAGGCCGCGCGCGAGCGCCAGGCCACCACCCGGAGCGCCCGCGAGCAGCGCGTCCACAACGCGACCGAAGAGCTGCGCCAGTCGCAGGAGCGGCAGCAGCAAGCCAAGGAGCGGCAGGAGCGGGTCGCGCGGCGCCAGGCCGAGGCCGCCAAGTCCGGCATCAAGCCGCTGCCGGTGCCGCCCTGAGCGGCGGGCCCGCTAGCTGTCCAGCGGCTCGAACTTGACGATCACCAGCGACAGGTTGTCGCCGCCGCCTCGGGCCCGGGTGCGGGCCTTTTCGATCAGGAACTCGGTGGCTTCGCGCGGCGACAGGGACGACAGCACCGAACCCAGCTCGCTCGGGCTGAAGTAATGCCAGACGCCGTCGCTGCACGCCAGCAGCACGTCGCCCGGGCGCAGCTGCGGAATGAAATGGACGTCGGCCGGCGGATCGTCGTCCGAGCCCAGGCAGCCCATCAGGATGTTGGACTGGGGATGGACGTTGGCTTCTTCCTCGGTGATCTCGCCCTTTTCCACCAGCGTCTGCACGTAGGAGTGGTCCATCGTGCGCTTGACCAGCTTGCCGGCGTGGAAATGGTAGATCCGCGAATCGCCGGCATGGACCCAGTGGCAGTCGCCGGCCGGGTTGATCAGGAAGGCGGCCAGCGTGCTGTGCGGCTCCTGTTCCGAGGAGATCGCCGTCAGCTTGATGACGATGTGCGCCTCCTGCACCATCTGGCGCAGCAGCGACGGTGCGTCGTCGCGCTCGGGCGCATAGCGCTCGAACAGCTGCTTGGCGGTCATCATGACCTGGTCGGAGGCCTTGCGCCCGCCGCTGCGCCCGCCCATGCCGTCGGCGACGATCCCCAGCACGCAGCCCGGCACCCGGGGGTGGCTGACCAGCGCGATCTGGTCCTGCTGGTATTCGCGGTCACCCTTGTGGATGCCGGTGGACGCGGTGAGTCGGTAACCTTTTGACATTTGTGCTGTCGGATCTTTCATTGCCCTTGGAGGCGGCGGTGGCTGCGCTCGATTCGGGCGTGGAAGACGTATTATCGAACGAACCGGCCATGCGCCTCTGCCGACTATTTCCTTGGACTCCAATCTCCACTCTCCCGAGCGTCGGCTGATCGAACTGCGCATGGAGCACGCCGACCTCGATGCGATGATCGACCGCGCCGCCGAAGCCAGCCCGGTCGACGAATTGATGATGCGGCGGCTGAAAAAGCGCCGGCTGGCGCTGCGCGACCAGATTTCCCGGCTGGAGCTGGCCCTCGACCCCAAAGAACCCGCGTGAGTCTGTCCCTTGAGCCTTGAGCCCGCGGTCCGGGAGGCGTTCGCGCCCCACGGCGTGCTGTCGCGCGCCGCCGACGAATTCCTGCCGCGCCAGGGCCAGACCGAGATGGCGCTGGCGGTGGCGCGCACCATCGAGCAGGGCGGCGCCCTGGTGGTGGAGGCGGGCACCGGCGTCGGCAAGACCTTTTCCTACCTGGTGCCGGCGCTCCTGAGCGGCGAGCGGGTGCTGCTGTCGACCGCCACCAAGACCCTGCAGGACCAGCTGTTCGGCCGCGACCTGCCACGGCTGGTGCAGGCGCTGGGGCTGCCGGTGCGCACCGCCCTGCTCAAGGGCCGGGCCAGCTACCTGTGCCTGCGCCGCATGGAGCTGGCACGCAGCGAAGGTTCGCTGCCGGACCGCAGCTCGCTGCGTTCGCTGGCCAAGATCGAGGAATGGGCGGTCGCCACCCGCACCGGCGACCTGGCGGAGCTGCCCGGGCTGGACGAGCGCTCGCCGCTGATCCCGCTGGTCACGTCCACCCGCGACAACTGCCTGGGCTCCCAATGCCCCAAGTTCCACGCCTGCCACGTCAACAAGGCGCGGCGCGAGGCGCTGGCGGCCGACGTGGTGGTGGTCAACCACCACCTGTTCTTCGCCGACCTGGCGGTGCGGGAATCGGGCATGGCCGAACTGCTGCCGACGGTGCGGGTGGCGATCTTCGACGAGGCCCACCAGCTCAACGAAACCGGCGTGCAGTTCCTCGGCGCCCAGATCACCACCGGGCAGCTGCTGGACTTCGGCCGCGACGTGCTGGCCGCCGGCCTGCAGTTCGCCCGCGGGCTGGCCGACTGGTCGGCGGTGGCGTCGGGCATCGAGCGCGCCGCCCGCGACCTGCGGCTGGTGGTCGGCCGCACGGCACCGGGCGCCAAGCTGCGCTGGACCGGCGAGGCGCCGGAGCAGGTGGATCCGCAGCCCTGGCTGCAGGCGCTGGATGAACTGCGGCAGGCCTTCACGGATGCCACGCAGGCGCTCGCCACCGTCAGCGAGATCGCCCCCGACTTCGTGCGGCTGCACGAGCGGGCCAGCGTGCTGGCGCAGCGCGCCGCCACCTTCGCCCAGCCGTGCGCGCCGGAGTCGGTGCGCTGGGTGGACGTGGGCCACCAGCTGCGGCTGGTGGAGTCGCCGCTGGACATCGCGCTGGCGGTGCAGGACAAGATGTTGAAGCAGCGCGGCGACGACGCCGAGCAGTCGCGCAAGGCCTGGATCTTCACCTCCGCCACGCTGGGCGACGACCCCAGGCTGCGCTGGTTCACCGAGCCCTGCGGGCTGGGCGACGCCGAGATCCTGCGGGTCGGCAGCCCCTTCGATTACCTGGTGCAGGCTGCCGTCTACGTGCCGCGCGACCTGCCCAAGCCCAACGACCCCGCGCACAGCACCGAAGTGGCCAGGCTGGCGGGCGACGCGGTGCGGCGGCTGGGCGGCCGCACCATGGTGCTCACCACCACGTTGCGGGCGCTGCGCAGCATCGGCGAGGCGCTACAGGCGCGCTTCGAGGGGTCGCTGGAGGTGGAGGTGCTGGTGCAGGGCCAATGGCCCAAGCGCCGGCTGATCGAGCGCTTCCGCGAGGGCGATGCCGACGGCCGGCCCGGTTGCGTGCTGGTCGCTTCGGCGTCGTTCTGGGAAGGGGTGGACGTGCCGGGCGATTCGCTGCAGCTGGTGATCATCGACAAGCTGCCGTTCCCGCCGCCCGGCGATCCGCTGGTGGAGGCGCGGGCGCAGCGCCTGGAGGGGCAGGGCCGCAGCGCGTTCAACGACTATTTCGTGCCGGAGGCGGCGGTGGCGCTCAAGCAGGGGGCGGGCCGGCTGATCCGGCGCGAATCGGACCAGGGCCTGCTGGTGGTGTGCGACACCCGGCTGGCGACGATGGGCTATGGGCGCCGGCTGCTGGCCGCGTTGCCGCCGATGCGCCGGCTGCAGTCGGCGCAGGAATTCGATGCCGCCGTGGAAGCGCTGGGGGCTACCAGAACTTCCACCACGCTTCCTGGGCCGACTTGACGCCGCCGCCGCGTCCCAGGAAGGCGCTGTTCGGGTAGTTCTTCTCCATCACGCGCCGCGTGTCGTCGCGCAGCTGGGTCATGCCCAGCGCGTCGTAGGAGCGCACCATGATGAACAGCGCCTCTTCCAGCGCGGGCACCGTCTGGTAGTCCTTCAGGGCGGTCTGCGCGCGGTTGATCGCGGCCACGTAGGCGCCCCGGCTGTAGTAATAGCGGGCCACGTGCACTTCGTACTGCGCCAGCGAGTTGACGATGTAGTTCATGCGCGCCCTGGCGTCGGGCGCGTAGCGCGAATCGGGGAAACGGGCCACCAGTTCCTTGAACGACTCGAAGGATTCCTTGGCCGCCTTCTGGTCGCGCTCGGACAGGTCCTGGCGCGCCAGGAAGGCGAAGGCGCCCAGGTTGTCGTTGAAGTTGACGATGCCCTTGAGGTACAGCGCATAGTCCATCGCCGGGCTGGCCGGATGCAGCTTCATGAAGCGATCCAGCGTCGCCTCCGCCTGGGCCTGGTCGCCGCTCTTGTATTGGGAGTAGGCCTTCTCCAGCTGGGCCTGCTGCGCCAGCGGCGTGCCGGCCGCGCGGCCCTCGAGCTTCTCGAACAGCGGGATCGCCTTGTCGTAGGCGCCCGAGCTCTGTTCGTCCTTGGCTTCCGCATAGAGCTTGTTCGGGCTCCAGGTGGCCGTCTTGTCGTCCGAAGTGGAGGAGCAGCCGGCCAGCAGCGCTGCCGCTCCCAGCAGCAGGGAGGGGACAACCGATAATTTCACGCTAGCCATCGCTTGGTACTTTCAGGAACAGGGCAAATTGATTATATCGGCCACCCCCCTCGAGCCCGAGGCGCAGACCCTGCCGGACGAGGGCGCCGACGCCGGTCCGGACAGCGAACTGCGTCCCTTTTCCATCGGCGCGCAGCAGCATGGCGAGCGTCTGGACCGCGCGCTGGCGCTGCTGGTGCCCGAGTTCTCGCGCAGCTACCTGCAGCAGCTGATCGAGTCCGGCGCGGTGCAGCTCAATGGCCGCCCGGCCGGCAAGGCGGCGCACAAGGTCAGGGCCGGGGACGCCGGCACGGTGGAATTGCGGCCGACGCCGCAAAGCCAGGCGTTCAAGCCCGAACCGATGGCGCTGGACATCGTGTTCCAGGACGAACACCTGCTGGTGCTGAACAAGCCGGCCGGGCTGGTCGTGCACCCGGCGCCCGGCAACTGGAGCGGGACGCTGCTCAACGGCCTGCTGGCGCATGACGCTGCCGCCCAGTTGCTGCCGCGCGCGGGCATCGTGCACCGGCTGGACAAGGACACCAGCGGCCTGATGGTGGTGGCCCGCAACCGCGCCGCGATGGATGCCCTGGTGCAGGCGATCGCTGCGCGCGAGGTTGCGCGCCAGTACGTCGCGCTGGCGCACAAGCAGTGGACCGGGCCCCGGCACCGGCAGGTGGATGCGCCGATCGGGCGCGATCCGCGCAACCGGCTGCGGATGGCGGTGGTCGACCTGGAGCGGCATGCCGGCAAGGCGGCTGTGACCGCCTTCGACCTGCTGGAGAACGCCGATGCCGGCTGCCTGGTGCGCGCCACCCTGCAGACCGGCCGCACCCACCAGATCCGCGTCCACATGGCCAGCATCGGCCATCCGCTGGTCGCCGACGAGCTGTACGGCGGCGCGGCCGCTGCCGGCATGCAGCGGCAGGCGCTGCATGCGGTCCGGCTGGCCTTGGTGCACCCGGCCACGCAGCAGCCGCTGGAGTTCCGCTCGCCGCTGCCGGCCGACATGGCGGCGGCGCTGGACGCCTGGGGGCTGCGTTACAATCCGCCCAATGGCTCTTGAGCCACGCCCCGCGCCCGTCCGCGCAGGCATGCGATGCGCCTCCTGGTGGCGCCGCCCCGATGAAATTGCCCGCCCGTTGGCGCCTTTTCCTGGAACCACAAGACCATGAATACGGCGGACGCCAAGCGCGTCCTCGAAACCGCGTTGATCTGTTCGCAGCAGCCCCTGCCTGTGCGGGAGCTGCGCGTCCTGTTCAATGACGAACTCGGCGCCGATACCATCAAGTCGCTGCTGGAAGACCTGCGCCTGGAATGGACCCAACGCGGCGTGGAGCTGGTCTGCGTGGCCACCGGCTGGCGCTTCCAGAGCCGGCCCGAGATGCGCGAATACCTCGACCGGCTGCACCCCGAGAAGCCGCCGCGCTACACCCGCGCCACCCTGGAAACGCTGGCGATCATCGCCTACCGCCAGCCGGTCACCCGCGGCGACATGGAAGACATCCGCGGCGTCACCATCAACGCCATGATCATCAAGCAGCTGGAGGACCGCGGCTGGGTGGAGGTGATCGGCCACCGCGAGGCGCCGGGCCGGCCGGCGCTGTTCGCCACCACCCGGCAGTTCCTGGACGACCTGGGCATCGAGTCGCTCGACCAGCTGCCGCTGCTGGACAACCCGGCGCAGCAATCGGCGATGTTCGAAGCGCTCGCCGCCGGCGGCACCCAGCCCGACCTGGCCATCGGCGAGCAGCCGGCGGCCCTGGACGATGCCGACGCCCTCCCACTGGATTCCACACAGCCCCCCGAGGCCGCGGCGGACGCGCCGCCCGTGCCACCCGATGACGAAAGTGCCGCCGACGATGCGGCCCAAGCAGTCGAGACCTGACCCATGAAGCAACCGGTGACCGGCCCCAGCGACGAGCCCACGCTCGAGGAGCTGGAAGAAAAAGAGGCGGCGGCGCACGCGCGCCGCGCGCAGGAGCTGGAGCGATTCGGCGCCGACGACGAGGACCCGGACGAAGACGAGGACGACGAGGATGACGAGGACGGCGAACGCAAGGCCCGGCGCGCCGCGCCGGCCGAGCCGCCCAAGCCGATCCTGTTCGCCGACGTCGTCTCCGGCCAGTTCGACGCCGACGAGGAAAGCCCGGAAGTCGGCCTGCCCAAGCGGGTGCTGACCCCGCAGGCCGACACGCCCAAGCTGCACAAGGTGCTGGCCCAGAGCGGCCTCGGCTCCCGGCTGGAGATGGAGCACCTGATCACGCAGGGCCGGATCTCGGTCAACAACGAGCCGGCCCACATCGGCCAGCGGATCCAGTTCGGCGACCAGATCAAGATCAACGGCAAGCCGATCCGCTACCGGATCGCACCTCCGCCGGCGCGCGTCATCGCCTATCACAAGCCGGTCGGCGAGATCGTCAGCAGCGACGATCCGCAGAACCGCCCGACCGTGTTCCGCAAGCTGCCCAAGCTGTACCAGGGCAAGTGGCAGTCGGTGGGGCGGCTGGACCTGAACACCGAAGGCCTGCTGCTGTTCACCAGCTCGGGCGAGCTGGCCAACAAGCTGATGCATCCGCGCTTCGGCCTGGAGCGCGAATACGCGGTCCGGGTACTGGGTGCGCTCAGCGCCGAGGAAAAGCAGCGGCTGCTCGACGGCGTCGAGCTCGAGGACGGCCGCGCGGCCTTCGGTTCGATCGAAGAGGGCGGCGGCGAAGGCGCCAACACCTGGTACCGGGTGACGATTTCCGAGGGCCGCAACCGCGAGGTGCGGCGCATGCTGGAAGCGGTGGGCCACGCCGTGAGCCGGCTGATCCGCATCCGCTATGGCGCGATGGTGCTGCCGCGCGGCCTCAAGCGCGGCGCCTGGATGGAACTGGACGAACGCGACATCCGCGAGCTGATGAACGCCGCCGGCGCCGCCGAGCGGCCGCTGGGTGGCCGGCCCCCGCGCGGCGAAGGCGAGGCACCGGGGCAGGGCGACGGCGCGCCCGGGCGCGGCGGGCGCAACCGCCGCCGCGGCAACCGCGGTGGCACCGGCCCGCGTCCGGGCAGCGGCCAGGGTGAAGGCCAGCAACAGCAGCGCGGCGGGCCGCCCGGCGGCGGCGGTGGCGGCCTGGGCCGCAACGCCGGCGGCCAGGGGCAGCAGCGCCGCCGCAAGGACCGGCAGGGCGGCGACCGCGGTGCCGATCGCCAGGCCGGCGCCGCGGCCCAGCCCGACCCGATGAAGACCTCGCTGGGCTACATCGGCGCCGACAGCTTCACCCGCCAGCGCCAGGGCGGTGCCGGCGGCCAGCGCGGCCCGGGCGGCGGCCAGCGCCGCGGTGGTGGGGGCGGTGGTGGGGGCGGTGGTGGCGGTGCCATGGGCGGCGGGGGCGGCGGCCAGCGCCGCGGCGGCCGCGGCCGCTGAAGCGCGCCGTCCAAAGCCAAGGTCACTGCGGCGGCGCCGGGCGCTGCCGCATGCGCAAGCTAAAATAAGAGGCTTTGCCGAACTTTCGACCCGCGGCAAGTCCTAACAATTACTCTCAAGCTCAGGAAACCCGAAAATGGCTATCGAACGCACCCTCTCCATCATCAAGCCTGACGCCGTGGCCAAGAACGTGATCGGGCAGATCTACGCACGCTTCGAGGCCTCCGGCCTGAAGGTCGTCGCCGCCCGCATGGCCCACCTGTCGCGCCGCGAAGCCGAGCAGTTCTACGCCGTCCACAAGGAGCGACCCTTCTTCAAGGACCTGGTCGAATTCATGATCTCCGGCCCGGTGATGATCCAGGCGCTGGAAGGCGAAAACGCCATCCTGAAGAACCGCGACCTGATGGGCGCGACCGACCCGAAGAAGGCCGCCGCCGGCACCATCCGCGCGGATTTCGCCGACAGCATCGACGCCAACGCGGTGCACGGCTCCGACGCCGCGGAAACGGCCGCCCAGGAAGTGGCCTTCTTCTTCCCCGGCATGGACGTCTTCTCGCGCTGAGCGGCGCGCGAACCTCATGCGATGACGGCCAGTCCTGAGCCAAGTCGAAGGGCCAATCTTCTCGACTTCGATCTGGAAGGCCTGGCCGCGTTTTGCGAAACGCTGGGCGAGAAGCGCTTCCGCGCGACCCAGCTGTTCCGCTGGATCCACCAGAAGGGCGCGACCGACTTCGACCAGATGAGCGACCTGGCCAAGTCGCTGCGCGAGAAGCTCAAGACCAGCGCCCGGCTGCAGGCGCTTCCCATCCTCACCCAGCACGAATCGAAGGACGGCACCATCAAGTGGCTGTTCGACGTCGGCCATGGCGATGCGGTGGAGGCGGTCTTCATTCCCGAAGACGACCGCGGCACGCTGTGCATTTCCTCCCAGGCCGGCTGCGCCGTGGGCTGCCGCTTCTGCTCCACTGGCCACCAGGGGTTCTCGCGCAATCTCAACACCGGCGAGATCGTGGCCCAGCTCTGGTTCGCCGAGCATTTCCTGCGCAAGCACCTGCAGCGCGACGAGCGGATCATCTCCAACGTCGTGATGATGGGAATGGGCGAGCCGCTGCAGAACTACTCGGCCCTGTTGCCGGCGCTCAAGGTGATGCTGGACGACCACGGCTACGGCCTGTCGCGCCGCCGCGTCACGGTCTCCACCTCCGGGGTGGTGCCGATGATGGACCGGCTCGGGCAGGACTGCCCGGTGGCGCTGGCCGTGTCGCTGCATGCGCCCAACGACGCGCTGCGCGACAACCTGGTTCCCCTGAACAAGAAGTACCCGCTGGCCGAACTGCTCGATGCCTGCAACCGCTACCTGGAGCACGCGCCGCGCGACTTCATCACCTTCGAATATTGCATGCTCGATGGCGTCAACGACCAGCCGGAGCACGCACAGCAGCTGGTGGAACTGGTGCGCAGGCACGGCGGCCGCGGCGTCTCGTGCAAGCTGAACCTGATTCCGTTCAATCCGTTTCCGGCATCCGGGCTGGTGCGTTCGCCACAACACCGGGTGCAGGCTTTCGCGAAAATCCTGATCGATGCTGGTATCGTCACCACTGTGCGCAAAACCAGAGGAGACGACATCGACGCGGCCTGCGGCCAGCTCGCCGGTGACGTCAAGGACCGCACCCGCGTGGGTGAGAGGATCTCCCGACAACGCACCGTGATGTTGAAACAGGTGCCGGCCGACGCCCGCGCCGCCAAGGAGACCTGAATCCATGAACGACGCTGTGCGCCGAGAGAAGCTGCGGACCGCCCTGGCCTGGTGCTGGCTGGCCGGGGCGCTGCTGCTGGCCCTGGGCGGCTGCGCCGCCCGCAACGGCGACGCCACGGGAGCCAACGTCGACATCGTCACCGCGTCGGACGAACCCGATGCCCGCAAGCGGGCCCGCATCCGGATGGAACTGGCGGTCGGCTACTTCGAGCAGGGCCAGACCACCGTGGCGCTGGACGAACTCAAGCAGGTAATCCTGGCCGACCCGACCTTTCCGGACGCCTACAACCTGCGCGGCCTGATCTACATGAAGCTCAACGACATGAAGCAGGCGGAGGAAAGCTTCCGCCGCGCCGTCTCGCTCAATTCGAAGGACTCCAACGCGCAGCACAACTACGGCTGGCTGCTGTGCCAGCAGGGCCGCTACGACGAAGCCAACCGCGCCTTCAACGGCGCCATGGCCAATCCGCTGTACGCGGAGCGGGCCAAGACGCTGATGGCCAAGGGCCTGTGCGAGGCCCGCGCCGGCCGCAAGGACGACGCCGAGCGCAGCCTGGCGCGCTCCTACGAACTGGACGCCGCCAATCCGGTCACCGGCTTCAACCTGGCGAACCTGCTGTTCCAGCGCGGCGAGTATTCGCGCGCCCAGTTCTACATCCGGCGCCTGAACAACACCGAGCTGGCCAACGCGGAAACCCTGTGGCTGGGGATCAAGGTCGAACAGAAGCTCAACGACCGGGTGGCGATGATGCAGCTGGCCGACCAGCTCAAGCGCCGCTTCCCGCAGTCGCGCGAGATGGGCTTCTACGACCGCGGAGCGTTCAATGAGTGAGGCGCCGGGCCACGGGCCCGCGTCCGGCTTCGATGCGGCCGCCGCCGATGCGCCCAGCGCCGGCACGCTGCTGCGGCAGGCGCGCGAACAGGCCGGCCTGCATGTGGCCACGCTGGCCGCGGCGCTGAAGGTGCCGGTGCGCAAGCTGGAGGCGCTGGAGGCCGACCGCTTCGACGAGCTGCCCGATGCGGTGTTCGTTCGTGCCCTGGCCGCCAGCGTGTGCCGCAACCTCAAGCTCGATCCGGCGCCGGTGCTGGAGCGCCTGCCCGCCACCGGCGGGCCGCGGCTGGCGCCGAGCGAAGGCGGCATCAACGCGCCGTTCCGTTCGCCGCGCGACGGCGCCGCTCCGGCCTGGCGCGAGCAGCTGTCGCGGCCGGTGTTCATCGTCGTCGCCGCGCTGCTGCTCGGCGCGCTGGTGGTGGCGCTGCTGCCGCTGCGCCATGACGGTGCCGGCACCGAGGCTGCGGCCCCGCCGCCGGCGCCGGTGCCGGCTCCCGAGCTGGTGGTCGCCAGCGCGGAGCCGACCGCCGCGCCCGCACCGTCCGCGGACCCGGCACCGGCAGTGGTCACGGCTGCGGCGCCGGCCGCAAGCCTCGCCGCCGCGACCGTCCCCGCCGCCGCCAGACCCGCCAAACCTGCCAGCGCCGCCGCCGCAACAGCAGCAGCAGCGGCTGCCCCCGCCGCCGCAGCGGCCTCCGCCTCCGGCCCGGCCGCCACCGGCATCGTGGTGTTCAAGGCCAGGGGCGAATCCTGGATCCAGGTGACCGACGCCAAGGGCGGCGTCCCGCTGCGCAAGCTGCTCACCGCCGGCGAATCGGCCGGCGCGTCCGGCCCGCTGCCGCTGGCCGTCACGGTCGGCAGCGTCTCGGCCACCGACGTGCAGGTGCGCGGCAAGCCGTTCGACCTGGCGCCGGTCTCGCGCGACAACGTGGCGCGCTTCGAGGTGAAGTGATGGACCAACCCTGCCTGCCGATCGAACCGGCATTCCCGAAACCGCGGCGCTCGCGCCAGGCGCAGACCGTCTGGGGCTCGCGCATCGTCACCGTCGGCGGCGACGCGCCGGTGCGCGTGCAGTCGATGACCAACACCGACACGGTGGACGCCATCGGCACGGCGATCCAGGTCAAGGAGCTGGCGATCGCCGGCTCCGAGATGGTCCGCATCACCGTCAACACGCCGGAGGCGGCGGCGCAGGTTCCTTACATCCGCGAGCAGCTCGATCGCATGGGCATCGACGTGCCGCTGATCGGCGACTTCCACTACAACGGCCACCGTCTGCTGACCGACTACCCGGCCTGCGCCGAGGCGCTGTCGAAGTACCGCATCAACCCCGGCAACGTCGGCAAGGGCGACAAGCACGACCGCCAGTTCGGCCAGATGATCGAGGCGGCGATGCGCTGGAACAAGCCGGTGCGCATCGGCGTCAACTGGGGCAGCCTGGACCAGGAACTGCTGGCCGGCCTGATGGACACCAACAGCCTGCGGCCCGAGCCGTGGGACGCCAGGCTCGTCATGTACGAGGCGCTGATCACCTCCGCCATCGGATCGGCGCAGCTGGCCGAGCGAATGGGCATGGACGGCAACCAGATCATCCTGTCGTGCAAGGTCAGCGGCGTGCAGGACCTGATCGCCGTCTACCGCGAGCTGGCCAGGCGCTGCGACTACGCGCTGCACCTGGGCCTGACCGAGGCCGGCATGGGCACCAAGGGCACGGTCGCTTCCGCGGTGGCGCTGGGCATCCTGCTGCAGGAAGGCATCGGCGACACCATCCGCGTGTCGCTCACGCCGCAGCCGGGCGAAGCGCGCACCCAGGAGGTGGTGATCGCCTCCGAGATCCTGCAGTCGCTGGGCCTGCGCAGCTTCGTGCCCAGCGTGACGGCCTGCCCGGGCTGCGGCCGCACCACCAGCCAGACCTTCCAGGTGCTGGCCAAGGAGATCGACGACTACCTGCGGGCGCAGATGCCGGTCTGGCGCAAGAAATATCCCGGCGTGGAGAAGATGAAGGTGGCAGTGATGGGCTGCATCGTCAACGGCCCGGGCGAGAGCAAGCATGCGGACATCGGCATCAGCCTGCCCGGCACCGGCGAGGCACCGGCCGCGCCGGTGTTCATCGACGGCCAAAAGGCCCTAACTCTTCGCGGCGACAACATCGCCGCCGAGTTCCACCAGATCGTCGAAAACTACATCGAAAAGCGCTTCGGCCAGCTCGCCGAAACCGCCTGACCCGACACAACATGGCCGACAAACTGAATGCCGTCAAAGGCATGAACGACATTTTGCCGCCCGACTCGGCGCGCTGGGAGTGGCTGGAGGAGAAGGTGCGCGCGCTGATGGCGCGCTACGCCTACCGGATGATCCGCACGCCGATCGTGGAGCCCACGGCGCTGTTCGTGCGCGGCACCGGCGAGACCACCGACATCGTCGAGAAGGAGATGTATTCCTTCGAGGACCGCCTCAACGGCGAGCAGCTGACGCTGCGGCCGGAAAACACGCCCGGCGTGGTGCGGGCGGCGATCGAGCACAACCTCACGTACGACGGCGGCAAGCGGCTGTATTACATGGGCCCGATGTTCCGCCACGAGCGGCCGCAGCGCGGGCGCTACCGCCAGTTCTATCAGCTCGGCGCCGAGGTGCTGGGCTTCGGCGGCCCGGAAGTGGATGCCGAACTGATGGTGCTGGCCTGGCAGCTGCTGGCCGACCTGGGCCTGCGCAACGTCCGCGTGGAGATCAACAGCCTGGGCATTCCGCCGGAGCGGCAGGCCCACCGCGCCGCGCTGGTGAAGTACTTCGAGCAGCACGCCGGCCTGCTGGACGAGGATGGCAAGCGCCGGCTGCACAGCAACCCGCTGCGCATCCTGGACACCAAGAATCCGGCGCTGCAGCAGATGGTGCAGGAGGCGCCCCAGCTGCTGTCCTTCCTGGGCGAAGCCTCGATGGCGCGCTTCGAGACCGTGCGCTCGCTGCTGGCCGCCTGCGGGGTGCCGACCTCGGTCAATCCGCGGCTGGTGCGCGGCCTGGACTATTACAGCCACACGGTGTTCGAGTTCATCACCGAGGAGCTGGGCGCGCAGGGCACGCTGTGCGGCGGCGGCCGCTATGACGGCCTGTTCGAGGTGCTGGGCGGCAAGCCGACGCCGGCGGTCGGCTGGGGCATGGGCCTGGAGCGGGTGCTTGAGCTGGTGAAGGAGCAGGGGACGGCGATCGAGCCGCCGGCGCCGGATGCGTACGCCGTCATCCCGGACGCCGCAGCGCTGCCGCAGGCGCTGGCGCTGCTGCAGCAGCTGCGCGCCGCCGGCATCAGCGTGCAGATGCACGCGGGCAGCAGCGAAGGCATGGGCAGCATGAAATCGCAGTTCAAGAAGGCCGACGCCAGCGGCGCGCGCTTCGCCCTGATCTTCGGCGCCGACGAACTGGCCGCCGGCGAGGTCACGCTCAAGGCCCTGCGTGACGGCAGCGGCGCGCAGGAGCGGCAGCCGCTGGCCGATCCGCTGGCATGGGCACGGAAACTACAATCGGCGGCTTGACACAAGAATCACAATGGCAAAACCACTCGACCTCGAAGAACAGGAACAGCTTGACGAACTCAAGCACTTCTGGAAAAACTACGGCAACCTGATCACCTGGACGCTGATCGTGGTGTTCGGCGCGATCGCCGCCTGGAACGGCTGGCAGTACTGGCAGCGCAGCCAGGCCGCGCAGGCATCCGCCATGAACGAAGAAGTGGAAAAGGCGGTCGCCGCCGGGGATACCGCCAAGCTCGAACGCGCCTTCAGCGACATGAAGGAAAAGTTCGGCGGCACCACCTTCGCCCACCAGGCCGGCCTGCGGGCGGCCAAGGTGTTCGCGGAAAAGGGCAAGCCCGACGCCGCCAAGGCGGCACTGCAGTGGGTGGCCGACAAGTCCTCCGACGAGGGTTACCGCGCAACGGCGAAGCTGCGGCTGGCGGCCGTGCTGGCCGATGCCAAGTCGTACGACGAAGCGCTGCGGCAGCTCGATGGCGAGTTCCCGGTGGAATTCGCGCCGCTGGTGGCGGACCGCCGCGGCGACATCTACAACCTGCAGGGCAAGAAGGCCGAGGCCAAGGCTGAATACCTCAAGGCCTGGAAGGGCCTGGACGAACGGACCGAATACCGCAAGCTGGTCGAAGTCAAGCTGACGGCGCTGGGCGCAGACCCGAATCCTCCCGCCGCCGCCGCGGTCCCCGCGCCCGCCGGCGCCGCATCTGCAGGAACGAAATCATGATGGCGCTGACGAAGCGGGCCTCGGCCCTGGCCTTGCTGGCGGCGCTGGGCGGCTGCTCGATGATGCCGACCTGGATGAGCGGCGCTGCCGAAAAGCCCAAGCCGGCCGAACTCGGCCCCAATGTCGCCCTGATCAGCGTGCGCCAGGCCTGGACCGCGCGCATCGGCCCGGTCGGCCTGCCGCTGGCGCCCACCGTCCACGGCACCAGCGTGGCGCTGGCCAGCAGCGACGGCACCGTGACCCAGCTCGATGGCAACACCGGCCGCGTGCTGTGGCAGGGCAATGCCGGCGGCCCGGTCTCGGCCGGGGTCGGCAGCGACGGCAAGCTGGTGTCGGTGATCACCCAGGCCAACGAGGTCGTGACCTTCGCCGGCGGCAGCACGCCGCTGTGGCGCCAGAAGCTGGTGGCCCAGTCGTACACCGCGCCCTTCGTGGCCGGCGGCCGGGTCTTCGTGCTGGCCGCCGATCGCTCGGTCTCGGCCTATGACGGCCAGACCGGCCGCCGGCTGTGGAACCAGGTCCGCCCCGGCGAGCCGCTGGTGCTGCGGCAATCGGGCGTGATGCTGGCGGTCGGCGACACGTTGCTGGTCGGCCTGGGCGGCCGGCTGGTCGGCCTGAACCCCGGCAATGGCCTGCCGCGCTGGGAAGCGCCGATCGCAACGCCGCGCGGCACCAACGACGTGGAGCGGCTGGTGGACCTGGTCGGCACCGTGAGCCGGATCGGCAACTCGGTGTGCGTCCGCGCCTTCCAGGCCCGGGTCGGCTGCGTCGACGGCGAACGCGGCGGCGTCCAGTGGACCAAGCCGGCCAGCGGCGCCGAGGGCCTGGCCGGCGACGACCGGCTGGTGTTCGGCACCGAGAGCGACGGCAAGGTCCTGGCCTGGCGCCGCGACAACGGCGAGCGCGCCTGGAGCTCGGACCGGTTGCTGCATCGCGGCCTGACGGCGCCGCTGGCGCTGGGCCGCTCGGTGGTGGTCGGCGACAGCACGGGGCTGGTCCACATGCTCTCGCGCGAGGACGGCACGCCCCTGAACCGGCTGTCCACCGACGGCACCGCCATCGCTGCGCCGCCGGTCCTGGTGGGCAACACCATGGTGATCGTGACGCGCGGCGGCGGCGTCTACGGCTTCGTGCCGGAATGAACTGAACCCTCATCGGATTTCGTGAAACCTGTCATCGCCCTGGTCGGACGCCCCAATGTCGGCAAGTCCACCGTGTTCAACCGGCTGACCAAGTCGCGCGACGCCATCGTCGCCGACTTCGCCGGGCTGACGCGGGACCGCCACTACGGCACCGGCAAGCAGGGCAGGCACGAGTACATCGTCATCGACACCGGCGGCTTCGAGCCGACGGCCGAGAGCGGCATCTACATGGAGATGGCCAAGCAGACCCGCCAGGCGGTCGCCGAGGCAGACGTGGTGATCTTCGTGGTCGATGCCCGCGCCGGTGTCTCGGCGCAGGACTACGACATCGCCAACTACCTGCGCAAGCTGGGCAAGCCCACGGTGCTGGCGGCCAACAAGGCCGAGGGCATGACCGACGGCGTCAAGCTGACCGAGTTCTACGAGCTGGGCCTGGGCGACGTGCACGGCATGTCGGCCGCCCACGGCCAGGGCATCCGCGACCTGGTCGACCTCGCCCTGGAGCCGCTGAACCTGCCCGAGCCGCAGGAGGAGGACGAGGAGGCCGACAGCGGCGTGATCAAGCTGGCGGTGGCCGGCCGCCCCAATGTCGGCAAGTCCACCCTGATCAACACCTGGCTGGGTGAAGAGCGCGTGGTCGCCTTCGACCAGCCGGGCACGACCCGCGATGCGATCAGCATCCCGTTCGAGCGCGGCGGCCAGCGCTTCGAGCTGATCGACACTGCGGGCCTGCGCCGCAAGGGCAAGGTGTTCGAGGCGATCGAGAAGTTCTCGGTGGTCAAGACGCTGCAGGCGATCGAATCGGCCAACGTGGTGCTGCTGCTGCTGGACGCCACCCAGGGCGTGACCGACCAGGACGCCCACATCGCCGGCTTCATCCTGGACAGCGGCCGCGCCGTGGTCGTCGCCATCAACAAGTGGGATGCGATCGACGCCTACCAGCGCGAGATGGTCAAGCGCTCGATCGAGACCCGGCTGGCTTTCCTGAAGTTCGCGGACATGCACCCGATCTCGGCCATCAAGCGCCAGGGGCTGGGCCCGGTCTGGACCTCGATCGCCGCGGCGCATCGCTCGGCCATGGTCAAGATGTCCACGCCGGTGCTCACCCGCCTGCTGCTGGAGGCCGTGCAGTTCCAGCAGCCGCAGCGCTCGGGCATGTACCGGCCCAAGCTGCGCTACGCGCACCAGGGCGGGATGAATCCGCCGATCATCGTGGTGCACGGCAATTCGCTGGAACACGTCACCGACGCTTACAAGCGCTTCCTGGAAGGGCGCTTCCGCAAGGAATTCAAGCTCACCGGCACGCCGCTGCGCATCGAGATGAAAACCTCGAAGAATCCGTACGCCGGCAAGGAAGAATAGAGGCCCTCGGCACCGCGGCCCTTGAAGTGGGGAAAGGGGCCCCAAACTCCTCTTTCAGCCGGGGAGGATTTCGTGCCGCCGGACTACTTACTCGGCGCTCCTGCTGTGGTAAGGTGATATTTCCAACACCACTTCCGAACACGGAGAATATCGTGAGCAACAAAGGGCAGTTACTACAAGACCCCTTCCTCAACACCCTGCGGCGGGAACACGTGCCAGTGTCGATCTACCTCGTCAACGGCATCAAGCTGCAGGGTCAGATCGAGTCTTTCGACCAATACGTCGTGCTGCTGCGCAACACCGTGACGCAGATGGTCTACAAGCACGCCATCTCCACCATCGTCCCCGGGCGCGCCGTCAATTTCTCGACGGCCGAAGCCGGCGAGGCTGGCCCCACCTGAGCCCGCTCACAGGCGCCGACGGCGCAGCCGCCCCGGGCTTGTTGAACCCCGATTCCCTGGTTTTCACGTTTGTCCGAATCACTACATCCTGACATCCCGGCCCTGCTGGTCGGGGTGGACCTTGGGCTGCCCAACTTCGACGCCGAACTCGAAGAGCTCGGCCTGCTGGCCCAGACCGCCGGCATGACGCCGGTCGCCCGCGTCGCCTGCCGCCGCAAGGCGCCCGACGCCGCGCTGTTCATCGGCAGCGGCAAGGCCGACGAGATCAAGGCGCTGGCCGAGCAGACCGGCGCCGTCGAGATCCTGTTCGACCAGTCGCTCAGCCCGGCCCAGCAGCGCAACCTGGAGCGCCACATCGGCCTGCCGGTCAACGACCGCACGCTGCTGATCCTGCAGATCTTCGCGCAGCGCGCGCGCAGCCACGAAGGCAAGCTGCAGGTGGAACTGGCCCGGCTGCAGTACGTCAGCACCCGGCTGGTGCGGCGCTGGTCGCACCTGGAGCGGCAGACCGGCGGCGCCGGCGTGCGCGGCGGCCCGGGCGAAAAGCAGATCGAGCTGGACCGCCGGATGATCGGTGAGGCGATCAAGCGCACCAAGGAGCGCCTGGTCAAGCTCAAGAAGCAGCGCCAGACCCAGCGCCGCCAGCGCGAGCGCCAGGGCGCCTTCACCATCTCGCTGGTCGGCTACACCAACGCCGGCAAGTCGACGCTGTTCAACGCGCTGGTCAAGGCCCGCGCGTACGCCGCCAACCAGCTGTTCGCCACCCTGGATACGACCACGCGCCAGCTCTATCTCGGCAACGAGGAGGGCGGCGGCCGTTCGGTCTCGCTGTCCGACACCGTCGGCTTCATCCGCGACCTGCCGCACGCCCTGGTGGCCGCCTTCGAGGCCACGCTTCAGGAGGCGGTGGATGCCGACCTGCTGCTGCACGTGGTGGACGCCGCCAATCCGCACCACCCGGAACAGATCGCGGAGGTCCAGCGGGTGCTGGACGAGATCGGCGCCGGCGCCGTGCCGCAGATGCTGGTGTTCAACAAGATCGATGCGCTGCCGCCGGGCCAGCAGCCGCTGCAGGAGAGCGACCTGTTCGAGCTGGACGGCATGATGCTGCCGCGCGTGTTCGTCAGCAGCAAGACCGGCCAGGGCCTGGCCGAACTGCGGCGCCAGCTGGCGCAGCTGGCCGGGCCGGCGCCGGGCGGCGCCGCCGCGCCGGCGCCCGAAAGCCCCGTCAGCCCCGAAAGTCCCGAAATCCACGACCAGCCGGCCTGATTGGGCACAATCGGGCGGCAACAAACACAATGAGATCGAGCGCATGAACCTCCAATTCCGCAGCCTGCCGTGGACCGGGCTGAAGGGCCGTTTCCGGGGCATGTTCAACCTGAACGATCCGCGCTGGGGACGGGGCGACGACAACGGCCAGAAGTCCGAGGGCGGGCCGCCCAAGGGCCCGAACCAGGGCCCGCCGGACCTGGACGAACTGTGGCGCGACTTCAACCGCAAGCTCGGCGGCCTGTTCGGCGGCAAGGGCCGGCGCCCGGACAGCGGCGGCGGCCTCGGCGGCGGCGACGGCGGCGGCGGGTTCCAGCCCGACATGCGCAGCGCCGGCATCGGCGCGATCGTGGTCGCGGCGGTGGTCGTGCTGATCTGGCTGGGCACCGGCTTCTTCATCGTGCAGGAAGGCCAGCAGGCCGTGATCACGCAATTCGGCAAGTACCACGGCACGGTGGAGGCAGGCTTCAACTGGCGCCTGCCCTGGCCGATCCAGCGCCATGAGACCGTGAACCTGACCCAGCTGCGCTCGGTGGAGATCGGCCGCAACAGCGTGGTGCAGGCCACCGGCCTGAAGGAATCGTCGATGCTGACGCAGGACGAGAACATCGTCGACGTGCGCTTCACCATCCAGTACCGCCTGAAGAATGCGGCGCAGTTCCTGTTCGAGAACCGCAACCCGGACGACGCCGTGATCAAGGCCGCCGAGTCGGCGATCCGCGAAGTGGTGGGGCGCGTCAACATGGACGACCTGCTGGGGCGCAACAGCGAGAACATCCAGCGCGACGTGGCCAAGTCGATCCAGGTCCAGATGGACCGCTACAAGACCGGCATCGAGGTGCAGAACGTCAACATCCAGAACGTGCAGCCGCCCGAGCAGGTGCAGGCCGCGTTCGACGACGCGCTCAAGGCCGGCCAGGACCGGGACCGGCTCAAGAACGAAGGCCAGGCCTACGCCAACGACGTGATCCCGCGCGCCAAGGGCGCGGCGGCGCGGCTGAAGGAAGAGTCCGACGGCTACAGCGCGCGCATCGTCGCGCAGGCCGAGGGCGACGCCCAGCGCTTCCGCTCGGTGCTGGCCGAATACCAGAAGGCGCCGCAGGTCACGCGCGACCGCATGTACATCGACGCGATGCAGCAGGTCTACAGCAGCGTCACCAAGGTGCTGGTCGATTCCAGGCAGGGCAACAGCCTGCTGTACCTGCCGCTGGACAAGCTGATCCAGCAGGCCAGCGCGACCGCCGCCGCCGACAGCAGCAGCAGCAGCGCCGGCTCGCCGGCGGCCGCCACGCCGGCGCTGCCGGCCTCGCCGGCCGCCATCCCGGGCGACTCGCGCGCCCGCGACAACTCGCGCACCCGCGACCGCGAAACCCGCTGACCGGCCGGAAGACCATACAAATGAACAGAATCGGATTCGTCGTCTCCACCGTGCTGCTGGCGCTCGCGCTGCTCAGCTCGATGCTCTTCGTGGTCGACCAGCGCCAGTTCGGCGTGGTCTATTCCTTCGGCCAGATCAAGGAAGTGATCACCGAGCCCGGCCTGCGCTTCAAGCTGCCGCCGCCGTTCCAGAACGTCGTGTTCCTGGACCGCCGGGTGCTGACGCTGGACAGCCCGGAGACTGGCTCGCTGCAGACCGCCGAGAAGAAGAACCTGGTGATCGACTGGCTGGTGAAGTGGCGCATCGCCGATCCCAAGCAGTTCATCCGCACCAACAGCGGCGGCGTCAACATCAGCACGGCGGAAAACCGCCTGACCTCGGTGGTGCAGGACGCGCTGAAGAACGAGGTGAACAAGCGCACGGCGCGCGAACTGCTGGCCAGCGAGCGGCAGGAAGTGATGCAGGGCGTGCAGCAGCGGCTGGCCGACGACGCCAAGTCCTTCGGCATCGAGATCGTCGACGTGCGCATCAAGCGGGTGGACTACCCCAAGGAAGTGGCCGATTCGGTCTACCGCCGGATGGAGTCCGAGCGCAAGCAGGTGGCCAACGAACTGCGTTCCACCGGCCAGGCCGAGGGCGAGAAGATCCGCGCCGACGCCGACCGCCAGCGCGAGGTGATCCTGGCCAACGCCTACCGCGACGCCCAGAAGGTCAAGGGGGAGGGCGATGCCAAGGCCTCGGCCACCTATGCCGAGTCCTTCGGCCGCGACCCGCAGTTCGCGCAGTTCTACCGCAGCCTGGACGCCTACAAGTCGAGCTTCAACAAGAAGAGCGACGTGCTGGTGGTGGACCCGGCCTCCAGCGACTTCTTCAAGGCGTTCCGCGGCAACGCCGCCGCTGCCGCACCGGCCACGCGGAAATAGCCTTGGACAGCGACGTGTGGTGGGCTGCCATGGCCCTGATGCTGGTGTTCGAGGGGCTGTTTCCCTTCCTGTCCCCCAAGGGCTGGCGCCGCACCTTCGAGCGGCTGCTGGCCATGCACGACGGCCAGATCCGCTTCTTCGGGCTGGTCAGCATCGCCCTGGGCCTCGGGCTGCTCTGGCTCGTCACCTAGAAGACGGGCGCGGGTCAAGGACGCAGGAAGCGCAGAAGAATTCCGCTGGCTTGAATCCTTCAAGGTCTCTTCTGCGTGTTCTGCGTTGCTTCTGCGTCTTCTGCGTCCTTGCCCCCGCTTTCTTCCCTCTCTTCCTTGGCCTGTAAAATACTGTTTTTAACAGCGCCCCAAAATTCATGTCCGCCTGGGTCCTGCCGGATCACATCGCCGATGTCCTGCCGTCCGAGGCGCGGCGCATCGAGGAGCTTCGCCGCGAATTGCTGGACACGGCGCGCGGCTACGGCTATGAGCTGGTGATGCCGCCGCTGCTGGAGCACCTGGAGTCGCTGCTCACGGGCACCGGCGAGGCGCTGGACCTGCAGACCTTCAAGCTGGTGGACCAGCTCTCGGGCCGCATGATGGGCCTGCGGGCCGACACCACGCCGCAGGTGGCCCGCATCGACGCCCACCTGCTCAATCGCCAGGGCGTTACCCGGCTTTGCTACTGCGGCCCGGTGCTGCACACCCGTCCCGACCGCCCGCACGCCACCCGCGAGCCGCTGCAGTTCGGCGCCGAGATCTTCGGCCACGCCGGCCTGGAAGCGGACCTGGAGGCACTGATGCTGGCGCTGGACTGCCTGCGGGCCAGCAGCGTCACGCAGCTCACGGTCGACATGGCGGATGCCCGCATCGTGCGGGCGCTGCTGGAGGGCGTCGCGCTCGCCGCACCGGCGCTGGCGGCGCTGCACGCCGCGCTCGCGGCCAAGGACGGCAGCGCGCTCAGGCAACTCACGCGCGACTTTCCGGCCGCCGCCCGCGAGGGCCTGCTGGCTCTGCCGTCCCTGTACGGGGATGCCGGCGTCCTGGACAGGGCGCGGCAGCTTCTTCCGGACCGGCCCGCAGTGCGCCAGGCGCTGGAGCAGCTGCGGTGGCTGGGCAGCCAGATCACCGGCGCCAGCGTCAGCTACGACCTGGCCGACCTGCGCGGCTACGCGTATTACAGCGGCGCGCGCTTCGCCATTTACACGCCGGGCGCCAGCGACGCGCTGGTGCGCGGCGGCCGCTACGACGAGGTCGGCGCCGTGTTCGGCCGCAACCGGCCGGCGGTGGGCTTCAGCCTGGACCTGAAGGAACTGGTGGGCGTCGCCGCCCGCCGGCCCCTGAAGGCCGCCATCCGTGCGCCCTGGGGCGAATCGGCCAGCCTGCGCGCCGCCATCGCGGCCCTGCGCGGCCGCGGCGAGACCGTGGTGTGCGTGCTGCCCGGCCACGACAGCGAACTCGACGAGTTCGAGTGCGACCGCGAGCTGGTGGACGCCGCCGGCATCTGGGCCGTCAAGTCCCTTTGATTTCTTCATTTTCGAGTTTTCCATGAACAAGACAACAGGTCGCAACGTCGTCGTGGTCGGCACCCAGTGGGGCGACGAGGGCAAGGGCAAGCTGGTGGACTGGCTGACCGAGATGGCGCAGGGCGTGGTGCGCTTCCAGGGCGGCCACAACGCCGGCCACACGCTGGTGATCAACGGCATCAAGACGGCGCTGCACCTGATCCCCAGCGGCATCATGCGCCCGGGCATCAAGTGCTACATCGGCAACGGCGTGGTGCTGTCGGCGGCCAAGCTGTTCGAGGAGATCGAGGGGCTGGAGAAGGCCGGCGTCGAGGTGCGCTCGCGCCTGCGCATCAGCGAGGCCTGCCCGCTGATCCTGCCGTACCACGCGGCGCTGGATATCGCGCGCGAAACCCTGCGCGAGCAGGGCGGCAGCGAGAAGATCGGCACCACCGGCCGCGGCATCGGCCCGGCCTACGAGGACAAGGTGGCCCGCCGCGCCCTGCGCGTGCAGGACCTGAAGCACCCGCAGCGCTTCGCCGAAAAGCTCAAGGTGGTGCTCGATCTCCACAACTTCACGCTGACCAACTACCTCAACGCGCCGGCGGTCGACTTCCAGCAGGTGTACGACGAGGCGATGAAGCACGCGGAACTGCTCTTGCCGATGGCGGCCGACGTCTCGCGCGAGCTGAACGAGGCCCACATCCACGGCGACAACCTGCTGTTCGAGGGCGCGCAGGGCACGCTGCTGGACGTGGACCACGGCACCTATCCCTACGTCACCTCCAGCAACTGCGTGGCCGGCAACGCGTCGGCCGGCGCCGGCGTCGGCCCGGGCATGCTGCACTACATCCTGGGCATCACCAAGGCGTACTGCACCCGCGTCGGCGGCGGCCCGTTCCCGACCGAACTGGACTGGGCCACGCCCGGCACCGTCGGCTACCACCTGTCCACGGTCGGTGCCGAGAAGGGCGTCACCACCGGGCGCAGCCGGCGTTGCGGCTGGTTCGACGCGGCGCTGCTCAAGCGGTCGGCGCAGGTCAACGGCCTCACGGGCCTGTGCATCACCAAGCTCGACGTGCTGGACGGCATCAAGGAACTGAAGCTGTGCACCGGCTACGAGCTCGATGGCGGATACACCGACATCCTGCCGCTGGGCGCCGACGAGATCGCGCGCTGCAAGCCGGTCTACGAGACCATGGAAGGCTGGAGCGACAGCACCGTGGGCGTGACGCAGTACGACAAGCTGCCGGTCAATGCGCGCCTGTACCTGCAGCGCATCGAGCATTTCGCCGGCGTGCCGATCCACCTGATCTCCACCAGCCCGGATCGCGACCACACCATCATGACGCGCCACCCGTACCTCGCGTAATTTCGGATCGACCCAAGGAACCACCACATGTTGACGGAAGACGGCAAGCACCTGTACGTGAGCTACGACGAGTACCACAATCTGATCGAGAAGCTGGCGATCAAGGTGCACCAGTCGGGTTGGCAGTTCGACACCATCCTGTGCCTGGCGCGCGGCGGGATGCGGCCGGGCGACATCCTGTCGCGCATCTTCGACAAGCCGCTGGCGATCATGTCGACCAGCTCCTATCGCGCCGACGCCGGCACCATCCAGGGCCACCTGGACATCGCCCGCTTCATCACCACCCCCAAGGGCGAGATCGCCGGCAAGGTGCTGCTGGTGGACGACCTGGCCGACTCCGGCAAGACGCTGCATGCGGTGATGGACATGCTGCGCAACAACTACAAGCCGATCACCGAACTGCGCAGCGCCGTGATCTGGACCAAGGGCCTGTCCAGCTTCCAGCCCGATTACTCGGTGGAATTCCTGCCGACCAATCCCTGGATCCACCAGCCCTTCGAGAGCTACGACAGCATGGGCGCGCAGAAGCTGCTGGACAAGTGGAAGGTTTGATGGATCGTCGTCAAATTTCCGGCTGCGCCTGAAATTTGTCGCCGGGTTGATCAGTCAAAAAGCTTGGGGCGGCCCGGCGCTTTTTTGAAGCATTAAAGACAACGAAGCCGCTGCGCGGCGCAGAGCTGTCATGCCGGACTTGATCCGGCATCCAAGCGCCTGAAGACGAATACCGTCGGTCAAGAGAAGAAGCGCTTCTTCCTCTTGATAGACGGTATTTCTTCTGGCGTCGCGCATGGATCCCGGGTCAAGCCCGGGATGACAGCTTCTCCGGGTCAAGCCCGGGATGACAGCGTCATCGTTGGCCGAAGCTTGCGCCCTTGAACAATTCCTTGAACTCCCTCGGCTGCGAGCGCCAGTACTGTTTCGGCGCAGTCACCTGCGCGCCGAGTTCGGCGGCGGCGTGCCAGGGCCAGCGCGGGTCGTAGAGCATGGCGCGGGCCAGCGATACGGCGTCGGCCTCGCCGTCGGCAATGATGGCTTCGGCCTGCTTCGGCTCGGTGATCAGGCCCACCGCCATCGTCGGCATTCCGGTCTCCGCTTTCACCCGCTGCGCATAAGGCACCTGGTAGCCCGGCCCGAGCTTGATCGCCTGCTGCGGCGAGACGCCGCCGGTGGTGACGTGGATGGCGGCGCAGCCGCGCGTGGCCAGCACCTTGGCCATCGCCACCGTGCCCTCGATGTCCCAGCCGCCCGGCACCCAGTCGGTGGCGGAGATGCGCGCCCACACCGGACGCTGGGCCGGGAAGTTGGCCCGCACGATGTCGAAGATCTCCAGCGGAAAACGCATCCGGTTCTCCAGGCTGCCGCCGTAACCGTCGCTGCGCTGGTTGGCCAGCGGCGACAGGAACTGGTGCAGCAGGTAGCCGTGCGCGGCATGCAGCTCGATGCCCTCGAAGCCCAGGCGGGCGGCGCGCCGGGCCGTGGCGGCGAAATCGTCGCGGATCTTCTGCATTCCCGCGGCATCCAGTGCCAGCGGCGCGTCCTCGTGCGGCGAGTGCGGCAGGGCCGAGGGCGCCAGCGTCTTCCAGCCGCCCGGCTGCCCCGGCAGGATCTGCGCGCCGCCGTCCCAGGGCGCATTGCTGGAGGCCTTGCGTCCCGCGTGGCTGATCTGGATCGCCAGCGCGATCGGCGAGATGGCGCGGACCGCCGCGATGATGCGGGCCAGGCCGGCCTCGTTGGCGTCGCTGTACAAGCCCAGGTCCTGCGGCGAGATGCGGCCTTCGGGCGACACCGCCGTCGCCTCCAGGATCAGCATGCCCGCGCCCGAGATCGCCAACTGGCCCAGGTGGATCATGTGCCAGTCGCCGGGCGTGCCCTCCAGCGCGGAGTACTGGCACATCGGCGCGATCACGATGCGGTTGGGCAGCTCGAGCTGGTCGAGCCGCCAGGGGCTGAAAAGATGGCTCATGCGGGTTCCGGTGCGGTCAGGGCACCGATTTCAGCACGAACCCGCGCTCAGCGCGCGCGGCCGGCCAGCACCCGGTAGAGCCCGCGCAGCAGCAGCAGCGCCAGCACCGCTTCGACCAAGGTCGCGGCGAAGGCGACCACGGCATTGCGCTGGCCCAGGCGGCGCCGGAACTTGGCGACCATGCGCTCGGCGGCGATCTCGATGCTGTCGTAGAAGGCCGGCACCACCAGCAGCGTCAGCATGGTGGCCGTGATGGTGCCGCCGATGATCGCGATCGCCAGCGGCCGGTAGAAGTCGCCGCCCTGGCCCAGGCCGATCGCCACCGGCAGCATGCCGGCGATCAGCGCGAAGGTGGTCATCAGGATCGGCCGCAGGCGGGCGCGGCCGGCGGCCATCAGCGCGTCCTCGCGCGCCACCCCCTGCGCTTCGCGCTTGCGGGCGGCGTCCAGCAGCAGGATGGCGTTCTTGGCCACCAGGCCCATCAGCATGATGATGCCGATGAAACTCATCAGGTTGAGCGTTGCCCGGGTCGCCAGCAGCGCCAGCACCACGCCGATCAGGCTGAGCGGCAACGACAGCATCACCGCCAGCGGGGCGGTGAACGAGCCGAACTGCACCACCAGGATCAGGTACATCAGGCCGACGCCCATCACCAGCGCCGTGGTCATCGCGCCGAACACTTCCTTCTGGTCCTTGCCGGCGCCGCCCAGCTCCACGCCGTAGCCCGGCGGGTACTCGATCTGCTGCGCCAGCTTGAGCGCGTCGCTGGTGACGTCGCCGGAGGCGCGCCCCTGCGCATTGGCCGACACGGCGATCATCCGCTTGCCGCCCAGGTGCTGGATCTGCGCCGGGCCCTGGCCCATGCTGATGCTGGCGACCTGGTTCAGCGGCACCACCATGTTGCTGTTGGCCACCGCGATCGGCAGCCGCTCGATGTTCTCGGCGTCGACCCGGTCGGCCGGATCGAGCCGCACCGCGACGTCGCGCGACTCGCCGGTCGGGTCTACCCAGTCGCCGACCTCCACCCCGGCGAAGGCGACGCGCAGGGCCTGCGCCGCATCGTTGACCGAGATGCCCAGCGAATTGGCCAGGCCGCGGTTCAGCTCGATCTTCAGTTCGTCCTTGGGACTCTGCTCGGACAGCCCGACGTCCACGGCGCCCGGCACCGAGCGCAGCCGCTCCATGAAGGCATTGGTGATCTCCAGCAGGGTGCGGCCGTCGCTGCCGTAGAACTGGATCTGCACCGGCTTCCTGGTGCCGTTGTTCAGGTCGTCCATCACCACGTATTCGGCGCCCACCAGCTGCGCCATCAGCCGGCGCAGGTCCACCGCGATCTCCGCCGCGCGGCGCTTGCGCTCGGTGCTCTTGCCCAGGTCCACGTAGACCCGGCCGCCGCCGATGTTGATCACGCTGTTGGTCGCCTGCGCCTCGGGCAGCGTGCGCGCCAGTTCCGCCGCCTTCTCGATCTTCAGCCGGGTGTATTCCAGGCTGGCGGAGGAGGGCGTGCGCACCTCCACCGCGACCATCCCGGCGTCCTGCAGCGGCAGGAAGCTGGAGCCGCCGAAGGCCGCATGCAGGCCGATCGCGCCGGCGAAGCTGCCGGCCGCCGCCAGCGCCATCCAGCGGCGGTGGTGCAGCGCCCAGGCGATCACGTTGCCGTAGCGGTCGGCCTGGTGGTCGAACCAGGTGTTGAAGCGGGCCAACCAGCGGCCGATGCCGGTGCGTTCGCGCTGCAGGTGGCCGACCGGGTCGCCCCAGTACGCCGACAGCATCGGGTCCAGCGTGAAGGAGATGAACAGGCTGACCAGCACCGAGCAGGCGACGGTGAGGGCGAACGGCCGGAACCATTCGCCGGCCACGCCCGGCATGAAGGCCACCGGAATGAAGATGGCGATGATCGAGAAGGTGGTGGCGGCCACCGCCAGCCCGATCTCGGCGGTGCCGGCGCTGGCGGCGGTGCGGCGGTCGGCGCCGCGCTCCATGTGGCGCACGATGTTCTCGCGCACCACGATCGCGTCGTCGATCAGCACGCCGATGGCCAGCGACAGGCCCAGCAGCGTCATCAGGTTGAGCGTGAAGCCGCACAGCCAGACTGCGATGAAGGCCGTGATGGCGGAGGTCGGCAGGCTCAGCGCCGTGATCAGCGTCGAGCGCCAGGAGTTGAGGAACACGTAGACCACGAAGATGGTCAGCAGCGCGCCCAGCGTCAGCGAGTGGATCACGTTGTTCAGGTTGTCCTGCGCGTCCTCGCCGCCGTCGCGCGTCACCGCCAGCACGGTGCCGGCCGGCAGCGTCTTGTTGATCTCGTCGACCAGCTTGCGCGCGCCGGCGGCGACGCTGACGGTGCTGGCGTCGCGGGCGCGGGTGATCGACAGGCTGACGTTGGGATGGGCGCTGCGCACGCTGAAGCTGTCCAGTTCGGCGAAGCCGTCCACCGCGCTGGCCACCTGGCCCAGGCGCACGATCTCGTTGCCGCGGCGCTTGACGATCACCTGAGCGAAGTCGGCCGGCGACTCGATCCGGCCGACCAGCCGGATGCTCTGGTCGTTGAGCGGGCCGACGATGCGCCCGACCGGCGCCGTGGTGTTCTGGCCGCGCAGCGCGTCCACCACCTCGGCCACCGACACGTTGAACTCGCGCAGCCGGTCGGCCTTGAGCAGCACGCTGAGCTCGCGCTTGAGCGAGCCGGTGACGGCGACGGTGGAGACGCCCGGCACGCCGCGGAACTTGTCGGCCAGCACGTCCTCGGCCAGCCGGGAGATGGCGGCGTGGCTTTGCGAGGTGGACGACAGCGCGATGTCCATGATCGGGAAGGTGCCGGGGTCGCGCCGGCGGATCACCGGCTCGCGCATCTCCACCGGCAGCTTGTAGCGCACCGTGGAGATCGCGTTGCGCACCTCGTCGGCCGCCTCGATCATGTTCTTGTCGAAGTTGAAGATCGCGATGATGCTGGCGTTGCTGTCCTTGGCGGTGGAGCGGATCTCGTAGACGCCGGCGATGCCCTGCAGCGACTTCTCGATGCGGTTGATGATCTCGCGCTCGACCGTCTCGGGCGCGGCGCCCGGGTACAGGATCTCGATCGACAGCACCGGCTGCTCGACGTCGGGAATCTCGTTGACCCGCAGCTTCTGCAGCGCCAGCAGGCCCAGGCACATCAGCGCCAGCACGATCACCACCGTGGCCACCGGCCGCTTGATGCTGAAGTCGGACAGGAACATGGCGTTAGCGCGTGGGCGCCGAAGCGGGGGAGGCGGCGGTCGGCGCCGAGGCCGCATGCTGCACCGCCTGGCCGTCGCGCAGCGTGCCGATCGGATGGCGCAGCAGCCGGTCGCCGTCGGCGACGCCGGCGCGCACCACGAAGTCGCCGCGCCGCGGATCGCGTTCGCCCAGCGTCAGCGCCACCTTCTGCAGCCGGTTGTCGGCCACCCGCCAGGCCCAGGTGCGGTCGCCCTCGCGCACCAGCGAGGAAGCGGGCAGCACGATGGCGGTGGTGGTCGCGGCCTCCACCCGGCCTTCCGCATACAGGCCGGCCAGCCGCGCCGGCGCCTCGCCGACGATGTCCACCAGCACTTCCACCTGGCGGGTGGTGGCGTTGGCGGTGGGACTGACCAGCCGGATCCGGCCGCTGAAGTCCTGGCTGCCGTAGCCGTTCACGCGCAGGCTGACCGCCTGGCCGGCGTGCACCGACTGGATCGCGTCGGAGGAGACCAGGCCCTCGAAGCGCAGGCTGCGCGGGTCGATCACCTTGAGCAGTTCCTTGCCGATCTGCGCCGTGTCGCCGGCCGATACCTTGCGGTCGCTGACGATGCCGTCGAACGGCGCCCGCGCCTCGGTGCGCTGCAGCTGCTGGCGCGCCTGCACCAGCCGGGCCCGGGCCGCCGACAGGTCGCTCTGGGTGTTGTTGCGCCGGATCTCGGCGTCTTCCAGCTGCTGCGTCGAGGCCATGCCCGAGGCGCGCAGGGTGCTCAGGCGCTGCAGCTGGCGCTCGGCCTGGTCGGCGGCCTGCACGCCGACCCGCTCGGCCTCCTGCGCGGAAAGCAGCGAGTCGCGGATCGCGGTGTCGTCCAGCCGCACCAGCAGGTCGCCCTTGCGCACCGCCTGGCCGTTTTCCTTGAGCACCGCCAGCACGATGGCCGAGACTTCGGCGCGCAGGTCGGCGCGGCGGTCCGGCTGGATCGAGCCGGTGATTAGCGGACCGGCGGACACGCTGCCGGTATGCGCGGTGATCAGATCTTCCGGAGTGATCAGCAGGGTCGGCGGCGCGACCGGCGCGCTCTTGGCGGCGCCCGGGCCGCAACCGGTGAGAGCGGCGCCGACTGTCAGCGCCAGCGGCAGGAACAGGGATTTCAAGAAGGATCTCCTCGTTGCGATGACGGATTGGTCGCGGCTTGTGGCCGCAGCTTCCGTTTCTATCGAGGAGTGATCTTAACGACCGCGGCGGGCGGGTCTTTTCCGGCGGTGCGACGTCGTGTTGGCATGCTACCATCGGGCCGGTTTCTTGCTTCAGGATTCGACGGGCCGCGCGGTCCACAATGCTTCGATACAAGGATGGTGCGATGACGTGGTCGATCCTGGCGCGGGACGAGCAGGGCCAGCTCGGTGTGGCGATCGCCAGCCGCTTCTTTGCCGTGGGCGCGCTGTGCGTCCACACCCGGCGCGGCGTCGGCGCCCTCAGCACGCAGGCGCTGATGAATCCGCTGTACGGGCCGGCCGGCCTGGGGCAGCTGGCGGCCGGGGCGTCGGCGCAGGAGGTGGTCAACCATCTGACCAACGCCGATGCCGGCCGCTCGCAACGCCAGCTCCATATCCTGCCCGCCACCGGCAGCCCGGCAGCCCACACCGGCGCCGCCTGCGTGGACTGGTGCGGCCACCTGCTGTTCGACGATTTCAGCGTCGCCGGCAACATGCTGGTTGGTGCCGGCGTGATCGAATCGACCGCGCAGGCCTTTCGCGATGCCGCCGGTCAGCCGCTGGCGCTGCGCCTGCTGGCGGCGATGGCGGCGGGCGAAGCGGCCGGCGGCGACAAGCGCGGCAAGCAGTCGGCGGCGCTGCGCATCCACGGCGACGAGGACTATCCGGCGCTCGACATCCGGGTCGACGACCACGTGGAGCCGATCGCGGAACTGCAGCGCCTTTACGACAAGAGCCTGGAGCGCTTCCAGCCCTTCCTGGCCTGCCTGCCCGGGCGCCACGACGCCACCGGCCTGACCGACCGCGCCGAGATCGAGGCGCGCATCGCGGCCTTTCACAGCCAACCCCGGAGCGCACGCTGATGGCCCTGCTGGAGGTGACCGACCTGCGCACCCATTTCGCGACCGACGACGGCGAGTTTCCGGCGGTGGACGGCGTCAGCTTTTCGGTGGACGCCGGCCGCACGCTGGCCATCGTCGGTGAATCCGGTTGCGGCAAGAGCGTGACCTCGCTGTCGATCATGGGCCTGGTGCCCAGCCCGCCCGGGCGCATCCGCGGCGGCTCGATCCGCTTCGAGGGCCAGGAGCTGGTCGGCGCGCCGGCGCGCACGCTGCAGGACCTGCGCGGCAACGGCATGGCGATGATCTTCCAGGAACCGATGTCGTCGCTGAACCCGGCGTTCACCATCGGCGAGCAGATCGTCGAGGGCCTGCTGCGGCACCGCCGGATCTCCCGCGCCGAGGCGGTGGAGCAGGCGCTCAAGGCGCTGCGCAAGGTGCGCATCCCGTCGCCCGAGCAGCGCTTCCACGACTACCCGCACAAGCTGTCGGGCGGCATGCGCCAGCGCGCGATGATCGCGATGGCGCTGGCCTGCGAGCCGCGCCTGCTGATCGCCGACGAGCCGACCACGGCGCTGGACGTCACCATCCAGGCCCAGATCCTGGAGCTGATCCGCACGCTGCAAAGCGAAACCGGCACCGCCGTCATCCTGATCACCCACGACCTGGGCGTGGTGGCCGAAGTGGCCGACGAGGTGGTGGTGATGTATTCGGGCCGCGTGGTGGAGCGCGCGCCGGTGCAGCAGTTGTTCGACAGTCCGCAGCATCCGTACACGGTCGGCCTGCTCGGCTCGATCCCGCGGCTGGACGTCGAACGCACCCGGCTGGCCTCCATCGAGGGCCAGGTGCCCAGCCCGCTGCGCCGGCCGGCCGGCTGCAAGTTCGCCGACCGCTGCCCCTTTGTCATCGACATGTGCCGGGCGCAGGACCCGCCGCTGCGCGAGGTCGGCGCCCAGCACCAGTCGGCCTGCTGGCGCGCGCCGCTGGATCCGCGCGAATTGCTGGCGGCGCCGGAAGTGGCGGCGGCATGAACGCTCCGCTGCTGCAGGTGGAAGGCCTGGTCAAGCATTTCCCGGTGCGCCGCGGCGTGCTCGGGCGGGTGGCAGGCGCAGTGCGCGCCGTCGACGGCGTGGACCTGCGCATCGGCGCCGGCGAGACGCTGGGTGTGGTCGGCGAGTCCGGCTGCGGCAAGTCCACGCTCGGCCGGCTGGTGCTGCGGCTGATCGAGCGCACCGGCGGCCGGGTGCTGTTCGAAGGCGAGGACCTCGGCACGCTGGACGCGGGCGCGATGCGGGCGCGGCGCCGCTCGCTGCAGATCATCTTCCAGGACCCGTATTCCTCGCTCAATCCGCGCATGACGGTGGGCCAGACCCTGGCCGAGCCGCTGATGCTGCACGGCCTGCACCGCGGCCGGCACCGCGAGCGGGTGGCCGAACTGCTGGCGACGGTGGGCCTGGCGCCGGAGCACGCGCAGCGCTATCCGCACGAGTTCAGCGGCGGCCAGCGCCAGCGCATCGGCATCGCCCGCGCGCTGGCGGCCGAGCCCAAGCTGATCGTCTGCGACGAGGCGGTGTCCGCGCTGGACGTGTCGGTGCAGGCGCAGGTGGTGAACCTGCTGCAGGACCTGCAGCGGCAGTTCGGGCTGGCCTACATGTTCATCGCCCACGACCTGGCGGTGGTCAAGCACATCGCCGACCGGATCGCCGTGATGTACCTGGGCCGCATCGTCGAACTGGCCGACCGGCGCGCGCTGTTCGCGGCGCCGCGCCATCCCTACACGCAGGCGCTGCTGTCCGCCATCCCGCTGCCGGACCCGGCGCTGCGGCGCGAGCGCGCGCTGCTGGCCGGCGACGTGCCCAGCCCGATCGATCCGCCCAGCGGCTGCCATTTCCACACCCGCTGCCCGTACGCGCGGCCGCTGTGCTCGCAGCAGTCGCCGCCGCTGGAGGCGCCGGACGGCCATGCGGTCGCCTGCCACTTCTGGCGTGAGATCCCGCCGCCCGCGGCGCTGCCCCGGCCGGCGGCGCAGGCACCGTCGCGCCACCGCCTCGATCTGCTGCAATCGGCGTTCAGCGCCGGGTTGCCGGCCTGACCCCCATCGACCACCCGTAGGAGAACGCTTATGCAATTCAAACGACTCATCCTGGTGCCGCTGCTGCTCGCCCTCGGCGCGCTCACGGCGCAGGCGCAGACCCTGCGCATCGGCCTGGCCGAAGACCCCGACGTGCTGGACCCGACGCTGGCGCGCAGCTTCGTCGGCCGGGTGGTGTTTTCGGCGCTGTGCGACAAGCTGCTGGACATCGACGAGAAGCTCAACATCGTGCCGCAGCTGGCCACCAGCTGGGAGTGGTCGGCCGACAGCAAGGCGCTGACCATGAAGCTGCGCCAGGGCGTGACCTTCCACGACGGCGAGAAGTTCGACGCGGCGGCCGTGAAGTACAACATCGAGCGCCACAAGACCATGCCCGGCTCCAACCGGCGCGGCGAACTGGCGCCGGTGGCCAGCGTGGACGTGCTCGATCCGTCCACCGTGCGGCTGAACCTGTCGGCGCCGTTCTCGCCGCTGCTGGCGCAGCTGGCCGACCGCGCCGGCATGATGGTCTCGCCCAAGGCGGCCAAGGCCGAGGGCGACAAGTTCGGTGCCCACCCGGTGTGCTCCGGCCCGTTCAAGTTTGTCGAGCGGGTGGCGCAGGACCGGATGGTGTTCGAGCGCTATGCCAACTACTGGAACAAGGGCGCGATCCACTTCGACAAGGTGATCTACACGCCGATCCCCGATGCGACGGTGCGGCTGGCCAACCTGCGCTCGGGACAGCTTGACTTCATCGAGCGCGTCGCCTCCAGCGACATGGACAAGATCCGCGCCGACAAGAAGCTCAAGACCTCGCGCATCACCGAGATCGGCTACCAGGGCATCACGATCAACGTCGGCAAGAGCGAGATGGCCAAGAAGAACCCGCTGGGCCGCGACGCCCGCGTGCGCGAGGCGTTCGAGCTGTCGCTGGACCGCCAGGGCCTGGTGCAGGTGGTGATGGACAACGAGGCGGTCGCCGGCAACCAGTGGGTCGCGCCGAACAACCAGTTCTACGCCAAGAACGTGCCCATGCCCAAGCGCGACATCGCGCGCGCCAAGGCGCTGCTCAAGGAGGCAGGCGTGCCCAATCCCAGCTTCACGCTGGTGACGCCGACCACCTCGGACGCCCAGCGCATCGCGCTGGTGGTGCAGGCGATGACGCGCGAGGCCGGCTTCGACGTCAAGATCCAGGCCGCCGAATTCGCCACCTCGCTGGACATGGCCGACAAGGGCAACTTCGAGGCCTACGTGCTGGCCTGGAGCGGCCGCGCCGACCCGGACGGCAACGTCTACAGCTTCGACGCCTGCAAGCAGCCGCTCAACTACTCCGGCTACTGCGACGCCGAGACCGACGCGTTGCTCAACCAGTCGCGCGCGCTGCGCGATCCGGCCGAGCGCAAGAAGGTGTTCGAGAAGGTCGCGGCCAAGGTGCTCAAGGACCGCCCGATCGTCTACCTGTACCACCGCAACTGGCTGTGGGCCTACAGCCCGAAACTCAGCGGCGTGCGCGAGATCCCGGACGGCCTGCTGCGCGTCAGCGGGCTGAAGCTGGCACCGTAAGCCCGCGCCCGCGATGTTCGCCTACCTGGTCCGCCGCCTGGCGTCGCTCGCACCGACACTGGTGCTGGTGTCGATGCTGATCTTCGGCCTGCAGCAGCTGCTGCCCGGCGATCCGGCCAAGATCCTGGCCGGCGAGGACCAGGACCCGCAGGTGGTCGCCTACCTGCGGGCCAAGCTGCACCTGGACCAGCCGCTGCCGGTGCGCTATGGCTACTGGGTGGGCGGCGTGCTGCGCGGCGACCTGGGCGAATCGTCGCGCAACCAGGAGCCGGTGGCGCAGCTGATCGCGCAGAAGCTTCCGGTGACGGTGGAACTGGCCCTGATGGCGATGACCATCGCGCTGCTGATCGGCATTCCGGCCGGCATCGTGTCGGCGGTCGGCCGCGGCGGGGTCTGGGACTACCTGGCCAACGTGTTCGCGCTCTGGGGCCTGTCGACGCCGAACTTCTGGCTCGGCATCCTGATGATCATGCTGTTCTCGGTGCAGCTGGGATGGCTGCCGGCCTCCGGCTATGTCAGTCCGTCGGAGGACCTGGCCGCCAACCTCAAGTCGATGATCATGCCGGCCTTCGTGCTGGGCAACGCGATCGCGGCGGTCCTCATGCGCCACACCCGCAGCGCGATGCTGCAGGTGCTGTCGGCCGACTACGTGCGCACCGCCCGGGCCAAGGGCCTGAACGAGCGCACGGTGGTCATCAAGCATGCGCTGCGCAACGCGCTCACGCCCATCATCACGCTGGGCGCGCTGGAGCTGGGCACGCTGCTGTCCGGCGCGGTGCTGACCGAGCAGGTCTTCACCATTCCCGGCTTCGGCAAGCTGATCGTCGACTCGGTCTTCAACCGGGACTACCTGGTGGTGCAGGGTGTGGTGCTGGTCACGGCCACGGCCTACATGACGCTGAACCTGCTGGCGGACCTGGCCTATTTCCTGGTCAACCCGCGGCTGCGGCACTGAGATGAGCACCGTCCTGAACACCCCCATCGTCGGCACCGCTCCGGTGCGCGAGGCCGGCCCGTGGCAGCGGGCCTGGCGCCGGTTGCGGCGCCGCCACGGCGCCTTGTTCGGGCTGGCGATCGTGCTGCTGTTCGTGGCGCTGGCCGTGTTCGCGCCCTGGATCGCGCCGCACGACCCGGTGGCGGCGAGCTGGGCGGCCATTCGCAAGGCGCCCACCGCGCAGTACTGGCTGGGCACCGACGAGATCGGCCGCGACGTGCTCTCGCGCGTCATCTGGGGCACGCGGGCCTCGCTGCTGGCCGGCGTGGTGTCGGTCTCGATCTCGCTGCTGATCGGCGTGCCGCTGGGGATGGCGGCCGGCTTCCTGGGCGGCGTGGTGGACGCCGTGATCTCGCGCGTCACCGACGCCTTTCTGGCCTGCCCATTCCTGATCCTGGCGATCGCGCTGGCGGCCTTCCTCGGGCCCAGCCTGACCAACGCGATGATCGCGATCGGGGTGTCGGCGGCGCCGGTGTTCGTGCGGCTGGCGCGCGGCCAGGTGCTGAGCGTGAAGGTGGAGGATTACGTGGAGGCGGCGCGGGCGGTGGGCAACTCGCCGCTGCGCATCGCGCTGCGCCACATCCTGCCGAACATCACGGCGCCGCTGGTGGTGCAGGCCACGCTGGCGATCGCGGCGGCCGTCATCGCCGAGGCCAGCCTGTCGTTCCTGGGCCTGGGCCAGCAGCCGCCGGCGCCCAGCTGGGGCAGCATGCTCAACACCGCGAAGAACTACATCGACAACTCGCCGTGGATGGCGATCAGCCCCGGCGTCGCGATCTTCCTGCTGGTGCTGTCGTTCAACCTGCTAGGCGACGGGCTGCGCGACGCGCTGGATCCGCGCCAGCGGTAGCTGTCATTCCGGGCACTGGCGCGGAAAACGGATACCGTCGATCAAGATCAAGAGGCGCTCGGTCCTTGATCGATCGTATTGGTGTTCGGCAGGGATGGATCCCGGATCGAGTCCGGGACGACACGGACGCTAACGCTAAGCGCCGTGCAAGGCGCCGAATTCCGAAGGCGTGGTTTCCAGCGTCATCGAGGTCAGGCGCGCCACCGGGATCTCGTGCGCCATGCCGGCGGTCTGGGCCAGGTGGAACAGCACCGAGGTCTGCTCGCGCAGCGCCTCCACCTTCTCGTACATGCGGGCGATCACCACCGGGTCCTCGCCCGAACGCGACCGCGTGACCAGTTCGCCCTCCATCACCCGCAGCTTCTTGTAGGAGCGCCGCCAGGTGGTGAAAGTGTCTTCGGTCAAGGGCATCCGGGCCATTCTAGGGATGAGGCTGCTTACACCCCGGGAGCGCATGTAGCTTGTGTGTCGAACTGTGTGTGTTGATGCTGAGGCACACTGGGCCATGCCAGGCGAACTGCAAGCCGATCTCGCGTTGCGACAGCAGGTGCAACGGGCGCTGCGTGAGCACAGCGTGCACGCGGCGGACATCGGTGCACACCGCGCCGCTGCCGTGGCGGTGGCCATCTGCGAGGAAGGCATGGGCGCCGACCTGCCCGGCATCGCCGCACCTGCCGCCTGGAGCACGCAGGCGGCCTTGCTGCTGACCCGGCGGGCACAGGGCCTGCGCAACCACGGCGGCCAATGGGCGCTGCCGGGCGGGCGGATCGAGCCCGGGGAATCGGCGGAGCAGGCAGCGCTGCGGGAGATGGCCGAGGAGGTCGGCCTGTTGCTCGATCCGGCGGCGGTGCTGGGACGGCTGGACGATTTCAGCAGCCGCTCGGGCTTCGTGATCACGCCGGTGGTGGTGTGGGCCGGCAGCGCCCGCAAGCTCGCGCCCAATCCGTCGGAAGTGGCCAGCATCCACCGGATCCCGCTGGCCGAATTCCTGCGGACCGATGCACCCATGCTGGAGGCGCTGGAGGGCAGCGAGCATCCGGTGCTGCGCATGCCGGTCGGCGAGCGCGCGATCGCCGCGCCGACGGCCGCCGTGCTGTACCAGTTCCGCGAGGTCTGCCTGCTGGGACGCGCCACCCGGGTGGCCCACTTCGAGCAGCCGCTGTTCGCGCGCAAGTGAAGCTGCCGCCGGGGTGGCGCGATCCCGGGGCATTCCACCTTGCCGTCCGTCCGGGCGCTACCATCGGCGCATGAGCCACAAGTCGACCGACCTCGTCCACCACCCCTACGTTCCTCCGGCCGGCTTCCTCGCCCCGCAGCCGGGCGTGTTCAAGGCATCGACTGTCATCTTCGCCAACGTTGCCGCACTGCGCGCCCGCGACTGGCGCTACAAGGACGGCTACACCTACGGCCTGCACGGCACGCCCACCACCTTCCAGCTGGAAGAGCGGATCGCGACGCTGGAAGGCGGCAGGCACTGCGTGCTGGTGCCCAGCGGCCTGGCCGCGATCGCCAACGTCGACATGGCGCTGCTGGCGGCCGGCGACGAGGTGCTGATCCCCGACAACGCCTACGGCCCGAACAAGGCGCTGGCCGAGGGCGAACTCAAGCGATGGGGCATCAGCCACCAGCTGTATGACGCGATGAACCCGGACGACCTGCGCGCGCGCATCGGTCCGAAGACCAGGCTGGTCTGGCTGGAGGCGCCCGGCTCGGTCACCATGGAATTCCCGCCGCTGGCCCGGCTGGCGGCCGTGGCCCGCGAACGCGGCGTCACCACGGCGCTGGACAACACCTGGGGCGCCGGCCTGGCCTTCGACGGCTTTGCCAGCGGCGCCGACGTGGTGGTGCAGGCCCTGACCAAGTATCCCAGCGGCGGCGGCGACGTGCTGATGGGAAGCGTCGTCACCCGCGACGACGCGCTGCACCTGAAACTCAAGCTGGCCCACATGCGGCTGGGGTTCGGCGTCGGCGCCAACGATGCGGAGACCGTGCTGCGCTCGCTGCCCAGCATCGAACTGCGCTACCGCGCCCATGACCGGGCGGCCCGCGCGCTGGCCGGCTGGCTGCGCCAGCGCCCCGAGATCGCGCACCTGCTGCATCCGGCGTTCGAGGGCTCGCCCGGCCACGCCAACTGGAAGGCGCTGTGCACCGGCGGCGACGCCGGCGGCGAAGGTCTGGCCGCCGGCCTGTTCTCGGTGGTGTTCGACGAGCGCTACGCCAGCGCGCAGGTAGATGCCTTCTGCGATGCGCTGCGCCTGTTCAGGCTCGGTTATTCCTGGGGCGGGCCGGTCAGCCTGGTGGTGCCGTACGACATCGCCACCATGCGCGATGCCCGCCTGGCCACCTGGCCGAACAAGGGCGTGCTGGTGCGCTTTTCGGTCGGCCTGGAAGCGGTGGAGGACCTGCGCGCCGACCTGGAGCAGGCCCTGGGCGCACTGTCCGGGGCCCGCTGACCGCCATGCACGATCAAGCCATCTTCGAGGCGATCTCGTACGCATCGCCGCTGGGCGTGTTCCAGGCCGATGCCGGCGGCGCGCTGCTGGAATGCAGCGGCCGCTGGCAGTACCTGCTGCGCACGGACGGCCGGCGCGCGCTGGGCCGCGGCTGGCTGGACTCGGTCGATCCGCAGGACCGCCAGCGGGTGGCGCAGGGCTGGGAGACGGCGGTGGCGTCGCAAAAGCCCTTCGACATGGAATTCCGGCTGGCGCCGCTGCAGGCCGGCGGCGAACCCGGCTACGTGCGGATGGAGGCACGGCCAGCGGTCTGGGGCCAGCCGCCGCGGCCGGGCTTCGTCGGCGTCGCCGGCGACATCTCGCAGCGCAAGAAGGTCGAGGAGCAGCTGCGCTCCGCCAACCGCTTCCTGGAGCGGGCCGAAAAGCTCAGCGGCGTGGGCGGCTGGGAAGCCGACCTGCGCACCCGCACCGTCAAGTCGACCGACCAGAACTGCCGCATCTTCGACCTCGAGCCGGGCCACCAGGGCAGCTTCAGCAGCTACCTGCGCCGTTTCGCCAGGGAGGCGCAGCTCCAGCTAGTGCGGGCCGTGCGGCATTCGATGCGCAGCGGCGAATCCTGGGACCTGAACCTGCAGATGGTGACGGCGATCGGCCGGCCGATCTGGGTGCGTTCGGTCGGCGTCGCCGAATTCGAGGACGGCCGGCCGGTGCGGCTGGTAGGGGCGCTGCAGGACATCACCGACCAGCACGGCTCGAGCGAGGCGCTGCGCGAGAGCGAGGAGCGGCAAAAGCGCGCCATGGACGCGTCGCGGCTGGCCCTGTGGGACCTGGACCTGGAGACCGGCCTGGGCTACCTGTCGGAGAACTGGTCGGAGCTGATGGGGCAGGCGCGCCGGGTGACGGTCACCTCCGCGCGCGACCTGATCGACCGCGTCCCCGAACACGACCGCGAGCGGATCGGCATGGCCCTGACCGCGATGCTCAAGGGCACGGCGGAGCGCTACGACGTCGAACATCAGGTGCAGCGCGACGACGGCCGCATGATCTGGATCCACAGCCAGGGCCGGGTGTCCAAGCGCAGCCCGCGCGGCTGGGCCCTGCGGGCCACCGGCACCAACCAGGACATCACGGCGCGCAAGCTGGCCGAGCTGGAACTGGCGCGCGCCGCCGCGATCACCAAGGCGACGCTCGATTCCACCGCCGACGGCATCCTGGTGGTGGGCGGCGACCGCCAGATCCTGCTGTTCAACCGGCGCCTGCTGGAGATGCTGAACATCCCGGCGGACCTGATGGGTGCCACGCGCGAAACCTGGGGCGACATCGTGGTGTCCCAGGTGAAGGATCCGCAAGGCTACGTTCGCCGCGTGCTGGCGCTGTACGAGACACCGCAGGACGAGTCCTTCGACATCCTGGAGTTCACCGATGGCCGCGTGTTCGAGCGCTATGGCCGGCCGCTGGCGCTGGAAGGCTCGGGCACCGGGCGGGTGTGGAGCTTTCGCGACGTGACGGCCAGGAGCCAGGCCGATGCCGCGCTCAAGCGCGCCAAGGAAGCAGCCGAGGCCGCCAACCGCGCCAAGACCGACTTCCTGGACACCATCAGCCACGAGATCCGCACCCCCCTGAACGGCGTGCTGGGGATGGTCCGGCTGCTGATGGAGGAGCAGCTGATGCCGCAGCAGCGCCGCTATGTGGAGCTGGCTGCCTCCAGCGCGCAGTCGCTGCTGGGCCTGATCAACGACATGCTGGACCTGGGCAAGATCGAGGCCGGGCGGATGGAGTTCGAGCACGTCGAGTTCAGCATCGTGGAGCTGGCGCGCGAGCTCGGCGACCTCTACGGCCTGCGCGCCCGGGAGAAGGGGCTGAGCTTCGACCTGCGGATCGATCCGGCGGTGCCCGCCAAGGTGGTGGGGGACCCCGGCCGGCTGCGGCAGGTGCTGGAGAACCTCCTGAGCAATGCCCTGAAGTTCACCGAATCCGGGCTGGTCGGCCTGGACATCCATCCGGCAGCGCCGGTGGACGGCCGCGTGATGCTCGGCTTCACGGTGCACGACACCGGCATCGGCATTCCGCGCGAGGTGCAGGAAGGCCTGTTCCAGCGCTTCTTCCAGGGCGACAGTTCCACCACCCGCGAATACGGCGGCACCGGCCTGGGCCTGGCGATCGTCAAACAGCTGTGCGAGCAGATGGGCGGGCGGGTCACTCTCAACAGCGAACCGGGCCGCGGTGCGTCGTTCCGCTGCGTGCTGCCGTTCGCGCCGGCGGCGCGCAGCGCCGGCCGGGCCGCGGCGCCGGCGG
>NZ_JBHSMF010000010.1:0-342433 GCF_042655405.1 Caenimonas terrae | reverse complement strand
GGCGCGCAGCGCGCGCGCTGCGCGGCCGCTGCGCATCCTGCTGGCCGAGGACAACGCCACCAACCAGATCGTGGTCAAGGGCATGCTCAAGCTCGTGGGCTACGTCGACGTCACGGTGGTGGAGGACGGCCAGCAGGTGCTGGACGCGGTGCAGCGCGAGCACTACGACGCGATCCTGATGGATTGCCGGATGCCGGTGATGGACGGCTACGAGGCGGCTGCGCGGCTGCGCGCCGGCGGCTGGCGGCTGCCGATCATCGCCCTGACCGCCAACGTGTCGGAGGAGCAGCGGCAAAAGTGCCTGGCCGCCGGCATGGACGACTTCCTGTCCAAGCCGATGGAGGCTTCGCAGCTGGCGGCGATCCTCGACCGCTGGACGGCGCCGCCGGCCGAAGCGGTGTTTGCCGAACAGAAGGCGCTGGACCGGATGGACGGCGACGCCGAGCTGTTCCGGCAGGTGCTGGATTCCTTCATCGAGCTGGCGCCCAAGGTGCTGGAGAAGATCGCCGCCGCGCTGGCGGCCGACCAGGGCACCGACGTCCACCGGCACCTGCATTCGCTGGCCGGATCGGCCTCCATGGTCAGCGCCGAGGTGCTGGCCAAGCTGGCCCGCACGCTGGAGAAGCAGGCGCTGGAAGGCCACACCACCGGGCTCGAGCGCGGGCTGGCCGACCTCCGCGCCGCCTTCGACGAATTCCTGCACGCGAGTGCAACCACCATCAAGGACCGCGCCCTATGACGAACCCCCTGGTGCCGCCGCCCGGCAACGACAACCCTGCCTCGATCCTGGTGATCGAGGACGACCCGATCCAGCGCCTGGCGGTAGTCGGCATCCTGCAGCGCGTGGGCCACCGCGTGCTGTGGGCGGTCGACGGCGAGCAGGGCCTGGACATGGCGCGGCAGGCGCGCCCGGACCTGATCGTGTGCGACGTCGTGATGCCGGGCATGAACGGCTACCAGCTGGTGTCGTCGCTGCGCCAGGAGGCCGGCCTGGCCGAGGTGCCGGTCATCATGCTCACGACCATGACCGAGCGCGCGCAGGTCCGGGTCGGGATGACCTCGGGCGCCGACGACTACCTGGCCAAGCCGCTGAACGCGGCCGAACTGCGCGAGGCGGTCACCTCGCTGCTGAACCGGCGCAAGTCGCGGCGCGAGGAGATCGTCGGCGAGATCAAGGACAAGTTCCTGGCCGCGCTGGAGGGCCAGAAGCAGTCGCTGGCCAACCTCTACGAGCAGCGCCTGTTCAAGGAACTGAACAGCCGCTGGGAGGATAGCGGCCGCTACAACGAGGCGCTGGACTATCCCGATGCCATCGTGCTGGCGGTGGACCTGTTCTCCTCGATCCTGCAGCGCCAGTCGCCCAGCGACGACCTGGCGGCCGCCGTGCGGCAGGGCTACCAGAACGCCCGCGACACGCTCTACCTGTTCGGCGCCCGCCACCTGGTGCCGCAGGGCGACAGCCTGCTGGCGGTGTTCGTGCCGGTGGAGGGAGCCGACGTGGCGGCGTTCCGCCTGCGGGCCCTGCGCGGCGCGCTGGCGCTGGTCAAGGCCGGCGCCACCGACAGCGGCATGACGGTAGCGCTGCACGTCGGTCCGGCCACGCTGGTGCACGTGACGGATCCGCTGCACGGCGATGCCGGCAGCGTGTTGACCGGCGACACCGCGCCGGCCGCCGCCGCGCTGCAACAGTTTGCCCGCGAATCGAAGTGGCGGGTGGCCTGTTCGCGGCTCCTGCTGGAGGGCCTGCAGGGCCAGGTGGTCACCGGCGGCGCGGCCACGGTCAGCACCGGCGGGCTGGAACTGCCCTGCGTGGAAGTGCTGTCGCTGACATGAGCCGGCACCATTTCCAACCGGGCTGCAGATGGCTTACAGTGCTCCCATCTGACTAACCTAACGGAACTGCCTGTGGCCACACCAAATTACGGATACGAGAAGCGGCAGAAGGAACTGGCCAAGAAGCGCAAGAAGGAAGACAAGCTCAAGGCCAAGAGCGAGCGCAAGACCGGCGAAGGCGAGGGCAGCGGACAGGACGGCCAGCAGGACGACAACACGCCACCGGCCGGCGGGACGCCGACGCCCGGCTGATCCCCATCAAAAGACGCATCGCACTGGAGCAACTCCATGGATCCCGTCGTTCACTTCGAGATGCCCTACGACGACCAGCAGCGCATGGCCGCGTTCTACCGGCAGGCGTTCGGCTGGCAGACCCAGGCGCTGGGCCAGGAGATGGGCAACTACGTGCTGGCCGTGACGGCCGACTCGGGCCCGGCCGGCCCGCTCAAGCCCGGCGCGATCAACGGCGGCTTCTTTCCCCGCAAGGCCGACTGGCCGGACCAGCATCCGTCGGTGGTGATCGCGGTGCAGGACGCTGCCGCCGCCATGGAGAAGGTGCGCCAGGCCGGCGGCCAGGTGCTGGGCGAGCCGATGGACATTCCCGGCGTTGGCCGGTACGTGTCGTTCCGCGACACCGAGGGCAACCGCGCCAGCCTGCTGCAGCCGCTGCCGCGGCAATCCTGATCGTGCGGGCGCCGCCCGCCATGCGTCCCCAGAGCTGAGGAACCAATCGACGCGGCGCAACCGTGCGTCCATCGATTGCGGGTTGGCGGCGCTTTCGCAGCGCCGGACAGTGCTCCTGCGCGCCAGCCGTTGCTGGTTCACACAGGAGATCCGCCATGCCGCGTCCGTTCTTGCAATCGGGAACAGTCCTCTGGGCCAATGGCCTGCCGGCCCAGGGAATCGAAGTCAAGTTGTTCGATCGCGACTCGACCAGCAGCGACGACGACCTCACCACGCAGGTGGGTCGCTCGAACGCTGCCGGCGAGTTCAGCTTCTGGTGCGACCGCGCCCGCGCGATCGACACGGTGCCGGTGACGCAATCGCTGCGGGTCTGGGATTTCGGCGACCCGTGGGCGCACCCGCCGCGCGCACCGGGGTGGACCACCAAGACCGTGACGGTGCAGGTGCCCGACCTCAACGACGGCTACGAACCCTACCTGCAGTTCCGCTACCAGCTGTTCGGGCAGCAGCGCCAGTTCACAGCTAACGTGCAGTTCGGCCAGAACGTCTACCGGCTGCCCGACGTCGGCGTCGGCTTCCGGCAGAACTTCGACGCGACTGGCAACGGCGCCGGCGAGTTTCATGCGCTGGTCCATCGCCAGGCCCGGACCGGCCGAGCGCCGCGGCTGTGGGTGGCGCGCCAGACCGAGCCCGACGTGCTGGGCAGCTGGAAGAGCATCGACGGCGACCTGTCTGCGGACACGCCGCTGGCGGTCGCACGCAATGCCGACGGCAGGCTGGAGATCTTCGCGCGGTCTGCTTCCGGTGCGCTGGTGCACTGCTGGCAGGGCAATCCCACCGGCGACTTCGGCGGCTGGTCCTCGCTGGATGGCGAGCTGCCGCCCGACGCGCCGATCGCAGCCGCTGCCAATGCCGACGGCCGGCTCGAGGTGTTCGTGCGCGGCACCGACAACGCGGTCTGGAGCCGGCGGCAGACCGCCCCCAATTCGGGCTGGGGCGCCTGGAACTCGCTGGCCGGCGCGGTGCCGCCCGGCGGCGACGTGGTCGTCGCCACCAACGGCGATGGGCGCCTCGAACTGTTCGCCCACGCCCCGGACGGCACCATCCGCCACTGCTGGCAGCGCACGCCCGGCGGCGCCTGGAGCGACTGGGCGGCCCTGGCCGGCGGCCTGCTGGTGACCGGGCCGCTGGCGGTCGCGCGCAACCAGGACGGCCGGCTGGAGGTCTTTGCGCAGGGCCTGGACGGCGCCGTCTGGCACAACTGGCAGACCGCACCCAACAGCGGCTGGAGCGGCTGGTCGTCGCTCGGCGGGCTGTGGATCGGCAACGGCCTGCTGGCCGGCAGCAACCGCGACGGCCGGATCGAGGTGTTTGCGCACGGGATGGACCGCAACCTCTATCACGCGTGGCAGCGTACGCCCAACGGCGGCTGGAGCAACTGGGAGTCGCTGGGCTGCTACGTCCACCCGGACAGCGCCGGCATTCCCGAATTCGGCTACCGGGCCGCGCTGGGGCGCTGGTCCAACGGCGCCCTGCAGGCCTATCAGGACACGCTGGCCTCCAACCAGCCGGTCGCGGTCCGCGGACAGGTCAGCAGCGGATGGACGGCCTGGGACCGCTTGCCGCAGCTGGAGGTGATGGACGCTCCACCCCAGCGCCCGCCCGCGCCCACGCTCAACAGCCTGGCGCCGGGCGACGGCTTCCTGGATGTCTCGTGGGCCGCGGTGGCCGGCGCCACCGGCTACAAGGTCGGCTACGGCACCGAGCAGTCAGCGATCTACGCCGGCGCTGCGGACGCGGGTAACGCCACCGGCGTGCGGCTGGCGCCGCTGTCCAACGGCACGCGCTACTGGGTGTCGGTGCGCGCCAGCAATGCTGCGGGTGAAAGCGCGTTCTCGAACCAGCTGAGCGCGACGCCGAACGGGCCGCGCTCGGGCATTGCCGACACGGTGCTCGCCGATGCGGGAACCAATCCGCCGACGCCGAGCGCCTACCAGGCGTTCAGCATCTACTACACGCTGACCAATCGCGGCAACCGGCCGACCGGGCCGTTCTCGCTGCGCATCGAGCGCGACGCGGGGGGCGACACGGCGGGAACGTCGATCTTCAACTACGGCTCGCTCGGCCCGGGCGAATCGGTGAGCGGAACCGACTACGCGCCTGCCATGCGTGGCGGGGCGCACTTCTGGAACTTCTTCATCGGCGACCGGCAGGTGGGCGACCTCGCCCGGATCACCTAGCAGCCGCCGGCGCGGCTCAGGCCACCAGCGCGCGGGCCAGGTCGTCCATCGCCGCCGGCGAGCGGTCGGCCGGCACCAGCGCCTGCGCCGTGCCGTACTGCTTGAAGTTGCGCTCGATCGAGGCCGCATAGCCCGGGTCGTAGTGCTGCAGCAGCAGCTCGCGCACCACGGGTTCGACGTCGCCGGCGCGCACCTGCGCCTGCCAGCCCTGCACCACGGCCTTGCCGCGCAGCATCACCAGCGCATCCAGCCGCTCGCAAAACAACTCCGGGTCGGCGACGAAGAAGGCGTAGTCCTCCAGCAGCAGCTTGACGCGCTCGTCGTCGGGCAACTGCAGGTCCAGGCAGGGGCTGGCCCGCATCGCCTCGATCAGCGCTTGCGGCACCGCCAGGTTGCCCACCTTCTTGCTCTCGCTCTCGATGAAGACCGGCCGCGCCGGATCGAACAGGCGCAGCTTGTCCCACACCAGGGTGTCGAAGCGTTTCTGGCCCGGCTGCACCTGGCCCGGCACCAGGCCCAGCACCGAGCTGCGGTGGCTGGCCAGGTCCTCCAGGTCCAGCACCTGGGCGCCGGCGCGCTCCAGCGCCTGCAGCAGGCGCGTCTTGCCCGAGCCGGTGGGACCGCAGACCACCCGGTACTGGTGGCGCCGCGCCTGCTGCGGCAGGTCCGCCAGCACCGCGGTGCGAAAGGCCTTGTAGCCGCCCTCGATCACCGAGACCTTGAAGCCGATCTGGTCCAGCACCAGCGCCAGCGAGCCGCTGCGCTTGCCGCCGCGCCAGCAGTACACCAGCGGCTGCCAGCCCTTGGGGGTGTCGATCAGCTCGCGCTCGATGTGGCGGGCGATGTTGGCGGCGGCGATGGCGGCGCCGCGCTTCCTGGCCTCGAACGGATTGACCTGCACGTAGATGGTGCCGATGCGGTGCCGCTCCTCGTCGTTGAGCGTGGGCCAGTTGAGCGCGCCCGGCAGCCGGTCCTCGGCGTATTCGGCTTCGCTGCGGGCGTCGATCACCGCGCTGAATTCGGCCAGCCGGGCGATCGCGTCGGCCGCGGCAATGAGTTGCACCGTCACTTGAGCAGCTTCTTCAGTTCCGGCCAGACGTTGGCCAGCATCTGCGGATGCGCCTCGGCCACCGGGTGGATGCGGTCGGCCTGGAACATGCGCGCCGGGTCGTCGGCGTCGGCCACGCCCTTGAGCAGGAAGGGCACCAGCGCCGCCTTGGTCTTCTTGGCCACCGACGCGAACAGGCCGGCGAAGCGCTTGCTGTAGTCGGTGCCGTAGTTGGGCGGCACCTGCATCCCCACCAGCAGCACCTTGGCGCCAGATTGCTGCGCCGCGCGGGTCATCTGGACCAGGTTGTCCTCCGTCATGGGCAGCGGCAGGCCGCGCAGGGCGTCGTTGCCGCCCAGCTCGATCACCACCACGTCCGGCTTGTTCTTGGCCAGCAGCGCCGGCAGGCGCGAGCGCCCGCCCGAGGTGGTCTCCCCGCTGATGCTGGCGTTGACCACGTGCGCCGCGATTTTTTCGGCCGCCAGCCGGTTTTCCAGCAGCGCCACCCAGCCGCTGCCGCGCTTCAGGCCATACTCGGCGCTCAGCGAGTCGCCCAGCACGAGGATGCTCCTGTCGCCCGCGGCGAGCGCCGGCGCCAGTGCCCCGACTGCAAAAGCCGCCGCAATCCAGCTGCGGCGCGTCCAACCACCCAAAACCATGTCTGATCCCATCATTTCCGTCGAGCACGTCTACAAGTCGGTGACCGACTCGACCGGCACCCTCGACATTCTGCGTGATATCGACTTCGCGCTGGCCGCCAGGGAGACGGCGGCCATCGTCGGCGCCTCCGGCTCCGGCAAGAGCACGCTGCTGTCGATCATCGCCGGCCTGGACACGCCCACCCGCGGCACCGTGCGGCTGGCCGGCCAGGACCTGTTCGCGATCGGCGAGGACGACCGGGCGGCGCTGCGGGCGCAGAAGGTCGGCTTCGTGTTCCAGAGCTTCCAGCTGATGGGCAACCTGACGGCGCTGGAAAACGTGATGCTGCCGCTGGAACTGGCGGGCCGGCGCGACTCGCGCAAGGCGGCCGCAGAGATGCTGGCGCGGGTGGGCCTGTCGCAGCGCCTGGGCCACTATCCCAAGGTGCTGTCCGGCGGCGAGCAGCAGCGGGTGGCGCTGGCCCGCGCCTTCGTCGTGCAGCCGGCCGTGCTGCTGGCCGACGAACCCACCGGCAGCCTGGACTTCGCCACCGGCGAGACCGTGATGGAACTGATGTTCGACCTGAACCGCGAACTGGGCACCACGCTGGTCCTGGTCACGCACGACCAGGCCATCGCGGCCCGCTGCGAACACCGCATTACCATCGAGGCCGGCCGCATCAGCCAGCCGGCCGCGCCGCGCTGATTCCAATCATTCCCCAGGAGACCCACAAGATGCCCAAGACTGCAGTTTTACGCGCGCTGGCCCTCGGGCTGGCGGCCGCCGTCGGCGCCGGCGCCGCCCTCGCGCAGGCCTTTCCGTCCAAGCCGGTGCGCATCATCGTGCCGCAGACGCCCGGCGGCGCCTCCGACGCGCTGGCCCGCGTGATCGGCCAGAAGCTGTCCGAGCGCTGGGGCCAGCCGGTGATCGTGGAAAACAAGCCGGGCGCGGGCGGCAACGTCGGCACCGACTACGTCGCCAAGTCGCCGGCCGACGGCTACACGCTCCTCATGAGTTACGTCGGCACGCAGGCCATCAACGGCAGCGTGTACAAGAGCCTGAGCTACGACCCGTACAAGGACTTCGCGCCGGTCGCCACGCTGGCGACGGTGCCGTTCGCGCTGGTGGTCAACCAGAACTTCCCGGCCAAGACGGCGCCCGAACTGATCGCCTATGCCAAGGCCCATCCGGGCGACGTCCATTTCGGCTCGGCCGGCAACGGGTCCCTGAACCACCTGCTGGGCGAGATGGTCAACATGAACCAGGGCGTGAAGCTGGTCCACGTGCCGTACAAGGGCGCGGCCGGGGCGCTGACCGACACCATCGGCGGCCAGATCCAGATGACCTTCACCAGCCTGCCGTCGGTGGTGGGGCACATCCGCAACGACAAGGTCAGGGCGATTGCCGTGACCGGCTCCAAGCGCTCCGCCGCCTTTCCCAACCTGCCGACCTTCGCCGAAGCCGGCATCGGCGGGCTGGAACTGAGCCCCTGGTTCGGCCTGCTGGCGCCGGCCGGCACGCCCGAGCCGATCGTCAGGAAGATGAACGCCGACATCGGCGAGCTGCTGCATGACAAGGACGTGCTCGAGAAATTCGCGCAGATCGGTGCCGACCCCTACGTCACGCAGCCGGAGCAGTTCGCCCGCATCCTGCAGGACGACATCCACAAGTGGTCCCTGGTGGTGAAGGCCTCGGGCGCGCGGATCGACTGAGCGCGCCGGCCCGGCCTGGCCGGGCATGACGCCAGCTTAGAAGCGGCGATCCGGCAAGGCCCGCTGCAGCGCCTGCAGGAACACCTCGCGCTGCTGCGGATGGGCGACACCGGCGGCGACCGCCGCGACGAAGTCCTGCAGGGTGGCGCGGCGCTCGATCTCGTCCTGCATCAGCGGCACGGCGGCGGCGCCGATGAAGCGGTGCAGGGTGTGCTCGATGACGTCCAGCTCCGACGGCGTGATGTCCATCTGGCGGGTCGCGTCCGACCGGGCCGCCGTCCGGATCGGCGCCGCGTAGAGCCGCACCGCCCTGGACTGGCCGCGGCTGAAGGCGGCGAAGCGGCCGGCCAGCGCCGGGTCCAGCTGCGACAGCAGCTGGTGGTAGCTGTGGGAGACCACCACCTCGTTGGGTTCGGCCCGGTCGCGGATCTCGATCGCGTGGTGGATGCCCTCGCCAGTGACGTGCAGGTGGTCGTGGGGGTCGGCGGCGACCTGCACCGGACCGATGTTCAGCGCCACCCGCACCGACAGCTGTGCGCCCGGGTGCCGGGCAACCTCGTCGCGCAGCCGCATGGCGGCACGCAGGCCGTCCTGCGGATCGCTGACGAAGCAGACCACCGCGGTGCTGCCGGATTCCACCGCCAGCCGTCCTTCTTCCGGCAATTTCTGCAAGGCGCTGGCCAGCAGGCCCTGGACCCGCTGCTTGAGCACCGCGGCGTCAGGTTGCGGGGCGCCCGCGGCCACGGCCACGTCCAGCAGCATGACCGTGCACTGGGGGATGAGGCGCGCCGGCATTGGATGATTCTATACATGAGCTGAGCTTTGCGCCGCACCGGATAATCGACGGATATGTCTGCTCCCAAAGTCCTGTTCGGATTCCACGCGGTCGGCGTCCGCCTGAAAACTGCCCCGCGCTCCATCGTCGAGATCTACCACGACCCGGCCCGCCGCGACGCCCGCATGCGCCAGTTCATCGAGCGCGCCGCCGAGGCCGGCGTGCGCCTGATCGAGGCCGACGGCGTGCGGCTGGCCAAGCTGGCCGGCAGCCACGGCCACCAGGGCGTGGCCGCCCGGGTGGAGGCGCTGCCGCAGGCCCATTCGCTGGACGACCTGCTGGACGCGATCCAGGGGCCGCCGCTGCTGCTGGTGCTCGATGGCGTGACCGATCCGCACAACCTGGGCGCCTGCCTGCGGGTGGCCGACGGCGCCGGCGCCCATGCCGTGATCGCGCCCAAGGACCACGCGGCCGGCATCAATGCGACCGTCGCCAAGGTCGCCAGCGGGGCGGCCGAGACCGTGCCGTATTTCATGGTGACCAACCTGGCCCGCACCATGAACGAATTGAAGGAGCGCAGCATCTGGTGCATCGGCACCAGCGACGACGCGCCGCAGACCATCTTCCAGGCCGACCTCAAGGGGCCGCTGGCGCTGGTGCTGGGGGCGGAAGGCGAGGGCATGCGCCAGCTCACGCGCAAGACCTGCGACGCGCTGGTCAGCATCCCGATGCGCGGCGCGGTGGAAAGCCTGAACGTGTCGGTGGCCAGCGGCATCTGCCTGTACGAGGCGGTGCGCCAGCGCACATGAACGGCGAGGTGCGCGGCTGGATCGCCGCGGCGCCGTCGATCGTGGTGCTCACCGGCGCCGGCATCAGCGCGGAGTCCGGTGTGCCCACCTTCCGCGATGCGCTGACCGGCCTGTGGGCGAAGTTCGATCCTGCGCAGCTGGCCACCGAAGCAGCGTTTCGCGCCGACCCGCGCCTGGTGTGGGACTGGTACGCGGCGCGGCGCGAGATGATCGCGCGGGTCGAGCCCAACGCCGGCCACCTGGCGCTGGCGCAGTTCCAGCAGCGCCACCCGGGCCGCCTGACCCTCATCACCCAGAACGTCGACGGCCTGCACCAGCGGGCCGGGAGCACCGGCGTGCTGGCGCTGCACGGCAACATCGCGCAGGACCGCTGGCTGGACCCGCCGCGCGGTTGCTGCCGCGACGACCACGTGATCCCCGGCCGGCCGCCCTCGTGCGGCGTCTGCGGCAACCTGCGCCGGCCGGCCGTGGTCTGGTTCGGCGAGGCGCTGCCGCTGGACGCCCTGACCGCGGCGGAGCGGGCGGCCGACCGCTGCGACCTGATGCTGGTGGTCGGCACCTCCGGCGTGGTCTATCCGGCGGCCGGCCTGGCGCGGCGGACGCGGGGCAGGGTGGTGGTCCTCAACCCGGAGCCGACGGAGCTCGACGCCGCGGGCGCGGTGCTGCGCGGCAAGGCGGCGCAGCTGCTGCCGCAACTGCTCGCCGATTGACTATTGCGCGCTGGCCTGGTCCAGCAGCGCGATGTCCTCGGCCGACACCTTGATGCGGGTGGCCTGCTCCAGCTCCGCCACCTGTTCCAGCGAGGTGGCGCTGGCGATCGGCGCGGTCACGGCCGGCTGGGTGAGCAACCAGGCGATCGCCACCTGTCCGGGCCGGCTGCGGGTGCGTGCCGCCACCGTGTCCAGCGCTGCCAGGATCTTCAGGCCGCGTTCGTTGAGGTACTTGTCGACCGTGCCCTGGCCGCGCTGGCTCTTGCTGGCATCGGCCGGCTTGCGGTACTTGCCGGTGAGGAAGCCGGCGGCCAGCGCGTAGAAGCTGATCACGCCGACGCCCTGCGCCCGGCACAGCGGGGCCAGCTCTTTTTCGAACACCGCGCGGTCGTACAGGTTGTACAGCGGCTGCAGGCTTTCGTAGCGCGGCAGGCCGAGCCGTTCGCTGGTGTCCAGCGCCTGCTGCAGCCGCGGCGCGCTGTAGTTGGAGGCGCCGAGCACGCGCACCTTGCCTTCCTTGACCAGCGAGGCGAAGGCCTCCAGCGTTTCGTCCAGCGGCGTCGATTCGTCGTCCTTGTGCGCCTGGTAGAGGTCGATGCGGTCGGTCTGCAGCCGGCGCAGCGAGTCTTCGACCGCCTGGCGGATGTAGGCGGCCTTCAAGCCCACCTTGCCGTCGCCCATGTCCATGCCGACCTTGGTGGCCAGGATCACGCGGTCGCGCTTGCCGCTGGCCTTGAGCCATTTGCCGATCACGGTTTCCGATTCGCCGCCCACGTGGCCGGGCGCCCAGCGCGAATAGACGTCGGCGGTGTCGACGAAGTTGAAGCCGGCATCCAGCCAGGCGTCGAGGATGGAGAACGAGGTGGCTTGGTCGGCGGTCCAGCCGAACACGTTGCCGCCCAGGCAGAGCGGCGACACCTTCAGAGAGGATCGCCCGAGGGTCCGGTAGTCCATGGTGGGTCCTTGCAATGGAAGAAGAGAAAAGTCGCCGGGCTCAGCCCAGTTGCCAGAAGCGCATCACCACCTTGTCCGGGTGGCGCGCGCCGGTGCCGACGAACATGCGCTCGGTGATCCAGCGCAGCGAGGCCGATGCCGTCTCGAAGCCGGGGCTGCAGCGGAAGTAGATCTGCGCCGGATCGACCGGCTCGCCGCGCACCAGCTTCGCCATCAGGTCGGGCGGGCCGCTGCGGATGGCGCGGTTTTGCACGTAGATCAGTTCGCCGGCGTCGGTTTCCAGGCAGTAGCGGGCATCGAGCTCGGCCAGCGTGTCCGTGACCAGCAGCTGGAAATCGGCGCCGCCGGGCAGCACGCGGGCCCGCCAGCCCTGGCCCACGGCCTCGCCGCCGAGGATCGGGATGAGCCGCCGGCGGCCGCGCGCCGTCATCCCCACTTCCTGCGGCCGGTCCACCAGCACGGAGAGGTCGGCGAAGAACTGCAGCTGCGGCGGTACGAGGTCGGTGGTCATGACTGGATTATCGGACGGGCCCGGCGCTGTTCCCGGATGCTGGACCTGGGGCCGGGCAAGCGCACCACACCACCGATTCCTGCACCAAGTTCATCGCCGGCGCCCGCGCCGGCACCGTCGTCACCGGCGAATGCCTGGCGTTGCACCGCGGCCGCACCACCCACGTGTGGCAGACCATGGTGCGCAACGCCGAGGGCAGGCTGTGCGCCGCGGTCACCCGGACGCAGCTTATCCTTGAGTGATTTCCGAGACAGCCGAGTGTTGCAGCCAGACGCCGCATCCGGCGCCGCGCCGCCCGAATTGCGGGTTTTCGCGCGCCGATCGGCAAGAATGGCCAGGGGAGGCAAACCGCCATGAGAAACATCATCGTCGTCCTGCTGCTGGCCGCAGTGGCGTGGTTCGGCTGGGGCAAGTACCAGGACCGGGTCCATGCCCAGCGCGAAGCGGAACTGGCCAGCCAGCCGGCCAAGAAGAAGGTCGCGCCCCTGCCGGCCGCCAGGCCGGGCGATCCGGCCGTTTCCTTCTTCACCTGCGACGGCCGCACGTCCTGCAAGCAAATGACGTCGTGCGAGGAAGCGCGCTACTTCATCAAGACCTGTCCGGGCTTCAACAGCGGCGTGTCCGGCGAGGAGGCCTCCTGCGAAAACCAGTGGTGCCGCAAGTAGCCATGGAAGCCAGACGCCTGCGGGTCGGCCAGCCGATCACCCCCGAAGAATTCGACGAGCTGAGTGACGAGCAGCTGGTGCGGCTGGTGCCGCGCGCCTACCGCGAGTTCTTTCCCGGCAAGGACTTCTGCGCCGACGGCCATTTCTACCTGCACGACGGCAGCGCGTGGTGCTTCTTTCGCGGCGACCTGCTCGACCAGTAGCAGCTACACCAGGCCGAACCATCCCAGCAGCGCGCCCGCGCCCAGCAGCCACAGCAGGTGCAGCCGGGTGCGCCAGACGATCAGCGCGGTGACGCCGGTCACCAGCCACAGCGGCCAGTTGCGCGCCGCGTAGTTGCCGCCGGTGGCCAGGATCCAGCCGGTGGCGATCAGCAGGGCCACCACGATCGGCGCCATGCCCTGCTTGAAGGCGCGCACGCCGCGCAGGTGGCGGTTGGCCTGGCTCCAGCGCGCCGCCACGTAGGTGAGCGTGGTGCTGGGCAGCAGGATGCCGGTCATCGCCACCGTCAGGCCCAGGGCCGCCAGCGGCAGGCCGCCGGCGTTCAGGCCGACGTTCCATCCCATCAGCGCGACGAACAGCACGTTGGGGCCGGGCGCCGACTGGGCGATGGCGATCGAGGCGCTGAACTGCGGGTCGCTCAGCCAGTGCCGGCCGTCGACCAGGAAGCGGTGCATGTCGGGCGCGGTGGTGATGGCGCCGCCCACCGACAGCAGGGACAGGGTGGCGAAGTGCAGGAGCAGGTCCAGCCACTCGCGCAGGCTCAGCGCCGTCATGGCGCGATCTTTCGCCAGGTCAGCACGCAGCCGATCCCGCCCAGTCCCAGCAGCACCCAGATCAGCGGCCAGCGCAGCAGCGCGATCGCCACGAAGGTCGCCACCCCCAGCAGCGCGCACAGCGGCGCGCCCAGCGGGTGCCTGCCCAATGCCGCCGACAGCTTCAGCCCGGTGGCGGTGATCAGGCCGGCGGCGACCGCCCCCATGCCGCGCAGCGCGCCGGCCACCTGCGGATTGCCGGCGAAATGCGCATGGACCAGCGCCAGCACGATGACGACGAACAGCGGCGCCGCCAGCATGCCGGCCACCGCCGTCATGGCGCCGCGAAAGCCGAAGTAGCGCGCGCCGATGCCCACCGCCAGGTTGATCACGTTGGGCCCCGGCATGATCTGGGCCACCGACCATTCCTCGACGAATTCCTCGCGCGTCATCCAGCGCTTCTTTTCGACCAGTTCGCGCTGCACCACGGCCAGCACGCCGCCGAAGCCCTGCAGGGCCAGCAGGGTGAAGGAAACGAAGAGGTCGGAGAGGGACTTTGGCTGCTCGCGCTGCGCGGGCTCGGCCGCCAGCGGCGCTGCGGGGGGAGACATCATGCGCCGATTATCCTTGCCCGCGCGGCGCCGGCCGGGTCGCCAGCGCCAGCCCGAGCGCGATCAGCGCCAGCGCCGCGCCGGACCACGGCGTGAACGGCTCGTGCAGCAGCCATGCGCCGAGCAACGCCGCGGTGACGGGATTGAGCGCGAGGAACACCGTCACCCGCGTCGGCGACTCGTGCTTGAGCGCGTACAGCCAAAGGAAGTAGCCGATGTCGCTGGACAGGCCGATGAAGCCGACCACGGCCCAGGCCGTGCCGCCCAGGCCCGCGACGCGCGCCGGCCAGCCCTCGGACAGCGCCAGCAGGGCCAGCACCGCAACCGACGCCAGCATCGCGAACGCCGACACCGGCACCGTGGGATAGCGCTGCAGGTAGGGCCGGTACAGGACGCTGCACAGCGCGCCGGTGGCGGCCGCGCCGGCGATCGCCAGTTCGCCCCACCAGCCGGCGCCGGCGGCCGGCGCGGCGTCGAGCTTGGGCACCAGCGACAGGGCGACCCCGGCCATCGACAGCAGTACGCCGAGCAGCAGCGCGGGCGTCACCCGCTCGCGCCCCAGCGCCGCCGCCAGCAGCAGCGTGAGCAGCGGGAACAGGCTGAAGATCATCGCCGCCTGCGCTGCGCCCACCTGCTGCAGGCCGTAATTGAGCAGGGCGATCAGCACGCCGAACTGGCCGATGCCCAGCGCCGCCATCGTCAGCAGGTCGTTGCCGAACGAGCGGCCGGCCGGCCCCGTGCCGGCGCCCACGGCGTCCCTGCGGCGCAGCGCGCCCCAGGCGAACGGCAGCAGGCACAGGAAGCCGACCGCGTAGCGCAGCATCGCCAGCGTCAGCGGCGGCACCTCGGCCACCACGAAGCGCGAGGCCACGATCGCGGCGCCGACCTGCACGCCGGCGCCTGCCGCCGCCAGCAGCGGCAGGCGGCTCAGAGCCTGAGCTCCCAGGTCTCGCCGACCAGGTCGGTCCGGCCATAGCCCGAGAACGCTTCGCTCGAGGTCAGCACGAACCCGCGCGAGCCGTAGATGGCGCGCGCGGCCAGCAGGTGGGCCTGGGTCCACAGCACCATCTTGCGGTATTTGCGCTGGCGGGCGAAGGCGATGCATTCGTCCACCAGGCGCCGGCCCAGGCCGTGCCCGCGCGCGGCCGGCGTGACCAGCAACAGCCGCAGCTGCGCCACAGTCGGCGACTTCTGCACCACGAACACCGAGCCGACGCGCTCGCCGTCGATCTCGGCGATCCAGCCCTTCTCGCGCGCCGGCCTGAAGTTCTCGACGAAGCTGGCGGCGATCCCGGCGACCAGGCCCTCGAATTCCCAGTTGAAGCGCTCCTCGCGCGCATACAGCTCGCCGTGGGCCAACACCACCCAGCCCATGTCGCCGGGGCGCAGCTCGCGCAGCACCGCTACCGGCGCCGGCGATTCGTCCGGCTCGAGCAGGCGCTGCACCGTGTGCATGGCCTCGATCACGCGGCTGCGGTCGGCCGGCGGCAGCGGCGCCAGCAGGGCGGCGGCCTCGTCGCGCGACTTCTGCTGCAGCGGGGCGAAGGCCTGGTGGCCGGCCTCGGTCAGCGCCAGCAGGCTTTGCCGCGCATCGGCCGGTGCCGGTGTGCGGGCCAGCCAGCCCTTGCCCTCGAAGCGGCGCAGGATCCGGCTCAGGTAGCCGGCGTCGAGCGACAGCTCGCGCGCCAGTTCGCTGGCGGTCGGCTGCTGGCGGTGCGCAAGTTCGTACAGCACGCGCACGTCGGTCAGCGTCAGGTCGCTGCCGAGATAGGGGGCGAGCACGCCGATGCGCTGCGTGTAGAAGCGGTTGAAGCCGCGGACGGCCTTGACGTGGGCAGGGGTGACGGAAGACGCGGCGGCCATCCGGCGATGGTCGGCGAATTGATTGCCTCAGTCAAGTATCTCGGGGCATCGCCCGGGCCGCGGCCCGGCTCAGTTGTAGGCGCGGGCGGGGGCGGCGCCGAACGGGCGCCATTCGCCTTCCGGCTGCGCCAGCCGGTGGGTGATCGCCTCCAGCACCTTCGGGTGGGCCGGCAGCCCGCGATGGGTGGCGCCGTCGACCTCGATGTTCTCCGATTGCGCCGATTCCTTCTCCACGCACAGCCGCCACGGCACCAGGCCGTCGGTGCGGCTGTAGATCGACGTGCACGGCACCGGCGGGCTCTGGCTGAGCCGGTGGCGCAGGTTGACCGCCAGGTTGCCGTAGCCGCCCTCCAGCACCTTGATCAGGGGGCACTGCTGGTGGCCTTCGGCGCTGGTGTTGAACGGCGTGCCCAGCGTGATCACCTGGCGCACCAGCGGGTTGGTGCGCTTGGCCAGTTCGCGGGCATAGATGCCGCTCAGGCTCCAGCCCAGCAGGGAGACGCTGGACCCTTCGGTTTCGGCGACGTCGATGACCTTTTCCTCCAGCTCGCGCAGCCAGCGGTTGAGGTTGCGGTCGCGCGGGCCGGTGTCCACGCCCATGCCCCAGTCGTAGCTGGTGAAGCCGGCTTCGTCCAGCAAGCTGCGCAGCGGCGCGGTGCTGTCGGGGCCGCCGCCCAGCACCGGGAACACGATCACCGGCTGGCCCTGGCCGAGGTAAAGCGTGGCATCGCCGTCGCGCCGCACCGAGGGCGCGCAGCGTTTGAGAAGGGCGCGCAGCGGCTGGCGCAGCGCGTCGAACGCGGGAGTCGGGGATTGCATCAACGACATGAGTCCAGCCTGAGACATCTCAACCACTCCCGAGCCGGTCACCGGCCAAACGATGGGCACGATGCTACGAAGCGCCGCGCGCTCCGGTTCCCGGCACAAGCCGCGTTGTGAAGTAGGAGAGTGCCTACGCCAGCCGCTTGAGCAGGCGCAGGATGCGTTCGGCGCGTGGCCCGTAGGGCGGCCGCAGCAGGGAGGTGCCGGACCAGGGCGACTGCCCGAACACGGGCTTGTCCTTGGAGAAGGTGCGGAAGCCGTAGTCGCCGTGGTAGGCGCCGCTGCCGCTGGCGCCGACCCCGCCGAACGGCAGGTTCTCCTGCGCGATGTGCAGCAGCACGTCGTTGATGGTGACGCCGCCAGAGATGGTTTCGCGCAGCACCCGGCCGCGGCTGCGGGCGTCGCGCCCGAACCAGTACAGCGCCAGCGGCCGCGGCCGGTGGTTGACGAAGGCGATGGCTTCGTCGAGCGTGGCGTAGCCCAGCACCGGCAGCACCGGGCCGAAAATTTCCTCCTGCATCACGGCCATCGCCGGCGTGACGTCCAGCAGCAGGGTGGGGCGCATCTTGCGGTGTCCGCGCGCCGCAGGCTCGCCGGCGGGGTCGATGGCCAGCACCTGCGCTCCCCGGGACCGCGCATCCTCGACCAGCGCCTGCAGGCGGTCCAGGTGCCGCTCGTTGACGATGCTGGTGTAGTCCGGGTTGTGCTCCAGCGTCGGGTACAGCTGGCGGGTCGCTTCGGTGAAGGAATCGGCGAAGTCGCGCACCAGGGCCGAGGGCAGCAGCACGTAGTCGGGCGCGATGCAGGTCTGTCCGGCGTTGAGCAGCTTGCCGGCGGCGATGCGGCGGGCGGCGTCGGCCAGGTCGCAGCTGGCGTCCAGGATGGCCGGCGACTTGCCGCCGAGCTCCAGCGTGACCGGCGTCAGGTTGGGTGCCGCAGCCATCGCCACCTGCCGTCCGACGGCGGTGGAACCGGTGAAGAGCAGGTGGTCGAAGGGCAGGCTGGCGAACTGCCGCGCCACGTCGGCGTCGCCGTTGACGACCGCGCATTCGTCGGCGGCGAAGTGGCGCTCCACCAGCTGTGCCAGCAGCCCGGAAAAGCGCGGCGTGAGTTCGCTGGGCTTGAGCAGCACCCGGTTGCCGGCCGCCAGCGCGGCGACGGCCGGCGCCAGCGCCAGCTGCAGCGGGTAGTTCCACGGGCTGATGATGCCCACCACGCCCAGCGGCTGCGCCGTGATGCGGCTGGCGCCGGGCAGCGAATGGAACGACGTGGCCACCCGCCGCGTCTTCATCCAGCGCGCCAGGTGCCGGCGCGCGTGCGAGAGGGCGGCCAGCATCATCACCATTTCCGCCAGCGCGGTCTCGTGGCGCGAGCGGTGGCCGAAGTCGGCCGAGATCGCGGCGGCGATCGCCTCCTCGTTGTCGCTCACCAGGGCGCGCAGGCGCCGCAGCCGGTCCAGCCGCACGGCGCGGTCCGGGAAGATGTCGCGGGCGAACGCTTCGCGCTGCGCCTCGAACAGCGCATGCAGGCCGGCGGCAACCGGGGCATTCATGGCATCACCAGGACGGCCGGTGGGTGAGGATGGCGTCCTTCACCCTGGAGGTGAGGACGAAGCCGGGGCCGTACCTGGCCGCCAGCGCCTCGGCGCGCGCGAAGAAGGCCTCGATGCCGGTGCCGTAGATGAACTGCATGGCGCCGCCGGTCCAGGCCGGAAAGCCGATGCCGAAGATCGAGCCGATGTTGGCGTCGTGCACGCTGGTCAGCACGTTCTCGGACAGGCAGCGCGCGGTTTCCACCGCCTGCCGGTACAGCAGGCGGTCCTTCAGGTCCTGCATGTCCCAGCTGACGCCGGGCTTGCCGAACAGCGCCTGCAGTTCGGGCCAGAGCGTTTTCTTCGCACCCTTGTCCTGCGGGTAGTCGTAGAAGCCGGCGCCCGCCGCGCGGCCGTTGCGGTCGAATTCCTTGACCATCCGCTCCACCAGCAGTTCGCCCGGGGTGGCGATGTAGGTGCCGCCCTCGGCCCGCAGGTCGGCGCGGGTCTGGTCCAGCACGTGGACCGAGAGCGACAGGGCGGTTTCGTCGAGCACGGCCAGCGGGCCCACCGGCATGCCGGCCTGCAGGCCCGCCTGTTCCACCACCGCTGCCGGGATGCCTTCGCCGACCATCGCCGCGCCCTCCATCACGAAGGTGCCGAACACGCGCGAGGTGAAGAAGCCGCGCGAATCGTTGACCACGATCGGGATCTTGCCGATCGCCTGCACGTAGTCGAAGGCGCGCGCCACCGTGTCGTCGTCGGTCTGCTTGCCGCGGATGATCTCCACCAGCTTCATCTTGTCGACCGGGCTGAAGAAATGGATGCCGACGAACTTCTCCGGATGCGCGCTGGCCTTCGCCAGGCCGCTGATCGGCAGGGTGGAGGTGTTGCTGGCGAAGAAGCCGCCCGGCGCCAGCAGCGGCTCCGCCTCCTGCGTCACCCTGGCCTTGAGCTCGCGGTTCTCGAACACCGCCTCGATGATCAGGTCGCAGCCGGCCAGGTCGTCGACGCTGCCGCTGGCGCTGATGCGCGAGAGCAGGGCGGTCTGGTCGAAGGCGCTCATGCGGCCCTTCTCCACCCGCTGCTGCGTCAGCTTGGCGCTGTGGGCCTTGCCCGCTTCGGCCTTGTCCAGGCTCACGTCCTTGAGCACGGTGGCGACGCCGCGGCTGGCCTGGACATAGGCGATGCCGGCGCCCATCATGCCGGCGCCCAGGATGCCGACCTTCTGCGGCTTGTACTTCTCGGCCCGCGGCGGCCGGCTCTGCCCGGACTTGATCGCGTTCATGTCGAAGAAGAAGGTGTTGATCATGTTCCTGGCCACCGGGCTGACGATCAGCCGGGCCAGGTAGCGGCTCTCGATCCGCAGCGCGGTGTCGAAGTCCACCTGCGCGCCTTCCACCATGGCCGCCAGCGCCGCTTCCGGCGCCGGATACAGGCCGCGGGTCTTCTGCTTCAGCACCGCCGGCGCCACCGCCAGCATGCCGGCCACCTTGGGATTGGCCGGGGTGCCGCCGGGCATCTTGTAGTTCTTGTCGTCCCACGGATGGTGGGCCTCGGGATGGCCGTCGATGAAGGCCAGCGCCGCCGGCCGCAGCGCCTGGGCGTCGGGCACCAGCTCGTGGACCAGGCCCAGTTCCAGCGCCTCGCGCGGGCCGAACAGCTTGCTTTCCAGGATGAAGGGCTGCGCGCCCATCAGGCCCAGCAACCGCGTCATCTTGGTGATGCCCGAGGCACCCGGGATCAGGCCGAGCGTGATCTCCGGCAGGCCGAACTGGATGCGCTGGTGGTCGACGGCGATGCGGTAGTGGCCCACCAGCGCCACTTCCCAGCCGCCGCCCAGCGCCGTGCCGTTCAGGCACGAGACCACCGGCTTGCCCAGCGTCTCCAGCGTGCGGAAGCACTTCTTGGTCTGCTCGATCTCCTGGAACACGCGCGGGCCGTCGGCCGGCGTCAGCCGCATCGTCGCCTTGAGGTCGGCGCCGGCGAAGAAGGTGTTCTTGCCGGAGGCCAGCAAGATGCCGCGGATCGCCTCCTTGTCCTTGAGCACCTGCGCAGTGACCTCCACCAGCTCGCGCTGCCACTGCTCGCACATGGTGTTGACCTGCGAACCCTCCTCGTCGAAGGTAATCGTCGCGATGCCGTCCGCCAGCGTGTATTGGATTGTTTTCATATCAAGTCCGGCCCGCGCTGGCGCGGGACGTTTTCCTCCTTACATTCGTTCCACGATGGTGGCGATGCCCATGCCGCCGCCCACGCACAGCGTCGCCATGCCGTAGCGCAGCTTGCGCCGGTGCAGTTCGTCGATCAGCGTATTGAGGATCATGGCGCCGGTGGCGCCCAGCGGATGGCCCATCGCGATCGCGCCGCCGTTGACGTTGACCTTGTCGTGCGGCACGCCCATCTCCTTCATGAAGCGCATCGGCACCGCCGCGAAGGCCTCGTTGACCTCGAACAGGTCGATCTGGTCGATGGTGAGGCCGGCCTTGGCCAGCGCCTTGCGCGCCGCCGGCATCGGCCCGGTCAGCATGATGGTGGGGTCCGCGCCCGACAGGGCGGCGGCCACGATACGGGCGCGCGGCTTGAAGCCGTGCGTCTTGCCGGCCTGCTCGCTGCCGATCAGGATGGCCGCCGCGCCGTCCACGATGCCCGACGAATTGCCGGCATGGTGCACGTGGTCGATGCGCTCGACCTGCGGATAGCGGCCGATCGCCACGGCGTCGAAGCCCATCGCGCCGAGCTGCTCGAAGGCGGGCCGCAGCGCCGCCAGGCCCTCCATCGTGGTGCGCGGCTTGATGAACTCGTCCTGCGCCAGGATGGTCTGGTCCAGGAAGTCCTTGACCGGCACCACCGAGCCGGCGAAATAGCCGGCGTCGCGCGCGCGGGCGGCGCGCTGCTGCGACTCCATCGCGAAGGCGTCCACGTCCTCGCGGCGGAAGCCCTCCAGCGTGGCGATCAGGTCGGCGCCAATGCCCTGCGGCACGAAGGCGGTGGCCGAATTGGTTTCCGGATCCTGGGCCCAGGCGCCGCCGTCCGAGCCGATCGGCACCCGGCTCATGCTCTCCACGCCGCCGGCCACCACCAGGTCTTCCCAGCCGGAGCGCACCTTCTGCGCCGCCATGTTCACCGCCTCCAGCCCGGAGGCGCAGAAGCGATTGAGCTGCACGCCCGAGCAGCGGAAGTCCCAGCCGGCCTTCAGGGCCGCCACCTTGGCGATCACCGAACCCTGCTCGCCGACCGGCGAGACCACGCCCATCACCACGTCGTCGACCTGGCCGGTGTCGAAGTCGTTGCGGCGCTGCAGCTCGGTGAGCACGCCGGCCAGCAGGTTGACCGGCTTGACCTCGTGCAGGCTGCCGTCCTTCTTGCCCTTGCCGCGCGGGGTGCGGATCGCGTCGTAGACGAATGCTTCGCTCATGGAGTCTCCTGGTGGATGCGGCTAAAGTATATTCATTTCACCAAGCGCCCGCTCTGTGAAAATCGGGCCGCAGCAGGAGACTCCGCATGATCGAACGCACCCTTTACAGCCCCGACCACGAGGCGTTCCGCGACAGCTTCCGCCGCTTCATGGAGCGCGAGATCGCGCCGCACCACGAGGCCTGGGAGGAGCAGGGCTACGTGGACCGCGAGCTGTGGCGCAAGGCCGGCGCCAACGGTTTCCTGTGCATGACGATGCCCGAGCAATACGGCGGCGCCGGCGGCGACAAGCTGTACTCGGTGGCGCAGATGGAGGAGCTGGCGCGCGGCGGCTTTTCCGGCGTCGGCTTCGGCCTGCACAGCGAGATCGTCGCGCCGTACATCCTGCACTACGGCACCGAGGAACAGAAACAGCGCTACCTGCCCAAGCTGGCCAGCGGCGAGATGGTCGGCGCCATCGCGATGAGCGAGCCGGCCGCCGGCAGCGACCTGCAGGGCATCAGGAGCACCGCCATCCGGCAGGCCGACGGCAGCTACCTGCTCAATGGCAGCAAGACCTTCATCACCAACGGCTGGCACGCCGACCTGGTGATCGTGGTCGCCAAGACAAACCCTGCTGCCGGCGCAAAAGGCACCAGCCTCCTGCTCGTCGAACGCGGGATGCAGGGCTTCGCCACCGGCAAGCGGCTCAAGAAGCTCGGCCTGAAGGCGCAGGACACGTCGGAGCTGTTCTTCGACAACTGCGTGGTGCCGGGGGATAACCTGCTGGGCGGTCCGGGCTTCGAGAACCGGGGCTTCGTCTGCCTGATGGAACAGCTGCCGTGGGAGCGGCTGCAGATCGCCGTCAGCGCCGTGGCGGCGGCGCAGGCCGCCATCGACTGGACGGTGGAATACGTCAAGGAGCGCAAGGTGTTCGGCCAGCCGGTGGCGGCGTACCAGAACACGCGCTACAAGCTGGCCGAGATGCAGACCGAGGTGCAGGTCGCGCGCGTGTTCGTCGACAAATGCTGCGAGCTGGTCGGCCAGGGCAAGCTGGACACGGCGACCGCCAGCATGGCCAAGTACTGGACCTCGGACCTCCAATGCAAGGTGATGGACGAGTGCGTGCAGCTGCACGGCGGCTACGGCTACATGTGGGAGTACCCGATCACGCGGGCCTATGCCGACGCGCGGGTGCAGCGCATCTACGGCGGCACCAACGAGATCATGAAGGAAGTGATTACCCGGGCGATGGGCCTGGGCGCGAAGTAGCGGGCCTCAGGCCGGCTGCGCCACCGGGTGCGGCAGCTCCAGCCCGAAGGTCGAGCACTCCAGCGAGGGCAGGTCGTCGATCTGTCCGAGCGCGGCCAGGTTGGCGGTGGCCAGCGCCGCCGGCACAGTTGCATGGTGTTCGCCGCCGAACAGCTTGAACAGGCAGTCGGCGCCCCAGTAGTCGGAAGGCTTGTGCCGGCAGATCTTGGCGTAGCTGGTGAAGCGCTTGCCGTCCATCGAGGGCCAGGCGTAACTGGCAACGTAGAAGCCGTGCACCGGCCCGAGGATCTGCTCCATGGGGATGTCCCTGTCTTTGTTGATTGATCGGGCGTTCAGTTGCCGCTGGCCGGCCAGATGAAGGTCGCTCTGGCGGGCCTCTTGCCATGGGCCACGGTGACGGTGCTCTGCCGGCTGGCGCCGTCCGCGGTCGCCGTGACGCGGTAACTGCCGGGCCCGGGCAGGTCCACCAGCATGATCGGGGCGTCGCAGGTCGCTTCCAGCACGCTGGTGCCGCGCCGGTCCTGGATCCGCACCGCGACGTCGGCCATGTAGGCGCCGGTGCTGGTGGCGAAGGTCAGCATCAGGTCGTGGCTGCCGGCCTCGGCCTTGATGCGCTGCTGCTCATCCACGCCGACACCGCCGCAGCTGAAATTCTGGGCCGACGCAGCGGCGCCGGTGGCGAGCAGCACCAGCGCCAGGCAGACGGACGATACGGGTTTCATGGACACCTCCGGAGGACACGTCGAGTATCGACACGGGTCTGGGGCTGCACGTCGGAATGCTTCCGCAACGGTTGTAGGAATGAGCCGCCCCGCAGGCTTGGCCGCTTCGCAACGGCTTGTCACTTGCAGCCCGTGAATTTGTCACGCCGGCTGCCGTAACCAATTGAACGATAACCCTACGCTGTTGCCCTCCAGGTCGCTGTCTGTAGGATGGCTCTGACAGAGGAAGTTGTTTTGTTCGGGTGCGCCGCACCCGGGAAGTGAATCATGTCGGAACTCTCATCGAACCCCGCCGGCCAGCAGGAGGCACGCGACCCGTCGGAGTCGCCTTCGTCGCCCTGGCGTGCGCTCAAGAAGGCTGCGGCCCGCCTGCAGGACTGGTTCACCATCCAGTCCGTCGGCGTCAAGCTGATGGTCGTTGCCATCGCCATCCTGATCCCAGCGACGGCCGGCTATTCGTGGTCGGTGCTGCAGCACCAGGAGCAGGTCGCCCAGCAGGTCAAGGCGATGGTCTCGGCCAACGGCGACGGCGTGTGGACGTACAACAAGAAGCTGCCGGTCGTCTTCGGCACCGGCTCGGTCCTGAGCTTCCTGGAGGAGAACGGCGCCGACCGCATCACCGTGATCTACACCCCGCTGTCCTGGAACATCTCAGAGCGCTACATCCTGATCGAGTCCAAGGGCAAGCAGTACGCCTACTACCCATCCGACATCGAGACCAAGATCTTCACCGACAAGGCCGTGACCGCGCCCTGGGGCGGCCGGTTGAGCTTCGTGCCCAAGTCCGAACTGGACGCCGACAGCCTGGAGGTGTTCGCCCGCCTCGAGCAGCGCTTCTCCGGCGCGCGTCCGCAAAGCGAGAAGGATGCCTGGAAGGCCGGCGTCAGCGGCATGATTTCCGCTGCGATGACCCTGGGCCTGCTGGCGTTCCTGTGGTTCCAGCTGCGCGGCCAGTTCAAGGCGCTCAGGTTCGTGGAGCCGTCCCAGGTGCACGGCGACATCGGCGAGCTGGTCGGCATGGACGACATCAAGGGCGAAGTGGCGCAGATCAAGGACCAGTACCTGCGCCGCCAGGCCTACGCCGACTACGGCGTCAACAAGGCGTTCAACGTCATGTTCAGCGGCCCGGCCGGCACCGGCAAGACCAAGCTGGCCAGCTACCTGGCCAAGGAACTGCAGCTGCCGATCCTGTTCCATTCGGCCGCCAACCTGGAAACCGGTTACGTCGGCGGCGGCTCGCAGACCCTCAGCCGGATCCTGGCGATGGCCAAGCGCCGCCGGCGCTGCATCATCTTCCTGGACGAGGCGCAGGACCTGTTCATGAAGCGCGGCGGCAACCGCAAGTTCGACGACGACACCCAGAACATGCTGCTGGCCGTGCTGGACGGCGTGCGCACCAAGGCCGACGCCGAGATCATCTGGATCGTCGCCAGCAACTTCAACCAGGAGACGCAGCCGATGGACGAGGCCATGCTGCGCCGCTTCCAGATGAAGGTGGACTTCCGCCTGCCCAACCGCGAGGAGCGCGAGGCGATCATCGGCCACTACCTGGCGCAGCGCGCCGACAAGCTGGACGCCGGGATGGACCTGCGCCACCTGGTGGAGATCACGGAAGGCCGCAGCCCGGCCGACCTGGAGACCATCGTCAACCAGGCCGGCATCATCGCGGTGCAAGCCGGCGACAACATCGGCGAAGGCACCCTGATGCAGGCGGCCGAGCGGGTGCTGGTGGGCAACGTCACCGAACGCACGACCAAGGAGCGCGAGCGCGACCGCCGCGTGATCGCCGTCCACGAGTGGGGCCACTTCCTGGTGGACTTCATGCGCGAGCGCGAGCTGGCGCAGGGCAACTGGGAGGCGATCCAGGCCGAGATGAAGACCATCAAGATCTCGCTCAAGGCCAACCCGCGCAACAACGCGCTGGGCTTCGTGTTCCACAAGCAGGGCAACAACCTGCTCAAGACCAAGGCCGACATCGAGCACGACGTGCGCGTGCTGCTGGGCGGCATGGCCAACGAGGAGCTGTTCTTCGGCGAGGAGGGCACCACCAACGGCGCCCACAACGACATCACCCGCGTCACCAAGCTGCTGCATCACGCAGTGGCCGAGATGGGCATGTACCGCAAGACCCGCCTGAACTACGGTGCGCTCGACAACCACGGCGGCCGCAGCCTGGACGACGAGACGCGGATGTTGATGGAGCAGCAAAGCGAGCGCCTGTACGGCGAAACCCGCACGCTGCTGGCACGCCTGAAGCCGCTGACCGAGCACCTGGCCGGCAAGCTGATGGACGCCGGCGAGATGAGCCTGCGCGACGCGCTGTTCGAGATCCGCAGCTTCGAAGCCGCCTGCCACCAGTTCAACAACAAGGTCGGACTGGCCCACGCCGGCTGATCCGCCTGCCGGGCGCTGCGGCTCTTCCTACAGGGCGCCGCCCGATCTTCCGACTCGCGGCAGTCGCATCCGCCGGCGTGACGCACGCGCGCACGGGCCTACGCTGGATCCTCACCAAGGAGGATCACCTCATGTCCGAAGACAAGGGAAAGCGCGACAGCTGGGATTGCGTGAGCCTGGAACACGAGTGGGAGCGTCGCAACTGGACCCACTGGCTGCACTGCGACGAGCAGGAGTTGCGCCGTGCAGTGGAGTGCGTCGGTTCGGACCCGGACAACGTCCGCCGGTTCCTGCGGCAGGCGCGCTGAGGCGCCGCTGATTCAGGACTCGTCGTCCGGAGCCTCGGCGGCCGGCACCACGCGGGCCTGCTCCTGGCTGATCAGCCTGGCCATGGCGCTGCCGGAGCCTTCGCCGCTCGAACCGTGATCCGGGCCAGCCTGGCCGGCGGATTGCGCTCGCGCTGCAGCTTGGGGCCGTTCGCGCGCCGGGGCCTCCTGCGGGGCGGCATCTTCGCTTGGCTGATCGTCGTTAGGGGAGGGGGTGCCCATGCGCAGTCCGGGTTGGGGGGGTGATCGCCGGAGATTGGCTTGATGCACGTTAGGTGGTAAACGGACCGGGGTCTGTAGGACAAGGCGCAGCGCCTGTGCCCGGATTGCCCCTTGTCCTCAATAGCGACGGGCGTCGTCGGGCCGGCGATCGTATCGATCGCGCACCCCGTCGCCGTCGCGGTCATGGTCGCGCCTGCCGTCGTAACCGCGCCGGTAGCTTCGACCGCCTTCGATATAGACCGCAGGCGGTTCGACCACGTAAGGGGCGGCCTGGTAATAGCCGCGGTTGCCGTAGTAGCCCTGGCCGTAGTAGCCGGGGCCGCCGTACGGATAGGCGACGCAGCCGGACAAGCCGGCTGCCGCCAATAGCACTGCAAGCAGTTTCATGGGGCGCTCCTGGATGAAAAAACTTCTTTCATTCAACGCCGGGCGAGTAAACCCGGCATGTCGCCGCGGTATCGCCGGCGTATCGCGCGGTGACGGGATGTGCCCGGCAGTGGGCTAGATGCGTCCCATCAGCAGCAGCACCAGCAGGATCACCACGATCAGGCCTAGACCGCCGCTCGGTCCGTAGCCCCACTTGCGGCTGTGGCCCCAGGTGGGCAGGGCGCCGACCAGCAGCAACACGAGGACGATCAGAAGGATGAGGGACAAGGACATGGTTTTCTCCGTTTTGTGTGGGGCCAGTTTCTGGCTCTTCCCTGGGCGGGCAAGCCGGAGGCCGCGCCAGCTCATCGTCAGTGGGTATCCCGAGCCGCTGTCGGCCTTCGCGCCGCGGCTGCCCGGTGGCGGCCCCTTTGACAGGGCCGCGGGTCGGCGTTAGCTTAGAAGCACTTCCGGGAGGCGTCCATGGACCGTCGCGGCTTCATCGAGACTTGCACCGCCGGCGCCGCGTGCGCCTCGGCCGGCGCCCCGTGGCCGGTGTTCGCGGCGGACGCCCGGCCCAAGCCCTACTCGCGCGTGCTGCTGGTCGACGAGCTGGGCGACCCGTTGCGGGTGGCGAAGCTGCAGCCGCTGGTCAACTACGTCTTCCAGTATCCGTACGTCGCCACGCCGGTGTTCCTCCTGGACCTGGGCAAGGCGGCGCCGCCGCAGGTGATGAGCCTTCGCAACAACCAGACCTACGGCTGGCCCGGCGGTGTGGGCCGTGGCCGCAGCGTGGTCGCCTTCAGCGCCATCTGCGCCCACAAGCTGGTCTACCCGACCCGCGACGTCAGCTTCATCAGCTTCCGCAGGACCCGCGCCCGGCGCGGGGTGCAGGACCGGCTGATCCACTGCTGCGCCGAGAACAGCCAGTACGACCCGGCCAAGGGCGCGGAGGTGCTGAGCGGGCCGGCGCCGCAGCCGCTGTGCGCGGTGCTGCTCGATTACGACCCGCGGGCCGACACGCTGGCGGCGTGGGCGACGCTGGGCGGCGAGCTGTTCGACGAGTTCTTCAGCAAGTACGACGCCAAGCTGAGCCTGGATGTCGGGCCCAGGGCCCGCGACGTCGTCACCGGCCAGGCCGTGGTGCGCGAGCTGGAGAAGTACTGCCGCAACCCGGTCCAGTGCTGAAGCGGGCTCAGAGCCTGGCCAGCCGGTCCAGCGCCAGGTTGAGCGTCACGTCCTTCTTGGCGAAGCAGAAGCGCACCACCCGCTGGTCGAAGCCATTGCCGTAGAAGGCCGACAGCGGAATCGCGGCGACGCCGATCTCCCGCGTCAGCCACTGGCAGAAGTCCGCCTCGCCCAGCTGCGACACCTGCGAGATGTCAACGCACTGGAAGTAGGTGCCCTCGCTGGGCAGCACCTTGAAGCGGGTGCGCTGCAGTCCCTGGCGGAACAGATCGCGCTTGCGCTGGTAGAAGGCAGGCAGCTCGAGATAGGGCTTGGGATCGGCCATGTACGCCGCCAGGCCGTACTGCACCGGCGTGTTGACGGTGAACACGTTGAACTGGTGGACCTTGCGGAATTCGGCGGTGAGCGGGGCCGGCGCCGCCACGTAGCCGACCTTCCAGCCGGTGACGTGGTAGGTCTTGCCGAAGCTGGAAACGATGAAGGCCCGCGCCGCCAGCCCGGGAAAGCGGGCCGCGCTCTGGTGCTGCGCGCCGTCGAACACCATGTGCTCGTACACCTCGTCGCTGATCAGCAATGTCTCTGTCGGCGCCACCAGCTCCTGCAGCCGGAGCATGTCGGCCTCGCTCCAGACCGTGCCGCTGGGGTTGTGCGGCGAGTTGATGACGATCGCGCGGGTCTTCGGGCCGAGCGCCGCGCCGATCTTGTCGAAGTCCGGCCGGAAGCTGCCCGGCGTCAGCGGCACCCGCACCGCGACGCCGCCGGCCAGCTCGATGTTGGGCACGTAGCTGTCGTAGCAGGGTTCCAGCACCACCACTTCGTCCCCGGGGCGCACCACCGACAGGATCGCGGTGAGGATCGCCTGGGTGGCGCCGGCCGTGACGGTGATTTCGGCGACCGGGTCGTAGCGGCGCCCGTAGATCGCCTCCACCTTGGCCGAGATCGCCTCGCGCAGCGGCGCGACGCCGGTCATCGGCGGGTACTGGTTCAGGCCGCGCGTCATCGCGTCGGTGACGGCCTGCACCAGCTTCGGGTCGCAGGCGAAGTCCGGGAAGCCCTGGCCGAGGTTGACGGCGTCCTTCTCGGCGGCCAGCGCCGACATGATGGTGAAGATGTTGGTCCCCATCGCGGGGAACTTGGATTGCAGCGCTGGCGTGCGGGGTTGGAGGTTAGAGCTCATAGTCGTTGACGTGGCCGGTCATGGCCTTGGCGATCAGGTTGCGGTCCAGCCGGTCGGACAGCAGCTCGGCGAACTTGTAGACGAAGTTGCGCAGGTAGGCGCTGCGCTTGAAGGCGACGCGGGCCACGTTCTGCCCGAACAGGTGACCCAGCGGACGGGTCGCCAGGTCGGCGTTGCTGCCGTCCTCGCGCACCGCCATCTCCGCGACGATGCCGATGCCCAGCCCCAGCCGAACGTAGGTCTTGATCACGTCCGAGTCGATCGCTTCCAGCGCGATCCGCGGCGTCAGCTTCCTCTGGGCGAAGGCGGCGTCGATCCGGGTGCGGCCGGTAAAGGACGGGTGGTAGGTGATGATCGGCTCGGCCGCCAGGTCTTCCAGCGAGATCCGTTCCTTCTTCGCCAGCGGGTGCGCCAGCGGCAGCACCAGCACGTGCTGCCATTCGTAGCAGGGCAGGGTGACCAGGTCCTTGTAGTCCGACAGCGATTCGGTGGCGATGCCGATCTCGGCGATCTCGTCCATCACCATCCGCGCCACCTGGTCGGGCGAACCCTGGTGCAGGCTGACGTTGACCTTCGGGTAGGCCTCGCGCAGCCTGGCGACCGGCACCGGCAGCACGTAGCGGGCCTGGGTGTGGGTGGTGGCGATGGACAGCGTGCCGCTGTCCTGCGCGCTGAACTGCTCGCCGATCCGCTTGAGGTTGCCGACCTCGCGCATGATCAGCTCGATGCTGGCCAGCACGTGCTGGCCGGGCTCGGTGATGCGCTTGAGTCGCTTGCCGTGGCGCGCGAAGATCTCCACGCCCAGTTCCTCTTCCAGCTCGATGATGGCCTTGGACACGCCCGGCTGCGAGGTGTGCAGGGCCTTGGCCGCCTCCGTGAGATTCAGGTTGCGGCGGGCCGCTTCCTGGACGAATCTGAATTGGTGGAGGTTCATCTTGATTGGTACTAAGGGACAGGATAATTATGTAGTATTCGTCTATAGAAAGATCGGCGAGGGGTTGTGACCTCCTGCGTCGGGGCAGATCGAAACGGGGGGACAGCGTGCAAGCGTCTCAGACTGCGCGGGACAACATCGACCCGCTGACAGGCTTCCGGTTCCTGGCAGCGATGCTGGTCTTCGTGTCGCACTACGACATCCCCGGTCTCAGCGGGACGGCCTTGCGTGCCACCCGCTCGGGGTATGCCGGCGTGACGTTGTTCTTCGTCCTGTCCGGCTTCGTCATCGGCTACAACTATCTCGACCGCTTCGAGTCGCGCATGAGCGCCGGGCTGGTGCGCGACTACCTGGTGGCCAGGCTGGCCCGCGTGTATCCGCTGTACGTCTGTTTCATCGTGTTCGGCTACCTGGCGCAAGGAATGACGTCGCTGCCGTGGACGCATCTGTTCGCCCTGCAGCCCTGGAGCGCAGATTCGAAGGTCGCGTTCGGCGTCAATGCCGCGGCCTGGAGCATCGGCGTGGAGGCGTTCCTCTATCTGGCGTTTCCGCTGCTGGTGCCGGTCCTGGCGTGGCTGAAGGTGCTGTCCTCGCTGCGCCGCCTGCAGGTCGCCGCCGTGGTGGTGGTCGCGGCCATGTTGTACGCGGCGGTCTATTTCACGTCGGCCGGCCTGGCCGACCTGCCCCTGGAGCACCCGGCATCCCCCCATCGCTGGCTGTACCGCGTTCCGGCTTTCCGGCTGGGCGACTTCCTGCTCGGGATCCTGGGCGCCACCTTCTTCCTGCGCTACGCGCGCACCGATGCGCAGGGCCTGCGGCGCTGGTCGATGGTGACTTACCTGGCGGCGGTCCTGATCCTGCTGCTGCTGGCGGCCAGGAAGAACTTCCATTCGGCGTTCAGCTGGGACCTGGCCTATGCCGTTCCGGCGATGCTGATGATCCTGGGCCTGGCGATCAACCGGGGCTCCGCGCTCAGCCGCTTCCTGAGCTCGCCGGCGCTGGTGCTGCTGGGCGAATCATCGTATGCGTTCTATCTGGTCCACCTGCCGGCGGCGCCGATGCATCATGGAACCGTCCGGGGCGTGCCTTACGAGCTGGCCCTGTACCTGGTGTTTCTCGGTCTGGTGATCGCCCTGTCGATCGGGCTGCATATCGCCATCGAGACGCCGGCGCGCCGCTGGCTGCGGCAGCGGCTGGCCCCCGCGCGCGCACCGGCAGACACCCGGCGACCGCCTGAGGCGGCCGAAGCCAGGCTGCACTGAGCCGCCGCTGGCGGGCCCGGCTAGGTGACCGCGATCCTTGCCAGCAGGTCCAGCACCCGCGGATCTTCTCCGACCGCCTGTTGCAGCCTGAAGTCGACGCCGGGGTGGGTGCTGCGCACTTCCTCGACCAGTCCGGGCAGGTCCTCGCGCGCATGGCGGCCGGTGCCCAGGAACATCGGCACCACGGTGACCTGAAGCGCGCCCTGCGCGGCCAGGTCGGCGGCGGCATCGGCCAGTCCGGGCTGCTCCAGTTCCAGGAAGGCGCAGCGCACCGGCATTCCAGGATGCTGCGAGCGGATGCGCTGCGCCACTGCGTCCATCGGCAGCCGCCACAAGGGGTCGCGCGAGCCGTGGCCGAACAGGATGATGGCCTTGTCCATCGCTAACGCCTCAGCACCAGCCAGCCGAATGCCGCCAGCGACATCAGGCTGTAGATCAAGCCGGGCGAGGCCGCCGTCAGCCAGGGCCACCAGTCCTGCAGGTTGCCGATGTAGCCGAACACGTTGTTCAGCAGAAAGAAGCTGATGCCGATCAGCACGCCCCCGAACACGTAGCTGGTGATCCCGCCGCTGCGGAAATGCAGGTAGGCGAACGGCAGCGCCAGCACCACCATCACGGTGCAGCTGAGCGGATAGAACACCTTGCGCCAGAACTCGATCTCGTAGCGCTGCGAGGTCTGGCCGTTGGCTTCCAGGTGCTGGATGTACTGGAACAGGTCGATGGTGCTCATTCGCTCCGGCTTGAGCAGGGCCACCGACACCATCTCCGGGCTGATCCCGGTGGGCCAGCGCAGCGAAGGCACCTTGATCCGCTCCACCTTGGCCTGCGGGCCCTGGGTGCTGAACTCGCTGCGCTCCACGTCCAGCAGCGTCCACGAGCCGTCGTCGGCAAAGCGCGCCTGCCGCGCCTGGGTCTTGGAGACCATGAAGCCGCGCGCATCGGCTTCGAAGATCCGCACGCCCTGCATCTCGCCTTCGGGCGACAGCGCGCCGACGTTGACGTTGTAGGTGTGGAAGGCCTGTTTCTCCTTGAGCCAGGCGCCGGTCTGGCCGACGCTGATGCGGCCTTCGAACCGGGCCTTGAGCAGCTGGCCGGCGCGGTCGGCGGCCGGCGCCAGGTAGTCGCCGCAGGCGAAGGTGAGCACGGTGAAGATCAGGCCCAGCCCGAGCAGGGTGCGCAGGGCGCGGAACGGCCCCAGCCCGCTGGTGCGCAGGATGGTGTATTCGGAGCTCTGCGCCAGCCGCGCCATCACGAAGATGGTGCCGATCAGCACCGCGATCGGCAGCAGTTCGTACAGGTGGCTGGGGATCTGCAGCGTCACGTAGCCCAGTGCCTGGCTCATCTTGTAGACCGCACCGGCCGGGCCGCGGCCGACGTTGGGCAATTCGTCGACGAAGTCGAAAAAGAAGAACAGGGCCAGGAAGCCGATCGCGACGAACACGACCGAAGCGACCACTTCCCGGTAGATCAGGCGCCGGATCGTCTTCATGCGCGGCCCGTGGCTGGCGGCAGCCGGCGTCGGCGGCGCAGCCGCAGGCTCCAGCCGTTGTGCTGTTTCGCCAGCCAGAACAGGCCCAGCAGCAGGGCGCCGCCATGCAGGCCCAGCATGAAGCCGATGAAGCTGGCGCGGCCGCCCGCGATCCAGTTCTGCCCCAGGTTCAGCAGGTTGTAATAGACGACGAAGGCGAACAGGGCGAACACCAGGTTGCCGCTGCGGCCGGCCCGCGGATTGACGCTGGACACCGCCACCGCGATCACCACGAAGTTCAGCGCCGCCAGCGCCAGCCCCAGGCGCCAGGCCAGCTCGCCGCGATTGGGCTGGCTGGGGTCCGTCACCAGGGCCCAGGTCGACAGCGCCTTGGCCGGAACCGCGTCGGCCGGTGCCAGCTCGCTGCGGCCGACCCGGCTGCCGAATTCCTGGAACTCGCTGATCTTCAGGCCCGGCGCGGTCAGCGAGCTCTCCAGCCGCTGGCCGTTGTTCAACTGCAGGAACTGGTCCTCGCCGCGGGCCACGATGCTGCCGCTGCGCGCCGACGTCACGGTCTCGCGGCCCTTCTCGCTGGTGGAGATGAAGATGTTGCGGCCCGACTTGTTGTCCGGGGTGTCCTTGTCCAGGAAGAACACGCGGTTGCCGCTGGCCGATTCCTGGAACTGGCCTGGGGCGACCCGCTCCAGGTCGCCGCGGCGGCCGTAGCGGTCCTTCATGTCCTGGGTCTGCTGGTTGGACCAGGGCCACACCACCAGCGCCAGCAGCGCGATCACCAGCAGCACCGGCCAGGCGAAGCGCAGCAGCGGCTTGAGGAAGGCGGACAGCCCGCGGCCGGCGGCAAACCAGATCACCATCTCGCTGTCGCGGTACATGCGCGTGAGCGTGCCCACGATGGCGATGAACAGGCTGAGCGTCAGGATCGGCGGCAGGTAGCCCAGCACGGTGTAGCCCATCACCATCATCACCTCCTTGGGGTTGACGGCGCCGCGGCTGGCCTGGCTCAGGGTGCGGATCAGCGTCATGGTCATCACGATGGTGACCAGCACGACCAGCGAGGCGCCGAAACTCCTGGCGAGTTCCTTGCGAAGTGAGGAATGGAATAACATCGGCGCGACGTTCTGTCCCGGAGAAAAACAGCGAATTATGGACTTTGATCTCAAGACCCTTGGCCTGGCAGGAGCGGCCGGCGAAAAAACCGATGCGTTGGTGGTGCTGGTGATGCAGGGCGGGGCGGGCGGCAAGGACGCCGTGTCGCAGCTCCAGTCGCAGGCCGTCAAGGCCGGCGACCTGGAGGCCAAGCCGGGCAGCCTGCTGCAGGCGTGGCGCCATCCGGGCGTGGCGGCGGCCCGGGTGCTGCTGGCCGGTTGCGGCGACGGCACCGGTGCCCAGGTGCGCACCGCCGTGCAGGCGGCCGTGGCCGCGCTGCGCGGCTCCCGGGTCAAGCGGCTGGCCATCGTGCTGCCGGCGCAGGCCGGCGACGACGCGGTGCGCGCCGCCGTGGTCACCGCGGCCGACGCCAGCTATTCGTACGTCACTACCAAGTCCAAGGCCGAGGGCCGCAAGCTGGAGCACGTCACCATCGGGGTGGCCAATGCGGACGCGTCGCGCCAGGCCTTCGAGCAGGCCACCGCCACGGTCAAGGGCATCGAGCTGGCCAAGGAATGGGCCAACCGGCCGCCGAACCACGCCACGCCGACGCTGCTGGGCGAAGCCGCGCGGGCCCTGGCCAAGGAGCACGGCTTCGGCTGCGAGGTGCTCGGCCCGAAGGAAGTGGCCAAGCTCGGGATGGGATCGTTCATGGCCGTGGCGCAGGGTTCGGAGGAGCCGCTGCGCTTCATCGTCCTGAAGTACAACGGCGCCGGCAAGGGCGATGCGCCGGTCGTGCTGGTCGGCAAGGGCATCACCTTCGACACCGGCGGCATCTCGATCAAGCCGTCGGCCGAGATGGACGAGATGAAATTCGACATGGGCGGCGCGGCCAGCGTGCTGGGCGCCTTCCGTGCCGTGGCGGACCTGCAGCCCGCGATCAACCTGGTCGGCCTGATTCCCAGCTGCGAGAACATGCCCGATGGCCGTTCCGTCAAGCCCGGCGACGTGGTCACCAGCATGAGCGGCCAGACCATCGAGATCCTCAACACCGATGCCGAAGGCCGGTTGATCCTGTGCGACGCGCTCAGCTACGCGGAGCGGTTCAAGCCCAAGGCGGTGGTGGACATCGCCACCCTGACCGGTGCCTGCGTGGTGGCGCTGGGCGGGGTGCGCAGCGGCATGTTCGCCAGCGACGACGACCTGGCGCAGGCGCTGCAGTCCGCCGGCGACGCCGCGCTGGACCCGTGCTGGCGCATGCCGCTGGACGACGAATACGCCGAGGGCCTCAAGACCAACTTCGCCGACGTCGCCAACGTGGCCGGCCGCGCCGGCGGCGCGGTGGTGGCGGCCAAGTTCCTGCAGCGCTTCACCAAGGCCTATCCCTGGGGCCATCTGGACGTGGCGGGCACGGCCTGGAAGGGCGGCGCCGCCAAGGGTTCCACCGGCAGGCCGGTCGGGCTGCTGGTGGAATTCATCATGGGGCAGCAGGGCGAACCCCAGCCGAAACCGGCGCGCAAGGCGCGCCGCAGCGGCAAACAGACAGGTCGATGACCGAGGTCGCCTTCCATTTCAATGCGCCCGACAAGCTCGGGTACGCCTGCCGGCTGCTGCGCAAGGCAGTCGGCACGGGCGCGCGGGTGATGGTCACCGGCCAGGCGCAGACGCTGCGCGAGCTGGACGTGGCGCTGTGGACCTTCGCGCCGCTGGAGTTCCTGCCCCATTGCAGCGACGCCGCCCCGGCGGCGGCACTCGCGGCCTCGCCGGTGGTGCTGGCCGAGTCGGTGCGTTCCGCCCCCCACCTGCAGGTGCTGGTGAACCTGGGCGGCGTGGTGCCCGAGGGCTTCGAGCGTTTCGAGCGCTTGATCGAGGTGGTCACCGCCGACGAGCAGGACCGGCTGGATGCCCGCGGCCGCTGGAAGCATTACGCCGACCGCGGCTACTCGATCAAGAAGCACGACGTCGCGGCGAGGCCCGCCTGATGGCCACCGCCCGCAACCCGCCGCGCTTCGTGCCCACCTTGACCGAGGTGGTGAAAGCCAGGAAGGCCGCTTCCGGGCCGGCGGTGCCGGCCGCGCTGTCCGAAGAGCAACTGGTGCACCGGATCATGCAGCGCGTCGAACTGACGCTGGAGCGGCGGCTGCGCGAAGCCATCGCCACCACGGTGCTGCAGCAGACGCAGATGCTCGGTCCCTTGCTGCGCGAGGAGATCGAACTGGTGGTGCGCCAGAGCGTGGAGCAGGCGCTGGCCGAGGAACTGACGGCCACCCAGGGCACCGGGCCGCAAGCCTGAAAACCGGCGTCGCCGCGGCGACAACGCGCTGGCGCAAATCCAGCCCCCATGACATTCCCCTATGGTTCGGGTCCGGAAATTGCGATATGTTCGCCGCCGTTGAGCCAAAAAAGATTTCTCAACCTATTTTCCTACTCTGGAGGTTCTATGCATGTGAAGTTGAAACTGACGGTCGCCGCCGCCATCGCCGCGTTTGCCGGCCTGGCATCCGCACAGGATGTGCAAGTGGTCAAGATCGGCCACGTCGCACCAATGTCGGGCCCGCAGGCCCATTACGGGCGCGACAACGAGAACGGCGTGCTGATGGCCATCGAGGACCTCAACAAGCAGAACCTCGTGATCGGCGGCAAGAAGATCAAGTTCGAGATCCAGGCCGAAGACGACGCCGCCGACCCGAAGCAGGGCACGGCCGTGGCCCAGAAGCTGTGCGACGCCAAGGTCGCCGGCGTGGTCGGCCACCTGAACTCGGGCACCACCATCCCTGCCTCCAAGGTCTATAACGATTGCGGCATCCCTCACGTCACCGGCGCCGCCACCAATCCCAACCTGACCAAGCCCGGCTACAAGACCACCTTCCGCATCATCGCCAACGACAACGCGCTGGGCGCCGGCCTGGCCTTGTACGCTGCCGACGCGCTCAAGCTGAAGAAGGTCGCGATCATCGACGACCGCACCGCTTACGGCCAGGGCGTTGCCGAGGTCTTCAAGCGCACCGCCTTGTCCAAGGGCATGCAGGTGGTCGACGAGCAGTACACGACCGACAAGGCCACCGACTTCATGGCCATCCTGACGGCAATCAAGTCCAAGGCGCCCGATGCCGTGTTCTACGGCGGCATGGACGCCCAGGCCGGCCCGATGCTGCGCCAGATGGAGCAGCTCGGCCTGACCAACGTCAAGTTCTTCGGCGGCGACGGCATCTGCACCACCGAGATCGCCAAGCTGGCGGCCGGCGCCAAGACCCTGAACAACACGGTCTGTGCCGAAGGCGGCGCCTCGATCGCCAAGATGCCTGGCGGAACCGAGTGGAAGAAGCGCTACGACGCCAAGTACCCGGGCCAGTTCCAGATCTACAGCCCGTTCACCTACGACGCCACCTTCGTGCTGGTGGATGCCATGAAGCGCGCCAATTCGGTCGACCCCAAGGTCTACACCGCCAAGATCCCGGAAACCAACTTCAAGGGCGTGACGGCAACGATCGCCTTCGAGCCCAACGGGGAAATCAAGAACCCGTCGATGACCCTGTCGGTCTACAAGGACGGCAAGAAGACTGCGCTGAACTGAGCTTCGGCTCCCGCAAGAAGCCGCCGCGAGGCGGCTTTTTTTTGCGCCGGCCCGCCGTCGCCGTCGTGTCGGCGCCTCCACAGCAACCGTAGTCGCAACCCGTCTGTTGCTGTAGGCACGCGCCTACAGGCCGCGCCGGTATTGGCTTTGCGCCCGGTTTGTGGGGCCTGCACTGTTGAAGGGCCATGCCGAACCCGTTACTCTGCTGCGGATTGCGCCATTTGGAAACGATCGCACACGAATTGGGGGACTGCATGGAAGTAGTGGCAAAACTGCCGGGCGCGGAACAGCGCGACAGCGAACTGAAGACCATCCTGAAAGCCATCGGCGCCTTTCGCCGGGGCGAACGCAGCGTGACCTTGCCCACCGAGTGGGACGGCACCTTCGGCAAGATCGCCGCCGAGTTCAACGAACTGACGGCCCAGGCGGCGCGAACCTCGCACAAGCTCAAGTCCATCGAAGGCAGCTCCAGGAGCGCGCGGGCCGGCCGGCGGGTCAGCGACGACAAGCTCGCCGGCTTCTGGCAGGACAACGTCGCCGTCTTCAACTCCGTGCTGGACGAAGTGGACGACAGCGCCGAGCGCACCAGGACCTTCCTGGGCGCGCTGACGGACCTCAAGAAGGGCCTGCCGACGGCGCAGTTGCCGCAGGACTGGACCGGGGTGTTCGGCAAGGTGGCGGACGCCTTCAACGACGTGGTGGCCGAGAACGTGCGCATGTCGCACGAGCTGGCGCGCCTGTCGCGCGTGGTCGGCAAGGAGGGCAAGCTCAAGGAGCGGGCCTTCGTGCCGAACGCCAGCGGCTTCTGGCGCGATTCGGCCGAATCGATCAACTCGCTGATCGCCGACCTGGTGCACCCGACCTCCGAAGTGGCGCGGGTGATCGGCGCGGTGGCGCAGGGCGACCTGTCCAAGTCGATGGCGCTGGAGGCGGAAGGCCGGGCGCTGGAAGGCGAATTCCTGCGCACCGCCATGATCATCAACAAGATGGTGCAGCAGCTGGGCACCTTCTCCGCCGAAGTGACGCGGGTGGCGCGCGAAGTGGGGACCGAAGGCAAGCTGGGCGGCCAGGCCGACGTGCAGGGCGTGGCCGGCACCTGGAAGGACCTGACCGACTCGGTCAACTTCATGGCGTCCAACCTCACGGCCCAGGTGCGCAACATCGCGGACGTGACCAAGGCCGTGGCGGCCGGCGACCTGTCCAAGAAGATCACGGTGGACGTGAAGGGTGAAATCCTGGAACTCAAGAACACCATCAATACGATGGTGGACCAGCTGTCCTCGTTCGCTTCCGAAGTGACGCGGGTGGCGCGCGAAGTGGGCACCGAAGGCAAGCTGGGCGGCCAGGCCGACGTGCAGGGCGTGGCCGGCACCTGGAAGGACCTGACCGACAACGTGAACTTCATGGCCGGCAACCTGACGTCCCAGGTGCGCAACATCGCCGACGTGACCAAGGCCGTGGCGGCGGGCGACCTGTCCAAGAAGATCACGGTGGACGTGAAGGGCGAGATCCTGGAGCTGAAGGCGACGATCAATACCATGGTGGACCAGTTGCGCTCCTTCGCCTCCGAAGTGACGCGGGTGGCGCGGGAAGTGGGGACCGAAGGCAAGCTGGGCGGCCAGGCCGACGTGCAGGGCGTGGCCGGCACCTGGAAGGACCTGACCGATTCGGTGAACTCCATGGGCTCGAACCTGACGGCCCAGGTGCGGAACATCGCCGAAGTGACGACGGCCGTGGCGGCGGGCGACCTGTCCAAGAAGATCACGGTGGACGTGAAGGGTGAAATCCTGGAACTCAAGAACACCATCAATACGATGGTGGACCAGCTCTCCTCCTTCGCGTCGGAAGTAACGCGGGTGGCCCGTGAAGTGGGCACCGAAGGCAAGCTGGGCGGCCAGGCCGATGTGCAGGGCGTGGCCGGCACCTGGAAGGACCTGACCGACAACGTGAACTTCATGGCCGGCAATCTGACGTCTCAAGTGCGCAACATCGCCGACGTGACCAAGGCCGTGGCGGCGGGCGACCTGTCCAAGAAGATCACGGTGGACGTGAAGGGCGAAATTCTCGAGCTGAAGAACACCATCAATACGATGGTGGACCAGCTCTCCTCCTTCGCGTCGGAAGTGACGCGGGTGGCGCGGGAAGTGGGCACCGAAGGCAAGCTGGGCGGCCAGGCCGACGTGCAGGGCGTGGCCGGCACCTGGAAGGACCTGACCGACTCGGTGAACTCCATGGGCTCGAACCTGACGGCCCAGGTGCGGAACATCGCCGAAGTGACGACGGCCGTGGCGGCCGGCGACCTGTCCAAGAAGATCACGGTGGACGTGAAGGGCGAAATCCTGGAGCTGAAGAACACCATCAATACGATGGTGGACCAGTTGCGTTCCTTCGCTTCGGAAGTGACGCGGGTGGCACGCGAAGTGGGCACCGAAGGCAAGCTGGGCGGCCAGGCCGATGTGCAGGGCGTGGCCGGCACCTGGAAGGACTTGACCGACTCGGTGAACTTCATGGCCGGCAACCTGACGTCCCAGGTGCGCAACATCGCGGACGTGACGACGGCCGTGGCGGCGGGCGACCTGTCCAAGAAGATCACGGTGGACGTGAAGGGCGAAATCCTGGAGCTGAAGAACACCATCAATACCATGGTGGACCAGCTCTCCTCCTTCGCGTCGGAAGTGACGCGGGTGGCGCGTGAAGTGGGCACCGAAGGCAAGCTGGGCGGCCAGGCCGACGTGCAGGGCGTGGCCGGCACCTGGAAGGACTTGACCGACTCGGTGAACTCGATGGGTTCGAACCTGACGTCTCAGGTGCGGAACATCGCGGACGTGACCAAGGCCGTGGCGGCCGGCGACCTGTCCAAGAAGATCACGGTGGACGTGAAGGGCGAAATCCTGGAACTGAAGAACACCATCAATACGATGGTGGACCAGCTGCGCTCCTTCGCCTCGGAAGTGACGCGCGTTGCGCGAGAGGTGGGCACCGAGGGCAAGCTGGGCGGCCAGGCCGACGTGCAGGGCGTGGCCGGCACCTGGAAGGACTTGACCGACTCGGTGAACTTCATGGCCGGCAACCTGACGTCCCAGGTGCGCAACATCGCGGACGTGACGACGGCCGTGGCGGCGGGCGACCTGTCCAAGAAGATCACGGTGGACGTGAAGGGCGAAATCCTGGAACTGAAGAACACCATCAATACCATGGTGGACCAGCTGCGCTCCTTCGCGTCCGAAGTGACGCGGGTGGCGCGCGAAGTGGGCACCGAAGGCAAGCTGGGCGGCCAGGCCGACGTGCAGGGCGTGGCCGGCACCTGGAAGGACCTGACCGACAACGTGAACTTCATGGCCGGCAATCTGACGTCTCAAGTGCGCAACATCGCCGACGTGACGAAAGCCGTGGCTGCAGGCGACCTGTCCAAGAAGATCACGGTGGACGTGAAGGGCGAAATCCTGGAGCTGAAGAACACCATCAATACGATGGTGGACCAGCTGCGCTCCTTCGCCTCGGAGGTGACGCGGGTGGCGCGTGAAGTGGGGACCGAAGGCAAGCTGGGCGGCCAGGCCGACGTGCAGGGCGTGGCCGGCACCTGGAAGGACCTGACCGACAACGTGAACTTCATGGCCGGCAACCTGACCTCGCAGGTGCGAGGCATCGCCAAGGTGGTGACCGCGGTGGCCAACGGCGACCTGGACCAGAAGCTGACGGTGGAAGCCAAGGGCGAGGTGGCGGCGCTGGCCGACACCATCAACGGCATGACCGACACGCTGGCCACCTTCGCCGACCAGGTGACGACGGTGGCGCGCGAGGTGGGCGTGGAAGGCAAGCTGGGCGGCCAGGCCAAGGTGCCTGGCGCATCGGGCACCTGGAAGGGCCTGACGGAAAACGTCAACCAGCTGGCCGCCAACCTGACCACCCAGGTGCGAGCGATCGCCGAGGTGGCGACCGCCGTGACCCAGGGCGACCTGACGCGATCCATCACGGTGGAGGCGCTGGGCGAGATGGCGGCGCTCAAGGACACCGTGAACGAGATGATCCGCAACCTCAAGGACACGACGCAGGTCAACACCGAGCAGGACTGGCTCAAGACCAACCTGGCCAAGTTCTCGCGGATGCTGCAGGGCCAGAAGGACCTGGTGGCCGTCGGCCACCTGATCCTGTCCGAGCTGGCACCGGTGGTGGGCGCGCAGCAGGCCGAGTTCTACGTGCTGCGCTACACGCACGAACAGCCCAAGCTGCGCCTGATGGCCAGCTACGCCTCCGACGGCCACGGCTCCTACGGCAAGGAAATGGACCTGGGCCAGGGCCTGGTCGGCCAGTGCGCGTACGACAAGAAGAAGATCCTGCTGACCTCGTCGATCCCCGACAGCCTGCGGATCTCCTCGGGCCTGACGCAGGTGGCGCCGCTGAACGTGCTGGTGCTGCCGATCATCTTCGAAGGCCAGGTGCGGGGCGTGGTCGAACTGGCCTCGGTGGAGCGCTTCAACCCGACGCACCAGGCCTTCCTCGACCAGCTGACCGAATCGATCGGCATCGTGATCAACACGATCGAGGCCAACATGCGCACGGAAGACCTGCTGACCCAGTCGCAGTCGCTGGCGCAGGAGCTCCAGAGCCGGCAGCAGGAACTGCAGCAGACCAACGAGGAACTGCAGGAAAAGGCCAGGCTGCTGGTGCACCAGAACCACGAGGTGGAGCGCAAGAACCAGGAAGTGGAGCAGGCCCGCCAGGCGCTGGAGGAAAAGGCCAAGCAGCTGGCGCTGACCTCCAAGTACAAGTCGGAATTCCTGGCCAACATGTCGCACGAGCTGCGCACGCCGCTGAACTCGCTGCTGATCCTGTCGGACCAGCTGTGCAAGAACCCGGACGGCAACCTGACCACCAAGCAGGTGGAATTCGCCAAGACCATCCACTCCTCGGGCAACGACCTGCTGATGCTGATCAACGACATCCTGGACCTGTCCAAGATCGAGTCCGGCACCGTGGTGGTCGACATCAACGAGTTGCGGCTGTCGGACCTGCAGCTGTACGTGGAACGCACCTTCCGCCACGTCGCCGAGGCCAAAGCGGTGGACTTCATGATCCACACCGGCCTGCAGCTGCCCACCTCGATGGTGACGGACGTCAAGCGCCTGCAGCAGATCCTGAAGAACCTGCTGTCCAACGCCTTCAAGTTCACCCACCAGGGCCACGTGACGCTGACCATCGAGGAGGCTTTCACCGGCTGGAGCCCGGACAACGAGGAGTTGAACCGCAGCCAGCAGGTGATCGCGTTCGCCGTGTCGGACACCGGCATCGGCATTTCGGGCGACAAGCAGCAGATCATCTTCGAGGCCTTCCAGCAGGCCGACGGCTCCACCAGCCGCAAGTACGGCGGCACCGGCCTGGGCCTCGCGATCTCGCGCGAGCTGTCCAAGCTGCTGGGCGGCGAGATCCGGCTGTCCAGCGCGCCGGGACAGGGCAGCACCTTCACGCTGTTCCTGCCGCTGGTCTATTCCTCGGCCCGCACCGCGCGCCGGCCGGCCGGCTACGGGGATTCCACCCGCGCCGACCTGACGACGCCGGGCATGAAGCGCACGCCGCCGCCCCAGCCGCAGCCCAGGATCGAGGACGCGGTGGTGGTCGCGGAAGACAGCGCCGTGTCGCTGAACGAGGCCGACGACGACCGCGACAGCATCGTCCAGGGCGACCTGGTGCTGCTGATCGTCGAGAACGACCTGGCGTTCGCGCGCTTCCTGCTGGACGCGGCCCGCGCCAAGGGCTTCAAGGGCCTGGTCACCTCCAAGGGCGCCGGGGCGTTGACGCTGGCTAACCAGTACAAGCCGTCCGCGATCACGCTGGACATGTACCTGCCCGACGTCGATGGCTGGCGCGTGCTGGACCGCATGAAGCAGGACCTGGGCGCGCGCCACATCCCGGTCTGCGTGATCTCCACCGACGATTCCAAGGAGCGGGCCTTCAAGTCCGGTGCCATGGCCTTCGTCGAAAAGCCGATCCGCTCGAAAGAGGTGCTGGACGAGATGCTCGACAAGCTGCGCACCTACGTCGGCCGGCCCCAGCGCAGCGTGCTGATCGCGGTCAAGGACGCGGCCGCCCGCAAGGAACTGGCGGCGCAGCTGGAGGATGAGGAAATCCACGCGGTGGTGGTCAAGAGCGCCGAGAAATTCCTGCAGGCGGTGGAAGAGGACCAGTTCGACTGCGTGGTGATCGAGGACGGCTTCGGCAACCTCAGTCCGGGCGACGGCAAGCGGGCGCTGGAAGGCCAGTCCACCCTCGGGCCGCTGCCGCTGCTGGTGTACCGCAACGGCACGCCGGCCGAGGGCCGGATGCAGTGGACCTCGGACGACACGGTGACGGTGCAGGAAGCGCACAGCGTGCCCAAGCTGTTCGACCAGACCCTGATGGCGCTGCACCACAACCTGGCGCGGCTGCCCGAGGCCAAGCGTTCCATGCTCGACGAGATCCACCAGACCAGCAAGCCGCTGACCGGCAAGCGGGTGCTGATCGTCGACGACGACATGCGCAACATCTTCGCGCTGGCCACCGTGCTGGAAGAACACGGCATGGACATCGTCTGGTCCGACAACGGCCGCGACGCGATCAGCCGGGTGGCCAGCGATCCGCAGATCAAGGTGGTGCTGATGGACATCATGATGCCGGAGATGGACGGCATGGCCACCATGAAGGAGATCCGCAAGCTGCCGCAGGGCAAGAACCTGCCGATGGTGGCGGTGACGGCCAAGGCCATGAAGGGCGACCGCGAGAAGTGCATCGAGGCCGGCGCCTGGGACTACCTGTCCAAGCCCGTCAACACGCAGGATCTGCTGTCGGTCCTGCGCGCGTGGCTGCACCAGTGACCACCCGGCCGGCACCGTTGGGGGGCGCGGGCGAACAGGAGAAAGTCAACATCCTGGTGGTGGACGACCTGCCGGAAAAGCACGTCGTCTTCCGCACCATCCTCGACGAGCTGGACCAGAACATCGTCAGCGCCCGCTCGGGCCAGGAGGCGCTGCGCTTCATCCTGGAGATGGAGTTCGCGGTGATCCTGCTGGACGTCAACATGCCCGACATCGACGGGCTGGAGACCGCCGGCCTGATCCGCCAGTACCGCAAGTCGGCGCAGACGCCGATCGTCTTCATCACCGCCTACGTCGACGAGATCCAGGCTGCCCGCGGCTACGCGCTGGGCGCAGTGGACTACATTCCGTCGCCGGTGGTGCCGGACGTGCTGCGCTCCAAGGTCCGGGTGTTCGTCGAGCTGTTCCGGATGAACCGGCAGCTCAAGGAACAGGCCGCCGAGCGCGAGGCGCTGGCGCGCTCGGAGGCGGCCCGGGCCGCCGCCGAAGAGGCCATCCAGCGCGCCGACTACCTGTCCGACGCCAGCCAGACGCTGTCGCGCTCGCTGGCGCTGGAGGACACGATCAATGCGCTGTTCGAGGTGGCGGTGCCGGCGCTGGGCGACCGCGCGGTGCTGGCGCTGGCCGGCCCCGACGGCGAGATCAAGCGCACCGAGAGCCGGCCGGCGCTGCCCGGCGCCGAGCTGGGCCGGGACCTGCTGCGCGATTGCCTGGCGGTCGCCATCGGCGAGCGGCGCTTCGAACTGCGGCGCGAAGGCGGGCGCGGCGTGGCGATCTGCCCGCTGCTGGCGGGCGACCGCGTGCTCGGCGCGCTGCTGCTGATCGGCCCGCACGCCCAGTTCGATTCGGCCCGGCTGGCGCTGGTCAAGGAGGTCGTCAGCCGGGCGTCGATCGCGATGGAGAACGCCCGCCTGTACCACGCGGTGCAGGAAGCCGACCGGCGCAAGAACGAGTTCCTGGCGATGCTGGCGCACGAGCTGCGCAACCCGCTGGCGCCGATCCGCAACGCGGTGCACATCATGCAGGGCGATGACGTCGCGCCGGCCCGGATGAACTGGGCCCGCGACGTGATCGGACGGCAGGCCGACCACATGGCGCGCCTGATCGACGACCTGCTGGACGTGTCGCGCATCGTGCAGGGCAAGGTGGTGGTGCAGCCCGAGCGGCTGCAGCTGTCGACGCTGGTGGAACGGGCGGTCGAAGCGGCGTCGCCGCGGGTCGCGGCGATGGACCAGACCCTGAGCGTGGAAGTGCCGCAGCAGGAGCTGGCGCTGGACGGCGACCTGGTGCGGCTGTCGCAGGTGCTGTCCAACCTGATCAACAACGCGTCGAAGTTTTCCGGGCCGAACACCCGCATCCAGCTCAAGGCCAGCTATGTGGACGGCACCGTGCGGATCTCCGTGCGCGACGAGGGCGCGGGCATCGACCCGGCCTTCCTGCCGCACATCTTCGACCTGTTCGTGCAGGGCGACCAGACCCTGGACCGCTCGCAAGGCGGGCTGGGCATCGGCCTGACGCTGGTCAAGCACCTGGTGGAACTGCACGGCGGCCGGGTTGGCGCCAGCAGCGCCGGACCGGGGCAGGGCACCGAGGTGTCGGTCTGGCTGCCGGCGCAGCCGATGGAGAGCACTCCCGCGCCGTCGCTCGCGCCGCGCCCGAAGGCGGCGGCGGCCAAGGCGCCGGCACGCATCCTGGTGGTGGACGACCTGGTGGCCTCGGCCGACACGCTGATGACGCTGCTGGAGATGGAAGGCTTCGAGGTGCGCACCGCCAACGAAGGCGTGACCGCGCTGAAGATCGCCGATGAGTTCAAGCCCGACGTGGTGCTGCTCGACATCGGCCTGCCCGGAATGAACGGCTTCGAGGTGGCCAACCGCCTGCGCAGCCTGCCGTGCTGCCGGGAGGCGCTGCTGATCGCGCTGACCGGCTACGGCGAGGCCGAGAGCCGGTCGCGCTCGGCCCAGGCCGGCTTCGATTTCCACATGGTCAAGCCGGCCGACGTCAACCTGCTGCTGACCATGCTGGCCGACCCGCAGCGGGCGCGCAAGGACCATGCCCGCGCCCACTGAGTTGAGGCCCGGCCGCCTGGGCCCGGCACCCGCTACGGGCGGAATTGCAATAGGATGGTGCAGCTGAATTCCTGATGGAACTTATGGCTCACATCGCGCCCCCGCTGCCTCCGGACGAAGCCGACCGCCTGGTCGCGCTGGAGGAGCTGGCCATCCTGGACACCGAACCCGAAAAGGAGTTCGACCGGCTGGTGCAGCTGGCCACCACCATCTGCCAGGCCCCGATCGGCGCGATCGCCTTCATCGACAGCCAGCGCCAGTGGTTCAAGGCCCGGGTCGGCGTGGACGTGACGGCCACGCCGCGCGACCTGGCGTTCTGCGCCTACACCATCGCCGAACCCGAGCACATGCTGGAAGTGCAGGACGCGGAAACCGATCCGCGCTTCGTCACCAACCTGTTCGGGCCCGATTTTCCGCCGGTGCGCTTCTATGCCGGCTATCCGCTGCAGACGCGCGAGGGCAGCGCCGTCGGCACGCTGTTCGTGATGGACACGGTGCCGCGCACCCTGACGGCCACCCAGCGCGAGGCGCTGGCCAAGCTGGCGCACACGGTCAGCACCCAGCTGACGATGCGGCGCGAGCTGCGGGTGGCCACCCAGTCGGACCGGCTCACCGGCCTGCCCAACTGGTTCCATTTCGAATCGCAGTTCGAGCGCAGCAAGGCGGCGCACAGCGTGCTGGTGTTGGTGCGGCTCAAGACCGTCGGCCAGATCACCTCCGCCCACGGCTTCCGCACCGCCGACGCGATGATCAAGCAGACCGCGCTGCGGCTGCGCTCCTGCCTGCGAGAAGACGCTTTCGTCGGCCGCATCAAGCGCGGCCTGTTCGTGATGTACTTTCCCGGGCTCGATCCGGCCGAGTTCCGCAAGTCGGTGGCCGGCACGCTCAGCGCCTGCCTGTGCGAGCCCTACAACATCGAGTCGCTGGCGCTGGTGTGCCCGGTGCACATCGGCGTGGCCGTGCATCCGGAGGACGGCGCCAAGCTCGACGACCTGGTGACGGCGGCGGACAGCGCGCTGCAGGTGGCGATCGAGCGCGACGAGCCCTACATGTTCTTCGACAAGACGGTGGACAACCAGCTCAGCCGCCATTACCGGCTGGAGCCGCAGCTGCGGCGCGGCCTGCGGCTCAACGAGTTCGTCAACTACTACCAGCCCAAGATCGACCTGGCCACCGGCAACATCGCCGGGGTGGAGGCGCTGATCCGCTGGATCCATCCCGAGCGCGGGCTGGTGCCGCCGATGGACTTCGTGCCGGCGCTGGAGCTGACCGGCCTGATCGCCGAAGCGGGCGGGCAGGTGATCCAGCGCGCCATCGCCGACTGGTGGAAGTGGCGCGCCGCCGGCCTGGACGCGCCGCGCATCGCCGTCAACGTGGCCGCCGAGCAATTGCGCGGCAACAACTTCGTGTCCAGCCTGCAGGCGGCGCTGGCGGCGGTGGACGGCAATCCGGCGGCGCTGTCGATCGAGGTGACGGAGAGCATCCTGATCACCAACATGGAGCGGGCCATCGAGATCCTGTCGGAAGTGCGTTCGCTGGGCATCCCGGTGGCGATCGACGACTTCGGCACCGGCTACTCCTCGCTGGCCTACCTGGTGACGCTGCCGATCGACGAACTGAAGGTGGACCGCGCCTTCATCCGCAAGATCACCACCGACCCGGCCTATTACGGCATCGTCCAGACCTGCATCACGCTGGCCCATAGCCTGAAGCTCAAGGTGGTGGCGGAGGGCGTGGAAACCGAGGAACAGGCGCAGGCGCTACGCGACCTGGAATGCGACCAGGCCCAGGGTTTCCTCTACAGCAAGCCGGTCTCGGCCGACGACCTGGCGCGCATGCTGCCGCCGCTGGCGCGCGCGCCCGCGGCGGATCGGCCCTCAGAGCTCGAGGTCGTCCGCAATCTCGGCGATCCCGGCCCTGGCGCATAGGTCGTCGGCGTCGCCGCCCGGCGCACCCGAGACGCCGATGGCGCCCACCAGCGACCCGGCCGACTCGATCGGCCGGCCGCCGCCGGCGGCCACCACGCCGGGCAGCTGGCGCAGGCCCGAGGCCGCTTCGCCGGCCTGGGTGGCGCGGGCGAAGGACAGCGTGTCCTGCTTGAAGGTCAGTGCCGTGTAGGCCTTGCCGGTGGCCGCGGCCGGCGTGTGCGGGCCGGCCAGCCGATCGCGCAGCATGACCAGCGGAGCGCCGCCGCGGTCCGTGACGGCGACCGCCACCTGGTAGCCGCTGCTCGCGCAGGCGGCAAGCGCAGCGCGGGCGGCCCGCAGCGCCGCCTCCGGCGTGAGCGAGCGCAGCGGGTAGGTGGCCTGCTGGGCCTGTCCCGCGCCGCACAGTGCAGCCAGGGCAAGGGCGAGGGCGGGACGGGCGTTCATGCGGAGGGCGGCAGATAACCGGGATTGGGCAGGCCGCCGGTGAGGGTGGGCATGTTGGTGCGGCGCGCGGCCACCACGCCATTCCTGGCCTTGAGCCATTGTTCCACCAGCTCCCACACCGGGCGGTTGCCGGCACTGCGCGCTTCCTCCGCCACCGGCGCCCAGCCGGCCACCTTGTACAGGCGCGAGGCCTCGATCGGCTTGCCGCCCAGCCGCATGTCGCTGATGCGCTTGCCCATGGTCTCCAGCGGGTTGCAGCTGTACTGCAGGCCGCCCACGCGCACCATGTCGCCGCCCTGCTGGTAATAGGGGTCCGGGTTGAACAGGTTGTCGCACACGTCTTCCAGCACGGTCTTGATCATCTCGCCGCTCATGGGCGTGACGGTGGCGTACGAATACGTGGTGGCCGTCATGTCCATCAGCCATTCGCGCGTGATCGGCTGGCCCGCCAGCAGCGAGGTGCCCCAGCGGAAGCCGGGCGAGAAGGCCATCTCCGCGCCCTGCACGTCCATCAGGGCGTCCAGCAGCAGCTGGTCGCCGGTGCCGTTGAAGTTGCCGCGGCGGTACAGCGTGCCCTCGGTCACGGCCAGCTGTTCGGCCAGCTTCGCCTCGTAGGGGGCGCGCACCCGCGTGATCAGGGCGTCCATGTCGCGGTCGGCCGGCAGCATGTTGGCGAACACCGGCAGCAGGCGATAGCGGAAGTCCGCCACCCGGCCGCCCTTGACGTCGAAATCCATCACCCCGAGGAACTTGCCGTTGGAGCCGGCGTTGGTCACCAGCGTCTGGCCCCCGCGGTTGGCCACCACGCTGGCCACCGGCATGCCGTCGTGGGTGTGGCCGCCCAGGATGGCGTCGATGCCGCTGACGCGGCCGGCCATCTTGAGGTCGACGTCCATGCCGTTGTGGCTCAGGAGCACCACCACCTGCGCGCCCTTGGCGCGGGCTTCGTCGACCATCTTCTGCAGGTTGTCGTCCTGGATGCCGAAGGTCCAGTCGGCGACGAAATAGCGCGGATTGGCGATCGGCGTGTACGGGAATGCCTGGCCGATGATGGCGCAGGGCACGCCGTTGATCTCGCGGATCACGTAGGGCTTGAACACCGGGTCGCCGAAGTCGGCGGTCTTCACGTTCTGGGCCAGGAACTCCACCTTGCCGGCGAAGTCCTTCTCGATGATCTCCTTGACGCGGTCCATGCCCAGCGTGAACTCCCAGTGGCCGGTCATGATGTCCACGCCCAGCAGCTTGGCGGCGTCCACCATGTCCTGGCCCTTGGTCCACAGCGAGGTGGCCGAACCCTGCCAGGTGTCGCCGCCATCCAGCAGCAGGGCGCCCGGCCGGCTGGCCTTCATGCGCTTGACCAGGGTCGCCAGGTGGGCGAAGCCGCCGACCTTGCCGTAGCGGCGGGCGGCCGGTTCGAAGTCCAGGCAGGTCAGGGCGTGCGCCGCCGGCGTGCCGGCCGGCACCTTGGCCACCTGCAGCAGGTGCTCGCCGACCAGGTGCGGCAGCCGCCCCTTCATGTCCCCGATGCCCAGGTTGACGCTGGGCTCGCGGAAATGGATCGGCCGCAGCTGCGCATGGCAGTCGGTCATGTGCAGGAAGGACACGTTGCCGAAGCGGGGCAGGTCGTACAGGCCTTCGGCGGCGGTGGCGGCGTCGGCCTGGGCCCAGCGGCCCAGGCTCATGCCGCCGACGCTGGCGGCGCCCAGCACCTGCAGGAACTCGCGTTTGCTCAGATTCATGATAAGTGGTTGCTTATGTTTTGGAGCTGAAAAAGCCCGGCGGCGCCGGGCTTGGGAGGGGCAGGCTCAGCGCTGCCCCTTCACTGGTTGACCGGGGAGCGTGGATCGAGCAGCAGCGCCATCAGGTCGCGGATCTGGTGCTCGTCGAGCAGCTTCATGTGGCCGAAGCGCGGCATGTTCGAGCAGGCCGAATAGGCCTTGCTGTTCCACAGCTTGCCCCATGTGTACTGCACGATGGCGGCCGATTCCGGCGCGGCGACATCCTTCACGCCGCGGATCTTGCCGTAGTTGTACAGGCTCGGACCGATGGTGCCGAAGGAGATTTCCTTCTTGTCGATCTGGTGGCAGTTGTAGCACTGGCCGCCGTTGCCGCTGGTGGCGGGGCTGGCGTCGGACCAGGTCATGCCGCGGCCGCTCTGGGCCAGCTGCTCACCGGCCTTCCAGTCGCCCAGGTACTGGCCGCCGGTCGGCCACTTGATGCTGGCCATGGCTTCGGACTCGATGCGCTTGGCCACCTCCGGCGGCGGCGCCGTCGGCGACGAGCAGGCCGCCTGGCCCAGGTCCTGCTGCAGCCGGTCCGACGTCGCGATGCCCTCGTCGCGGAACGACGACTGCATCATGGCGGCGAACTCGGCGTCCAGATCCTGCGTCGACCCGGTGCCGGCGCAGCCGGCGACGACGGCTGCGGCAGCCAGCGCGCCCCAGATGTATCTGCTGTTCTTCATCATCGTGTCGCTTCCTTCAGCGCTTGAGGGCAGGGGCCACGGACTTCGCGCCCTGGGCGTTGACGCCCATGTAGACGGCGAGCGCCAGGGTCACGTCGGAGCCGAATTTCGGGTACGGGAAGCGCTGCAGCCGCAGGCAGTCGTTCAGGCGCAGCTGCATGCCCCACATCTGGCCGTTGGAAACGCGGTAGGCCGGCCAGGCGGCCATGCCGACGCCGTCGCCCGGGTTCTTGTACAGCACCGGCAGGTCCTGCAGGCGGATGCGCTTGTTCTCCTGGCCGTGGCAGCTGGCGCAGGAGAAATCCATCGGGCCGGCGCGGTAGTAGAAGGCCTTCTGGCCCAGCGCGTAGAACTTGCGTTCCTGCGCGTGCTGCTGGGGCAGGTTGAAGCTCATGCCGCGCGACTCGCCCGAGATGTAGGTCGCCAGCGCCGTGATGTTGGCCATCTCGCCCTGGCCGTAAGGCGTGTCCGCCAGCGCCTTGGCATCGAAGCCCTGCAGCGAGGACATGCACGTCACCAGCCGCGACTCCACGTCCTGCATGCGACCGGTGTCTGCGAAGTAGCGCGGCAGCTCCACCCAGGCGCCCTTGACGACGCCGGGCCCCTTGCCCAGGTCGCAGCGTTCCAGCGAAGCGTTCTTCGGCCCGCGCTTGTGCTTCCACAACTCCTCGCCCTTGGCTTCGAACAGTTCGGCGGGATTGCCGTCGGCCAGCTGGGCGCGGTACTCCTCGATCGACTCGATGGCCGACTTCTGAGCCAGCGCGCCGCCGGCTGCGAACCCGCCCAGCAACGCCAATGCGATGGTCTTCCTCATGCGCTTGTCTCCGTCTTGTTGTGGATGCCGGGGCAGGGGATCAGGAAACCACGGCCTCGTCGGACCGGGTTTCGCCCCTGGTGTCCTTCCAGGTGATGCCGATCTTGTCGCCGGCCTTGGCGCCCTTGACGGTGAACTGCAGGAACGGGTTCTTGGCGACGGCCGGTCCCCATTCGGCGGTGAGCACGGTCTTGCCGTTGAGGGTGGCCGTCACGTCGGTGATGTGCCACGCGGGGATGATCTTGCCGGCAGCGTCCTTGCGCTGGCCGGTTTCCATTTCGTGCGCCATGAGCACACGGACGGTGGCGTTGCCGCCTGCTGCTTGGGCGCGGATGCGCATCGGATCTGGCATGTCTGGACTCCTGGGATGGTCGTGGGATGGCGAAGTGAAGTGGCGCGCCGGTCAGCCGCCGCAGCCGCCGAGGGTGACCTTCACTTCCTTCTTGGTGTAGTAGGCCTTGCCGTCGGCGGTGATGGCCACCGCGTAGACGTCGGACGACTGGCCCATCTTGGCGCGGGTGGTGAAGTTCGGTTCCACCGCGTCGGTGACGTCGAACTTGGCGACCAGCGCGCTCGGGTTCTTTTCCACCAGGATCAGCATCTGCTTGACGTTCGGCAGGCTGGTGGCGATGGCGAACGGCACGACGGCGCCGTTCTCGGCGATGTCGGGCGCAGTGAGCGTCACCGACGTGCTCTCGGCCGGCGCGCCGGCGCCGTACGCCTTCATGACGTCGGGGACGCTCTTGGCGGCGAAGGCGACGGAATTCCAGGCGGCGAACGCGGAGCGCGGGAACAGGCCGGTGGCGGCGAGCAGGCCCGCGACTGCGGCGCTTTGCTTGAGGATGGCGCGACGGGGGTGCATGAACTTCTCCTGATGATTAAGCGGATGCTAATGAATTGATGTTACCGGCGAATCGGGACTATCCCTGCGGTCGCGGCTAGTTGCTGGCGCCGGCGGCCAGCCAGGCGGCAATCTGGCGTGCCTCGGCATCGCCCAGGGTCTGCGGCGGCATGGGAATCGCGCCCCAGACGCCGGACCCGCCGGAGCGTATTTTCGCAGCAATGTAGTCGGTTTTCCCGTGGTGCTTGCCGGCGATCTCCGACCAGCTGGGGCCGACCACCCGCCGGTCCACCGCATGGCAGGCGACGCAGTTGTTCTTCTGCATCAGCGCCTGCACCTGGCCGGCGTCGACCGCAGCCGATGCCACGACCGCGGCGGGCGCCTCCTTGGCGGGCGCTGCAGCCGCCTGCGGTGCCTTGGGGGGAGCGGTGTTGATGCCGCGCTGGGCGCCGACGTGCCGGTTCTGCTCGGCCAGGTTGCCATGGGCATTGCGGGCGAAGTCGGGCATGGTCGACGTCAGCGCGGCGTCCACGGCGCAGTCCTTCATGCAGGCCTTGGCCACCACATCCGGCGTCGACTTGCCCGTCAGCCCGGTGTCCGGCCACAGCGCGTGGTCCAGCGTGATGCCGTTGCGGTTCGGCAGGCGCTGCTGGACCTCGCGGATGTTCTTGTCCGACAGCGTGAAGTCGGCCGGCAGGATGTCGCCCAGGTTCAGCAGGTAGGCCGTCACCGCATACACCTCCTCGACGCTGAGCGACTTGGGCTGCGACCACGGCATGGCGCGGTTGATGTAGTCCCACAGCGTGGACAGGCTCGAGACCTTCATCAGCGTCGTGCGCGCCGGGTAGTCGGTGCGCTTGAGGCTGGCGACGTGGCCGGTCTTGATGTCGTCGGCCGTGGTGCCGCCCACCAGCGGGCTGAACACCTGGTTGGACTCGCCGAACACGCCGTGGCAGGAAGCACATTTGCCTTCCCACACCTCCTGGCCCTTGGCGACGCTGCCGGACCCCGGCGGCAGGCCCTTGAAATCGGGCCGGACGTCGATGTCCCACGCGGCCACTTCCTTGGGCGTGGCATCGCGGCCGATGCCGGGAAAGCCGCCCTTGGCCTGGCTCCACGCCAGCGTGGCAGCGCCGGCCATCATCACCGTGGCGATCGCCTTAACCCGCCTGGACATTTTTCACCTCGCCGCTTTCCTGGACCAGCCACGACTGGATGGCATTGTTGTGATAGATCGAACGCGATCCGCGCACGGCCCGCAGCTCGCGGTAACTGGGCTGCACGTAGCCGGTCTCGTCCATCGCCCGGCTCTGGATGATGGCGGGCTTGCCGTCCCAGACCCAGTCGAGCGAGAAGCGCGTGAGGCACTTGCTCATGACCGGCGATTCCAGCCGCGCCGTGCGCCAGTTGCGGCCGCCGTCGACCGAGACGTCGACCCGCTTGACCTTGCCGCGCCCCGACCAGGCCAGCCCGGTCACGCTGTAGAAGCCCTTGTCCAGCAGCGTCTGGCCGCCCGACGGCGTGGTCACCACGCTCTTGCACTCCTGGATGCTGGTGTACTGGCGGTGCTGGCCGTCCGGCATCAGGTCGACGTAATGGATGGTCTCGTCCTTGGTGCCGTAGGGCTTGTCGCCCAGCTCGATCCGGCGCAGGTACTTGACCCAGCTGACGCCCTGCACGCCGGGCACCACCAGGCGCAGCGGATAGCCGTTTTCCGGCCGCAGCATCTCGCCGTTCTGGCCGTAGGCGACCAGCACCTCGCCCGACTTCACCATGCTCATGGGGATGGTGCGCGTCATCGAGGAGCCGTCGCCGCCTTCGGCCAGCACGAACTTGCCGTTGCTCAGGTCGGCGCCGGCCAGCTCCAGAAGCGTGATCAGCGGCACCCCGGTGAACTCGCTGCACGACAGCATGCCGTGCGTGTACTGGCAGCTGGGAACCGCCACGTTGCCCCATTCCATGCCGGTGTTGGCGCCGCATTCGATGAAGTGGAAGCGCGACACGGCCGGCAGCCGCATCAGTTCATCCATGGTGAAGACCTTGGGTGTCTTGACCATGCCGTTGACCATGAAGCGATGCTTGGACGGGTCGATGTCCCACCAGCCCTGGTGGTGGCGCTCGAAATGCAGGCCGCTGGGCGTGACGATGCCGAACAGCGACTGGAGCGGGGCAAATGACACCGATGCCTGGGTGGTCTGCGTCAGGCCCGGGCTGGGGCGGCGCTGGACGTTGGACTCCCACTTGGACGGCTTGCCGTAGCCGTCGCTGGCCACCGGCTTGCCCAGGCTGGTCGAGTGTTCCGGCAGCTTGAGGATGTTCGGGTCGCCGTCCGCCGGCGCCACGTTCTGCGCCTGCACGGCCGGCAGGGCCAGCCCCGCAGCCGCCGCGGCAAAGGCGCCGCGGATGAAGTCGCGGCGGCCGCTACGGGCCTCGGCGAAGACCTTGGCGACACCGTTGCGGTCGATGAAGTTTTCAGGCGCCTTGAGCAGCCGGCCAGCATTCATGATGTGAATCAATCGGTATATTACGATGTACAAATATATCAGACGGGAGCCGGGCGTCTCCTGGGGTTTACGCTAGGTCGCGCGCACCGCCCCCGGGCCGCCGGCTGCCGCCCGTCACTTGGCTCCGGCGAGCACCCAGGCGGCCAGCGTGCCGGCATCCGCTTCGCTCAGCCCGGCCTGGGCCGGCATCGGCACCGGGCCCCACTTGCCCGCGCCGCCGGCCTTGATGTTCCTGACCAGCGTGGCCTGCGCGTCCTTCTGGCCGGCGTACCTCCTGCTGACGTCCTGGAACGCCGGTCCGACCACCTTCCGGTCGACCGCATGGCAGGCGAGGCAGGCATTCTTCTGGGCCAGTTCGGTGTTGGCAAAGGACGTGGCACTGGAGAGCAGGGCGGCGGTGGCCAGGAGCAGCAGTTTCATGGTGTGTTTCAGGTTCGGGGGAAGGAAACGGAACATATAAGCTTGTGAGAATATATCAGGCCGGCGCCGTGTTTTCGCCGGCCCGGGTTAGGGAAAATGGACGATCCGCTTAGGCATAGCGGGTGGCCATCCTTTCCACCGGCACCGGCTTGATGCGCGAGGCCTGGCCGGCGCAGCCGAAGGCCTCGAAACGCGCCTTGCAGATCCCGCGCGCCGCCAGCTTGGCGGCCAGGAAGGCCTTGCGCGGATCGAACTCGGCCGGGTGCAGGGCCATCGACTGGCGCATCGCGCCGCTCATGGCCAGCCGGATGTCGGTGTCGATGTTCACCTTGCGCACGCCGTTGCGGATGCCGCGCTGGATCTCTTCGACCGGCACGCCCCAGGTCTCCTTGATCTGGCCGCCGTGGCTGCGGATGATGGCCAGCCACTCCTGCGGCACGCTGGAGCTGCCGTGCATCACCAGGTGGGTGTTCGGCACACGGGCGTGGATGGCCGCAATGCGGTCGATCGCCAGCGTCTCGCCGGTGGGCTGGCGGGTGAACTTGTAGGCGCCGTGGCTGGTGCCGATCGCGATCGCCAGGGCATCGATCCGGGTCTGCGCCACGAAGTCCTGGGCCTGCACCGGGTCGGTCAGCAGCATGTCGTGCGTCAGCTTGCCCTTGGCGCCGACGCCGTCTTCCTCGCCCGCCTCGCCGGTCTCCAGGGAGCCCAGGCAGCCCAGTTCGCCTTCGACGGAGACGCCGACCGCATGCGCCATGTCGCTGACGCGGCGCGTGACTTCCACGTTGTACTCGTAGCTGGCCGGCGTCTGGCCATCCTCGCGCAGTGAGCCGTCCATCATGACGCTGGAAAAGCCCGATCGGATCGACTGCAGGCAGACGGCGGGCGTGGCGCCGTGGTCCTGGTGCAGCACCACCGGCAGGTCCGGGTGGGCCTCCACCGCGGCCAGGATCATGTGGCGCAGGTAGGGCTCGCCGGCGTATTTCCGTGCGCCGGCGGAGGCCTGCAGGATGACCGGGCTGTCGGTTTCCTGCGCCGCTTCCATGATGGCCTGGATCTGCTCCAGGTTGTTGACGTTGAAGGCGGGCACGCCGTAGCCGTGTTCGGCCGCGTGGTCGAGCATCTGTCTGAGGGCAATCATTGCCATGGGGTCTCTCCGTTCAGGGGGTTTCGGATCGGTCGCAGGGGGCGCTTCAGGCGGGACGGGCCGCGACCCGCACCATCTCCAGGCACTTGTTCGAGTAGCCCCATTCGTTGTCGTACCAGGACACCAGCTTGACGAAGGTGCCGTCCAGCGCGATCGAGGCGTCGGCGTCGAAGATCGAGGTGCGGGGATCGCAGCGGAAATCGGTGGCGACCACCTTGTCCTCGGTGTAGCCCAGGATGCCCTTGAGCGCGCCTTCGCTCTGCGCCTTCATCTCGGCGCAGATCTCCTTGAGCGTCGCTTCCTTGACCAGCTCGCAGGTCAGGTCCACCACCGAGACGTCGGAGGTCGGCACCCGGAAGCTCATGCCGGTGAGCTTCTTGTTCAACCCGGGGATCACCACGCCGACCGCCTTGGCCGCGCCGGTGGACGACGGGATGATGTTCTCCAGGATGCCGCGGCCACCGCGCCAGTCCTTGTTGCTCGGGCCGTCCACCGTCTTCTGCGTCGCGGTGGCCGCGTGCACGGTGGTCATCAGGCCGCGCTTGATGCCCCACTTGTCGTTGACCACCTTGGCCAGCGGCGCCAGGCAGTTGGTGGTGCACGAGGCGTTGGAGATGATGGCCTCGCCCTGGTAGCTGTTGTGGTTGACGCCGAACACGAACATCGGCGTGTCGTCCTTGCTGGGGGCCGAGATGATCACCTTCCTGGCGCCGGCGGCCAGGTGCTTGCCGGCGCCGGCCTTGTCCAGGAACAGGCCGGTCGACTCCAGCACGATGTCGGCGCCGATCTCGCCCCACTTGAGGTTGGCCGGGTCGCGCTCCTGCGTCAGGCGGATCTTCCTGCCGTTGACGATCAGCGTGCTGCCGTCCACCTTGATCTCGCCCTGGAAGCGGCCGTGCACGCTGTCGTACTGCAGCATGTAGGCCAGGTAGTCGGGCTCCAGCAGGTCGTTGATGCCGACGATCTCGATGTCGCTGAAGTTCTGCACTGCGCTGCGCAGCACGTTGCGGCCGATGCGCCCGAAGCCGTTGATGCCGATCTTGATGGTCATTGGAGGATGGAAGAAGAGGGGGAGGGAGGAAGTGCCTGGTGCGGCGGCGCCAGCGCGTCGAGCAGCGGCTGGAAGTCGGCGAGCAGCCGGTCCGGCCGCGCCGCCGCGATCGGCTGGCCCATGTTGTAGCCGTAGGTCACGGCCCAGACCGCCACCCCGGCATTGCGCGCCGTCGCCACATCGATGGACGAGTCGCCGACCAGCAGGGCGCGATCGGCCGGGATGCCGAAGGTCTGCAGGCAGTGCGCGACGCCGGCCGGGTCCGGCTTGCGGGTGGCAAGCGTGTCGCCGCACACCACCTGGTCGATCAGGCCGTGCAGGCCGTGCTGGCGCAGCAGCGACAGCGTGAAGCGCTGCTCCTTGTTGGTCAGGACGGCGCGCTTGACGCCGTGGCGGCCGAGCGCTTCCAGCGTCTCACGCACCAGCGGATAGACCCGGCTGCGGGTGCCGCTGGCCAGCGCGTAGTCGACGGAGAAGTCCCCGAGCGCCCGCCGGAACAGCTCGCTGTCGCGGATCTCGGCCAGCGGCGTCTGCGTCGCGAAGGCCAGCGCCTCGGCCAGCAGTTCGCGGGTGCCGCGGCCGATCCAGTGCTCGACCTGGCGCAGTTCCACCGGCGGCAGGCCCAGGCGCTGCAGCGTGGCGTCGACCGCGTCGCGGATTTCGGGCGCGGTTTCCACCAGCGTGCCGTCCAGGTCGAACAGCACCAGGTCGAACCGCCATGGGGCCGGCGCCGTCATGCCGGCACCGCCGGTTCAGCCGCGTCCGGGTGGTGCGCCGGCGCGCTCGCGCCCTGCACGAGGCGGCGGACCTCGTCGCCGATGCGCGCGGCCGTGATGCCGAAGTGCCGGTAGAGGTCGCTGGCGGGCGCCGATTCGCCGAAGCTGGCGATGCCGACCACCGCGCCGCTGCGCCCCACGTACTTGCGCCAGAAGTCCGGATGCGCTGCTTCCACCGCGACCGCCGGCAGGCGCGGCAGCAGCACCCGGTCCTGGTAGGCCGGCGGCTGGCGGTCGAACAGGCTGGTGCACGGCATCGAGACGACGCGGGTCGCGATCCCTTCGACCGCCAGTTCGGCCTGGGCCGCCATGGCCAGCGCCACCTCGGAACCGGTGGCGATGATGACGGCCTGCGCTCCCGCCATGTCGGACAGCACGTAGCCGCCGCGACGCACCTGCTGCGCCAAGGCGGCGTCGGCCAGCAGCCGCGGCAGGTTCTGCCGCGACAGGCACAGCGCCGACGGCCCGTCGCTGCGTTCCACGGCGCACATCCAGGCCACCGCGGTCTCCAGGCCGTCGCAGGGCCGCCAGACATCGAGCTGCGGGATCAGGCGCAGCGAGGGGATGTGCTCGATGCTCTGGTGGGTCGGGCCGTCCTCGCCCAGGCCGATCGAGTCGTGCGTCAGGACGTGGATGACGCGCAGCTTCATCAGGGCGGCCATGCGGATGGCGCTGCGGCTGTAGTCGCTGAAGGTCAGGAAGGTGCCGCCGTAGGGGATGTAGCCGCCATGCAGCGCGATGCCGTTCATGATGGCCGCCATGCCGAACTCGCGCACGCCGTAGGACAGGTGGTTGCCCCAGGTGTCGCGCCCGGCCCGCACGCAGCCTTTGAAGTTGGTGAGGTTGGAGGCCGTGAGGTCGGCCGAGCCGCCGAACAGTTCCGGCAGCAGCGGCGCCAGGCCGTCCAGCGCCTGCTGGCTGGCCTTGCGGGTGGCCACCGGCTCGGCCCGCCCCGCCACCTGCTGCAGCAGTGCGGTGCTGGCCCCGGCGTAGCCGGCCGGCAGCACGCCGGCGCTGCGCCGCTGGAACTCCGAGGCTTCTTGTGGAAACAGCTGCCGGTAGCGGTCGAAGCGGGCCTGCCACTCGCGCTCGGCCTGGGCGCCACGGGCACGGGCGTCCCAAGCCGCCGCGATGTCGGCCGGGATGTCGAAGGGCCCGGCGGTCCAGCCCAGCGCCTCGCGCGTGGCCTGGGTTTCCTTCTCGCCCAGCGCGGTGCCGTGGACCTCGTGGCTGCCGGCGCGGTTGGGCGAGCCCTTGCCGATCACGGTCTTGCAGCAGATCAGGGTGGGCCTGCCGTCGACGGTGGCGGCCTGGGCACGGGCCTGTTGCAGGGCGGCGTCGACCTGCTGCGGGTCATGGCCGTCCACCGCTGCGATGACGTTCCAGCCGTAGGCTTCGAAGCGCCCGGGCGTGTCGTCGCTGAACCAGCCCGCGACGTGGCCGTCGATCGAGATGCCGTTGTCGTCGTACAGGGCGACCAGCTTGGACAGGCGCAGGGTGCCGGCCAGGGAACAGGCTTCGTGGCTCAGGCCCTCCATCAGGCAGCCGTCGCCCAGGAACACGTAGCTGAAATGGTCGACGACGTCGAGGCGCTCGCCCTGGTGCGTGCGGTTGAACTCCTGCGCCAGCAGCTTCTCGGCCAGCGCCATGCCGACCGCGTTGGCCAGGCCCTGGCCGAGCGGGCCGGTGGTGGTCTCCACCCCCGGCGTCACCCCGACCTCCGGATGGCCGGGGGTCTTGCTGTGCAGCCTGCGGAACGCCTTCAGCTCGCCGATCGGCAACGCGTAGCCGGTGAGGTGGAGCAGCGCGTAAAGCAGCATCGAGCCGTGCCCGTTGGACAGCACGAAGCGGTCGCGGTCGGGCCAGGCGGGATTGCCGGGGTTGTGCTTCAGGTGCCGGTGCCAAAGCACCTGCGCGATGTCCGCCATCCCCATGGGCGCACCCGGATGGCCGGAGGCGGCACGGTCGATGGCGTCGACGGCCAGCATGCGCAGGGCGTCGGCCATGCGGCGCTCGAGGGCGGGCGTGCGGGTCATGCTCGTTCCGCTTTTCATGCCGCCGCCAGCGCGCGCTTGCGCCGCTCCATCATCCGCCAGATGAAGGGCGTGAAGATCAGCTGCATGGCCAGTTCCATCTTGCCGCCCGGCACGACCACGGTGTTGGCGCGCGACATGAACGAGTCGTTGATCATGTTCAGCAGGTAGGGAAAGTCGATGCCCTTGGGCTGGGCGAAGCGGATCACCACGAAGCTCTCGTCCGGCGCCGGGATCTCGCGGGCGATGAATGGGTTGGAGGTGTCCACGCAGGGCACGCGCTGGAAGTTCACATGGGTGTGGGCGAACTGCGGGCAGATGTAGTTCACGTAGTCCGGCATGCGGCGCAAGATGGTGTCGGTGACGGCCTCGGTGGAGTAGCCGCGCTTGGACTTGTCGCGCCACAGCTTCTGGATCCATTCCAGGTTGATGACCGGCACCACGCCGATCAGCAGGTCGGGATAGCGGGCGATGTTGACCTCGGGCGTGACGACGGCGCCGTGCAGGCCTTCGTAGAACAGCAGTTCGGTCGCTTCCGGCAAGGGCTCCCACGGCGTGAAGGTGCCCGGCTCCTGCTTGTAGGGCGCCGCTTCGTCGGCGTCGTGCAGGTAGCGCCGGCGGGTGCCCTGGCCGGTTTCGCTGTAGCTGCGAAACAGCTGGGCCAGTTCCGGAAACAGGTTGTTCTCGGGCCCGAAGTGGCTGAAGTTGCGGTCGCCCGCCTTCTCCGCCTCGGCCTGGCGGGACTTCATCTCCAGCCGGTTGAAGCGGTGGAAGCTGTCGCCCTCGATCACCGCGGCGTTGACGCCCTCGCGGCGGAAGATGTTCTCGAAGGTGCGGGTCACCGAGGTGGTGCCCGCGCCGGACGAGCCGGTGATGGCGATGATGGGATGTCGCTCGGACATGGGGGTCTCCTGAGGCTGAAAAATCTTGGGTGCGCGTTCAGGCCGTGAACAGGCTGCGTTCGCCGAACAGCGGGGCGGCGCTGTCGCCCGGGCCCGGCTCGGCGTGGTAGCGCTCGATGCGCTCGACCTCGCAGCGCGAGCCGAACACCAGGCCGATCCGCTGGTGCAGCGATTCGGGCTGCACGCCCAGCACCGGCCGGCGCGCCGTGCTGGCGCGGCCGCCCGCCTGTTCCATGATGAAGCCGATCGGGTTGGCCTCGTACAGCAGCCGCAGCCGGCCGGCGCGGGTCGGGTCCTTGCTGTCGCGCGGATAGAGGAACACGCCGCCGCGCATCAGGATCCGGTGCGCCTCCGCCACCATGGAGGCGATCCAGCGCATGTTGAAATCCTTGCCGCGCGGCCCTTCGCGGCCGGCCTGGCACTCCTCGACGTAGCGCCTGACCGGCGGCTCCCAGAAGCGGCGGTTGGACGCGTTGATCGCGAACTCCTGCGTCTCGGCCGGCACCCGCAGGTCCGGGTGCGTCAGCATGAATTCGCCCAGGATCGGGTCGAGCGTGAAGCCGGCCACGCCGTTGCCCACCGTCAGGACCAGCATCGTGGTCGGTCCGTACAGGGCGTAGCCGGCCGCGACCTGCTGCTGGCCGGGCTGCAGGAAATGCGCTTCCTCCAGCTCGCCGGCGACGGCGTCGTCGGGCGCCCGCAGCACCGAGAAGATGCTGCCGACCGAGACGTTGACGTCGATGTTGCTGGAACCGTCCAGCGGATCGAACAGCAGCAGGTACTTGCCGCGCGGGTACTGGGCCGGGATCGGGTGCGGGCGCTCCATCTCCTCGGACGCCATGCCGGCCAGGTGGCCGCTCCATTCGGTCATGCGGATGAAGATTTCGTTGCTCAGGACGTCGAGCTTCATCTGCTGCTCGCCCTGCACGTTGACGGCCACGCCGTCGACGCCGGGGTGGCGGCCCAGCATGCCGCCCAGCTCGCCGTAGGCCACGGCCTTGGCGATGGCCTTGCAGGCCAGCGCCACGTCCAGGATCAGGGCGTTGAAGTCGCCGGTCGCCTGCGGGAAGCGGCGGCGCTGGTCGATCAGGTATTGCGTGAGGGTGGGGCGGTTCGACAGGGGCATGGCAGTCTTTCTCGGGAAGAAGATGCGCGGCCGCTAGGCCACGGCCTCCACGGCGTGCGTGCGCAGCCGCGACAGGATTTCGCTGTAGCCGCCGCCGGCGTCGGGCGCGCCGAACACGGCGCTGCCGGCTACCAGCATGTCGGCGCCGGCGCGCGCGATGCGGCCGATGTTGTCCAGGGTGACGCCGCCGTCCACACCCAGGCGGATCGGCCGGCCGCCGTGGCGGACGTGCTCGTCGATGCGCTGGCGTGCGGCCCGCAGCTTGGGCATGGTGCCTTCGATGAAGCGCTGGCCGCCGAAGCCCGGGTTGACGCTCATGAGCAGGACCATGTCCAGCTTGTCCATGACGTGCTGCATCCAGTCCAGAGGGGTCGCCGGGTTGAACACCAGGCCGGCCTTGCAGCCGTGCTCGCGGATCAGCGCCAGGGTGCGGTCGACGTGGCGCGACGCCTCGGGATGGAAGGTGATGATGTCGGCGCCGGCCTTGGCGAACAGCGGCACCAGCGGATCGACCGGCTCGACCATCAGGTGCACGTCGATCGGGATGCGGATGTGGCGGCGCACCGCCTCGCACACCATCGGGCCCATGGTGAGGTTGGGCACGTAATGGTTGTCCATCACGTCGAAATGCAGCATGTCGGCACCGGCCGCTTCCACGGCCCGGGCCTCGTCGCCCAGCCGCGAGAAATCCGCGGCCAGCAGGGACGGCGCGATCTGCAGGCAGCTGCGGCTCATTGCATGGCCTCCGTCGACTGCGCACGCCAGGCCTGCAGGTCGGCGGCGCCCACGCCCTGCAGGCTGTCCAGGACGCGCAGGGCCCCATGGAAATCATGGTGGACCGTGAAGTGGGTCGGCGTGATGACGGTGTCGATGCCGGCGGCGCGGGCTGCCCGCAAGCCGTTGGACGAGTCCTCGAAGGCCAGGCAGGCCTGCGGCTCCAGCCGCAACGCCTGCAGCGCCCGCTGGTACACCTGCGGATGGGGCTTCTTCAGCGGTGCGGTGGAGGCGTCGCAGATCACCGAGAAGTCCAGCCGCCAGGCCGGACCCATGGCGCGCCGCAGCAGGGCCGCGACGTTGGCGGGAGAAGTGGTGGTTGCGATGGCCAGCTGCAGGCCATGGCTGGCGGCGTCGCGCAGCAGCGCCAGCACGCCCGGGCGCAACGCGATGGCGCCGGCGTTGACCATGGCCTCGTAGGCGGCGGTCTTGGCCAGGTGCAGCCGCTCCACGGTGTCGCGCACCGCGGCGCCGTCGACGTCGACCACGTGGCCGCGGGTCTGGCGCCAGTAATGCAGGATCCGTTCCTTGCCGCCGGAAACATCCAGCAGCTGCGTGTACAGCGGCTCGTCCCACTGCCAGTCCAGGCCTTCGGCGGCGAAGGCCTGGTTGAAGGCGGCCAGGTGGAAGCGCTCGGTGTCGGCGAGCGTGCCGTCGACGTCGAAGATCAGCGCCTGGAGCGGTCGGTGGTCCATGGGATTTCCTCAGGTGATGGCAAACACGCGGCTGGCCAGGATGTCCTCGGCCTCCAGCGTGGTGAGCTGTTGCGCGCTCAGTTGCGCGTCGCGCTGGGCGAACAGGCGGCTGGCCTGGCGCAGCCGCGCCCGGTCCAGCGCATTGCGCACGCTGCGCGCATTGGCGAAGTGCGGCTGGCGGATCCGCAGGCCGACGTAGCGCGAGAGCGCTTCGCGCGCGCCTTCACCCAGCCGGTAGTTCTGCGCCTCCAGCATCTTGTCGGCGATGGCCAGCAGTTCCTCCGGCTGGTAGTCGGGAAAGGCCAGGTGGTGGGCGATGCGCGAACTCAGGCCGGGATTGCTGCGGAAGAAGGTTTCCATCCGGTCCTGGTAGCCGGCCAGGATCACGACCAGGTCGTCGCGCTGGTTCTCCATCACCTGCAGCAGGATCTCGATCGCCTCCTGGCCGTAGTCGCGCTCGTTTTCGGGCCGGTACAGGTAATAGGCCTCGTCGATGAACAGCACGCCCCCCATCGCGCGCTTGAGCACTTCGCGGGTCTTGGGCGCGGTATGGCCGATGTACTGGCCGACCAGGTCGTCGCGGGTCACGGCCACCAGGTGGCCTTTGCGCACGTAGCCCAGCCGGTGCAGGATCTGCGCCATGCGCATGGCCACCGTGGTCTTGCCGGTGCCGGGGTTGCCGGTGAAGCTCATGTGCAGGCTGGGCGCCTGCGCCGTCAGCCCGAGGTTCAGCCGCAGCTTGTCGATCACCAGCAGGGCGGCGATGTCGCGGATGCGGGCCTTGACCGGCGCCAGGCCGACCAGGTCGCGATCGAGTTCCTCCAGCACGGCCTCGACCTGGGATTCGGCCAGCACTTCGCCGACGGTGCGGGCGATCCGCACGGCTGGCGCCGGCTCGGCCGACGCCGCCGGCGCGGCCGGCATGAGGTGAAGCGGCATGGTCATGGTGTTGCTCCTGGCGCCCGCACGCTGGCAGGGCGGGCGGTCAATAGCGCTCCCGCTCCGGCTTGTTGGCCGCATAGCTGCGGGTCGTGTAGCGGATCACGCGGCCGCCGACCTCCTGGCGCTCCAGGGCGAAGCCCGGCTCCTGCTCCGGCCGGCCGACCAGGAAGCTCATCGCGATCGATTCGACGCCACGGGTGGAGTCGAACGCCATCAGCCGGATGTAGTGGCTGGGGAACGCCTTGCGGCACTGATGCACTTCCGCGAGCACGCCGGCGGCGTCGCGCAGGTCGAACATCGGCATGCCGAACATCTCCCAGTAGGTGTTGCGCGGATGCGGGTCGTCGGTGTACTCGACGCTCCAGGCGTAGCCCTTGTCCAGGCCGTACTGGATCTGCAGCGTGATCTCGGCGTCGGTCAGATCGGGCAGGAAGCTGAACTGGCCCTGGGTCAGGCGGCCGGTGGGGTTGGTCATCATGGCGGTTGCTCCTTGGTTCAGGCGGCCACGGGCGTGACCGCGTAGTCGCTGCTGTCGGTGGACTGGTAGTTGAAGCTGATGTCGCCCCAGGTATCGAGCGCGGCGCGCAGCGGGCCGCAGGTCTGGGCGGCGCGGCGCAGGATGTCCGGGCCTTCCTGCAGGATGTCCCTGCCTTCGTTGCGGGCCTTGACCATCGATTCCAGCGCGACCCGGTTGGCGACGGCGCCGGCCTGGATGCCCTGCGGGTGGCCGATGGTGCCGCCGCCGAACTGCAGGATCACGTCGTCGCCGAACAGCTCCAGCAGCTGGTGCATCTGGCCGGCATGGATGCCGCCCGAAGCCACCGGCATCACCTTCTTGGTGTCGGCCCAGTCCATGTCGAAATACAGGCCGCGCGGCAGGTCGATCTTGGTGTAGCTGTCGCGGCAGACGTTGTAGTAGCCCTGCACGGTGAGCGGGTCGCCCTCGAGCTTGCCGACGGCCGTGCCGGTGTGCAGATGGTCGCAGCCGGCCAGCCGCAGCCACTTGGCGATCACGCGGAAGCTGACGCCGTGGTTCTTCTGCCGGGTGTAGGTGCCGTGGCCGGCACGGTGCATGTGCATCACCATGTCGTTGCGGCGGCACCATTCGGCCATCGACTGGATGGCGGTCCAGCCGATCACCAGGTCGACCATCACCACCACCGAGCCCAGCTCCCTGGCGAACTCGGCGCGTTCGTACATCGCCTCCATCGTTCCGGCCGTGATGTTCAGGTAAGAGCCTTTCACCTCGCCGGTGACGGCCTGCGCCTTGTTGACGGCGTCCATCACGTACAGGAAGCGGTCGCGCCAGTGCATGAAGGGCTGCGAGTTGATGTTCTCGTCGTCCTTCATGAAGTCCAGGCCGCCCTTGAGGCCCTCGTAGATCACGCGGCCGTAATTGCGGGCGGACAGCCCCAGCTTGGGCTTGGTGGTGGCGCCCAGCAGCGGCCGGCCGAACTTGTCGAGGCGCTCGCGCTCGGCCACCAGGCCGGTGGGCGGGCCCTTGAAGGTCTTGACGTAGGCCACCGGGATGCGGATGTCCTCCAGCCGCGCGGCCTTCAGCGGCTTGAACGAGAAGACGTTGCCGATCAGGCTGGCCGTCATGTTGGCGATCGAGCCTTCCTCGAACAGGATCAGGTCGTAGGCCACATAGGCGAAGTACTGGCCCGGGTTGTTCGGCACCGGCTCGACCCGGAAGGCCTTGGCCCGGTAGCTGTCGCAGGCGGTCAGGCGGTCCGTCCACACCACGGTCCAGGTCGCGGTGGAGGATTCGCCGGCGACCGCCGCGGCCGCCTCTTCGGGGTCCACACCCTCCTGCGGCGTGATGCGGAACAGGCAGATGGTGTCCGTGTCCTTGGGCACGTAATCCGGCATCCAGTAGCCCATTTGCCGGTACTTGAGAACGCCTGCGCTGTAGCGCTTCTTGGCATCGGTGATCTGCTGGTCGGCCATCGCTTGCTCTCCTGTGTGGGTGGTGTGAAAATAACTATAAGTCGCGGCTTAAGTAAGGTAAATTCAGGTTTTGTTCACCACTGGTTAAGTGATCCATGAAGAACGCGACGTTTCGCCAGTTGCGGGTGTTCAGCGAAGTGGCCCGGCACCTGAGCTTTGCCAAGGCGGCGCACGCGCTGCACCTCACTCCGCCCGCCGTCACCATGCAGGTGAAGGAACTCGAAGGGCACGTCGGCTTTGCGCTGTTCGACCGCGGCGGGCGCAGCGTCGCCCTGACCACGCCCGGCGAGTACATGCTGGTCTACGCGCGGCGCATGCTGGCGATCCTCAAGGACGCGGAGGACGCTGCCGCCCGCCTCAAGCAGGTGGAGGTCGGGACCCTGACCATCGGCATGGTCAGCACCGCGAAATACTTCCTGCCGCGGCTGCTGACGCAATTCCGGCAGGAACACGAGGGCGTGGAGATCCGGCTGGTCGAGGGCAACCGCGGCGAACTGGTGCAGATGCTGCAGGCCAACGATGTCGACATCGCCGTGATGGGGCGGCCGCCCAAGGAGCTGGCCACCCGCACCGAGCCCTTCGCGGCCCATCCCCACGTGTTCGTCGCGCCCATCGGCCATCCGCTGACGACGGAGGAGGGCGGCGCGCCGACCGCCGACTCACTGCGGCCCTACGGCTTCATCGTGCGCGAGCAGGGCTCGGGAACCCGCGTGGCGCTGGAAAAATTCCTGCAGGAAGTGCACCTGGAGCCGCGCGTCATCATGGAGATGGGCAGCAACGAGACCATCAAGCAGGCGGTCATCGCCGGCATGGGAATCAGCTTCCTGTCGCTGCACACCCTGCAGCTGGAGCTGGACAACCGCCTGCTGGCGGTGGTCAACGTGGCGGGCACGCCGGTCGTGCGGGCCTGGAACGTGGTCCACACGCTGTCGAAGGTGCTGTCGCCGGCGGCCGAGGCCTTTCGCTACTTCATCCTGGAACGCGGCGAGAGCTACCTGGCGCAGCATTTCGCCGCCCACCGGCAGCTGCTGCGCGATGCGCCCCCGAGTTCGACGCCGCGGGGCCAGCCGGACTTCGCCGGGCTCAGCCCAGCGTGAGCTGCGCGGTGTGCAGGCGCTCGTCCAGGTAGGCGCCGTAGAAGTCGGGAATGGAGGCGCCGGCCAGGCGCTGCGCAACCTCGCGGCCGCCCTTGCCGAAGAACAGCACCGTGGGCGCGACGCCCACGCCCCAGGCGCGAAGCATCTCGGCATGCGAGCGCAGCTTGCCGTCGAAATCGCGCACCGGCTGCGCGCTGCCCATGTCCAGCTGGACCACCTGCAGGCCGGCCTCGGCCCGCAGGGGCGCCAGGTAGCTGTTGCGAACCACCCGGCAGAAGGGACAGCCCAGCAGGCTGGCCATCACCACCAGCGGCTTGTGCGCCGCCAGCGCCGCAGCCAGCTCGGTGGCGAGCGACACCGACGCGGGCAGCGTCGCAGCGGCCGCACTGCCGGCACGGCCCCACGCCACCACGCCGAGCGCGGCCGGCAGCAGGGCGAAGCGGCGGCGCGAGAGCCGGTCAGGACCGGGAGGGTTCATGGCGGTTCGTGCTCCATCAGCAGGTAGGTGTTGTAGGCGTTCATCCGGTTGGCGGCATGGAACAGCGGCAGCTTCTCGAAGCGCGACCAATCGGTCTGCTGGTAGGCCTCGTCGAAGGGATCCATGTTGCGGGCGGCCCGGGCCATGGCCTCGCGCAGGTACACCAGGTAGTCGCGCGTCAGTTCGATGTCCTCGCGCGGCGAATTCGACGCCGGGCCGTGGCCGGGAACGATGACCTTGGCGTCGTAGGCCAGCACGGTGTTCAGGGCGGCGACCCAGTGCCGGCTGTCGGCCTGGCCGACGAAGGGCAGCCGGCCGCGGAACACGATGTCGCCGGCGAACAGCACTTTCTCGGCCGGCAGGTACACCACCATGTCTTCCGGGGTGTGCGCCGGCCCCACCGGCTGCAGCAGCAGCTTCACGCCGCCGACCACCAGCTCGCGCGGGCCGTCGACCCATTCGTCTGCCGCCACCAGGTGGGTCTCGGCGTCGATCCACGGCGCCAGGTCGGTGCGCGACGCTTCCAGCCGCAGGCGTGCCGTGTCGGAGTTGAGGTACTCCAGCCCGTGGCGCTGGGCGATGATCTTCGCGCCGGCCCGCTTGAACTCCTGCAAGCCGTAGATGTGGTCGGCGTGGTAGTGGGTGAGGATGACGTGGGTGACCGCCTTGCCGGTGCGCCGCCGCACCTGCGCGATCAGCTCGCGCGCCAGCGCGGGCGAGCCCAGCGCGTCGATGACCACCACCCCGGCCGGCGTGTCGATGAAGCCGGCGTTGGAGATGAAGTTGCGGTTGGCCGGGCTGCCCATCGCCGATTCGCCCTGCACGTACCAGGCCGAGGCCGAGACCTGTTGCGCCACCATCGGCGTGGGGGCGGGCGCGGGCGCAGCGGCCGGCTGGGCGTGGGCCGACAAGGCGGCGCCCAGCGCCAGCAGGGCAACGCCGGCGCGGACGATGGCTGCCAGCCGCGCGCCGGTCGTCATGGCATGCGGGCGCACGGTCAGCGCCCTCCGTCGGTTTCGATCGCGATCTGGGTGCAAACCGCGCGGCACAGGGTCACCACGCGGTCATTGGTGATCCGGTAATAGATCTGCACGCCGTCGCGGCGCTTGCCGAGCACGCCGGCCTGGTACAGCGTGTTCAGGTGCTGCGACATGTTGGGCTGGGTGGTCTCGATCTCGGACAGCAGTTCGCTGACGTTCTTTTCGCCGTTGCACAGGCTGGCGATGATCTTCAGGCGCATCGGCGCCGACATCACCCGGAACACCTCGGCGGCGAGTTCGAACACCTCGTCGGATTCGACCGGTCCGGCCCCGTTGTTGCTAAGCGCTCGTTTGGGCATGGTTGGGGGAGGCTTCGCGCGCTCAGGGTTTGATGTAGGCGTAGTGTTCGCGGGACTGCAGCTGGGCGATGCGGACCACGCCGGACGGGGTGAAGTCGGCGTCCATGATGAACTGCTCCTTCTTGAGATCGCGGGTGCGCATCGTGATCTCGCAGACTTCGAAGCGCACGCCGCGGGCCTTGAGCGCGCTCACCAGCGAGGCGTAGTCGATGTTGGGGTTCTTCTTGTCCTTGGCGCCTTCCATCAGGAAGTCGATTCCTTCGGCATGCGTGACAACGATGATCTTGGTGTCCGGGGCCACGTCCAGGTGGTTGCGCACGTTGCGCAGGCCCTTGGTCGCCTGGGCTTCGGAGTTGTCGATGTGGTAAACCACCTTGTCCTGCGCCAGCGCGGGCAGGGTGAGGAACAGGGCGGCGGCTGTCGCCAGGATGCGGGCCAGGGCTCTCATGGGGGGTCCTTCGTGTATCGATGTATCGCCAACCGCCAATATAAGCCAGTTGCCATGGCGGGCCAACCGGGGTCGACCCTAGGACCTGCCGCCCAGGCAAAAAAAAACACAAACGGCCGCAAGGCTGTTTGTGCTTTCGTCGTTCTCTGGCGGAGCAGGCGGGATTCGAACCCGCGGAGGGCTATTAACCCTCACACGCTTTCCAGGCGTGCGACTTAAACCGCTCATCCACCGCTCCGGAGCCCTCAATTGTAGCAGCGCCGGTTTGCGCTCCGCTGGCGCTGCCGGCGGTGTACCATCCGGCCTCTTCGACATCGGCATCGCCTTGACGTTCATCCGCAGTATCTGGGACGCCGCGCTGGGCCGTCCCGCCCGGCCCGATTTCCAGCCGTCCCAGGGCAACCGCCGGCGGGTGGAAATCTACGATGCGCTGATCGAACGGGCCCAGGCCCGGGCAGAAGCGACCGGCAGCGTGGACGACCGCCTCAAGGCGCTGCACCTGATTTCCCGCCTGGACGCCAGGTGCAAGCGCGAGATCCGGCGCCGGGAAGACCAGACCAGGCCCTGAGCGGCCGCGGTCACGGGCCGGCGGCCAGGTCCTCGCCGAGCCGGGCCAGCAGTTGCCGCAGCCTGGCGCGCAGGTCCAGCACTTCGGAGTAGATCGTTTCCGGCCTCGGCCCCTGCGGGCCGGCCAGCTTGAGGTGGGCGGCGAGCAGGTCGCGCTCGGCGCAGTGCAGGTCGCGGTCGACCTGTTCGAGTTCTTCGTAGCGGGCGGCCAGTCCCAGGCACATGGCGTCCTCCGGTCAGTCGTTCTTGTTCGGGTTCAGCGGGCTCGGTCGCGACTTGAGCCCCTGCGGCAGGAATTCCTCGAACATCTCGGTCAGCATCTCGATCTTTTCGCGGGCCACCACTTCCCCGTGCCGCCCGGCCAGCAGCGCCATCAGGTCCCCGCGCAGGTACCACAGGGCGTGGACGTCCACCGCGTAGCGGATCCGCCGCCCGATGTGCCGGTAGGAGCCGTCGGGCGCGTCGCCCACCAGTTCCAGCATCGACTCGCGGATGCCGTCCACGCTGTATTCAAGGACCGTCGATTCCGGCTCGGGCGGATGGATGCGCGCGAGCAATGCGTAAAAGCTGCTTCTCATATTCGGCTTGAACCAACGCATGACTGGCCTCTGTTCTTGAAGGTATGGCTGACGGAAGTCCGGGCGCTAGGGCGACGGGGTCGGGGAGATGGAAACGATTTCGGCGACGGGCAACAACACGACGTCCTTGTGCGGCTCGCCGCCGCCGGCATGGGTGCTGCGGCGGCGCACGCTGGAAAAGACATGGGGCACGAACACGTGCTGGCCGTCCGCGCCCTTGCGGCGCACGCCGTAGCGGATCCGCATGCGCTCGTCCGCGGACAGCTTTCCCAGCAGGTTCTTGGTGGCCCAGATGGAGCCGGAGCGGGAGAAGTCCGAGATCCGGGCCGCCTGGTTGATGGTGTTGGCCAGCGCGGTGAAGTCGACGTTGCTGTCGGACTTGAAGCTGCCCAGCCACTCCTGGCCCTCGTCGATGCCGATGTTCATGTACAGCTCGGTGCTCCAGCCCTTGCGCAGCTGCCAGTCCTTGCTGATCCGGCGCATCGCGTCGCGCATCTCATGGGCCGCCGCCAGGGCGTTCCACAGGTAGCTGCCGGCCGGCAGGGGAAAGAAGTAGCAGACCATCCCGTCGGCCGGGTGCTTGCCGTGGGTGCCCGAGTGGCGCCGGAAGATCGGATCGGCGACCGACCAGATGTCGTTGATCAGCTCGAAATATTCCTCCGGCGGCAGCTCCGACCAGATGCTCGTCGAGTGCTGCAGGCCGGCCACCAGGACCGCCACGTCGGCCAGGACCGGCAGCCGGCGGGCGCGGGCGTCGGCCGGCGCTGCCGGCGGCTGGGCGGTCGGCCCGGCGGGGACTCTTGACGCCGGCTCGCGGGCCGCCTCCATCCGGGGCGCGGCAGGAGCCGGCGCCGCCGCCTCGGCAGCCGGCGTCGGTGCCGTGGCGCCGCGGGCGCCGAAATGCTCGGCGATCCTGGCCATGCTCCAGCCGTCCTTCTTCAGGCGCTGGATCTCGGCGATGCGCGCGACGATCTGGTCCGGGAAGTAGCCGATGCGCGGCGCGCCCCCATCCTGCGGTTCGGGCGGCAGCACTTCGGGCTTCGGCACGATCCCCCAACCGATGTAGTTGTTGAGAGTCGCCCGGGAGATTCCCGTCTGTTCCAAGATCTCTTTGCTGTTGAGCAAGATGTCCTCTGGTTGATCTGTCTAGGTATATTGGTCTAGACAGTACTGACTGTCAAGTTAGACACATAAACCAAAGATCAAGCACAGAACTGGTGCGGCGAAAACACCACAAAGCACCTCGACAGGCAGGTTTTAATGGTATGTGGTGCCAGTCCGCAGCGTCTCGTCGATGTCCCGGCCGGGGGTAGGCTACTTCGCCACTGTCTAACTATGACTTAGATACTTGGACAGATATCAGTTAGACAGTTAGACAGAGGCAGACAGGCGCCCGCCGCACCCCTGGGCACAGGGGCGACCGACTCGAAGACCGGGGATCAGGAAGGCTTGACGCCCTGCACCATGCGCATGGCCGACGCGATCAGGGCCGAGGTTTCGGCCATGTTGCTGGGCACGATCAGCGTGGTGGTGGCGTCCGCCGCGACCTTGCTGTAGGCGTCCACCGCCCGCTCGGCCACCTTCAGCTGCACAGCCTGTTCGCCGCCGGGCTGGCGGATGGCGGCGGCGATCCGTTCGATGGCCTGGGCCGTGGCTTCGGCCACCGCGGTGATCGAGGCGGCCTGGCCCTGGGCGTTGTTGATGATGGACTGCTTCTCGCCTTCGGAGCGGGCGATGAAGGCTTCGCGCTCGCCGGTGGCGATGTTGATCTGTTCCTGGCGACGGCCTTCGGAGGCGGCGATCAGGGCGCGCTTTTCCCGCTCGGCGGTGATCTGCGACTGCATCGCGTGCAGGATCTCCTTGGGCGGCGTCAGGTCCTTGATCTCGTAACGCAGCACCTTCACGCCCCAGTTCAGCGCCGCCTCGTCGATCGCCTGGACCACCTGGGCGTTGATGATGTCGCGCTCCTCGAAGGTCTTGTCCAGCTCCAGCTTGCCGATCACGCTGCGCAGCGAGGTCTGGGCCAGCTGGGTGACGGCCACGATGTAGTTGGAGGAGCCGTAGCTGGCCCGCATCGGATCTGTCACCTGAAAGTACAAGATTCCATCGACCTGGAGCTGCGTGTTGTCGCGGGTGATGCAGATCTGGCTGGGCACGTCCAGCGGGATCTCCTTGAGGCTGTGCTTGTAGGCGACCCGGTCGACGAAGGGAATCAGGATGTTCAGCCCCGGCGTGAGCGTAGCGTGGTACTTGCCGAGCCGTTCCACCACCCAGGCGTGCTGCTGCGGCACCACCTTCAGGGAGCGGACCACGAAGATCGCGACGACGACGATCAGGATCAGGGCGACATATGAGGACATGGTTCAGGCTTCCTGGAGTGGTTCGAGGACGAGGCGGCTTCCCACCACCTCGCGGATGCGATGCGGGCCTGCCACCGGGATGCTGCCGGCCAGCGGCACCGCGGTCCACTGGGCGCCGCGGTATTTCACGCTGGCCGTGCCGTCCGGGTGCCAGCGCGTGACGTGGACGGTTTCGCCGATGTCGAGATTGACGTCGCGGTTGGCCTGGGCCGGCTCCTCGCGGGGGCGGCGCAGGCGGATGAAGTGCCAGCCGACCACGGCGCCGCCGCCGATCACCGCCGCCACCACCAGCTGCGCCGGCTGGGACAGCCCCAGGTGGGCCGCAAGCGCCGCGGCCGCCAGGCCGATCGCGAGCATCAGCAGATAGAAGGTACCTGTCAGCAGTTCGACGGCGACGGCAGCGCCGGCCAGCAGCCACCAGAGGGTCGAATCAGCCATGTCCCGCTCCTTGTTGTCGGGGTATTTTGAGTCAATTCCAGGGGCGGCCGAAGCGGGGCGCGTTATTTGCATACACTTCGCGGCTGTTTTGCCCATTTTTGGCCGCGCCCCTGGAGGCCCCTCCGCATGAAATTCCGCTTTCCCATCGTCATCATCGACGAAGACTTCCGCTCCGAAAACACTTCCGGCCTGGGCATCCGCGCGCTGGCGCACGCCATCGAGGCCGAGGGCTTCGAGATCCTGGGGGTGACCGGCTACGGCGACCTGTCGCAGTTCGCGCAGCAGCAATCGCGCGCCAGCGCCTTCATCCTGTCGATCGACGACGAGGAGTTCACCCCGGGCCCGGACCTGGACCCGGCGGTGCTGAACCTGCGCAAGTTCATCGAGGAAGTGCGGCGCAAGAACCTGGAAGTGCCGATCTATGTGTATGGCGAGACCAAGACCTCGCGCCACATTCCCAACGACATCCTGAGGGAGCTGCACGGCTTCATCCACATGTTCGAGGACACGCCGGAGTTCGTGGCCCGCCACATCATCCGGGAGGCCAAGAGCTACCTGGAAGGGGTGCAGCCGCCGTTCTTCAAGGCGCTGCTCGATTACGCCGAGGACGGCTCCTATTCCTGGCACTGCCCCGGCCACTCGGGCGGCGTGGCGTTCCTCAAGAGCCCGGTGGGCCAGATGTTCCACCAGTTCTTCGGCGAGAACATGCTGCGGGCCGACGTCTGCAACGCGGTGGAGGAGCTGGGCCAGCTGCTGGACCACACCGGCCCGGTGGCCGCCAGCGAGCGCAACGCCGCCCGGATCTTCAACGCCGACCACTGCTTCTTCGTCACCAACGGCACCAGCACCAGCAACAAGATGGTCTGGCACCACACGGTGGCGCCCGACGACGTGGTGGTGGTGGACCGCAATTGCCACAAGTCGATCCTGCACGCAATCATCATGACCGGCTCGATCCCGGTCTTCATGAAGCCGACCCGCAACCACTTCGGCATCATCGGCCCGATCCCGCAGAGCGAGTTCGAGCCGGCCGCGATCCGGGCCAAGATCAAGGCCAATCCGCTGCTCAAGCACGTCGACTCCGAGACCGTCAAGCCGCGGGTGATGACGCTGACCCAGTCCACCTACGACGGCGTCATCTACAACACCGAGACCATCAAGAAGATGCTGGACGGCTACGTGGACACGCTGCACTTCGACGAGGCCTGGCTGCCGCACGCGGCCTTCCACCCCTTCTACGGCCCGTACCACGCGATGGGAAAGAACCGGGTCCGGCCCAAGGAGGCGCTGACCTTCGCCACCCAGTCCACCCACAAGCTGCTGGCCGGCATCAGCCAGGCCAGCCACGTGCTGGTGCAGGACTCGCAGAACAGGAAGCTGGACCGCCACCTGTTCAACGAGGCCTACCTGATGCACACCTCGACCAGCCCGCAATACTCGATCATCGCCAGCTGCGACGTCGCGGCCGCCATGATGGAGCCGCCCGGCGGCACGGCGCTGGTGGAAGAAAGCATCCTGGAGGCGCTGGACTTCCGCCGCGCCATGCGCAAGGTGGAAGCCGAGTACGGCAAGCAGGACTGGTGGTTCAAGGTCTGGGGCCCGGACAAGCTGGTGGAAGAGGGCATCGGCCGGGCCGACGACTGGATCATCAAGGGCGAAGCCCGGACCGCCAAGTGGCACGGCTTCGGCAACCTGGCCGAGGGCTTCAACATGCTGGACCCGATCAAGTCCACCATCGTCACGCCCGGCCTGGACCTGAACGGCAAGTTCGCCAAGACCGGCATCCCGGCCTCGATCGTCACCAAGTTCCTGGCCGAGCACGGCATCATCGTGGAGAAGACCGGCCTTTACAGCTTCTTCATCCTGTTCACCATCGGCATCACCAAGGGCCGCTGGAACACGCTGCTGTCGGCGCTGCAGCAGTTCAAGGACGATTTCGCCAAGAACCAGCCGATGTGGCGGATCCTGCCGGAGTTCTGCCAGCAGTACCCCAAATACGAGCGGATGGGCCTGGCCGACCTGTGCCAGTACGTGCACGAGCTCTATGCGCGCTACGACATCGCCCGCCTGACCACCGAGATGTACCTGTCGGACCTGACCCCGGCCATGAAGCCCAGCGACGCCTACGCCTACATTGCCCACCGCAAGACCGAGCGGGTGGAGATCGACGAGCTGGAAGGGCGGATCACCACCTCGCTGGTGACGCCGTATCCGCCGGGCATCCCGCTGCTGATCCCGGGCGAGGTCTTCAACAAGAAGATCGTCGACTACCTGAAGTTCTCCCGCGAGTTCAACGCCCAGTGCCCCGGCTTCGAGACCGACATCCATGGGCTGGTCGAGATCCAGGGCGAGGACGGCAAGGTGCGCTACTACGCCGATTGCGTGGCCAACGAGCCGGCCAAGGTGACGCCGCCGGCCTCGCGGCCCGGCAAGCTGGTCCAGGTCGGCAGCGACGGGCCCTTCGGCCGGACCGTCTGAGCCCCGCGGGCCGGAACAGTCCGGCCCGGCTTTCCGGCAGCCTGTCGCCCCGGGTTGCAGTCCGTCGCAAAGGGGATGAAGTCCCCGCCGGACCTGCCTAGAGTCCGCTCCTACCGGCCCGTCGCCGGCATCTGGAGCGGCAAATGAAGAACAACTACGAAGCCTGGCTGAATCGGAATTCGGCTTGCGGGCCATCCTGGAAAGGCAAGCTGTTGCCGCTGGGGGCTGCCGGGCTGGCCACCGCCCTGGTCGGGCTGTCGGTGGTGATGATGGCCGGCCTGGGCCTGCCGGCGGGCCAGGCGCCGCTCGAGGCCCGCGGCGCGGCAAGCGCTCCGGTCCAGGCGCGTGCCGCCGCGGCCGCGCCGGCCGTGCGCTCCGCCCGGGCCCTGCCGACGGTGACGGTGATCGGCCGGCGCGCGCCGGGCGGCGTGGCGGCCTCGCCGGTGGCGGTGCCGGTGCCGACGGTGACTGCGGCCCTGCCTGCGCGGCCGGCTTCCGGCGACGTCGCGGCCCGGTTGTCGATCGCTGGCGATAATCTCAGCCAATGACAAGCAAGAACGGCAACCAGCCAGCTTCGCCGCCCGCCCTGCTGGGGTGGCTCGCCCGGGTCAACACCGAGGTGTCGCAATGGGCCGCGTCCATGTCGTGGTGGCGGCTGATCGTGCTGTTCTTTGTGGTGCTGATCGCCAGTTCCATCATCGGCGACCTGCTGCACCTCAAGCACGACCGCGTCCGCGTGGCCGGCCCGCACAAGGACGTGAACGTCACCATCGGCGGTCCCAACGGGATCAGGATCAGGACGGCTCCGCAGCCGCCGGTCCCGCCCGTGCCGCCGGGCACCGCCGCCGCGCCGGCCGAGCCGGCGCAGGACGGCGCTGCTGCCGGGGACAGCTCGGAGGTGCAGAAAGCGGTCGAAAAGGCCGTGGAAAAGGCCGAGCGGGCGGCCGAGAAGGCCGCCGCCAAGGCCGACAGCGCGGTCGAATCCAGCGACCTGGTGACCGAGCTCGACGACCAGGACCGGCCGGTCAGCCGCCGGGTCGTCACCGTCCGCGGGGTGCTCGGCGACCTCGGTGGCGCGGTGATGGTGATCCTGTTCGCCTATCTGGCCGCCGCCAAGATCGTGGTGCGCAAGGTGGCGCAGGCGGACGCCAAGGTGCGCACCGCCGTCGATGTCGCCGAGCGCGAGGTGATGGAGCGTCAGCTGGTGCAGGCCCGGCTGCAGGTGCTGCAGGCGCAGGTCGAGCCGCATTTCCTGTTCAACACGCTGGCGGCGGTGGACTACCTGATCGAGACCGAGCCGCCCCGGGCCTCCCGAATGCAGAAGGCGCTGATTACCTACCTGCGCGGCGCCTTGCCCCAGATGCGGCAGGAGTCGTCGACCCTGGGCCGCGAAATCAAGCTGGTCAGCTCCTACCTGGAACTGATCAAGATGCGGATCGAGGAGCGGCTGGAGGTGGAGTTCGCCATCCCGGAGACGCTGAACAACGCCGAATTCCCGCCGATGATGCTGCAGTCGCTGGTGGAAAACGCGATCAAGCACGGCATCGAGCCCAAGCCCGAGGGCGGCAAGGTGCGCATTTCCGCCGGGGTGCAGGGCACGCAGCTGTGGGTCGAAGTGGGAGACACCGGCGTCGGCCTGCCGGATGGCGAATTCCTGGAGGGGCCGACCTCCGGCACCGGGCTGGGACTGCAGAACATCCGCGAGCGGCTGGCGATGCTGTATCCGGGCAAGAGCCGGCTGATGCTGCGCTCGGATGCTGCCACCGGCACGGTGGTGCGCATCACCGTGCCCTACCAGGTCAGCCCCGAGGCGCCGCCGCCCGCGCGCAACATGCGCGAGCAGGGAAATCCGGCGTGAGCGGGGTGGACGCGTCCGGTCCGCTGCGGGCGCTCGTCGCCGACGACGAACGGCTGCTGCGCGAACAGCTCAAGAGCCGGCTGGCCGACGTCTGGCCCGACCTGGTGATCTGCGGCGAGGCCAGGGACGGCCAGGACGCCGTCAACCAGGCCGAAGCGCTGCGGCCGGACGTCGTGTTCCTGGACATCCGCATGCCGGCGCTCACCGGCCTGGAAGCGGCCCGGGAAATCGTCACGCTGCCCAACTGGGACGGGGAGATCGTGTTCGTCACCGCGTACGACGAATACGCGGTTGCCGCGTTCGAGCAGGGCGCGCTCGATTACCTGCTCAAGCCGGTGGAGGCCGAGCGGCTGGCGCAGACCGCGCAGCGCCTGAAGGGCCGGCTGGCGTCGCGCCGCAACCGGCTCGCCGATGCTGCGCCGGCGGCCGATGACGCCGCGCTGGATGCGCTGCTGGAAAAGTTCATGCGGGCCCAGCAATCGGTGCAGCGGCCAGGCGGCGCGGCGGCCGAGCCGCCGTTGCGCTGGGTGCAATGCGCGGTCGGATCGACCACCCGCCTGATCAACGTCAAGGACGTCCTGTTCTTCCGCTCCGACGAGAAGTACACCCGGGTCCAGACCCGCGACCAGGAGGCGCTGATCCGCACCCCGATCCGCGAGTTGCTGCCGCGGCTGGACGAGCAGCAGTTCTGGCAGATTCACCGCTCCACCATCGTCAACGTGGAAGCGATCGCCGCCGTGACGCGCGACGACAGCGGCCGCCAGCGGGTGCAGATCAACGGCCACCCCGAGGTGCTCGAGGTCAGCCGCAGCTTCTCGCACCTGTTCCGCGCGTTCTGAGACTTGGCGGGCAGACCTCCGCGCTGTTCCCAACCGATCAGGTCAGCCCGGTTCCGCGATGCCGCCGACCACGTGGCTGAAGCCGCCGTCGACGTAGGTGATCTCGGCGCTGACGCCGGCCGCCAGGTCGCTGAGCAGGAAGGCGGCGACGTTGCCCACGTCCTCGATCGTGATGTTGCGCCGGATCGGCGAGGCTTGCGCCACCACCGCCAGGATCTTGCCGAAGCCCTTGATGCCGCTGGCCGCCAGCGTCTTGATCGGGCCGGCGCTGATGCCGTTCACGCGCATGCCCCTGGGACCCAGCGACTCCGCCAGGTAGCGCACCGAGGCTTCCAGCGAGGCCTTGGCCAGGCCCATGGTGTTGTAGTTGGGGACCGTGCGGATGGCGCCCAGGTAGGTCAGCGTCAGCAGCGCCGACTTGTCGTTGAGATAGGGCAGGGCAGCCTTGGCCATCGCCGGGAAGCTGTAGGCGCTGATGTCGTGGGCGATGCGGAAGGCCTCGCGCGACAGGCCGTCGAGGAAGTCGCCGGCGATCGCCTCGCGCGGCGCGTAGCCGATGCTGTGGACAAAGCCGTCGAACTTCGGCCAGTGCACCGCGAGGTCGCGGAACAAGTTCTCGATCTGCGCGTCGTCCCCGACGTCGCAGTCGAAAATCAGGGTCGAGCCGAAGTCGGCCGCGAACTCGGCGATGCGCTCCTTGAAGCGCTCGCCGACGTAGCTGAAGGCCAGCTCCGCGCCCTGCTGGTGGCAGGCCTTGGCGATGCCGTAGGCGATCGACCGGTTCGACAGCACGCCGGTGATCAACAATTTCTTGCCTGTCAAAAAGCCCATGGTCTCTCGAATCGTTGAAATGTCATTCAGAATTGTCGCATGAGGGTCTGGCCGGTCTTGTTGCTTTTGGTCGCCGCGCCGGCGGCGCCGGCCGCCCCGGCTCGTTCGTGACAGCGAGTATGGCCACAGTCCGCCCCCCCACGGCCATCCCGCAGTCCGAGGTCGAGATCACGGCGATGCGGGCGCAAGGCGCCGGCGGCCAGAACGTCAACAAGGTCTCCAGCGCCATCCACCTGCGCTTCGACATCCCCCGCTCCTCGCTGGCGCCCGACCACAAGGAGCGGCTGCTGGCGCTGAACGACTCGCGCATCACCCGCGACGGCGTGCTGGTCATCAAGGCGCAAACCCAGCGCAGCCAGGAGATGAACCGGGCCGAGGCCTTCGGCCGTCTGCAGGAGCTGGTCGACAGCGTGGCCGAGCCGCCGCGCATCCGCCGCCCGACCAAGCCCACCAAGGCGTCCAAGCGGCGGCGCCTGGAAGGCAAGAACCTGCGCTCGCAGGTCAAGCTGCTGCGCAGCAAGGTCCAGGACTGAGCCGGCGCTGACCTGCTGGCCACCAGCAATCGCCTGCTTGCGAAGCACCGCCATTCGGAGTAATTTCGCGTCCGCGGTCCTTGCGGGCGGGTGCCGCGCACGCCAACAACACCGATCCGGCCAGCACGGATCCAGCGGCGCCTTCTAGCCCCCAGCGCTTCATGCGGCGCGGACGGCAATTGATCCGGGGTCTTCCCGGTCCGCCCGGCCTCCTGAAGTCACGCTCCAAGTGCGGAGCAACGCGCAAGAGGAGACCAAGGATGATTCCCCACGGATTCGAATACCACGCGCCCACCAGCGTGCCGGACGCGCTCGCGCTGCTCGCCCAGTACGGCGACGAGGCCAAGCTGCTGGCGGGGGGCCACAGCCTGTTGCCGATGATGAAGCTGCGCTTCGCCGAGCCGGCCCACCTGATCGACCTGGGGCGGATCCCCGGCCTGCGCGGCATTGCCCAGGTCGGCAACGAGATCCACATCGGCGCGATGACCACCGAGAACGACCTCGTGTGGTCGCCGCTGCTGGCCGAGAAGGTGCCGCTGCTGGTGGAGGGCGCACGCTGGATCTCCGACCCGCAGGTGCGCTACAAGGGAACGATCGGCGGCGACATCTCGCACGGCGACCCGGGCAACGACCATCCGGCCCTGATGCTGGCGCTGGATGCGTCGTTCGCGCTCAAGGGGCCCGGCGGCGAGCGGGTGGTCAAGGCCGACGGCTTCTTCCTGGGCCTGTACTCCACGCTGCTGGAGCCGGGCGAGATCCTCACGCGGATCCAGGTGCCGATCCCGGCGCCCGGCAGCGGCTGGGCCTACCAGAAGCTCAAGCGCAAGGTCGGCGACTTCGCCACCGCCGCTTCCGCCGTGATGCTGCGGATGCGGGGCGGCAAGGTGGCCAGCGCCCGGATCGCGCTCACCAACGTCGGGGCCACGCCGCTCAATGCCATTGCGGCGGCGGCATCGCTGCTGGGCAAGCCGATCGACGAGGCCAGCGTGGCCGAGGCGGCGCGGCTGGCGATGGAGATCTGCGATCCCAGCCCCGACCAGCGCGGCGATGCCGACTACAAGCGGGCGATGGCCGGCGAAATGACGCGGCGGGCGCTGCTGTCGGCCCATTCGCGCGCCGCGACCTGACCCAACACAAGGAGACGGACATGGCAAGCAAACACATGGTGTCGTTCAAGCTGAACGGCAAGGACGTGGACGTGGCAGTGGAGCCGCGCGAGCTCCTGATCCACACGCTGCGCGAAAGACTGATGCACACCGGTCCGCACATCGGCTGCGAAACCTCCCATTGCGGCGCCTGCACGGTGGACCTGGACGGCATGTCGGTCAAGTCTTGCACCGTGCTCACTGTGCAGTGCAACGGCTCGGAACTCCTCACGGTGGAAGGGCTGGAGCAGGGCGGCGTGCTGCACGCGCTGCAGCAGGCGTTCCACGAGGAGCACGGACTGCAATGCGGCTTCTGCACCCCGGGCATGCTGACCCGCGCCTACCGCCTGCTGCAGGAAAACCCCGACCCGACCGAGGAGGAGATCCGCTACTGGATCGCCGGCAACCTGTGCCGTTGCACCGGCTACCAGAACATCGTCAAGGCGGTGCAGTCGGCCGCCCGCAAGCTGTCGACCACCCCGGCCTAAGGAGCGCAATCATGGGCAACATGTCGGAACTCCAGGAACGCGAGCAGCAGCTGCAGGGCATGGGCGCTTCCCTGCCGCGCAAGGAAGACGCGCGCTTCATCCGCGGCCAGGGCAGCTACGTGGACGACGTCAAACTGCCGGGCATGCTGTTCGGCGCGCTGGTGCGCAGCCCGTACGCCCACGCACGCATCAAGTCGATCGACAAGACCAGGGCGCTGGCGTCGCCGGGCGTGGTCGCCGTGCTGACGGCCGACGACCTCAAGCCGGTCAACCTGCACTGGATGCCGACCCTGGGCGGCGACGTGCAGGCGGTGCTGGCCGACAAGAAGGTCTGCTTCCAGATGCAGGAAGTGGCCATGGTGCTGGCCACGGACCGCTATGCCGCGGCCGACGGCGCGGCGCTGGTGGAGGTCGACTACGAGGAGCTGCCGGCCATCGTCGACCCGAAGAAATCGATGCTGCCCGACGCCCCGGTGATCCGGGAAGACATCGCCGACAAGAAGGAAGTGGGCCACGGCCCGCGCACCCATCCCAACCACATCTTCACCTGGGAGGCGGGCGACAAGGCCGCCGCCGACGCCGCCTTCGCCAATGCCGCCATCACGGTGAAGGAAGAGATCCTCAATCCGCGCGTGCATCCCTGTCCGCTGGAGACTTGCGGCTGCGTCGCCTCCTTCAGCAAGCCGACCGGCCAGCTCACCGTCTACCTGACCAGCCAGGCGCCGCACCTGGTGCGCACCGTGCTGGCCATGCTGTCGGGCATCGCGGAGAGCAAGATCCGCGTGGTCTCCGGCGACATCGGCGGAGGCTTCGGCAACAAGGTTCCGGTCTATCCCGGCTATGTCGCGGCCATCGTCGCCTCCATCGTCACCGGCGTGCCGGTCAAGTGGATCGAATCGCGCATCGACAACATCTCCACCACCGGCTTCGCCCGCGACTACCACGGGGTCGGCGAGCTGGCCGCCGATGCCAACGGCCGGATCAAGGGCCTGCGCTTCACCGCGCTGGCCGACCACGGCGCCTTCAACTCCCACGTCTCGGCCACCAAGTTCCCGGCCGGCCTGTTCTCGATCTGCACCGGCTCCTACGACATTCCCAACGCCTATTGCCGGGTCGACGCGGTCTACACCAACAAGGCGCCCGGCGGCGTCGCCTATCGCTGCTCGCTGCGGGTGACGGAGGCGGTCTACCTGATCGAACGGATGATCGACGTGCTGGCGCAGAAGCTGGGCATCGACAAGGCGGAGATCCGGCGCCGCAACTTTGTGCGGGCCGAGCAGTTCCCGTACACCACCTCGCTGGGCTGGACCATGGACAGCGGCAACTACGAGCCGGCGCTGGACAAGGTGCTCAAGGCGGTGGACTACGACGGCCTGCGGCGCGAGCAGGCGGAAAAGCGCGCCAAGGGCGAGCTGATGGGCATCGGCATCTCCACCTTCACCGAAATCGTCGGCGCCGGCCCGACCAAGGTCTGCGACATCCTGGGCATCGGCCTGTTCGACAGCTGCGAGATCCGGGTCCATCCCACCGGCGGCGTGATCGCCCGCCTGGGCACCATGTCGCAGGGCCAGGGCCACGCGACCACCTACGCCCAGATCATCGCCACCGAGCTGGGCCTGCCGGCCAGTGACATCGTGGTGGAGGAGGGCGACACCGACAAGGCGCCCTATGGCGCCGGCACCTGGGGTTCGCGTTCCACGCCGGTCTCCGGCGCTGCCACCGCCCAGGCGGCCCGCAAGATCCGGGAAAAAGCCAGGAAGATCGCCGCCCACCTGCTGGAAGTCGGCGAGGGCGACCTGGACTGGGAAGTGGACCGGTTCCGGGTCAAGGGCAATCCCGAGCAGGCCAAGACCATGAAGGAGATCTGCATGGTGGCGCACACCGGCAACCTGCCGGCCGGCATGGAGCAGGGGCTGAACGCCGTCTCCTATTACGACCCGCCCAACATGACCTACCCGTTCGGCGCCTACGTCTGCGTGGTCGACATCGACAAGTACACCGGCGAGACCAAGGTGCGACGCTTCTACGCGCTGGACGACTGCGGCACCCGGATCAACCCGATGATCATCGAGGGCCAGATCCACGGCGGCCTGACCGAGGCCTTCGCGGTGGCGATGGGCCAGCAGATGCCCTTCGACGAGAACGGCAACCACCTGGGCAACAGCCTGATGGATTACTTCCTGCCGACCGCCGTCGAGACGCCGCACTGGGAAACCGACCACACCGTGACGCCATGCCCGCACCACCCCCTGGGCGCCAAGGGGGTGGCGGAATCACCCCACGTGGGCGGCATCCCCTGCATCAGCAATGCGGTGATCGATGCTTTTGCCCACCTGGGGGTGACGCACATGGACATGCCGCACAGCGCCTACCGCGTCTGGCGGCAGTGCCACGCACTGGGGATCGACCGGCACTGAGCGGGCGCCATGAAAGTCCAGCTCGAAAAGACCTTCCAGCTGCCGGCGTCGGCGGAGATTGCGTGGACGCTGCTGCAGGAGATCGAGGCCGTGGCCGGCTGCATGCCGGGCGCCAGGATCACCGAGCGGATCGACGCGACGCATTACAAGGGCATGGTGACGGTCAAGCTCGGTCCCGCCACCATGTCGTTTCGCGGCGAGGTGGAGGTGATGGCGGTGGAGGCGTCCAGCAAGACGCTGCGGCTGCTGGGCAAGGGCACCGACAACACCGGTACGTCGGCCGCCGCCATGGACCTGACGGCGCGCATCGATGCCGCCGGCCCGCAGGCCTGCAACCTGGTCGGCACCAGCGAGGTGTCGATGAGCGGCAAGGCCGCCACCTTCGGCGGCCGGATGATGGGCGCGGTGGCCGACCAGGTGCTGCAGCAGTTCGCCGCCAACTTCGCGGCGCGGGTGCGAGAGCTGCAGGAGCAGCGAGGGGACGGGCCCGGTTCCGCCGCAAGCCAGCCCCCGGCTGCCGCGCCGGCGGCGCCCACCGCCCCGCTCAACGGCCTGGCCCTGCTGCGGACCCTCATCGCCAACTGGCTGCGCAGCCTGTTCTCGGCGCGGAACACCTGACCATGAGCGCCGAACGCACCATGGAAGTGGCCGTCCTGCAGCAGGAACTGGCGGGCGCCGGCTATATCGCCGAACGCAGCCTGGCCGCGGCCCTGCTGCTCATGCTGGACCTCGGGCGGCCGCTGCTGCTGGAAGGCGACGCCGGCGTCGGCAAGACCGAGGTGGCCAAGGCACTGGCCACGGTGCGCGCCACCCGGCTGATCCGGCTGCAGTGCTACGAAGGCCTGGACGTCCATTCGGCGATGTACGAATGGAACTACCAGCGCCAGCTGCTGGCGATCAAGCTGCTGGAGCAGGACGACCGCCCCATCGCGCAGAAGGAACAGGACATCTTTTCCGAGCGCTACCTGCTCAAGCGCCCGCTGCTGGAGGCGATCAGCTGCGAGCAGCCGCCCGTGCTGCTGATCGACGAGGTGGACCGGGCCGACGAGGCGTTCGAGGCCTACCTGCTGGAACTGCTGTCGGACTTCCAGCTCTCGATTCCCGAGCTGGGTACCGTGGTCGCCATCAGCCGGCCGCTGGTGGTGATCACCTCCAACGGCACCCGCGAGCTGTCCGACGCGCTGCGCCGGCGCTGCCTGTACCAGTACATCGACTACCCGGATTACGAGAAGGAGCTGGCCATCGTGCGGATGAAGGCGCCGCTGGCGGCGACCGCGCTGGCGCAGCAGATCGTCGCCTTCGTGCAGGCCGTGCGGCGGATGGAACTGCAGAAGAAACCCGGCATCGCCGAAACCCTGGACTGGACCGCCGCGCTGCTGCGGCTGGGGATTTCGGTGATCGAGCGCGATGGCGCCGAACGGATCATGGAAACGCTGGGCGCCCTGATCAAGACCCGGGACGACCGCGCCGCCTTCCCGCGCGAAGCCGTGGCCCGGCTGGCGGCCGCATGTTGACATTCGACGGGCCCGAGCTGGAAGCGCTGGCGCAGGCGCGGCTGGCGGGCTTTGCCGGCTTCCTGCACGCCAACGGCTTTGCGCTGGGCGGCGGCGACGCGGCGCAGGTGCTGCGGACGGCGCAGCGGGTCGGCGTGCTCGATGCCCAGGTGCTGCGCTGGAGCCTGAAGGCGCTGCTGTGCGGCCGCGGCGACGAATGGCGCCGCTTCGACGAGCTGTTCGACGCCTGGTTCCTGCCGCCGAACCGCTGGCAGGCCGCGCAATCGCGGGCAGCACCGCGCGGCAGCGTGACCGGCGGCAGTGCCCAGGGGCAGGGCGGCGAGCAGCAGCAGGCGGTCGACGACGAACCCCTGCGTCCTCGCAACGCCGCCAGCCGCCTGGAGCTGCTGGCGCGCACCGATTTCCGCGCCCTGACCGAGCGCGAACACGCGCTGGATGTCGAGGCGCTGATGCGGCGCTTCGCGCGCCAGCTCAAGCACATCCGTCTGCGGCGCGAGGCCCGTGCGCGGCTGGGCCGCCGGCTCGACCTGCAGGCCACGATCCGGCGCAGCGTGGCCAGCGGCGGCACGCCGTTCCGCCTGGCCTGGAAGGAGCACCGGCGGGTGCGGCCGCGGCTGGTGCTGCTGCTCGATGTCAGCCGCTCGATGGCGCAATACAGCTTCTTCTACCTGCGGCTGGCGCGGGCGCTGTCGGGGGAGCTGGCGGACGTCCACAGCTTCATCTTCCACACCCGCGTCACCGGGGTATCGGAGGCGTTGCGCGACCCCGACCCCTGGCGGGCCCAGGAACGGCTGCACCTGATCGCGCAGGGCTGGGGCGGCGGCACCCGGATCGGCGACAGCATCGCCCAGTTCAACCGCGAGCATGCCGCGCGCATCGTGCATTCGCGCACCGCCGTCATCGTGATGAGCGACGGCTACGACACCGGCGAGCCCGGCGTGCTGTCGGATGCGCTGGCCCAGCTGCGGCGGCGCGCGCGCCGCATCGTCTGGCTCAACCCGCTGCTGGACCGGCCCGGGTATGCGCCGGTCAGCCAGGGCATGCAGGCCGCGCTGCCGCACCTGGACCTGCTGGCGCCAGGGGCCGACCTGGCCAGCATCGCGGCGGTGCTGCCCCAACTCATCGAGGCGCTGCGATGACGCCGACCGACCTGCTCGACCACGCCCAGGCGCTGAACCGGCGCGGCGAACGCTACGCCATGGTGACGGTGGTGCGGATCACCCCGCCGACCTCGGCCTATGTCGGCGCCCAGGCCATCGTCACGGCCGATGGCAGCCTGACCGGGTCGGTGGGCGGCGGCTGCGCCCGCGATGTCGTGGTCGCCGCCGCCCTCGAAGCGATCCAGAGCGGCATCGCCCGCCTGGTGCTAATCAGCAACGCCGCCTCAGGTGCCGTGCCGGCCGGCGTCGAGCGGCATCCGATGCGCTGCGCCAGCGACGGCGAGATCGAGCTGTTCATCCAGCCGCACACGCCGGCGCCGCTGCTGCTGGTGCTGGGCAACACGCCGGCGGCGGCGCAGGCCCGCGTCTTCGCCGAGCAGTGCGGCTTCCGCTTGACCGACTCTGCCGCCGGCGCCCAGGCGGAGCAGATCGCCATCGCGCTGGTCGCGACGCAGGGAGAAGACGACGAGACCGCCTTGCAGGCCGCGCTGGCGAGCCCGGCACGCCAGGTGCTGCTGATCGCCAGCCGCCGCAAGGCGCAGGGGCTGCGCGAGGCGATGCGGCGGCGCGGCGTGAGCGAGCAGCGGCTGGCGGCGATCGAGGCGCCGGCCGGCCCCGACATCGGCGCTCACAGCCCGGCCCACATCGCGCTGGCCGCGGTGGCCGGCGCGGTCGCCTGCTGGACCCGCGCCGCGGCGGTGGCGCCGGCCGCGGCGCCGCTGCCGCCCAGCTACGTCAACCCGGTGTGCGGCATCGAGGTCGATCCCGCGCAGGCACGCCACGTGGTGACTTATGGCGGCGAGCAGTTCTATTTCTGCTGCGACGGTTGCCGGCTGCAGTTCGAGCAGGATCCGGGAAAGTACTTCGCCATCCAGGCCGGCCACGCCATGGCCGCGGCAGCCGCATGAGTGCCCTGCGCTTTTCCGCCGTGGTGCTGGCCGCCGGCCTGTCCTCGCGGATGGAGGGCCCGAACAAGCTGCTGCTGCCGGTCGGCGGCGAACCGGCGGTGCGGCGCAGCGTGCGCACCGTGCTGGAGTCCGGCGTGCAGGAAGTGGTGGTCGTCACCGGCCACCAGGGGCGCGAGGTGATGGCCGCCTTGCTGGACCTGCCGGTCACGCTCCAGCCCAACATTCGCTACGAGGACGGCCAGATGCGCTCGGTCGCCGTCGGCGTGGCGGCGCTGGCGCGCCCCACCGACGCGATCATGGTCTGCCTGGGCGACATGGTGCTGCTCACGGCCGACGACCTGCGGGAACTGATGGCGGTCTATCAGGCTCACACGGACTCGTCGATCGTGACGCCGCGCTACCAGGGCGAGCGCGGCAACCCGATCGTGTTCGCCGCCGCCTATGCGCCGGAGGTGGCGGCGGGCCGCAAGCTGATCGGTTGCCGCAAGCTGGCTGAGCAGTATCCGGACGAAGCGTATTTCCACGACGTCGCGCACGACCGCTATTCGGTCGATCTGGACACGCCTGCGGACTACGCCCGGGTGCTGGCCCGGCTGGGCCTCAAAGGCGGGGAAGAAAGGGCCGCGGGCCTGGCGTGAACCGGCGTCGATGCCTTGCAAATCAAGGCTTTACGAGGTACAATCCTTGCTTCACGACCAAACGGGCGGGTACTCACCGCCCGTTTTTTTTGGTCGATCGCTTTTGGAGCAGACGGAAAATAGTGGCACTGCAGGATATCGCCTTGCAAACCGTGACCGGTTTGGGATACGAGCTGGTGGAGATCGAACGGTCCGCCGGGGGCCTGCTGCGCATCACGATCGACCTGCCGTGGGATCCGCAGCAGGAGCAGTTCGTGACCGTCGAGGACTGCGAGAAGGTGACGCGCCAGCTGCAGTTTGCGCTGGAAGTCGAAGGCGTCGAATATGCGCGGCTCGAGGTGTCCTCGCCGGGCATCGATCGGCCGTTGAAGAGCGAACAGGATTTCGAGCGTTTTGCCGGCCGCGAGGTGGACATCACGCTGAAGGCGCCGATCGGCGCGGCGGCGGCGGGGCAGGTCAGCGCCAGCCGCAAGAAGTTTCGCGGCACGCTGGAGCGGGCCGAGGCAGGTGGCTGGCAGATCGTCTGGAGCGATGCGCCGGCGCCCAAGCCAGGAGCGAAGGTGAGCAGGAAGAGGGAGCCGGTCCCGCTGCAGGCGCTGGGGTTCACGCTGGACGAGCTCAAGGAAGCGCGGCTGGCGCCGATCGTGGATTTCAAGGGCCGCAGGAGCGGCGCGGCGGGCGCGGACGTTGCGAACGAGCCGTCCGGCCCCAACTGATTTAGAGATTTGAGAGACAGGAGAGTCGTGACATGAATCGCGAATTGTTGATGCTGGTGGAAGCGATCTCGCGCGAGAAGAACGTCGAACGCGACGTGGTTTTCGGCGCGGTCGAATCTGCCATGGCGCAAGCGACCAAGAAGCTGTACGAAGGCGACGTGGACATCCGCGTGGTGGTGGACCGCGACAGCGGCGACTACGAGACCTTCCGCCGCTGGCACGTCGTCCCCGACGAGGCCGGCCTGCAGCTGCCCGACCAGGAAATCCTGCTGTTCGAAGCCAAGGAAGAGATGCCCGACATCGAGGTGGACGAGTACATCGAGGAAGCAGTTCCTTCGGTGCCGATCGGCCGCATCGGCGCCATGGCCGCCAAGCAGGTGATCCTGCAGAAGATCCGCGACGCCGAGCGCGAGATGCTGCTGAACGACTTCATGTCGCGCGGCGACAAGATCTTCGTGGGCACCGTCAAGCGCATGGACAAGGGCGACATCATCGTGGAGAGCGGACGCGTCGAAGGGCGCCTGCGCCGCGGCGAGATGATCCCCAAGGAAAACCTGCGCAACGGCGACCGGGTGCGGGCGATGATCATGGAAGTGGACCTGACGCTGCGCGGCGCGCCCATCATCCTGTCGCGCTCGGCACCGGAATTCATGATCGAGCTGTTCCGCCAGGAAGTGCCCGAGATCGAGCAGGGCCTGCTGGAGATCAAGAGCTGCGCCCGCGATCCGGGCAGCCGCGCCAAGATCGCCGTGCTGTCGCACGACAAGCGGGTCGACCCGATCGGCACCTGCGTCGGCGTCCGTGGCACCCGCGTCAACGCCGTGACCAACGAGCTGGCCGGCGAGCGCGTCGACATCGTGCTGTGGTCGGAAGACCCGGCGCAGTTCGTGATCGGCGCCCTGGCCCCGGCCAACGTGTCTTCGATCGTCGTGGACGAAGAGAAGCACGCGATGGACGTGGTCGTTGACGAGGAAAACCTGGCGATCGCGATCGGCCGCGGCGGCCAGAACGTGCGCCTGGCTTCCGACCTGACCGGCTGGAAGATCAACATCATGGACGCGAACGAATCGGCGCAGAAGCAGGCCGAGGAGACGGGCACCATCCGCGCGCTGTTCATGGAAAAGCTGGACGTGGACCAGGAGATCGCCGACATCCTGTTCGCCGAGGGCTTCACCAGCCTCGAGGAAGTGGCCTACGTGCCGATTTCCGAGATGCTGGAGATCGAGAGCTTCGATGAGGACACGGTCAACGAACTGCGCGCCCGCGCCAAGGATGCCCTGCTGACGCAGGAGATCGCCCGCGAAGAGAGCGTCGAGGAGGTGTCGCAGGACCTGCGTGATCTCGAAGGCCTCAATCCCGAGCTGATCGGCAAGCTGGCGGAAGCCGGCGTCCACACCCGCGACGACCTGGCCGACCTGGCCGTCGATGAACTCACAGAAATCACTGGCCAGTCCGCGGACGAGGCCAAAACCCTGATCATGAAAGCGCGCGAGCATTGGTTCACCACTGCCACCGCCGCTCAAGAGTGATGGAAGGTATCGCAACACATGTCCAGTACGACCGTCGCCGAGTTCGCAACCGAACTTAAAAAATCTCCCGACACGCTGCTCGAGCAGCTTCGCAGCGCAGGTGTGGCCAAAGCGGCCCCCACCGACGCGCTCAGCGAAGCCGACAAGCAGAAGCTGCTCGGCTACCTGCAGGCCAGCCACGGCACAGCCGCGCCCGAACGCAAGAAGATCACGCTGGTGAAGAAATCCACCAGCGAGATCAAGCAGGCGGATTCGTCGGGCAAGGCGCGCACGATCCAGGTGGAAGTGCGCAAGAAGCGCACTTTCGTCAAGCGTGACGAGGGTGGCGACACCGCCGTGGTCGAGGCGCCGGAGCCGGACGTGCAACAGGCGCCTGCCGCCGGCGGCCACCAGATCGACGACGCCGAACTGGGCCGGCGCGAGGAAGAAGCACGGCGCCAGGCCGAGCTGATCCGCCGCCAGGAAGAAGACCTGGCGGAAAAGCGCAAGCAGCGCGAGGACTCGGAGCGCCGCGACCGCGAAGCCGAAGAACGTGCCGCGCAGTACGCTGCCACCGAAGAACAGAAGAAGGCCACTGCCACCACGGTGAAGGCCGAAGCGACGCAGGAAGCGATCGATGCCGCCGCGGCCCGCGCCGCCGCGCAGGTGGAAGCCCGGGAGAAGGCCGCTGCCGAATCAAAGGCCCGCGCCGACGAGGAAGCCGCACGCGCCGCCGACCTCGGCGAGCGCCGCCGCAAGGCCGAGGCCGAAGCCGCCGCCATCCGCTCGATGATGTCGGCGCCCAAGAAGGTGCTGGTTGCCCACAAGCCGCCGGAAAAGGCAGTCGCCAAGGCGGAACCGGCCAAGCCCGGCGCCAAGGGCACGCTGCACAAGCCGGCCGTGGGCACCGGAACCGGCCGCCCGGCACCGGGCGCAGCCGCGCCTGCCGCCCCCGGCGGCGCCGGCAAGGAAGTCAAGTCGGCCAAGCTGTCCTCCAGCTGGGCGGGCGATCCGGCCAAGAAGAAGGCCATCCCGACCCGTGGCGATGCTTCGGGTGGCGTCGGCCGCAACAGCTGGCGCGGCGGTCCTCGCGGGCGCAGCCGTGGCGGCGATCGTGACCACCGCGGCGACGACCACGTGCAGGCCGCACCGGTCGAGGCGCGGATCATCGAAGTGCACGTGCCGGAGACCATCACGGTCGCCGAACTGGCGCACAAGATGGCCGTCAAGTCGTCCGAAGTGATCAAGGCGCTGATGAAGATGGGCCAGATGGTCACCATCAACCAGCCGCTGGACCAGGACACGGCCATGATCGTGGTCGAGGAAATGGGCCACAAGGCCGTGACCGCGGCGCTGGACGATCCGGAAGCCTTCACCGAGCAGGACGTCGCCGCCGCCGAGGGCGAGGCCCTGCCGCGGGCGCCGGTCGTCACCGTGATGGGCCACGTCGACCACGGCAAGACCTCGCTGCTGGATTACATCCGGCGCGCCAAGGTGGCGTCGGGCGAAGCCGGCGGCATCACCCAGCACATCGGCGCGTACCACGTGGAAACGCCGCGCGGGATGATCTCGTTCCTGGACACCCCGGGCCACGAGGCGTTCACCGCCATGCGGGCCCGTGGCGCGCAGGCCACCGACATCGTCATCCTGGTGGTCGCCGCCGACGACGGCGTCATGCCCCAGACCAAGGAAGCCATCAAGCACGCGAAGGCTGCTGGTGTGCCGATCGTGGTCGCGATCAACAAGATCGACAAGCCGGACGCCAACGCGGACCGCGTCAAGCAGGAACTGGTGGCCGAAGAAGTGGTGCCGGAAGAATACGGCGGCGAATCGCCGTTCGTGGCGGTCTCCGCCAAGACCGGCGAAGGCATCGACGCCCTGCTGGAACAGGTGCTGCTGCAAGCCGAAGTGCTGGAGCTGAAGGCGCCGGTGGAAGCGCTGGCCAAGGGACTGGTCGTCGAGGCGCAACTGGACAAGGGCCGCGGCCCGGTGGCGACCGTGCTGGTGCAATCCGGCACGCTCAAGACCGGCGACGTGGTGCTGGCCGGCCAGACCTATGGCCGGGTGCGCGCCATGCTGGACGAGAACGGCAAGTCGATCAAGACGGCCGGTCCGTCGATCCCGGTGGAAATCCAGGGCCTGACCGAAGTGCCGCAGGCCGGCGACGAATTCATGGTGATGACCGACGAGCGCCGCGCCCGCGAGATCGCCACCTACCGCGCCGGCAGGTTCCGCAACACCAAGCTGGCCAAGCAGCAGGCGTCCAAGCTGGAGAACATGTTCACCGACATGACGGCCGGCGAGGTCAAGATGCTGCCGATCATCATCAAGGCCGACGTGCAGGGTTCGCAGGAAGCGCTGGCCCAGTCGCTGCTCAAGCTGTCGACCGACGAAGTGAAGGTGCAGCTGGTGTACTCCGCCGTCGGCGCCATCAGCGAGTCGGACGTCAACCTGGCGATCGCCTCCAAGGCGGTGATCATCGGCTTCAACGTGCGGGCCGACTCCGGCGCGCGCAAGACGGCCGAAAGCACCGGCGTGGACATCCGCTACTACAGCATCATCTATGACGCGGTGGACGAGCTGAAGGTCGCCATGTCGGGCATGCTGACCCCGGAAAAGCGCGAGGAAATCATCGGCATGGCCGAGATCCGCACCGTGTTCGTGGCGTCCAAGATCGGCACCGTTGCCGGTTGCATGGTCACCTCCGGCATGGTCACCCGCTCGGCGCATTTCCGCCTGCTGCGCGACAACGTGGTGGTGTACACCGGCGAGCTCGAGTCGCTCAAGCGGCTCAAGGACGACGTGCGCGAAGTCAAGGAAGGCTTCGAGTGCGGTATCAAGCTGAAGAACTACAACGACATCGCGGTGGGCGACCACCTCGAGTTCTTCGAAGTCAAGGAAGTGGCCCGGACGCTGTAAGGCGGACATCCGGACGCACAAGGCGCAGAAGCAACGCAGAAGACGAAGAAGAATGCAAAACCATTTTTTAGCTGTCTTTTCTGCGCCTTCTGCGAAACCTCGGCGTCTTCCGCGTCCTTGACCCCGATTTCATGCCCAAGAAAAGCGCAACTCCGAACCGCGGCTTCAAGGTCGCCGACCAGATCCAGCGCGATCTGACGGAGCTGATCGCCCGCGAGTTGAAGGACCCGCGGGTGGGCATGGTCACGGTCCAGGCGGTCGAGGTGACGCCGGACTACGCGCACGCCAAGGTGTTCTTCAGCGTGCTGGTGGGCGATCCGGCGGAGTGCGAGATCGCCCTGAACCAGGCCGCGGGGTTCCTGCGCAACCACCTGTTCAAGCGGCTGCACATCCACACCGTGCCGACGCTGCACTTCCAGTTCGACCGCACGACCGAGCGGGCCGCCGACATGAACGCGCTGATCGCGCGGGCGGTCGCCTCGCGTTCCAAAGACGACGCCTAGCCATGAACGCGCCAAGCACCAGGGTGCAGCGGCGCCCTGTGCATGGGGTGTTGTTGCTCGATAAGCCGCTGGACCTGTCCAGCAATAACGCCTTGCAGCGGTGCAAGTGGCTGTTGCGCGCCGAAAAGGCCGGGCACACCGGCACCCTCGATCCGCTGGCCACGGGCGTGCTGCCGCTGTGCTTCGGCGCCGCAACCAAGTTCAGCCAGTTGCAGCTCGACGCCGACAAGACCTATGAAGCGGTTGCCCGGCTTGGCTTCAAGACGACCACCGGCGACGCCGAAGGCGAGGTGATCGCGACCCGGCCCGTCAGCGTGACCGATGCGCAGCTGGCCGCCGTGCAGCGGCAGTTCACCGGCCCGCTGCGCCAGGTGCCGCCGATGCACAGCGCCCTGAAGAAGGACGGCAAGGCCCTGTACGAATACGCGCGCGCCGGTGAGGAAGTGGAGCGGGAAGCGCGCGACCTCACGGTGCACGAACTGACGCTGGAACGGATGCAGGATCCGCGCGCCGAGCATGCCATCCGCATGGTGGCCAAGGTCAGCAAGGGCACCTATATCCGGACGCTGGCCGAGGACATCGGCGAGGCGCTGGGCTGCGGCGCGCATCTGATCTCGCTGCGCCGGATCGCCACCGGCCATTACCGCGTCGACCAGTGCGTGACGCTGCCGGCGCTGGAGGCGATGAGCGAGCAGGAGCGGCTGGCCTGCCTGCTGCCGGTCGACTCGCTGCTGCCGCAACACACGGCCGTCACGCTGGATGCCGACAATGCGGGGCGTTTCCTCAGCGGCCTGCGCCGGCGCGGCGTGTGGAACGACGACGAGCAGGTGGCCGTCTACGGCACCGATCCGCCGGCACTGCTCGGCACCGGCCACATCAGGGCCGGAGAACTGATCCCGGGGCGACTGCTGAGCCCCCCTGAAATACAGCAAATCCTGGAAACGACGACATGACAAACAAGCAAATCCGCAACATCGCCATCATCGCCCACGTGGACCATGGCAAGACCACCATGGTCGACCAACTGCTTCGCCAGTCCGGCACCTTCGCCGAGCACGAGAAGGTGGTCGACACCGTGATGGACAACAACGCCATCGAAAAGGAGCGTGGCATCACCATCCTGGCCAAGAACTGCGCCGTGACCTGGGAAGGCACGCACATCAACATCGTGGACACCCCCGGCCACGCCGACTTCGGCGGCGAGGTGGAACGGGCCCTGTCCATGGTCGACGGCGTGGTGCTGCTGATCGATGCCCAGGAAGGCCCGATGCCGCAGACCCGCTTCGTCACCAAGAAGGCGCTGGCCCTGGGCCTGAAGCCCATTCTCGTCGTCAACAAGGTCGACAAGCCGGGCGCGCGCCCGCAATACGTGGTCGACGCCGCCTTCGACCTGTTCGACAAGCTCGGCGCGACCAACGAACAGCTGGACTTCCCGGTGGTCTACGCCTCCGGCATCAACGGCTGGACCTCGATGGAAGAGGGCGCGGCCGGCGAGCAGTGGGGCCCTGACATGTCGGCCCTGTTCAACACCGTGCTGCAGCACGTGCCGCCGCACGAGGGCGACCCGGATGCGCCGCTGCAGCTGCAGATTTCGGCGATCGACTTTTCCACCTTCGTCGGCCGCATCGGCGTCGGCCGCATCAACGCCGGCACCATCAGGCCGATGATGGACGTGGTCGTCATGGAAGGCCCGGACGGCAAGGCCATCAAGGGCAAGGTCAACCAGGTGCTGACCTTCCAGGGCCTGGACCGGGTGCAGGTCACCCAGGCCGGCCCGGGCGAGATCGTGCTGATCAACGGCATCAACGACATCGGCATCGGCGTCACGATCACCGACCCGGTGACGCCGGCGCCGCTGCCCATGCTCAAGGTCGACGAACCGACCCTGACCATGAACTTCTGCGTCAACACCAGCCCGCTGGCCGGCCGCGAAGGCAAGTTCGTCACCAGCCGCCAGATCTGGGACCGCCTGCAGAAGGAACTGCAGTCGAACGTGGCGCTGCGCGTGAAGGAAACCGGCGAGGAAGGCATCTTCGAGGTCATGGGCCGCGGCGAACTGCACCTGACGATCCTGCTGGAAAACATGCGCCGCGAAGGCTACGAGCTGGCCGTCTCCAAGCCGCGCGTGGTGTTCAAGGACGTCAACGGCGTCAGGCATGAGCCGATCGAGCTGGTGACGGCCGACATCGAGGAGCAGCACCAGGGCGGCGTGATGCAGGCGCTGGGCGAGCGCAAGGGCGACCTGGTGAACATGGAGCCGGACGGCCGCGGCCGCGTCCGCCTGGAATACCGCATTCCGGCGCGGGGCCTGATCGGCTTCACCAACGAATTCCTGAACCTGACCCGCGGCTCCGGCCTGATCTCCAACATCTTCGACAGCTACGAGCCGCACAAGGGCGAGATCGGCAGCCGCAAGAACGGCGTGCTGATCTCGATGGACGACGGCGAGATCTTCACCTACGCGCTGGGCAAGCTGGACGACCGCGGCCGCATGTTCGTGCGCGCCAACGACCCGGTGTACGAAGGCATGATCGTCGGCATCCACAGCCGCGACAACGACCTGGTGGTCAACGCCACCCGGACCAAGCAGCTGACCAACTTCCGCGTCTCCGGCAAGGAAGACGCGATCAAGATCACGCCGCCGATCGAGCTGACGCTGGAATACGGCGTCGAGTTCATCGAGGAGGACGAACTGGTCGAGATCACGCCCAAGAGCGTGCGGCTGCGCAAGCGCCACCTGAAAGAGCACGAGCGCAAGCGCGCCGGCCGCGGCGCCTAAGGCGCATGAAGCTGACCCACGGCAGGGCAGTGTTCCTGATGGTGGCGGTGACCCTGATGTGGTCCACCGCCGGCGTCGTCACGCGCCAGCTGGAGCACGCGCGCAGCTTCGAGGTCACCTTCTGGCGCAGCTTCTTCACGGTCCTGTCGCTGCTGGTGATCCTGCCGTTCTTCCAGGGCCGCGCGGTGTTCGGCAAGATCCGCCACGCGGGGCCAGCGCTGTGGATCTCCGGCCTGTGCTGGAGCGTGATGTTCACCGCCTTCATGGTGGCGCTGACGCTCACCAGCGTGGCCAACGTGCTGGTCACCATGGCGCTGGGGCCGCTGCTGACGGCGCTGATCGCGCGGATCTTCATCGGCCACCGGATCGCGCCGCGCACCTGGATCGCGATCGTCGTGGCCGGCGTCGGCATCGCCTACATGTACGGCACCGAGCTCTCGGCCGGGCAGCTGGCCGGCACGCTGGTGGCGCTGTTCGTGCCGCTGGCCGGCGCGGTGAACTGGACGGTGACGCAGCGCTCGCACGCGCAGGGCCGCAACGTCGACCTGGTGCCGGCGGTGCTGGTGGGGGCCGCCATCTCCGCCCTGGCCACGCTGCCGCTGGCGATGCCGTTCAGGGCCTCGGTGCACGACATCGGGCTGCTGGCCTTCCTCGGGCTGGTGCAGCTGGCCATTCCCTGCGCCCTGTCCGTCATGTGCGCGCGGGTCCTCAAGGCCCCGGAAATCGCGCTGCTGGCGCTGCTGGAGATCATCTTCGGCATCCTGCTGGCGTGGCTGGGCGCGGACGAAGTGCCGACCCAGGCGGTGCTGGCCGGCGGCGCGCTGGTGATCGGCGCGCTGGTCACGAACGAACTGGTTGGATGGAGGCAGAGGGCATGAGCGACATCGTCTGCGAGGTGCGCGGCCGCACCGGCCTGATCACGCTGAACCGGCCGAAGGCGCTGAACGCGCTGTCGCTGGGCATGGTGCGGCAACTGGCGCAGGCGCTGCTGGCATGGCGGGACGACCCGGCCGTGGCCGCGGTCGCGATCCGCGGGCAGGGCAGGGACAGTAGCAGCCCCTCCGGTAGCGCGCCGTTCGGCAACTTCAGCGCCGGCGGCGACATCCGCTTCTTCCACCAGGCGGCGCTGGCCGGCGATCCGCAGCTGGAGGATTTCTTCACCGAGGAATACGAGCTCAATTTCATCGTCGACACCTTTCCCAAGCCGTACGTCTCCTTCCTGGACGGCATCGTGATCGGCGGCGGCATGGGCATCGCCGGCCACGGCCGGGCCGGCCAGCGGATGCGGGTGGTGACCGAGCGCACCAGGATGTCGATGCCCGAGACCCAGATCGGCCTGTTCCCGGACGTCGGCGGCGGCTATTTCCTCGGGCGCTGCCCGGGGCGGCTGGGCGAATACCTCGCGCTGACCTGCAACGTGATCGGCGGGGCGCAGGCCGTCGCCGCCAACCTGGCCGACGTGCTGGTGGAATCGCCCCGGTTGCCGTCCCTGTGGGATGCGCTGGCCGAAGGCGGCATCCAGGCCCTGGAGAGCCGCCTGGCCCGATTGCGCACCGACGAGGCGGCCCAGCCGCAAGAGCTGTTCGAGCGCGAGCGGATCGACCGCCTGTTCTCGCTGCCGACCGTTCCCGCCATCGCCGCGGCGCTGGCGGCCGACGGCTCGCCCTGGGCGCTTGAAACGCTCGATGCCGTGCGCAAGCGTTCCCCCCTGATGCAATGCGTCACGCTGGAGCAGCTGCGCCGCGGCCGCACGATGGCGCTGGCCGACGTGCTGCGGATGGAGCGCGACATGGTGCGCCACTGCTTCCACCTGCGGGCCGCAGGCGAGGGCGAAACGGTGGAAGGCATCCGCGCACTGGCGATCGACAAGGACAATCGCCCGAACTGGCGGCCGGCCCGCGTCGAGGAGGTCGATCCGCAGGAGGTGATGGCCTTCTTCGCCAGCCCCTGGCCGGCGCACGCCCACCCGCTGCGCGCCCTCTGAACCCGCGGCGGGGTCAGCGGCTGCGGCTCTTCATGGCCCGCTCGACCTCGCGCTTGCCCTCGCGGTCCTTGATCGTGTCGCGCTTGTCGTGTTCGGCCTTGCCCTTGGCCAGGGCGATCTCCGCCTTGACCTTGCCGTTCTTCCAGTGCAGGTTCAGCGCCACCAGGGTGTAGCCCTTCTGGTCCACCTTGCCGATCAGGCGGCGGATCTCTTCCTTGTGCAGCAGCAGCTTCTTGGTGCGCACCGAGTCCGGGCTGACATGGCTGGATGCGGTGTTGAGCGGGTTGATCTGCAGCCCGATGAGGTACATCTCGCCGTCGCGCACCACCACGTAGCCGTCGGTCAGCTGCACCTTGCCTTCGCGCAGCGACTTCACTTCCCAGCCTTGCAGCACCACGCCGGCCTCGAACTTCTCCTCGAAGAAGTAGTTGAAGGCCGCCTTCTTGTTATCGGCGATCCGGCTGGACGGGTCTGGTTTTTTCTTGGTGGCCATGCGGGACAGGTTGGGGCGGACCCCGGCGTCAAAAGAGGGGTTCATACAATCGGACCGCCGGGCGCGCGATTCTACGTTGCCGACGCCGACGGCGTAGATCCATGAAAACAGTCCAAAAGTCAGTCCTCATCTGGTACACCGCGCAGGAGATGTTCGACCTGGTGGTCGACGTCGATCATTACCCGCAGTTCCTGCCCTGGTGCGACCAGGCCCGGGTGGTGGAGCGCTTCGACAACGGCATGCTGGCCGAGATCGGCATCGCCTTCGCCGGCATCCACCAGACGTTCACCACCCGCAACACGCATGTTCCGGGCAAGGCGGTGCACGTCAAGCTGGTGAGCGGGCCCTTTTCCGACCTGGACGGCCACTGGACCTTCACGCCGGTGGGGGAGAACGGCGAGCGCGCCTGCCGGATCGACCTGGAAATGCAGTACGGCTTCCAGAACCTGGCGCTGGCGGCGCTGGTCGGGCCGGTGTTCGACAAGATTGCCGGCACCATGGTGGACGCCTTCGTCAAGCGCGCCGAGCAGGTCTATGGCTGAACCCGGCGCGCGGCTGCGGGTGACCGTCGTCCACTCGCCGGCGCCGCGCCAGGTCCGGGAATGGTCGCTGGAACTGCCCGCGGGCGCCACCGTCCTGCAGGCCTTGCAGGCCAGCGGGATCGCGGCGGAATTCCCTTCACTGGAGTGGAACGCCGACAACGTGGGGGTCTGGGGGCGCAAGGCCGGTGCGGGCGACTTGCTGCGCGATGGGGACCGCATCGAGGTCTACCGGCCGTTGCGGGTGGACCCCAAGGTGGCGCGGCGGGAGCGCTTTCGCACCCAGGGTGCGCGGTCCGCCGGGCTGTTCGCCAGGAAGCGGCCGGGCGCCAAGCCCGGCTACTGAGAAGCGGCTCTCAGCCCTTGCACTCGGCGGTGATGGCCTGCAGGCGCTTGGTTTCCGCGGCGCGCTGTTCGTCGCTGAGGAACTCGGGCTCGCCCTTGGCGTTGAGGGAGCGGATGCGCTGGCCGCCGGTCATGATCTGCAGCGACTTCTGGGCGCGGGCGCAGTTGTCGGCCTTCTCCTTGGCAAACTTCTCTTCCGCCGCCTTCTTCTTGGCGGCTTCTTCCTGTTCGGCCTCCTTCTTCTTCTGCTCGAGCGCCGAATCCTTGCCGCTGATCTTGGGCACCGGGGCCATCGTCTTGGTCACAGGCGCAGCGGCGACGTCGGCCGCAGCCGCGGCTTCTGCCGGCACCGGCGCCGGCTTGCCGCCAGGCTGCTTCAGGATGTTGCGGGCCGGGATGTCCGACGGCGGCGAGCGGTCGCTGAAGACCTTGTGGCCGTCCTTGTCGATCCATTGCCACTGGGCCAGGGCCAGCGCCGGCAGCATGGCGAGCGCGAGGGAAATGGGGCGAATCAGGTTCATCGGCGCAGTGTAGCGCGGCCATTCGCCGCGTTCCAGCCGTGTGGCCACCCGAAACGCCCGAATGAGGAATTGATCACCGGCCGTGGGCCAAAACGCGCCAAGGGTTAGTACGGAGCGCACGGGTACAATCCTTTTTTTGGAGCTATGACATGCGCCTTCTAGGTAACGCGCTCACCTTCGACGATGTGTTGCTGGTGCCGGCGTTCTCCCAGGTCCTGCCCAAGGACACCTCTCTGGCGACCCGCCTGTCCCGCAACATCACCCTGAACCTGCCGCTGGTGTCCGCCGCGATGGACACGGTGACGGAGGCGCGCCTGGCGATCGCCATCGCCCAGGAGGGCGGCATGGGCATCGTCCACAAGAACCTGACGGCGCAACAGCAGGCGGCCGAAGTGGCGCGGGTCAAGCGCTACGAATCGGGCGTGCTGCGCGATCCGGTGATCATCACGCCGACCCACACGGTGCGCCAGGTGCTGGACATGCAGGAGCAACTGGGCATCTCCGGCTTTCCGGTGGTGGATGGCGGCAAGGTGATCGGCATCGTGACCGGCCGCGACCTGCGCTTCGAGACCCGCTACGACGTGCCGGTCAGCCAGATCATGACGCCGCGCGACAAGCTGATCACGGTGCGGGACGGCACCACGCCGGCCGAAGCCAAGGCACTCTTGAACAAGTTCAAGCTGGAACGGCTGCTGGTCGTCAACGACAAGTTCGAGCTCAAGGGCCTGATCACCGTCAAGGACATCACCAAGCAGACCAGTTTCCCCAACGCGGCGCGCGACGCCTCCGGCCGCCTGCGGGTGGGCGCGGCGGTGGGCGTGGGCGAGGGCACCGAGGAACGGGTGGAGGCGCTGGTCAAGGCCGGTGTCGACGCCATCGTGGTGGACACGGCGCATGGCCACAGCAAGGGCGTGATCGAGCGGGTGCGCTGGGTCAAGCAGAACTATCCGCAGATCGAGGTGATCGGCGGCAACATCGCCACCGGCGCCGCGGCGCTGGCGCTGGTGGAGGCGGGCGCGGACGCGGTCAAGGTCGGCATCGGCCCGGGGTCGATCTGCACCACCCGGATCGTCGCCGGCGTCGGCGTGCCGCAGATCACTGCCATCGACAACGTCGCCACGGCGCTGCGGGGCAGCGGCGTGCCGCTGATCGCCGACGGCGGCATCCGCTATTCGGGCGACATCTCCAAGGCGATCGCCGCCGGCGCCAGCACGGTGATGATGGGCGGCATGTTCGCCGGCACCGAGGAGGCGCCCGGCGAGATCGTGCTGTTCCAGGGCCGCAGCTACAAGAGCTACCGCGGCATGGGCTCGATCGGCGCCATGCAGCAGGGCAGCGCGGACCGCTACTTCCAGGAAGCGACCACCGGCAACCCCAACGCCGACAAGCTGGTGCCCGAGGGCATCGAGGGCCGCGTGCCGTACAAGGGCTCGCTGGTCTCGATCGTCTACCAGATGGCCGGCGGCCTGCGGGCCAGCATGGGCTACTGCGGCTGCGAAACGATCGAGGACATGCGCAACAAGGCCGAATTCGTGCAGATCACGGCGGCGGGCATGCGCGAGAGCCATGTCCACGACGTCCAGATCACCAAGGAAGCGCCGAACTACCGGTCGGAGTGATCTGCACGCAGGGGCGGACCAGCGTCCGCCGGCCCCGGACGCCTACGCTCACTGCGGCCGATAGAAGGCGACGTTGCCCGCGCCACCGGCCCAGCTGCCGGTGTCGTTGAAGTACACGAGCTGGTAGGACTGCCCTGACTGCAGGTGCAGTTCGCACTCGATTTCGGTGGCTGCCCCGCCCGACTGGCCGCCGCACGCGTAGACGAATTCGTAGGTGCCGCCGGTGAAACCGTTCGGATAGGCCGCGCTGAAGGTGTCGAACTGCGCCTGGGTCATGACGGCGAACTTGCCGCCGTAGCCTTCCGTCTCGATATAGCCGCGCCAGCTTCCGGTGGGAGTGGTGAAGCCCTGGGATTTCCATGCGCCGGTAGCGCCGTCCGCGGTGAACGGAACATTGGTGTCGAAATTCCAGCCAGGCAGCCGGTGGTCGTAGGACACCTCATGGTAGACCGGGTTGCTGTAGCCGGTGGCCACGCTCTGTCCCGGCACCGTGCCGATCCAGTAGGTGCCGGCCGGCAGGGTGGGGAAGGTCATGGCGTCCCCGCCGCTGGGATTGAGCGGCACTCCCTGGAAGGTCTGCCCGTTCACGAACGCCTGTGCATTGGGCTGGTCCAGCACGTAGACCTTCGCATTGAACTGCGCAGCGACAAAGCCCCAGATCTGCGAATCCTGGGCCAGGGTGAATTTCTCGTTCGGATCGAGATGGTTCGGATTGGCGGCGTTCAGGATGAAGGAGGTCTCGCCGGTCTCGCCGCTGCTGAACGAGGTCGAGTAGTCGGCACCACCCGCGGGCGGCGCGGGCGTGGTGGCTGCAGGCGGCGTGGTTGCAACAGGGCCGGGTGCCGCACTGGAAGCGCTGTCGGAGCCGCCTCCTCCGCACGCTTGAACCATGGCTGCAAGGAGGAGGGTCAACGGAAGGTAGCGCATGCGGTGTCTCCGGTTTGTGTGGCCCGAAGATAGGAGCCATTGACGATGAGCGCATCACTCGTCCGAGTGATGCGTGGGCTGCTGCTGCCATGCCCTTGACGGGCATCGTTGCACCTGCTGTCTTTTGGCCGCGGCGCCGCGCCCGCTGACGCCGGTGCCGTAAAATGAGACAACTCCACGTCCAAGTCTGGCCATCCGTCGGCGGGTCCGGCCAGTGCGTGGCAGATGCAACCTGGCGGCCGGCCTTCGACGGCCGGCCCGGCGCCACCGTGTTGCATGGCTCACGAACGTCCCACCGATTGCCGACATGCCCCTGACCTCGATGCAACACGACAAAATCCTGATCCTCGACTTCGGCTCCCAGGTCACCCAGCTGATCGCCCGCCGGGTGCGCGAAGCCCACGTGTTCTGCGAGGTCCAGCCCTGCGATGTCAGCGACCAGTGGATCCGCGACTACGCCGCCGACGGCTTGCTCAAGGGCGTGATCCTGTCGGGCAGCCATGCCAGCGTCTACGAGGACACCACCGACAAGGCCCCGCCGGCCGTGTTCACGCTCGGCGTACCGGTGCTGGGCATCTGCTACGGCATGCAGACCATGGCGCAGCAACTCGGGGGCAAGGTGGAGGGCCACCATCTGCGCGAATTCGGCCCGGCCGCCGTGCGCGCCCGCGGCCACACCAAGCTGCTGGAGAACATCGCCGACTTCACCACGCCCGATGGGCACGGCATGCTCAATGTCTGGATGAGCCACGGCGACAAGGTGACCGAGCTGCCCCCGGGCTTCAAGCTGATGGCGTCCACCGACAGCTGCCCGATCGCCGGAATGGCCGACGAGGAGAGGCGCTTCTACGCAGTGCAGTTCCATCCGGAAGTGACGCACACGGCGCAGGGCAAGGCGATCCTGGAGCGCTTCGTCCTCGAGATCTGCGGCGCACGCCCGGACTGGGTGATGCGCGACCACGTGGCCGAGGCCGTCGAATCGATCCGCCGGCAGGTGGGCGACGAGGAAGTGATCCTGGGCCTGTCGGGGGGCGTCGATTCCTCCGTGGCCGCGGCGCTGATCCATCGCGCCATCGGTGACCAGCTGACCTGCGTGTTCGTCGACCACGGCCTGCTGCGCCTGAACGAAGGCGACATGGTGATGGACATGTTCGTCGGCAAGCTCCATGCGAAGGTGATCCGCGTCGACGCCAGCGCGCTGTTCCTGGGCGAGCTGCAAGGCGTGAGCGACCCGGAAGCCAAGCGCAAGATCATCGGCAACGAATTCGTGACGGTGTTCAAGCAGGAGGCCGCCAAGCTGACCAGCGCCGGGGCCAAGGGGGCCAAGTGGCTGGCGCAGGGGACGATCTATCCGGACGTGATCGAATCCGGCGGCGCCAAGAGCAAGAAGGCCGTCACCATCAAGAGCCACCACAACGTCGGCGGCCTGCCCGAGCAGCTCGGGTTGAAGCTGCTGGAGCCGCTGCGCGACCTGTTCAAGGACGAAGTGCGCGAACTGGGGGAGGCGCTGGGCCTGCCGCACGACATGGTTTACCGCCATCCGTTCCCGGGCCCCGGTCTCGGGGTGCGGATCCTGGGCGAAGTGAAGAAGGAATATGCGGACCTGCTGCGCCGGGCCGACGCGATCTTCATCGAGGAATTGCGCAATTTCCGCGACGCGGCCAGCGGCAAGAGCTGGTACGACCTGACCAGCCAGGCCTTTGCCGTGTTCCTGCCGGTCAAGAGCGTGGGCGTGATGGGCGACGGCCGCACCTACGATTACGTGGTGGCGCTGCGGGCGGTGCAGACCAGCGACTTCATGACCGCCGACTGGGCGGAGCTGCCCTATGCGCTGCTCAAGAAGGTGTCCAGCCGGATCATCAACGAAGTGCGCGGCATCAACCGCGTCACCTACGACGTCAGCAGCAAGCCGCCGGCCACCATCGAGTGGGAATAGGCTCCGGCGCCGCCGGCCCGGCGCCTGACGCCGGCGGCGGCCCCGGCCGTTCGCGACCTGCACGCGATCGGCTTCGATCCCGTGTTCACCGAGCGCGACGGCCCCGACTGGATCGCTGGATCGGCAACCGCGGCGACCGGGGCCTGGTCCGCCGCTGCTAAAGCACAGAAGGCCCTGATCACTGGGCCGCCAATTCTGAGCCGGGCGCCGTGTGCGAAAACTGACGGCGCCGGCGGCAACCGCGCCCAGGGACCGGATGGCAGTAGGCGGCCGGCGCAAGCTCGGGGACAATCGGCTCCCATGTACCAGCCGCCGCATTTCAAGTCCAGCGACCGCGCCGTGGCCGCCGGCCTGATGCGGGCGCATCCCTTTGCCAGCCTGATATCGCCCGACGACGACGGCCTGCCGTTCGTCACGCACCTGCCGCTGCACCTCGAAGAGAGCGGGGAGGGCATGACCCTGGTGGGCCACTGCGCCAGGCCCAACCCGCACTGGCGCTACCTGCAGGCCCGGCCGACGGCCGTGGTGACCTTTCTCGGGCCGCATGCCTACCTGTCGCCGCAGGTCTATCCCGACCTGGCCCGCGTTCCGAGCTGGAATTACCTGGCGGTCCATTGCACCGTGCGCGCCCGACTGGTGGAAGACGCTGATGCCAAGGACGCGCTGCTGAAGAAACTGATCGGCGACCATGAGCCGGCGTACGCCGCGCAATGGCGGGCGATGGACCCGCAGCTTGCACAGAAGCTGCTGGCGGGCATCGTCGGCTTCGAGCTGGACGTGCAGGACCTGCAATGCAAGCTGAAACTGAACCAGCACCGGCCGGAATCGCACGGGGCGCTCAAGGCGGCCTACGCGTCCGGGAATGACGATCAACGCGAGCTGGCCCTGTGGATGGACCGGCTCGGAATGGGAGGCTGACATGCGCGGAGTGTTCACGGTCCTGAGCCTGCTGGTGGTGGTTGCCATCATCGGCGTGCTGGTCAAGAAGCAGATGGGATCGCTGGCGGGGCCGGCCGCCTTGCCGGCGCTGCCGGGCGTGGCCGCGCGGGCGCCCGGCGCGCCTCCCCCGACGCCGCAGCAGACCGTGCAGCAGTTCCAGCAGGCGGTGCAGAGCCAGATGCAGCAGGCCCCGATGCCGGACGACACCAAGTGAGCCCGGGGTCGCCCCCGCCCGCGGCAAGCGACCTGGAGTTCATGCAGCAGGCGCTGCTGCTGGCGCGCGAGGCCGCGGCGGCCGGCGAAGTTCCGGTCGGCGCGGTGGTGGTCCGCAACGGCCAGGTGGTCGGACGCGGGCGCAATGCGCCGGTCGGACGCCACGATCCCACCGCCCATGCGGAGATCGCGGCGCTGCGCGACGCGGCGGCGACGCTGGGCAATTACCGGCTGGACGGCTGCGAGCTGTTCGTGACGCTGGAGCCCTGCGCCATGTGCAGCGGCGCCATGCTGCATGCGCGGCTGCAGCGGGTGGTCTACGGCGCGCCGGACCCGAAGACCGGCGCCGCCGGCTCGGTGCTCGACCTGTTCGCGCAGCGCCAGATCAACCACCAGACCCAGGTCGTCGGCGGCGTGCTGGCGCAGGAGTGCGGCGGGTTGCTGGCGCAATTCTTCCAGTCGCGCCGCGAGCATGCGCGCAGCACCCAGCAGCCGCTGCGCGACGACGCAGTGCGGACCGCACCGGAACGCTTCGACGGCCTGCCCGGCTACCCCTGGGCGGCGCGCTATGTGCAGGACCTGCCGTCCCTGAACGGCTGGCGCATGCACTACCTGGACGAAGGCCCGGCCGACGCCGCGCGCACCTGGCTGTGCCTGCACGGCAACCCGGCCTGGAGCTACCTTTACCGCAAGATGATCCCGGTGTTCCTCGAGGCCGGCGACCGCGTGGTGGCGCCGGACCTGATCGGCTTCGGCAAGAGCGACAAGCCCAAGAAGGACAGCGCCCACAGCTTCGCCTGGCACCGCCAGGTGCTGCTGGAGCTTGTCGAGCAACTGGACCTGCACGACGTGGTGCTGGTCGTGCAGGACTGGGGCGGCCTGTTGGGCCTGACCTTGCCGATGGATGCGCCGGAGCGCTACACCGGACTGCTGGCGATGAACACGGCGCTGGCCACCGGCGACGCGCCGCTCAGCCCGGGATTCCTGGCCTGGCGCGAGATGAACGCGAAGAACCCCGAATTCGACATCGCCCGGCTGTTCGCGCGCGGCAATCCGCGCATGAGCCCGCAGGAGTGCGCGGCCTATGCGGCTCCCTTTCCGGATCGCGGGCACCGCGCGGCGCTGCGCGCCTTTCCGCGGATGGTGCCGGAGTCGCCGACGGCCGACGGCGCGGCGATCTCGCAGCAGGCGCGCGGGTTCTGGTCGAAGGACTGGTCCGGCCGCACGCTGATGGCGATCGGCATGCAGGACCCGGTGCTCGGCGAGCCGGTGATGCGGTCGCTGCAACAGCTCATTCGCGGCTGTCCTGAGCCGGTGCTGCTGCAGCAGGCCGGGCACTTCGTGCCGGAGGAGGGCGAGGAGATCGCGCGGCTGGCAGTGGGATACTTGCGCCGGTGACAAAACATATCTATATCTATTCGCCGTCCAGCGCGGTCGGCGACAGGGCGGTGATCAAGCGGGGCGTGGCGCGGCTCAAGGCGCTGGGACACGAGGTCGAACTGGACGAAGCTGTGTTCGCGCGCCACATGCGCTTCGCCGGCGACGACGCCACGCGGCTAGCCGCGATCCACCGGGCCGCCGCCAGCGGTGCCGACGTGGCGCTCATCACCCGCGGCGGCTACGGACTCACCCGCATCCTGCCGGGCATCCGCTACAAGGCGGTGGCCAAGGCGATCGAACGCGGCACCCGGTTCGTCGGCCTGAGCGACTTCACCGCCTTCCAGAACGCGGTGCTGGCCAAGACCGGCGCCGTCACCTGGTCGGGCCCGGCGCTGGGCGAGGATTTCGGCGTGGAGGGCGAGCCCGACGACATCATGCAGGCCTGCTTCGAGGACCTGGTGAGCGGGCAGGGCGAGGGCGCCGGCTGGCAGTTGCCGGTGTCCGAGCGGCGCGACCGGCTGCTGCAGGTCAAGGAAGCGACGCTCTGGGGCGGGAACCTGGCGGTGCTGTCGAGCCTGGTCGGCTCGCCCTGGATCCCGGACATCAGGAACGGCATCCTGTTCCTGGAGGACGTGCACGAGCATCCGTACCGGGTGGAACGCATGCTGACGCAGTTGCTGTATGCGGGCATCCTGGGGCGGCAGAAGGCCATCCTGCTGGGCCACTTCACCAACTACAAGCCCTATCCCCACGACCGGGGATTCAAGCTGCAGACGGTGGTGGACTGGTTGCGCCTGCAGGTGAAATGCCCGGTTTTCACGCGCCTGCCGTTCGGCCATGTGGCGACCAAGGTGGCGCTGCCGGTGGGGGCGCCGGTGCACCTGGCAGTCGAGGGCCGGGACGCTTTCGTCCTGTGGGGGCACCGCCACTAGGCGGAATGCTCCTTCAGCCGACCAGGGGGCTGGGGCGTGACTGCAGGCCGCCGGGCAGCAGGCCGCGGAACTGGCCGGTGATGCCGGCGATCTTTTCCCGGGCCACCGATTCGCTGTAAAGCGCAGCCAGCGCGGCCATCAGGTCGCCCCGCAGGTACCACAGCGCCTGGACGTCGTTGGCATAGCGCAGGCGCCGCGCCACGTTGGGAAAGCTCTTCTGCCCGGAGTCGCCGAGCACGCCCAGCATGGCCTCGCGGATCTCCTCGGTGCTGCTTTCCAGGGTCGAATCGCTGGGCGGCATGGAATTGCCAAGCAGCCCGTAGATGCTGTTCCTGAGTCCTGGTTTGAGCCAACGCATGATTGTTCTTGTCCTCCTCACAGTGCATGACACCTGCCTGTGTCACCCACGGTAAAGCCAAGCGTTCTAAAGCGCAAGCTTGAGCTTGTGATGAAGTTGACAGAAAACCGCAATAAAATCATGGAGTTGGTCGCGGTAATCGAGGCACTTTCTCGGCGTGGAACATTGTCGGGCACGGTCCCGGATTGATTGCCTCAGTCAAGTTTCCGGTTCCGGCGCCCCGATTTCGTGCACCGCCCTGGCCAGTTCCAGCACCGACAACGGGGCCGATCCTTCGGCCTTGTTGTTGACCGTGATGTAGACCGGCAGGGCCGCGCCCGTCGTGGCCGCGATCACCCGGGCGAGCGTCTTGCGGGTGGCGGGGTCCGGGTCCTGCAGGCGGTCGAAGGGCTCGTACAGTCCCTTCGCGTCCTCGTAGCCATAGGCGCCGTGCCGGCCGTTCAGGCTCCAGCGGCAGACCAGCGGCGCCGGCCACAAGGCGCGCAGCATCGGCAGCTGCTCGTCGACCGGCGGCATCCGCGGGTGCAGGCCGAGGCAATAGGTCGCGCCGGCGGCCTTCAGGATGGCAGCAAAGGCCGGCGTCAGGAACTCCGGATTGCGCACTTCCACGGCCACCACGGCGCCGGGCGCCACCGGTTGCAGCGCCGGCAGGGCGGCGAGCATGGCCGCCAGCCGCTCGAGCACCTCATCCAGCCGCGCCAGCCAGGCCGGGGGCAGGGGGCTGAGCTGGAAGACCAGCGCGCCGATCTTGGGGCCGAGCCCGTCCAGGGCCGGCTGCACGAACTCCGCCGCCGCCGGCACCGGGTCCAGAAACGCCGGATTGTCCTGGAGGCCCCGGCCGGCCTTGCCGCGCACCAGGGCGTCGCACACCAGGCTGGGCGCCTTGACGACGAAGCGGAAATGGTCCGGGACTTGGCCTGCATAGGCCGCGTACTGGCTGGCCGTCAGCGGGCGGTAAAACGACCGGTCCAGGCTGACGCAACGCAGCAGCGGATGGCCGCTGTACGCCGTCAGGCCGGTGCGCGACAGGCTCGACTCGGAATGGTCGCCGCGCCACACCAGCCCGCGCCATCCCGGAAACGACCAGGAAGAGGTTCCCAGGTGCAGTCCCGCCGGCAGCGCCGCACCCAGTGCGATCAGGTCGGGCGCGCAAACCGCGGCCTCGATCCGGGACTGCGACGGGCGGGGCCGCGGTGTCAGCGCCGGGGCCGGGGCCGGGCCCTGGTCGTCGAACAGATCCATCCTGCCGCTCCATGACTTAACATAATATACATCGTATGAAGTTACAGTGAGACCCCGAAGTGCTCATTCCTCGGTACAACGGCCAGTGGCGCGCCGCCGGGGCCAGCGCCGATACCACCCGGGACCAACCCACCTTATGCATCCGATCCGACTTTCGCTCGCCATTGCCGCCGCCGCCATGCTCGCGGCCTGTGCCACCCAACCGCCAGCCGAACCCGGCAACCACATGATCTTGCGCGACCTGTCGGGCAAGCTGGTCATGCAGTTCGACTATCCGACCGACGAGCTGTGCGCCAAGACCTCGGCGGCCATGCGCGGCACGGTCTACAAGGCCAACTGCTCGCAGACCTCGATCGCCGAGCCGCTGCGCGGCCATGCGACGCTGCGCTACACGCCGCCCGGGGTGCTGGTCGAGGGCCATTATGTGGACCTGGCGGCCTGCAAGGCCCTGACCGCGACGATGTCGGCGGGCGTCGAGCTCATTCAGGCTTGCCGGGCCAAATAGGCCCAGGCCTCACCATTTGCCGCGCGGCTGCTGGCTGCGCAGCGCGCCGGCGATCAGTTCGGCCGAATCGCTGCGGCCGGCCCGGGTGGCGAAATCGATCGCCGTCAGCCCGAGCTGGTTCTTCAGCCTGGGGTCGGCGCCGGCCTCCAGCAGCAGCTTGACCGCGTCGGCGTTGCCGTATTGCGCCGCCATCATCAGCGGCGTCGTCTTGTTCGGCGACTCGGCGTCGATGTAGGCATAGTTGTCCAGCAGCATGGTCATGACGTCCAGGTGGGCGTTGGTCGCTGCGTAATGCAGCGGGGTCCAGCCGGTCTTGTTGACGTCGGCGCCGCGCTCCACCAGCTTGCGCGCCAGTTCCAGCTCGCCCTTGAGCGCGGCGATCATCAGCGGGCTCTCGTCCTTCGAATTGCGAAATTCCACGTTGGTCTTCGGCCAGCGCATCATCACGTCGGCGACCTTGGGCGACGGCTCCTGCACCGCGATGAACAGGGCATGCAGGCCCCTGGGGTCGAGCGTGTTGGCGTCGAAGCCGCGGCTCAGCAGGCTCTGGACCGTGCCCGGGTCGTCGCGCTTGACGGCCCGGAAGAAGTCCTCGTAGGATCCGGCATGAACGAGACCAAATCCAATAAAGGCAAGGAGATAGACGATCTTTCTCATGTGATTTCTCATCATTGGCCGGCCAGGAACAGGCGCTCGAAATTGCGGCTGGTGGCCTGCGCCACGGCCTCCACCGGCAGGTCTCGCAGCTGCGCGATCTGGCGCGCCACGTAGGGGACATAGGACGGGTTGTTGGTCTTGCCGCGGTACGGCACCGGCGCCAGGTAGGGGCTGTCGGTCTCGATCAGCATGCGGTCCAGCGGCACGAAGGCGGCGACGTCGCGCAGCTCCTGGGCGCTCTTGAAGGTCAGGATGCCGGAAAATGAAATGTAAAACCCCAGGTCCAGCGCCGCCCGGGCCACCTCGGCGGTTTCGGTGAAGCAGTGGAAGACGCCGCCGGCCGATCCGGCGGAGCCGTCCTCGCCCTCCTCCTTCAGGATCGCCACCGTGTCGGCCGACGACGCCCGGGTGTGGATCACCAGCGGCTTGCCGATCTGGCGGGCGGCCCGGATGTGGGTGCGAAAGCGGTTGCGCTGCCACTCCATGTCCGCCACGCTGCGGCCGCCCTTGCGTTCCTCCATCTGGTAGTAGTCCAGCCCGGTTTCGCCGATCGCCACCACCCTGGGCAGCGCCCCGAGCCGAAGCAGGTCGTCCAGCGTCGGTTCGGTCACGCCCTCGTTGTCCGGGTGGACGCCGACCGAGGCCCAGAAGTTGTCGTATTGCAGCGCCAGCGCATGCACGGCCTCGAACTCCTCCAGCGTGGTGCAGATGCACAGCGCCCGGTCGACCTGGGCGTCCGCCATCGCCTGGCGGATCTCGGGCAGGCGGGCCGCCAGCTCGGGGAAAGTGAGATGGCAATGGGAATCGACGAACATGCGTTGGACAGTCAAAAAGAGGGATCGCGCGCCACCGGCGCGCCGCCACGGGCAGGCTGCCGCGGCTAGATGGTCTGGGTCGGCCGCTCGGACGCCAGGTGCCCGCCCAGGATCTCTTCGATCTTGATCTTGAGCAGCTTGGACTTCTCGTCCGAGGGAAACCGGATGCCGACGCCCTGGGTGCGGTTGGCCGCGGCCCGGGCCGGCGTCACCCACGCCACCTTGCCAGCGACAGGATAGCGCTGGGGATCGTCCGGCAGGGACAACAGCACGTAAACGTCATCGCCGAGCTTGTAATCCCGCGCCGTCGGGATGAACACGCCGCCATCGGTGAACAGGGGGATGTACGCCGCATAGAGCGCCGCCTTTTCCTTGATCGCGAGCTGGATGACGCTGGGACGGGGGGTGGCGGGAGTGACTGTGCTCATGGTCGGGCTAGCGCGAGTTTAGGGCGTTATGGGCCTGGCTTACAAGCGCTTCCAGCATCAGGCCTGCATTGAACGGGTGTTCGACGGTGCGCGCGGTCCCTGCCAGGTCGCGCCACCACCCAGTGAGCGCGGCCACCGGCGCCGCTGGCGGCAGGTCCGTGGCGGCAAAGAAACGCGGCTCGGCGCCGGCCTGCAGCGACAGCAGGTCGTGACACAGTTTCTGCAACGCATCGACCGCCTGCGCCGGACTGAAGCCGGCCACGGCGCCGACGTCGCCGCGCGCCACCGCATTGGGCAGCAAGGCCCAGGACTTGCCGCTGCGCCCGGCCTGGGCGAACTGCGCCGCGTCCTCCGGCCGGCCGCCGGCGGCGCGCAGCAGCTGCGGCGCTTCGGCGGCGGACACGCCCTGGGCCTGGAGCCACCCCAGGCTGGTCGCCTCGTCCGGCCACGCCATGGTGTGGGCGATGCAACGGCTGCGGATGGTCGGCAGCAACTGGTGGGCGGCCTCGCTGGCCAGCACGAATTTCACGTCGCCGGGCGGCTCCTCCAGCGTCTTGAGCAGCGCGTTGGCCGTGATCTGGTTCATCCGTTCGGCCGGATACACCAGCACAGCCTTGCCGCGGCCGCGCGCGCTGGTGCGCTGCGAAAACTCCACCGCGTCGCGCATTGCGTCGACCCGGATCTCCTTGCTGGCCTTGCGCTTCTTGTCGTCGATGTCGGACTGGGCCTTCTCCGACAGCGGCCAGCCCAGCTCCTGCATCTGCACCTCGGGCATCAGCACGCACAGGTCGGCATGGGTGCGCACGTCGATCGCGTGGCAGCTGCCGCACTGGCGGCAGGCGCCCTGCGGCGTCGGCCGGTCGCACAGCCAGGCCCGCGCCAGTTCCAGCGCCAGGCTGTACTGCCCCAGGCCGGAAGGTCCCTGCAGCAGCCAGGCGTGGCCGCGCTGGGCCAGCAGGGCCTGCGACTGCGCCGCGATCCAGGGTGCGCTCATTGCAGCCAGCCCTTGCCCCGCACCGCGGCCAGCACGTCCTCCCAGACCGCGTCGCGCGGCCGGTCGGCGGCGATGCGCACGAAGCGCGCCGGCTGCTGCCTGGCGCGTGCGTCGTAGCCGGCGGCGACCTTGCGGAAGAACGCCACCGGCTGGGATTCGAACTTGTCCGGCGCCCGCACGCCGGCCAGCCGCTGCGCGGCCACCTCCGGCGCCAGCTCGAACAGCAGGGTCAGGTCCGGCTGCCGCAGCCCACCCTGCGGCAAGGCCTGCACCAGCTGCTCCAGTTGCCCGAGCACCGCCAGGTCGAAGCCGCGGCCGCCGCCCTGGTAGGCGAAGGTGGCGTCGGTGAAGCGGTCGCTCATGACGACGTGGCCAGCGGCCAGGGCCGGCTCGATCACCTGCTGCAGGTGGTCGCGCCGGGCCGCGAACATCAGCAGGGCCTCGGCCAGCGGATCCATCGCCTCGTTCAGCGCCAGCGCGCGGATCTTTTCCGCCAGTGGCGTGCCGCCCGGCTCGCGCGTCAGCACCACCGTGCGGCCCTGCGCGCGCAGCAGCTCGGCCAGCGGCGCGATGTGGGTGGACTTGCCGGCACCGTCGATGCCCTCGAAGCTGATGAACACGCCGCCCGTCATGGGACCCCCACGCCCGTCAAGGCCGGGCTGCCCCCCGAGGGGGCCCTCGCTGGCTGGAAGCGGTTCTGCGCGGCGCTCATTGGCCGCGCTGGAACTTGTTGACGGCGCGGTTGTGCTCGTCCAGCGTCTCGCTGAACTGGCTGCTGCCGTCGCCGCGGGCGACGAAATACAGCGCCTTCGAGTCGGCCGGATGCACGGCTGCTTCCAGTGCGGCCTTGCCCGGCATCGAGATCGGCGTCGGCGGCAGCCCGGGCCGGGTGTACGTATTCCATGGCGTGTCGGCCTGCAGGTCCTTCTTGTGCAGGTTGCCGCCGAAGGCACTGCCCATGCCGTAGATCACGGTCGGATCGGTCTGCAGCGGCATGCCCACCCGCAGCCGGTTGTTGAACACGGCGGCCACATGGGGCCGGTCGGCGGCCTTGCCGGTTTCCTTCTCGACGATGCTGGCCAGGATCAGCGCCTCGTCCGGCGACTTCACCGCGGTGGCCGGCGAGCGCTGCTCCCAGGCGGCGGCCAGGTGCTTGTCCATCGCCCGCAGGGCCCGCTTGAGCACCGCAACGTCGCTGGTGCCCTTGGAGTAGGTGTAGGTGTCCGGGTAGAAGCGCCCTTCCGGATGCACGCCCGGCTTGCCGACCATCGCCATGATGGCGTCGTCCGCCAGTCCCCTGGTGTCCGGCTTCATCTGGTCTTCCCTGGCCAGCGCGGCGCGGAACTGGCGGAAGGTCCAGCCTTCGACCAGCGTCACGGCACGCAGTGCTTCCTCGCCGCGGGTCAGCTTGGCCAGCAGGCGGTGCGGCGTGATGCCGTTGGCCAGCTCGTAGTTGCCGGCCTTGATCAGCTTGCCCTTGCCGGACAGGCGGAACCACCAATAGAGCAGCTCGGGTTCGACGTCGACGCCGGCCTTGGCGACCGCCAGCGCGACGGCGCGCGGACGGGTGCCCGGCTCGATCGACAGGTCCACGCTGGCGCCCGGCAGCCGCATCGGCTGGTAGACCCACCACAGCGCCCAGCCGCCGGCGCCCAGGGCAAGCAGCGCGGCCAGCAGAAACACCGTCCCCAGAAACCGTCGCATCCTGCCCTTACGTCGTCGAGTGATTGCAGCGACGATGATAATTCAGCCATGACCCATCCCCTGAACGGCGCCTGCGCCCTGCCCCACCTCGGTGTCATTCGTGTCCAGGGCGAGGACGCCGCCAAGTTCCTGCAGGGCCAGCTGACCCAGGACTTCGTGCTGCTGGGCCCCGCGCAGGCGCGGCTGGCTGCCTTCTGCACCGCCAAGGGCCGGATGCAGGCCAGCTTCATCGGCTTGCAGCGTTCGCCCGGCGAGATCCTGCTGGTCTGCAGCCGGGACATCCTGGCGCCCACGCTCAAGCGCCTGTCCATGTTCGTGATGCGGGCCAAGGCCAAGCTGACCGACGCCAGCGCCGACGTCGCCCTGTTCGGACTGGCCGGCGCTGCGCTGGAGGGGCTGCCGGCCACGCTGGGCGAGCCCTGGAGCAAGGCCGACGTCGGCCCGGCGCAGGTCGTCGGCCTGTATCCCGCGGACGGACAGCGGCGTGCGCTCTGGATCGCCCCGGCCGACCAGCCCGCACCGGGCGGCGCGGCGCTTGACCACGCCCTGTGGCTGTGGGGCGAGGTGCGCAGCGGCGTCGCCACCATCAGCGCGCCGATCGTCGAGGCCTTCGTGCCGCAGATGCTCAACTACGAATCGGTGGGCGGCGTGAACTTCAAGAAGGGCTGCTACCCGGGCCAGGAAGTGGTGGCCCGCAGCCAGTTCCGCGGCACGCTCAAGCGCCGCGCCTTCCTGGCGCACTGCGATGCCGAGCTGTCCGCCGGGCAGGAGGTGTTCCATGCATCGGACGCCGAGCAGCCTTGCGGCACCGTGGCCCAGGCCGCCGCCGCGCCGGCAGGCGGCTGGGATGCCATCGTCTCGATGCAGGTCGCGGCCGCCGCCGATGGCCGCCTGAGCGCCGGCAGCAGCGCCGGGCCGCAACTGCGGCTGCTGCCTCTGCCCTACTTGCTGCTGGCCGACGTCTGAGTCGACGCCGGCGGGGCGCTGCCCGTCAGCCCCAGCTGGTTCCACAGGGCCTGTGGAATTTCGGTCTGTAGCGCCGGGCGGGCACCGGCCGGCGTCATCTCGATCGCGCTGCGGAAGGCGTCCAGCGCCCTGGCCGGGTCGTGCAGCTGCGGCGAGTAATACAGGTTGCCCAGTTCCAGGTAGGCGGACGAGCGCGCCTGCGGCAGGCGCTCCGCCATCAGCTGCAGGGCGCGCACCGCCAGCGGATAGTCGCCGGCGCGCCGGGCCAGCGCCACCGTCGCCCGCAGCAGGTCGTAGTCCACCACGTTCTGGTCCAGCGTCTTGCGCGCCAGCGCCAGCGCTTCGTCGTTCTTGCCGCTGCGGCTCAGCAGGATCACCTCCAGCGAGCGCACGGCCGGCGCGTCCGGCTGCAGCCTGGCGGCGCGCTCGAGATAGACCAGGGCCTGCTGGGGATTGCCGGTGGAGGCGTAGCCGCGGGCGATATTGGTCATGATCGCCACGATGTAGGGGCGTGACGACAGCACCGATTCCCAGATCCAGATGGCGTCGGTCCAGTCGCCCCAGCGCGCCAGTTCGTCGGCCACCAGCGGCGTGATCTTGCGGTAGTGCCGGTTGATCGCGATGCCTTCCCGGATCAGGCCCAGCAGCTCGCTCTTGTAGCGGTTGTATTTCGGGTTGTTGTAGTCGCCGGTGCTGCTGATCGACAGCGCCAGCTTGGTGGCGCGGACGATCTTCTTTTCCGCCAGCGCCGCCTGCTGCGTGATGTAGATCGCCAGGGCGATGCAGGCCACGCTGGCCAGCGCCGCCGAGCGCGACCAGGCCGGGCGCCAGCGCAGCGGCATGGCGGCCCAGCGGCCTCGGATCCCCAGCCGGGCGTCGGACGCCGCCAGCGCCGCCAGGCAGACCGCGAACAGCGCGCCGGTGGAGGCCATGCGCCACGGAAAGCCCATGTTGCTCACCATCATCAGCGCCAGCAGGCTGCACAGCACCAGCGCCCGCAGCGGCGCCTCCGCCAGCCCCTGCTCGGTCTTGTCGCGCAGCGTGCGCCAGGCCGATGCGATCAGGTAGGCGAACAGCGACAGCATGAAGGCCCAGCCGACCAGGCCGTATTCGGCCAACAGCTGCAGGAACTCGTTGTGGACGTAGAAGTCCGTCTCCAGCTGCTCGCCGGTGGCCTGGTACAGCGGGATGTCGCTTTCCCAGGCGCCGGCGCCGACGCCGCTGAACGGCCGGGCCCGGATCATGGTGGCCGTGGCCTTCCACATCACCATGCGGATGCCGATCGAGGCGTCGTTGGGCGAGATGGCCGCCGTGCGTTTGAAGCCGCGCTCCAGCCCGGTGTTGCCGCGCGCCTCGGTCCTGATGCTGTTGTTGGCGGTGGGAATGGACCCCAGCGCCAGCACCGTGATCAGCAGCAGCCCGGCCGCCAGCACCCGGCGCAGCGCGTCCCACTGCCCGATCGCCAGCTGCTTGCGGTACAGCCACGCGATCAGCGGCAGGACCACCAGCAGCTGCAGCCACATGGCGGTCAGCGCGCTGCGGGTGCCGGTCATCAGGATCGCCACCAGCACCAGCCCGCTGGTGATCGCCAGCAGCGCGATCTGGCTGGTCTGGCGGGCGCGCAGCAGCAGCAGCGCCGAGAACGGCAGGGTGCAGACCGCGAATTCGGCGAAGAAATTGCGGTTGACGAAGGTCGACGCCGGGTTCGGCCCCTGCGGAAACAGCCTGAAGTCGACCAGGAACTGCAGCACCGCCCACAGCGCGGCGATTGCCGCGCCCCCGTGCACGCCCCAGCCCAGCCAGGGCAGCCGCTCGCGCGACAGCGTGTTCAGGCCCAGCCACACGATCACGCTGAAGATGAACCAGCGGATCGCCTCCACCGCGCCCAGGTAGGTGTGCGACCAGGCCATGCTGCCCAGCGCATAGGCCATCAGCATCAGCGGCAGCCAGACGATGGCATGCCAGCGCAGCGGCTCGCTGCGCCGGCGCTGGTGCCAGAAGAACATCAGGGCCGCGGCCAGGGCGGCGAACGAGACCACGATCGACTTGAGCGTGTCCTGCAGCATTTCCTCGTAGGGCACGCCCAGCGCCGGCGCCAGGAAGACCGCGAGCATCAGGAAGGCCACCGTCCAGTCGTCGCCGGTGATCTCGGCGGGCAGGCCCGCGGCGGCCGGCCTGGCGGATGCGGCCGGCGCGCGCACCGGCGCTGCTGCGGCAGTAAGGGCGGCGGCGGCCGGCGTGGCCTGAGCCGGATTGCGTTTCTTGCGCGCCATCGCTCAGCCCAGCGCGCGCGTCATCTCGACGTGCGCGATGCCCGCTTCCTCGAACACCTCGCCGCGCGGCTGGAAGCCGAGCCGGGCGTAGAAACTCTGCGCGCTGCGCTGCGCGTGCAGCAGCACCTCGCGGTCGCCGCGGGCCCTGGCCGCAGCCATGAGCGTTTCCAGCAACTGCTCGCCGAGGCGGCAGCCGCGCAGCACGCGGTGCACCGCCATCCGGCCGATCCTGGCGCTGCCGGCCTCCGACGGCAGCAGGCGGCCCGTGCCGACGGCCTGGCCCAGGCGGTTGTAGGCGACGGCATGCAGCGCCGTGGCGTCCGCTTCGTCCCATTCCAGGTCCTTGGGGATGCGCTGCTCCTGCACGAACACCTCGGTGCGGATCCGGGTGGCGTCCGCTCCCAGCTGCGCCCAGGCGCCGGTGCGGACCTGGACCGGCGGTTCCCCGGCCTCGAAGCCTTCCAGCATCTCGCGCAGCATCGCCGGCACCGGGCGCGAGGTCTGCGTCGCCGGATCGGCGAACACGTAGACCAGCTCGCCGGTGACCAGCAGCTCGTCGCCGCGAAAGATTGCGCCCTGGAAGCCCATGGAGGAATTGCCGATGCGCGCGCACTTCATCGCGACGTCCAGCCGGTCGTCCATCCGGGCCGACGCGTTGAATTCGACGGTCGCCTTCTTCAGGTAGATGTCGCCTTCCAGCAGCAGCATCGCGTCCTCGTACGGCATCGCCAGCGCGCGCCAGTAGTCCGCGATGGCGGTGTCGAAGTACATCAGGTAATGCGCGTTGAAGACGATTTTCTGCATGTCCACCTCGGCCCAGCGCACGCGCAGCCGGTGGGTAAAACGGAAGTCCTGTTGGGTCATGGTGCAGTAAAGTGACTGGTTTCCATCGTACCGGAGCCGCCATGGCCTTCATCTACTACGTCACCCAGGTCCAGTTCGACTACGGCGCCGTGAAGCTGCTCAAGCAGGAATGCGAGCGGGTGGGCATCACCCGGCCGCTGGTGGTCACCGACCCGGGCGTGAAGGCCGCGGGCGTGCTGCAGAAGGCGCTGGACGCCCTGGCCGGACTGCCGGTGGCGGTGTTCGACCAGACGCCGTCCAATCCCACCGAAGCCGCGGTGCGGGCGGCGGTGGAGGTCTACCAGGCCAACCGCTGCGACGGGCTGATCGCGGTCGGCGGCGGTTCGGCGATCGATTGCGCCAAGGGCGTGGCGATCGCCGCCACCCACGAAGGTCCGCTGACGCACTACGCCACCATCGAGGGCGGCTCGCCCCGCATCACCGACAGGGTGGCGCCGCTGATCGCGGTGCCGACCACCAGCGGCACCGGCAGCGAAGTGGCGCGCGGCGCGATCATCATCGTCGACGACCACCGCAAGCTCGGCTTCCATTCCTGGCACCTGGTGCCCAAGACTGCCATCTGCGATCCGGAACTGACGCTGGGCCTGCCGCCCAGGCTGACGGCCGCGACCGGCATGGACGCCATCGCGCACTGCATGGAGACCTTCATGTCCGCCGCCTTCAATCCGCCGGCCGACGGCATCGCGCTGGACGGCCTGTGGCGCGGCTGGGGCCACATCGAGCGTGCGACCCGCGACGGGCAGGACCGCGAAGCCCGCCTGAACCTGATGAGCGCCTCGATGCAGGGCGCGATGGCGTTCCAGAAGGGCCTGGGCGCGGTCCATTCGCTCAGCCACAGCCTGGGCGGGGTGGACCCGCGGCTGCACCACGGCACGCTGAACGCGATGTTCCTGCCGGCGGTGGTGACCTTCAACGGCGAGGCGGACTCGGTGCGCAAGGACAACCGGCTCCAGCGGATGGCGCAGGCCATGGGCCTGCAGTCGGCCGGCGACATCCCGGCGGCGATCAAGGACATGAGCGCGCGCCTGGGTCTGCCGTCCGGCCTGGCCGAGATGGGCGTGCAGCGCGACTGGTTCGGCAAGATCATCGACGGGGCGATGGCCGACCACTGCCACAAGACCAATCCGCGCATTGCCAGCCGGGAAGAATACGAGGAACTGCTCGCCAGCTCCATGTGATCACAGCGGCTCGATCCGCGCCAGCTGCTGCGCCGGCTCCAGCGCGCACCACTGCGCGAATTCGTCGGCCAGCTGCTCGCTGGCGGACGCCGCCGCAGTCCAGGCCTTCATCCGCGCCGCCAGGTTGGTGCCGTAGCGCGTGAAGTCGGTGCGGTCCGGCAGCTTGCCGCCGGGCAAGGCGGCGATCCACGCCGGGTCCGGCGCCAGCAAGACGGTGGTGTCCAGGAAATGCGTCGCGCCGTGCCGCCACTTCAGGCCCTTGTCCAGCCAGCCCGGCACCACGGCCTGCTGGAAGTGCGGATACAGCACCAGCCCCTGCGGCCTGGCGTTGTAGTTCAGGTGCAGGTGGTAGTCGGTGATGCCGCCGTCCCAGTAGGCGCCGCGCGGCGCCCCGGGGATGTCGTGGATCGCCTTGAGCACGAACGGGATCGAGCAGCTGGCCTGCAGCGCCGGATTGAAGTTGGCTGCGCTCAGTGCCACCTGGCGGGTGCGGTAGTCGGTGCTGGCGAAGGGCAGCGCCACGGCGCGGCCGTCGGCGCCGGTGCTGGAAAACACCACCCGCTCCAGCCAGCCGCCCATCGCCTTGCGGTGCACGCCGTTGGCGAGGAACGCGCCCAGGTAGCCCAGCGGCGTGCGCCACGCGTGTTCGCGCCCCAGCAGGTGGCGCCCGCGCGAGGTGACGACGTGCAGCCGGTAGCGCGGGTGCTGCAGCACCTCGGCCAGCCGCCCGCCGTAGAACGACTCCAGGCTCTGGCCGAAGCGCTCGCTGACGTGGGCGGCGGTGGGGTTCTTGCGGCCGGGTTCGAGCTCGTAGTCCTGCGCGATGTAGTCGCGCTCCAGCCGCCCGAATGCCGCCACCGGATCATCCAGGCAGGCCGTCGCCATCCGCCAGGCGCCGATCGATGCGCCCACCAGGTGCACCGGTTGCTGCGACTGCGCCAGCCACTGGCCGAAGATGAAGCGGTCCAGCGGCCCGAGGATCAAACCCTTGGGACCGCCCGCGGCGCCCGGCACCACGCCGACGTCCTGCGGCCGCAGGCCCTGGCGCTCGATATGGGCACGGGCCGCGGGGCCGGCGTAGATCCGCAGCGCCCGCATCGGCTTACTTGCGCTGCAATTTGGCGAAGGCGCCGGCCATCGCGGTGTTCATCGGCGCGGCCGGCGCGCGCTGGCCTTGCGGCGGCCGCTGGCCCCGGCCCGCGCCTTCGTAGCGGTTCTCGCGGGGGGCGTCGCGGCGAGTGGGCGCGTCGCCCAGCTTCATCGACAGCCCGATCCGCTTTCTCGCCACGTCGACTTCCATCACCTTGACCTTGACGATGTCGCCGGTCTTGACGATCTCGCGCGCATCGGTGACGAACTTGTGGGACAGCTGGCTGACGTGGACCAGGCCGTCCTGGTGCACGCCCAGGTCGATGAAGGCGCCGAAGGCGGCGACGTTGCTCACCGTGCCCTCCAGCACCATGCCTTCGCGCAGGTCGGCGATGTCTTCCACACCCTCGTTGAAACGCGCCACCTTGAAGTCCGGACGCGGGTCGCGGCCCGGCTTTTCCAGCTCCGCCAGGATGTCCCGGATCGTGATCACGCCGAACTTGTCGTTGGCGAACAGCTCGGGCCGCAGCGTCTTGAGCATCTCGGCGCGGCCCATCAGCTCGGCGACCGGCTTGCCGGCCTGCGCCAGCATCTTCTCCACCACCGGATAGGTTTCCGGATGGACGCCGGTCATGTCCAGCGGGTTCTCGCCGCCGCGGATGCGCAGGAAGCCGGCGCTCAGCTCGAAGGTCTTGGCGCCCAGGCCGGAGACTTCCAGCAGCTGCTGGCGGCTGCGGAAGGCGCCGTTGGCTTCGCGCCAGCGCACCACGGACTTGGCGACGGTCCCCGACAAGCCGGACACGCGCGACAGCAGCGGCACGCTGGCGGTGTTGAGGTCGACGCCGACCGAGTTGACGCAGTCTTCCACCACCGCCTCCAGCGAGCGCATCAGCTCGCCCTGGTTGACGTCGTGCTGGTACTGGCCGACGCCGATCGACTTGGGATCGATCTTCACCAGTTCCGCCAGCGGGTCCTGCAGCCGGCGCGCGATGCTGGCCGCGCCGCGCAGGCTGACGTCGACGTCCGGCATTTCCTGGGATGCGAACTCGCTGGCGGAATAGACCGAGGCGCCGGCTTCGCTGACCACGACGCGCTGAATCTCCGTTCGCGTTGAGCTTGTCGAAACGCCGGCTTCGACAGGCTCAGCCCGAACGGTCAGGGACAGGCGCTTCATCAGGTCCCCCGCCAGCTTGTCGGTTTCCCGGCTGGCCGTGCCGTTGCCGATGGCGATCAGGTTGACGCCGTGCTTCTCGCACAGCTTGGCCAGCGTGTGCAGCGAGCCTTCCCAGTCGCGCCGCGGCTCGTGCGGAAAGACGGTCGACGTGTCGACCAATTTTCCGGTGGCGTCGACCACCGCCACCTTGACGCCGGTGCGGATGCCCGGGTCCAGCCCCATCACCACCCGCGGCCCGGCCGGCGCGGCCAGCAGCAGGTCGCGCAGGTTGTCGGCGAACACCTTGATCGCCACCTTCTCGGCGTCCTCGCGCAGCCGGGCGAACAGGTCGCGTTCGGTGGACAGCGACAGCTTGACGCGCCAGGTCCAGGCCATGCACTTGCGCAGCAGGTCGTCGGCGGCGCGGCCGGCGTGGCTCCAGCCCAGGTGCAGCGCGATCTTGCCTTCGGCGATCGACGGCTTGCCCGGCTCCGGCTCGACCGGCAGCACCAGCTTGGCATCGAGGATCTCCAGCTGGCGGCCGCGGAACACCGCCAGCGCCCGGTGCGAGGGCACCCGGCCGATCGGCTCGTCGTAGCCGAAGTAGTCGCGGAACTTGGCGACGTCGGGATGGTTCTGGTCCTTGCCGGCGGCCAGCGCGCTCTTGAACAAGCCTTCCTGCCACAGCCATTCGCGCAGCGTCTGCACCAGCGTGGGCTGCTCGGCCCAGCGCTCGGACAGGATGTCGCGCACCCCGTCCAGCACCGCGGGGACGGTGGTGAAGTCCTCGCCGCCCTCGCCTTTTTCCGCCTGCACGAAGGCCTGCGCCTCGTCGGCCGGAACGCGCGTGGGATCGGCGAACAGCAGGTCAGCCAGCGGCTCGATCCCCGCTTCCCGGGCGATCTGGCCCTTGGTGCGGCGGCGCGGCTTGTACGGCAGGTACAGGTCTTCCAGCTCCTGCTTGGTGGGCGCCGCCTCGATCGCCGCCCGCAGCGACGGCGTCAGCTTGCCCTGCTCCCCGATGCTCTTGAGCACCGCGCCGCGCCGCTCCTCGAGTTCGCGCAGGTAGCCCAGCCGCTGTTCGAGCTCGCGCAGCTGGATGTCGTCCAGGCCGCCGGTCGCCTCCTTGCGGTAGCGGGCGATGAAGGGGACGGTGGCGCCGCCATCGAGCAGGTCGACGGCGGTCTGCACCTGGTTCGCCTGGGCCCGGAGTTCGGCGGCGAGCTGCTGGATGATTTTCTGCATTCTGGAAGGATGGCCGGGAGCAAGGGCCGCGAGTTTGCCACAGCGGGCGGACAGCACTTCGGCATGTCCGCTGACAGCCCGGTACGGGCCGGCGTTTCCACAATGGGGCTGTCTCATCCACAGGAGCACAGACATGCGCCCTCGCCTGACCATCCTCCTCGTCGCCATCCTGCTGGTGGCGGGCTTCGCCGGCCTCAACTGGTCGGAATTCGTGCGTCCCACGCCGCTGAGCTTCGGCCTGTTCGTGATGGACGCGCCGCTCGGCCTGATCCTGCTGACCGTGCTGACCGTCACGCTGGTGGCCTTCCTGATCAGCAGCATCCACATGCAGACCGTGAACCTGCTGGACACGCGCCAGCATTCCAAGGAACTGCACGCCCAGCGCGAACTGGCGGACAAGGCCGAGGCTTCGCGTTTCACCGACCTGCGCCTGCACCTGGACGCCCAGATGAAGGAGATCCAGCAGCGCGAGGCGATCACGGCCACCGAGCTGGAAAAGGCAGTCGTCGCCGGCCAGCGCGAACTGCGCACCCAGCTGGAACTGATGAACCGCACGCTGGCCACCCGGCTGGCCGAGATCGAGGGCCGCGTGGACGCCCGCGCCGACCAGCACGCCCGCGTGCCGGGCTCCAGCACCATCCTGAGCTGAGGCGCGCCGCATCCAGCCGCGCCCGGCGCGCGTACAGGAGGAGAATCGAACTCCTGGAGCGCGCCCATGAACCTTCCGCTTCGCGCCTTTGTCGCTGCCGCCCTGCTGGCCGTCGGCGCTGCCGCGACCGCTGCCGGCCCGGCCTGCCGCGCCGAATCCGCCGCCACGCTGACGCCGGTGATCGAGCTCTACACCTCGGAGGGCTGCAGTTCCTGCCCGCCGGCCGACCGCTGGCTGTCCACGCTCAAGGCCGGTGCGGCCCAGGGCAAGGCCGTGGTCGAGGCGTTCCACGTCGGCTACTGGGACTCGCTCGGCTGGATCGATCGCTTTGCGGCGCCGGCCCATACCGCAAGGCAGAAACAGATCGCCGTCCTCAACGGCCTGTCGGCTATCTACACGCCGCAGCTGGTGCGCAATGGGCGCGACTGGCCCGACGCCACGCGGCGGCTCGACGCAGCCGCCGAACCCGCAGGGGCCCGCATCGCCATCCAGCGCAACCCCTCCGACGCCTTCGAAGCCAGCGTCACGCCGCTCGATCCGGCCGGCCGCTGGTCCGCCTACTGGACCGTCACCGAACACGGCCACGCCAGCAAGGTCAGGGCCGGCGAGAACGCCGGCGAATTCCTGCAGCATGACTTCGTGGTGCGGCAGTACGTGCCGGCCGGCGACTACCAGGGCGCGGCGCGGCTGGTGCTGCGTGCGGTGCCCGGCGAGGCCGGCCATCCGCGCCAGGTCAACCTGGTCGTGTACGACAAGGCCACCGGCAAGCCGCTGCAGGCACTCAGCATCGGCTGCTGACGGGCTTTCACCGATTGCCAGCCGGTCCGGCTTGCGCCAAGGTCCGACGACCCGTCGATCCGGCGGCATCGTCCAACCAAGGAGCACCATGGCCCGTTCCCTGATCGCCTTTGCGCTGGCCGCTGCCGCGCTCGCAGCGGCCGTATCGCCCGCCGTTGCCGAGGTCGCGGGCGGCAAGCCCGTGGTGCTGGTCGTGTCCTATCCGGTGGGTGGCGGCGCCGACCTGATGGCGCGGCTGATCGCGCCGCGCATGGCCGAGGCGCTGGGCCAGACCGTGCTGGTCGACAACAAGCCCGGCGGCGCCGGCCAGCTCGCCGGCGCCTATGTGGCGAAGGCGGCGCCGGACGGCGCGACGCTGCTGCTGGACGCGTCCAGCTTCGCTGTCACGCCCGCGCTGTACCCGCGCATGAGCTACGACCCGACCAAGGCCTTCACGCCGATCGCGGTGCTGGCCCTGTTCCCCAACGTGCTGGTGGCCTATCCGCAATTCCCGCCGGCCGACGTGCAGGGCGTGCTGGCCGCCGCTCGGGCCGCGCCCGGCAAGGTGGCCTTCGCCTCGTCGGGCAACGGTTCGGCGCAGCACTTGGCCGGCGCGCTGTTCGAGGACATCGGCAAGGTCAGCCTGCTGCACGTGCCGTACCGCGGCGGCGGCCCGGCGATGACGGACGTGATGGGCGGCCAGGTGCCGCTGTTCTTCGCCAACCTGGCCTCGTCGCTGCCGCAGATCCAGAACAAGCGCTTGCGGCCGATGGCAGTGACCAGCCGCACGCGCTCGCCGGCGCTGCCGAACGTGCCGACGATGGAAGAGGCGGGCCTGAAGGGCTACGAGGTCTACGAGTGGAACCCGGTGCTCGCCCCGGCGGGCATCAGCGCCGACACCCGCCGGCAGCTGGTGGCGGCGGTGCAGCGCGCGATGGCCGCGCCCGAGGTGCAGGAGCGCATCCGCACCCTGGGCGGCGAGGCCTTCACCGGCGGGCCGGATGCTGCGGCGAAGTTCCTGAAGGACCAGCGCGAGCTCTGGTCCGGCATCGTGCGGGAACGCAACATCAAGGCCGAATGAGCGCCGCAGCGGCCGGCGGCTGGGACTGCCACGTCCACGTCTTCGACGCCGCGGCGCCGGCCCTGCCCGGCCACTACCTGCCGCCGACGCGCACGCTGGCGATGCTGGCGGCGGCCGCGGTGGGGCTGGCCGACCGCTTCGTGCTGGTGCAGCCGAGCGTCTACGGCAGCGACAACACGGTGCTGCTGCAGGCCCTGCGCGGGTCCGGCGGCCGGCACCGCGGCGTGGCCGTCGTCGACCCGGCGATCGGCGCCGGCGAGCTCGACGCGCTGCACGAGGCCGGCGTGCGCGGCCTGCGCTTCAACCTGGTGTCGCCGGTGGGCAATTCCGACGCCGATGGCCTGGACCGGCTGGCGCCGCTGCTGCGCGAGCGCGGCTGGCATGTGCAGTGGTACGCGCGGCCGCAGCAGCTGGCGCAGATCGCGCTGCTGCAGGAGCGCCACGGCTTCACGCCGGTGCTCGACCACCTGGGCGGCCTGACGCCGGCGCTGCTGGCCGACGGCCCGCACTGGGAAGCGCTGCAGCGGCTGGCCGCGGCCGGCGGCTGGATCAAGCTCTCCGGCTGGTACCGGCTGCAGTCGGCCGCGCCCTACCGCGACATCGAAGCGGTGCTGCGCAAGGCGGCGGCGCTGTTTCCCGGCCGCAGCGTCTGGGGCTCGGACTGGCCGCACACCGCCTTCCTCGGTCCGGATGCGAAGGAAGCGCCGCCGGCGTACGCCGCCACCTGGCGGCCGGTGCCTGCTGCACTCGGTGAGGCGCAGGCTGGCGAGATCCTGCAGGCCAACCCGGCGCGCCTGTACGCGGCGAACGATTGACGCGCGCGCTCAGTCGAACAGGCCGGGACCGTCGCCCAGCTGCGCCTTCTCGATCTGCAGCATCCTGAGCTTGGTGGCGACGCCGCCGCCGGCGGAAAAGCCGCCCGAGCGCTTGCCGGCGGCCAGCACGCGGTGGCAGGGCACGATCGGCGCGAACGGGTTGTGGCCCAGCGCCTGGCCGACCGCCCGCGCCGCGCCCGGTTCGCCCAGCATCGCGGCCACCTCGCCGTAGCTCAGGGTCTGGCCGGGGGCGATGGCCCGGGCAATGGCGTAGACGCGCTGGTTGAACTCGGGCACGCCCGCCATGTCCAGCGGCACGTCGGCCAGCGTGTCCGTGGTTGCTCCATTCAGCAGTGCCCGCGTCCGTTCGATCACCTGCGCCACCCAGTGCGGCGGCGCAATCTGCCGCGCCTGCGGAAAGCGCCGCTGCATGCGGGGCGCGGTCTGCTGCGGATCGTCCTCGGGCAGCAGCACGCCGACGATGGCCGCCGCGCTCCAGGCGATGGCGCACTGGCCGATCGGCGTGTCGAACAGGCAGAAGCCACTGGCGTGCATCGGGCGATGCTATCGTCTTTGCCATGGGCAAGCCACCGTCCACCAGCCTGACGCGCCGCAGCCTGGTCGGCTGCGCAGCCGCGCTGCTGCTGCCGGCCGCCGGGCAGGCGGCATCGCCCCTGCTCACCAGGCCGATCCCCTCCAGCGGCGAGGCCTTGCCCGTGGTCGGGCTCGGAACCTGGATCACGTTCAACGTCGGCAACGATCCGGCGGCCCGGGCCGACCGGGCCGAGGTGATGCGGCAGTTCTTCGAGGCCGGCGGCCGGATGATCGATTCGTCGCCGATGTACGGCTCCTCGCAGCCGGTGATCGGCGAGGGCGTGGCGAAACTGCAGCCCGGAGCGACGCTGTTTGCCGCCGACAAGGTCTGGACTTCCTCCGATGGCGCCCGCCAGATCGAGCAGTCGAGGCGCCTGTGGCGGGTGCCGCGCTTCGACCTGCTGCAGGTGCACAACCTGCTGGCCTGGGAACGGCAACTGCCGCTGCTGTTCGAGCTCAAACGCAAGGGCGAGGTCCGCTACGTGGGCATCACCACCTCCGAGGCCCGGCGCCATGCGGAGGTGGAGCAGATCATGCGCGCGCAGCCGCTGGACTTCGTCCAGGTGACCTACAACATCCTGGACCGCGAGGTGGAGCAGCGCATCCTGCCGCTGGCGCGCGAGCGCGGCATCGCGGTGATCGCCAACCGGCCGTTCCGCGAAGGCGCGCTGATCGACGCGGTGCGCAGGCATCCGCTGCCGCCGTGGGCCGCCGAGATCGACTGTGCCAACTGGGCCCAGTACCTGCTCAAGTTCATCGTGTCCCATCCGGCCCTGACCTGCGCGATTCCCGCCACCAGCAGCGCGGCCCATGTGCGCGAGAACATGGGCGCGGCGCGCGGGCGCCTGCCCGACGAGGCCATGCGCAGGCGCATGGCGCAGCACGCCGGACGGCTGACATGAGGCGCACCGCCGTTGCGAAGGCGCACGGAACCGCAGCTCGTCGAGCGGAGGTTCCCCATTGACCGAGTGGTGGGCCTACGGGCTGTCGGACTTCCTGATGTTCTCGGCGCGCACCTGGCAGCGCACCCTGGAGCTGCACAACCGCGACTGGTTTCCGTCGCAGGCGCTGGCCACCTTGCTGGCCACGGTGATGCTGTTCGCGCTGCGCGCCCGCGCGGCCTGGGCGCCGCGCGCCGCACTGCTGGCGATGGCCATGGCCTGGGGATTCGTCGCCTGGGCCTTCCACTGGCAGCGTTACGCGCCGATCAACTGGGCGGCGCAGTATTTCGCGGCCGGTTTCGCGCTGCAGGCGTTGTTGCTGGCGTGGCGGGCATTGGCCGCGCCGCCAGCGCGCGTGGCGGACGGCGGCCTGCGCAGCCTGGTCGGCGACTTGCTGCTTGCGGCCGCCATCCTGTATCCCCTGCTGGCGCTGGCCGCAGGCCGGCCGCCGGTTGAAACCGAATGGGTGGGCCTGATGCCCGATCCCACCGTGCTGGCGACGCTGGGCCTGCTGCTGTCCCTGCATGGCGGGCGCAACCGGCTGCTGCTGCCGCTGCCGTTGCTGTGGTGCGCCATCACCGGCGCCACGCTCTGGACGCTGAAGTCGCCGCAATGGTGGCTGGCGCCGCTGGCCGGCGTGCTGGCGCTCGCGGCCTTTCCTATCCCGCCGCGCGCAGCGCCGCCCTGAGCTCGACGCCGATCTCCGGCCGGGCCAGGAACGGGTCCGGCGGGTTGTGCGCCTGCACGATCGCCTCCATCCGGCTTTGCACGTTGCCCAGCGCCTTGGGGTGGCTGAAGATGTAGAACTGGTCGGCCGCGACGGCGTCGAACACCTTCTGCGCCACTTCGGCCGCGGTGATCTTGCCGGAGCCGACCGCCTTGTCGCTCATCGCCTGGCCGATCAACTGGCTGCGGGTGGGCTTCTCGTGCGCCAGTTCGCCCGGCTTGTTGCGGTGGCTCTGGCTGATGCCGGTGGGCACGAAGTACGGGCACAGCACGCTGGCGCCGACCTGGTCGGTGACCAGCCGCAGGTCCTGGTACAGCGTCTCGGAGAAGCTGACCACCGCGTGCTTGCTGACGTTGTAGATGCCCATGTTGGGCGGCGTCAGCAGGCCCGCCATGCTGGCGGTGTTGACGATGTGGCCGCGCCAGGCCGGGTCCTTGGCCGCCGCCTCCAGCATCATCGGCGTGAACAGGCGCACGCCGTGGATCACGCCCCAGAGGTTCACGCCCAGCACCCACTCCCAGTCCTTGACCGAGTTCTCCCAGATCAGGCCGCCGGAGCCGACGCCGGCGTTGTTGAAGACGAAGTGCGGGGCGCCGAAGCGTTCCTGCACCGCCTGGGCCAGGGCCTCCATCTGCTGCGCGTTCGAGACGTCCACCTTGCGCGCCAGCACCGGCGCACCGGCGGCCTTCGTCTCGGCCTCGGCCCGCTCCAGCGCGTCCTGCTGGACGTCCACCAGCACCAGGTTCATCCCGAGCCGGGCGCCGATGCGCGCGCATTCCAGCCCGAAGCCCGAGCCGGCGCCGGTCAGCACCGCGGTCTTGCCCTTGAAGTCCTCGATCATGTTGCGTCTGCCTTCTTCAATACGTAGCCGATGCGGGGGAAATGGACGTGGACGGTGCCGGCGCGCGGGTCCTCGCGGCGCAGCGAGTAATGGGTGCGGGTGGCGGCGATCAGCTCGCCCTCGGTGGGCTCGGGCCCGAAGCTCTCGCCGGTGACCGTCACCCGGCTGCCCAGCGCAATGCCATGGTCGTCCTGGAACGCGCTGTCCACCAGCAGGTTGCCGCCGGCCGGCCGCGGACCGGCATTGCGGGCCACCTCGATCGCGTCGGCGGAGGTGAATTTCTCCGGCAGTCCGTGGCCGGTCGCGGCCATGCGGTCCATCCATTCGAGCACCGAGGGCGTGGCCGCCAGGATGTCGGCCATCGCAGGCGTGCGGGTGCGGGTGAACCACAGCGGGTGGTAGGCGGCGAAATCGGCGACGCAGGCGTCGATGCCGAACAGGAAGTCGTGCTCGTCGGCCATGTGGGCGATGCGCCGCAGGTACGAGCGGTAGGCGCTGGCCGCATCCGCCGGCCGCAGGGAGGTCATGTTCACCCGCATCGCCTTGCGGTCCTCGGCGAAGCTTCTGGCGAATTCCGGCGGCGCGTCGGCGAACACCTGGGCCGCGCCGCCGGGCTGGAAGTTGTACGCCATCGCGGTCCAGAACAGCGTGCTGTCCGCCCACTGCGCGAAGATGCGGCACACGCCCTTGAGGTGGGCGGGGTACAGCGTCGGCTCCGGCGCGATGTGTTCCAGCACGTCGCAGATCAGGGCCGTGTCGCAATAGACGTCGGCGCCGACCTGCAGCACCGGCGTCTTGCGGTAGCCGCCGGTCAGGGCCAGGACGTCGGGCTTGGGCATGACGGCGGGAATCAGCACCGACTTCCAGGCCAGCTTCTTGAAGCCCAGGATCAGGCGGATCTTCTCCGCGAAGGGCGAGGTCGGGTAGTGGTGCAGGATCAGTTCGGTCGGCATGAAGTCTCCGTTGTTGTCAGCGCGGCATGGCCCGGGCGATGATGGCGTCGAAATCGGTGTGCGCACCCAGGGTGCCGAACACCGGCCCCCAAGCGCCGCCCAGGGGCGCGTTCGGCATCCAGCCGGCCAGGCGCGAATCGCAGAAGGCCGCAAACACGGCCGCCGGGGCGCCCTGGTACAGCAGCGCGGCCTGGACCGCCAGCGCCACGTCCTGGGCCAGCCGGCGCGCTTCCACCTCGGTGGCCAGTTGTTCCACCTGGGCCGGCAGCGCGGCCACCAGCCGGTCCAGCGCGGGATGCGCGCCCTTCGCCGGAGCCAGTTCCTTGGCCAGCGCGGCGCCGGCATCGGCCTTGCGCAGCGCCCGCAGCAGGTCCAGCGCCATGATGTTGCCGGCGCCTTCCCAGATCGAATTGACCGGCATCTCGCGGTAGATCCGGGCCATGATGCCCTCGCCGCCCTCCTCCACGTAGCCGTTGCCGCCCAGGCACTCCATCGCTTCCTCGGCGAAATGGCTGCCGCGCTTGCAGATCCAGAACTTGGCCACCGGCGTCAGCAGCCGAGCGATCGCCGCCTCGTGGGCGTCGGCGCCGTCGTCGAAGGCGCGGGCCAGCCGGATCGCCAGCGCGGTCGACGCCTCCGATTCCAGCGCCAGGTCGGCCAGCACGTTGCGCATCAGCGGCTGCTCCAGCAGCGGCTTGCCGAAGGCCTGGCGCTGCGCCGTGTGGTCCAGCGCGATGGCCAGCGCCTGGCGCATCAGGCCGCTGGTGCCGAGCGCGCAATCGAGCCGGGTCATGGTGCCCATCTCGAGGATCTGCGGCACGCCGCGGCCTTCCTCGCCGACCAGCCAGGCCGTGGCGTTGTCGAATTCCACTTCGGAGCTGGCGTTGGCCTTGTTGCCCAGCTTGTCCTTCAGCCGCTGGATCCGGATGGCGTTGACGCTGCCGTCCGGCAGCACGCGCGGCAGGAAGAAGCACGACAGCCCGGCGCCGCTTTGCGCCAGCACCAGGAAGGCGTCGCACATCGGCGCCGACATGAACCACTTGTGGCCGGTGATGCCGAAGCGCCGGCCCCAGCCGTCCGTGCCCTGCTCCGCCGCCGCCGTGGTGTTGGCCCGCACGTCGGAGCCGCCCTGCTTCTCGGTCATGCCCATGCCCATGGTCAGGCCCGGCTTGTCCTTCCACAGCTTCAACGCCGGGTCATAGGCGCGGCTGGCCAGCTTCGGGCCCCAGTCGGCGTAGATCGCCGCATTGCGGCGCAGCGCCGGCGTCACCGCATAGGTCATCGAGACCGGGCACAGGATCGAGGGCTCCAGCTCGGTGAACAGCATGAAGCCGGCGGCGCGCAGCACGTGCGGGTTGGCCGCCTGGGCGCCCTCGCCCCAGGGCGTTCCGTGCAGGCCGGCGCCGGTCGCCGCCGCCATCAGCGCGTGGTAGCTGGGATGGAATTCCACCGTGTCGGTGCGGCGGCCGAAGCGGTCGTGGCTGCGCAGCTGCGGCGGATGGACGTTGGCCAGCCGGGCGTGGGCCTGCATGTCGGCCGTCCCCAGGGTCGCGCCGAGCGCCGCCAAAGGCCCGGTGTCCAGGGCGGGCGCGTTGAACTTCAGCGCGTCGCGCAGGGCCCGGTTGCCCTCGAACAGGTTGTAGCCCGCCAGCGGCGCCGGCTGGTTGAAGACCTCGTGGGTGGCATCCGCCATGGCGCCCTCCCGCGCTCAGACCAGCTTGACCAGCTGCTTGCCGAAGTTGCGGCCCTTGAGCAGGCCCAGGAAGGCCTCGGGCGCCGACTCGATGCCCTGGGCGATCGACTCGCGCGGCCGCAGCTTGCCGCTGCCCACCAGCGTGCCCAGCTCCTTGAGCGCGTCCGGCCACACTTCCATGTGCTCGCTGACGATGAAGCCCTGCACCTTCATCCGGTTGGTCAGGATCAGCTGCGGATAGGTCATCGGCACCGGCTGGCCGTCATAGCCGGCGATCATGCCGCACAGGGCGATGCTGCTGAAGGCGTTCATGCGCAGCATCACGGCGTCCATCACCATGCCGCCGACGTTCTCGAAATAGCCGTCGATGCCGTCGGGCGCCGCTTCCTTGAGCGCCTTCGACAGCGAAGCCGCGTCCTTGTGCTGCTTGTAGTCGACGCAGGCGTCGAAGCCCAGCTCCTTGGTGACGTAATTGCACTTGTCGGCGCCGCCGGCGATGCCGACCACCCGGCAGCCGCGGGCCCTGGCCAATGCGCCGAAGGCGCTGCCCACCGCGCCGCTGGCGGCGCTGACGGCCAGGGTCTGGCCGGCCTTGGGTTCGATGATCTTCACCAGCCCGTACCAGGCGGTCACGCCCGGCATGCCGACCGCGCCCAGGTAGTGGGACAGCGGCACGTGGGTGGTGTCCACCTTCTTGAGCGCGCCGGGCTGGTCGGCGTTGACCACGCTGTATTCCTGCCAGCCGCCGAAGCCCACCACCTTGTCGCCAGGCTGGTACTTGGGCGAGCGGCTCTCCACCACCTCGCCGGCCGTGCCGCCCTGCATCACCTGGCCCAGCGGCTGCGGCTGGGCGTAGCTCTTGGCGTCGTTCATGCGCCCGCGCATGTACGGGTCCAGCGACAGGAAGTGGTGGCGCACCAGCACCTCGCCGTCCTGCAGCGCCGGCGTCTCGGCGCTCACCAGCTTGAAGTTGCCCGCCACCGCTTCGCCCTGCGGCCGGTTGTCGAGATGGATCTGTCGGTTCTGTGTCATGGGTTGCTCCTGCGGAATGTCAGTCGGTCGAAATGACGTCGCGCCCCGGGGGCTGGCGCTGGACGTACTTGAAGGTGCCGGTGGCGTGGGCGCAGGGCCTGCCCTCGCCGTCGTGGATCGTGCCTTCGGTGAAGGCCATGGAGCGGGTTCGGTGCATCAGCCGGCCCTTGCCGGTGAGCAGGCCGACGCAGGGCTGCATGAAGGTGGTCTTCATCTCGATGGTGACGACGCCGATGTCCATGTCCACGCTGCGCGCGGCCGTGGCCAGCGTCACGTCCAGCAGCGTCATGATGGCGCCGCCGTGCGTCACGCCGAAGGAGTTGAGGTGCTCGGGCCGGGGCAGGAAGCGCAGCTCCGACTGCCCGCCCTCCATCATCACCAGCTCGAAGCCCAGGTGGCTGACGAACGGGATCTCGACGCCGAAGAGCTTCGGTGCGCTCAAGGCCTCAGCCCCCGGTGACGACGCTGACGCCGCCGTCCACCGCCAGCCACTGGCCGGTGATGTGCTTGCCGGCGTCGGACGCGTACAGCACGGTGATGCCCTTGAGGTCCTCGTCGTCGCCCAGCCGGCGCAGCGGCGCGTGCTCGGCGAGCTTGTCCTCGCCCAGGTTCTTCAGGGTGGCGGCCGTCATCTTGCTGGGGAAGAAGCCAGGGCAGATCGCGTTGACCGTGATGTTGTACTTGCCCCATTCGGCGCCCAGCGCCTTGGTGAAATTGACCACCGCGCCCTTGGAGGTGTTGTAGGCGATGGTGGTCATCTCCGGCGGGTTGCCGCCCAGGCCGGCGATCGAGGCCACGTTGATGATGCGGCCGCTGCGGCGCGCGATCATGCTGCGCTTGGCGACCTGCTGCGACAGGATGAAGTAGCCGCGGATGTTGAGGTTCATCACCTTGTCCCAGGCCTCCACCGGATGGTCCTCGGCCGGTGCGCCCCAGGCGGCGCCGGCGTTGTTGACCAGGATGTCGATGTCGCCCATGCGCTGCAGCGTCTCGTCGGCCAGCCGCCGGATGTCTTCCTCCTTGGCGCAGTCGGCCGCGATCCAGCGGGCGTCGATGCCCGCCGCCTGCAGGTCGGCCGTGGCCTCCTCCAGGTCGCCGGCCTTGCGCGAGCTCAGCATGATGCGGGCGCCGGCCTCGCCGAGCGCGTGGGCCATCTGCAGGCCCAGGCCGCGCGAGCCGCCGGTGACCAAGGCGGTCTTGCCCTTGAGGTCGAAGAGTTGCATTACGGTGCGGGTCATTGCCGGTTTCTCCTGGAGAGTCGTTGTTTGCGCCGATTGTGCGACGGTGGGGCGGGGTTGTCGTGTCCCCGCCGCGATATTTCAGCGGTCCGGGCCGAGCCGCGAGCGCACCCAGATCAGCAGCACGCCGGCCGCGGCCAGGCAGCCGCCCAGCACCATCAGCGTCCAGCCGGTTGCCGTCGCCACCGGCCGGCTGGCGATGCCCAGCACCGCGGTGAGCAGCCCGCCGAAGATGAGGACCCAGATCAGCACGTCGAGGCGGGCCTTGAGCGGCGTCATCGGCATCAGAAGGACTCCTCCGGCATGTCGGCGCAGGTCGGGTCGCGCGCCGACACCACGTTCAGCCAGGCGCCGATCTTGGGCAGCTCGTAGTGGAAGAAGAAGCGCTGCGCCCGCAGCCGCCCTTCGCGCGCCGCACCGGCCGGCGCGGCGGCGGCGACCAGCGCCACGTCCAGCCAGATCCAGGCCAGCACCATGTGGCCGAAGGCCTGCATGTACGGAACCGCGTTGGCCAGCGCCTCGCCCGGCACGCCGGTGGCCCACGCCGCCTTGGTGGCCGCGCCCACCTGCTGCAGCGCGGCGGCCAGCGCGCTGGCGTCCGCGGCCAGGTCCGGCTTGTTGGTCGCGCGCTCGATGGTGGCGTTGATGCGGCCGGCCAGCAGCTGCAGGCCCTTGCCGTCCTCCATCAGCACCTTGCGCCCCAGCAGGTCGGCGGCCTGGATGCCGTGCGTGCCCTCGTGGATCATGTTCAGGCGGTTGTCGCGCCAGTACTGCTCCACCGGGAAGTCGCGGGTGTAGCCGTAGCCGCCGTGCACCTGGATCGCCAGCGAATTGGCCTCCAGGCACCATTCGCTCGGCCAGCTCTTGGCGATCGGCGTCAGCACCTCCAGCAGCAGCCTGGCGTCGTCGGCCACTGCCGGGTCGGCCGTGTGCTGCTCGTCGACCAGCCGGGCGCAATACAGCTCCAGCGCCAGCGCGCCCTCGCAATACGACTTCTGCGCCAGCAGCATGCGCTTGACGTCGGCGTGTTCGATGATGCGCACCTGCGGCTGCGCCGGGTCCTTGCCGGCCGGACCCAGCGGGCGGCCCTGCGGGCGGTTCTTCGCGTAGTCGAGCGAGGCGTAATAGCCCGCCAGGCCGAGGACGACGGCGGCGGTGCCGACGCCGATGCGCGCCTCGTTCATCATGTGGAACATGCAGCGCAGGCCTTCGTGCGGCCGGCCGACCAGGTAGCCCACCGCCCCGGCTTGCGCCTGTCCTGCGCCTGTGGACGGGACCGGGAACCGGCCCTCGCCGAAATTGAGCAGCGTGTTGGTGGTGCCGCGCCAGCCCAGCTTGTGGTTCAGGCCCGCCAGCGCGACGTCGTTGCGCACGCCGGTGAGCTGGCCGTCGGTGCCCACCATCTTCTTGGGCACGATGAACAGGGAGATGCCGCGGGTGCCCGGGATCAGCTTGCCGTCCGGCCCCGGGATCTTGGCCAGCACCAGATGAACGATGTTCTCGGTCAGCTCGTGGTCGCCGGCCGAGATCCACATCTTGTTGCCGGTGAGGCGATAGCGCGGCCCGAGCGGATCGTTCTCGAAGTCCGGTCCGTCGGGCACCGCACGGGTGGCGATGTCGGACAGCGACGAGCCGGCCTGCGGCTCCGACAGGCACATCGTTCCCGCGAAGCGGCCGTTGAGTTCATTGCGCGCGAACACCGCCTTCTGCATCTCGGTGCCGTGCACCAGCAGCAGGTTGGCGTTGCCCTTGGTCAGCAGCGCCGAGCCGATGCTCACCGAGGCCAGGCCGAAGAAGCCGTTGGCCGCCGCCTCGATGGTGTAGGGCAGCTGCATGCCGCCCTCCTGGTAATCCTGCGCCGCGCTCAGCATGCCGGATTCGGCGTAGGCCCGGTGCGCGTCATGCGTGGCCTGGGGAAGAATGACCTTGTCGCCGTCCAAGCGCGGCTCCTCGGTGTCCACCGTGCGGTTGAACGGCGCGTATTTCTCGCGCGCGATCCGCTCGCAGGTGTCCAGCACCGCGTCGAAGGTCTCGCGCGAATGGTCCGTGAACCGGGTGCGCCGCGTCAGGTCCTCGGCGTGCAGCCAGTCGTACAGCAGGAAGTCGAGGGTTGCACGCAGGGACATTCATTCTTCCTGATCACATTGCCGGCGAAGGCGCGGCGGCTATCGCTACGACAAGACTTGTGGCTGTTCAATCAAACAGGAAAGCGCCGGGCCGCCCCAAATTTTCTCAGTGATTAGAGAACTTCGAAGATGCCGGCCGCGCCCATGCCGCCGCCGATGCACATGGTGACGGCCACCCGCTTGGCGCCGCGGCGCTTGCCCTCGATCAGCGCGTGGCCGGTCAGGCGCTGGCCCGACACGCCGTACGGATGGCCCAGCGCGATGGCGCCGCCGTTGACGTTCAGGCGGTCGTTCGGGATGCCCAGCTTGTCGCGGCTGTAGATCACCTGCACGGCGAAGGCTTCGTTCAGTTCCCACAGGTCGATGTCGTCGACCTTCAGGCCCAGCTTCTTGAGCACCTTGGGCACGGCGAACACCGGGCCGATGCCCATTTCGTCGGGCTCGCAGCCGGCCACCGCGAAGCCCAGGAAGCGGCCCAGCGGCTTGAGGTTGTGCTTGCTGGCGTATTCCTCGCTCACCACCACGCAGGCGCCGGCGCCATCGGAGAACTGGCTGGCATTGCCGGCAGTGATCACGCCGCCGGGCAGGGCCGGCTTGATGCCGCTGATGCCTTCCTTGGTCGTGCCTTCGCGCGTGCCCTCGTCCTTGCTGACGGTCACTTCCTTGGTGCGCAGGCCCATCACCGCGTCGGCGACGCCGGCCATCACGGTGATCGGCGCGATCTCGGCGTCGAACTTGCCGGCCGCCTGCGCGGCGCAGGCCTTCTGCTGGCTGGCGGCGCCGTATTCGTCCATCGCGTCGCGGCCGATGTCGTAGCGCTTGGCGACCTGTTCCGCGGTCTGCAGCATCGACCAGTAGATCTCGGGCTTGAGCTTTTCCAGTTCCGGGTCCTTGAGCATGTGGGTGTTCATTTCCTGCTGCACGCAGGAGATGCTCTCCACGCCGCCGGCGACAAACACCTCGCCCTCGCCGGCGATCACGCGCTGCGCGGCCAGCGCGATGGTCTGCAGGCCGGAGGAGCAGAAGCGGTTGACCGTCATGCCGGAGACCGTGACCGGCATCCCGGCCATCAGCGCGATCTGGCGCGCGATGTTCATGCCGGTGGCGCCCTCGGGATTGGCGCAGCCCATGATCACGTCCTCCACCGCGCCGGCGTCGATGCCGGCGCGCAGCAGCGCGTGCTTGACGGCGTGGCCGCCGAGCGTGGCGCCGTGGGTCATGTTGAAGGAGCCCTTCCAGCTCTTGGCCAGGGGGGTGCGGGCGGTGGAAACGATCACGGCGGAGGTCATGCTGGGCCTTTCTGGGATGTGCGGAAAAAAATCAGGGCGACGGCGCGCTGGCGGCGTTGCGAATGAGCTGGTGATAGAAGCCCACCAGCTCCGCGAGGTTGCTGATGGCGATGCGCTCGTTGGTGCCGTGGAAGCGCGGCAGGTCTTCGGCCTTCGCGCGCACCGGCGAGAACCGGAAGATGTTGTCGCTGATCGCGCTGAAGTGGCGCGAGTCGGTGCCGCCGATCATCAGCGAGGGCGCCACCACCGTGCCGGGAAACAGCGAGCGGATGGTGCGGTTGACCAGCTGGTAGGAAGGCGAGCCGGTGGGCGACACCGGCGGCGGATCGTAGGCGTCGGGCGCCGCCTTCAGTTCGATGCGCTCGTTGGCGATGGTGTCCTTGACGTGCTGCAGCACCTGGGCGCCGGTGTCGCCGGGCAGGATGCGGTAATTGACCGTCGCCTCCGCCACGCCGGGCAGCACGTTGAACTGGTTGCCCGCATGGACCACCGTCAGCGCGGTGGTGGTGCGCAGCATGGCATTGGTGCTGGCGCCCTTTTCCAGTTGCGCCTGCACCACCGGGCCGAACAGCCAGAGGTTGGACAGGGCCACCCGGCCGAAGCCGGTCATCTCCGGCGCCAGCGTGTCGAACATCTCGTGCGCGATGCCGCGCATCGCGGCCGGCAGCTGCTGGTCGTCCAGCCGCCGCAGCGCCGCGCTCATCATGCCGATCGCGCTGGTGCCCTGCGGCGGCGGCATCGAGGAATGGCCCGGCGCGGTGGTCACGCGCAGCAACACCGACATCGAGCCCTTCTCGCTGACGCCGATCAGCGCCGCCGGCGGCGCCAGCCCTGGCAGGATGCCTTCGGTGATCAGCAGGCCCTCGTCGATCACGAAGTCCAGGGCCACGCCGCGGGACTGCAGCAGTTTCGCGACCTCGCGGGCGCCTCGGTGGCCACCCACCTCCTCGTCGGCGCCGAACGAGAGATACACCGTCTGGCGCGGCTGGAAGCCGCTGGCCACCAGCATCTCCACGGCTTCGAGCTGCGAGATCAGGTTGGCCTTGTCGTCCCAGGCGCCGCGGCCCCAGACGAAGCCGTCCTTGCGCTCGCCGGCGAAGGGCGCGGCCTGCCAGGTGCTTTCGGTGCCGGGCGCGATCGGCACCACGTCCTGGTGCGCCATCAGCAGGATCGGCTTGGCGGCCGGGTCGCTGCCGGGCCAGGTGTAGAGCAGGCTCAGCCCGCCGACCATCTCGCGCTTGAGGGTCGCATGCACCTTGGGGAAGCGCTCCTGCAGGTAGGCGTGGAGCTTGCGGAATTCGTCCGCGTTCTGCTGCGGATCGTCGAAGCTGGAGATGGTCCTGAAGCGGATGGCGCCGGCCAGCTTGTCGGCCACGCCCTCCTTGTCGATCGCCAGCGGCGGGGCCGCCGGCACCTGCAGCTGGCGCGATCCCTGGCGCAGGGTGTTGACCGCGACGGCCGCGGCCAGCAGCAAGAACAGCGCGAGCAGCGCCAGCAGGACGCGCTTGATCATCGGGCCGGCCCTCAACTGAAGGTCTTGCCTTCGGCCGCCAGCTTCGCCAGCAGCGGCGCCGGCTCCCAGAACGCGGCGTCGTCGCGCGGGTTCTGCTGGAAGCGCTTCATCGCCTGCACCACGTTGAACAAGCCGACCTGGTCGGCGTACATCATCGGGCCGCCGCGGTGCATCGGGAAGCCGTAGCCGGTGAGGTAGACCATGTCGATGTCGCCGGCCTTGGACGCGATGCCGTCCTCCAGGATGCGCGCGCCTTCGTTGACCAGCGAGAACACCAGCCGCTGGACGATCTCGTCGTCGGAGATCTTGCGCGGCGTGATGCCCAGTTCCTTGCGGTGGTCCTCGATCATCTTGTTGACCAGCGGCGACGGGATGGCGTCGCGCTTGCCGGCCTGGTAGTCGTACCAGCCGGCGCCGGTCTTCTGGCCGAAGCGGCCCAGCTCGCACAGCTTGTCGGCCGTGCGGCTGTACAGCATGTTGGGCCGCTCCTGGGCCCGGCGCTTGCGGATCGCCCAGCCGATGTCGTTGCCGGCCAGGTCGCCCATGCGGAACGGCCCCATCGCGAAGCCGAACTTCTCGATCGCCCGGTCCACCTGCTGCGGCGTCGCGCCCTCGTCCAGCAGGAAGCCGGCCTGGCGGCTGTACTGCTCGATCATGCGGTTGCCGATGAAGCCGTCGCACACGCCGGAGACCACGGCCGTCTTCTTGATCTGCTTGCCCAGCGCCATCACGGTGGCCAGCACGTCCTTGCCGGTCTTGGCGCCGCGCACCACTTCCAGCAGCTTCATCACGTTGGCCGGGCTGAAGAAATGCATGCCCACCACGTCCTGCGGCCGCTTGGTGAAGGAGGCGATCTTGTCGACGTCCAGCGTCGAGGTGTTGGAGGCCAGGATCGCGCCGGGCTTCATCACCTCGTCGAGCTTCTCGAACACCTTCTGCTTGACGCCCATCTCCTCGAACACCGCCTCGATCACCAGGTCGGCGTCCTTCAGGTCGGCGTAGTCCAGGGTGGTGGACAGCAGCGCCATGCGCTGGTCGTACTTGTCCTGCTTGAGCTTGCCCTTCTTGAGCTGCGACTCGTAGTTCTTGCGGATGGTGGCGATGCCCTTGTCCAGCGCCTCCTGCTTCATCTCCAGCATCTTCACCGGGATGCCGGCGTTGAGGAAGTTCATCGCGATGCCGCCGCCCATGGTGCCGGCGCCGATCACGGCCACCGACTTGATCTGGCGCTTGGGCGTGTCTTCCGGCACGTCCGGGATCTTGGAGGCCGCGCGCTCGGCCATGAACAGGTGGCGCAGCGCGCGCGATTCCGGCGTGAACATCAGCGCGGTGAAGATCTCGCGCTCCAGCACCATGCCGTCGTCGAACTTCTTGGTCGTGGCCGCTTCCACCGCGTCGACGCACCTGGCGGGCGCCGGGAAGTTTTTCGCCATGCCCTTGACCATGTTGCGCGCGAACTGGAAATACGCGTCGCCCAGCGGATGCTTGCACGGCAGGTTGCGCACCAGCGGCAGCGGCCGCGCGGCGGCCACCGAGCGCGCGTAGGCCAGCGCCTCCTCGGCCAGCGACTCAGGCGACGAGGCCATCTTGTCGAACAGCTTCTGGCCCGGCTGCTGCGCCAGCAGCTCGCTCTTGACCGGGTCGCCCGACAGGATCATGTTCAGCGCGGTCTCCACGCCCAGCACGCGCGGCAGCCGCTGGGTGCCGCCGGCGCCGGGGATCAGGCCCAGTTTCACTTCGGGCAGAGCGATGTTGGTGCCGGGTGCGGCGATGCGGTAATGGCAGCCCAGCGCCAGCTCCAGCCCGCCGCCCATGGCCACCGAATGCAGGGCCGCGACCACCGGCTTGGCGGAGTTCTCGATCGCCAGGATCACCGACAGCAGGTTCGGTTCGGCCAGCGCCTTGGGCGAGCCGAACTCCTTGATGTCGGCGCCGCCGGAGAAGGCCTTGCCGGCGCCGGTGATCACGATCGCCTTGATCGCAGCGTCGGCGTTGGCCTTGGCCAGGCCATCGGTCAGGCCGACGCGGGTGGCATGGCCCAGCCCGTTGACGGGCGGGTTGTTCATGGTGATCACGGCGACGTCGCCGTGAACTTTGTAGTCAGCCGTCATGCTGGTCCCCTGGAAGGAATGTAAAAAGTTTTGCGGGACAGACCTTTAGCTCTGTCCCCAACTGATTAATAGAACGGTCGTTCTTTTTCAATTGTAGGTTGGCTATAGTGCGCCGCCGCGCCCTGTTTGTCACTGCGGCGACTGGTATCCCCCAGGCCCGCTCAGACTTCCAGCCACTCCTTGCGGGTGTAGGCGTCGGCGCGCAGCGTGTCGGGCGTGCCCTGGAACACGATGCTGCCGTGGCCCATCACCAGGGCGCGGTCCGAGATCGCCATCGCGATCGTCAGCTTCTGCTCGATCAGCAGCACGGACACGCCGCGCTCCTTGAGCTTCTTGAGGTAATCGCCGACCAGTTCCACGATCTTGGGCGCCAGCCCTTCGGTCGGCTCGTCGATGATGATCAGGTCGGGGTCGCCCATCAGCGTGCGGCACAGCGTCAGCATCTGCTGCTCGCCGCCGGAAAGCACCCCCGCCTCGGTGTGCTGGCGCTCCTGCAGGCGCGGGAACATCTGGTACATGTCGGCGAAGGACCAGCGCGCCTTCTTGGCCGCCGCCTTGCCCTTCTGGCCCAGCATCAGGTTCTGGTGCACGGTGAGCTTGGGAAAGATGTCGCGGTTCTCCGGCACGTAGCCGATGCCCAGGTGGGCGATCTCGTAGGCCTTCAGGCCCAGCGTCTGGCGGTCGTTCCACTCGATCGAGCCGGTGCAGGCCACCATGCCCATGATGGCCTTGGCGGTGGTGGAGCGGCCCGAGCCGTTGCGCCCCAGCAGCGCCACGATCTCGCCCTGGCCGACCTCGAAGTGCACGCCGTGCAGCACGTGGCTCTTGCCGTAGAAGGCGTGGAGGTTTTCTATCTTCAGCATGGGGAATACGGGATCGGGGTCAAGGACGCAGAAGACGCAGAAGTGACGCAGAAAGCGCAAAAGAATCCATCAAAGATTTGAATCGGTTTTCTTCTGCGCTTTCTGCGTTGCTTCTGCGCTTTCTGCGTCCGGATGTCCGAATTCATGCTGCCCCCACCTGCGCATCGGCGACGTGGGAGCCGAGATAGGCCTCCTGCACGCGCTGGTTGGCGCGCACCGCTTCCGGGGTGTCGAAGGCGATGACCTCGCCGTAGACCACGACCGCGATGCGGTCGGCCAGGCCGAACACCACGCCCATGTCGTGCTCCACGGTCAGCAGGGTCTTGCCCACGGTCACTTCCTTGATCAGCTCGATGAAGCGCCGGGTCTCGCTCTTGCTCATGCCGGCGGTGGGTTCGTCCAGCAGGATGACGTTGGCGCCGCCGGCGATGGTGATGCCGATCTCCAGCGCCCGCTGTTCGGCGTAGGTGAGGTTCACGGCCAGGACGTCGCGCTTCTTGTGCAGCTTGATCATCTCCATCAGCTGCTCGGCGCGCTCGTTGGCGTCGTCCAGGTCGGCCAGAAACTTCAGGAAGGTGTAGCGGTAGCCCAGGCTCCAGAGCACGCCGCAGCGCAGGTTCTCGAACACGCTGAGCTTGGGGAAGATGTTGGTGATCTGGAAGCTGCGCGACAGGCCCATCCGGTTGATCTCGAACGGCTTCTTGCCGTCGATGCGCTGGCCGTTGAGCAGCACCTGGCCGCTGGTGGGCGCGAACCGGCCCGAGATCAGGTTGAACAGCGTGGACTTGCCGGCGCCGTTGGGGCCGATCACCGCGACGCGTTCGCCGGCCTTCACCGCCAGGCTGGCGCCGCGGATGATCTCGGTCTTGCCGAAGCTCTTGCGCAGGTCTTTCAGTTCGAGCGCGTAGGTCGGATCGCTCATAGGCTCTCCCTGCGCTTCATTTCCTTCTCGATGAACTCCTGGATCTCGCCCCACTGGCGCACGAAGTGGCGGCGCGCCACCTCGAACAGGCCCAGCCCGGTCAGCATCACGAAGGCGGCGCCGAACCAGCTATTGACGCCGCGGGAGTTGAGCGTGGCGCCCAGGAAGGTCAACTCCGGCCCGAGGGCCGCGTTCAACTGGATGTGATAGACCATCTCGATCATTGCGGCGGCGCCCAGCAACACGACCAGCGCGGTGAAGGCAAGCGCCAGGTAGCTGACCCACAGTTCCTTGAGGCGGCCGAAGGCGGCGACCCGCAGGTTCATCATGATCAGGCTGGCGATGCCGCCGGGCGCATACATCACCATGAACAGGAACACCAGGCCGAGGTACAGCAGCCAGGCCTTGGTCAGCTCGGACAACAGCACGTTGGCGAGGACCAGCACGATGGCGCCGATGATGGGGCCGAAGAAGAAGGTCGCCCCGCCCAGGAAGGTGAACAGCAGGTAGGCGCCGGAGCGCGTGCCGCTGACCACTTCGGAGGTGACGATCTCGAAGTTCAGCGCCGCCAGTCCGCCGGAAATGCCGGCGAAGAAGGCCGCGATGACGAAGGAGATGTAGCGCACCTTCTGCGTGTCATAGCCGACGAACTCGACCCGCTCCGGGTTGTCGCGCACCGCATTGAGCATGCGCCCGAGCGGGGTGCGCGTGAAGGCGAACATCAGCGCGGTGCAGACGAAGGTGTAGAACGCGATCAGGTAATAGAGCTGGATCTGCGGGCCGAAGCTGATGCCCAATGGCCGCGGGCCGGTCACCCGGTTGCCGGTGATGCCGCCCTCGCCGCCGAAGAACTCGGGGAACATCAGCGCCATCGCCCAGACCAGTTCGCCCACGCCCAGCGTGATCATGGCGAACGGCGTGGCCGCCTTCTTGGTGGTCACCCATCCCAGCACCACGGCCACCAGCATGCCCGACAGGCCGCCGACGATCGGCACCAGGCTGACGGGCAGCGGCAGGCCCTTGGTGACAAGGTTCAGGGTGTGGATCGCCAGGAACGAGCCCATGCCCGAATAGACGGCATGGCCGAAACTGAGCATGCCGCCCTGCCCCAGCAGCATGTTGTACGAGAGGCAGACGATGATCGCGATGCCCATCTGGCTGAGCATGGTCTGGCTGAGCGAGCTGGTGAAGACCAGCGGCGCCACCAGCAGCACCAGGGCGAAGGCGCTCCAGATGGCCCAGCGGCCGACGTTGTACGGCTTGAACTGGTAGTAGGCGGTGGAGGAAGATGGACGCATGTCAGCCTTCCCGGGTGCCGAGCAGGCCCTTGGGCCGGAAGATCAGCACCAGCACCAGGAACAGGTAGGGCAGGATCGGCGCGACCTGGCTGATCTTGAGCTTCCACAGCGCGAAGCCGAAGGTCTCGGGCGTGACGTTGACGCCCACGGTGCCCAGCGCGCCCATCAGCGAATAGTCGATGCCCACCGCGAAGGTCTGGATCACCCCGATCAGCAGCGAGGCGACGAAGGCGCCGGTCAGCGAGCCCATGCCGCCGACCACCACCACCACGAAGATCACCGAGCCCACGGTCGCGGCCATGCCCGGCTCGGTGACGAAGGCGTTGCCGCCGATCACGCCGGCCAGGCCGGCCAGCGCGGCGCCGCCGCCGAACACCAGCATGAAGACGCGCGGCACGTTGTGGCCCAGGGCCTCCACCGTTTCCGGGTGCGTGAGCGCGGCCTGGATCACCAGGCCGATGCGGGTGCGCGTCAGCAGCAGCCAGATCGCGATCAGCATCAGGATCGCCACCAGCATCATGAAGCCGCGGTACATCGGGAACTGCGTGCCGTACAGCGTGAACAGCGGTCCGCTCAGTTCCGGCGGCACCCGGTAGTCCACCGAGCTGGTGCCCCAGATCAGCTGCGCCATCTCCAGGATGATGAAAGACAGCCCGAAGGTGATCAGCAGTTCCGGCACGTGGCCGAACTTGTGGACCCGCCGCAGGCAGTACCTCTCGAAGGCCGCGCCCAGCACCGCCACCAGCAGCGGCGCGATGAACAGCGCCGGCCAGTAGCCCACCAGCCGGGTGGTGCTGTAGGCGAAATAGGCGCCCAGCATGTAGAAGCTGGCGTGGGCGAAATTGAGCACGCCCATCATGCTGAAGATCAGCGTGAGGCCGGAGCTGAGCATGAACAGCAGCAGCCCGTAGCTGATGCCGTTCAGGAGGGAGATGGTGAAGAATTCCATGAAACCTAGGCAGGAAAAAGCCCGTTCACCCTGAGCTGAGCCGGCCCTGAGCAAGTCGAAGGGTCGGCGGGGGAACGGGCTTCGATCCTTCGACAAGCTCAGGATAGGCCGAGCTCAGCCCGAACGGTGGGAACGCGATCAGCCGCCCGACGGCCGCTTCATCTGGCAGCTGGTCGGCGTGCTCGACACGTACGGGTCCATCTGCTTGATCGGAACGAAGGTATAGCCGGTGTTCTCCACGCTGTACGGATACTTCTTGTCCGCCTTCTGCCACTTGGTGACGAACATCGACTGCTGCAGCTGGTGGTCCGAGGCGCGCATGGTGGCGTCGCCGGCGAAGCTCTTGAACGACAGGCCTTCCATCGCCCTGGCCACCTGCACCGGGTTGGTCGACTTGGCCTTGGCCATGGCCGCGCCCAGCAGGTTGATGCCGTTGTAGGTCGCGAAGGTGTAGTAGTCGTCGTTGAACTTCTTCTTGAACTCGGCGGCCATCTGGCCGATCTCGCCGCTGTGGTTCGAATGGCCGTAGGCAACCACATAGACCTCGCTGTCGCCGCCGGCGGCCAGCGCCGTGGGCGTGCCGGTCACGCCGGCGTAGTAGGTGTACATCGGGATCTTCAGGCCGGAGTCGTTCAGCGCCTTGACCAGCAGCGTCAGGTCCTGGCCCCAGTTGCCGGTGACGATGGTGTCGGCGCCGGACTGCTTGATCTTGGCGACGTACGGCGAGAAGTCCTTCACCTGGCCGATCGGGTGCAGGTCCTCGCCCACGATCTTGACGTCGGGACGCTTGCGCGCGATGTCTTCCTTGAAGAACTTGGCGACCTGCTGGCCGTGCGAATAGTTCTGCCCGATGATGTAGACCTTCTTGACCTTGGGCTGGTCCTTCATGAAGGAGGTCAGCGCCTCCATCTTCATCGTCGTGTCGGCGTCCAGCCGGAAGTGCCAGTAATCGCACTTCTCGTTGGTCATCGACGGGTCCACCGCGGCGTAGTTCAGGTAGATCACCTCCTTGCCGGGGTTGCGCTCGTTGTACTTGGCGACCGCGTCCTCCAGCGCCAGCCCGGCGCCCGAACCGTTGCCCTGGGTGATGTAGCGAAAGCCCTGGTCGATCGCCGCCTTGAGCGTGTTCAGGCTTTCCTGGGGCGAGCCCTTGTTGTCGAAGCCGACCACCTCGAACTTCACGCCGGCCGGATTCTTCGCGCCCGAGAAGTGCTCGGCGGCGAACTGCCAGCTCTTGAGCTGGTTCTGGCCGACGTTGGCGAACGGGCCCGACAACGGGTCCATGAAGGCGATCCGCACGGTCTCGCCCTTCTGGGCCAGGGCCAGGCCGCTGGCCGCCGTCAGGGCCGCGACGGCCACGATTTTCAGGGCGAATTTCATCGATGTCTCCTTGGTTGACTGGTAGCGCGCAGGGTACAAGTCTTTGTGCACCGCAGCGCTCAGGGATTGCCCCTAAGGGACCCCGCTGCTATCGCGCAGGCGACATCGACCGCCCCCCGCTCAGGCCGGCAGCTTGTAGTCCTTGAGCAGCTCGCGCAGCCGGGTCTTGAGCATCTTGCCGGTGGCCCCCAGCGGAATGGCGTCGACGAAGATCACGTCGTCCGGGATCTGCCACTTGGCGGTCTTGCCCTCGTAGAACTTGAGCAGCTCCTCGCGCGTCACCTGCGCGCCGGGCTTCTTCACCACGGCGATCACCGGGCGCTCGTCCCACTTGGGATGCCTCATGCCGATGCAGGCCGCCATGGCGACCGCCGGATGGGCGACGGCGATGTTCTCGACGTCGATCGAGCTGATCCACTCGCCGCCGGACTTGATCACGTCCTTGCTGCGGTCGGTGATCTGCATGTAGCCGTCCGCATCGATGGTGGCCACGTCGCCGGTGGGGAACCAGCCGTCCACCAGCGGGTTGCCGCCCTCGCCCTTGAAGTATTCGCGCACGATCCATGGGCCCTTCACGTACAGGTCGCCGTAGGTCTTGCCGTCCCACGGCAGTTCCTTGCCGTCCGCGCCGACGATCTTCATGTCGACGCCGTAGATCGCCCGGCCCTGCTTCAGGCGGATCTTCATCTGTTCCTCCGACGGCAGCTCCAGGTGGCGGTTCTTCAGGGTGCACAGCGTGCCCAGGGGCGACATCTCCGTCATGCCCCAGGCGTGCAGCACCTCCACGCCGTAGTCGTCGTTGAAGGCGGTGATCATGGCCGGCGGGCAGGCCGAGCCGCCGATCACCGTGCGCTTGAGCGTGGAGAAGCGCAGGCCGTCGGGCTTCATGTGCCCCAGCAGCATCTGCCAGACCGTGGGCACGCCGGCGGCGTAGGTCACCTTCTCCGCCTCGATCAGTTCATAGATCGACTTGCCGTCCATCGCCGGGCCGGGGAACACCAGCTTGCAGCCGGTGAGCGCAGCCGAATAGGGGATGCCCCAGGCGTTGACGTGGAACATCGGCACCACCGGCAGCACCGAATCGCGGGCCGACAGGCACATCACGTCCGGCAAGGCGGCGGCGTAGGCGTGCAGCGTGGTGGACCGGTGGCTGTACAGGGCTGCCTTCGGGTTGCCGGTGGTGCCGCTGGTGTAGCACATGCTCGACGCGGAGTTCTCGTCGAAGCTGGGCCACTCGTAGGCGGTGGGCTGGCCGCCGATCCAGGCCTCGTAGCTCACCAGATTGGGCACGCCGCTGTCGGCCGGCAGCTTGTCGGCGTCGCACAGCGCGACGTACTGCCGGATCATCGGGCAGCGCGCATGCACCGCCTGCACCAGCGGCAGGAAGCTCATGTCGAAGCACAGCACCTGGTCCTCGGCGTGGTTGGCGATCCAGGCGATCTGGTCCGGGTGCAGCCGCGGATTGATGGTGTGCAGCACCCGGCCCGAGCCGCTGACGCCGAAGTAGATCTCCAGGTGGCGGTAGCCGTTCCAGGCCAGCGTCGCGACCCGGTCGGAGAACAGCAGGTTCATCGCGTCCAGCGCGTGGGCGACCTGGCGCGAGCGGCGCGCCACTCCGGCCCAGGTGGAGCGATGGATGTCGCCCTCCACCCGCCGGGACACGATCTGCGCATCGCCGTGGTGGCGTTCGGCGTGGTCGATCAGCCCGGAAATCAACAGCGGTTGGCTTTGCATCAGACCCAGCATGGAAACTCCTTCGTGGAACTTGTTGGTGGCAGTTTTGTCAGCCGTCGATTGTGCGGCAGCGGCGAGTGTCGCCCGCCGCGCGCCAGCCACGCAACCGGAGTTGCCCCACCGTCCGCACAGACGGGCTTGCGGCGGCGCCGCGATTCGATTTGAATGGGGGCGTGAGCACCGGACCGACCGCCACTTCCGCCGCCTGGGTCAGGGGCGTGCTGCGGATGTTCGAATCGCAGGGCGTCGACAGCGCGCGCCTGCTGCAGGCCGCCGAGATCGATCCGGCGCTGCTGGAAGACCCGCACGGCCGGCTCGAGCTGGAGGCTGTCAACCGGCTGTGGCGGCTGGCGGTCGCCGCCAGCGGCCAGGAGACGCTGGGCCTGGACCGGGCGCTGGCCAGCCGCTACCTGGATCTGGAGATCGCCGCCAACTGGATCGGCTCGGACGCCACGCTGGGCTCGGTGCTGCAAAGCCAGGCCAGCTACGCGGCCCTGACCAACGACGCCTCGGCCTTCACGCTGGAACCGGAACATCCCAATGTCTGGCTGGCGCTGACCCATGGCAACGACCGGGCCTACCCGCGCCAGCGCATCGAATACGCGATGCTGGCGACCGTCCTGGTGATGCAGCGCATCACCCGCTGCCTGCTGCGGCCGCTGGCGGCGGAGTTCGTGTTCCCCGAGCCGGCCGACGCGCACCGGCATCGCATGGCCTTCCCCTGCCCGCTGCGCTTCGACCGGCCGGCCAACCGGCTGCTGCTGGCCGGCGAGGACCTGGAGCTGCCGGTGGTCAGCGGCAGCGCCTCGGTCTTCGTGGTGGAGGAACGGGTGCTCGAATCGCTGCTGGCGGACCTGGGAACGGCGCGCACCAGCTTCCGGGTGGCGCAGGAACTGGTGGGCCGGCTGCGCAAGGGCGAGTTCCAGTCGCAGTCGCTGGCCGCCGCGCTGGGCCTGAGCGACACCCAGCTGGCGCGCCAGCTGCGCGCCGAACGCACCTCGCTGGAGGATCTGCTGGACCGGGTGCGGCGCGAGCTGGCCCACGAATACCTGGCCGCGTCCGACGCGCCGCTGGCCGAGATGCCGGGCTGGCTCGGGCTGCGGGATGCCGCCGAATTTGCGGCCGCCGTCCGCCGCTGGTTCGGCACCACGCCGGCCGACTACCGCCGCCACCACGGCCCGGACCGGCCCCGGGCCTGAGCCTTAAGGCGTGGTCGCCTCGTAGCGGTTGAAATAGAGCCAGACGGCCGCGCCCGCGCCCAGCTCGGATTCGATCTCGATCGCGCCGTTGATCGACTGCATCACGCGCAGGCAGAACATCAGGCCCATGCCGTTGCCGCCCGAATTGGCCCGGGTGGTGACCGGCTCGCGCGTCAGCTTGCGCAGCACGTCGGGCGCAATGCCGGGCCCGTTGTCGACGAATCGGATCCAGCGGCGCGGCGCGCCGCGCCGGTCTGCGTCGCGTCCCAGCTCGATCCGCAGCCGCGGCTCGGGCCGGCCGCGCAAGACCAGCAAGGCATTCTTGGTCAGGGTGCAGAGCACGAGATACAGCAGATCGCGCCGTCCCGGCAGCAGGAAATCGTCCGACAGTTCGCTGTCCACCCAGCTGCGTTCGTCGCCCTCGAACGGGTATTCGTCCAGCAGGCTGCGCACCAGTCCGGCGGCGCTCACCGTCTGGACCGCCGCGCCCGGGTAGGCGTCGCGGGCCGACTGCACGAAGGTGGACACCAGCGACTGGCAGTACAGCGCCCGCCGCTCGGCGCTTTCCAGCGCGGCGACCAGCTGGCCGGGATGGTCTTCCTGGAACTGCACGATGCCCGGCGGCGTCTCGGGGCCGGCCGGCAGGCGCCGCACCGCGACCGCATTGACGTAGCCGCGCACGGTGGCCAGCGGGGTGTTCAGTTCGTGGGCCAGGAAGCCCAGCGTCTCGCGCATGGCCGCCACCCGGCTTTCATTGAGGGCGCGCTCCAGCGCCTGCGAGCGGTGGACCGCCAGCGCCTCGCGCAGCGCTTCCCGGGTCGGCGCTTCGTCCAGCGGCTTTTCCAGGATGCGCAGCACCTTGCCCTGGTTGACGGCAGCGATCGCCACCTCCTTTTCGGCATAGGCGGTCGCCAGCAGCCGCACCAGGTGGCGGAAATCCCGCTGCACCGCCCGCAGCAGGTTCATCCCGTCCTGCTCCGGCATCCGGTAATCGGTGACCAGCACCGCGAATTCGTGGCCACGCTGGCCGAGCAGCGCAAGGGCCTCGCTCACGCCCGAGGCGGTGACCACCGTGAATTCGTCGCCGAAAGTCAGCGCGAACCACTTGCGCGACGAGGCTTCGTCGTCGACGAACAGGATGGAGCGCGCTTCGTCCAGGGCTTCGGCCGGCAGCATCGATCGCGCCCCTAGATGGCCGCGGTCCTGGCCTGCTCGCGCCCGTAGGCTGTCAGCGCAGCGTCGGTCCGGATTGCCAGCGCCCGGATCTGCTCCAGCCAGCCGTCGGACGGCGGCCAGCAGCGCTCTTCCACCATCGGCACATAGATGCGCCGCACCAACTGGTGCAGGGCGGCGGCGCCGGCCTCGCCGCTCATGCCCAGCAGGGAGTGCAACGCCTCCAGCCCGCCCTGCAGGTCCTGGCGCTGGGCGGCGGCATCCAGCCGGTCGATCAGCCGCGCCGCCTCCGGGAAATAGTCGCTCAGCAGTTCGTCCAGCATGCCGATGCGCCGGTAGCTTTCCAGCCGCTTGAGATCCAGCAGGTCGGCGCCGGTGGCCGCCGTGCCGCCAGGAGTCGCGGCCAGCGGTGCGGCCGCCGCACGGGACACGCCGGCTGCGACCAGCTGTCGCAGCTCTTCATAGAGCACGTAAGCATCGACCGGCTTGGTCAGGAAGGCATTGATGCCCGCCGCCTGCGCCGCCGCGACCATCGCCTCGTCCGAATGCGCCGTCAGGGCGATGATGGGCACGTCGCGGCAGGCCAGCGTGCTCTGGCGGATGGCCTGCGCCGCCTCCAGCCCGCTCATGCCGGGCATGTTGATGTCCATCAGGATCGCGTCCCAGCCGCTGCGCTCGCGCAGCAATTCCAGCACCGCCTGGCCGTGCGCGGCCTCGGTCACCTTCACCCCGGCCTGGTGCAGGTACGCGGTCATTGCCTTGCGGTTGTACGGGTTGTCGTCGGCCAGCAGCACCTGCCGCCCCGCCAGCACCGCGTCCTCGGGCCGGGTGCGCGGCGCCGGATGCTCGAAGGCATGCACCAGGGCCTGCAGCAGCGGCAGCTGGGCGCAGGGCTTGCCGACGAAGCCGTCCATGCCGGCCTTCTGGGTCTTGACGCTGGCCAGGTGGGCCGGCTCGCTGGTGTAGGCGACGATGCAGATGTCGCGGTTGGCCGGCACGTCGCCGTCGCGGATCCGCTCGGCCAGGGCGTAGCCGTCCAGCACCGGCATGTTCAGGTCCAGCACCACCAGGTCGTACTTGTGGCGCGCCAGCAGCTCCAGCGCGCGCTGGCCGTTGGCCGCCTCGTCCACGTGCGCCTCCAGCAGCCGCAGCTTGTGGCGGGTGGTGGTGCGCAGCGCGGCGTCGTCGTCCACCACCAGCAGGCGCTTGCCGTGGAACGTGTCGCGCGCCTTCTGCAGCGCCGCGCTGCTGTGGGCCTGCGCCTCCTGCGCGTTGACCGGCGGCAGCCGCATGTTGAACTGGGTGTATTCGCCCAGCACCGACTCGCAGCTGATGTCGCCGCCGAAGGCGCGCATCACGCGCTGGCAGTAGGCCAGGCCCAGGCCGGTGCCGCCCGTCTTGCCGACCGAGCGGAACGGTTCGAACATGCGCGCCCGGACGTCGGCCGGCACGCCCGGCCCGTTGTCGCGCACCAGCACCTGCTGGCGGTCGACGGTGATCACGACGCGGCCGTCCTGGCGCAGCGGCAGGTAATACAGCGCGTTCTTGATCAGGTTGAACAGCACGAACAGGTAGGCGGTCTCGTCGCCGCGGAAGCTGAAATCCTCCCGCACCTCGACGCTGACGCGGGCCCGGTCCTCGTCGCTTTCATAGCCGTATTCCTGCACCGCCTTGCGGCAGACGTCGGCCGCCGACAGGTAGGAGAACGATGCGCTGTCCAGCGGCTTGGCGCTGACCTCGTCCAGCGTCATCGCGATCACCTGCAGGCCGCGCGTCACCGCCAGTTCGCTTTCCGCCAGGTGCCGGTACAGCGCGTCCACCTGCCGCACGCCTAGGGTCTGCGGCTGCGGGCTGGTGCTGGGCTGGGGCAGCGCCTGCTGCATGCGCTCGAGGTTGTGGCGGATCTGGCTGAGCGGATTGCGCATCTCGTGGGCGATCGAGCCGGCCAGTGCCTGGGTAGCGCGCAGCTTGCGCTCGGCGTCGATCTGCTCGGTCGAGAACTTGAACAGGTTGCCGCCGAGCAAGATCAGCCCATAAGCCGGCAACTGGGCCACGAGGTCCATCGGGATGCGCGGGTTCGGGCTGGTCAGGTAGTACACGAGGCTGGCGAGGGCCGTTCCCGCCAGCAGCATCACCAGCGTGTTGCGCCAGTCGGTCAACAGCACCAGCAAACAAAGGATGATGAAGCCGTTCGAAATGGCGGGCAGGCCGCCGCCACGCTGGAGGGCCGTCAACACCGAGAAACCCGGCAGGCAATACAGCAGGACCAGATAGGAAAACCCGATGTAGTAGGGCCTGAGCCGTTCCGGCCAGTAGTCCCTGAGCGCCAGCAGAGCGAACAGTCCCACCGCAATCAGCCGCAGGCCCAGGTCATCGTACAGGTTGGCGTTGGGACGGGTGAACCGCACCAGGTAGAAGGCCGCGTAGCTCACCACCCCCAGGTATCCCATGTACTTCAGCCGTGGCGGGCCGTACGCGTGATACGACTGGTAATGCTCGAACAGCTGGCGCCAGAGTTTCATGCGCAGACCCGGTCGGGCGCGGCCAGAGCCGCCAGTTCTTCCTCGGCCAGTTGTCGCTCGGCGTCCGTGCCCGCCAGCGCACGCAATACCGTCGGAACGTCGCCGTGAATCAGCGAATAGTTTCCGCCGTCGCCTTCGCAGGCATTCTTCACCAGCACCGTAAAGCCGCAGCGGCGATAGAGCCGGCCCAGGGCCGGGTTGCAGGTGGCGAACAGGTTCTCGATGGTGGTGCTCCGGACGAGGTCAAGCAGCGCCAGGAACAGGCAGCGCTTCAGCACTTCCGGCCCGGTGCGGTATTGGGGTGCAAGCACCAGGCGCCCTGCTTCCCAGCTGCCTTGATAGTAATGCCCCGGGAGCAGCGATTGTCCCTGCAGAAGGGCCTCGCAGGGAGCGAGCCCGCGATCCATCGGAAGGAACCGGATGGTGCCGATGTAGGTGCCCCGGCAATGGAAGGCGCCTACGACCCCGTGCTCGTCTCTTTTTTTTCGCGGGTATGGAAGGAAGGGTCGGCCAATGCGGTGGCCGGCAGGTTGATTTCACCGCGCAGGTGCAGGATCCGGCCGATGTCGGCATGGGTGGTCAGGCGGTGGAAGCTCAGCTCGTCCAGCGGCAGTTCGAGCCGGTCGTCGACCTTGCCCAGGGGCAGCGCATCGTCCGGCAACGGCGTCGACGGTTCCCGCAGTGCAGGAAACAGGGCCGCGGCTTGCGCCAGCGACGTGGAAATGGCTTCGGCTTGAAGACTCATAGACATATTTGAACTCCCCCTTGCAATGTCGCGAGTGACAGCACCAGAACGATCAACTACCCGGTTTCGCGACTTGATGTTAATTATTAGACGGTTGGTAAGTTTTTGTTAAGTCCACCCGCAGCCCATAAGCCACAAATTGACTGCAAATTACCAAAGGTCACATTTGCGCGCTTAGGGAAATTGCTCAAGCAGCGGCCGAACGCCGATTTCCCCTCTTGACGCAGCGCTGCTTGCGGCGCGGGACAATGTGGGATGAATGAAATCCTGCAGCTGCCCGAGGCCCCCGCCGATCTGGCGCAACCGGCCCTGGCATGGCGCAACAGCTTCGCCGGCCTGGGACCGGCGTTCTTCACCGACCTGCAGCCCACGCCCCTGCCCTCTCCGGCCCTGGTCGGATTGAATGCCCCGCTGGTGCAGGAGCTCGGACTCGATCCCGACTGGCTCGCATCGCCGCCGGGCCTCGACGTGCTCACCGGCAACCGGCTGCTGCCCGGCGGACGGCCGCTGGCCAGCGTCTACAGCGGCCACCAGTTCGGGGTCTGGGCGGGCCAGCTCGGCGACGGCCGCGCCATCCTGCTGGGCGAGATCGACTCGCCCGCCGGCCCGCGGGAACTGCAGCTCAAAGGCGCGGGACGCACGCCTTACTCGCGCATGGGCGACGGCCGCGCCGTGCTGCGTTCGAGCATTCGCGAATACCTCGGGTCCGAGGCCATGCAGGGCCTGCGCATCCCGACTACCCGGGCGCTGGCCGTCACCGGTTCCCCCGCGCCGGTGCGCCGCGAAGAGGTGGAGACGGCGGCCGTGGTCACGCGGGTGGCGCCAAGCTTCGTCCGTTTCGGCCACTTCGAGCACTTCGCCGCGCGCGACCAGCACGATCACCTCAGGACCCTGGCCGATTACGTGATCGACCGGTTCTACCCGGAGTGCCGCGGCGCGGAGCGGTTCGCCGGCAATGCCTATGCGGCCTTCCTCGAGCAGGTCAGCGAGCGCACGGCGGCGATGGTCGCGCAATGGCAGGCCGTGGGCTTCTGCCACGGCGTGATGAACACCGACAACATGAGCATCCTGGGCCTGACGATCGACTACGGGCCGTTCCAGTTCCTGGACGGCTTCGATCCCGGCCACATCTGCAACCACAGCGACGAGCAGGGCCGTTACGCCTTCAACAAGCAGCCCAATATCGCGTACTGGAACCTGTTCTGCCTGGGCCAGGCGCTGCTGCCGCTGATCGGCGAGCAGGAGCTGGCGCTGGCCGCGCTGGAGTCGTACAAATCGGTGTTTCCGCGCGAGCTGGAGCGCCTGATGCGCGCCAAGCTGGGCCTGGCGACGGCGCAGGACGCTGATCGCCAGCTGATCGAGGGCATCCTGCAGCTGCTGGCCAAAGAGCGGGTCGACTACACCATCTTCTGGCGCCGGCTCTCCCACCATGTCGCCGGCCAGCCCGCCGACACCGTGCGCGACCTGTTCCTGGACCGCGAGGGCTTCGACGGCTGGCTCAGCCGGTATTCGCAGCGGCTGGCGCTCGAAGAAGGAGCCGGCCCCAGGATGCTGCAGACCAATCCAAAATACGTGCTGCGCAACCACCTGGGCGAAATGGCCATCCGGCAGGCGAAACTCGGCGACCATTCGATGGTCTCAGGCTTGCTGCTGCTGCTTCAATCCCCATTTGCAGAGCATCCGGACCACGAGGACCTCGCCGGATTCCCGCCCGACTGGGCCTCCAACATCGAAATCAGCTGCTCGTCATGACCTACCCTGTGCAGAAAACCGAAGCCGAATGGAAGGCGCTGCTGGCCGACAAGGGCGCCGAGCGCGGCGCCTTCGACGTCACCCGGCACGCCGCCACCGAACGCCCGTTCACCGGCAAGTACGAAGCGGTCTGGGCCGACGGCAGCTACCACTGCATCTGCTGCGGCAACAAGCTGTTCGACTCCAGCACCAAGTTCGACGCCGGCTGCGGCTGGCCCAGCTTCTCGCTGGCGGTGCCCGGCGCGATCCGGGAGATCGTCGACCGCAGCCACGGCATGAGCCGCACCGAGACCGTGTGCGCCCAGTGCGGCGCCCACCTGGGCCACGTGTTTCCGGACGGCCCGACCGAAACCGGCCTGCGCTACTGCATGAACTCCGCCTCGCTCGATTTCACGCCCAAGAACAACAACAACTGAGATCCCATGAAACTGCTGCTCGATTTCTTTCCCATCATCCTGTTCTTCGTGGCGTTCAAGATCTGGGGCATCTATGCGGCCACCGCGGTCGCGATCGTCGCCACCGTCGGCCAGATCGGCTGGCTGCGCTACAAGACCGGCAAGGTGGAGCCGATGCAGTGGGTCAGCCTGGGCGTGATCGTGCTGTTCGGCGGCGCCACCATCGTGGCCCACAACGACACCTTCATCAAATGGAAGCCGACGGTGCTGTACTGGCTGATGGCCGGCACGCTGGCCGCGGGCCAGCTGTTCTTCCGCAAGAACCTGCTCAAGTCGCTGATGGGATCGCAGATGGAGCTGCCCGACGCCGCCTGGCGCGTGACCAACTGGAGCTGGATCGTGTTCTTCACCGCCATGGGCGTGCTGAACCTGTGGGTGGCCTTCAACTTCGACACCGACACCTGGGTCAATTTCAAGCTGTTCGGCGGGCTGGGGCTGATGGCGGTGTTCGTGGTGGTCCAGGCGCTCTACCTGGGCCGCTACATGAAGGCCGACGAGGCACCCAAGTCGTGAGCGCCGTCACGCCGGCCACCGGCATCACCGCGGCCGCGCTCGAGCGCCGGCTGCGGGAACTCCTGGCGCCCACTGCGCTCGAAGTGCTGGACGAAAGTGCTGCCCATGCAGGCCATGCCGGGGCTGACGGCAGCGGTTTCGGCACCCATTTCCGGGTGCGGATCGCCTCCCCATTGTTCGAAGGAAAACCCCGCTTGGCGCGGCATCGCCTTGTGTATGATGCGCTGCAAGAATTCATCGACCAGGGGCTCCATGCCCTCGCGATCGAGACGTTCTGATCCTCAGTCCTCCCGTCCCAGCTTCCTAGACCCTCCCAAGGGAAAAATACCCATGAAAAAACACCTTCTTTCGGCTGTGGCCGCGGCCGCCCTCTGCATCGCCGTCCCGGCCTTCGCCCAGAACGTCGCGGTGGTCAACGGCAAGCCGGTGCCCAAGGCCCGCGTCGACATGCTGGCCAGCCAGCTGGCCAAGTCCGGCCGCCCGGTCACGCCGGAAATGACCGGCCAGATCAAGGACGAAGTGATCTCGCGCGAAATCTTCATGCAGGAAGCGCAAAAGCGCGGCCTGGACGCCACCGATGACTTCAAGGCGCAGATGGAACTGGCCCGCCAGACCCTGCTGATCCGCGAGCTGTTCACCGAATACCAGAAGGCCCACCCGGTCACCGACGCCGAGATCAAGGCCGAATACGACAAGTTCGCGGCAGCCAACGGCGGCAAGGAATACAAGGCCCGCCACATCCTGGTCGAGAAGGAAGACGACGCCAAGGCGATCATCGCCAGCCTGAAAAAGGGCGGCAAGTTCGACGAAATCGCCAAGAAGCAGTCCAAGGACCCGGGCTCCGGCGCCCACGGCGGCGATCTGGACTGGGCCAACCCGAACAGCTACGTGCCGGAGTTCTCCGCCGCCCTGGTCAAGCTCAAGAAGGGCCAGACCACCGAGACGCCGGTCAAGACCCAGTTCGGCTACCACATCATCCGCCTGGACGACACGCGCGATGCCCAGCTGCCGAAGCTGGAAGACGTCAAGCCGCAGATCGCCCAGCAGCTGGCGCAGGTCAAGATGACCAAGTTCCAGGACGAACTGCGCGCCAAGGCCAAGATCGAGTAAGCCTCCCTCGCGGTCCGGCCAGGGCCCGCGCCGTTCCGGTGAAGCACCGGCGGCGCGGGCCCTTTTCTTTGGCCCGGCCTGTTGGCCTAGCCGCGCCGGGCCGCGCGGCCCGCCGGCTTCGGGGCGGAGCCGGCCAGCTGGTCCTGCCGCTCCTTGAGCCGCACGCCCAGCGCATCCAGGTCGATGTCGCTGGCCCGTGCCTTGGGAAACAGGCCGTCCCGTTCCTCCTTCACGTGCTGCTCCACGGCGCGGTTCAGGTCCGCCACCAGCTGGTCCATCTGGGCGTCGGCGGCCGCCCTGCCCTCGATCTGCGCGATCAGCGCCTTGGCTTCCTGGTGCTCGGCCTCGGCCTCGTCGAGCAGCTCGGGGGCGTCGATCTCCTTGCGCAGCGCGGGGTAGAAGATTTCTTCCTCGATCTGCGCATGGACCGTCAGCTCGCTGCAAATGCGGCGGGCCAGCGCCAGCCTGGCAGCGGCGGCGCCGCCGGAGTAGGCCAGCCGGGCGTATTCCACGAACAGGTGCTTGACCGCGAGGTGGTCCGCGTCCAGCAGTTCGCAGGCGTCTTTGTCGACAAGAGTCATGTCATTTCTCCGGATGGTGGGGATGCGTTCAGACCAGCGGCGGGTCCATCTCGCGGCCGAAATGGCGATGCATCGCGAGCGCCTGCACGAAGGCGTCGGCCGCTTGCGCCGCGTCGCCGGCGGCGGCCAGGATCAGGCCGGTGCCGCCCTGTGCCTGGCTCTTGTCCATCGTCACCGGAACGCCGGCCTGCGCCAGCAGCGAACGGGAGCCGCCGAAGGCCAGGATGGTCTTGCAGTGCCGGAACTGGTCCTTGATGAATTCCGCCGTGTGGCCGTCCTGGGCCAGCGCGGCGATCGCCTCGGCGCCGTCCGGCAGCACCAGGCCGTCGAACAGGAAGCCGGGTTCGTTCTCCATCGACGCGTCCGCATCCAGCATCTCGCCGCTCGCGGTCTTGATCGGCCCGATGCGCGGTCCCACCAGCCGGCCGACGGCCCCTTGCTGCGCCAGCGCGGCCTGCACCGCGCCAATCGACTCGCCGTCGACGCCGGGCGCCACCAGCAAGGCGACCTTGCGGCCCTTGATCGAGCCGTCGCCCGGCCGGGCCAGCAGCGACAGCGTCGGCGACTTGCTCACTTCGGGCGCGGGCGGGTTCGCCAGCGCGCGCGGCATCGGCTCGGGCAGTTCCATGCCCAGGCCGTCGGCCACCTTCTGCGCCAGCGCCTCGGATGCATTGCGCAGCGAGGACACCATGCGCTCGCGGATCGCCGGCACCGTCACCTTCGACAGCTCGAAGCGGAAGGCGGCGGCGATGTGGTCCTGCTCCACCGGGCTCTGGCTGTCGAAAAACAGCGTGGCCTGGGTGTAGTGGTCGGCGAATTTCTCCGGCTTGGCGCGGACCTTGTCCTGCTCGCGGTCCTTGATGCGCAGCGCCGTGGAGACGAAGCCCTGCGCAGCGCCGGCCTGGAACGGGCAGCCGCCGCCCAGCGAATTGGGCTCGTACGACACGCGGCCACGATGGATCGCCTGGCGGTGCATGCCGTCGCGCTGGTTGTTGTGGACCGGTGCGACCGGCGAGTTGATCGGGATCTCGTGGAAGTTCGGTCCGCCCAGGCGCGAGATCTGCGTGTCCACGTACGAGTGGATGCGGCCGGCCAGCAGCGGGTCGTTGGAGAAGTCGATGCCCGGCACAACGTGCGCGGTGCAGAAGGCCACCTGCTCGGTCTCGGCGAAGAAGTTGTCCGGGTTGCGGTTGAGCACCATGCGGCCGACCTTGCGCACCGGCACCAGCTCCTCGGGGATGATCTTGGTGGCGTCCAGGATGTCGAAGCTGAACTTCTCGGCCTGCTCCTCGGTGAAGACCTGCACCCCCAGCTCCCATTCGGGGAAGGCGCCCGACTCGATGCGTTCCCACAGGTCGCGCCGGTGATAGTCCGGGTCGGCACCGGAGATCTTCACCGCCTCGTCCCACACCAGCGAATGGGTGCCGTACTTCGGCTCCCAGTGGAACTTGACGAACACCGAGTCGCCGGCGTCGTTGACGAAGCGGTAGCTGTGCACGCCGAAGCCCTGCATCGTCGCGTAGCTGCGCGGGATCGCGCGGTCCGACATCGCCCACATCATCATGTGCGTCGATTCCGGCATCAGCGAGATGAAGTCCCAGAAGGTGTCGTGCGCGCTGGCAGCCTGCGGCATCGCGTGGTGCGGCTCGGGCTTGACGGCGTGCACCAGGTCCGGGAACTTCATCGCATCCTGGATGAAGAACACCGGCATGTTGTTGCCCACCAGGTCCCAGTTGCCTTCGTCGGTGTAGAACTTGACGGCAAAGCCGCGCACGTCGCGCGCCGTGTCCTTGGAGCCGCGCTCGCCGGCCACGGTGGAGAAGCGCACGAACACCGGCGTCACCTTGCCGGCTTCCTTGAACGGCGCGGCCTTGGTCAGCGCGGTGAGCGGCTCGTAGGCCTCGAAGAAGCCGTGCGCGCCCGAACCCCTGGCGTGCACGATCCGCTCGGGAATCCGCTCGTGGTCGAAGTGCGTGATCTTCTCGCGCAGGATGAAGTCTTCCAGCAGCGCCGGGCCGCGCGGCCCGGCCTTGAGCGAGTTCTGGTTGTCGGCGATCGCCACGCCCTGGTTGGTGGTGAGCACCTGGCCGGCCGAGTCCACGCGCACGCGGTCCAGCGGCTCGATGGTCGAATTGACGCCTTCCGGGGCCACGCTGCCGGTCTTTTGCGAGCCGTTTTCTTCCGACAGCGTGCTGCCGGTGGGCAGGCGCGAGGCCGGCGTCGCGGTCTGGCCGGCCGGCGGGTTCATGCCGTTCTTGGCGCCGTGTTCGAGTGGCTTGTTGGCGTTGAACGGGAATGCTGCGGCCAGCTCCTGGGTCTGGGCCATCTTTTCGGAGGGCAGGTCGCCGGCCGGTCCGGGCTGGGCGCCGGCGGGGCCGCTGTCGGTGTTGCGTGCCGCCGATTTCGCAGCGGTCCTGGCCTTGCCGGGATCTTGTCGGCCGGCGGCCGGTTTCTGGGATTTGGGCATGTCTTTGTCCGAGGGATGCGGCGGGATTGCCGCCAGCCAAGGTAAGGGCCCGGTCAGTTTGGCTTTGTAGGACTGGTTCTCGTTGTCTCGCTGAAGAGCATGAGCGCGGCTATCGCAGCGATAGCAAGATGCCGAAGAGCAGCGGCTGGTGCAGCATGTACCAGCTCAGGCTCCAGCGGCCCAGCCAGGCCAGCGGCGCCGCGACCCGCGGCAGCGGCCGCGCCAGCAGGCTGCGGTGGTGCTGCAGCAGCCATTGGCCTGCGGCCATGCCCCACCACATCACGCCCAGCCAGGGGATCAGCGGAACGTAGTCCTCGGTCTGGGGCTTGCGGCTGACCAGGCCCAGCCAGTTCCACGGCCTGTCGTTGAGGAAGTCGAGCGCGGGCCAGAGCGCATGCGCCTGCAGCGCCGCGAACTTCAGGCCGATCGCCAGCGCGCCGGCCAGCCACAGCCAGCGGCCCCAGCCGCCGGTGAAGCGCACGATCACCAGCATCAGGGCGATGCCGTGCAGCACGCCGAAGTAGATGAAGCTCTGGGGAAAGACGTACCACGATCCGATCGTGACCAGCAGCGCGCAGGCCGCCACCTGCGACCAGCGTTTCCAGAAGCGGCGCGCGTCCTGGCGCTGGTCCACCGCGATGGCCTGGCCCAGGCCGGCGCACAGCAGGAACAGGCTGACGATGGCGCTGCGCTGCCAGGTCCAGAACGGATCGCGGTAGAAGTCCTGCCGGATCCAGCCGAAATGGTCCAGGTCGAAGCAGAAGTGGAAGACCGTCATCCAGACGATGGCGATCCCGCGCAGGGCGTCGATGGAGTCGAAACGGCGTGACGGCATGCGGCCCGAGTTTAGCGATCGGTGTCTACGCCGATTGACGGCGCGACCCGGCGCGGCTTCAATCGGCCGCACACCCACCAATTCCCCGGAGCAACACCCCATGCGATTCCAGATTCCTTTCGGCGGCCGCCTGCTGCGCGCCCTGCTGGCCGTCGCCGCGCTCTGCACCGCCGCCGCGGCGTTCGCGCAGGGCGGCAAGACCGAGATCCTGTGGCTGGGACAGGCCACCACCCGCATCACCACGCCCGGGGGCAAGGTGATCGTCATCGATCCCTGGCTCACGTCCAATCCCAAGACGCCGGCCGCCTTCAAGAACCTGGCGGCGCTGGGCAAGGTGGACCTGATCCTGGTGACGCACGCCCACTTCGACCATTTCGCCGACGCTCCGGCGCTGGCGAAAATGAACAACGCTGCGGTGTGGGGACCGGCCGGACTGAACGACTCGATCGTCAAGCTGGGCATCCTGCCGGTGGAGCTGTCGCCGCGCTTCGGCAAGGGCGGCACCATCGCGCTGTTCGGCCCCGGCGGCGTGAAGATCACTGCCGTCCATGCGGAACATTCGTCCGAGCTGACCTGGAAGAACCCGGCCACCGGCAAGGACGAGATCCACGTCGGCGGCGAGCCGGTCGGCTTCATCCTGGAGATGGAGAACGGCTTCAAGATCTGGCACATGGGCGACACCGCCGTGTTCGGCGACATGCGCCTGATCGGCGACATGTACCGGCCCGACCTGGTGCTGATCCCGATCGGCGGGCACTTCGTGATGAATCCGCGCGACGCGGCGATGGCCGTGCGCGACCTGATCCGGCCCAAGTACGCCTTGCCGATCCACTACGGAACGACGCCGCAGCTGGCCGGCACGCCTGCCGAATTCAACGCCGCGCTCGGCACCGCGCCCGGCACGGCCCGCATGCTGGTGGTGGACCCGGGCCAGAAGGTCGAGTTCTGATGGCCTTGCAGCGCCGCGCCGCCCTGCTCGCCTGCGCCGCCCTGGTCGCCGGCTGCGCAGCGCCCGGCCCGGCGGCGCCGGTGACCGAACTGGCGCCCAGCGGGCGCCTGCGCGCGGCGATCAATTTCGGCAATCCCATCCTCGCCGCCCGCGGGCCCGACGGCCAGCCGCAGGGCGTCTCGGTGGACCTGGCGCGCGAGCTGGGCAAGCGGCTGGGCGTGCCGGTGGACCTGGTTACCTTCACTTCGGCCGGCAAGGTGGTCGAGGCGGTGAAGGACGCCAGGGTGGACATCGCCTTCGTGGCGATCGACCCGGTGCGCGGCGCCGACGTGCTGCAGACGCCGCCCTACGTGGTCATCGAAGGCGCCTACCTGGTGAAGAACGATTCGCCGATCCGCCGCAACGAAGAAGTGGACCGGCCGGGCAACCGCGTGGTGGTCGGCCTGGGCAGCGCCTACGACCTGTACCTGACGCGCGAACTCAAGGCCGCGACACTGGTGAAAGCGCCCACCTCGCCGGCGGTGACGGACGTGTTCCTGGCGCAGGGCATGGAAGTGGCGGCCGGCGTCAAGCAGCAGCTGCAGGCGGACGCCAGGCGTGTGCCGGGGGTGCGGCTGCTCGATGGCCGCTTCATGGTGATCCAGCAGGCGATGGGCCTGCCCAGGGGCCGCGAGAGCGGCGCGCGCTACGTCAGCGCCTTCGTCGAGGAGATGAAGGCCAGCGGCTTCGTGGCCGCCGCCTTGCAGCGGCATGGCATCCAGGGCGCGGTGGTCGCGCCGCCGGGGAACGCAAGATGAAGGTGCTTTTGCCCGTCGACGGCAGCGAACTGTCGCTGCACGAGGTGCGCTTCGCGCTCAAGCTGGTGCGCGAGGGGCTGCAGGCCAGCTTCCTGCTGGTGAACGTGCAGGAGCCGTCCAGCCTCTATGAAATCGTCACCTGGCCCGATCCCGAGGTGCGGGCCCAGGGCAGCCGCGCGGCCGGCGAGGACGCGCTGCAGCCGGCGGTGCAATTGCTGCGCGACGCCGGCGTCGAGTGCGAGACCGAGGTGGTGTCGGGCGATCCCGCCCACGCGGTGGTGGACCTGATCGAGGAGCACGGCTGCGAGCTGGTGATCATGGGCAGCAGCGGCGCCGGCGGCCTGCTGGGCGCGCTGCAGGGCTCGGTGGCGCAGTCGCTGCTGCACGATTCGCCGGTGCCGGTGCTGCTGGTCAAGCCGGCGGAGGAGCCGGCTGCGCCCGCGGGGTGAGCGGGGACCAGGCGAAGCTGCCGCGGTAGGCGTGCCAGCTGGCATGGCCCAGCCAGGGACCGACGACCAGCAGGCCCACCGCCCACGGCAGCAGCACCGCGGCCAGCACCAGGGCCACGATCAGCGCGCCCCACAACAGCATCGTCCCGGTGCGTTCGGCCACCAGCTGCAGGCTGGCGATGCCGGCCGTGACGGCGTCGGTGTCGCGGTCCAGGATCATCGGGATCGAGACCACGCAGGTGGAGAACACCAGGGCGGCGAACACGCCGCCGACCACCGCGTAGACGGCGACGAACTGCCAGTTCTGCGGATTGAAGACCGCCTGCAGCACGCTCGCCGTGCTGGGCATGCCGGTGGTGAAGAACACGGCGAACACCACCAGCGAGGCGCGGCCCCAGAGCAGCTCCAGCAGCAGCAGCACCAGCACCAGCATGCCCATGCTGCCCAGGCGCCGGTCCCAGCAGGTCAGCGAGGCGGCCAGGCTTTGCTCCAGCCCCTGTTCACGGCGCCGGCTGGATTCGTACAGGCCCATCGCCAGGAAGGGCCCCACCAGGAAGCAGCCCGAGACGAAGGACAGCGTGTACTCGGCCTTGTTGCGGAACACCGCGCCCAGCAGCAGCGCCATCAGCCAGAAGCAGCCGCCGTAGAACAGCGCGATGCCCGGCGCCGCGAGCAGGTCGCTCCAGCCGGCGCGCAGCCAGCGCCAGGGATCGGCCAGGCCCAGCGGCTGCAGCACGCGCGCGGCCTCGGGGCTCGCAACCGGCTGCTCGGCCAGTTTCATGCCGGGCGCGGTTGCACTGGCGCGGCGGCCGGCGCTCTCGCCTCGCCCCGGCCTTTCCACTTCTCGTAGCACTCCAGGCCGCAGAAATAGGTGAAGTAGTCGGTTGCCTCCGCGATCGCGGCCTCGGCGACCGGCACTTCCTTGAGGCAGACCTCGCAGGAGACGAGGTCGACTTCGATCGGCTTGTCCAGGGTGGCCATGATTTGCTCCCGTGCACCTGTCACCCTGGCTTTGTCGCCTGAATTCCTGTTCCGCGCATTGATCTGGCTCATGCCGGAACGACGTAGGGCTCGCACGGGCGCTGCCGGCGCGGCTCCCGGACCGGCTCAGCGCGGCGGCTGGTGGCAGACCGCCTCGACGTTGTGGCCGTCCGGCCCGATGACGAAGGCGCCGTAGTAATCCGGGTGGTATTGCGGGCGCAGGCCGGGCGGACCGTTGTCCTTGCCGCCGGCTTCCAGGGCGGCGCGGTAGAACGCGTCCACCTGCGGGCGGTCGGCGGCGCGGAAGGCCAGGTGCAGCGGCGCCGGCTTGTCGCTCGTCTGCGACAGCCACAGCGCCGGCTTGCCGGGCGGCCCGATGCCCACGCCGTATGGCCCCTCCATCACCACCCCGATGCCCAGCGGCTGCAGCGCCTTCAGAAAGAAGGCCTTGCTGGCGGCGTAGTCGCTGACGCCCAGGCCGATGTGGTCGAACATGGATCGCTCCTTTCCTGCGCCAGCCGGCAGGCTGCCGGCGCACGGCCGAATGCTACTGCGGCCGGCGCGGCTTGTCGTCCCCCGCAGCGTCCCGGACCGCGTCGATGGCGGTGCTAACCGACCCAGCGGCGCGCATTGCGCCACAGCTGCAGCCACGGGCTGGACGCGGCCGGATCGCCGTCGGTCCACGACATCTGCACGTTGCGGAACACCCGCTCGGCGTGCGGCATCATGGCGGTGAAGCGGCCGTCGGCGGTGGTGACGGCCGTCAGCCCGCCCGGGCTGCCGTTGGGGTTGAGCGGATAGCTTTCGGTGGCCTGCCCATGGTGGTCGGTGAAGCGCATCGCCGCCAGCACGCTGGGCCGGTCGCCGCGCTGGGCGAAGTTGGCGTAGCCCTCGCCATGGGCCACCGCGATCGGCAGCCGCATGCCGGCCATGCCCTGGAAGAACAGGCTGGGCGACTGCAGCACCTCCACCTGAGACAGCCGCGCCTCGTAGCGCTCGCTGCGGTTGGTGGTGAAGCGCGGCCAGGCCTGCGCGCCCGGAATGATGTCGGCCAGCTCGGCCAGCATCTGGCAGCCGTTGCACACGCCCAGCATGAAGCTGTCGTCGCGTGCGAAGAAGGCCTGGAACTGCTGCGCCAGCTGCGGATTGAACAGGATGCTGCGGGCCCAGCCGATGCCGGCGCCCAGCGTGTCGCCGTAGCTGAAGCCGCCGCAGGCCACCGCGCCCTGCATGTCCGACAGCCTGACGCGGCCGCTTTGCAGGTCGGTCATGTGGACGTCGATCGCCTCGAAGCCGGCCTCGGTGAAGGCATAGGCCATCTCCACCTGCGAGTTGACGCCCTGCTCGCGCAGGATGGCGACCTTGGGGCGGCTGAGGTTGAGTGACGGGGCTTCGACAGGCTCAGCCCGAACGGGCGTTGGCAGAAAGACGTGCAGGCCCGGATCGGCGGGGGCGCCGGCCGCGGCGTGCTCGGCATCCGCGCCGGCGGGGTTGTCGCGCAGCCGGCAGATCTTCCAGCTGACGCTGTCCCAGACCTGGTGCAGGTCCTGCAGCTTCGCGCTGAACACCGCCCTGGTGTCCCGCCACACCTGCACCTCGCCCTTGCCGGCGTCGATGGTGGACGACAGGGGACGGGTCTTGCCGACGAAGTGGCTGTGCTTGCTCAGGCCGTGCTGGCGCAGGGTCTGCATGACGGCGTTGCGCTCGGCGGTGCGCACCTGCAGCAGCACGCCCAGCTCCTCGTTGAACAGCGCCTTGAGCGTCAGTTCGTCACGGCGCGGCGCCACCTGGGCGGCCCAGTTCTTGGCGTCGCCGACATCGGCGCGGCTGTCGGAGATGCCGTCGCCCTCGGTCACCAGCAGGTCCACGTTCAGCGCCACGCCGACGTGGCCGGCAAAGGCCATCTCGCAGGCAGCGGCGAACAGCCCGCCGTCGCTGCGGTCGTGGTACGCGAGGATCTGGCCGGCGGCGCGCAGCTGGTTCACTGCATTGACCAGCTTCACCAGGTCCTGCGGGTCGTCCAGGTCCGGCACGCTGTCGCCGACCTGGTCCAGCACCTGGGCCAGGATGCTGCCGCCCATCCGGTTGCGGCCCTTGCCGAGGTCGAGGAGGACCAGCGTGGTGTCGTCCTCCTTCGCATCGAGCTGCGGCGTCAGCGTGCCGCGCACGTCGGCCAGCGTGGCGAAGGCGCTGACGATCAGGCTGACCGGCGAGGTCACCTTCTTCTTCTGCCCGGCCTCCTCCCACTGGGTGCGCATCGACAGGCTGTCCTTGCCCACGGGAATCGAGATGCCAAGCGCCGGGCACAGCTCCATGCCGACCGCCCGCACGGTTTCATACAGCGCCGCGTCCTCGCCCGGTTCGCCGCAGGCGGCCATCCAGTTGGCCGACAGCTTGACCCGCGCCAGCTCGATCGGCGCGGCCAGCAGGTTGGTGATCGCCTCCGCCACCGCCATCCGGCCGGACGCCGGCGCGTCGACCGCGGCCAGCGGCGTGCGCTCGCCCATGCTCATCGCCTCGCCGGCGAAGCCGCGGTAATCGGCCAGCGTCACGGCGCAATCGGCCACCGGCACCTGCCAGGGGCCGACCATCTGGTCGCGGTGCGTCAGGCCGCCCACCGTGCGGTCGCCGATCGTGATGAGGAAGCGCTTGGAGGCGACGGTCGGGTGGGCCAGCACCCGGATCGCCGCGTCCTGCAGCGCCACGCCGGTCAGGTTCACCGGCTGGAACGCGCGCCGGACGGTCGCCACGTCGCGGTGCATCTTCGGCGGCTTGCCCAGCAGCACGTCCATCGGCATGTCCACCGGAGCGGCTGCGGCGTCGGCCAGCACCAGCTGGCGCTCCTGCGTCGCCACGCCGACCACCGAGAACGGGCAGCGCTCGCGCTCGCACAGGGCCTGGAACTGCGGCAGCGACTGCGGGGCGATTGCCAGCACGTAGCGCTCCTGGCTCTCGTTGCACCAGATCTCCTTGGGCGCCATGCCCGACTCCAGCACCGGCACCTGGCGCAGCTCGAAGCGGGCGCCGCGGCCGGCGTCGTTGGTCAGTTCCGGGAAGGCGTTGGACAGGCCGCCGGCGCCGACGTCGTGGATCGCCAGGATCGGGTTGGCATCGCCTTGCGCGACGCAGCGGTTGATCACCTCCTGGGCGCGGCGCTCGATCTCCGGGTTGCCGCGCTGCACCGAATCGAAATCCAGCTGCGCCGCGTTGGTGCCGGTGGCCATCGAGCTGGCGGCGCTGCCGCCCATGCCGATGCGCATGCCCGGGCCGCCCAGCTGCACCAGCAGGCTGCCGGCCGGAAACGCGATCTTGGCGGTCTGGCCGGCGTCGATGCTGCCCAGCCCGCCGGCGATCATGATCGGCTTGTGGTAGCCGCGCGGCACGCTGTCCACGTCGGAAGCGGCCTGCTGCTCGTACTCGCGGAAATAGCCCAGCAGGTTGGGCCGGCCGAACTCGTTGTTGAAGGCGGCGCCGCCCAGCGGTCCCTCCACCATGATCTGCAGCGGGCTGGCGATGTGGTCCGGCTTGCCGCCGGCCTGGTCGGACCAGCCGCCCCACAGCTTCGACACGGTGAAGCCGGTCAGGCCGGCCTTGGGCCTGGAGCCTCTTCCGGTCGCGCCCTCGTCGCGGATCTCGCCGCCGGCGCCGGTCGACGCACCGGGGAACGGCGAGATCGCCGTCGGGTGGTTGTGCGTTTCCACCTTCATCAGCACGTGGTGCAGCGCGTCGCCCTTGGCGTAGCTGCCCGAGGTCGTTGGACTGAAGCGCTCCAGCTGGTGGCCTTCCATCACCGACGCGTTGTCCGAATAGGCCACGATGGTGTGCTGCGGTGCCAGCCGGTGGGTGTTGCGGATCATGCCGAACATGCTCTTGTCCTGCGGCACGCCGTCGATGGTGAAGGCGGCGTTGAAGATCTTGTGCCGGCAGTGCTCGCTGTTGGCCTGCGCGAACATCATCAGCTCGACGTCGGTCGGGTCGCGGCCCAGCTCGCGGAAGGCCTGCAGCAGGTAGTCGATCTCGTCGTCGGCCAGCGCCAGGCCGAAGCGGGCGTTGGCCTGCTCCAGCGCCGCCCGGCCGCCGGCCAGCAGCGGCACCTGCTCCATCGGCACCGGCGGCAGTTCGGCGAACAGGCCGCGGGCCTGCTCGCGCGAGAACAGCACGCTCTCGGTCATGCGGTCGTGCAGCAGCGCCGCGGCCGCCTGCAGTTGCGCCGCGTCCAGCCCGCCCCGCGACAGCAGGCCCGATTTGAGCGCCAGCCGGTATTCGGTGGCGCGCTCGATCCGCTTGAGCGCGATGCCGCAGTTGTGGGCGATGTCGGTGGCCTTGGAGGCCCAGGGCGAGATGGTGCCCAGGCGCGGCGTCACGACGATCAGCGCGCCGTCCGCCGGCCCGGCGGCCGGCTCGCCGTACGTCAGCAGCGCTGCCAGCCGCGCCCGGTCGGCCTCGGTCGGTGGGGCGTCGGTGGCGACCAGGTGCACGAAGCGGGCCGCCAAGCCGGTGATCCGGTCGCTGATCGCGGCCAGCCGGGGAAGCAGTTGCTGGACGCGGAACTCGCCGAGGGCATTGCCGCCCTCGAACTCGGTGATGTGCAGGGTCACTGTTTGGCCTGGTGGGTCTGGGATCGGGCCGGCACGCCGCTGACTGGGGCGCGCCGTTGAACGACCCATTTTAACGGGCGCGCCCGCCGGCTACTGGCAGGGCAGGACGACGGTCAGCGCGGTGCCCAGCCCCGGCTGGCTGGCGATCTCGACGCGGCCGCCGTGCTCCTCCACGAGGGTGCGGACGATGAACAGGCCCAGACCGGCGCCGTCGCCGCGCACCATGCCCTCGGCGCCCTGCCAGCCGCTGTCGAAGGCGCGCTCCAGCTCGGTCGCCGTCATGCCGCGGCCCTGGTCGGTGACGGTCAGCAGCAGTTCCGCGCCCATCCGGGTGGCGCCCACCAGCACCGCGGTGCCGGACGGCGAGTACTTGATGGCGTTGCCGATGACATTGCCCAGCACCCGCAGCATGCGGGCGTAGTCGATGCTGATCGACGCCTCATCGAGCGCCGACAGCTGCAGCTCGATGCCGGCGCGCTCGGCGATGGGCGCCATCATCGCCACCGCGTCGCGGGCCAGCTCGCTGGCGCCGACCGCGCGGGACCGGCCGGCCGACGGCGCCAGCAGCGCGCTGGACGACAGCAGGCCCTCGGCCATGGATTTCATCGAGTCGATCGCCTTGACCATCCGGCCGATCACCGGCCGCTGCTCCTGCGGCATCTGCCGCTGCAGCAGCGTCGCGCTCAGTTGCAGGATCTGCAGCGGCGTGCGCAGGTCGTGTGCCACCACGGCGACCACCTCCTCGCGCGAGCGGGCCAGCGCGCGGGCATCTTCCGAGTCGGCCCGGGCTTCGGCCAGGGCCGCGCGCAGCCCCAGTTCGCGGCCGGCCGAGATGGCCAGCTGGCGCAGGGTTTCCAGCTCCTCGTCCGACCAGCGCCGCGGCTCCATGTCGATCACGCAGAAGCTGCCCACGGTTTCGCCGCCCACCCGCAGCGGCACGCCCACATAGGCGCGCACGCCCAGCGTCTGGACCGTGGGCACGGCGCGCCAGACCGGGTCGGCGTGGGTGTCGTCGATCACCAGCACCTGGTCGGCGGCCAGCGTGTAGTGGCAGAAGGTGCGCCCCGGCAGCGCCCGCGCCTGCGCCAGCGGCTCCGGGAAGCCGACCTGGCTCTTGTAGAAATCGCGGTCGGCGCCCACCACCGAGATGAAGCTGGCCGGCACCTTCAGCAGCCGGGCGGCCAGCTTGGTGAGGCTGTCGAAGCTTTCCTCCGGTTCGCTGCCGTCCAGGCCGGTGCTCGCGACTGCGGCCAGCCGGGCCGGCGAGCTGACCCACTGGTCCACGGCGTTGGGGTCGGTGGGGGCTGCGCGGAGCAGCCAGGCGGGTGGAGCGTTCAAGGGATTCGGCAAGGAGGTTGCCGCGATTATCTCCGGTCCGGCCGGCGCCAGCGGCCCGGGCAGGGACTTGCCGTCCTGCCCCCGTGCGCGGCGCCGCCCTCTGGGATAATTGGGGCCATGAGCATTACCTACAAAGACGAGGCAGGCATCCAGGGCATGAAGACGGCCTGCCGGCTGGCGGCCGAGGTGCTGGATTACCTGACGCCGCACATCCAGCCCGGCATCACCACCCGGGAGATCGACCGGCTGGCATCGGAGTGCATGCAGACCCAGGGCTCGATTTCCGCCACGCTGGGCTACCAGCCCTCGGGCTATCCGCCCTATCCCGCCTCGCTGTGCACCTCGGTCAACCACGTGGTGTGCCACGGCATCCCCAACGACAAGCCGCTCAAGAAGGGCGACATCGTCAACGTCGACGTCACCGTGATCAAGGACGGCTGGTATGGCGACACCAGCCGCATGTTCATGGTCGGCGAGGTCTCGATCGCCGCCAAGCGGCTGGTGGCGCTGACCTACGACGCCATGTGGCACGGCATCAGCAGGGTCAAGCCCGGCATCCACCTGGGCGACATCGGCTGGGCGATCCAGCAGTTCGCCGAGAAGAACGGCTTTTCGGTAGTGCGCGAGTTCTGCGGCCACGGCATCGGCCGCAACTTCCACGAGGAGCCGCAGGTGCTGCATTACGGCAAGCCCGGCACCCTGGACGAGCTCAAGCCGGGCATGACCTTCACCATCGAGCCGATGATCAACGCCGGCCGCCGCGACGTGAAGGAGTTCGGCAACGACGGCTGGACCATCGTCACCAAGGACCATTCGCTGTCGGCGCAGTGGGAACACACCGTGCTGGTCACCGAGACCGGCTACGAGGTGCTGACCCTGTCGGCCGGCAGCCCGCCGCCGCCGCCCTTCGTCAACGCCTGATCCGTCCGCCCCGCGCCATGGCCGACATCCAGGACTTGCGCGACAGCTACCGCAGCAGCAAGGCGCAGCTGCTGGCGTCGATGCAGGCCAAGGGCACCTCGGTGCGCGGGATCCGCAAGCTGCTGCAGGCGCTGGCCCGCAACGCCGACGACACGCTGCGCCTGTTGTGGACCCACGCCGGGATGCCGGCGCAGTTCGCCCTGATCGCGGTGGGCGGCTACGGCCGCGGCGAGCTCTTTCCCTTTTCCGACATCGACGTCGTGGTGCTGATGCCCGACGGCACCTCGATCGACCAGCAACCCGACCTCAAGCGCAAGGTGGAGGACTTCATCGGCCAGTGCTGGGACATCGGCCTGGAGATCGGCTCCAGCGTGCGCACCGTGTCCGAATGCGCGACGCAGGCCGCGCAGGACGTCACCGTGCAGACCTCGCTGCTGGAATCGCGGCTGGTCACCGGCGCGCGCAAGCTGCACGCGGCGTTCCAGCAGCGCTTCGACGCCGCCATGGACCCGCGCGCCTTCTACGTGGCCAAGACGCTGGAGATGCGCCAGCGCCACAACAAGTTCGAGAACACACCCTACTCGCTGGAGCCGAACTGCAAGGAATCGCCGGGCGGCCTGCGCGACCTGCAGGTGATCCTGTGGGTGGCCAAGGCGGCCGGCTTCGGCAGCAGCTGGGACGACCTGGCGCGCTCGGGGCTGGCGACTCCCTTCGAGGTGCGCCAGATCAAGCGCAACGAGGCGCTCCTGAGCCTGATCCGGGCCCGGCTGCACCTGGTGGCGCAGCGGCGCGAGGACCGGCTGGTGTTCGACCTGCAGACGGCGGTGGCGGAATCCTTCGGCTTCACGGCGCGCATCGACGCCAAGACCGGACGCGTGATGTCGCGCTCCAGCGAGTCGCTGATGAAGCGCTATTACTGGGCAGCCAAGGCCGTCACCCAGCTCAACCAGATCCTGCTGCTGAACATCGCCGAGCGGCTGGATCCCAACACGCCGCCGCCCGAGCCGATCAACGAGCGCTTCCTGAACAAGGCCGGCATGGTGGAGGTGGCCAGCGACGACCTGTACCTGAAGAACCCGCACGCGATCCTGGAGACCTTCCTGATCTACCAGACCACCGTCGGCGTCAAGGGCCTGTCGGCGCGCACGCTGCGGGCGCTGTACAACGCCCGCACGGTGATGGACGCGGACTTCCGCAACGACCCGGTCAACCACGCCACCTTCAAGCAGATGCTGCTGCAGCCCGAAGGCATCACCCACGCGCTGCGCCTGATGAACCAGACTTCGGTGCTGGGGCGCTACCTGTGGGCGTTCCGCCGGATCGTCGGCCAGATGCAGCACGACCTGTTCCATGTCTACACGGTGGACCAGCACATCCTGATGGTGGTGCGCAACGTGCGGCGCTTCTTCATCCCCGAGCATGCCCACGAATACCCGTTCTGCTCGCAGCTGGCGGCCGGCTGGGACAAGCCCTGGATCCTGTACGTGGCGGCCCTGTTCCACGACATCGCCAAGGGCCGCGGCGGCGACCATTCGGAGCTGGGGGCGCGCGACGTCCACCTGTTCTGCAAGCAGCATGAGGTGGATGTGGAGGACTGCAAGCTGATCACCTTCCTGGTGCGCGAGCACCTGGCGATGAGCCGGATCGCGCAGAAGGAAGACCTGAGCAATCCGGACGTGATCTCCGCCTTCGCCGCGCGAGTCGGCAACGAACGCTACCTCACGGCGCTGTACCTGCTGACGGTGGCCGACATCCGCGGCACCAGCCCCAAGGTCTGGAACAACTGGAAGGGCAAGCTGCTGGAGGACCTGTACCGCGCCACGCTGCGGGTGCTGGGCGGCCGGGCGCCGGACGCGGCGGCCGAGATCGAGGCCCGCAAGCGCGAGGCGCTGGTGCAGCTGGCGCTGGCGGCGCTGCCCTTCGAGGTCCACAAGAAGCTGTGGGACCGGCTGGACGTGGGCTACTTCATGCGCCACGACGCCGGCGAGATCGCCTGGCACACCCGCCACATCTCGCGCTATGTCGGCCAGGGCAAGACCATCGTCCGGGCCCGGCTGTCGCCGGTGGGCGAAGGCCTGCAGGTGCTGGTCTACACGCCGGACCAGCCCGATCTGTTCGCGCGCATCTGCGGCTATTTCGACGGCGCCGGCTTCAGCATCCTGGACGCCAAGGTCCACACCACCAGCAGCGACTACGCGCTGGACACCTTCCAGGTGGTCAGCTCGATGCTGCCGGAGCACAACCGCGAGCTGATCAACATGGTGGAGTCGGACCTGACCCGCACGCTGGAGAAAGCCGGCCCGTTGCCGCCGCCCAGCCGCGGCCGCGTGTCGCGCCGGGTCAAGAGCTTCCCGGTGGCGCCGCGGGTGGACCTGCGACCCGACGAAAAGGCCCAGCGCTGGCTGCTGAGCATCTCCGCCAGCGACCGCGCGGGACTGCTGTATTCGGTGGCGCGGGTGCTGGCGCGCCACAAGATCAACCTGCAGCTGGCCAAGGTTTCAACGCTGGGCGAGCGGGTCGAAGACACCTTCCTGATCGACGGCCCGGAACTGCAGCACAACAAGCAGCAGATCGAGATCGAGACCGAGCTGCTCGAGGCGCTTGCTTCCTGAATGCGCACCGCTCAACGCAGGTAGCGGTGCAGCCGTCCGCGGTAGGGAACGCCGTCGGGCAGGCAGGCAATCAGCGTGGAGCGGTGGGAGTAGCCCAGCTGGCCCATGCGGGTGCTGAAGCGGCCCTGGTTGCCGCGGTTGGGATCGACGATCAGCACCTCCACGCCGGGTCCCGAATGCAGGGCGATGAACTGCGACAGCGCCTCGGGCTGCTCGCGGTCGTACAGCACGTCGCTGCCGATGATCACGTCGAACAGGCCCAGCAGCGGATTGGGACGGCTCCAGTGGGCGGCGCTGAATTTCATCACCGGCAGGCCGTTGAGCTCGAGGTTCTCGGACAGGAACAGCGGGGCCAGCGGGTGGCAGTCGGTGGCGGTGACGTCGCCGCCGCGCCGGTGCACCACCATGCTGGCCAGCCCCAGGCCGCAACCCAATTCCAGCACGCGCTTGCCGGCGATCGCGTAGGTGGACATCACGCCGGCAAGGACCTGGCCCGAGGGCCACAGCAGCCCGAACAGCGGCCAGGAGGCCGGCGCGATGCCGGCGCGCTCGGCGTCGCCATCGGGGTCGTGGTACTGGACGCGGTCCAGCAGCGAGCGCAGCTGGATGTCGGCACCGCTGCCGGTGACGGTTTCGAGCTTGACGTGGTAGCCGCTGGGCAGGGGCGCAGGTTCCGCGCGCGCTGCGGGCTGGGAGGACATGGCCCATTAGGCCCGAATTGCCGCCCGGGCGCTTTGTGTGGGCACGGCGGATGGCCTCGGTTGTTCTCGAGACGCTGCCACGCAAAAATGCGGCGGCGCGCCGGCATGTTTCTGCAATCGTGGTCACGCCTTTTTTCGCCAATGGGGCGGCGGCGCGGGGGATCCCGCCTTCAGTCGTCGGCGGTCGCGTCCAGGCCCGGAAACAGCACCTCGGTGAAGCCGAACTTCGTGAAATCTCGCACGCGCATCGGATAAAGCTTGCCGACCAGATGGTCGCATTCGTGCTGCACCACCCGGGCGTGGAAGCCCTCCACGGTGCGGTCGATCGGGTCGCCGTACTGGTCGAAGCCCTGGTAGCGCACCTTGGCCCAGCGCGGCACCACGGCGCGCAGGCCGGGCACCGACAGGCAGCCCTCCCAGTCGCTCTCCTCGGCCTCGCCGATCGGCGTGACCACCGGATTGAGCAGCACGGTGCGCGGCACCGGCGGCGCATCGGGATAGCGCGGGTTGGGCGCGTCGGTGCCGAAGATCACCAGCTGCAGGTCGATGCCGATCTGCGGCGCCGCCAGGCCGGCGCCGTTGACCGCGCGCATGGTCTCGAACATGTCGGACACCAGCAGGTGCACCTCGTCGCTGTCGAACTGCGCCACCGGCTTGGCGACGCGCAGCAGGCGCTCGTCGCCCATCTTGAGAATTTCACGGATTGTCATGGGCACAAGCATAGCCGCGTCTGTCATGCCGGGCTCGACCCGGGATGACAGTGACCCCAGACCCGTTCACCGGCCGGCGAGCAGGTCGCGCAGTCCCTGTTCATCCAGGATCGCGAGCCCCAGCTGCTGCGCCTTCTCCAGCTTGCTGCCGGCCTCGGTGCCGGCGACAACGTAGTCGGTCTTCTTGCTGACCGAGCCGGCCACCTTGGCGCCGGCCGCCTCCAGCAGGTCCTTGGCTTCGTCGCGGCTGAGCGTGGGCAGCGTCCCGGTCAGCACCACCGTCTTGCCGGCCAGCGGCAGCACCGCGCGCGCCTCGGGCTCGTTCTCCGGCCAGGTCACGCCGGCAGCGCGCAGCTGTTCGACGACTTCGCGGTTGTGCGGCTGGGCGAAGAAGGTGTGGATGCTCTCGGCCACCACCGGCCCCACGTCCGGCACTTCGAGCAGCTGCGCCACGCTGGCGTCCATGATCGCGTCCATCTTGCCGAAGTGGCGCACCAGGTCGCGCGCGGTCGCCTCGCCGACATGGCGGATGCCCAGGCCGTAGAGAAAGCGCGGCAGCGTCGCCTGCTTGGATTTCTCCAGCGCCGCCAGCACGTTCTGCGCCGACTTCTCGGCCATCCGCTCCAGCGCGACGAGGTTCGCCAGCCCCAGCCGGTAGAGATCGGGCAAGGTGCGGATCACGCCGGCGTCCACCATCTGGTCCACCAGCTTGTCGCCCAGGCCCTCGATGTCCATCGCCCGGCGCTGGGCGAAATGCAGGATCGCCTCCTTGCGCTGGGCGCCGCAGAACAGGCCGCCGGTGCAGCGGTAGTCGACCTCGCCTTCCTCGCGCACGGCGTCGGAGCCGCACACCGGGCATTTGCGCGGCATGGTGAACACCGGCGCATCCTTGACCCGCTTGTCCGGCACCACGGCCACCACTTCCGGGATCACGTCGCCGGCGCGCCGCACGATCACCGTGTCGCCGACCCGCACGTCCTTGCGCCGCGCCTCGTCCTCGTTGTGCAGCGTGGCGTTGGTCACGGTGACGCCGCCGACGAACACCGGCGCCAGCTTGGCCACCGGCGTGAGCTTGCCGGTGCGCCCGACCTGCACGTCGATCGCTTCCACCGTCGTCAGCTGCTCCTGCGCCGGGTACTTGTGCGCCACTGCCCAGCGCGGCTCGCGGGTGACGAAGCCCAGCTTCTTCTGCAGCGCGATGCTGTTGACCTTGTAGACCACGCCATCGATGTCGAAGGGCAACTGGTCACGCAGCCGGCCGATGCGGTTGTAGAAGGCGACGAGCTCCGCCGCGCCGCTGGCCAGCGAGGTGTCGTTGTGCACCGGGAAGCCCCAGGAGCGCAGCGTCAGCAGCGCCTGATAATGGGTCTCGAACTGCGGGCCGCCTTCTTCCGGCGGCGACAGCTCGCCCCAGCCATAGGCGAAGAAGCTGAGCGGCCGCTGGCGCGCGATCGCCGGATCGAGCTGGCGCACTGCACCGGCGGCGGCGTTGCGCGGATTGACGAAGGTCTTCTCGTTCTTGGCGCCCCTGGCGATCTTCTCGCGCTGCTTGTCATTGAGCGACTCGAAATCGTCGCGCCGCATGTAGACCTCGCCACGCACTTCCAGCACGGGCGGTGCGTCCTCTGGAAGTTTCAGCGGAATCTGGCCGATCTGGCGGATGTTCTGCGTCACGTCCTCGCCGACCTCGCCGTCGCCGCGGGTGGCAGCCTGCACCAGCACGCCGTCCTCGTAGCGCAGGTTGATCGCCAGCCCGTCGAACTTCAGTTCCGCCACGTATTCCACCGGCGGCTCCGACTCCGCCAGGCCCAGCTCGCGCCGCACCCGGGCGTCGAAGTTCTGCGCGCCCGACGGCTCGGTGTCGGTCTCGGTGCGGATCGACAGCATCGGCACCCGGTGCTTGACCTTGGTGAAGCCGTCCAGCGTCGCGCCGCCCACGCGCTGGGTCGGCGAATCGGCCGACTGCAGCTCGGGATGTTCCGCTTCCAGCCGCTGCAGCTCGCGAAACAGCCTGTCGTATTCGGCGTCCGGAATCTCGGGCGCATCCAGCACGTGGTAGCGGTGGGCGTGGTGGTGCAGCAGCGCGCGCAGCGCGTCGACGCGCTCGCGGACGGCCGTGCTGGTCGCCATCGCGCCGGCCCTCAGGAAAACAGGCGCCGCGCCAGCGCCGAGCCGGCCGACAGGTCGCGGCCGTCCAGCGTGTCGTACAGCTGCTCGAGGTCGGCGCCGATGCCGTCCAGGGATTCGGGCCGGATCACCTGGCCGTTGTCGTCGGTGATCAGGCCGTCCATCGACGCGGCCAGCGCGATGGCCGACTCGCGCATGCGCACGAACGGCCGCTCGCTGCGGTCAACCTGCGGCACGTCCAGGCTGAGCGTCACCTCGCGGATCGCCGACAGCGCCGGATCCTCGGCCATCGCGGCCTGGGTGTCGAAGCTCAGGCCCAGCACCGGCGGCATGCCATGCACCTGCGCCGGCAGCACCATGCGGCCCGGGATCACGCCGGAGACGAAGCCCAGGCGCGCCGCATTCTGCTGCACGTAGCCCGGGCTCCAGGCCGCGTTGCGGGCCCGCAGCGTGAAACCCAGCTGCGCGTCGTGGTCGCTGGCGAACTGGTCCAGCTCGCGCGCTCTCGCCACTTCATGCAGCATCTCCGGAAATTCCGGCGCGCCGTTGACCGCGTCGGCAAAGGCCTGCGCCTTCATCACGAATTCGGAGTATTCGATCTCGTTGAGCGCGCCGGTTCGGTTGGCCATCTGCACCCCGGCCTGGAAGGCGCTGTAGCGCCGGCCGGCGTGGGGCTGCTCCCACTCGCCGGTCTCCACGCTCAGCCCTTCCACCGCGAACGGCTTGCTGCCGGCCCGGCGGGTGGGCGGCATGGCGGCAAGCGCCGCTTCCCCGGAGGCGGGCGCCTCCAGCGCGATCGGCGCGATGATGTCGATCAGCGCGTCCAGCCCCGGGCGCTTCTCCGGCAGCGGCAGGGGCACCGGATCGGTGTCGGTGTCGAAGGTGGGCTCCGACCGCTCGGCCAGCGGATCGGCCGGGTGGCCGGCGGCGGACGCGGGCGCGTCCGGCTGCGGCTGGCGCGGCGTGTTGCGGCGCGAGGTCCAGGTCTGCCAGGCGACCAGCGCGGCCAGCACCAGGCCGCCGATGATCGCCAGTCCCAGCGTGAAACTGCTCAGCGGAAACTTGTCCATCAGGCAGCTTCGGCCATCGAGACCGCGGAATCCATGTCCACGGCGACGATGCGCGACACGCCCTGCTCCTGCATGGTGACGCCGATCAGCTGCTCGGCCATCTCCATCGCGATCTTGTTGTGGCTGATGAACAGGAACTGCGTCTCGCGGCTCATGCTGGTCACCAGCTTGGCGTAGCGCTCGGTGTTGGCGTCGTCCAGCGGCGCGTCGACCTCGTCCAGCAGGCAGAACGGCGCCGGGTTCAGCTGGAAGATCGCGAACACCAGCGCGATCGCCGTCAGCGCCTTCTCGCCGCCGGACAGCAGGTGGATGGTCTGGTTCTTCTTGCCGGGCGGCTGCGCCAGCACCTGCACGCCCGAGTCCAGGATCTCCTCGCCGGTCATCACCAGCTTGGCGTTGCCGCCGCCGAACAGCTCGGGGAACATGCGGCCGAAGTGCTCGTTGACGATGTTGAAGGTGCCGGCCAGCAGGTCGCGGGTTTCGGCGTCGATCTTGCGGATCGCGTCTTCCAGCGTCGTCATCGCCTCGTTCAGGTCGGCCGACTGCGCGTCCAGGAACTGCTTGCGCTCGCGCGCCGTGGTCAGTTCCTCCAGCGCCGCCAGGTTGACGGCGCCCAGCGAGGCGATCTCGCGGTGCAGGCGGTCGATCTCGCCCTGCATGCCGGCCAGCTTGACGTTGCCCTCCTGGATCGACTTGGCTACCGCGTCCAGGTCGGCCTGGGCATCGGCCAGCAGCTGCGTGTATTGCTCCAGGCCCAGGCGCGCCGCCTGTTCCTTCAGCTGCATCTCGACGATCCGCTGGCGCAGCGGGTCCAGCTCGCGTTCCAGCTGCAGCCGGCGTTCGTCGCTGGCGCGAAGTTTCGCGGTCAGGTCGTCGTATTCGCTGCGCTTGGCGCCCAGTGCGCTCTCGCGCTCCAGCTTCAGCGCCAGCGCGCTCTGCAGCCCGGCCTGCGCCGCGGCGTCGGTCAGCCGCGCCAGTTCCTCGCGGGCCCGGTCTTCCTCGACGGCGATGGTCTCGGCCTGTTGCGTCGCGGTGGCGATGGCGCGCTGCAGCTCGGCGCGCCGCGCTTCCAGCGAGCGCTGGGAGAACTGCGCCTCTTGCGCCTGGCGCTCCAGGCTGCGCTGCTGTTCGCGGCTTTCCGCCAGCTTGCGCTCGGCCTCGATCACGCGTTCGTCCAGTTGCGCGTGCCGCTCCTGGCTGTCGGCCAGCTGCATGTCCAGTTCCTCGAAGCGGCCCTCGGCCGTCACGCGGCGCTCCTGCAGCTCCTCCAGCTGGCCGTCCACGTCCGCCAGGTCGGCGGCGATCTGCTCGCTGCGGGCCCGGGTCTGCTCGGCCAGCTGCGTCAGGCGCAGGGTCTCGACCTGCAGTTCGTGCGCCTTGCCCTGCGTCTCGGCCGCTTCACGCCGCGCCAGCACCAGCCGCTGCGATGCATCGGTGTAGGCCGCCTCGGCCCGCACCAGCGCCGAGCGCGCTTCCTCGGTGATCAGGTGCTGCGCGCGCAGCTGCTTTTCCAGGTTCTCGATCTCCTGCTGGCGCGCCAGCAAGCCGGCCTGTTCGGAGTCCGGCGCGTAGAAGCTCACGCTGTGCGCGCTGACGGCATGGCCGCTCTTGACGTAGATCACCTCGCCCGGCTGCAGCCTGGCGCGCGCTTCCAGCGCCTCCTCGAAGCTGCCCGCGGTGTAGCAGCCGTGCAGCCAGTCCACCAGCAGCGCCTTCTGGCCGGCATCGTTCAGGCGCAGCAGGTCGGCCAGCCGCGGCAGCGCCGCTGCGGCTTCGGGGGCGCCGGCCTGCGGCGGGCTGTAGAAGGCCAGCTTGGCCGGCGGCGCGTCGTTGCCGAAGGCGCGCACCATCTCCAGCCGCGACACCTCCAGCGAATTGAGGCGCTCGCGCAGCGCTCCTTCCAGTGCGTTTTCCCAGCCCTGCTCGATGTGGATGCGGCTCCACAGGCCCTGCAGGCCCTCCAGGCCGTGCTTGGCGAGCCACGGGCGCAGCTTGCCGTCGGTCTTGACCTTTTCCTGCAATGCCTTGAGCGCTTCCATCCGCGCCGACAGGTCGGCCTGCTTGCCGCCTTCGGCATTGACCGACTGCTGGCGGGCGCGCCGGTCGTCGTCCAGCGCCGGCACCTGCTCCTGCAATTCGTGCAGCCGGCCGTCGGCCGTTTCCGCGGCTTCCTGCGCCGCGGCCAGCTGCGTCTGCAGGTTGGTCAGGCGCACTTCGTCCGGCGCGGCCAGGGCGTTGCGGTCGGCGGCCAGCTTCTCGCGGCGCAGCGTCAGTGCCCGCGATTGCTCCTCGATGTTGCGCTGGTCGGCCGCCAGCACCTGGATCTGCTGCTGCACCTGGCCGACGCTGGTGCGCTGCTCGGCGGAGCGGGCCTGCGCCTGGCGCAGCGCCTCTTCCAGGTCCGGCAGCCGCTGCGACTGGTCTTCCAGCTGCGCGGCCAGCGTGATCGCCTTCTCCTCGGCTTCCACGCCCTGCCCGGCCAGCGTCTCGATCTCGGCGCTGGCGTCGTCCTTGCGGCCGGCCCATTGCGCGGTCTGTTCCTTCAGCTGGGCGAGCCGCTGCTCCACCCGCTGCCGGCCCTCGACCACGAAGCGGATCTCTGCCTCCAGCCGGCCCACTTCAGCGCTGGCTTCGTAGAGCGCGCCCTGCGCCTGGTTGACCTGGTCGCCGGCGGCGTAGTGCGCCTGGCGGATGGTCTCCAGGTCGCTCTCGATGCGGCGCAGGTCGGCCACGCGCGACTCGAGGTCGTTGACCGCCTTCTCGGCGTCGGCCTTGACCCGGCCCTGGTCCACTTCGCTCTCGGCGCGCTTGAGGAACCACAGCTGGTGCTGTCTGAGCGTGGCCTGGGCCTGCCACTCGTTGTACTTCTGCGCCACCTCGGCCTGCTTTTCCAGCTTGTCGAGGTTGCTGTTCAGCTCCCGCAGGATGTCCTCCACCCGGGTCAGGTTCTCGCGGGTGTCGGTCAGCCGGCTTTCGGTCTCGCGCCGGCGCTCCTTGTACTTGGACACGCCCGCGGCCTCTTCCAGGAACAGGCGCAGCTCCTCGGGCTTGGATTCGATGATGCGGCTGATCGTGCCCTGGCCGATGATGGCGTAGGCCCGCGGGCCCAGTCCCGTGCCCAGGAACACGTCCTGCACGTCGCGCCGGCGCACCGGCTGGTTGTTGATGTAGTAGCTGCTGGTGCCGTCGCGCGTGAGCACCCGTTTGACGGCGATCTCGGCGAACTGGCCCCACTGGCCGCCGGCCCGGTGGTCGGCGTTGTCGAACACCAGCTCCACCGATGCGCGCGACGACGGCTTCCTGGTGTTGGTGCCGTTGAAGATGACGTCCTGCATCGACTCGCCGCGCAGTTCGCTGGCGCGCGACTCGCCCAGCACCCAGCGCACGGCATCCATGATGTTGGACTTGCCGCAGCCGTTGGGACCGACCACGCCCACCAGCTGGCCGGGCAACATGAAGTTGGTGGGTTCGGCGAAGGACTTGAACCCGGATAACTTGATGGAATTGAGGCGCACTTGGCTTCAGGAAAGGGCTGACATTGGCGGGAAACCGGCTTGCCCGGCAGGGTGGCTGGGATGATACCGGACCGCCTGGCGCCCGCCCCTGCAACCAGCGGTTACGGCGGTGACCGCTGGCGCCCGCTTTCTGGCACAAGGAAGCGATGGCAGGACGCATCCGGATCGGGGTTTCAGGCTGGCGCTACCCGCCATGGCGCGGCAACTTCTATCCGCCCGGGCTGCAGCAGGCGCGCGAGCTGTGGTACGCCGCCCGCCAGTTTCCCAGCATCGAGCTCAACGGCTCCTTCTATTCGCTGCAGCGGCCCTCCAGCTACGCCAAGTGGGCCGAGGATTCGCCCGAAGGCTTCGTGTTCGCCGTCAAGGGCGGCCGTTACATCACGCACATGCTGCGCCTGCGCAATGCCCAGACGGCGGTGGCCAATTTCTTCGCCTCCGGCCTGTTCGAGCTGGGCGACAAGCTGGGGCCGGTGCTCTGGCAGTTCCCGCCCAACATGCAGTTCGAGCCCGCGCTGTTCGAGGCCTTCCTCAGGATGCTGCCGAAGACCACGGTTGCCGCGGCGGCGCTGGCGCGGCACCGGGATGCCCGCATGGCCGGGCGCGAATCCCTGGAGCCGCAGCGCAACCAGCGCATGCGCCACGCGGTGGAAGTGCGGCACGACAGCTTCGTCACGCCGGCCTTCATCGCCCTGCTGCGCAAGTACAACGTCGCCTGGGTGGTCGCCGACACGCCCAGGCCCTGGCCGCTGTACGAAGACGTGACTGCCGATTTCGTCTATGTGCGGCTGCACGGCGCCACCGAGCTGTACCGCAGCAAGTACAGCCGCGAGCAACTGGCGCGCTGGGCCGACTGCATCCGGGCCTGGACCCACGGCCTGCAGCCCGCCGATGCGCGCCTGATCGCGCCCGGGCCGCCGCCGCAGCGCAACGGCCGCGACGTCTATTGCTACTTCGACAACACCGACAAGCTGCACGCGCCCGACAATGCGCACGAGCTGATGGACCTGCTGGGCCTGTTGCCCGCGCAGCTCGACACCGGCGTCCTGGAGGTCGCCAGCCGATGAAGACCGTTCGCCTGCCAAGCGGAGAGCTGGTTGCCGCCCTGGGCCAGGGCACCTGGAGCATGGGCGAGGACCCGGCGCAGCGCGCCGCCGAACTCGCCGCGCTGCGCCTGGGCTTCGACCTGGGCCTGACGCTGATCGACAGCGCGGAAATGTATGGCGAGGGGCTGGCCGAAAGCCTGGTGGGCGAGGCGATCGCCGGCCGCCGCGACGGGGTGTTCCTGGTCAGCAAGGTCTATCCGCACAATGCCTCGCGCCAGGCGATGCGCCGCTCCTGCGAGGCCAGCCTGCGCCGGCTGGGCACCGACCGGCTCGATCTCTACCTGCTGCACTGGGCCGGCAGCGTGCCGCTGGCGGAGACGCTGGAGGCTTTCGCCGCGCTGCAGCGCGACGGGCTGATCCGGCATTTCGGCGTCAGCAATCTCGACCTGGCCGCCATGCGCGAGCTCGCCGGGCTGCCCGGCGGCGCCGGCGTGCAGACCGACCAGCTGTTGTACAACCTGTCGCGCCGCGGCATCGAGCACGACCTGCTGCCCTGGCTGCGCCAGCGCGCCATCCCGGTGATGGCCTACTCGCCGCTGGAGCAGGGCCGGCTGCTGGCCGACCGGCGGCTGCAGGCCTTTTGCGCACGGCGGGCCATCACGCCGGCGCAGGCCGCGCTGGGCTGGCTGCTGGCGCAGGACGGCGTGATCGCGATCCCCAAGGCCGCCAGCGCCGCCCGGGTGCGTGCCAATGCCGCCGCCCTGGCGCAGCCGCTGGACGCCGAGGCGCTGGCGGAACTGGAGCGCCTGTTCCCGCGGCCCACGGGGCCGGTGCCGCTGGAAATGCTGTAGCGGCTAGCCCATGTTCGGCTGGCCGCTGGACGCCGTGACGCCGCCGTCCACCGGCAAGGCCACGCCGGTCACCATGGAGGCGTCGTCGCTGGCCAGGAAGGCCACCACGGCGGCGATCTCCGACGGCCGGGCCGGCCGCCCGAGCGGGATGCGCTCCCTGAATTTCGCCATCACCTTCCTGTCCTGCTGCATGTCCTCGGTCATCGGCGTCAGCGTGAAGCTGGGGCAGACCGCGTTGACCCGCACGCCGTCGCCGCCGTGGTCCAGCGCCAGCGCCCGGGTGAAATTGACGATCGCGCCCTTGGAGGCGTTGTAGAAGCTCAGGCCCCAGTCGCCGCCCAGGCCGGACACCGACGCCATGTTGACGATGCAGCCCTTGCTGGCGACCAGGTGCGGCATGGCGGCCCGGCAACCGTGGAACACGCCGCCGGCGTTGATGGCCATCACCTCTTCCCATTCCTGCAGCGAGGCTTCGGTCACCTTGCCCTCGGGCGCGACGCCGGCGTTGTTGACCATCACGTGCAGGCCGCCGAAGCGCCGGACCGACGCCTGCACCAGCGCCTCCACCTGCCGGTATTTCGAGACGTCGCACGGCTTGACCAGCGTGCGCTCGGGCGGCAGGTCCGCGGCCACGGCATCGAGCTTGGCCCGGGTGCGTCCCGCCAGCACCACCGCCGCGCCCTCGGCCGAGAAGCGCCGCGCCACCGCTTCGCCGATGCCCGAGCCGGCCCCCGTGACGACCACCACCTTGTCCTGGAACCTTGCCTCCATCGCGCGCCCTTCGTGCAAAGCGCCCATTCTGGAAGCGCCCGCGCCGCTGCGGGTGCCAGTGCATCGGGGTGTTACGGTCGCCCGCTACGGCAGGGTCTTCGGCCAGGCATGCAGGACGGTTCGCGCCTGCCGGACCAGCTTGGCGCCGACCAGCCGGCTGCGCACGGCACCGTCGCCGATGCCGCGCGTCAGCACATGGGTGCCGCGGAACGGCCACGCGCCGACGTAGCGCAAGCCGGCCTGTTGGGCCAGGATCTGCAGCGAGCGGCGCGAATAGATCGAGACATGGCCGTTGCGCGGGGCGACGTACCACCAGGACAGCCGGGTTTCGTCGGTCACGATGCCGTCGTGGGTGCCGGTCCCGATGTAGACGGTCAGCTCGTCCGGCGAGGCGCGCTGCAGGATCTGGCGCAGCGAGCCGGCCGGATCGGGACTGTGCTCGAACACCTCGAAGGCGCTGCAGAAGTTGTAGCGGCCGGCGAATTCCGGCGTGAGCTCGGTGGTCGCGTACGGGTCGTAGGAATCGAAGGCCCAGCCGTTCTCGCGCAGCAGGGCCGCCGTCATCCCTTCGCCGCCGCCGTAGTCCAGGCCGATGGTCTCGCGCCGGCGGCCGGCCAGGAACGAGACGATGTCGCGGGCATTGCCGCGCGGGCGAACGCCCAGGTACTCCGGGTCCACCTTGGCGTAATCGGCGTTGTACACGTGCGCCCGCCACTGGCCGGCGGTGAACTGGTCGAAGAAGTCGGTGAAGATGAACGCGCAAGCGCTGCAGCGCCGGTAGATCACGGGGATCGCCGCCAGCCCCAGCGGGTACAGCGTGCGGTCGCAGGACTTGTGGAAGTCCACCATGTCGAAGGGCTCGGCCGGCTGGCCGCAGATCTTGCAGGGCGCGGCCGGACGATCGCGCGTGGCCTGGAGCCTGGCGACCGCGTGATCGAGCAGTTCGTCGCGGCCCGGTCGATGTTCCGGCGGCGCCCAAGGGTCAGTCATGCGGGTCCTGGAATTTGGCTGAAGCGCCGCGGCCAGCTAGCCCTGTCCGGCCCCTTGCAGCGGGTCCGGCGTACGGTAACACGCGGTGCGGGAGGGCTCAGCCGGCGGCACGTTCCGCGCTCTCGGTCCCGGCCACCGCCTCCACCTTGGGATCCATCAGCGCGAACCACAGCGGCGGAACGGCGGCCAGCCAGATGCAGCCCGCATACCCGGTGGGCAGCTGCGGCCCGGGCAGCGCCTGCAGTTGCGGGAACGGCGTGAGCGCCCGCAGGTGGTGGTCCGAATGGCGCTGCAGGTTGGCCAGCACGCTGTTGCTCAGCACGTGGTCGGCGTTCCAGGCGTGCTGCACGCCGAAGGGCTCGCGCCGGCCGGTGGCGTCCACGTTGCGCTGCAGGCCGTAGTGCTCGATGTAGTTCACGGTCTCCAGCAGCCAGATCGCGATGGCCGACTGCCCGAGCCAGAAGGCCAGCATCCGCCCTTGCCCGGCCGCCGCCAGCGCGCCGACGATCGCCAGGTTGGCGCCCCAGCTCCAGGCCAGCGCACTGGAGGTCCAGCCGCGGCGGGTGCGCAGCAGCATCTGCCGCTCCAGCCGCCAGGCATCGACGCAGCTCCCTGCCAGCGTGCGCGGCAGGAAGCGCCACAGGCTTTCGCCGCGCCGCGCGCTGGCCGGATCGTCGCGGCTGGCGGCGCGCGGATGGTGGCCGCGGTAATGTTCCACCATGAAATGGCTGTAATTCACGCTGGCCATCAGCAGCCAGGCCAGCACGCGGTCGGCACGGTGGCGGCTGTGGCCCAGTTCGTGCGCGAAGGTGATGCCCATGCTGCCGGTGACGAAGCCGACGCCGAAGGCCAGGCCCGCCACCTGCAGCCAGTCCAGGTGCGGCGCGCGCGCCAGCCCCGCCAGCAGCAAGGCGGCCTGCAGCGGCACGTACAGCCGCAGCAGCCAGCGCAGCTGCGGCTGCGGCCCGGCCGGCGCCGGCGAACGCTGCGCGCCCGGCCAGCACGCGTCCACCGCGGCGACCAGCAGCAGGATGGCGATCGCGCCCCAGAATGCCGTTTGCGGCCGCAGCAGCACGTTCAGCAGCGTGGTGGCCGGCAGCAGCAGGATCAACAGGAAGCGCGCATCCGACAGGCGCCAGCGGGAAGACGTCATGTTGCGATTGGATGCAGCCGGGCCGGCGGCGTCAATCGGTGCCGGCCCCCCCAAGGGCCATGCCGCGATAATCGACAGCCTATGAATCCCCTGTTGTCCCGGCTGCAGCCCTACCCCTTCGAGCGCCTGCGCGAGCTGTTTGCGGGCGTGACGCCCGATCCCGCCTTCCGCCCGATCAGCCTGGGCATCGGCGAACCCAAGCACCCCACGCCCGAATTCATCAAGCAGGCGCTGACCGCGGCGATGTACGACGCCAGCACCGACCTGGCGGCCTACCCCCCGACCGCCGGCACGCCGAAGCTGCGCGCGGCCTTCACCGGCTGGGTGCAGCGCCGCTATGGACTGGCGCTGGACCCGGCCACGCAGGTGCTGCCGGTCAACGGTTCGCGCGAGGCGCTGTTCGCATTCGCGCAGACCGTGCTGGACCCGGGCACGGGCGCGGACCCCCGCCCGGTGGTGGTCTGCCCCAATCCCTTCTACCAGATCTACGAGGGCGCGGCCCTGCTGGGCGGCGCCGATCCGTACTACGCACCCAGCGACCCGGCGCGCAACTTCGCGATCGACTGGGGCAGCGTTCCGGCCGCCATCTGGGCCCGCACCCAGCTGCTGTTCGTCTGCTCGCCGGGCAACCCGACCGGCGCGGTGATGCCGCTGGACGAATGGAAGATGCTGTTCGAGCTGTCGGACCGGCACGGCTTCGTCATTGCCTCCGACGAGTGCTACAGCGAGATCTATTTCCGCGACGAGCCGCCGCTGGGCGGGCTGGAGGCGGCGGCCAGGCTGGGCCGCAGCGATTTCCGCAACCTGGTGTCCTTCACCAGCCTGTCCAAGCGCAGCAACGTCCCGGGGCTGCGCAGCGGCTTCGTCGCGGGCGACGCCGGCCTGCTCAGGCAGTTCCTGCTGTATCGCACATACCACGGCAGCGCCATGAGCCCGGTGGTGCAGGCGGCCAGCATCGCGGCCTGGGGCGACGAACGGCATGTGGTGGAAAACCGCGCCATGTACCGGTCAAAGTTCGCGGAAGTGACGCCTTTGCTGGCGCCGGTGCTCGATGTCAGCCTGCCGGACGCCGGTTTCTACCTGTGGGCGGGTGTGGGGGAAAGCGACACTGCATTCGCCCGCGACCTGCTGGCTCAATACAATGTGACTGTGCTGCCGGGCAGCTACCTGGCCCGGGACAGCGGCGGCGCCAATCCCGCGAATGGGGGCGCCCCGGGGAACAACCCGGGACGGGGCCGCATCCGCATGGCCCTGGTGGCCGGCACCGCAGAATGCGTGGAAGCCGCGCAGCGCATCGTCCAGTTCGTGAAAAACAGATCCAAATAACTCCATGACCCAACAGCTCCAGCAGACCATCGACGCCGCGTGGGAGAACCGCGCCAACATCTCGCCCAAGTCGGCGCCCCGCGACGTGCTGGAGGCGGTCGAACACGTGATCGCCGCCCTGAACAAGGGCGAGCTGCGGGTCGCCACCCGCGAGAGCGTCGGCAAGTGGACCGTCCACCAGTGGATCAAGAAGGCGGTGCTGCTGTCGTTCCGGCTCAAGGACAACGAGATCATGAAGGCCGGCGACCTGGCCTTCTTCGACAAGGTGCAGACCAAGTTCGCCCACCTGACGCCCGAGGAAATGGCCGCCACCGGCGTGCGCGTGGTGCCGCCTGCGGTCGCCCGGCGCGGCAGCTTCGTGGCCCGCGGCGCGATCCTGATGCCCAGCTACGTGAACATCGGCGCCTACGTGGACGAAGGCACCATGGTGGACACCTGGGCCACCGTCGGCAGCTGCGCGCAGGTCGGCAAGAACGTCCACCTGTCCGGCGGCGTCGGCCTGGGCGGCGTGCTGGAGCCGCTGCAGGCCAACCCGACCATCATCGAGGACAACTGCTTCATCGGCGCCCGCTCCGAAGTGGTGGAAGGCGTGATCGTGGAGGAGAACTCGGTGGTCGGCATGGGCGTGTACCTGGGCCAGAGCACCCCGATCTACGACCGGGAAGCGGACACCATCAGCTACGGCCGCATCCCGTCGGGCTCGGTGGTGGTCAGCGGCAACCTGCCCAAGCCCGGCGGCAAGTACAGCCTGTATGCCGCCGTCATCGTCAAGCGGGTGGACGCCAAGACCCGCGCCACCACCAGCCTGAACGAGCTGCTGCGCCCCTGAAAACGGACGACGGGACGCAGAGGACGCAGAAACTACGCAGAGGACGCAAAAAAAGTCATATGAACATTTTCCAGGTCTTCTTCTGCGACTTCTGCGCAACTTTTGCGTCCTCTGCGTCCGGTTGTCCGAATTTGGTATTTAGGAGCGAAGCATGAGCACGATGGAGCGGATCCTGCGGTTGATGGGCGAGAAGAAGGCCTCGGACATCTACCTGTCCGCCCACGCCCCGGCGATGATCAAGATCAACGGCCAGTGCCTGCCGATCAACGCGCAGCTGCTGCCGCCGGACGCGCCCAAGGCGCTGCTGGCCGAAGTGCTGCCGGCCATCCGGATCAAGGAGCTGGAAGAGACCGGCGAGCTGAACATGGCCCAGCCGATCGCCGGCGTCGGCAACTTCCGCTTCTCCGCGATGCGCCAGCGCGGCACCTACGCGGTGGTGGTGCGCTTCATCAGCACCGACATTCCGGCGCTGGCCTCGCTGAACGTGCCGATGATCCTGGGCGACCTGATCATGGCCAAGCGCGGCCTGCTGCTGATGGTGGGCGCCACCGGCGCCGGCAAGAGCACCACGCTGGCGTCGATGATGGATTACCGCAACGAGAAGGCCACCGGCCACATCCTCACCATCGAGGACCCGGTGGAATTCCTGTTCACCAACAAGAAGTCGGTGATCAACCAGCGCGAGGTCGGCACCGACACCGAGTCGATGGCGGTGGCGCTGAAGAACGCGCTGCGCCAGGCGCCCGACGTGATCCTGGTGGGCGAGATCCGCGACCGCGAGACCATGTCGGCCGCGATCGCGTACGCGCAGTCGGGCCACCTGTGCCTGGCCACCATGCACGCCAACAACAGCTACCAGGCGCTCAACCGGATCCTGAGCTTCTACCCGGTCGAAGTGCGGGCGACCATGCTGGGCGACCTGGCGGCGGCGCTCAAGGCCGTGGTCTCGCAGCGGCTGCTGCGCACCATCACCGGCAGCCGGGCGCCTGCGGTGGAAGTGATGCTCAACACCAAGCTGATCTCGGAGCTGATCGAAAAGGGCGACTTCTCCGGCGTCAAGGAAGCGATGGAGAAGTCGATGGCCGAGGGCTCGCAGACCTTCGAGCAGGACATCGCCCGCATGATCGTCGACGGCATCGTGGAGAAGAAGGAAGGCCTGGCCTACGCCGACTCGCCCACCAACCTGCAATGGCGGCTGCAGAACGACTTCGCCGGCAAGGACGCCCAGTTCGCCGAGGAAGGCGCCAGCGAGGAAGACCTGGCGGAAGAAGCCTCGTTCACCGAGATCACGCTGGACGTGAAGCATTGATGACGAGGCTGGCCTGATGTCGAAGGTGCTGTACCTCGCCGAAGAACTGATCTCGCGGCCTTCGGTCACGCCGGACGACCAGGGCTGCCAGCGCATCCTGTCGCAGCGGCTGGCGCCGCTGGGCTTTGCCTGCGAGACCATCGACAGCGGCCCCGAGAGCTTCCGCGTCACCAACCTGTGGGCCAAGCGGCCCGGCTCCGGCGGCCGGACGCTGGTCTTTGCCGGCCACACCGACGTCGTGCCCACCGGCCCGCTGGAGCAGTGGAGCAGCAATCCCTTCGTGCCGGCGCACCGCGACGGCCAGCTGTACGGCCGCGGCGCCGCCGACATGAAGACCTCGATCGCCGCCTTCACGGTGGCGGTGGAGGAATTCCTGCAGGCCACGCCGGCGCCGGCGCTGTCGATCGCCCTGCTGATCACCAGCGACGAGGAAGGCCCCAGCGTGGACGGCACCGCGGTGGTCTGCGACCGGCTCAAGGCGCGCGGCGAGACCCTGGACTACTGCATCGTCGGCGAGCCGACCTCGGTGGCGCGGCTGGGCGACATGATCAAGAACGGCCGCCGCGGCAGCATGAGCGGCAAGCTCACCGTCAAGGGCGTGCAGTGCCACATCGCCTATCCGCAGCTGGGGCTCAATCCCATCCACAAGGCGATGCCGGCGCTGGCCGAACTGGCCGCGATGCAGTGGGACAAGGGCAATGCGTTCTTCCAGCCCACCAGCTGGCAGATGAGCAACATCCACGGCGGCACCGGCGCGACCAACGTGATTCCGGGCGCGATGGTGGTGGACTTCAACTTCCGCTACTCCACCGAATCCAGCGCCGAGTCGCTGCAGCAGCGCGTCGCTGCGGTGTTGGAGCGCCACGGCCTGGACTACGAGATCCAGTGGGTGGTCGGCGGCCTGCCCTTCCTTACCGAGCCGGCCGAACTGGTTGGCGCCGTGCAGGCTGCGATCCGCGCTGAAACCGGCGTCGCGGCGGAACTGTCCACCACCGGCGGCACCAGCGACGCCCGCTTCATTTCCCGCATCTGTCCGCAGGTGATCGAGTTCGGGCCGCTGAACGCCAGCATCCACAAGATCGACGAGCACGTCGCCGTCGCCGACATCGAGCCGCTCAAGAACATTTATCGCCGTACTCTGGAGCTCTTGAACGCCCAGTCCTGAAATCCGACATCCGGACGCAGAAGACGCAGAAACAACGCAGAAAGCGCAGAAGAGACCATCGAGGTCTTGAATTCCTTTTGCGACTTCTGCGTTGGTTCTGCGCTTTGGTCGTCCGGCAGTTCTCCCCTTCCCCTATGACAGTCATCGACCTCATCAACCAAAGTGCCGCGCAGCTTGAACAAGCTGGCGTGGCGTTCGGCCATGGGACGGGCAACGCGTTCGACGAGGCGGCGTGGCTGGTGCTGTGGAAGCTGGGTTATCCGCTGGACCAGATCGACGAGCACGCGGACAAGCCGGTGACGCCGCAGCAGCAGGCCGCCGCGCAGGCGCTGGTGCAGGAGCGGATCGCGTCGCGCAAGCCGGCCGCGTACCTGACCAAGGAGGCGTGGCTGCAGGGCGTGCCGTTCTACGTGGACGAGCGCGCCATCGTGCCGCGCAGCTTCATCGCCGAGATCATCGCCGACGGCGACATCGACTACTGGCTGGGCGAACACACCCGTCGGGTGCTGGACCTGTGCACCGGCAACGGCAGCCTGGCGGTGATCGCGGCGCTGTGCTGGCCGGACGTGAGCGTGGCGGCGGCCGACATCTCGCCCAAGGCGCTGGAAGTAGCGCGCATCAACGTCGACCGGCATGGGCTGGCCGACCGCATCTCCCTGATCCATTCCGACGGCCTGCAAGGCGTGCTCGGAACCTTCGACCTGATCCTGTGCAACCCGCCCTACGTCAACACGCAGAGCATGGACCAGCTGCCCGCCGAGTACCAGGCCGAACCGGCGCTGGCGCTGGCCGGCGGCGCCGACGGCATGGACTTCATCCGCCGGCTGCTGGCCGACGCGCCCGCCCACATGAGCGAGCACGCGGTGCTGGTGCTGGAAATCGGCAACGAGCGCGGCAACTTCGAAGCCGCCTTCCCGCGCCTGGCGGCCGTCTGGCTGGAAACCAGCGCCCGCGACGACCAGGTCCTGCTGCTCACCCGCGAAGCGCTGCTGACCCCCTAGAAAAGAAGAATTGCCCCTGTGATCACCCTCAAGAACGTCACCCTGCGCCGCAGCGCCAAGGTCCTGCTGGACAAGGTCTCCGTCACCATCAATCCCGGCGAGAAGGTCGGCCTGGTCGGGCGCAACGGCGCCGGCAAGTCCACCCTGTTCGCGCTGTTCACCGGCGTGCTGCACGAGGACAGCGGCGACTTCTCGCGGCCGGCGCAGTGGCAGCTGGCGCAGGTGGAGCAGAACATGCCGGAGACCGAGGAGTCGGCCACCGACTTCGTGCTGGGCGGAGACACCCGGCTGGCCAGCCTGCGCGAGCTGCTGGTGCAGGCGGAGAACAGCGGCGACGGCATGGCCATCGCCCACGCCTACACCGACCTGGCGGACGCCGGCGAGCACGACGCGGTGCCGCGCGCGCAAGCGCTGATCCTCGGCCTGGGCTTCAAGACCAGCGAGCTGGAAAGCCCGGTCAACAGCTTCTCCGGCGGCTGGCGCATGCGGCTGCAGCTGGCGCGGGCGCTGATGTGCCCGTCCGACCTGCTGCTGCTGGACGAGCCGACCAACCACCTGGACCTGGACGCGCTCGTGTGGCTGGAAGCGTGGCTCAAGCGCTACCAGGGCACGCTGATCGTGATCAGCCACGACCGCGAATTCCTGGACGCCGTCACCGACGTCACGCTGCACATCGAGAACCAGGGCATCACCCGCTACGGCGGCAACTACAGCGCCTTCGAGACGCTGCGCTCGCAGCAGCTGGAACTGCAGCAGTCGGCGTTCTCCAAGCAGCAGGACAAGATCGCCCACCTGCAGAAATTCATCGACCGCTTCAAGGCCAAGGCCAGCAAGGCCAAGCAGGCGCAGAGCCGGGTCAAGGCGCTGGAGCGGATGGAGAAGATCGCGCCGGTGCTGGCCGACGCCGACTTCACCTTCGAATTCAAGGAGCCGGCCAACCTGCCCAACCCGATGCTGGCGATCAGCGACGGCGTGTTCGGCTACAAGTCGGAAGACGAAGGCGACAAGGTGATCGTGCGCGGCGTCAACCGCTCGGTGCTGGCCGGCCAGCGGATCGGCATCCTGGGCGCCAACGGCCAGGGCAAGTCGACGCTGGTCAAGACCATCGCCGGCGACATCCCGCTGCTGGCGGGCACCATCACGCAGGGCAAGGGCCTGTCGATCGGCTATTTCGCCCAGCAGGAGCTGGACGTGCTGCGCCCCGCCGACAACCCGCTGGAGCACATGACGCGGCTGGCGCGCGAGGTCGGCCCGGCGGCGCGCGAGCAGGAGCTGCGCAACTTCCTGGGCACCTTCAACTTCAGCGGCGACATGGTGCGCCAGGCGGTCGGCACCATGAGCGGCGGCGAGAAGGCGCGGCTGGTGCTGGCGATGATGGTCTGGCAGCGCCCCAACCTGCTGCTGATGGACGAGCCGACCAACCACCTGGACCTGGCCACCCGCGAGGCGCTGTCGATGGCGCTCAACGAGTTCGAAGGCACGGTGATGCTGGTCAGCCACGACCGGCATCTGCTGCGGGCCGTCTGCGACGAATTCTGGCTGGTGGGCCGGGGCGTCGTGGCGCCGTTCGACGGCGACCTGGACGACTACCAGAAGTACCTGCTGGACGAATCCAAGCGGCTGCGCGAGCAGGCCAAGCTCGATCGCACCGCGGCGCTGGTGCAGCCGGTGGTCGTGGCCGCGCCGCGCCAGCAGGACGCCCAGCACCGCCAGCAGGTGGGCGCCCGGCTCAAGCCGCTGCGCAAGGAGCTGGAGCAGGCCGACAAGCGCATGGCGCAGCTGACGCAGGAGAAGGCGGCGCTGGAGGCCAGGCTGGCCGGCAAGCTGGCGCCGGCCGCGCTGGCCGAGGACGGCAAGCTGCTCAAGGCCGCCAACGACGAGCTTGCCCGGCTGGAGGAGCGCTGGCTGGCCCTGTCCGGCGAAATCGAATCGATCGAAACGACTGCCTGAGACTTTGGGACAGACCTTCAGGGTCTGCCGCCAACTGAGCAGGTCGGGCTGCGGTAAGGTAGCGCATGGCCGCCACCCTGCAACTTGCCGAGCACAACCCAGAGCTGGCCGCGCGCGTGCGCTATTGCCGGCGCCTGCTGAACCGGCGGGCGCTGGTGGCCGCCGCAGCCAGCGCCGTGCCGGTGCCGGGCCTGGACTGGGCGGTGGACGCCGCGCTGCTGTCCAAGCTGGTGCCGGAGATCAACCGGCAGTTCGGCCTGTCGCCCGAGCAGCTGGACCAGCTGCCCCACCACAAGCGCGAACAGGCGCAGAAGGCGATCGGCGCGATCGGCTCGATGCTGGTGGGCAAGTTCATCACCCGCGACCTGGTGCTGCGCTTCGCCGGCAAGGTCGGCATGCGGATGTCGGCCAAGCAGGCGGCGCGCTACGTGCCGCTGGCCGGCCAGCTGGTATCGGCGCTGGTGGGCTACAGTGCCATCCGCTACCTGGGCGAGGAGCACATCCGCGACTGCATCGCTGTGGTCCAGAGTGCGCACCTGGCCTTGCCGGCGCCCGCGCTCAAGGCTTCCTGAACGGCAGTTCCGCGGCGGCAATCCAGGCCAGCGCCTGGCTTTCGTCGTCGAACACCCGCAGCTGGGAACCCAGCTCCTGCGCGGCGCGCTCGCTGTTGCGCGTGAGGCTGCGCGGCGGCACCACCGACGCCACGCGTTCGAGATGGGCCAGGTCCTGCGCCACCAGTTCCCCGATGAAGATCTGCTCGGTGGGCGTGAGCTCGCCGTCCACCTGCCGCAGGTCCACCACCACCCGCCGGTCCGACCAGTAGACGGTTTCCCGGGCGATCATGGAGATCAGCTCGACGCAATCGCCGATCGAATTCGGTCCTGCGGCCTGGACCCTGACATAGCCGGGGAAGCGGGTGAGCTGGGTGCTGAATGCCATGGGCGAATGCTACCGCGCGCGCTACGGCGCCGGGCGCGCCCGCCGCGCGCCACCGGCAGCGGGCGTGCGGAACTGCGCGATTCAGGCGAAAGTCAGCTGCACCGGCACGCTGGCATGGAGCTCGCGCAGCGCCCGCCAGGTCTCGGGCGAGACCAGTTGCTGCGACTGGTCCGCCAGGTTGACGATGCGGCACTCGGCCGCGTCCGCGTGCCAGCCGGCCGCGAACAGGCCGCGCGCCTCGGGCGTGGGAAGGTCGAGGCCCGGCGGGTGCTCGAGAGGGGGTTGCCAGCGTGGATCCATGCCGGCAGCTTCTGTTGGCAGTGCGCCGCGGTCTGCCGGCATCCGCGCCTCGTGGGCGTAGGAGCGCACCCTACGCAGGCCGGGCGTGCGCGCGGCGCTGCCCGATAATCGCTGCGCCATCCGCCCATGTTCCGCCGCCTCGCACTGACCTCCATCACCCAGCCGCTGAGCCGGCCGGTTCCGGGCGAATCCGGCGCCGACTACCTGCACGAGATCGGCGCGGGCAAGGCCGCGCGCCGCGCCGCCTCGCGCCGGCTGGCCTTCTGGCTGTCGGGGCAGGAGCGGTTCCGGCTCGACCGCATCCCGGCCGGCGCCCGCCGCGTCCTGTGGATCTACTTCGGCGAAGACCAGATCGGCGACGCCCTGATGGACCTGGCGTCGCGCAGCCTGCTGGTCGACGCAGGGCTGCAGGTGGACCTGGTGGCGGCGCCGGTCGTCGCGGCCCTGTTTGAGGGCGACCCCTGGTTCGGAAAGGTGGGCAGCGACACGGCGGGGTTCAGCGGCAGCCACTACGACTGCGCCATCGTGCTGAGCAACAAGCGCAGGCCGCTGCAGCAGAAGATCCGGCATTTCCCGCGCCTGCCGTGGGTTTCCCTGCACGGCTACTTCACCGGCCCCAACTTCCACCGGGGCGCCTTCGGGGCGCAGCGGCTGGCCGATCTGCTGGGGCTGACGCCGGGCGCTGCGCAGCTGCAGGCCCATGCCCGGCAGAAGCTCGGGCCGATCCCGCCGGCGGCGACCGACCCTGCGGCCGATCTGCAGGATGCGGTAGGCCTGGTGATGGGCGGCGTGCGCAGCGACCGCGTCTACCAGCACTGGGACCAGGTGGTCCGGCAACTGGTGGACGCCGGCCACAGCCGCTTCGTCCTGGTCGGCAGCGCCAATGGAGCGGCGCAGGCCGCAACGTTGATCGCGGGCGCGCCGGCAGGCGCCCGGATCGCCGACTACACCGGCCGCCTGAGCCTGGCCGGCACGCGCGCGCTGCTGGATGCGACGCCGGTGGTCGCCTGCCCCGACGGCGGCCTGATGCACCTGGCGCTGACGGTGCGCGCGGCGCTGGTTCCCCTGTTCAGCGCGCAGATTGCGCCCCAGTGGCGCCTGCCGGCCGACGTGCTGCCCGATGCATTGCAGGCCGGCGCGGGCGGCGTGTCGAACATCCCGTCGCAACAGGTGAGCCGGGCGATCGCGCGCCTGCTGGCGCAACGAAAAAGGGGATGGCCATGACGGCCATCCCCTGCGTTTCGTTCGGACCGGGTCGACATTCATCGCCCGGGCGTGCCGCGCGGCGGCAAGCTCTTACTGGTAGCTGATGGTCAGGTTGGCGGACGCACCATTCACCGTGACGGTCACGGCGTCGGTCAGCCGGCTGGTCGCACCGGTGGTCGTGACCCGGTAGCTTGCGGTGGACGGCAGCACGTTGCCGGCGCTGTCGGTCACGCGGGTGGTCAGGCGCAGGATCAGCGAATTGGCCGAATCGGCTTCCACCGTGTAGGTGACGGTGCCCGAGCCGATCTTGGAAGTCTTGGCGCTGCTGGCGTAGCAGTCCTGGCTGATCCAGGTCCCCGAGGTGCCGGCGGGTGCATTGGCCGGCAGGCTGGTGTAGGCCGTGGTGACGCAATAGGCGCCGGCGCTCGTGGACCCCAGCGGCTTGTAGTTGCTGTCGTAGTACGCGTCGGTGGAAGCCGACAGCGGAGCGGTCTGGCCATTGGCCGACACCGAGCCGGAGAGATCGACGTGCTTGCGCAGGCCGGCGACGCCCTCGAAGGTCGCGGCGCTGGTGGTTTCGGTGTACGTGCCGGCGCCGGCGACGCTGACCGTCTGGCCCGACGCCGTCACCGTGCCGGCGATCGACACGGTGCCGGTCTTGCTCTGGTTGATCATGTTCGACATGGCCGTGCCCAGCGGGATGGCGGTGGACGCCGCGGGCGCAGGCGCGGGCTGGGCCGCGGTACTGCCGTCCCCACCGCCTCCGCAGGCGGCGACAAGCGCGCAAAGCGCGGAGATGGTCAGGATGCGTGTTGTTCTCATTGTTGTGCCCGATGTAATGCAGCGCGAAAATGCGCCGCGCGAGGGTACTGTGCGCCTTCGACCGCGGTCAATGCCGCCGTCGTGCGGCGACAACAACGAAAAAGGGGGTGACCATGACAGCCACCCCCCTGAATCATGTCGGAGAGAGTCCGGCGCGTCTGCGAAACCACGGGGCTGCATCAAGCCGCAGTGCTGGTAGGCTGCCACCGGTGGAAGAGCTCGTTGCAACCTTTTTGGCCGCGTTCGAAAACCTCGACATGCCGTCCTTCATCGCGTGTTTCGCGAGCGATGCGACGGTGTTCTTCCCGGCACCCGAGCCGCCTGCTCGATTTGATGGCAGGGCTGCGATACAGGCGCAGTTCAGCATCGTGTTCGCACGTATCCTGGGCCAAGCGCCAGGCGGCCCGCCGTATCACCGGCTGGTCCCCGAGGAGCTGCGCATCGAGCAGGTCTCGCCAAACATGGGCCTGGCCACATTCCACTTGCGCAGCGCTGAGCGAACCGCTCGGAGAACGCTGGTCCTTTGTCAACATTCGGGCGAGTGGCGCATACAGCACCTCCATGCATCCAATGTGTCCGTGGCGCACGTCGCGCTGAGCCATCAAGGCGTGTCGTCCAATGGTGCCTAACCCTTCCATCGGGGGACGTGTTCCAGGGGGCTTCGCCCGCTCCCGCGCGCCGCTGGCATCCAGCTCCGGGTGTACCCCGAAGTCCGGGTCGGTGCCTCCGAGGCTGTCACCAGACAGTCATGCCGGCCTAGAAAAAGAAAAAGCCCGCTATCGCTTTGATAGCAGGCTTTCCTTATTTGTATTGGTAGGACGTACTGGGGTCGAACCAGTGACCAACGGATTAAAAGTCCGCTGCTCTACCAACTGAGCTAACGTCCCGCAAGCTGCATCGGATGTGCAGCAAAGCCAATGATTATAACGTGGACTCCGCCGCCTTTCGGGTGGCGATGCGGTCCATCACCCAGCCGGCGGCGCACAGGCCGAAGGTGGCCGTCACGCTGGCGGCCGATCCGTAGCCGTGGCAGTTCAGCGAGCCGTCGCCTTCCAGGGCGCAGGACGGATCGGGCGGCGCCACCGCCTCGCGGCTGAACACGCAGGCCACGCCGATCTTCTTGCCTTCCCTGGGCGCGCCATGGTGCTTGCGCAGCTGGTAGCGCAGCTGCGCCAGCAGCGGGTCGTGGGTGGTGTTGGCCAGGTCGTCCACATCCACCTTGTGCGCCAGCCGCTTGCCGCCGGCCGCGCCGGCGCTGATGAACAGCACCTCGCTCCCGCGCTCGCGGGCCCAGGCGGCCATCGCCGCCTTGGCCTTGACCTGGTCGCAGGCGTCGATCACCGCCGTCACGCCGGGCGGCAGCAGCTGCGGCCAGTTGCCCGGCTCCACGAATTCCTCGATGCCGTGAACTCTGCACGCGGGATTGATCTGCGCGATGCGCTCGGCCATCGCCTGCACCTTGGCCTGGCCGATGGTGCTGGCCAGCGCGTGCACCTGGCGGTTGATGTTGGATTCGGCCACGTGGTCCAGGTCGATCAGCGTGAGTTCGCCGACGCCGCTGCGGGCCAGCGCCTCCGCCGCCCAGGACCCGACGCCGCCGATGCCGGCGACCGCGACGTGCGCGCCGCGGATGGCACGCGCGCCCGGCACGCCGTACAAGCGCTCCAGCCCGCCGAAGCGGCGCTGCAGGTCGGCCGCCTCGTCCAGGTGGGTCATCGCCCTAGCGGCGCGCCAGCCGCTCGCGGGCGGCGTTGGCGGCTTCCGACTGCGGATAGCTGCGGGTCAGCTCCTCCAGCGTGCGGCGGGCGCCCGGGTTGTCCTTCAGCTCGATCTGGCAGTTGGCGATCGACAGCAGCGCCTCGGGCGCGCGTGCGTGGTCCGGGGCCTGCGCCAGCAGCGCGCGGAAATTGGCGATCGCGCCGCGGTAGTCGCGGTTGGCGTACTGCGCGTTGCCCAGCCAGAACAGCGCCGTGCCGCGGTAGCCCGACTGCGGATAGCGCTTCACGAATTCGGTGAACGAGGTCTGCGCCGCCGGGAAGTCGCCGCGCCGGAAGATCGCCAGCGAGGCTTCGAAGTCGCGCATCTCCGCCGGATCCGCGGTGAACTCGCGCCCGTCCAGCGTCACCTTGGCCGGCTCGAACTTGCGCAGCCGCTCCTCGACGCCGGTGGCGATGTCCTTCTGGCCGCGCTGCAGTTCCGACACGCTGCGGGCCAGCTGCTCGTTCTGCCCGCGCATGGCGGCGATCTCGCCGCGCAGGGCCTCGATCTGGTTCTGCAGGTCCAGCAGGCTGCGGCGCAGCTGGCCGTTGTCGTCGGTGGCGCGACGCAGGTCGTCGGCCTGCCGCTGCATGGCGGCGTCGGCGGCGAGGCGCTGCTGCTCCACCTTTCCGCGCAGGTCCAGGATGGCGCGGCGCGCCTCGTCGTCCTCGAACAGCGCGGCATGCGACTGGCCGGCCAGCAGAGCGCCGCCGGCCAGCAGCAGCCCGGTGGCCAGCGGCCGCCAGGACCAGGCGGTATGCACCTTCATCGGCGGTAGGCGATTTCGGCGCGGCGGTTCTGCGCCCACGCGGTTTCGTCGCTGCCGATGACGGCCGGCTTTTCCTTGCCGAAGCTCACGGCCTCGACCTGGTTGTCGTTGATGCCCAGCAGGCCGAGCGAGCGGCGCACCGCCTCCGCCCGCCGCTGGCCCAGCGCCAGGTTGTATTCGCGGCCGCCGCGCTCGTCGGTGTGGCCCTCGACCACCACGTGGCGCTGGCCGTTGCCCTTGAGGAAGCGCGCATGGGCCTCGATCAGGCTCTGGAACTCGGGCTTGATCGCGTAGCTGTCGTAGTCGAAGTAGATGATGCGGGCGACATTGGCCGGGCCCGCGGTGTCGCCGGGCCGCTGGACAGCATCTACCGGCGTCACGACGCTCTCGGTGGTGCGGCTTGCGCTGCCGGCATCACCCGGCTGGACGGCGGTGCCGCTGCGGTTTTCAACCGGCACGTCGTCGAGTTTCACGCCGGAGGCGCAGCCGGCCAGCACGGTCGCGACGGCGCAGGCTGTGAGCAATCTTTTGAACATCTAGCAAAACCTCCTGATAGGACAAATCACTTCTGGAACGGACCCCAGTCGGGTTCGCGGATATCGCCGCCCTGGCCGGCCAGCCTGGCCTTGATCTTGCCATCGAGCGTGGTGGTCATGAGGGCTTCGCGCCCGTTCTGCCGGGTCGCGTACACGATCAGGCGGCCGTTGGGCGCGAAGCTGGGACGCTCGTCCGCCGTGGTGTCCGTGATCGTGTTCACCGCATTGCCGCCCAGCTCCATCACCTGCAGTTTGAAGGCGCCGTTGATGCGGGAAATGTACGCAAGCCACCGGCCGTCCGGGCTGATGGCCGGGGATATGTTGTAACTCCCCGTAAAGGTGACGCGCTCGGGCGTGCCGCCGCTGGCGGGCATGCGGTAGATCTGCGGCGCGCCGCCGCGGTCGCTGACGAAGTAGATGCTGCGGCCGTCCGGCGCATACACCGGCTCGGTGTCGATGCCCGAGGACTGCGTGAGCCGGCGCGGCTCGCCGCCGTTGGCGTCGATGGTGTAGAGCTGGGAGCCGCCGTCGCGGCTGAGCGTGACGGCCAGCGTGCGGCCGTCGGGCGCCCACGAGGGCGCGCTGTTGGAGCCGCGGAAGTTGGCGATCAGCCGCCGCTTGCCGCCGTACACCTCGTGCACGTAGACCACCGGCTTGCGCGACTCGAAGGACACATACGCGACCTGGCGGCCGTTGGGCGACCAGGACGGCGAGATGATGGGTTCGGCGCTGGCCAGGGCCGACTGCGCGTTCTCGCCGTCGGCGTCCGCCACCCACAGGTTGAAGCGCGTGCCCTGCTTGGTGACGTAGGCGATGCGGGTGGAGAACACGCCCTTCTCGCCGGTGAGCTTCTCGTAGATGAAATCGGCGATCCGGTGCGCCGCCAGCCGCAGGTCGCCCTGCGTGACCACCAGGCCGAGCACGCCCAGCTCCTGCGCGCGCACCACGTCCCACAGGCGAAAGCGCACGTCATAGCGGCCGTCGGCCAGCCGGCTGACGCTGCCGGCGGCCAGCGAGTCGGCGCCCTTCTGGCGCCACGGCGCCATGTCGGGCCGGCTGCTTTCGTCCAGCGCCGCGCCGCTGTGGTCGATCGCGCGGAACTGGCCGCTGCGCTCGAGGTCGGCCTGCACGATGGCGGCGATCTTCTGGGGCGCCTGCTCGTCGCCGCGAAACGGCGCGATGGCGATCGGCAGCTGGGTCAGGCCGACGCCGGTCACTTCGACGCGGAACTGCGCGTGCGCCAGCAGCGGTGCGGCCAGCAGGCCGGCCAGCAGGGCGCGGCGGCGGAATTCAGGCGGGAGGGTGGCCGGGTCGTGCATCAGGTTCATCTTGTCGGTTCAGGCAATAAAGGGCGAAGTATTTGCCGAAAGCGGCTTGGGCCTGCATCGTACACACGGCGAACCCCATGGCGCCGTCGAGGAAGCCCAGCCGCAGCAGGTAGCTGCGCACGAAGGCCGCCACGCCGGCGGCGCCGGCCCGCGCCATCGAGGTGCGGCGGCCGCGCGCATGGTGCTGGCGGGCCCAGGCCTGGCTGTAGGCCTCGAGCTTGCGCCAGTAATGCGCCGGGGTGGGATAGCTATCGTGCAGCAATGGACTTGTCAGACGCCCTTTGCGGGCCGGGAGTTCCGTCACAACTCTTTCATGAACGAGATCGTCGGTGAACCTGGCCTGGCCGCGCCGGAACAGGCGCAGCACCCGGTCCGGCGTCCAGCCGCAATGGCGGATCCACTGGCCGCAAAAACGGGTCAGCCGCGGAATATCATAAGCTGATACATCGGTGGCGGCCATCGCGGCCCGGATCTGGGCGCCCAGTTCCGGCGTCACGCGCTCGTCGGCGTCCAGCGACAGCACCCAGTCGCAGGTGGCCAGCGCCAGCGCCCGGTTCTTCTGCGGCCCGAAGCCGGGCCAGTCGGCGGTTTCCAGCACCCTGGCCCCGCAGGCGCGCGCGATGTCGGCGGTGCCGTCGGTGCTGGCGTTGTCCACCACCACCACCTCGTCGGCGAACGCCACGGACTGCAGGCAGGCCTGCAGGTTGGTTGCTTCGTTGCGGGTGATGACGATGACGGACAGGGACATGGGTTGGCAGGCATTATGGAAGACGCCCGGGGCGGCCGGCCGGAACGGCCCGCGCTGCTGAGATAATCGCCAGTTGTGTGAACCAGAGTGGGCCTTGCGTGTCGAAAAGAATCAGTTGGGAAAGCGTCCGGCCCTGGCCCGTGTACCTGACCGCCGCCATGCTGCCGTTCTCGCTGGCAGCGGCCAACATCGCCAAGGTGCTGATGCTGCTGTTCGTCCTGTACGCGCTGGCCCGGCCGGCGCTGCGGCGCGAGGCGCTGCAAGGCTTGCAGCGGCTGCGCACGCCGTTCTGGATCGGCGCGATGCTGGTGCTGCTGGCCCTGAGCCTGGCCTACACGCCGGCGCCGCTGCCCGAGGCGCTGCGCGACCTCAACAAGTACAGCAAGCTGCTGCTGATCCCGATGCCGCTGATGCTGCTGCGCAGCCGGCGCGAGGCGGTGATCGCGCTGGGATCGTACGTCGCGGTGGAATGCTTCGTGCTCCTGAGCTCCTATCTCCTGAGCGCCGGCCTGCACCTGCCCTGGGTGGTCAAGCCGCTGGAGGTGCGCCTGTACGTGGCGACGGTGTTCTCCAGCTACCTGGACCAGTCCATCATGACCGTCGGCCTGGCGTCGCTGGCCTGGTACCTGCGCGCTGAATTTCCGGGCCGCCACGGCCCGAAGCTGGCGCTGGGCCTGGTGCTGCTGGCCGTGGTGAACGTGCTGCTTCTGCTGCCGGGCCGCAGCGCCCAGGTGGCGCTGGTGGTGGCGCTGACCATGGCGCTGGGCTGGGCGGTTCCCGGCCGCCGGCGTTCGCTCGCCCTGCTGGCGCCGCTGCTGCTGGTGGCCGGGGTGATGGCCGGCTCGGCGCATTTCCGCGACCGGACCTCGGCGGTGATCACCGAATCGCTGGCCTATGCCGACGGCGACCCGGTGCCGACCTCCTCGGGCACCCGCCTGAACCTCTGGCACCGCGCGCTGCAGGCGATCGCGGAGAAACCCCTGATCGGCCACGGCATCGGCAGCTGGCGCTACGTCTACGCCCGGCTGGAGCGCAACGGAAACGCCCCGATGTATGCCACGGCCCACAACCCGCACCAGGAATACCTGCTCTGGGGCGTCCACCTGGGCCTGGGCGGCATCGTGCTGCTGCTGGCCTTCGGCTATGCGCTGGTGCGCGACGCTGCCCCCCTGCGCACCGAGATCCGGCGCGCGATCTACTCGCTGGTCACGATCCTGGCGGTGGTGTCCCTGTTCAACAGCACGCTGTACGACGCCCTGATCGGCGACTATTTCTGCCTGCTGCTGGGGGTTCTGCTGGCGCTCGGGCGGATGACGCCGGCGGCGGAGCCGGCGGCATGAACGAGGCCGACGGCCAGGCGACGGCGGCGGCCCGCAGGGTCTGGCCGCGGCTGGTGCGCTTCTTCCCCTATTTCCGCGGCACCCGCTGGGCGCTGCCGGCGGTGCTGGTGGCGACCATCGTCGCGGCGGTGACCGAGCCGATGATCCCGGCGCTGATGAAGCCGCTGCTGGACCGCGGCTTCCAGGGCGGGTCGCTCAGCCTGTGGCTGGTGCCGGTGGTGCTGATGGGCCTGTTCGCGGTGCGCGGCGTCGCCGGCTTCGTCGCGCAGTACAGCCTGGCCTACATGGCCAACCAGGCCATGGTGTCGCTGCGCACCCGCCTGTTCGAACGGCTGCTGGACGCGCCGATGACGCTGTTCGGCCAGACCTCGGCCAGCTCGCTGTCCAACACGGTGGTCTACGAGGTGCAGACCGGCACCATGCTGCTGGTCAACGCGATGCTGTCGCTGATCAAGGATTCGCTGACGCTGGTGGCGCTGATGGCCTACCTGCTGTGGATCAACTGGAAGCTGACGCTGATCGTGCTGGTGATCTTCCCCGGCGTGGCGCTGGTGATGAAGGTGCTGTCGCGCCGGCTGCACCGCATCACCCAGGCCAGCCAGGAGGCGACCGACCGGCTGGCCTACGTGGTGGAGGAAAACGTGCTGGCGCACCGGGTGGTGCGGCTGCACGAGGCGCAGCGGGCCCAGGGCGAGCGCTTCGCCCGGCTCAGCCACGAGCTGCGCCGGCTGGCGATGAAGTCCACGGTCGCCGCCTCGGCGATGACGCCGCTGACCCAGATGCTGGCGGCCGCCGCGCTGTCGGCGGTGATCTGCACCGCGCTGTGGCAAAGCTCCACCAGCGGCATCACGGTGGGCGGCTTCGCTTCCTTCGTGACGGCGATGCTGATGCTGGTGGCGCCGATCAAGCACCTGTCGGAATCGGCCGGACCGATCACCCGCGGGCTGGCGGCGGTGGAACGCGGACTGGACCTGATCGACCAGACCCGCTCCGAGCCGGAGGGGACGCACGACGTCGCGCATGCCCGCGGCGAGCTGGTGCTGGAGCAGGTCTCGGTGCGCTATGCCGGCGCCAGCCGGGAGGCGCTGGACGGCATCAGCCTGCGGGTCGAGCCGGGCCAGACGGTGGCGCTGGTCGGCAGCTCCGGCTCGGGCAAGACCACGCTGGTGAACCTGCTGCCCCGCTTCATCGAGCCGACCGGCGGCCGCATCACGCTGGACGGCGTGGAACTGCGCGAGTGGAAGCTGGGCGCGCTGCGCCGGCAGTTCTCCTTCGTCAGCCAGGACGTGGTGATGTTCAACGACAGCATCGCCGGCAACGTCGCGCTCGGCCTGCCGATGGACCGCGAGCGGGTGCAGCGCGCGCTGGAGGCGGCCAACCTGGCCGACCATGTCGCGGCGCTGCCGCTGGGCATCGACACCGTGGTGGGCCACAACGCCACCCAGCTGTCCGGTGGCCAGCGCCAGCGGCTGGCGATCGCCCGTGCCCTGTACAAGGACGCGCCGGTCGTGGTGCTGGACGAAGCGACCTCGGCGCTGGACGCCGAATCCGAGCAGGCCGTCAAGGGCGCGCTGCAGCGCCTGATGGCCGGCCGCACCACCCTGATCATCGCGCACCGGCTGTCCACCATCGAGCACGCCGACCGCATCCTGGTGATGGGCAACGGGCGGATCGTCGAGGAAGGCTCGCACGCCGCCCTGCTGCGCCGCAACGGCCACTACGCCCGCCTGTACAACCTGGCGGTGTCCAGCGACCTGGACAGCACGCAGGAGGGCACGCTCGCATGAGCCGCGTCTCGATCAGCGGCTTCACCTTCATCCGCAACGGCGTGATGCTGGGCTTTCCCTTCGTCGAATCGATCCGCTCGCTGCTGCCGCTGGTGGACGAATTCGTGGTGGCCGTCGGCCGCAGCGAGGACGACACGCTGGAGCGGGTGCGCGCCATCGGCGACCCGAAGATCCGGATCATCGAGACGGTGTGGAACGACAAGATGGGCGACCGCGGCTTCGTCTACGCGCAGCAGAAGATGATCGCGCAGTACGCCTGCACCGGCGACTGGGCGTTCTACCTGGAGGGCGACGAGTGCGTGCACGAGGCGGAGCTGGCCGCCATCCGCGCCAGCGTCGAGCGGCACCACGGCAACCCGGCGGTGGAGGCACTGGTGTTCGACTACCTGCATTTCTACGGCACGCCGCAGTACGTCTCGGTCAGCCCGGGCTGGTACCGGCGCGAGTGCCGGCTGATCCGCAACACCATCCGCAGCTACGCGCCCGACGGCCAGTACTGGCTGGTGACCAGCAGCCACAAGCGGCCGCGCAACCCGCACGCGGCGCTGGCGCAGGCCCACATCTACCACTACGGCTGGGTGCGCAAGGCCGAACAGATGCAGGCCAAGCTGGACCAGGTGGCCAAGTACTGGGCCGGCTCGCAGGTGATGCAGATCGACTATGCGGATTTCGATCCGCAGGCCGTGACGCCGTTCCAGGGCACCCATCCGGCCGCGATGGCGCGCTGGATCGCGACCCAGGCCGAGCAGGAGATCGTCTTCAATCCCGACTACCGGTTGACGCGCAAGGAGCGCAAGTACCGGCTCTCGATGAAGCTGGAAAAGCTCACCGGGCTGGACTTCAGCCGCAAGCACTTCAAGCTGGTGGCTTGAGGCCGGCGTCCGGATGCCGGGTCAGGCCCGGCATGACAGTCATCGCTTAACCGCGCGAATGCCTCAGCGCTCGTGCGCCGGCTGGGCCTTCGAGATGAAGGTGCTCAGGCCGCGACCGTTGACGGCGTAGACCTTCATGGCCGCGACGTTGTCCTTGCCGGCGCTGCGCTCGCTGTAGCGGTACACCTCGTCCCTGCCGCGGAACTTCACGTCGACGTAATCGCCACCGACGGCATAGGCGACGACGCCGGACTTGCCGCTGAGATTCTTGTACGGCTTCACACCAGGCTCTTGCGGTACAGCCGTTCGTACTGCGCCGCCGCGTGCTCCCAGCTGTGGGCCCGGGCGAAGGCGCGGCCGTTGGCGGACAGCCGCTGCTGCAGCGCCTGGTCGGACAGCAGGCGCTGCAGCGTGCCGACCAGCTCCTTGGAATCCTGCGGATCGGTCAGCAGCAAGGCGTCCTTGCCGTCGCGCAGCAGCGTGGAGATGCCGCACTGCGCCGGCCCGCTGACCACCACCGGCAGGCCGTGCGCCAGCCCCTCCAGCACCACCATCGCGAAGGTGTCGTCCAGCGTCGGATGCACCAGCACGTCGGCGGCGCGGTAGGCCTGCTCCACCCCGTCCAGCGCGCCCAGGAAATGCACCCGCTTCTCCACGCCGGCCGCGGCGGCCAGGTCGCGAAAGCGCTGGGCCTGGCGGGTGTGGCCCACCACCGCCAGCTGCACGTCGCGCGGCAGCATCACGAGCGCCGCCAGCAGCGTCGTCAGGCCCTTGCGGGCGAAATCGTTGGCCACGAACAGCAGCAGCCGGCCGGAGGCAGGCAGCCCCAGGTGGCGCCGGGCCGCGGCCCGGTCCCAGCTGCCCTCGGGCATCGCAACCCCGGGCGTGACGATGGACATCGCGCCGATCGCATGCGGATAGGCGGCCATCGCGTCGGCGCGCAGCGTCGAGGAGGTCAGCACCACCTGGCGCCCGGGCCGCGGCCGGAAGCGCGCCCCTTCCAGCCAGATGTAGGTCAGCAGGCGCGGGCTGCTGGCGATCTTCAGCCAGCGCAGCGCGCGCCGCCAGCCCTGCAGCCCGGCCAGCAGGTTGTGGCGCACCGGCTTGACGTGGATGGTCTGCACCCGGCCCTGCCAGCCGTTCTCGTGCGAGTGAACCACGTCGAACCCGCGCCGCGTCGCCCACCAGGTGGCGACCGCGTACCAGAGCTGGTTGACCCAGCGCGGCCGGCGCAGCGGGCTGGAGACGAGGTGGTACGTCACGCCCGGCCACTGGTGGCCGATCACCTGGGCGAACACGTGGATCTCGTGGCGCGCCGCCAGCTGCTCCACCAGCCGGATCGAATAGCTTTCGGCCCCGCCGCCGCTGCCGCTGAACACCCGGTTCAGCACCGCGATGCGCAGCCTGGCACCAGGCTCGCTCATCGCCGCTTCCGGTCTTCGTAGCCGGTCGCGATCTTCAGCCACAGCAGCGGCAGCGAGGTCGTGCGCAGCACCGGCACCCGCGGCAGCTCGAACAGGTCGTCGCCGGCCCGGGCGCGCGAGCGCTGCGTGGTGGTCGCCGTGCGGTAGCCCACCGCCTTGGCCATCGCGGCATGCTTGGTCTCGTGCGCGCCGTAGGGATAGCAGAAGTGCCGCACCGGCGCCTCCACCCGGTGCTCGAGCTCGCGCTTGCAGCCGACGATCTCGTCGAACGCCTCGGTGTCCCCGGCGCGGACCAGGTCCACGTGGTTGCGGGTATGCGCGCCCACCTCCTGCCCGCCCGCCACCCAGGCCTTGAGCTGCGCCGCGTCCATCAGCGGCCGGGCCGGGATGCCCTTGTCGCGGTCCCACACGTTGCTGCCGCCCATCTGGCCGCTGACCACGTAGCAGGTCGCGGAAAAGCCGTGCCGGCGCAGCACCGGCAGCGCGTGCTGCAGGTTGTTGACGTAGCCGTCGTCCAGCGTGATGCCCACCACCCTGCCCTTCTTGTCGCCGCGCAGGTAGGGCTCCAGCGCCGACATGCACAGGCCGCGGTAGCCCAGCATCCTGAGCATCGCCATCTGCCGCGCGAACGCCGCCGGCGACACCACCAGGCTGCGGTACGGCACGCCCTTGTCCGGCGGCGCGTCGACCTGGTGGTAGGTCAGGATGGGAATGGGCCGGCGCATCGTCGGTCAGAGCAGCACGATGTCGTACTGTTCCTGGCCCATCGCGCTTTCGGCCTGCAGCGAGATCGCCTTGCCGATGAAGTCCGACAGGCCGGCCAGGTGCTGGCTTTCCTCGTCCAGGAACAGCTCGACCACCTTGGGCGAGGCCACGATGCGGTATTCGCGCGGGTTGAACTGGCGCGCCTCGCGCAGGATCTCGCGCAGGATGTCGTAGCAGACGCTGCGCGCGGTCTTGACCGTGCCCTTGCCCTGGCAGCACTCGCAGGGCTCGCACAGCATGTGGGCCAGCGACTCGCGGGTGCGCTTGCGGGTCATCTCCACCAGCCCGAGCTGGGAGAAGCCGCCGGCCATGGTCTTGACCCGGTCGCGCGCCAGCTGCTTGCGGAATTCCGCCAGCACCGCGTCCCGGTGGTCCTCGCGCCCCATGTCGATGAAGTCCACGATGATGATGCCGCCCAGGTTGCGCAGCCGCAGCTGGCGGGCGATCGCCTGCGCCGCCTCCAGGTTGGTCTTGAAGATGGTGTCGTCGAAATTGCGGGCGCCGACGAAGCCGCCGGTGTTCACGTCCACCGTGGTCAGCGCCTCGGTCTGGTCGACGATCAGGTAGCCGCCGGACTTCAGGTCCACCCGCTTGCCCAGCGCCTTGGCGATCTCCTCGTCGATCGAGAACAGGTCGAAGATCGGCCGCTCGCCCTTGTACAGGGCGAGCCGCTCGGCCGCCGACGGCATGAACTCGCGGGCGAAGTCCTGCAGCATCGCGAACTGCTCCTTGGAGTCGAGCCGGATGGCCTGCGTCTCCTCGCTCACCAGGTCGCGCAGCACCCGCTGCAGCAGGTTCAGGTCCTGGTGCAGCAGCGACGTCGGCGGCAGCCGCTTGGCGGCGTCGCCGATGCGGGCCCAGGTCTTGCGCAGGTAGGCGATGTCGTCGGCCAGCTCGGAATCGGTGGCGTCCTCGCCGTTGGTGCGCAGGATGAAGCCGCCGCCGGCGGCCCCCACCAGGCCCTGCAGGCGGGAGCGCAGCGCGTCGCGCTGGTCGGACGGGATCTTCTGCGACACGCCCACGTGGTCGTCCTGCGGCAGAAAGACCAGCAGGCGGCCGGCAATGCTGATCTGGGTGGACAGGCGCGCGCCCTTGGTGCCGATCGGGTCCTTGATCACCTGCACCATCAGCGCCTGGCCCTCGAACACCTGCTTCTCGATCGGCACCTGCGGCTGGCTGTTGCGCACGAAGCCGGGCGGTTCGCCCTCGGGCTGGCGGTGCCAGACGTCGGCCACGTGCAGGAACGCCGCCCGCTCCAGCCCGATGTCGATGAAGGCCGACTGCATGCCGGGCAGCACCCGCGCCACCTTGCCCAGGTAGACGTTGCCCACCAGGCCGCGTTCCAGCGTGCGCTCCACGTGCAGTTCCTGCACCGCGCCGTTCTCGACGATCGCCACCCGCGTCTCCTGCGGCGACCAGTTGATCAGGATGTCCTGCTGCATGACTGTATTGATGGCTTGCGGGACCCGGCCGTGCGCCCTGTCCCCGACTGACTAGGTTTTGAATCCGAAGGCACGAAGCAGCTGCGCCGTCTCGTGCATGGGCAATCCCATGATGCCAGAGTAGGAGCCGCTGATCCTGGGGATGAAGGCGGCGGCGCGGCCCTGCACGCCGTAGGCGCCGGCCTTGCCGGCCGGCTCGCCGCCGGCCACGTACGCGGCGATCTGCGCCGCGCTCAGCGGCGCGAAGGTCACGCGCGAATCGCTCAGCGCCTCCAGCCGGCGCCGGCCGCCGGCGACCGCCACCGCGGTCAGCACCCGGTGGGTCCGGCCGGCCAGTTCGCGCAGCATCCGGCGGGCGTCGGCGTCGTCCTGCGGCTTGCCGTAGATGGTGCGGCCCAGGGCCACCGTGGTGTCCGAGCACAGGATCGGCGCCGGCGGCAGCCGGCGGCGCTGCAGCCGCTGCAGCGCGGCGTCGAGCTTCAGGCCGGTGACGCGGCGCACGTAGCGCGCCGGCGCCTCGCCCGGCAGCACCTGCTCGAGCGATTCGCTGTCCTCGCCGGCATCGGGCAGCAGCAACTCGTAGCGCACGCCGAGCTGCTCCAGCAGCTGGCGCCGGCGCGGGCTCTGGGAGGCAAGGTAGATGAAGGCCGGTGCCATCAGGAAACCGTCATCCCGGGCTTGACCCGGGATCCACAGGCCGCCGGACAGGCCGCATCGCCGGAGCGTCTGGATGCCGGGTCGAGCCCGGCATGACAAACCAGTTCTTCACTCACGATGGTACGGATGGTTGGCATTGATCGACCAGGCGCGATAGAGCTGCTCCACCAGCAGCACCCGCACCATGGCGTGCGGCAGGGTCAGGTCCGACAGTCGGATGCGCTCGTGGGCCGCCTTGCGGAAGGCCGGATCGAGCCCGTCCGGGCCGCCGATCACCAGCGCCACGTCGTCGCTGGCCAGCTGCCAGTCCTGGAGCTTGGCGGCCAGCGCCATGGTGGTGAGCGCAGTGCCGCGCTCGTCCAGCGCGACGATGTGCGTGCCCTTCGGGATCGCCGCCTCGATGCGCTCGCGCTCGGCGGCGTAGATGCTCTCCAGCGTCTTGGAGGCGCGCGGCTCGGTCTTGACGGCCTTGAGTTCGACCTTCAGCTCCGGCGGAAAGCGCTTGGCGTAATCGTCCCAGGCCGTCTGCGCCCAGTCGGGCACCCGCTGGCCGACTGCGACGACGTACAGCTTCATCTGCCGCGGCTGGGTGCCCTGCTCGCGGCCTTCTTGGCCGGCGCCTTCTTGGCCGCCGGCTTGCCCACCACCTTCAGCGTCGGCTTGCTGCTGCCGCTGCGCGCGGCGCTCTTGCCGGCCGGCTGGGCCCGGGTGCGGCCTACCGTGGTGCGGGCGCCGCCCTTGCGGGCCGGCGTGGCGCGGGCCTTTTCTTCCTTGGCCTCCCGCTCGGCGGCCTTCACCGCGGTCTTGGCCGCGCTGCTGCGACGCAGCGAGGTCATTTCGCCATCGGCGACCTTCTTGCCGGCCTTCTTGGCCGGCACCTTCGGCGCCGGCTCGGAGGCCTCGGCCGGCTTGGGCGCGCCGAACTTCAGCCGCACCGGCTTGTCGCCCCAGATCTCTTCCAGGTGGTAATACTGGCGGATGGCGGGCTGCATGATGTGGGCGACGGCGGCGCCGCAGTCCACGATGATCCACTCGCCGTTCTCCTCGCCCTCGATGCGCGGCTTGGTGAAGCCCGCCTCGCGCACCGCATCGCGCACGCTGGCGGCCAGCGCCTTGGTCTGTCGGTTGCTGGTGCCCGAGGCCACGATTACCCGCTCGAACAGCGGCGAGAGGTGCTCGGTGTTGAATACCTGGATGTCCTGCGCCTTCACGTCTTCCAGGCCATCGACGATGGCCCGCTGGAGTTTTTGCGTATCTTTTTTTGCGGAGGCGGCGTCTTGGGTCATCAGTTGGTGGGGTAAAGGTGATGTTGGGCAATATAGCGCGCAACCGGCGCGGGAACCAGAGCGGTGATGTCCTGCCCGGCGCCGGCCAGCCGCCGGACCTCGGTCGAACTCACCGGCATCGGCGGCAGCTCCACCGATTCGCGCCGGCCGGGCGGCAGGCTGGAGGCGTCGAACGGCGGCGCATCCGTTGTCGGGCGCGCCCTGGCAGCTATTGAAATAGTAGCGATCCGGGCGATTTCGGCGCTGTCGCGCCAGCTGTGGAGCGACTCGGCCTGGTCGGCGCCGATCACCAGCAGCAGCTGCGCCTGCGGGAACTCGCGCTGCAGCTCGCGCAGCGTGTCGATGGTGTAGGTCGGCCCGGCGCGCTGCAGCTCGCGGCCGTCCACCATCGTGTGCGGCACGTCGGCGAAGGCCAGCCGCGCCATCGCCAGCCGGTGCTCCGGCGGCGAGAGCTCGCGCGCCTTGTGCCAGGCCTGGCCGGTCGGGAACACCCGCAGCTGGTCCAGCCCGAGCTGCTGCACCGCCGCCCGCGCCAGCGCCACGTGGCCCAGGTGCGGCGGGTCGAAGGCGCCGCCGAACATGCCGATGCGCGCCGGCTTCAAATCCACTCCCGGGGAACCAGGAACCTGCTGACCAGGTCGTGTTCCGGTGTCCCGGGAGCCGGCTCGCGCCGATAGGCCCAGCTGGCCAGCGGCGGCATCGACATCAGGATCGACTCGGTGCGGCCGCCCGACTGCAGGCCGAAATGGGTGCCGCGGTCCCACACCAGGTTGAACTCCACGTAGCGACCGCGCCGAGCCAGCTGGTGGGCGCGCTCGCGCTCGCCGCTGGGCATGCCCTGGCGCCGCGCCAGGATCGGCAGGTAGGCCGGCAGGAAGGCGTCGCCGACCGCGCGCAGCATGGCGAAGCCCGGCTCGAAGCCGCCCTCGGAATAGTCGTCGAAGAAGATGCCGCCGATGCCGCGCTGCTCGCCGCGGTGCCTGAGGCAGAAGTACTCGTCGCACCAGGCCTTGAAGCGCGGGTACTTGTCGGCGCCGAACGGCGCCAGCGCATCGCGGCAGCTGCGGTGGAAATGCACCGCGTCCTCCTCGAAGCCGTAATAGGGCGTCAGGTCCATGCCGCCGCCGAACCAGGCCACCGGCTCGCCTCCTTGCGGCGTGGCCGACAGCATCCGCACGTTCATGTGCACCGTCGGCGCATACGGATTGCGCGGATGGAACACCAGCGAGACGCCCAGCGCCTCGAACGGCGCACCGGCCAGCGCCGGCCGGTGCTGGGTGGCGGAGCCGGGCAGCTTCGGCCCGGTGACGTGCGAGAAGCCGCAGCCGGCGCGCTCGAACACCGCGCCGTCTTCCAGGATCATGGTGATGCCGCTGCCCTGCAGCGGCTCGCCCGGGGCCTTGCGCCAGGCGTCGCTGAGCGGCTGCCTGCCGTCCGCCGCGGCGACGGCCGCCATGATCCGCTGCTGCAGGCCGAGCAGGTAGTCCCGCACCAGCGCCACCTGCGAGCCTTGCGTCACATCGCTCATCCCGGGTTGCGCAGCGCGCGGTAGCCGATGTCGCGGCGGTACTGCGCGCCGTCGAAGCGGATCTGCTCGGCCACCTCGTAGGCACGCTGCTGGGCGGCCTTGACCGAATCGGCCAGCGCCGTCACGCACAGCACCCGGCCGCCCGAAGTCAGGATGGCGCCGTCGCGCTGCTGGGTGCCCGCATGGAACACCATCGCGTCCTCGGCTTCCCGCGGCAGGCCGGTGATGACGTCGCCCTTGCGCGGATGGGCCGGATAGCCGGCGGCGGCCATCACCACGCCGAGCGCGGTGCGGCGGTCCCACTGCAGTTCCACCTGGTCCAGCGCGCCGGACGTGGCGGCCATCATCACGTCCAGCAGCTCGGTCTTCAGGCGCATCATGATCGGCTGCGTCTCCGGGTCGCCCATCCGGCAGTTGAATTCCAGCGTCTTGATCGCGCCCTCCGGCGAGATCATCAGGCCGGCATAGAGGAAGCCGGTGTACGGGATGCCGTCCGCTTCCATGCCCTTGATGGTGGGCAGGATCACCTCGCGCATGGCGCGGGCGTGGACCTCGGGCGTGACCACCGGCGCCGGCGAATACGCGCCCATCCCGCCGGTGTTGGGGCCGTGGTCGCCATCGAGCAGGCGCTTGTGGTCCTGGCTGGTGGCCAGTGCGGTGACGTTCTTGCCGTCGCACATGACGATGAAGCTGGCTTCCTCGCCGGCGAGGAACTCCTCGATCACCACCCGGGCGCCGCCCTCGTTGTGGCTGACGCCGGCCTGGTTGTCGCCCAGCATGAAGTCGATGGCCTCGTGCGCTTCCTGCGCGGTCAGCGCGACCACCACGCCCTTGCCCGCGGCCAGGCCGTCGGCCTTGACCACGATCGGCGCCCCCTTGCGCTCCACATAGGCATGCGCCGCGGCGGGATCGGAGAAGCTTTCGTACTCCGCCGTCGGAATGCCATGGCGCTTCATGAAGGCCTTGGAGAAGGCCTTGGAGCTTTCCAGCTGCGCCGCGGCTTTGGTCGGGCCGAAGATGCGCAGCCCGTGGGCGCGGAATTCGTCCACCACGCCGGCGGCCAGCGGCTGCTCGGGGCCGACCACGGTCAGCGCCACCTTTTCCTGCTGGGCCCACTTGCGCAGGGCCACCACGTCGGTGAGCGGAATGTTTTCCAGCCGGGCGTCCAGCGCGGTACCGCCGTTGCCGGGCGCGACGTAGACGGCCTGCAGCTTCTGCGACTGGGCCAGCTTCCACGCCAGGGCGTGTTCGCGGCCGCCGCCGCCGATAACGAGAACTTTCAAGGGCTAGATCCGGAAAAAGATGAAAAGGGAGGCATGGCCGATTAGAAACGCAATGACGCAAGCACCATCAGGAGCATCTTGCGGGCAGCGGGCACATGCGCCTGCCGGCCAACCGCCTGGCCCGCATTCAGGCGCCCCCTTCGATGGCGGCGTTGTGGAACACGTCCTGCACGTCGTCCAGGTCTTCCAGCACGTCCAGCAGCTTGCGCATCCTGGCGGCGTCTTCGCCGGCCAGCTCGATGGTGTTCTCGGGACGCATGGTGACCTCGGCGATCTCGGGCTTCAGGCCGGCGGCCTCCAGCGCGTTCTTGACGGCCTCGAAATCGGGATAGGCGGTGAGCACCTCGATGGCGCCGTCCTCGTCCGTGATCACGTCCTCGGCGCCCGCCTCCAGCGCCACCTCCATCACCTTGTCCTCGCTGGTGCCGGGGGCGAAGATCAGCTGGCCGCAGTGCTTGAACTGGAAGGCCACCGAGCCGGCGGTGCCCATGCTGCCGCCGTACTTGCTGAAGGCATGGCGCACATCGGCCACCGTGCGCACCTTGTTGTCCGTCATGGTGTCCACGATGATTGCGGCGCCGCCGATGCCGTAGCCCTCGTAGCGGATCTCCTCGTAGTGCGCTCCCTCGAGGTTGCCGGTGGCCTTGTCGATGTTGCGCTTGACGGTCTCGATCGGCAGGTTGGCCGCCTTGGCCTTTTCAACCGCCAGCCGCAGCCGCGGGTTGGTGCCCAGGTCGCCGCCGCCCAGGCGCGCCGCCACCATGATCTCGCGAATGACGCGGGTCCACACCTTGCCGCGCTTTTCGTCCTGGCGCCCCTTGCGGTGTTGGATATTGGCCCATTTACTGTGTCCAGCCACGAAGCACCACCTTTTGTCCTGATTTAATCCTGGGGGCGATTTTACTTTTTCCACTAGGAGCGACGATGGCCGAACCGATCCTGATCGCCAAGAATGGCGCCACCGAGTGCTTCCTGCTGCCGCAACTGGCCAACCGGCACGGACTGATCACCGGCGCCACCGGCACCGGCAAGACCGTGACGCTGCAGACGATGGCGGAGAATTTCTCCCGGATCGGGGTGCCGGTGTTCATGGCCGACGTCAAGGGCGACCTGACCGGCATCAGCCAGGCCGGCACCATCGCCGGCAAGCTGGCCGACATCGTCAAGGAGCGCGGCCTGCCGATGCCGCGGCCGGCCCCCTGCCCGGTGACGCTGTGGGACGTGTTCGGCGAACAGGGCCACCCGGTGCGCGCCACCGTCTCCGACATGGGGCCGCTGCTGCTGGCCCGCATGCTGAACCTCAACGAGACCCAGGCCGGCGTCCTCAACCTGGTGTTCAAGGTGGCCGACGACCAGGGCCTGCTGCTGCTGGACCTGAAGGACCTGCGCGCGATGCTGCAGCACGTGGGCGACAACGCCAGCACCTTCACCACCGAGTACGGCAACATCAGCGCCGCCAGCATCGGCATCATCCAGCGCGGCCTGCTGCAGATCGAGACGCAGGGCGGCGAGAAGTTCTTCGGCGAGCCGATGCTCAACATCCAGGACTTCATGCAGACGGTCGACGGCCAGGGCATCGTCAACGTGCTGGCGGCCGACAAGCTGATGAACTCGCCGCGCCTGTACGCCACCTTCCTGCTGTGGATGCTGTCGGAGCTGTTCGAGCAGCTGCCCGAGATCGGCGACCCCGAGCAACCCAAGCTGGTGTTCTTCTTCGACGAGGCGCACCTGCTGTTCACCGACGCCCCCAAGGCGCTGATCGAGCGCATCGAGCTGGTGGTGCGGCTGGTGCGCTCCAAGGGCGTGGGCGTCTATTTCGTGACGCAGAACCCGCTGGACATTCCGGACACGGTGCTGGCCCAGCTGGGCAACCGCGTGCAGCACGCCCTGCGCGCGTACACGCCGCGCGACCAGAAGGCGGTCAAGGCCACGGCCGAAACCATGCGGCAAAAGCCCGGGCTGGACATCGAGCAGGCGATCACCGAGCTGGCCGTGGGCGAGGCGCTTGTGAGCCTGCTGGATGCCAAGGGCCGGCCCAGCGTGACGGAGCGGGTGTTCGTGCTGCCGCCCGGCAGCCAGCTCGGGCCGATCACGCCGGCGCAGCGCGCCGCGTTGATCCAGGGCTCGGTGGTGGCCGGCGCCTACGAGAAGACCATCGACCGCGACTCGGCCTACGAGAAGCTCAAGGGCCGGGTGGCTTCCGCCCAGGCGCGGGCCCCTGCGGGCAATGGCGGTGGGGGCTCCGAGCCCGCGCCTGCCGGCACCGTTGGCGGCACGGCAGCCGCGCCGGCGCCGGCCGGCGCCGGCGTGCTGGGCGGCCTGTCGGACATCCTGTTCGGCAGCACCGGCCCGCGCGGCGGCAAGCACGAAGGGCTGGCCGAAAGCATGGCGCGCTCCGCCGTCCGCACCATCGGCAGCAGCGTCGGCCGCGAGATCATCCGCGGCGTGCTGGGCGGCATCATGGGCAGCAGGAAGCGCTGACCTTCGCGCGGGCATCGTCATCCCGGCCCCGAGCCGGGACCCGGACGCGACATGTGCCATTGAATGCCGTCAACCGCAGGAAGGGATGACAGGGGCGCGGGCATTGCCGCTGGCAAGCTCGATGCTACATTGCCTGCTTTGAGGGCCAGCCCATGCCAGTTGAAGTCCCCGCGCCCCGCCACATCCGCCTGACCTCGCACAGCAGCGGTTACGGCGCCCTGCCCATCCAGTGGGGCGCGGCCACGCCGGCCGAGCGCGGGCCGGTGGTCGGCACCACCACCACCCGCATGCACCGCAACGTGATCGGCACGCACAGCGGCTCCTACAGCGTGTACCGGGCGCTGGCGGTCGCCGCCGGTGCGCTGTCGCGCGACCACAAGGCGGACCTGACCAACACCTCGCCGACCGACGTCATCGGTCCCTATCCGCAGTGGACCGACGCCGGCAAGATCGTCAGCCTCGACCCCTGGGGCGCCACCGTCGCCGAGGTGTTCGCCGGCGAGCTGGCAGCCGGCTACGACATCCGCCCCACCATCGCCGTCACCCAGGCCCACGTGATCCTGCCGGAGGTGATCGAGGCGCTGCAAAGCGGGCGCCTGCAGGCCGACGGCAAGTTCCTCACCGCCGGCGGCGCCGCCATGGTGACCAAGGTGGCGATCGAGCCGGTCTGGTACCTGCCGGGCGTGGCCAGGCGCTTCGGCTGCAGCGAGGCCGACCTGCGCCGCGTGCTGTTCGAGGAGACCGGCGGCATGTACCCGGAGCTGGTGACGCGCAGCGACCTGGAGGTGTTCCTGCCGCCGATCGGCGGGCAGACGCTGTACATCTTCGGCAAGCCGCGCGACCTGGCCGATCCCTCGGTGGAGCTGACGGCGCGGGTGCACGACGAATGCAACGGCTCGGACGTGTTCGGCTCCGACATCTGCACCTGCCGGCCGTACCTGACCCACGCGATCGAGGAATGCATCCAGGGCGCGCAGCGCGGCGGCGTCGGCCTGGTGGCCTATTCGCGCAAGGAAGGCCGGGCGCTGGGCGAGGTGACCAAGTTCCTGGTCTACAACGCCCGCAAGCGCCAGGTCGGCGGCGACACCGCCGACAACTACTTCGCCCGCACCGAATGCGTCGCGGGCGTGCAGGACATGCGCTTCCAGGAGCTGATGCCCGACGTGCTGCACTGGCTGGGCATCACCAAGATCCACCGCCTGGTCTCCATGAGCAACATGAAGTTCGACGCCATCACCGGCTCGGGCATCGAGATCGGCACGCGGGTCAACATCCCGGACGCCCTGATCCCCGAGGACGCCAAGGTGGAGATGGACGCCAAGAAGGCGGCCGGCTATTTCACGCCGGGCCCGGTGCCCGATGCCGACGAACTGAAGAAGGCCAAGGGCCGGGAACTGAAATCATGAGCGACGCCGTCACCCACGCACAGGCCGAGCACGCGGCCGACATCCTGCGCACCACCGCCGCCGTGCGCGAGCGTTGCGGCCAGCTGCTGGCGCGGGCGCGCCGCGGCGAATCCCGATGGTGGACCGTCGACGACGGCAAGCTGGCCGACGCGGCGCACGCGGTGACGGCCGCCACCAAGGAGCGCTATCCCAGGCTGCACATCCCGTTCCACAGCCGCTGGCGCCACTTCGAGGCCGGCGGCATGGACCGCAAGGCGCAGCTCGACCGCCTGCTCGAAGGCATGGACCCGGCGTCGCGGGCCGAATCGATGATCGACCTGACCGTCGTCAGCGTGCTGCTCGATGCCGGCGCCGGCTCCGACTGGAAGTACGTGGAACCGGCCACCGGCAAGACCTTCACCCGCTCCGAGGGCCTGGCGGTCGCCAGTTTCCACGCCTTCACCGGCGGCCTGTTTTCCAGCGACAAGTCGCATCCGCTGCAGGCTGATTCGGCCGGCCTGCGGGCGCTGGTGACGGACCATCTGGCCTCGGCCTTCCAGGTCGGGCCGGCCAACCCGATGGTGGGCCTGGAAGGCCGCGCCGTGCTGCTGCGGCGCCTGGGCGAAGCGATGTCCGAGCAGCCCGAGGTGTTCGGCGAGGACGGCCGTCCCGGCGGCCTGTTCGACATGCTGGTGACGCCGCACGGCTCGCAGGTGCCGCACACCGCCGACATCACGGCGCACGACATCCTGTCGCAGCTGCTGATGTCGCTGTCGGGCATCTGGCCGGCCGGCAACAACATCGGCGGCGTGCCGCTGGGCGACTGCTGGCGCCACAGCGCCGTGCGCGGCGAAGGCGCTTCGGACGGCTGGGTGCCGTTCCACAAGCTGTCGCAGTGGCTGACCTATTCGCTGCTGGAGCCCTTCGCCTGGGCCGGCGTCCAGGTGCGCGGGCTGGAGGCGCTCACCGGCCTGCCCGAATACCGCAACGGCGGCCTGCTGGTGGACAGCGGCGTGCTGGTGCCCCGGGAAGCATCCGCGCGCGCGCTGGTCTGGCAGCCCGGCGACGAGCTGATCGTCGAATGGCGGGCCCTGACCGTCGCCCTGCTGGACGAACTGGCGGTGCGCGTGCGCCAGGACCTGGGCCAGGACGAGCACCACCTGCCGCTGGCCCGCGTGCTGGAAGGCGGCACCTGGGCCGCCGGCCGGGCCAGCGCCCAGCGCCTGCGCGGGGGGCTGCCGCCGCTGACGGTGGCCAGCGACGGCACCGTGTTCTGAACAAAGCTGTCATTGCGGGCTGGTCCCTGAATCCATCGGCCGCCTCGCAACGTATTGCCAGCAGACCTGTGGATCCCAGGTCAAGCCGGGATGACAATCGCCTCCCGGGTGACAATACAGGGTCAGGAAAACCAAATGAGCAACGTCCACGTCATCGACCACCCGCTGGTACAGCACAAGCTGACCCTGATGCGCAAGAAGGAGGCCAGCACCAACAGCTTCCGGCGCCTGCTCAACGAACTGGCCATGCTGATGGCCTATGAAGTGACGCGCGACATGCCGATGCAGGAGGTGGAGATCGAGACGCCGATGGAGAAGATGACGGCCAAGGTGATCGACGGCAAGAAGCTGGTGTTCGTCTCCATCCTGCGCGCCGGCACCGGCATCCTGGACGGCATGCTCAGCGTGGTGCCGGGCGCCCGGGTCGGCCACATCGGCCTTTACCGCGACCCCAAGACGCTGACGGCGGTGGAGTACTACTTCAAGATGCCGGCCGACATGCACGAGCGCGACATCGTGGTGGTGGACCCGATGCTGGCCACCGGCAATTCGGCCATCGCCGCGGTCGAGCGGCTCAAGGAGCTGCGGCCCAAGTCGATCAAGTTCGCCTGCCTGCTCACCTGCCCCGAGGGCGTGGCCGCCCTGCAGAAGGCCCATCCCGACGTGCCGATCTACACCGCCGCCATCGACCGCGAGCTCGACTCGCACGGCTACATCCTGCCGGGCCTGGGCGACGCCGGCGACCGCATCTTCGGCACCAAGTAAGGCGATGAAGTTCTCCATGCGGCTCGCGGCCGCTGCATCGCTGTGCCTGGGCCTGGCCGGCCCCGCCCTCGCGGCGCCCTTCACTCCCGCCGACGACAGCGTCGTGGTCGAAAAGCTGCCCGGCGGCGCCAGCGACCCCGCGGTGCGCCGGGTCGACTCGCTGCGCAAGCAGCTGGCCGCGCGGCCCGGCGACGGCGCGCTGCGGCTGGAGATTGCGCGGCGCTATTTCGAGCTGGCGATGGCGCAGGGCGACCCGCGCTTCGTCGGCTACGCTTCGGCCACCATCGCGCCGCTGCTGGCTACCGCCGACAACAACGCCGGCTACTGGCTGCTGCGCGGGCTGATCGAGCAGTACAGCCACGACTTCGGCGCCGCCCTGGCCAGCTTGGACCGCGCCTCCAAGATCGATCCGGCCAACCCCGAGCCGATGGCCTGGCGCTCCGCCATCGACATGGTGCAGGCGCGCTATCCGCAGGCGCTGGCCGAATGCAAGGCGCTGGCGCCGCTGACCCCGCCGCTATACGCCACCGGCTGCATGGCCTATGTGCAATCGGCCACCGGCCAGCTGCTGGCGTCCTGGCAGCAGCTGCAGGGCGCGCTGGCGGCCGCGCCGAACGCCGATCCCGGGCTGCGGGTCTGGGCCCTCACCCGGCTGGCGGACATGGCGCAGCGGCTGCAGAAGCCCGATGAAGCGGAAACGCATTTCCGCGCCGCGCTGGCCCTGGGCATCAACGACCAGTACCTGCTGGGCGCGTATTCGGACTTCCTGCTGGAGCACGGCCGGCCGGCGGAAGTGGAGAAGCTGCTGGCCGACTGGGAGCGCTCGGACGTGCTGCTGCTGCGGCTGGCGCTGGCCGGCGCGGCGCTGAAGGATTCGCACGCGGCCGGCTGGGCCGGCCAGATGCGCGATCGCTTCCAGGCTGCCGCCCAGCGCGGCGACCGGCTGCACGAGCAGGAGGCGGCGCGCTTCGAGCTGGACGTGGAGAAGCAACCCAAGGAGGCGCTGGCGCTGGCGGTGCGCAACTACGCGGTGCAGAAGGAGCCGCGCGATGCCGAAGTGCTGATGCGCACCGCGCTGGCGGCCGGCGACGCCAAGGCGGCGCAACCGGCGCTCGACTGGCTGCGCAGCAGCCGCTACGAGGACCCCCGGCTGGCGCAGCTGGCCGCCCAGCTGGTGGCCCAGGGAGCCAGGCGATGAAACGCTGCATCGCCTTCCTGTTCGCGCTGCTGCTGGCCGGCGCGGCCCTCGCCCACAAGCCCAGCGACAGCTACCTGACGCTGCGCGCGGAAGAAGGCAAGAGCGAGGTGACGGCGCGCTGGGACATCGCGCTGCGCGACCTGGACTACGTGCTGCAGCTCGATCGCGACACCAACGGCGAGCTGACCTGGGGCGAGGTGCGCCAGCGCAGCGCCGACATCACGCGGGTGGCGACGCAGAACCTGCAGCTGTCCACCGGCGACAGGGACTGTCCGTGGGAGACCACCGCGCCGCTGCAGCTGGACCACCACAGCGACGGCACCTATGCGGTGCTGAGCCTGGTGGCCCGCTGCCCGGGCCTGGACGCAGGCCTGAAGCTGCACTACTCGCTGTTCTTCGACGTCGATCCCTCGCACCGGGGCCTGGTGCAATGGGTGGCACCGGGCGGCACCGCGTCGCAGGCGCTGGTGTTCGGCACCGAATCGGCCGAACAGACCCTGGCGCTGCAATCGGCCGGCGCCTGGCCGACGCTGCGCCAGTACCTGGTCGACGGCATCTGGCACATCTGGATCGGCTACGACCACATCCTGTTCCTGCTGTCGCTGCTGCTGCCCTCGGTGCTGGTGCGGCGCGAGGGCCGCTGGACCGGCGCGCCGGGCCTGGGCGGCGCGGTCAAGGAAGTGCTCAAGGTGGTCACGGCCTTCACGCTGGCGCATTCGATCACGCTCAGCCTGGCGGCGCTGCAGATCATCAGCCTGCCGTCGCGGCTGGTGGAATCGGCGATCGCGTTGTCGGTGGTGTTCGCGGCGCTGAACAACCTGCGCGGCACCATCGAATCGAAGCGCTGGGTGATGGCCTTCGCCTTCGGGCTGATCCACGGCTTCGGCTTCGCCTCGGTGCTGGCCGACCTGGGCCTGCCGCAGGGCGCGCTGGTGCTGGCGCTGGTGGGCTTCAACGGCGGCGTCGAAGTGGGCCAGCTGGCGATCGTGGCGGTGTTCCTGCCGCTGGCCTACCTGCTGCGCGGGACCGGCTTCTACCAGCGCGGCGTGCTCAAGGCCGGTTCGCTGATCGTCGCGGCGATCGCGACCTGGTGGTTCGTGCAGCGGGTGTTCGATCTGCAGGGCGGGCCGTTCTGACGGCCCGGCCGGCAGCGCACTGCAAACGCAAGGGGGAGCGATGGCCACGATTCCGCAAGGCTTCACCGCCATCGCTCCCGGCCTGCTGACCGGACGGCGGGTGCGCCTGCATCCCTGGACCGAGGCGGACCACGCTCCCTTCGCTGCCCTGAACGCCGATCCGGTGGCGATGGAGTTCTTTCCGGCGCCGCTCACGCGTGCGCAAAGCGACGCGCTGACCGTGCGCATCAACAAGGCCATCACCCAGCGCGGCTGGGGCCTGTGGGCGGCGGAGCGCCTGCCGGCGGACGGCCGCCCGGCGCTGTTCATGGGCTTCATCGGCCTGGGCATTCCGGCGGCCGACCTGCCCTTCCAGCCCTGCGTGGAAATCGGCTGGCGGCTGGCCCGCCCGTTCTGGGGCCAGGGCCTGGCCACCGAGGGCGCGCGGCTGGCGCTGCGGGTGGGCTTCGAGGCGCTGGCGCTGGATGACATCGTCTCCTTCACCACGCTGAGAAACACTCGCTCGCGCGCCGTGATGGAGCGCCTGGGCATGCAGGAAAGCCCGGCCGAGCGCTTCGACCATCCTTCGCTGCCGGCCGGCAACCCGCAGCGGCCGCACTGCCTGTACCGGCTGCCGCGCGCGCGCTGGAGCGCGGCGCCACAATAGCCGAAACACGATCGGCCCGCCATGCTCGACCTCCTCATCACCAACGCAGTGCTGCCCGACGGCCGCAGCGGCATGTCCGTCGCCGTGCAGGGCGGAAGGATCGCCGAGGTGACGCCCGGCCTGCAGGCGCCGGCCGCCCAGACCGTCGACGCCGGCGGCCAGCTGCTCAGCCCGCCCTTTTGCGATCCGCACTTCCACATGGACGCCACGCTCAGCTACGGGCTGCCGCGCGTGAACGACAGCGGGACGCTGCTGGAAGGCATCGCGCTGTGGGGCGAACTCAAGCCCACGCTGAAGGCGGAGGCGATCATCGGGCGGGCATTGGCCTACTGCGACTGGGCGGTCGCCCGCGGCCTGCTGGCGATCCGCAGCCACGTGGACACCAGCGACGCCAGCATGCTGCCGGTGGAGTCGCTGCTGGAAGTGAAGAAGCGGGTGGCGCCCTACATCGACCTGCAGCTGGTGGCCTTCCCGCAGGACGGCGTGCTGCGCAGCAAGGGCGGCCTGGAGAACATCCAGCGGGCGCTGGACCTGGGCGTCGACGTGGTCGGCGGCATCCCGCACTTCGAGCGCACCATGAGCGAGGGCGCGGCCAGCGTGAAGCTGCTGTGCGAGATCGCGGCGGAACGCGGCAAGCTGGTCGACATGCACTGCGACGAGACCGACGATCCGCTGTCGCGCCACATCGAGACGCTGGCCTTCGAAGCACAGCGGCTGGGCCTGCAGGGCCGCGTCAACGGCAGCCACTGCACTTCGATGCACAGCATGGACAACTACTACGTGAGCAAGCTGATTCCGCTGATCGCCGAGAGCGGCGTCAGCGTGGTCGCCAATCCGCTGATCAACATCACGCTGCAAGGGCGGCACGACAGCTACCCCAAGCGGCGCGGCATGACCCGCGTGCCCGAGCTGATGGCCGCCGGCGTGACCGTCGCCATGGGCGGCGACTGCGTGATGGACCCCTGGTACGGCATGGGCAGCGCCGACATGCTGGAGGTGGCGCACATGGGCCTGCACGTGGCGCAGATGACCAGCCAGCGCGGAATCGGGCAATGCTTCGACGCCGTCACGGTCAACGCCGCGAAGGTCATGCACCTGGACGGCTATGGCATCGCGGCCGGTTGCGACGCCAGCTTCGTGCTGCTGCAGGCGGCCAGCCCGATGGATGCGATCCGCCTGCGGGCCAACCGGCTGCAGGTTTGGAAGAAGGGCAGGCTGCTGGCGCAGACGGCGCCGGTGGTGGCGCAGCTGCAGCTGCCGGGCCGTCCCGGCACGTCGCGCTTCAGCCTGCCGGCGTAGCGGCCGGCGCGCTCACTTGCCCTGCTTGATGCGCGGCCCGGGCGGCAGGCCCTTGCTGCGCGACCGCCTGGCGATCAGCGTGGACACGCCGGTGTCCCCGAACTGGTGGCGCGAGCCCGGCCCCGCCATCCACTGCGAGGACGCGCGCAGCAGCAGGCCGAAGCCGAATGCGCCGGCAAAGCCGACAGCGCACGCCAGCAGCGCCATGCCGATCACGGCCAGCAGCACGGCGGTGTCGCCGTCCGTTGCGCCCACCCGCACAGCGCCGGCGACCGAGACCAGCATCGGCAGCAGCACCCCGAGCGCGATCTGGCGCGGGCGCCGCGCCAGCAGGCGGCTCGACGACGAGAACGCGAACAGGAAGCCGAGCACCAGGGCCAGCGCGGGACCGGCGAACAGCAGTCCGTCGAGGATGTTTGCCATGGACGCGAGAATAAGGCCAACCGGCCTGGCGGTGGTGCTCAGCAGCGCGGGATCGCACCGGCCCCTGCCGCGGACTGCGCCCTTCGTTATGCTCGGCGCGAAGGAGTCTCGGATGATCGACTATCACGTGAGCCGCAACGGCAAGACGCTGGGCGTCTATCCGGAAGCGGACGCCAGGCACTATTACGCCCAGGGCCGGATCTCCCCCGACGACCTGGTGTGGCACGAGGGCATGCCGGCCTGGGTGGCCGCCGGCCAGGTGTTCGGGCCCTCGCCGCTGGACGCCGCGCCGTGGCCGTCGCCGGTGCCGGTGCCGACCGCGGTGGCCCCACCGGCCGCCGGCGCAGCGCCCGGCAGCGCGCCGGCCGTGCCGCCGCCGCCCAGGCTGCACTGGGCGCTGGTGCTGCTGCTCACGCTCGTCACCTTCGGCATCTTCTTCGTCGCCTGGATCTTCGTGCAGGCGGCATGGATCAAGAAGATCCATCCCAAGTCCAAGGCCATGACGCTGCTGGTGGTCTACCTGGTGCTCGTGCTGCTGGGCCAGGTGATCGCCGCCGCCAGCCAGAAGGATTCCAGCGAAGCGGCCGTGGCCAGCCTGCTGGTGCTGGCCGGCTCCGTCGTCTCCATCGTCGCCATCTTCTCGATGCGCCGTTCGATGCTGAACTACTACAACGGCGTCGAGCCGATCGGCCTGCGGCTGTCGGGCGTGCTGACCTTCTTCCTGGGCGTGTTCTACCTGCAGTACCACATGACGCGCATCGCGCGCTGGAAGGAATCGGGCGTGCTGCCGCTGTAGCGTGACGGCGGCCCTGTACAAACAGTTGCGCAACGAGCCGCCTGCTACAAACGCCGCCGCCGGCTCTGGGACACTGTGCGCACCAGTTTTGTGAAAGGAGCAACCCCATGAGCAAGCTCAACGAGCACGCACGCGACGATCTCGGCGCCACGCAATTCGCGTTCGAGAAGCAGCGCAAGGAACCGATCGAAAACGCCAGCCACGTGCGCAACGCCGTCGCGCGTTTCAACCAGGTGGAAGGCGTCACCGACGCCGAGCGCGACGCCGCGTGGAAGCGGATCCAGGGCGCCGCCAAGAAGTACAACGTGGACCTGACCGAGTCCAGCTGGCGCGAGATCGGCAAGAAATAGCCGCCCCGCGCCGTAGCAGAATGCAGTCCCAACCACAAGGAGCGCGCCATGGGACTTCGTTTCAAGACTCTTGCTGCCGGCGGACTGTTTGCTGCGATCGCGGCGGTCGCCGTGGCCCAGCCCTCGGCGCTCACGCGCACGATGGTCACCAAGGCCGACGTCTCGGTGCCGGGCCGCGAGGCAGTGGTGGCGCGGGTGGAGGTGGCGGCCGGCGGCGTCGCCGGCTGGCACACGCACCCGGGCGACGAGATCAGCTACGTGATGGAAGGCGAGGCGACACTGATGGTCGCCGGCCAGCCGGACCGCAAGGTCGCTGCCGGCGGCGGGTTCGTCATTCCGGCCGGCGTGGTGCACAACGCCAGGAACGAGGGCGCGGCCCCGGTGAAGCTGGTCGGTGTCTACGTGGTGGAGAAGGGCCAGCCGCTGGCCACGCCCGCCCCCGCCCCCAACCAGTAGCCCGTCAGCCGCCCGTGGTGCGCGAATCGCGCGATGACCGGCGGCATGCGGCTGCAACAATCCGGAGCCGCAAATGAACAAGGCGTGGGTAATGGCGGTAATGGCGGCCGTGGCCGCGCTGGCGGGCTGTGCCTCCGATGGAGGCACAGCCGCGCTGGGCACTGCGCCGGGCTACCTGCCGGCCTTGAGCGACGCTGTCCCGAACGGCGCCGCGCTCTCCCACCGCATCTACACACCCGGCCTGGACGAGGGCTACGTGCCGCAGGGACTGACCAGCGCCGCCGGCTACCTGTTCGTCAGCAGCTACAAGCCGACGCCGGACCTCAAGTCCAACACCGGTCCCTGCCGGGTGTTCCGCATCGAGATGGCCACCGGCAAGGCGGCCGGCCACTTCGATCTCCAGCCCGGCACATGCACCCATTCGGGCGGCCTCGCGCACGTCGGCGGCGGCAAGCTGCTGCTGGCCGACACGCGGCAGGTCTTCCTGATCGACGTCGACCAGGCATTGGCATCGGGCAGCGCCGCCGGTGCCTCGAAATCCGTCAAGGTCAGCGGCGAACTGCGCGGTTCCTACGCCACCTTCGACGGCAAGGATGCGTGGATCGGCACCTGGACCAAGGAGCAGCCGAAGGCGCGCATGTTCCGGCTGGACGCGCGGCTGTTCGACGACTTCGACGGCCAGAGCGTGAAGGAAGATCGCGCCGTCGAATCGATCCCGGTGCCGCTGGAAGCCCAGGGCGCGGCCTTCGACCGGGCCGGCAGCCTGTGGGTGTCCGCGAGCAACAGCAGGTGGGGCCGGCTCTACCGGCTGGACCGCCGGGGCCAGGTGCTGGCGCAGTACGAGATGGTCGCGGGCCTGGAAGACCTGACCGTCGATGCGGCCGGCCACCTGTGGGGACTGTCGGAATCGGGAACGCGCAAGTACAGTGCGTGGGACACCCGCTTTCCGTTCATCTTCCGGATCGACACCGGCAAGCTGCGCTAGCCCGCCCGCGGCGCTAGAGCCTGAAGCCGGCGGCGGCCCAGGCGCCGGCGCTCGCGCGGGTGAGCTGGAACGAAGGCGCGACGCGGGCCTGCGCCAGCAGCTGCCCGGACGCATCGGTGGCGCGCAAGGTGGCCGACGGATTCTCGTCGTCCGGTTCGATGTCCAGTGACACGGTGACGCGGCCGTTGCCGTGCGCGATCTCGATCTGCCGGTGCAGCGTGGCCTGCAGCTGCTGCTCGTGCCGGCGCACGAATTCGGACGCGGTCTTCACCAGGGTGTTGAAGGCCGACGTGTCCAGCGGCTTGGGGTTCTTCTTGTCGCGTCCCATGGTCCAGGGGCCGACCAGCGCGGGCTCCGACCGGCCGTCCGGCGTCATCGCCACCGCCCAGCCGTCGTCGTCCTCGTTCTTGATCACCTTCGCGGTCCAGCCGTTGTCGCGCCAAAGACGCGGTTGCTGGACCTTTTCGTTGCTGTCTTCGATCTCGTTCATCCGTCGATTGTCGCCGCGCGGCTGCTCTGGCACATTCGATGGCATGAACACCGCAACGGGCGTGCTCGTGATTCTGGCGATCTTCACGGTTGGCGTCGCGGTGCTGGCCATCCTGTTCTTCGGCAAGAGCAAGACCGGCAAGTTTTCGCGCTTCGCGGACAAGTCGGGTGGTCGGGGCGACCAGCTCGTCGCTTTGGTGGTGGGACTGCTTGGCATCGGCTTGCTGGTCCTGTCGCTGATGGGCGTTGACTGGGGCGGCACGTTGATGGCAATCGGCGCACTCCTGTACACGATCGGATTCAGGCAACTTCTTCCCGGCATGAGCGCCGCCAACCCGCGCGCGCGCGTGTTCCTGATCAGGGCCTGGATCGATCTTGCGCTGGCGCTGGCCTGCTTTGGCGGGGCGATCGCCCTCTATTCCCAGGGTGGAGGCGCCTACGGGCGGGTGTTTTTCGGCATCCCGGCATTGTTCCTGGTCATGTTCGGTTGCGTGGCAGCCGGGATTGCCCTGGCGGACTACCTGCGATATGTCGGGCGCAAACCGCTGCCCAAGGTGGAGCCGCCCCCAGCCGTGCTGGCCGCGCTGCTCAAGCCGCCCGGTGCGCCCGGTGCCGCGCAGCCGCCTGTCGCTGCCCCGCCCATCCCGGTCGAAGTGGAAACGCCCGCCGCCTCACCCCTGCCCGGCCTGTTCGCCGGCGTCGTCTGCCTGTCGGCCGGCATCTGGTTCCGTGCCACCGAGCTGGTGTCCACCGAGGTCGGCTACGTCGTCGGCGTACCGCTGTTCGTGTATGGGGTGATCCGCTGCGGCCTGAGCCTGATCGCCCTGGCAAGGTCCTTGTCCGCGCGCCGGATCTGAGCCACCCGGCCACCGCGTCGCCAACATGCGCAACCCAGCGCCCGGGCGGGCGCGCCTTCCTGGCCGGCGACGAGCTCGCGGCGGGCGGCGGCATGGCGGTTTTTTCGCTGACCGGCGTGCGCGACTTCATGCCGGGTGGACCCGGGGCCTTATCCTCGCATCCTGGCCTGGCTGCAGCGCATCGGCGCGCGCGAGGCCTACCAGAGGGCCGTGCACCGGGAGATCCCGGCATGGTTCTCCTCCTGACCTGACAGACACAAGGAAGACCGCCATGGGCGCACAGTGGAAAGCAAAGGGCAAGGCCCAGGCAGCGGATGCCCGGGGCAAGCTGTTCGGCCGGCTGGCCAAGGACATCATGGTGGCGGCGCGCAACGGCGCCGATCCGGCCAGCAATTCGCGGCTGCGGCTGGTGGTGGAGCAGGCCCGCAAGGTCTCGATGCCCAAGGAGACGCTGGACCGCGCCATCAAGAAGGGGGCCGGCCTGACCGGCGAGGCGGTGCACTTCGAGCACGTGATGTACGAAGGCTTCGCGCCGCACCGCGTGCCGGTGATGGTGGAGTGCCTGACCGACAACGTGAACCGCACAGCGCCGGAGATGCGTGTCCTGTTCCGCAAGGGGCAGCTGGGCACCTCGGGCTCGGTGGCCTGGGACTTCGACCACGTGGGGCTGATCGAGGCAGAGCCGGCGGCCAAGGGCGCGGATCCGGAACTGGCAGCGATCGAGGCGGGCGCGCAGGACTTCGAGCCGGCCGAGGACGAGGGCGTCACGCTGTTCCTCACCGACCCGACCGACCTGGACATCGTCAGCCGCGCGCTGCCGGCGCACGGCTTCAACGTGCTGTCGGCCAAGCTGGGCTACCGGCCGAAGAACCCGATCGACCCGGCCAGCCTGGGCGCGGCCGAACTGGAGGAAGTGGAAGCCTTCCTGGCTGCGATCGACGCCAACGACGACGTGCAGAACGTCTATGTGGGGCTGGCGGGCTAAGCCAGTCCGGCGCCCGGCCGCGTCTTGCGCAAGAAAGGGATTGGTGCTAATATTTCACCAGCAAGATCACCTCCGCCATGAGAACCGCCCTTCCCGCCGCCGCACCGGCAGCTGAGACGGCAGCCGCCGCCAGCGCGGTGCTGACCAAGGCCACGCTGCGTTCGGCCGGCCTGCTGGGCCTGAGCAACTCGGTGCTGGCCAGGGCGGTGGGCCTGAGCGAGGCCAGCATCTCGCGCATGTCCAGCGGCGCCAAGGCCTTCGAGGTGGGCTCCAAGCCGGCGGAGCTGGCCGCCCTGGTGGTGCGGGTCTATCGTTCGCTCGACGCGCTGGTGGGCAACAACGAGGAACACCGGCGGCTCTGGATGACGTCGTTCAACCGGGCGTTCAATGCCACCCCCCGCGACGCGATCCAGACCGCCGAAGGCCTGGTGCGGGTGGTGACCTACCTGGATGCCGCCCGCGCGCCTGCATGAGCGCCGGCCCCTGGAAGGACGACTGGTTCGCGCACGCCAGGCCGGCCCGCCGCAAGCTCTGGCGCGGCGTGGAAGCGCAGCACCGGGTCGCCACCATGCGGCTGGTGGACAGCAGCGCCGAGCAGGAACTGCTGGAACAGCTGCTGGAAGCCAGCAAGCCGCCGCTGCCCCCCGACTCGCAAGGGCTGCATTACCTGATCTCCACGCCGTTTCGCTACAGCTCGCCCTACCCGTCGCGCTACCGGCCGGCCAACGAGCCCGGCGTCTGGTACGGCGCCGAGCAGCCCGAGACGGTGGCGGCGGAGCTGGCGTACTGGCGCTGGAAATTCCTGATCGAATCCGACGGGCTGCGCGACGCCCAGCTGGTGACGGAGCACACCTTCTTCCAGGCCCAGTTCAGGGGAGTGGAGCTGGATCTCACGGCCCCGCCCTGGGCCACGCTGCGCGAGCTGCTGCGCGACGGCAACGACTATTCGGCCTGCCACCGGCTGGCGCGCGAGGTGCGGGCGCGCAGCGCGCCGGCCATCGACGCGCTGCATTACGAGTCGGCGCGCCGCGCCGGCGGCATGTGCCAGGCGGTGCTGGTGCCGCGCGCGCTCAGCCTGCCGGCCATGCACCCGCAGCAGACCTGGGTGTGCAAGACCACACGCGCGCTGGTCATGTTCCGGCACGACGGCCAGGCGCTGGAATTCCCGTTCGGCTAGCCGGCCGCGGGCCGCGGCCTGGCTTCCTGGAACGGGCGTCTGCATCCAGAATGCGGCCATGAACTACTGGCTGATGAAATCGGAACCCGCCGAATGCTCGGTGGACGACGCACTGGCGGCGCCGAATGCCACCGTGCCCTGGGTCGGCGTGCGCAACTACCAGGCGCGCAACTACATGCGCGACACCATGCGGGTGGACGACGGCGTGCTGTTCTATCACTCCAGCTGCGCCGAGCCGGGCATCGTCGGCATCGCGCGGGTGGCCAGCACGCCCTATCCCGACCCCACGCAGTTCGACCAGAAGTCCCACTACTTCGACGCCGCGTCCAAGCCCGAGGAACCGCGCTGGCAGCTGGTGGACGTGCAGGTGCTGCGCAAGATCCGCAACATCACGTTGCCCGAGCTGCGCGCGACGCCACAGCTGGAGGAACTGCTGGTGCTCAAGAAAGGCAACCGGCTGTCGATCACGCCGGTGGAACCCAAGCACTGGAAGGCGATCCTGAAGCTGGCGGACAAGGCCTGACCCATTGACCGTCATCCCGGGTCAAGTCCGGCAGGGCCCTCGAGACCGGCCCGACAGCAAAAAAGAAAGCCGCCCGAGGGCGGCTTTCTTGTTGGGCAGCGAGGCTTACTCGCTGGAGACTTCTTCCGGCTCCGGCTTGGCCTTGCCCTCCTTCTTGGGCAGCGGCTGGATGTCCAGCAGCACCTCGGAGGTCTCCACGCCCTTGTCGTCGGTCTTCAGCTCGATGTCCACCGTGAGGCGGCCGCCTTCGGTCAGGCGCCCGAACAGCAGTTCGTCGGCCAGCGCGCGGCGGATCGTGTCCTGGATCAGGCGCTGCATCGGCCGGGCGCCCATCAACGGATCGAAGCCCTTCTTGGCCAGGTGCTTGCGCAGGGCGTCGGTGAAGGTCACCTCGACCTTCTTCTCGGCCAGCTGCTGCTCCAGCACCAGCAGGAACTTGTCGACCACCCGCAGGATGACCTGCTCGTCCAGCGCCTTGAAGCTCACCATCGCGTCCAGGCGGTTGCGGAACTCCGGCGTGAACAGGCGCTTGATGTCGGCCATCTCGTCGCCCGCGTCGCGGGTGTTGGTGAAGCCGATCACCGACTTGTTCATCGTCTCGGCGCCCGCGTTGGTCGTCATGATGATGATGACGTTGCGGAAGTCCGCCTTGCGGCCGTTGTTGTCCGTCAGCGTGCCGTGGTCCATCACCTGCAGCAGCACGTTGAAGATGTCCGGGTGCGCCTTCTCGATCTCGTCGAGCAGCAGCACCGCGTGCGGCTTCTTCGTCACCGCCTCGGTCAGCAGGCCGCCCTGGTCGAAGCCGACGTAGCCCGGCGGCGCCCCGATTAAGCGGGAGACCGCATGGCGCTCCATGTACTCGGACATGTCGAAGCGGATCAGCTCGATGCCCATGATGTAGGCCAGCTGCTTGGCCGCCTCGGTCTTGCCGACGCCGGTCGGGCCGCTGAACAGGAAGGAACCGATCGGCTTGTCGCCGCGGCCCAGGCCCGAACGCGCCATCTTCACGGCACCCGCCAGAACTTCCAGCGCCTTGTCCTGGCCGAACACCACGCTCTTCAAGTCGCGCTCGATGTTCTTGAGCTTGTCGCGGTCGTCGTTGGACACCGAGGCGGGCGGAATGCGGGCGATCTTGGCCACGATCTCTTCCACTTCGGTCTTGGAGATCGTCTTCTTGCGCTTGCCCACCGGCAGGATGCGCTGGGCCGCGCCGGCCTCGTCGATCACGTCGATCGCCTTGTCCGGCAGGTGCCGGTCGTTGATGTACTTGGCGCTCAGTTCGGCCGCCGCCTGCAGGGCGCCGGCGGCGTACTTGACGCTGTGGTGCTCCTCGAAGCGCGACTTCAGGCCCTTGAGGATCTCGATCGTCTCGGCCACGCTGGGCTCGACCACGTCGACCTTCTGGAAGCGCCGCGACAGGGCCGCGTCCTTCTCGAAGATGCCGCGGTACTCGGTGAATGTGGTCGCGCCGATGCACTTGAGCTGGCCGCTGGACAGCGCCGGCTTGAGCAGGTTGGACGCGTCCAGGGTGCCGCCCGACGCCGCGCCGGCGCCGATCAGGGTGTGGATCTCGTCGATGAACAGGATGGCGTTGGGCTTGTCCTTGAGCGACTTGAGCACGCCCTTGAGGCGCTGCTCGAAATCGCCGCGGTACTTGGTGCCGGCCAGCAGCGCGCCCATGTCCAGCGAATAGACGCTGGAATCGGCCAGGATCTCCGGCACTTCCTTCTGCACGATGCGCCAGGCCAGGCCCTCGGCGATCGCGGTCTTGCCCACGCCGGCCTCGCCCACCAGCAGCGGGTTGTTTTTCCTGCGCCGGCACAGGATCTGGATCACGCGCTCCACCTCGTACTCGCGGCCGATCAGCGGGTCGATCTTGCCGTCCTTGGCCGCCTGGTTCAGGTTCTGGGTGAACTGCTCCAGCGGGGACGCCTTCTCGTTCTTCTCGCCGCCCTCCTCGCTCTCGCTGGAGGACGCCTCGCTGCCCTTGGCCGGTTCCGGCGGGTCGCTCTTCTTGATGCCGTGGGCGATGAAATTGACCACGTCCAGCCGGGTAACGCCCTGCTGGTGCAGGTAATAGACGGCGTGCGAGTCCTTCTCGCCGAAGATCGCCACCAGCACGTTGGCGCCGGTCACTTCCTTCTTGCCGTTGCCGGTGGACTGCACGTGCATGATCGCGCGCTGGATGACGCGCTGGAACCCGAGCGTGGGCTGGGTGTCCACGTCGTCGGTGCCCGCGACCTGGGGGGTGTTGTCCTTGATGAAGTTCGACAGCGACTTGCGCAGGTCGTCGATGTTCGCCGAGCATGCGCGCAGCACTTCCGCCGCGCTGGGATTGTCCAGCAGGGCAAGCAGCAGGTGCTCCACGGTGATGAACTCGTGGCGCTGCTGCCTCGCTTCCACAAATGCCATGTGGAGGCTGACTTCCAATTCCTGGGCAATCATGTGATTTCCTTTTTGCCTTGCTTGCTAACGAATACTAGTCTGATCCGGGTTTACTCAACCGGTTCACTGACACATTGCAGCGGATGGCCCGCTTGCCGCGCCGCTTCCTGCACCTGGTCCACCTTGGTGGCCGCCACGTCCCGCGAATAGACCCCGCAGATCGCCTTTCCGTCCAGGTGGATCTTCAGCATGATCTGGGTGGCCGTCTCGCGGTCCTTGTTGAAGAACTCCTGGATCACCACCACGACGAATTCCATCGGCGTGTAGTCGTCGTTGAGCATGACGACCTGGTACATCTGGGGAGGCTTGGTTTTCTGGGTGCGCCGCTCCAGCACCACGTCCCCGCCGTCGTCGGCTTCCTTCGGGCGCGTTCTGGGCGCGACCGGAGCCGGGGTGGGTGTTTTGCTTGCCATGAAAATCATTCTATCGAGCGTGCTTTCGCAGTGCGGCCTGAAGGTGAATTGGTGGCGGATCCGTCACTTTCAAGCGACAGGCGGCGGAGCCGGCAAAAACCGGTTCCGCCCAGGGGCGAATGTGTCCCGAATGTGTCTGCCGCGGGCGGCGCTGCCGAAACTTTAGTTAAGTGAAAATATTGACACAACTGCGCTGAATCGGGACACTGGCAAGCCGAGGGAAACGAGCAGGAGCCGACGCTATGGCAACGGGTACAGTCAAGTGGTTCAATGATGCCAAGGGCTTCGGGTTCATCGAACCCGACGGCGGCGGCTCCGACGTCTTCGCGCATTTCTCTGCCATCGCCATGGACGGGTTCAAGACCCTCAAGCAGGGTTCGCGCGTCAATTTCGAGATCACCGAGGGCCCCAAGGGCCAGTTGGCGCAGAACATCCAGGCCGAGGCCGCCCCGGCGACCGTTTCGCCGATCCAGACCCTGCCGGCCGGCGCCCCGCAGGAAAGGCACCAGCGCCATTCCAAGGTCCGCGCCCCCCAATTCCACGCCGCCTCCAGCCATGGCGGCGACATGCTGAGCAAGTAAGGGCGACCGGCCGGAAAAAAAGCCGCCCTCGGGCGGCTTTTTCCATTCCGGGCGGCCGTGGCCGCCCAGGCGTCAGGATTGCAGCGCAGCCAGGGCGCCGTTGAAGGTCGCGCTCGGGCGCATCACGGCGCTGACCTTCTTGCGGTCCGGGAAATAGTAGCCGCCGATGTCGGCCGGCCGGCCCTGCACGGCATTGAGCTCCTCCACGATCTTCTGCTCGTTGGCCGTCAGCGCCTGGGCCAGTGGCGCGAAGCGCTGCGCCAGTCCGGCGTCCTGCGTCTGGGCCGCCAGGGCCTGGGCCCAGTACATCGTCAGGTAGAACTGGCTGCCGCGGTTGTCCAACTGGCCGGTCCTGGGCGACGGGCTCTTGTTGTTCTCCAGCAGCTTGCCGGTGGCGGCGTCCAGCGCAGCGGCCAGGACCTTGGCCCGGGTGTTGCCGGTCTTGATGCCTTCGTCCTCCAGGCTCACCGCCAGCGCCAGGAACTCCCCCAGGGAGTCCCAGCGCAGGTGGTTTTCCTCGACCAGCTGCTGCACGTGCTTGGGGGCCGAGCCGCCCGCGCCGGTCTCGTACATGCCACCGCCGGCCATCAGAGGCACGATCGACAGCATCTTGGCGCTGGTGCCCAGCTCCATGATCGGGAACAGGTCGGTCAGGTAGTCGCGCAGGATGTTGCCGGTGACGCTGATGGTGTCGCGGCCGCGGATCACGCGCTCGAGCGTGAAGCGCATCGCGTGGACCTGGCTCATCACCTGGATGTCCAGCCCGGTCGTGTCGTGTTCCTTCAGGTAGGCATCGACCTTCTTGCGCAGTTCCGCTTCGTGCGGGCGGAACGCGTCCAGCCAGAACACCGCGGTCATGCCGGAGTTGCGGGCCCGGGTGACGGCGAGCTTGACCCAGTCGCGGATGGCGGCGTCCTTGACCTGGCACATGCGCCAGAGGTCCCCCTGCTCCACCTTCTGGCTGAGCAGCACTTCGCCGGTGGCCAGATCGGTGATGTTGGCCACGCCGTCTTCCGGGATCTCGAAGGTCTTGTCGTGCGAGCCGTATTCCTCGGCCTGCTGCGCCATCAGCCCGACGTTGGGGACGGTGCCCATGGTCTTCGGGTCGAAGTTGCCGTGCCACTTGCAGAAGTTGATGATCTCCTGGTAGATGCGGGCGAAGGTCGACTCGGGGATGACTGCCTTCACTTCCTTGAGCCGGCCGTCGGCGCCGTACATCTTGCCGCCCTGGCGGATCATCGCCGGCATCGACGCGTCCACGATGATGTCGTTGGGCGAGTGGAAATTGGTGATGCCCTTGGCCGAATCGACCATCGCCAGCGCCGGCCGGTTCTCCAGGCAGGCGTGCAGGTCGCGCTTGATCTCGTCCTGCTGGGATTGCGGCAGCGTGGCGATCTTCTCGTACAGGTTGGCCATGCCGTTGTTGACGTTCACGCCGAGCTCGTCGAACAGCTTGCCGTGCTTGTCGAACGCCTCCTTGTAGAACATGCGCACGCAATGGCCGAACACGATCGGGTGGGAGACCTTCATCATGGTCGCCTTCACGTGCAGCGAGAACATCACGCCGGTGTTCTTGGCGTCCTCGATCTGCTGCTCGTAGAAAGCCAGCAGCGCCTTCTTGCTCATGAACATCGAGTCGATGATCTCGCCGGCCAGCAGCGAGACCTTGGGCTTGAGGACGATGGTCTTGCCCGACTTCGTGACCAGTTCCATGCGGACGTCGCGTGCCTTGTCCAGGGTCATCGACTTCTCGCCGGCGTAGAAGTCGCCGTGGGTCATGTGCGAGACGTGGGTGCGCGACGCGGGGCTCCATTCGCCCATGCTGTGCGGGTGCTTGCGGGCGAACTCCTTGACCGCTTTCGGGGCGCGGCGGTCGGAGTTGCCCTCGCGCAAGACCGGGTTCACGGCCGAGCCGAGCACCCTGGCGTAGCGCTGGCGGATCGCCTTGTCGTCGTCGTTCTTCGGGTTCTCCGGGTACTCGGGAACCATGTAGCCCTGGCCGCGCAGTTCGCGGATCGCCGCCACCAGCTGGTTCTGCGAGGCGCTGATGTTCGGCAGCTTGATGATGTTGGCATCGGGCTGCAGCGTCTTGCCTGCCAGCTCCGTCAGCGTGTTGTGCGTCTTCTGCTGCTCGCCCAGGAAATCGGGAAACTCGCCGAGGATCCGGTTGGCCACGGAGATGTCGCTCTCCACGACGTCGATGCCCGCCGCAGCGGCGAAGGTGCGCACGATCGGCAGGAAGGCGTGGGTCGCCAGGTACGGAGCTTCGTCCGTCAGTGTGTAGATGATCTTTGAACGGTCTGCAGCCACAGGGTTTTCTCTCTGGATGTTGGGTCGGGAGGGTGATCGGACAACGCAGCGCCATTTTACGAGATGGAACCGCGTGCCATGACGTGAAGCGACGCCCAAAGCAAAAAGCCCCGGGGCCTGTCGACCCCGGGGCTTGGCATGCGGTGGTCCCGCAGTGGGCTTACATGTTCTCGATCATCACCTGGCCGAAACCGGAGCAGGAGACCTGCGTGGCGCCATCCATCAGGCGGGCGAAGTCGTAGGTGACTTTCTTGGACAGGATGGACTTCTCCAGCGAGCTGATGATCAGGTCCGCGGCCTCGGTCCAGCCCATGTGGCGCAGCATCATCTCGGCCGACAGGATCTCGGAGCCTGGGTTCACGTAGTCCTTGCCGGCGTACTTCGGCGCGGTGCCGTGGGTGGCTTCGAACATGGCGACCGAGTCGCTCATGTTGGCGCCCGGGGCGATGCCGATGCCGCCGACCTGGGCGGCCAGCGCGTCGGAGATGTAGTCGCCGTTGAGGTTCAGCGTGGCCACCACGCTGTACTCGGCCGGCCGCAGCAGGATCTGCTGGAGGAAGGCGTCGGCGATCACGTCCTTGACGACGATGTCCTTGCCTGTCTTGGGGTTCTTGAACTTCATCCACGGTCCGCCGTCGATCTCCGCCGCGCCGAATTCCTTCTTGGCCAGGCCATAGCCCCAGTCCCGGAAGCCACCCTCGGTGAACTTCATGATGTTGCCCTTGTGGACCAGGGTCACGCTGGACTTGTCGTTGTCGATCGCGTACTGGATCGCCTTGCGCACCAGGCGCTCGGTGCCCTCGCGCGAGACCGGCTTGATGCCGATGCCCGAGGTGTTCGGGAAGCGGATCTTCTTGACGCCCATCTCGTCCTGCAGGAACTTGATCAGCTTTTTGGCCTTGTCCGACTCGGCCTCGAACTCGATGCCGGCGTAGATGTCTTCCGAGTTCTCGCGGAAGATCACCATGTTGGTCTTGTGCGGCTCCTTGACCGGGCTGGGCACGCCCTCGAAATACTGGATCGGGCGCAGACAGACGTACAGGTCCAGCTCCTGGCGCAGCGCCACGTTCAGCGAGCGGATGCCGCCGCCGACCGGTGTCGTCAACGGACCCTTGATCGACACCACGTACTCGCGCACGGCGGCCAGCGTCTCTTCCGGCAGCCAGACGTCCGGGCCGTAGACCTTGGTCGACTTCTCGCCGGCGAAGACCTCCATCCACTGGATCTTCTTCTTGCCGCCATAGGCCTTGGCGACGGCGGCGTCGACCACCTTGATCATCACCGGCGTGATGTCCAGGCCGGTGCCGTCGCCCTCGATGAACGGAATGATCGGCTGGTCCGGCACGTTCAGGGACATGTCGGCGTTGACGGTGATCTTCTGGCCTTGGGCGGGCACCTTGATGTGCTGGTACATGGGGGGGTCGTCTCCGGGATGAAGGGATGGGCAGCCGCGGGCGCGGGTCGCGCGGCGGAGCTTCTGGATTCTAGGCGAAACCCTTAGCCGTTCCCATGCCTGCGGGGGTGCCGGACCGGGGGCCGGGACGACCCCTGTCAACCGCGGCCAGCTCTGCCGCGTTGGCGGTGAGGTTTCCTGCGAAAGCCAGGAAGCGCATTTCGACATCAACCATCCAAGAGAGATTTCCATGAACAAATTGCTCGCCACCCTGCTGGCCGCCTTCTTCGCCACCGCCTCCTTTGCCGCTTCCCACGTCGGCGCGCCGATGGCCGGCGCCTCCGCCGCCGTCAAGGCCGAAGCCAAGGCCGACAAGAAGGAAGTGAAGGCCGAAGCGAAGGCCGAGAAGAAGGATGCCAAGGCGGACGCCAAGGCCGAGAAGATGCAAGCCAAGGCCGACAAGAAGGCGGGCAAGGCCGCCGCCGAAGCCAAGGCCGACAAGAAGATTGCAGCTGCCGAAGCCAAGAAGGACAAGGCTGTGGCCGGCGCCAGCGCCAAGGAAGCCAAGGCCGAAGCCAAGGCCGACGCCAAGAAGGAAGAAGCCAAGAAGTAATTCTTCGGCGCTCCCGGCAAACCCGCTGCGGCGGGTTTTTTTGCGCCCGCGCCCGGGGCGGTCAACCGGGCTCGCGGCAGCGCCGTTACGGATGAGCCTTCCGATCGCGGAAGGAGCGTTCGAAAAATCATCAAGCTCAAGGATCCGGACTAATGAACAAACTCCTCGCCACCCTGATTGCGTCCCTGTTTGCCGTGTCGACCGCCTTTGCCGCGTCGCACACCGGTGCGCCGATGGCTGGCGCCTCCGCCCCGAAGGCCGAAGCCCAGGCCACCAAGAAGACCGTGAAGAAGGCCAAGAAAGCCAAGAAGGCCAAGAAGGTCAAGGCCGAGGAAACGAAGTCGTAATTCCCGACTCGGCCCTCCCAGCAATGCCCGCCCGCCGCGGGCATTTTTCCTGGGGAGGGGTCACAATGCCAACGATGAAACTCCCTTTGCGCATCCTTGCCGCCCTGGCCACCGCGGTGGCCCTGCACGCGGCGCACGCCGCCGACGAACCGCAGATGAACCTGCCGCGGGTCCGGTTGTCGGTCGGTCTCCACCAGATCGACGCCCAGGTGGCGCAGAACAACGACGAGCGGATGGTCGGCCTGATGTTCCGCAGGCAGATGCCCCAGCACGAGGGCATGCTGTTCGTGTTCGAGCAGCCGTCGATGCAGTGCTTCTGGATGAAGAACACGCTGCTGCCGCTGTCTGCCGCCTTCGTCGCCGACGATGGCACCATCGTCAATCTCGTGGACATGAAGCCGCAGACCACCGACTCGCACTGCTCGCTCAAGCCCGTGCGCTACGTGCTGGAGATGAACCAGGGCTGGTTCGCCAAGAAGGGCATCAAGGCCGGCACCAAGCTGGCCGGCCAGCCCTTCGAAGCCGCCCGCTAGGGCATTGCGCGCACCGATGAAAAAAGCCGGCTGAGGCCGGCTTTTTCAATGGCGACAGTTGCCCGGGTCAGCCGAAATTCTTCTGCGCGAAATCCCAGTTGGCCAGCTTGTCCAGGTAGGTCTCGACGAACTTCGGGCGCAGGTTGCGGTAGTCGATGTAGTACGCGTGTTCCCACACGTCGACCGTGAACAGCGCCTTGTCGGCGGTGGTCAGCGGCGTGCCGGCGGCGCCCGTGTTCACGATGTCGACGCTGCCGTCCGGTTTCTTCACCAGCCAGGTCCAGCCGGAACCGAAGTTGCCGACGGCGGACTTGACGAAGGCTTCCCGGAAGGCGGCGTAGCTGCCCCACTTCTTGTTGATCGCTTCGGCCAGCGCGCCCTTGGGCTCGCCGCCGCCGGCCGGCTTCATGCAGTTCCAGAAGAAGGTGTGGTTCCAGACCTGGGCCGAGTTGTTGTAGATGCCGCCGGAGGATTTCTTGATGATCTCCTCCAGGGTCATGTTCTCGAACTCGGTGCCCTTCTGCAGGTTGTTGAGGTTCACCACATACGCGTTGTGGTGCTTGTCGTGGTGGTACTCGAGGGTTTCCTTCGAGTAGTGCGGGGCCAGCGAGTCGTAGGGGTACGGCAGCGGGGGCAGGGTGTGTTCCATGGTCTCTTTCCTCGGGAGTTGGCAGGCAGGGGACTGATTCTAGGGACTAAATCAGCCGCCGAGGCGCGACAGTGAGATCTACCTCGCCATCGGCCAGGCTCGCGCGCAGCGCCTGCCCGATGCGGGTCTGGCCGGCACTGGTGATGGCCGTGCCGTCGAGATCCGTCAGCAGCGCATAGCCGCGTTGCAGCACCAGCCGGGGGTCCAGCATCTCGAGTTGCAGTTGCTGCCGATCGAGCCGTTCGTGGGCGCTGCGCAGGCGCGCCGCGACGGCGGCGGACAGCGCGCCCGCCACCGCAGGCAACGCCCCCTGGGCTGCCAGCAGCCGGCCGGCGACCGCATAGCGCAACCGATGGGCCTGCGCGGCCAGGCGCAGCCGCTGCCCGCCGAGGCGCGCCGATGGCCTTCCCAGCCTGGCGGCGGCGACGTCGATGCGCTGGTTGCCCAGGTCGAGCCGGCGCGCGGCCGCCGTGCGCAGCTGCGCCTGGGCCTGGTCCAGTTGTGCCAGCCATTCCGAGCGCGCGGTGGCGGCCAGTTCGGCGGCAGCGGTCGGCGTCGGCGCGCGCAGGTCGGCGACGAAATCGGCGATCGTGAAGTCGGTTTCGTGGCCGACGCCGCTGACCAGGGGCACCGGGCTGCGCGCGATGGTGCGTGCCAGTTGCTCGTCGTTGAAGGCCCACAGGTCCTCGATCGAGCCGCCGCCGCGCACCAGCAGGATGACGTCGATGGTGCCTGTTGCGGCCAGCCGGTAGAGGCCGTCCAGCGCCCTGACCAGGTCGGCCGGGGCCTGGGTACCCTGCACCGCCGCGGGTGCCAGCACCACCGGGATGTGCGGCACCCGGCGCGACAGGCAGGTCACCACGTCATGCAGCGCGGCCGCCCCCAGCGACGTCACCAGGCCGATGCCGCGCGGCAGCGCCGGCGGCGCACGCTTGCGCGCTGCGTCGAACAGCCCTTCCGCCTCCAGCCTGGCCTTGAGCCGCAGGAACTGTTCGAACAGCGCGCCCTGCCCGGCCCGCGTCAGGCTTTCGACGATCAGCTGCAGGTCGCCGCGCGGCCCGTAGACGTCGAGTCGGCCGGTCACCTCCACGCTGTCGCCATCGCGGGGATTGAAGTCGAGCAGGCCGGCGGCGCGGCGGAACATGGCGCAGCGGATCTGGCCGTCGCCGTCCTTCAGCGAGAAGTAGCAATGACCGCTGGCTGCGCGCGAAAAGCCCGAAAGCTCGCCCCGGACCGCCACCGGATTGAAGCGCGCATCGAGCGCATCAGCGATGGCGCGGCAGAGCGCGCCGACCTGCCAGATTCGTGGCGCCGCGCCGACCGGTGGCACGGCCGGCATCAGGCCCACCCGCGCTCGACGGGCAATTTAGTCCACAGAAGCCGCGCCGGTGCGGCTTTGCCGGGGGTTTGCCGGGAGAAAGCCCATTTTGTCGAGCAACCCATTGAATTCATTAAACTTTTTCCTGCTCAATTTGTCATCGATTTGTCACGTTGAAGCATTGGTGCGGGTTCCCGAGCCATGGGGGGTGACTTCTCAACAAAGTTATCCACAGCTTCTGTGAGTCTTGTCCTACGAGTCAGGTTTTCCCATCCTACGATTGGAGTAGTGACCAGCAGGATCCGCTTGCGGCGAGGCGGCCCGGAGCGCTGGGCCATAATCGGCGCTCTCAAACGGCATTACGCGCGGAGAGTCTTCATTGCTTTCGATCATACAAGCCGCAGGCTGGCCGATCTGGCCGCTGGTTGCCTGCTCCATCCTCGCGCTCGCGCTCATCATTGAACGATTCATCAGCCTCAAGACCGCCAAGGTGGCGCCGCCCAAGCTGCTGGAGGAAGCGCTGGCGGTGTCCCGCACCAGCGTGCCGGCGCCGGACGTGGTCAAGCAACTCGAGCAGAACTCGGCGCTCGGCGAAGTCCTGGCCAGCGGTTTCCGGGCCCTCAATTCCGATCCGCGCTGCACCGAGAACGACCTGCGGGCCACGATGGAAGGCACGGGCCGGGCGGTGGCGCACCGGCTCGAGCGCTACCTGAGCGCGCTGGCAACGATCGCTTCCGCCGCTCCCTTGCTGGGCCTGCTGGGCACCGTGATCGGCATGATCGAGATCTTCGGCTCCCAGGGCTCGGGCACCTCCACCGGCGGCAATCCGGCCCAACTGGCGCACGGCATCTCGGTGGCCCTGTACAACACGGCCTTCGGCCTGATCGTGGCGATCCCGTCGCTGATCTTCTGGCGCTACTTCCGCGGCCGGGTCGACGAGCACCTGCTGACGCTGGAGCTGGCCGCCGAACGCTTCGCGCGCCACCTCAACCAGCTGCGCAGATAGGGCCGACCGCGATGAACTTCCGCCCGCGCGCCAAGGAGGAACCGGAGATCAACCTGATCCCGTTCATCGACGTCCTGCTGGTGATCCTGATCTTCCTGATGCTGTCGACGACCTACAGCAAGTTCACCGAGCTGCAGCTGCGGCTGCCGGTGGCGGATGCCGATGCCCAGCGCGACTATCCCAAGGAAGTGATCGTCACCGTCAGCGCCGACGGCAGGTACACCGTGAACCGGGTCCCGGTCGAGGGCCGCAGCGTCGAGACGATGGCGGTGGCACTGGTCGAGGCCGCCAAGGCCGGCAAGGACAGCGTCATCATCATCAGCGCCGACGCCATGGCGGCCCACCAGTCGGTCATCACGGTGATGGAGGCGGCTCGCCGCTCGGGCATGAACCAGATCACCTTCGCCACCCAGCCGTCCGGCCAGGCCGGCCACCGCTGACCATGGGCCATGCCCTGCAGAGCGCCTGGCTGCGCCGCGGCGCCCTCGCCTGCCTGCTGTGGCCGCTGTCGCTGCTGTTTCGCGCCTTGGTGGCGCTGCGCCGGCGCCTGTACCGCAGCGGCCGCCTCAAGAGCGCGCGGCTGCCGGTGCCGGTGGTCGTGGTCGGCAACGTGGTGGCCGGCGGCGCCGGCAAGACCCCGGTGTTGCTGGCATTGCTGGAGCACCTGGCCGCTCGCGGCCTGCGCGCCGGCGTGATCTCGCGCGGCTACGGCCGCCGCTCGCGCGCCTGCCTGGAAGTCGGCCCCGCCAGCCAGCCCGAGCAGGTGGGCGACGAGCCGCTGCTGATCCAGCGGGCCGCCGGCGTGCCGGTGGTCGTCGCGCGCAGGCGCATCGACGCGGGCAAGGCGTTGCTGGCGGCTCATCCCGAGGTGCAGGTGATCGTCTGCGACGACGGCCTGCAGCACCTGGCCCTGCAGCGCGACATCGAGCTGTGCGTGTTCGACGCCCGCGGCCTGGGCAACGGCTGGCTGCAGCCGGCCGGCCCGCTGCGCGAACCCTGGCCGCGCCAGGTCGACTTCATGCTGGCGCCGGCGGAGTTCGCCGCCGCCCACCAGGGTTTCAGCGTCGAGCGCGAGCTCGCTCCGGTGGTCTGCAATGGCAGGGCCGAGCGCACGGACCTGTCCGCCTTGCGCGGCAAGCCGCTGCTGGCGGTGGCCGGCATCGCCAATCCGCCGGCCTTCTTCGGCATGCTGCGAGCGCAGGGACTGGACCTGGAGTGCACCTTCGCGCTGCCCGACCACTACGATTTCAGCGGCGCGCCGCTGCCGCTGGATCCGGCCATGATCATCGTTTGCACCGAGAAGGACGCGGTCAAGCTGTGGCGCAGCCGGCCCGACGCGTGGGCGGTGCCGCTGGTGGTGCGGATCGATCCCGCGTTCTGGCCGCCATTCGACCGCCTGCTGGATGCAAAGCTATCATCGGTCCATGGATCCGAAACTGCTTGAGCTGCTGGTCTGCCCCGTCACCAAGGGCCACCTCGACTACGACCGCGAGCGCCAGGAGCTGCTGTCGCGCAGCGCCAGGCTGGCCTATCCGGTGCGCGACGGCATCCCGATCCTGCTGGAAGACCAGGCCCGCGTGCTGAGCGACGAGGAACTCGAGCAACTGCCCGCGCGAACGCCGCTGGTCTGATGCGGCCATGGGCTACACGGTCCTGATCCCGGCGCGGCTGGCCTCCACCCGCCTGCCCGACAAGCCGCTGGCCGACCTGGCCGGCAAACCGATGGTGGTGCGGGTCGCGCAACGCGCGCTGCAGTCGCAGGCGACACGGGTGGTAGTCGCGGCCGACAGCGCCAGCATCGTCGATGCCTGCCGCGCCCACGGCGTGGAAGCCGTGTTGACGCGCACCGACCATCCTTCCGGCAGCGACCGCCTGGCCGAGGCCAGCCGGCTGCTGGGATTGACACCCGACGCCATCGTGGTCAACGTCCAGGGCGACGAGCCGCTGATCTCGGCGGCGCTGATCGATGCGGTGGCGTCGTTGCTGCAGCAGCGTCCCGATGCCAGCATGAGCACCGCCGCCCACGCCATCACGGAGCTCGACGAGTTCCTCAATCCCAACGTGGTCAAGGCCGTGCTCGACGCCTCGGGCCTGGCGCTCTACTTCAGCCGCGCGCCGATCCCGTGGTGGCGCGACGGCTTTTCCGCCGGCGTCTCCCGGCTGCCGCAGCCGGCACCGCTGCGCCATGTCGGCATCTACGGCTACCGGGTCGGCTTCCTGCAGCAGTTCCCGTCCCTGCCGCCGGCGCCCCTGGAAGACTGCGAGGCGCTGGAGCAGCTGCGTGCGCTCTGGCACGGGCACCGGATCGCGGTCCACGTGAGCGCCGAGGCGCCGGGGCCGGGCGTCGACACGCCGGCCGACCTGGAGCGCGTGCGCAAGCTGTTTTAACGCTCGCCGCCCGCTTCCACCACGTCAGGTCGGGGCAAGCCTGCATGCTATCCTTTGCAGCAACGAGCGCAGCGGCGCGGGGCGCGCGGCCCCCGCGCCACAAGCTGCCAGATCCAACCATCCGAGGACATCCATGAGACTGATTCTGTTGGGCGCGCCCGGCGCTGGCAAAGGCACGCAAGCGACCTTCATCTGCCAGAAGTACGGCATCCCGCAGATCTCCACCGGCGACATGCTGCGCGCCGCGGTCAAGGCCGGCACGCCGCTGGGCGTGGCCGCCAAGAAGGTCATGGACTCGGGCGCGCTGGTGGGCGACGACATCATCATCGGGCTGGTCAAGGAGCGCATCGCGCAGCCCGATTGCGCCAACGGCTTCCTGTTCGACGGTTTCCCGCGCACCATTCCGCAGGCCGACGCGATGAAGGCGGCCGGCGTCAAGCTCGATCACGTGCTGGAAATCGACGTGCCGTTCGAGGCGATCGTGGAGCGCATGAGCGGGCGCCGCTCGCACACCGCCTCGGGCCGAACCTACCACGTCAAGTTCAATCCGCCCAAGGTCGAGGGCCGCGACGATGTCACCGGCGAAGCGTTGATCCAGCGCGAGGACGACAAGGAAGAGACCGTCAAGAAGCGGCTCGAGGTCTATGCCCAGCAGACCCGCCCGCTGGTGGACTACTACTCGGCATGGGCGCGGGCCGAACCGGCCAGCGCGCCCAAGTACCACCGCATCAGCGGGACCGGCAGCGTCGAGGAAATCACCCAGCGCGCGCTGGCGGCGCTGTCGCAGTAGCCAGCAGCTCCAGCTGCAGCGCGAGGCGCGCCTTCACCGGCGACAGACCGCCGGCCGACTCGAACGATCCGTCGGCATGCCCCAGCACCACGCCTTGCGCGCAGCGGGTCGAGCGCACCACCCGCACCCCCTGCTGCTGCGCCTTGCGCAGCGCGGCTTCCAGCAGGTGGTGGATGGTCCCGTTGCCGGTGCCGGCAACCACCAGCCCCCTGACACCCGCCGCCACCAGCGCCTGCACCGCCCGGCCATCGGCGCCGCCATGGCTGCTGACGATTTCCACCCACGGCCAGTCGCCGCCATCGGCCAGCGCCGCCATCGCGGAATGCGATGACGCGTCCGGTTGCGGCCAGCTTCGCAGCAGCCGCACGCCGCCTTCCTCCACATAGCCCAGCGGCCCGGCATCGCCGGAGCTGAAGGCATCGAGCCGGTAGGTGTGCGTCTTTCTGACATCCAGCGGGCCGTGGATGGCTCCGGCGCAGACCGCCACCACGCCGCGCGCGCCGGGCCAGCGAGCCACGGCGATCGCGTCCACGATGTTCTGCGGCCCGTCGGGCGCCAGCGCCGTGGCCGGCCGCATCGCGCAGGTCAGCACCACCGGCTTGACCGGTGCCAGCAGCGCCTGCAGCAGGGACGCCGTTTCCTCCAGCGTATCGGTGCCGTGCGTAACGACGATGCCCTGGATATCGTCCTGCGCCAGCCAGTGCGCGCAGCGCTGGGCCAGTCGCGTCCACACCGCAGCGTCCATGTCCTTGCTGTCGATCTGCGCCACCTGCTCGGTGACCAGCGGCAGGTCGCGCAGCGCGTCGATTTCGCCCAGCAGCTGCGAGATGGAAAGCGTTGCGGCCGTGTAGCCGACGTTGTCGCTGCGCGAGTGCGAGCTGCCGGCGAGCGTGCCGCCGGTGCCGAGTACCACAATTTTTGGCCGATTCACTTGCAAACTTCTCCAAACTGGTTAAAAATACAGCTACTGGATATTAAGACAGTGAGTGCCTCTTCTTCCCTCTCTCCTCCAGTGCATCCACCAGGAGTCGCCCCATGCTCGAAACGCCCAAGCTCACCGCCCGCCAGCAGCAGATTCTGGACCTGATCCAGAGCGCGATTGCACGCACCGGCGCCCCGCCCACGCGCGCCGAGATCGCGGCGGAGCTGGGATTCAAGTCCGCCAACGCCGCCGAGGAACACCTGCAGGCCCTCGCCCGCAAGGGCGTGATCGAGCTGGTCAGCGGCACCTCCCGCGGCATCCGTCTGAACAGCGAGACGCTGCGCACCATCCACGAGTCGCGCACCAAGCAGTTCTCGCTGCCGCTGCAAAGCCTGGCCCAGCTGGCCCTGCCGCTGATCGGCCGGGTGGCCGCCGGCTCGCCGATCCTGGCGCAGGAGCATGTGGACCAGACCTACTACGTGGAAAACACGCTGTTCCAGCGCCGGCCTGATTACCTGCTCAAGGTGCGCGGCATGTCGATGCGGGATGCCGGCATCATGGATGGCGACCTGCTGGCGGTGCAGGCCACCAAGGAGGCCAAGAACGGCCAGATCATCGTGGCCCGCCTGGGCGACGACGTCACCGTCAAGCGCTTCCGCCGCAACAAGCACCTGATCGAGCTGCACGCCGAGAACCCCGACTACCAAACCATCGTCGTGGAACCCGGCGAGCCCTTCGAGATCGAGGGCCTGGCGGTCGGCCTGATCCGCAACACCATGCTGATGTAGCTGCGCCTTTCCGGGCCGCCGCAGGTGGCGGGCGTATGGCGCAAGGCGCCATCACCCTGCGGCCGGCCTCGCAATCGCAATCCTGCCTGTGTCTGACCTTTCACAGGAGCATGCAATGGGAATCACCTTGATGACGTTCAGCGGGCTGTTCGCGCCGCTGCAGCAGCTTGCCGGCTGGCTGGCCAGCGCACCGGCCCGGCCGCCGCAGCGGGTCGGCCGCATGGTTGCGGCGCCGGCCGCCGCCTGCGGCAAGGGCCCGGGCCGGGCCCGTCCCACCTGGCGTCCTGCGGTGCGCAACGTGCTGCCGGCACGCCGGCCGCTGCGCGTGGTGCGGGTGGAAGACGGCGCCCATGCGTCGGCCGCCGCCGGCCGGATGGTCATCTCCGGACGGATGGCCGACGTCTGCGCCGAACTGGACAGGCTGGCAGCGCAGGAGGCGGGCCGCGTCCGTTAACCGGGCTTAGCTGCGGCCGCCGGTCAGGTAGTCGCCCTTGCCCAGCTCGACGCCGTTGTGCCGCAGGATGGCATAGGCCGTGGTGACGTGGAAAAACAGATTGGGCAGGGCGACGTTCAGCAGGTAGGCCTCGCCCTTGAGGGTGCGCGTGACGTCGCGCCCGGCGGGAAAGGTGATGTCCTTGCCGTCCGTGCCCTCGAGCTGGCTGCGCGGCACGCTGTCCAGGAAGTCCAGCGTCTTGCGGATGCGCTCCTTCAGCTCGGCCAGCGTCGCCTCGTTGTCCTCGAACTTGGGCGCCTCCACGCCGGCGATCCGGGCCGCGCCGTTCTTGCAGGCGTCGCAGGCAATCTGCACCTGCTTCTTCAGCGGCAGCATGTCGGGCGCCAGCCGGCAGTCCACCAGCACCTGCGGATCGAACTTGCGGGCCTCGGCATTGGCCTGGGCCTTGTCCAGGAAGTGGCTCAGGTTGCCCAGCATGTTCTTGAAAACCGGCACGCTGGCCGTGTACATCGAAATCGTCATCTGCGTCTCCTGGGTACGACTGAAAAGGTACGCCATGCTAGCGGCTTCGGCAGGCCGGCGCGCTGGGCACGCTGCGCTCAGGGCACAATTGCCGGATGAACGTAGTGATCCTCGACGATTACCAGGACGCGGTGCGCAAGCTCCAGTGCGCCTCCAAGCTGGAGGCCTATCCGGCCAAGGTCTACACCAACACCGTCAAGGGCATCGGCCAGCTGTCGGTGCGGCTGCGCGATGCCGACATCATCGTGCTGATCCGCGAGCGCACCCACATCACGCGCCAGCTGGTGGAAAAGCTGCCGCGGCTGCGCCTGATCGCCCAGACCGGCCGGGTCGGCAGCCACCTGGACGTGGAAGCGTGCACCGAGCGCGGCATCGCGGTGGCCGAGGGCGTGGGCTCACCGGTGGCGCCCGCCGAACTGACCTGGGCGCTGATCATGGCCGCGATGCGCCGGCTGCCGCAGTACATCTCCACCCTCAAGCACGGCGGCTGGCAGCAGTCGGGCATGAAGTCGGCGTCGATGCCGGTCAACTACGGCCTGGGCATGGTGCTCAGGGGCAAGACGCTGGGCATCTGGGGCTACGGCAAGATCGGCCAGCTGGTGGCCGGCTACGGCAAGGCCTTCGGCATGCAGGTGCTGGTGTGGGGCCGGCAGGCGGCGCGCGAAAAGGCCGCCGCCGACGGCCACCAGGCCGCCAACAGCCGCGAGGAGCTGTTCGCCGAAAGCGACGTGCTCAGCCTGCACCTGCGGCTGAACGAGGAGACGACCGGCATCGTCACGCTGGAAGACCTGGGGCGGATGAAGCCCACCGCCCTGCTGGTGAACACCTCGCGGGCGGAACTGGTGGCGCCGGAAGCGCTGATCGCGGCGCTCAACCGCGGCCGGCCCGGGATGGCCGCGATCGACGTCTTCGAAAGCGAGCCGATCCTGCAGGGCCACGCCCTGCTGCGGCTGGAAAACTGCATCTGCACCCCGCACATCGGCTACGTGGAACTGGACAGCTACGAGCTGTATTTCGGCGCCGCGTTCGACAACGTGGTCAATTTCATCCGCGGCACGCCGACCAACATCGTCAATCCTGGCGCGCTCCAGGTCAGGCGCTGAAGTCCGCGCCCCAGGCCATCCCATGAGCGCCGTGCCGGGCAGCGTCGCCGCCAGCCGCGATTCGGCCATGCCGCCCGTACTATGGGCGCTGCTGTTCGGCAACTTCGTGATCGGCACCGGCGTGATGGTGGTGCCCGGCACGCTCAACGAACTGGGCAGCTCGCTGCACGTGTCGGTTTCCACCGCCGGCCAGCTGATCTCGGCGTCGGCGGTGGTGATGTGCGTCGGCGCCCCGCTGCTGGCGGCGTTGGTGGCCGGCTGGGACCGGCGCCGCCTGCTGGCGCTGTCGATGCTCTGGTTCGGCGCGCTGCACCTGCTGTGCACCCTGATGCCGACCTTCGGCACGCTGCTGCCGGTGCGGATGCTGGCGGTGATCGCGCCGGCCATCTTCACGCCCCAGGCCGCGGCCTGCGTCGGCCTGCTGGTGCCGGCGTCCCAGCGTGGCCGTGCCATCACCTTCGTGTTCCTGGGCTGGTCGGTGGCATCGGTGCTGGGCATGCCGCTGGGGGCCTACGTCGGCGGCATGTTCGGCTGGCGCAGCGCATTTGCGCTGGTCGGCCTGCTGTCGCTGGCCAGCGCGGCCTGGGTCTGGCGCGCCATGCCCGACGGGGTGCGCCCGCCGGCGCTGACGCTGGCCGACTGGCGCGAGACGCTGCGCTCGCGCGCGCTGATGCTGGTGATCGCGGTGACGGTGCTGTTCTCGGCCGGCCAGTTCGTGCTGTTCTCGTACTTCGCGCCTTACTACAAGCAGGCGATCGGCATCACGCCGGCGCAACTGAGCCTGCTGTTCGTCTGGTTCGGCGCCTTCGGCTTTGCCGGCAACATGCTGATGACGCGGCACATCGAGCGCATCGGTGCCGACGCCGGCGTGTTGATCGCCATCGCCAGCATGGCGCTGAGCCTGCTGCTGTGGCCGTTGGGCACCAGCCTGCTGCTGGCGGCGCTAGTGTCGGCGCCGTGGGCGCTTGGCTGCTTCTCGTCCAATTCGGCGCAGCAGGCGCGGCTGGTGGGCATCGCGCCGGCACTGGCGGCCGGCTCCATCGCGCTCAACTCGTCGGCCATGTATGCCGGCCAGGCGCTGGGTGCGGCCGGGGGCGGGGCGCTGATCGCCCGCGGCCAGATGGGAATGCTGCACTGGGCCGGCTTCGGCCTGCTGCTGCTGGCCATGGCCGCCAGCGCCTGGGCGGCCAGCCACCGCGGCAGCCACCGCAGCGGCTAGGAGCCGGGCTTGCCGGGGTGGCCGGGATCGGTATCCCGCTCCGGCTCGAACAGCTCGAAATCGATGCCGTTGTCGGCGGCCGGCCCCGCCGGTGCCGTCAGGTCGATGTCCAGCCCCAGGCGCGGCGACGGCCGCGGCACCTGCGGGTCGTGGAACTCGTGGCCGGTCGTGTGCGGCCCGAGCGGATCCTCTTCGACCTCGGAATCGAGCATCGAATGCAGCGAGTCGAGGTCCACCAATTCGCCCAGCCCGGTCTCGCCGGGGCTGCTGTCCATCATGCTGTCGAGATCGTAGGCCGCCGCCTTGCCCGGCGCCGGGGGCGGCGCTGCGTCGTGCTTGGAGACCGACAGCGGCTGCAGCGAGGTTTCGTTGAAGCTCGAGGCGTGCGAACCCGAGACCGAGTCGCCCTCGGCGGCGGCCGGCGCCGGCTGGACCACCTCGCGCCCGAGGTTGTAGAGCATCACCAGTTCGCGGTAGGCCTCCAGGTCGAAGGGCTCGGCGCCCTCTCCGCCGGGCTTGCGGAAGATCGATTCCTCGATCACGTCCATCACCTTGGGCGAGGGCCAGAGCGCGGCGATGCGGGTGAGCGCGCGCGGGTAATCCTCCAGCCCGCCGCTCACGGTGGGCGTGCTGTCGTACGCCGGCACTTCGGCGTTGAACTGGTGCTGGAAATCGCGCCGCAGCAACTCGTAGTCATCGCGCCGCTTGAGCGCGCGGTAGATCGCCAGCAGGTCCAGCCAGACCAGCGCGCTGGTCTCGGTGTTGTTGTGGATGTGGCTCTCCAGCACCTCGATGGCCTGCTCGGTCTGGCCCAGCGACATGAAGAAGTCGGCCTGCTGCTGGATGTCCACCAGTTCCTCGGCCTTGACCATGCGCATGCTGGCCAGTGCGCTGGACTGAAAGCTCGACTGGAACGAGGAGGGGCCGGCGCGGCGATCGGCCGGGGATTGCGTCGGTGCTGGCGTGGGGATCGGCGGCGAAACCGGCTTCATTGCCTGGGTGCGGGCCATCGCCTCGGCCGAGGGCATCACCGGCACCCGGGGCGGCTTCTTCAGGCTCTCGAACATCGACTCGTCCACCCGTAGGTCCAGGTTGCCCGCGCGCAGCGGCGACCCCGGCGCTGCCGGTTCCACCGGCGCCGTGCCGGCTGCAACGGCGTCGGCCGCCGCGTCACGGCGCCGCCACCATTCGCCCGTGCTGCTGCCCTCGCCCCGGCGCAGCCACCAGGTCACGACGACCGCGGCCAGCAGCAGCGCCAGCAAGGCGATCGCCGCCAGCGTGAGGGTGCGCTCCTGCTGCGCCTGACTGAGCTGCGTGCGCAGGTCGTTCAGGGTCCGGTCGTTGTTCGCCACCAGGCCGCGCAGGCCCTTGACGTCGTTCTCCAGCGCCTGCACGCGTTCCAGGTCGCGCAGCACGTCCTCGGGTTGCGCGTTGATCGAGCGCCAGAGCGCGGCCGCCTGGGCCCGCACGCGTTCGTCGGTGGATGGCGCTGCCGCCAGGCCGGCGGTGGCGCGCAGTTGCGGATCGCGCTCGGGCCCGAAGTCCAGCATGTCCACCGTCAGGTGCGGCCGCCCGCCACGGCTGGCGGTACGGGTGGCGGCGCGCCCGGCAGGCGCAACGCGCTGCTGCGCCGACGGCAGCGCGATTTCAATCTTGCCGGCTGCTGCGCCGCGCGGCGCCACCGCCGTTTCGGCGGCGCGGCGTGCACGCGCGGCGGCGCGTTCGGCCCGGCTGCTGCGAGGCGGGGTGGCCGCTTCGGTTGCGGTTGCGGCCGAAGTCGTGGTTGCGGCCGAAGGCGCGGCTGTGGCCGGCGCTGCCTGCCGGATGGCTGGCGCGGCAGCCACCGCTGCCGGCGCGGGTGCCGCAGCGACCGGCGCGTCGCCGGGCTCCTCGGACAGCAGCACGTAGCGGCGGGTGAACTTCTCCTTGCAGCCCAGGCGCAGGTAGACGGTGACCACCGGTTCGTCCACCAGCACGGACGACTGGATCCGCACCTGCGCGTTCTGGCCGGTGCCGGGCTGGACCCGGGCCGTCACCCGTCCTTCGTTGATCCGCGTGTCGCCCTGGAAGACGTCGGCCTGCGGACACAGCTCGCCGGCCTGCGCCGGATTGTCGAGGGTCAGCGGGATCGCCACGTCCAGCGGGCGGCCCAGCAGTGCGGCCCCGCGGCTGCGCCCGAGCGTCAGCGCCGCGCTGCTCAGGGCAGCGGACAGGAGAACGCAGGCAATCAGTCCCCTGCGAAAGGGTTGGCGAATCGACATGGATGGGGTGGAATTCTGGCACAGCCCAAGCCGCGACTGGCGTGCAGCCAACGATAATTCAACGCATGCAAACCACTTACCGCTGCGTCGGCGTCACCGGAGCAGGTGCCATGGGACGCGGGATCGCGCAGATCGCGGCCCAGGCCGGCAGCATTGTGCGGCTCTATGACACCCAGCCCGAGGCCGTGGCCCGGGCGCGCGACGAGCTGTTCGCGCAATGGGACCGGCAGCTGGAAAAGGGCCGCCTGGATGCGGCCGCGGTCGCCGGTTGCAAGGCGCGGCTGCTGCCGGCGCAGCGCCTGCAGGAGCTGGCGGACTGCGACCTGGTGGTGGAGGCCATCGTCGAGAGGCTGGACGTCAAGCGTGCGCTGTTCGCCGAACTCGAGCAGATCGTGCGGCCGCAGGCCGTGCTTGCCACCAACACCTCGTCGCTGTCGGTGACGGCGATCGCCGCCGGTATGCAGCAGCCGCAGCGCTTTGCCGGCTACCACTTCTTCAATCCGGTGCCGTTGATGAAGGTGGTGGAAGTGATCGCCGGGCTCAGGACCGACCCTGCGGTGTGCCAGGCGCTGTCGGCGTTCGCCCGCGAGATGGGTCACACGCCGGTGCTGGCGCAGGACACGCCGGGCTTCATCGTCAACCACGCGGGCCGCGGCTACGGGACCGAGGCGCTGCGCGTGGTGGGAGAAGGCGTCGCCGATTTCGCCACCGTCGACCGCATCCTGCGCGACCAGGTCGGCTTCAGGCTGGGGCCGTTCGAGCTGATGGACCTGACGGCGCTGGACGTTTCGCACCCGGTGATGGAGTCGATCTACCACCAGTATTACGAGGAGCCGCGCTACCGGCCGAGCGTCATCACGGCGCAGCGGCTGGCCGGCGGCATGCTTGGCCGCAAGACCGGGGAAGGCTTCTACCGCTACCTGGACGGCAAGGCGCAGGTGTCCGCGGAGGCGCCGGCGCCGCAGCTGGCCGAGCTGCCGCCGGTGTGGGTTTCCACCCGCGCCGCCCGCCGCTCCGAGCTGTACCAGTTGCTCAAGGAGCTGGGCGCCACGATCGAGACCGGCCAGTCGCCCTCGCTGCATGCGCTGACGCTGGTGGCGCCGCTGGGCTTCGACGTCACCACGGTGGCGGTGGTGGAGCGGCTCGACCCGGCGCGCACTGTCGGCATCGACATGCTGATCGACGACGCGGCCACCAGGCGCCGGGTGATCGCCACCAACCCGGCCACCCGCGCCGACATGCGCGACGCGGCGCACGCGCTGCTGGCACGCGACGGCAAGCCGGTCAGCGTAATCCGCGATTCCGCCGGCTTCGTGACGCAGCGGGTGGTGGCCGGCATCGTCAACATCGCCGCCGACATCTGCCAGCAGCGCATCTGCAGCCCCAAGGACCTGGAGACTGCGGTGACGCTGGGCCTGGGCTATCCGCTCGGGCCGCTGGCGATGGGCGACCGCTGGGGTCCGACCAACATCCTGGAAGTGCTGTTCAACATGCAGACCGTGTACGGCGACCCGCGCTACCGCCCCAGTCCCTGGCTGCGAAGGCGCGGAGCGATCGGCCTGTCGCTCCTCCATGAAGAAGACTAGTCGCAAGGACAAGGCGGCGATGCGGCCTGATACTTGTGGGACCGATCTTCAGCGCTGTCCCCACTGACCAACGAACCGTTATGACCGCAGAACTGAAAAGCACCAGCCAGGGCCAGACCATGGTGCTGGCGCTGAGCAATCCCGAGCACCGCAACGCGCTCGGCCCGGAGATGTACGCGGCCGGCGTCGAGGCGCTGAGCGTGGCCGAATCCAACCCGGAAATCCGCACCGTCGTGATCACCGGCGAAGGCAGCACCTTCTGCGGCGGCGGCAACCTGCGGCGGCTGCAGGCCAACCGCGAGCTGCCGGCCCAGGTCCAGGCGCAGTCGATCGAGGGCCTGCACAGCTGGATCGAGGCGATCCGCACCTTCCCCAAGCCGGTGATCGCGGCAGTCGAAGGGGCCGCGGCCGGCGCCGGCTTCTCGCTGGCGCTGGCCTGCGACTTCATCGTGGCGGCCGACAACGCGGTGTTCGTCATGGCATACAGCAACGTCGGCCTGTCGGTGGACGGCGGCGCCAGCTGGAGCCTGGCGCGCGCCCTGCCGCGCCAGCTGGTCAACGAACTGCTGATGGCCGGCGAGCGCATCGCGCCGGCGCGGCTGCACGCGCTCGGGCTGGTCAACCAGCTGGCGCCGCCCGGCGGCGCGCTGGCGGCGGCGCTGGAGCTGGCCGGCCGGCTCAACGCCCGCGCACCCAACGTGCTGGCCAGCCTGAAGGAACTGGTGGCGGACGCCGCGGACGCCAGCTTCAGCGCCCAGCTGGCGGCCGAGCGCGACCATTTCGTGCGCAACCTGCACCACGCCAACGGCGGCATCGGCATCGCCGCCTTCCTGGCCAAAGAGAAGCCGCGCTTCCAGTAGGCGCTTGCGCGGGGCCTGCGCCGCAGGTGACAACCCTGAGCCGCCGCGCCGGTCCCCGGCGCGACAATGCAGGCGCAGACAGTCACTCAAACGACAGGCAAATGGACGATCCCATTCTTACCATCGAGGAACGCGAGGCGATCAATACCGGTCGCTGGTTTTCCTCACTCTCCCCATCGCTGCGGCACGACATTCTCCGATGCGCCTACGTCAAACGCTTCAAGGACGGCGAGCTGATCGCCGCCCGGGGCGACCCGCCGGAGGACTGGATCGCCTGCGCCAAGGGGGCGGTGCGGGTGAGCTCGACCTCGATCTCGGGCAAGCAGATCACCTTCGCCTACGTGGAGCCGGGCATCTGGTTCGGCGACGTGGCGATCTTCGACGGCGACCGCCGCACCCACGATGCCTACGCGCATGGCGACAGCACCATCCTGTGCGTGGCCAAGGCCGATTTCCGCAAGATCCTGGCCAGCCACGTGGAACTCTACGAGGCGATGCTGCGGCTGCACGCGCGCCGCATCCGCCAGCTGTTCGGCCTGGTGGAAGACCTCAACACCCTGCCCTTGCGCGCGCGCCTGGCCAAGCAGCTGCTGCACCTGGTGCGCAGCTACGGCGTGCCCTCGCTGGCGGACGGCAGCGAGATGCGCATCGGCCTGCAGCTGGCGCAGGAGGAACTGGCGCAGCTGCTGGGTGCTTCCCGCCAGCGCGTCAACCAGGAGCTCAAGGCAATGGAGCGCGAGGGCGCGATCCGCATCGAGCCGGCCGGCCTGATGGTGCGCAACCGCGAAGCCCTGCTGAAGATCTCGGAAGCCGACACCCCATGAATTACGACCACTTCGTCGGCACCAAGGCCGTCTCCGAGCAGCACGCCATCGACGTCGGCGCCCTCACCGCCTGGCTGGAGCAGAACCTGCCCGGTTTCGCCGGTCCCCTGCGCCTGGAGATGTTCAAGGGCGGCCAGTCCAATCCCACCTACAAGCTGATCACGCCGGCGCGCAGCTACGTGATGCGCGCCAAGCCCGGCCCGGTGGCCAAGCTGCTGCCGTCGGCCCACGCGATCGAGCGCGAATTCGCCGTCATGCGCGGCCTCGCCGGCACCGGCGTGCCGGTGCCGCAGATGCTGTGCCTGTGCGAGGACGAAGCCGTGATCGGCCGCGCCTTCTACGTGATGGAGTTCATGCCGGGCCGCGTGCTGTGGGACCAGGCCCTGCCGGACATGGACCAGGCCGGTCGCGCCGCCATCTACGACGAGATGAACCGCGTGATCTCGGCCCTGCATACCGTCGACTTCGCCAAGCAAGGGCTGGCCGGCTACGGCAAGCCGGGCAACTACTTCGACCGCCAGATCGGCCGCTGGAGCAAGCAGTACGTGGCCTCCGTCACCCAGCCGATCCCCGAGATGGACCAGCTGATGGCCTGGCTGCCGTCGCACATGCCGGCCAGCGCGCGCGACGAGAGCAAGGTGTCGATCGTGCACGGCGACTTCCGGCTCGACAACCTGGTGTTCCATCCGACCGAGCCGCGCGTGATGGCGGTGCTGGACTGGGAGCTGTCGACGCTGGGCCATCCGTTGGCCGACTTCAGCTACCACTGCATGGCCTGGCACATCCCGCACCAGCTGTCGCGCGGCATCGGCGGGCTGGACCTCGCCGCGCTCGGCATCCCGTCGGAGGCGCAATACATCCGCCGCTACTGCGAGCGCACCGGCCTGACCACGCCGCAGGAGCTGGCCGGCGACTGGAACTTCTACCTGGCCTACAACATGTTCCGCATCGCCGCCATCCTGCAGGGCATCGCCAAGCGGGTGGAGGCCGGCACCGCCTCCAGCGCGCAGGCCGTCGCCTCCGGCGCCGGCGCCCGCCCGATGGCCGAACTGGCCTGGACATTCGCCCGCCAGGCCTGACACCGCACATTCGCACCCCAAGGAGAGAGCATGGACTTCGACTTTTCCCCCAAGACCAAGGAGCTGCAGGCCAGGCTGCTCAAGTTCATGGACGACAACATCTATCCGGCGGAGAAAGCCTACAAGGAGGAGCTGCAGGCCAACACCGAGGCCGGCAAGCGCTGGAGCGCGCTGCAGACCATCGAGCAGCTCAAGCCCAAGGCCCGCGCCGCCGGCCTGTGGAACCTGTTCCTGCCGGTGGACAGCGCCTCGGCCTCGGGCTACACCGGCGCCGGCCTGACCAACCAGGAATATGCGCCGCTGGCCGAGATCATGGGCCGGGTGCCGTGGTCCTCCGAGGTGTTCAACTGCTCGGCGCCGGACACCGGCAACATGGAAACCATCGCCCGCTACGGTTCCGAGGAGAACAAGGCGCGCTGGCTCAAGCCGCTGCTGGAAGGCCAGATCCGCTCGGCCTTCGCGATGACGGAACCGGAGGTGGCGTCGTCGGACGCCACCAACATCGAGACCCGCATCGAGCGCCAGGGCGACGAGTACGTGATCAACGGCCACAAGTGGTGGATCTCCGGCGCCGCCGACCCGCGCTGCGCCATCTTCATCACCATGGGCAAGACCGATCCGGAGGCGCCGCGCCACTCGCAGCAGAGCATGGTGCTGGTGCCGGCGGACACCAAGGGGGTGCGGATCGTGCGGCCGCTGAACGTGTTCGGCTACGACGACGCGCCGCACGGCCACGTGGAGATGTACTTCGAGAACGTGCGGGTGCCGGTGTCCAACATCCTGCTGGGCGAAGGCCGCGGCTTCGAGATCGCCCAGGGCCGGCTCGGCCCGGGACGGATCCACCACTGCATGCGCCTGATCGGCCTGGCCGAGCGCGCGCTGGAGCTGATGTGCAAGCGCGCCTCCTCGCGGGTGGCGTTCGGCAAGACGGTGGCGCAGCAGACCGTGACCCAGGAGCGGATCGCCGAGTCCCGCTGCAAGATCGACATGGCGCGCCTGCTCACGCTCAAGGCCGCCTGGCTGATGGACATGGCCGGCAACAAGGTGGCCAAGAACGAGATCGCGATGATCAAGGTGGTGGCGCCCAACATGGCCTGCCAGGTGATCGACTGGGCGATGCAGGTGCACGGCGGCGGCGGCGTCAGCGACGATTTCCCGCTGGCCTCGGCCTATGCCAATGCCCGCACGCTGCGCTTCGCCGACGGCCCGGACGAAGTGCACCGCAACGCGATCGCCAAGTGGGAGCTGGGCAAGTACGGCACCTACGGCCGCGACGCCCAGGTGCCCGTCACCCGCGGCGGCTGAGGTCGTCCTTCCGGGCTTGACCCGGGATGACCACCGGCCCGCAAACGCGATGCCGACGATCCGGAATCGCAGCCTCAGGCCAGCGCCGTGGCCTCGACTTCCAGCAGGAAGCCGTGGTGCAGCAGCGGCACCGGCACCACCGCCCGCGCCGGCCGGGCGTCGCCGGCCCATTGCGCATAGATGGCGTTGAACTGCGGCCAGTGCCCGATGTCGGTGATGTAGACCCGCACCTGCACCAGCCGGTCGATCGAGCTGCCGGCGCTGCGCAAGGCGGCGGCGACGTTGGCCAGCACCTGAAGCGCCTGCGCCTCGAACGGTTCCTGGTTCAGTTTGCGGCCGTCCGGCGCGATCGGCAGTTCGCCGGCCACGAACACGAAGCCGCCGGCGCGCACCGCATGGCTGTAATGGCCGCCCGGCGCCGCCAGGTCGGCCGGCAGCGGCGCGTCGAACACCGGCGCCGGTTCCACTTCAGGGCCGCTTGACCGGCGTGGCCAGCCCGCCCAGTGCGTTCTCGCAGGCGGTCGTGAAGATCAGCGCCGCATGCTGCAGCGTCGCCATGTTGGGCGGCCGGTATTCCATCCGCATGTAGCCCTTGCCGCGCAGCAGCATCAGCATGAACGGGGTTTCAGCGTCCGGGCCGGGCCGGGGCCACTCCAGCATGGCCGTGGCCAGCACGCCGTCGACCCAGGCCAGGGCATTCTCGCGGCGGTCCGCCAGCACTGCGTAACGCTCCCAGAACGGCGCCGGCAGCTCGTCCCAGCCCACCTCGTCGTACATCGCCAGCCAGCGCATTTCCTCGGGCAGCTTGGGGTCGACCGAGGTCTGCAGGTGGTCCGTGTAGATCGAGTAGGCCTGCTTGTCCAGCGCTTCCTTCAGGGTGCGATTGAGCACCAGCACCGCGGCATCCTCGTCGATGCCCAGTTCGGCGCGGCCGCGCAGCTCCTCGCCGCGGATGAAGTTGCGGGTCGGCCGCCCCAGTTCCATGCGCCAGCGCTTGCCGCCGATCTTGCCTTCCAGCCCGAGCGCGCCGCCGCCGTCGGCGCTGGAGAAGCCGAAGCCGCGGGTCGACGCCCATTCGGACATCGGCCCGGCGGCCATCTGCGAAGGCGGGCCGACCGTTTCCTTGTCGTCTTCGCGGGACGCCCGGGTGAAAGCCTTCTTGATGCGCTCGAACATGCGGCTCGGGGATGACCTAAAGTGCCATTATTGTTCAAACGGGAAAGCATGAGGAAAGCGATGATCGAAGTGTTCACCTGGGCCACGCCCAACGGCCACAAAGTCCACGTCATGCTGGAAGAATGCGACCTGCCGTACCGGGCGATCCCGGTCAACATCGGCGCCGGCGACCAGTTCAAGCCCGAATTCCTGGCCATCAGCCCCAACAACAAGATTCCGGCCATCACCGACCCGCACGGCCCCGACGGCAAGCCGATCTCGCTGTTCGAATCCGGCGCGATCCTCGTCTATCTGGCGTCCAAGACCGGCATGTTCCTGCCGCGGACCGACCGCGAGCGCTTCGAGGTGCTGCAGTGGCTGATGTTCCAGATGGGCAGCGTCGGCCCGATGCTGGGCCAGGCCCACCACTTCCGGATGTACGCGCCCGAGAAGATTCCCTATGCGATCGACCGCTACAGCAACGAGGCCAGGCGCATCTATTCGGTGATCGACAAGCGGCTGGCGCAGAGCCGCTTCCTGGGCGGGAAGGACTATTCGATCGCCGACATCGCCACCTTCCCGTGGCTGCGCAGCTGGCAGAACCAGGGCATCACGCTGTCGGACTATCCGCACCTGCAGGAGTGGTTCAACGCAATCGACGCCCGGCCGGCGGTGCAGCGCGGCGTCAAGGTGCTGGCGGAGCTGCGCAAGCCCGTGCGCGACGAGAAGGAGCGCGAAATCCTGTTCGGCAAGACGCAGTACGAGCGGCGCTGAGCTGTCGCCCGGCGCCGCCGCTGCGCGGTGGGCCTACTGGCGCGGCAGGCCGTTGGCGTTCACGATGATCGTGTTGCCGACCGGCGGGGCCGTCATCTGCACGTGGTGCTCGGCACCGCGGTAGTTGTAGGTCACGTCCCAGAAGTCGGGCTTGGTGTTCTGCGTGGTTTCGCAGCGTTGCACGTCGCGTCCCACCGGGCCGACGCCGGCCGAGCCGCCCGCCATGTTGTTGCCCACCACCGCGCCGCCGACGGCACCGGCAACCGTGGCCAGGTCGTTGCCCGTGCCGCCGCCGACCTGGTGGCCCAGCACCCCGCCGATCAGCCCGCCGAGCAGCAGGCCGCCCACGTTGCTCTGGCTCGGTGCCGCCTGCACCTGCTGGCGCTCCATCCAGCAACGCTGGTTCGGCGGGCCGACCACGGCGCGCACCGAGGTGATCGGCGCTTCGTACACGCGCTCGTTCGGACGGCGACGGTATTCATAGGTCGGGGCCGCGAGCGGTTCCGGCGCAGGCACGGCGACCGGCCGGTTGCCCTGCAGCGGACGCACCGACGATATGCTGCCTTCCAGGCCCAGGCGCTCCAGCGAGTCGTAGCTGCCGCGGCGCAGGACCACGCAGCGGCCTTCGAAGCGGGCGTCTTCGCAGGCTTCCCAGCGGCCGCTGTCCACCACCACCGAGCGGGCCCGGTCGTTGAAGCCGAAGCGCTCGAAGTTGCCGACGCGCTGGTTGGTGGTGAAGGCGCGGCCGCGGAAGCCCTCGCCTTCGTAGAAGGTGATCTGGGCCCTGGCCTGGGCGCCGAGCAGCAGCGCGGCGATGCCGAGTGCGGATTTGAGTTTGAGGTTCATGAGAAGGTCTCCGGTTGATAGTGGGACTCGCTTGCGCCTTTGCGGTGCAGCGACCGAACGGACCATTGTTGAGGCGCAACCTGACGGCAAGCTGTAGGCCAATGTCGCAAAGGCGGTCAAGCAGAGGTAAAGAAATCGCCGATTTGTGAAGTGCTGCCGGCCCGCCCCTCAGGATGCAGCCCGCGGGCCGGATGCATTGCCCTCGCCCAGGATGTCCCAGCTGCCGACCTGGGCGGTGGTGTCGATCAGGCGGTTCACCAGCAGCTTGATGAAGGCCTTGTCGAAGCTGGCCTGCAGCTCCTCGGAGCCGTGGCGCAGCGCCTCGTTGCGGATTTCCAGCGCCAGCACGTCGGAGTTGGCGACCGCGGTGGCGCTGCGCGCCTTGTTGGCCGGATGCAGGTAGGTCATCTCGCCCAGGGTCACGCCCGAGGGCAGCGTGGCGAGCTTCCAGGCATTGCGGCTGACGCTGACCTTGCCCTGGAGGATGACGAAGAACGAATCGCCGGGCTCGCCCTCGCGCATCAGCACGCTGCCGCGCGCGAAGGTGTTGAGCTTGGCCAGCCGCAGCGTCTCCCACAGCGCCGGGTCGTGGAACTCGGAGAAGAAGTTCAGCCCGCGCAGCTCGGAGAAGCGCTCTCCCTCGCGCTCCACCGCCCGGCGCGCCGGCATGCTGCGGCTGACCGACAGCAGCGCGTCGGCGAATTCGGCCCAGGTCGCGTAGCGATCCTGCGGCCGCTTGGCCAGTGCCCGCATTACCACCGCGTCCACCGCCTCGGGCAGGTCGGCGCGCAGCAGGCTGGGCGGCGACGGCTGCTCGGTGTTGATGCGGTACATGGTGGCGAAATCGGTTTCGCCCTCGAACGGGCGGCGGCCGGTCAGCAGCTCGTACATCACCACCGCCAGCGAGAACATATCGCTCTGGTAGGTGCAATCCTGCTCGCGCACCTGCTCCGGCGACATGTAGGAGGGCGAACCGACCAGGCCCATCACCTGGGTGGTGTCCGCGCTCAGCGACAGGGCGGTGCCGAAGTCCGTCACCTTGATGACGCCGTTGGTCTGCAGGATCAGGTTGGCCGGCTTGATGTCGCGGTGCACCAGCCCGTTCACGTTGGCATGCTCCAGCGCGCCGCAGCACTTGAAGGCCAGGTCCAGCACCTGCGGCACCGTCAGCGCCCGCTCCACCGTGGTGAAGGCGGACAGCGACTGGCCGTCCACGTATTCCAGCACCAGGTAGGGCGGGTCGGCGTCGATGTCGGCGTCCAGCAGCCGGACGATGTGGGGGTGGTTGAGCCGGCCGGACACGGCCGCTTCCTTGTGCAGGTGGCGCCGGTAGCGGGCGAACTGGTCCGGATCGGTCAGCAGGTGGGCGTGGATCTGCTTGATGGCGACCCGGCGCCGGTGGAACGGGTCGTAGCCCAGGTACACGGTGCTGCTGGCGCCGCGCCCGATCTCGCGCTCAACAACGTACTTGCCGATGGCAGCGGGAATCGTTCGCATGGCGGCGCCTTTCCTCGTCCGGAGACCGGGCCAGCCATGAATATAAGGGACGGCGCCCGGCAGGCACAGTCTGCCCGAGCGCCGTTCAGGCGGCGCGCGAACGCTCCTGCAAGTAGGTGACGACCGTGTCGACGTGGTCGCCGACCGCGCGCACCGCCTCCTCGATCGCGGCGGCCGGCGTGTCCAGGCAGATGGCCCAGTCCCTGAGCTCGTACTTCTCGAGCACGTTGATGCGGTCGCGCCTGCTGCCGCCTGCCGCTGCCAGCTGTCCGTCTGCCATTTGAAATGCCTCCCGGTCGATGTTTGCGATCTTAGGAAGCGGCCCGGCGCCGGCCTGTAGGACCAGTGCTGAACGACGGGTGCGACGCGGCTGCAAGCCCTGTGGTCCGCCGGACCGTGCGATGCAGTATTTTTCGTGGACCTGTCGATCGGCGGGCAGCGTTTTCGTCGTGATGCAAAGGAGTCAGCCCATGCCACAGCTCAGACCCGCAGCCGAACTTGCCGCCGCCGCCAGCAAGCCCTACCCGAACGACAGCGCCGACTACCGCGCGGCCCGCAGCGCCCTGCTGGCCGAGGAAGTGGAGCTGCGGCGCCACATCGAGCGCGTCGCCGCCCAGCGCCGCGCCCTGCCCCCGGGCGGGGTGGCGCCGGGCTACCGGTTCGAGGACGAGAACGGCAGGACCGTGGCGCTGGCCGACCTGTTCGGCCGGCACGACCCGCTGGTCAGCTATTTCTGGATGTTCGGCCCGCAGCGCGAACGGCCCTGTCCGATGTGCACCGCCTTCCTCGGATCCTGGCCCAGGACGGCGGCGAATGGCCCGCGCTCGACGCCTGGACCCGCGACGGCGACCGGGTCCGCCACTGTGGAACCTGCTGGACCTGACGCCCGGCGGCCGCGGCACCGACTGGTATCCCAAGCTCGACGACTGACCCGATCACCCACCAAGGAGCAAGCGCCATGCAGAAGATCACACCCCACCTCTGGTACAGCAAGGAGGCCGAAGAGGCCGCCGCCTTCTACGTCAGCGTGTTCCCGGGCTCCAGGCTCAGGCGCGTGACGACGCTCCCGATCGATTCCCCCAGCGGCCCGGCGGGCTCGGTGCGGATGGTCGAATTCGACCTGTTCGGCCAGGAGTTCCTGGCGATCACGGCCGGCCCGCTGGACCCGTTCAACCACGCAGTCTCTTTCGTCGTGAACTGCGAGGACCAGGCCGAGATCGACCGCTACTGGGAGGCGCTGCTCCAGGGCGGCGGCACGCCCGAGCAATGCGGCTGGATCAGGGACCGCTTCGGCCTGTGCTGGCAGATCGTGCCCTCGATCCTGGGCGAGCTGATGGCGCATCCCGACCGCGCCAGGGCGGCGCGGGCGGCGCTGGCGATGATGAAGATGGTCAAGTTCGACGTCGCCGCGCTGCGCAGCGCCTTCGACGGCGGCGGCTGAACCCACCATCGATGCCATCGCTGGTATCGATGGACGGACATCACTTCTGTTGCTGGTCAAGGTCCCTTAAGCTGTCGCCCACCCGCTCACCTCAAGGAACCAGCATGAAAATCGGCAAGGAAACGCAGCCCAGGTCGGCGATCTGCACCGCCAACGAACACACGATCGTGGTGCGCGGCAAGGACCTGTGCCAGGACCTGATCGGCAAGACCTCGTTCACCGACTACTTCTTCCTGCTGGTGACCGGCAAGATGCCCGGGCCGGCGGCTTCGCGGGTGCTCGACGCGACGCTGGTGGCGATCGCCGAACACGGCCTGGTGCCCAGCGTGCAGGCCAGCCGCATGACCTACGCCGCGGCGCCGGACGCACTGCAGGGCGCCGTCGCCGCCGGCATCCTGGGTTGTGGCTCGGTCATCCTGGGCGCCTCGGAAACGGCCGGCCGCCTGTTCGACGAGATCGACCGCCGCGCCGGCCCCGGCGGCGACCTGCAGACGGCGGCGCGCGCCGTGGTGGGCGAGTGGCGCCAGGCCAAGCGCGCCATCGCCGGCTACGGCCATCCGCTGCACAAGGAACGGGATCCCCGCGTCGACGCACTGTTTGCCGTCGCCCGCGACAGCGGCGCCGACCTGCGCTTCGTGGCGATCGCCGAGGTGGTGGAACAGGTGATTCCCGAGATCGTCGGCAAGTCGCTCAAGCTCAACGTGTCGGCGGCCATCCCGGCGGTGCTGCTCGGGGTCGGCTTCCCGCTGGCGGCGCTGCGCGGCGTCCCCATCGTGGCGCGCACCGCCGGCCTGGTCGGCCACCTGACGGAAGAAGCGACGCAGCCGATCGGATTTGCGCTGTCTTACCAGGCCACGCGCGAACTGGAGTACACGGGCGAAGTGCCGGCCGGCTTCATCGCCGGCCACTGAGCGCGCCGGGCGCAGGCGCCTGGCAAAAAAAGGCCACCGCATGTCGGGTTCCATCGGCCCGCCTGCCATACGGGTGACAGCCGTGGCGCGCGGCGTCACGGCAACCCGGGCCGGCGGACCGGCCCCGTCTCGTCACCCTTCCCGCAGCGTCGTCGGGATCGCCCTTCACACGGTGGCAGATTCACTGTAGTGCGGCGCGCCGGTCCTGTCGCTGATCCAGATCAAACTCGTGCCACGGGGCGCCGCCTAGCATGTCTGTCGACTGCCCGGCGAGTCCCCGGGCCATGAGAGGAATGTCATGGATACTGCCGCCCCCAGCCCGCTGGAACTGCCGCCCGGCGTGGTCGCATTGATCCCGATGCGCAACCTGGTCCTGTTCCCGCATGTGATCGCGCCGATCAGCGTCGGCCGCCCCCGTTCGCTGGCCGCGCTGGAACACGCGATCGCGGCGGGAGCGCCGGTGGTGATCGTGCTGCAGAAGGTTCCCGAGCAGGACGATCCGTCCATCGAGGACCTGCACGCCATCGGCTCCCTGGCCATGGTGGTGCAGCACCTGAAGCAGCAGGAAAAACTGCACCACGCGGTGTGCCAGGGCACCCAGCGGGTCCGGCTGGTGGAGTCGGTCCCCGGCTTTCCCTTCATCGCCGTGAAGGTCGAGGTGATCGAGGAGCCGGCCGACGATTCGGCCGAAGCCCAGGCGCTGGCGATGCAGCTGCGCGAACGCGCGCTGGAACTGCTGTCGCTGCTGCCCAGCGTGCCGGCGGAGCTGGTCCAGGCGCTGCAGACCACCCGCGGCACGGCCGAACTGGCCGACATCACGGCCAGCGTGCTGGACGCCGAAGTGGTCGAGAAGCAGGCCCTGCTCGAAACCATCGCCACCGCCGACCGGGTGGGCAAGCTGCTGCACCTGCTGTCGCACCGCACCGAGGTGCTGCGGCTGTCGCGCGAGATCGGCGAACGCACCAAGGAGCAGCTGGACGACCGCCAGCGCAAGTACCTGCTGCGCGAGCAGCTGCGGACCATCCAGCAGGAACTGGGCGAGGACGACGGCGACAAGGAGGAGTTCGCCCAGCTCGAAGCGGCCATTGCCAAGGCCGGCATGCCCGCCGAGGTGGAGGCGCACGCGCGCAAGGAACTGCAGCGGCTGCAGCGCCTGCCGGACGCCGCCGGCGAAAGCTCCATGCTGCGCACCTACCTGGAGTGGATGATCGAGCTGCCGTGGGCCCAGCCGACGGAAACGCCGATCGACCTGCAGGCCGCCCGCCGCATCCTGGAAGCCGACCACTTCGGGCTGGAGAAGGTCAAGCAGCGCATCGTCGAGTTCCTGGCGGTGCGCAAGCTCAACCCGACCGGCCGCGCCCCGATCCTGTGCTTCGTCGGGCCGCCGGGCGTGGGCAAGACCTCGCTCGGCCAGAGCATCGCCCGCGCGCTGGAGCGGCCCTTCGTGCGGGTGTCGCTGGGCGGCGTGCACGACGAGGCCGAGATCCGCGGCCACCGCCGCACCTACATCGGCGCCCTGCCCGGCAACATCGTGCAGAGCCTGCGCAAGGCTGGCGCCCGCGACTGCGTGATGATGCTCGACGAGGTCGACAAGGTCACGGCCAGCGCCCATGGCGACCCGTCCGCGGCCCTGCTGGAGGTGCTCGATCCGGAGCAGAACAGCAGCTTCCGCGACAACTACCTGGGCGTGCCCTTCGACCTGAGCCGGGTGGTGTTCATCGCCACCGCCAACGTGATCGACGACGTTCCCGGACCGGTGCGCGACCGCATGGAGGTGATCGAGCTGCCCGGCTACACCCAGGAAGAAAAGGTGCAGATCGCGCAGGCCTACCTGGTGCGGCGCCAGCGCGAGGCCAACGGCCTGCAGGAGGGCCAGTGCGACATCAGCGCCGAGGCGCTGACGGCGATCGTGTCCGACCACACCCGCGAGGCCGGCGTGCGCCAGCTGGAGCGCGAGATCGGCCGCGTCATGCGGCACGCGGCGATGAAGGTGGCGGAAGGCTCCGCCGACAGGGTGCAGATCGAACCGGCCCAGCTCGACGCCATCCTGGGGCCGCCGAAGTACGAGCGCGAGGTCGCCCTGCGCAGCGGCGTCGCCGGCGTCGCCACCGGCCTGGCCTGGACCCCGGTGGGCGGCGAGATCCTGTTCATCGAGGCCACGCGGGTGGCCGGCAACGGCCGGCTGACACTGACCGGCCAGCTCGGCTCCGTGATGAAGGAAAGCGCCGAGGCCGCCATCACGCTGCTCAAGTCGCGCGCTGCCGGCCTGGGCATCGAGGCGTCCGCCCTGGAAGGCATGGACCTGCACATGCACATCCCGGCCGGCGCCATTCCCAAGGACGGCCCCAGCGCCGGGGTGGCGATGTTCATCGCGCTGGCCTCGCTGTTCAGCGGCCGGCCGGTGCGCCACGACGTGGCGATGACCGGCGAGATCAGCCTGCGCGGCCTGGTGCTGCCGGTGGGCGGCGTCAAGGACAAGATCCTCGCGGCGCAGCGGGCCGGCCTGCGCACCGTGATGCTGCCGGCGCGCAACCTGAAGGACCTGCGCGAGGTGCCGGAAAGCACCCGCGCCGCGATGGAATTCGTCCCGCTGGAAACGGTGGACGACGCCATCCGCTGCGCGCTCACCGGGTCGCAAGCGGTCGTGGCGACAAAGGAACTGGAGACCGCCTGACCGGGCGGCGCCCGCGAAGGCAGGCGCCGTCCTGCGCCTCAGAAGCTGTGCGTGATGCCCAGCTGCAACGCGTCGATCGAGCCGCCCGGCACCGCTGTCGTCGGCCGCGCCCCGGCCGCCACGACCGCCGCGCCGCCCAGCGAGAGGTTGTTGCGCAGCCCGTGCTGCTGCAGGTGAGACAGCGCGCTGTAGATGGTGGTGCGCTTGGACAGGGAGTAGCGGTACAGCACGCTGGTCTGGTCGGCATCACCGTGGCCGGCGCCCGACAGCCGATCCTTCAGCTTGAAGTAGCCGAATGCCAGGTTCGAGGCAGGCGTGAGCTGCCAGCCCGCCGAGATCGCGTACAGGTTCTGGTTCAGGCTGCCGTCGCTGCGCGTCTCCCTCCCCGTTGCGGCATAGATCCGCCAGCGACTCGTGACGGCGTAGGAGGCGCCCAGGCCCAGCCTGCGCTGCGAAAACGCCAGCGACTGGTTGTCGATGATCTCGTGGTTCAAGCCGACATACAGGCGCGGGATCTCGTACTCCACGGCCGTGTGGATGTTCCGGTTGGCCCGGCTTTCCGCCGCCACCGGCGCGCCTGCGATGGCGCCGCGCGCGTACAGCACCTGGGCTTTCACGTTGGCCAGCACCGGGGTGAAGTAGCCCACGGCATCGTCGACGCGAGGCGCCGTCCCCGTCACGTTGTTCCAGCCGGACGCCTGGGTGGCACCGCCGAAGGCGTCGAATTTCCCGTTCATGAAGAACTGCGGCGTGTTCTGGCGTCCCAGGCGGAACTCGCCCCAGGAACCCGACATCCCGGCCCACGACTGCCGGTTGAAGGGCCGGTTCGCGTCCGCCGCCGATCCGTTGTCCGCATTGAAGCCGTACTCCAGCGCGAAATTGGCCGCCAGGCCGGCCCCCAGGTCCTCGCGCCCGCGCATCCCCCAGCGCGACGCCAGCAGGCCACTGGAATCCAGGCGGGTGACCGCCCCGGCGCCTTCGACCTTGATGTGCGTGACGAATTCGTCCACCACGCCGTAAAGCACGACGTTCGAGGCGTTCTGCGCCATCGCCTGGCCGGCCACCAGGGTTGCCGCGGCCAGCGCCAGTGGCAATTTCAGGAAACACTTTGCTTTGCCCATGCCTTGTCCCTCGTTTTTAACGGCCGTGTCGGCCCTTTGGTTGTGATGGGCCGCCGCAGCGGCCCTGCTCTTCTTGCGGAAACTGCCACCCGCCCGACCCGTCACCCTGGCGCGCCGGCCGCGGTGTTGCCCATGCCCGCGCCCAGGAACAGCTGGCCGACCCGGGGATCGGCCAGGATGGTCGCGGCCCGGTCATGCAGCCGCGTCTCGCCCAGTTCGAGCACCAGCCCGTAGTCGGACCGTTGCAGCGCGCTTCTGGCGTTCTGTTCCACCATCAGCACCGACACGCCGCGATCGCGCATGTCGGCGAGGATGTCGAAGGTCTCCTGCACCATCAGCGGCGACAGGCCGATCGAGGGTTCGTCGATCAGGAGCAGCTTGGGCTCCAGCAACAGGGCCCGGGCGATCTCCAGCAGCTTCTGCTGCCCGCCCGACAGCGTGCTGGCCTGCACCTTGGCCCGGCTGCGCAGGGCCGGAAAGCGGTCCAGCACGGTGTCGATGCGCTCGCGCAGCTTGACGCCGCGCGGCGCGGCGTACCCGCCCAGTTCCAGGTTGTGCAGCACCGACAGCTCGGGAAAGATGTTGCGGCCCTGCGGGACGTAGCTGATGCCGAGCTTGAGCAGGCTGGCCGGTGCCAGCCCGGTCACGTCCTGCCCGTCGAACGTGATCCGACCGGCACGCAGCGTGAGCAGGCCGAAGATCGCCTTGAAGACAGTCGACTTGCCGGCGCCGTTGGGCCCGATCACCGTCGTGATCGCGCCGCGGGCGATCTGGAACGTGGTGCCGTTCAGGATCGTGACCTTGCCGTAGCCGCCGACCACCGCGTCCAGCGCCAGGATGGGGGAGGTGTCAGTGGCCAAGGTAGGCCTCGATGACGCGTGGATCGCGGCGCACCTGGTCCGGCGTGCCCTCGGCGATGATCCGCCCTTCCGCGAGCACCAGGATCCGCGTGCACAGGCCCATGACGAACTCCATGTTGTGTTCGATCACCACGAAGGAAACGTTCTCGCGTGCGTTGATGGCGATCAGGCGCTCGCGCAGCCCGGCCAGCATCGTCAGGTTCACCCCGCCGGCCGGCTCGTCGAGCAGCACCAGCCGCGGCTCCGCCATGAAGGCCATGGCCGCGTCGAGCAGCTTCTGCTGGCCGTAGCTGAGGTTGCCCGCGTACTCCTGCGCAACGTGCGAGAGCAGGAAGAAATCGACCATCTGCCGGGCCCGGTCCGTGAGGCCGCAGTCACGCCTGCCGACCAGCCGGCTCCACATCGATCCCACGTGCTCCTGGCCGGCGACGATCAGGTTCTCCACCACGGTCAGCTGCGGGAACACCTGCAGCAGCTGGAACGTGCGGCCGACGCCGCGCCGGCTGAGGTCGCTGGGCCGCAGGCCCACGATCGGCTCGCCGTCCAGCCGGATCTCGCCCGCGGTCGCCTGCAGCTGCCCGAGGATGCAGTTGAACAAGGTGGACTTGCCCGAGCCGTTGGGGCCGATCAGGCCGAGGATCTCGCCCTGGCGGACCTCCAGCGACACGTCGTCCACGGCCTGGATCCCGCCGAAGCTCTTGGTCAGATGGCTCACCTGCAGCACCGGCGTCACTTGCCTTCTCCTTCGGCCGGCGGGGCCGGTTCCGGCGCCAGCTGGTGGGTGCGCCGGACCACCACGCTGCGGCCGCGCCGCAACAGGCCCAGCAACCCGGTCGGGCAGAACGCCAGCAGGACCATCACCAGCAGCGCATAGACGATGAGGTACATGCCTTCCGAAAAGCGCAGCCATTCGGGCAGCAGCACCGCCACCAGCGCGCCCAGGTACGGTCCGAAGAAGAAGCCCGCACCGCCGACGATGACCATCAGCAGCAGGCTCAGCGACAGGTTCAGGATGAACATCGAGGGATCGACGAACTGCACCAGCGGCGCGTACAGCGCGCCCGCCACGCCGCCGAGGGTCGAGCCGATCGCGAACGCCATCAGGGTGTAGCGGCGGGTGTCCACGCCGAGCGAGGAGGCGCGCACCGGGTTCTCGCGCAGCGCCGTGAAGGCCCTGCCCCAGGGGGAACGCACGATCCAGGCCACCAGCGCCGTCACCACCGCCAGCGCTGCGAGGCAGAACAGGTAGTACGCGTAGGGCGAGTCCGTCTTCCACCACAGCAGCATCGGGCGCTTGATTCCCGACAGGCCGTAGGTGCCGCCGGTCAGCCATTCCTCGTTGCGGAACACGAGGTACGCCAGCGTCGAGAAGCTCAGCGTCACGAAAGCCAGGTAGTGATGCTGCACGCGCAGCGCCGGGTACCCGAGCAGCCAGCCCAGCGCCAGGCAAAGGCCCACGGCGAGCAGCAGCCCGAGCCAGAAGGAGCCGCCGTGGCTCATGAGGATCGCCACCGAATAGGCGCCGACGCCGACGAAGGCCGCCTGCGCCAGCGAGATCTGCCCGGCGTAGCCGAGCGTGAGGTTCAGGCCGACGGCGGCGATCGTCATCACCACCCACAGGGTCATGACGTAGATGCCGTACGGCTTCATCGCCAGCGGCGCCAGCAGCAGCGTCAGCGCTGCCAGGCAGCCCAGGACAATCTGGCTCCTGCGGCTCATACGGTGCGCTCCACGCGCCGTCCGAACAGCCCCTCGGGCCGGAACAGGATCACGAAGATCAGCAGGAACAGCGGGATCGCGCCGCGGTATTGCGCCGAGATGTAGACCGCCGCCAGGTTGTCCAGCACGCCCAGGATCAGGCCGCCGGCGATCGCGCCTCGCGCCTGGTTGAAGCCGCCGACGATCGCGGCGATGAAGGCGGCCTGGCCCAGGGTTTCGCCGTTGGTGAATTTCGCCAGGTAAATCGGGCTGATCAGGACCGAGGCGACGGCGACCAGGGCCGCATTGATCACGAAGGTCAACAGGATCATGCGCTCCACCGGAATGCCCAGGATCAATGCGACCGGCGGGTTCTGGGCCGTGGCCTGCATGCAGCGGCCGAGCCGGGTGTGGCCCAGGAACAGCTGCAGCGCCGTCACCACGACCACGGCGACGGCCAGGATGACCAGGCTCTGCGCCGACACCGGCATGCCGAAGATGTTGATGTCGGCCGAGTTCCAGAGCACCGGGAACGGCTGCGCCTCGGCCCCGTAGAACTCCCGCACGCCTTCCTTGATCAGGATCGACAGGGCGACGGTGGAGATCACCAGCGGCAGCACGCCGTGCTTGAGCATCGGGTTCACCAGCAGGTACTTGAACACCACGCCGAGCAGGATCACCGAGACCGCGAGCGCCACCCCGAGTGACGCCACCAGCGACAGGCCGCCCCATTTCATCGCGGCCAGCGCGAAGAACGCCGGCACCATCACGAACTCGCCCTGGGCGAAGTTGATGGTCTGCGAGGTCTGCCAGATCAGCATGAAGCCGACCGCGACCAGGGCGTAGATCGCCCCGGTGGCGAGCCCGGCCACCAGCAGTTGAACGAGTTGCTGCATAGGATGTGTGCGTTGCGGGGCGGCCGGCGCCCGGGAGAGCGGCGGCACGCGTGCGCCGCCGCTGGTCTGGCGGCTACTTGCCCAGCTTGGGCAGCGTCTGCACCATGGTCTGCTTGCCGCCCACCACCTCGCCCAGGAAGCTGATGCGGTCCACCTCGCCCTTGTCGTCCCAGCTGGTCTCCATCAGGATTCCGGGCTCGTCCTTGGGCGTGATCGTCAGCCCGTGCATGGTCTTGGCCAGCAGCTTGCGGTCGAACTTGCCCTGCTTCTGCGTCGCGTACTTCACGGCGTAGACCGCCGTGTAGCCCTTGATGCCGTTGTGGTCCGGCACGTACTTGAAGCGGTTCAGGAATCTCGCGCGGAATTCCTGCACGGCGGGAATCGGTGCTTCGGCGGACAGGGAGATGTGGCCGCGCACGCCGTTGGCGGCATCGCCCGCCAGTTCCACCACCTTCTGGCTCAGGAGGTTGGTGTCGCCGATGATCGGCACCGCCACCGCCTGTTTGCGGGCCTCGCGCAGCATGCGGGCGCTTTCCTCTTCGTTCAGGTAGATGAACAGCGCGTCGGGTTTCGCGTTCTTGACCTTGACGACGTCGGCGGCGAAGTCCACCTGCCCCTGCTCGGTGGAGATGTCCGCTGCCACCTTGATGCCTCTGGCGGCCGCAGCCTTGAGGAAGCCGTCGCGGCCGCCCTTGCCGAAGTCGTTGTTGACCCAGACGATCGCCACGCTCTTGGCCTTCAGGCCGTCGGCCAGGTAGTTCACGATCTTGGGCATCGCGATCTGCTGACCGAACGAGGTGCGGAAGAAATACGGGTTGCCCATCTGCGTCAGTTCGGCCGCCTCGCCGCCGGAGAACTGCGGCACCTCGGCCTGCTGCGCCAGCAGCATGTTGACCTTGACCGAGCCCGAGAAGATCGGCCCGAGGATCACGTAGGGATCGGCGTCGATGGCGCGCTGGACCTGCGCCCGCGAGACGCCCGGGTTGCTCTGGGTGTCGGCAACGCTGGTGACGATCTTGCGCCCGAGGATGCCGCCCTTGGCGTTGATCTCGTCGATGGCCATGGTGGCGCCGTCGCGCCAGTTGGTCCCCGACACCGCGCCGCCGCCGGTGAGCTCCACGACGATCGGCATGTTGACCGTCTGCTGCGCGTGGGCGGCCAGGACGGCCATCGCGGCCGCAGCGGCAAGCACCCTCCCGAAGGATGGAATGTTCATCTCTTGTCTCCTCGTTTTGCTGTCGTGAATCTCTGGATCTCGCCTCAGACCAGCGGACCGTCGTAATGCAGGATGTTCAGCCCCGCGTTGGGGTCCGTCAGGTACATGAACCCTTCGCGGTCCACGTAGCAGTCGCAGCACTGGATCACCTGGGGCCGGTTCGGCCGCGGGTCCATCATCCGGGTCGGATTTGGCGGCACGTAGTAGCCCACCTCTTGCGGCCGGAACGGGTTCTCGATGTCGAAGACGCGCACGCCGGCGTTGTAGTAGGTGGCGAAGACCAGGCGCGAGCTCTGGAAGGCGCCGGGCCGGTTCTCGTGCAGGTTGTGGGAGCCGAAGTTGCCGCCCTTGGCGCAGTAGTCAGCCTCCTGCGGTTGCGGCATCGTGGCGATGGTGACGGGATTGGACGGCTCCCGGATGTCGCAGACCCAGATGTAGCGCAGCCCTTCGCTGCAGTTCGGCGCCGTCGCTTCGTCGCCGACGATCAGCAGGTTGCGGTCGGGCAAGGGCAGCGGCGAATGCGTCATGCCGCCGAACGGCGGGTCGGTGTTGCGGTGCGCCAGCAGCTTGGGCTGGGTCGGGTCCTTGATGTCCAGGATGGTCAGCCCGCCGTCGCGCCAGGCGCCGAACGCAAGGTCGCCCGCCACCAGCGCGTGATGCAGGGCGTAGCGCTTGCCCTTGGGCCAGGTCGGCGCCTCGCCGCCGCCGCTCCACATGCCGGGCAGCCACCAGCGCCCCACGACTTCCGGCCGGGTGGGATCCTTCAGGTCGATGACGCTGAAGACGTGGTCCGTGAAGTCCGCGAAGTGGATGGAGGCATAGGCGTAACGCCCGCCCACGTACCAGAGCCGGTGCGGGCCGATGCCGTGCACCGGCATGAAGCCGATCTCGCGCGGCTGCTCCGGGCTGGAGATGTCGTACACCCGCAGGCCGGAGGTGAACTTGCCGGCCTGGCGCTTCAGGCTGTCGGCGGGCGAGGCGCCGAAGTAGGTCTTCTCGTCCTGCTGGAATTCCTGCATCGTCCACACGCTCGGCGCGTTGACGGCCAGCAGCAGGTCGCCATGCGTCTGCAGGTGCAGCGCGCGGGTGCCGGGCGGGCACGCGATGAAGTTGACCGGCCTGGGCTTGCGCGGGTCGCGCACGTCGATGACCGAGATGCCGTTGCTGAAGCCGTGGCCCACATACGCATAGCCGCGATGGACCATGATCTGCACGCCGTCGGCACGGCCGCCCATGTCGCTGTGGCTGACGAAACTGATGTTCTTCGACGCTGTCGGTTCCACGGTTGCCCCCGTTGCGTTGCGTGTCTCGGACCGCACAAGAAGTGGGCGCTGCCGCATTGCTTGGGCGCAGTCTAGGGCGCACGTTCCCCGAGCGAAACTACTGAATTCCTTGAGCCGCTATAGGATTTGCTTATACGGACTCCAGCGTGACGCCGGCCTCGCGAATCAGCTTGCCCCACTTGGCCCGCTCGGCCCGCATGAAGGTGCCGAATTCGTCGGGCGACATCGGCGACGCCTCGAGCACCTGGGCCCGCAGGGCCGCCACGACCTCGGGCTTGCCAAGCACCTTGACGCATGCGGCATTGAGCCGGTCGATCACCGGGCGCGGCGTCGCCGCGGGCGCCACGATGCCGTACCAGTTGTTCGACACGAATCCGGCCACGCCGGCTTCGACCATGGTCGGCACCTGCGCAAGCTCCGCGGCGCGCCTGGCGGTCGTCACCGCCAGCGCACGCAGCTTGCCGCCGCGCACCTGCGCCAGGGCGGTGACACCGCTGGCGAACGAGAAGTCGACTTCGCCCGACAGCATGGCCGTCATGAGTCCGCCGCCGCTCTTGTACGGAACATGCAGCGGCTTGGTGCCGGTCAACGACGACAGCAGCACGCCCGCCAGGTGCCCGGCGGTGCCGACGCCGGACGATCCATAGGTGAGCGAGCTCGCGGTCCTGCACGCCGCGACCAGCTGGCTGACGTCGTGCAAGGGCGAACTCGCCGGCACGACCAGCACGTTGCACGAATCGACGGCGTTGGTGATCGGCGCCAGGTCGCGGTCCGGGTCGTACCCGATCTTCTCCTTGTAGAGGTTCGGGTTGATGGCCAGCGCCGCGATCGTCCCCATCAGGATGGTGTGGCCGTCCGCCTTGGCCTCGGTCGCCAGGTAACGCGTTGCGACGTTGCCGCCGACGCCGGGCCGGTTCTCGACGATCACCGGCTGCCCGAGTTCCTGCACCAGGTGCGGGGCCAGCACGCGCGCGACCAGGTCGGCGCCGCCGCCGGGCGCAAAGCCCACCAGCATCTGGATGGGCCGAACGGGAAAGGCCTGCGCCCAGGGCTGCGCCAAAGGCGCGAGGGCGAGACTGGCACACGCGATGCGGCGATTGATCATGGTTTGTCTCCCGAGAGGCTTGCTGGATGGAAAGAGGCTAGGCCGGCGCCACGGGCCTTTTCTTCTGCGCGGCGATCGTGGTGCACAGCTCGAACGCCTTGCTGATGGCGCCGACGTTCGCCTTGCCCTGGCCGACGATGTCGTAGGCCGTGCCGTGGGCCGGCGTCGTGTAGGTCGTCGCCAGGCCGCCGGTGATGGTCACGCCCTCGAAGAAGCCCAGCAGCTTGGTGGCGATCTGCCCCTGGTCGTGGTACATGATCACCACGGCGTCGAGGTCGCCTTTCACCGCCTTGAGGAAGACCGTGTCGGAAGGCAGCGGCCCCTGCGTCTGCAGGCCCTCGTCGCGCAGCCGCTGCAGCGCCGGGCGGATCACCCGGATCTCCTCGTCGCCGAACAGCCCGGACTCGCCCGCATGGGGGTTCAGCGCCGCCACCCCGATGCGCGGCTGCGCATGGCCGAAGGCCCGCAAGGTGGCGTGGGCCAGCGTCACGGCGCCGCGGATCCGGTCGGGCGTGACCATGTCCACCGCCGTGCGCAGGCTCACGTGCGACGTCACCCGGAAGGTGCTGAACTGCGGGATGACGTTGATCTCGCCGTAATAGCCGGCGTGCCCGTTCCAGTGGGCGAACAGCGCGTGCTCGTCGTTGAACGCGAACCCGCCCCGGCTCAAGGCCGCCTTGTTCAGCGGCGCGAAGCAGATGCCATCGAGCTCGCCCTCGATCGCGCGTTCGGTCATCCACTTGAGCGTTTCGCCGGCGCGCCGGCCGGCTTGCGCCGACAGCGCCCCGCGCTCGAAGTCCGCCGGGTCGGTGTTGGCCAGGTCGATCACCGCAATCGCGCGGTCCGACCAGTCGATCTCCGCCAGCGAGCGGACCACCTTGAAGTCCAGCGCTGCGCGGGCGTCGGCCATGCCCAGCCGCAGCACCCGCAGGTCGCCCACCACGACCACGCGCGCCAGCTGGTGCGTCTCGGGCCGCTGCAGCAGCTTGACCGCGACCTCCGGGCCGATGCCCGTCACGTCGCCCAGCATCAGGCCGATCACCGGTCGTTGTTCCATCGGGATTTGCTCCTGGTTGCCGATCACGCGCGCAGCCCGCGCAGCACGGCCTGCGTCATCGAGTGGGTGTTGCCCTGGCCGCGGATGTCGCCGGTGCGGGCCCGGGCGTCGCCCACGGCTTCGGTGATGGCGCGCGCCATGGAGGCGGCCATGCGCACCGCGCCCGCGTTGGCGCGGCTGTGGCCGAGCCAGTCGAACATCATCCGGGTCGATTCCATCATCGCGTACGGGTTGGCGATGCCCTTGCCCGCGATGTCGGGCGCGGAGCCGTGCGTGGCCTGCGCCATGGCGACGTCGCCGTCGCCGATGCACAGTCCCGGCGCCATGCCCAGGCCGCCGACCAGGCCGGCCGCCAGGTCCGAGAGGATGTCGCCGAACATGTTGGTGGTGACCACCACGTCGAACGACTGCGGGTCGCGCACCAGCCGCATCGCCATCGTGTCGACGATCACGTCGTCGACCAGCACGTCCGGGTATTCCGGCGCGAGCTTGAGGCACTCCTCCACGAACATGCCGCAGCCGAGCTTGAAGACCGTGTCCTTGTGCACGTAGGTCAGGTGATTGCGCCGCTGGCGCGCCAGCTCGAACGCGGCCCGGGCGACGCGCCGGCTGCCGGTGCGCGTGATGACACGCACCGACAGGGTCACTTCGTCCGTGGGCCGGAACTCTCCCGATCCCATGAACATGTTGCGATCGGGCTGGAAGCCCTCGTTGTTCTCGCGCACGATCACCAGGTCCACGTTGTCCTGCAGGCAACCGATGCCAGCATAGGAGCGGGTCGGCCGCACGTTGGCGAACAGGTTGAACGACTTGCGCAGGATCGGGTGCGGGTTGATCGCTTCGGGCAGCCTGGGATAGGCCCGATGGCCGATCGGGCCGAGGATCCAGCCGTCCAGGGTCCTGAGCGCCTCCAGCGTCCCGGGTGGCAGGGTGTGGCCGTGCGTGTCGAGCGCGGTCCGGCCGATCGGCAGCGGCTGCCAGTCGATCGCGACGCCGTGCAGTTCGGCGGCGGCGCGGCTGATGTCGACCGAAGCCGGGACGATCTCGTGGCCGATGTCGTCGCCGTTGAGGATGCCGATGCGAAGGGGTTTGGTGTTGTTCATGGCCAAGGGGTTGCGCTCATTCCTCGAGGTGGATGTTCCGCGCCCGGGCCAGGGTGGTCCAGCGCGCGATTTCGGACCGGATGTAGTCGCCGAACTGCTCCGGCGACATCGGCCATGGCTCGACGGCCTCGCCCGCGAGCTTCTCGCGCATGTCCGGCGCGTTCAGCACCGCAACCTGGGTTTCGTTGAGCCGCCGGACGATGTCGGGCGCCATGCCGGCCGGGCCGACCGAGCCGTACCACTGCATCGCGTCGAAGCCCTTGAAGCCGACCTCCTCCATCGTCGGGATGTCCTTGATCTGCGGGCTGCGCGCCTTGCCCGTGACGGCCAGGGCGCGCATCTTTCCCGAGCGCAGATGCGGCAGGGCCGCGGCCAGGCCCGGGAACATCGCCTGGGTCTGTCCGCCCAGCAGGTCGATGATGGCCGGCGCGATGCCGCGGTACGGGATGTGCAGCATGAAGGCGCCGGTCTGCTGCTTGAACAGCTCCATGGTCAGGTGGGTCAGCGAGCCTTGGCCGGCGGAACCGTAGCTCACCCGGCCGGGGTTGCGCTTGACGTAGTCGATGAACTCGGCCACCGTCCTGACCGGCAGCGTGGCGTTCACCACCAGCACGTTGGGCGTCGCGCCGATCATCCCGATCGGCGTGAACTGCTTGATGGGGTCGTAGCTGATATGGCGGGTGGCCGGCGTCGTGCCGTGGGTGGCGACATAGCCCTGCATCAGCGTGTAGCCATCCGGCGCCGCCCGCGCCGTGATCTGGCTGGCGACCACGCCGCCGCCGCCGCTCTGGTTGTCCACCAAGAAGGTCTGGCCGAGGGCGGCGCCCCAGCGCTCGGTGACCACGCGGGCGATCATGTCGTTGCCGCCGCCGGCGGCGACCGGCACGATGTAGCGGATCGGCTTGGTGGGATAGGCGGCCTGGGCCAGGGCCAGGCCGGGCATGGCGGCGGCCGCAGAGGCTGCCTGCAGCAGTTGACGGCGTTTCATTCTTGTCTCCAGTCGTTTGTGCGGCATGGTCGCGCCCCACGATTCGGCTGTAAAGTGCAAGTTTCCTCGCCTTTGTTGCAATCCATGCAAGTCAAACCAGCCGCCGCCAAGGCCGGCACACCAGCGCGCAGTCCCGGCCTGGCCGACCTGCGGGCCTTCATCCGCGCCGCCGAACTGCGCAGCTTCGCGGCCGCGGCCAAGGCGCTGCACCTGTCGCTGCCGGCCTTCTCGCGCCGCATCTCCAACCTCGAGCTGCGGCTGGGCGTCAGGCTGTTCGACCGGACGACGCGCAGCATGGAACTCACGCAGCTGGGCAGCCGCTTCCTGCGCGAGGTCACGACGGTGGTCGACGACCTGGACCGGACCCTGCTGGGATTGCGCGACGCCGCCCAACTGGAGGCCGGCGACGTCACCATCGGCTGCGTGCTGTCGGCGGTGCACCACTTCCTGCCGCCGGTGATCGACGCCTACCGCGAGCTGCATCCCAACGTGCTGGTGCGGATCATCGAGCAGGGAGCCGACGGCGTCTTTGCCTCGGTCCGGCACGGCGAGGCCGATTTCGGGATCAACTACATCGGCATGCAGGAATCCGAGGTTGCCTTCACGCCGCTGCTGAACGACCCTTATGTGCTGGCCTGCCGCGCCGACCACGCGCTGGGCGCGCGCCGCACGGTGCGCTGGGACGAACTGGCGGCCTGGGACCAGGTGCGCGTGTCCCAGGCCAGCCGCAACCGGGTCTTCATCGACCAGGCGCTGGCCGAACTGCCGGCGCTGCCGCGGCCGGTGTGCGAGGTGCGCCACGTCTCGACGCTGATCGGCCTGGTGGAAGCCGGCCTGGGCGTCGCGATCGTGCCGCAACTGGCGGTGCCGCCGCGGCCGGCCGCCGTCGTCGGCATCCCGCTGGAGCCGCCGGTCACCCGCACCATCGGCCTGATCCAGCGCGCCGGCCGGACCCTGTCACCCGCTGCGGACGCGTTTGCGCAGCTGCTGGTGGCGGCCAGCCGCAGCAGGAGCCGCAAGACGCGGCGCCGCTGATGTGATTGCGCTGGCGCTGCGGCCCATGGTCGCCGCCAGCAGCGGGCGCAAATCCTCCAGCTTGCGGGTGTTCAGCACGTCGGCCGGCCCGAGCCAGCCGCGCCGCGCCTGCCCCACGCCCCAGCGCAGGTTGTCGAACTCCAGCGTGCTGTGGGCGTCGGAATCGATGCTGACCAGCACGCCCTCGTCGCGCGCCATCCGGCAGGCCAGCTCGCCCAGGTCCAGCCGCGCCGGGTGGGCGTTCAGCTCCAGGAAGCAGCCGCGCTCGCGCGCCTTGCGCACCACCCGCTGCAGGTCGATGTCGCTGGCCGGCCGCTCGTCGATCAGCCGCCCGCTGGGATGCGCCAGGATGCTGAAGTGCGGATGGTCCATGGCCCGCAGCAGGCGCGCTGTCTGCTGCTCGCGCGGCAGGTCGAAGCGGTGGTGGATGGCGCCCACCACCAGGTCCAGCCGGCCCAGGATGGCGTCGGGCAGGTCCAGCGAGCCGTCCTCCAGGATGTCGACTTCCACCCCCTTGAGCAGCACGATGCCCTGCAGGCGGGCATTGAGCGCGTCGATCTCGTCGATCTGGCGCGCCAGCCGGCCGGCGTCCAGGCCGTGCACCAGCGCCAGCCGCTTCGAATGCTCGGTCACCGCCAGGTACTGCAGGCCGTGCGCGCGCGCGGCATTGGCCATCGCTTCGAGCGTGTCGTGGCCGTCGCTGGCCTTGCTGTGCGAATGCAGGTCGCCGCGCAGGTCGGCCAGCTGCACCAGCCGCGGCAGCCGATGCACGCGGGCCGCATCGATCTCGCCGCGGTCCTCGCGCAGCTCGGGCTCGATGAAGTCCAGGCCCAGCGCCTGGTACACCGACGCCTCGGTGGCGCCGGCGATGCGCCGGTCGCCCCGGAACAGGCCGTATTCGTTGAGCTTGAGTCCCGCCTCCTGCGCCAGCCGCCGCAGCGCGATGTTGTGCGGCTTGGAGCCGGTGAAGTAAAGCCAGGCGGCGCCGAAGCTGGCCGGCGGCACGGCGCGCAGGTCGACCTGCAGGCCGCTGCGCAGCACGATGCTGGCACGGGTGGCGCCCTGCGACAGCACCCGCTCGACGTCGGCGCCGGCCGCGAAGCGCTGCATCACCGGGCTGCCGCGGCCCGCGGTCACCAGCAGGTCGAGGTCGCCCACGGTGTCGCGCATGCGGCGCAGGCTGCCGCCGGCCACCGCCTGCTTGACGCCGGGCACCGCCCTGAGTTCGGCCAGCAGCGCATCGGCCACCTGGCTCGCCGCCGCCAGCTTGAAGCGGCGGTCCTGCGCCAGCTGCCGCTGCGCCGCATCGAGGATCAGCTGCTGCGTCTTGGCGCCGAAGCCGTGCACCTGCCCGACCCGGCCCTCGCGGGCGGCAACCAGCAGTTGCTCCAGCGTCTCGATGCCCAGTTCGTCGTGCAGCGTCCGCACCCGCTTGGGTCCCAGGCCGGGAATGGCCAGCAGCGCCGTCATGCCGGGCGGCAGTTCGCGCCGCAGGCGCTCCAGCTGCGCGCAACTGCCGGTGTTCACCACTTCGGCAATCTTGCCGGCCAGGTCCGCCCCGATGCCGGGCAGCGCGTCGAGGTCTTCGCCGCGTTCCAGCATCGCCCGCACGCTGCGTCCCATCTCGCCCAGCGTCCGCGCGGCGTTGCGGTAGGCGCGGATGCGAAACGGATTGGCGCCCTGCAGCTCCAGCAGGTCGGCGATCTCGCCGAACACGGCGGCGATGTCGGCATTGACGATCGGCATGGCCGGCCCCTTGCTCCGCTACCAGGCCAGCGCCAGCGCGCCGCCGTCGTCCGCAGCGACGACACGCGTGCCCAGCGCCCTGCCCTCGCGGTCCAGCGTGGTGCGCAGCCAGGCCGCGCCTTCGGCCGGGGCGCGCTCCAGCCGCAAGCGCCGGGTGCGCATCGGCACCGCCTGCAGCCGCTGCAGCTTGCCGGTGGCCGCGTCGAGCTCGGGAAAGTACATCAGCGACAGCTCGCCGCGGAACTCGCCGTAGCCGCCGATGCCTTCGTAGTCGTTGAGGAAGTCGCCGCAGCCGTACAGGATCGGCTTGCCGCCATGCACCTCGATGCCCTTGACGTGGTGCGAGGAATGGCCGTGCACGATGTCGGCGCCGCCGCCGTCGAGCAGCCGGCGGGCGAAGGCGCTGTGCTCGGGCGGGATCTCGAAGCCCCAGTTGCCGCCCCAGTGCAGCGAGACCACCACCACGTCGCCCGGTTTGCGCTGCGCGGCGACGGCCCGGCAGATGCCATCGGCCGTGTGCAGCGAGAGCGATTCCAGCAGGTTGACGCCGCCGTGCGTGCGGCCCGCCGCCCAGCCGCGCGGCACGCCGCTGCTCTCGTCGGCGAAGGCGAACACCAGCACCCGCCCCTGCGGCAGCGCGATCACGGCGGGTGCGGCCGCCTCCTGCGCGTTGCCGCCGGCACCGGCGGTGCGCAGGCCGGCGCCGTGCAGGCTGGCCAGCGTCTGCGCCAGCCCGGCGTGGCCCCAGTCCAGCACGTGGTTGTTGGCCAGCACGCAGCAGTCGATGGCCGCGCGCGCCAGGCACGGGACGTTGCCCGGATGCATGCGGTAGTGGATGCCCTTGCCCGGTTGCGCGTCCTCGCTGGTGGTGACCGCGGTCTCCAGGTTGACGATCCGGGCGTCCGGCCGCTGCTGCGCCAGCACCGCCAGCGCGTCGCCCCAGGGATAGCCGAAGTCCTGCCCGCGCCCGATCGGCCCGGCGCTGCGCTCCGCCAGCGCGACATACTCGACCGCCGATTTCACCCACGATTCGAACAGCTGCGGCCGGCTGGGATGCGGCAACACCTGGTCGATGCCGCGCCCGGTCATCACGTCGCCGCACAGGAACAGCTTCATGGTCAGCGCACGGCCCTGGTCGTGTGCGCCGCGGTGCCGAGCAGCCGGATCGCCTCTTCATCCTCGACCTGACCGAAGGTCCGGTAGAACTGGCCGACGGCGAAGAAGTCCTCCGGCGCGTGCAGGCACACCAGCTGGTCGGCGAAGGGCCGCACCAGTTCCAGGCTGTCGCGCGAGGCCACCGGCACCGCGCACACCAGCGTCTCCGGCCCGCGCGCCCGCACGGCGTGCAGCGCCGCCATCATGGTGGAGCCGGTCGCCAGGCCGTCGTCCACCACGATCACCACCCGGCCGGCGGGATCGGCCGCTGCCCGCCCCGGCGTGTAGCGGGCCCGCCGCTCCTTGAGCAGCGCCAGCTGGTGGCGCTTTTCCTCCGCCAGGTAGCCGGCGTCGGCGCCGGCGGAGCGGGCGTGCGGCGCCAGGTAGACCCAGCCGCTCTCGTCGATCGAGCCGACGGCGAATTCGGGCGAGCCGGGGGCGCGCAGCTTGCGCACCAGCACCACGTCGAGCTCCCCCTCCAGCCGCTCGGCCAGCAGCCACCCCATCGGAACGGCACCGCGCGGGATGGCCAGGATCAGGGGATGGCGGCCGCGGTAGGCGTGCAGGGCCTTGGCCAGCTGTTCGGCCGCGTCCAGGCGATCGGCGAAATACATGGAGACCTCCTTCAGTGATAGGAACGGACGAGATAGGCCGTCAGCCCGCGCAGCGTGCGCAGCTGCGGCGTGTCGGCCTCGGGAATGGCGATCCCGCTGCGCTCGCTCAGCCCGATGACCAGGTTCATGAAGTCCATCGAATCGAGGTCGAGCGCCTCGCGCAGGTCTTCGTCCTCGCCGACGCTGTCCAGGCTGGCTTCCGGCGCGATGCCGGCCAGCACGTCGGCGGCCAGGGCGCGGGCTTGCTGCGGTGTCATGGCTGCCTCCTCATAACGCTTCGGGTTGCTGCAGGGCGCGGTCGATCGCCGCCAGCAGCTGGCCGCCCAGGTGGCCGTCGCTCACCCGGTGGTCCGCCGCCAGGCTGGCCTGCAGCAGCGGGCGCACCGCAAGGGCGCCGTCGCGCACCCAGGGCCGGTCGGCCACGCAGCCGAAGCCGACGATCGCCACCTGCGGCGGGTAGATCACGCCCAGCACGCTGTCGGCGCCGCGCTCGCCCAGGCTGGTCACCGTCACCGTGGGGTCGCTCAGCTCGGAGCTGCGCAGGCCGCCGGCGCGGACCCGCTGCACCAGGTCGCGCAATTCCGTCATGAGCTGGGCCAGCGGCTTGCGGTCGGCGTCTTGCAGCGCCGGCGCCACCAGGCCGCCACCGCGCATGGAGATCGCCCAGCCCACATGGATGCCGGCGCCGGCGCGGAAGGCGCCGCCGTCGTAGAAGCCATTGAGCTGCGGCACCTGCGCCAGCGCGCGCGCGGTGGCCTTGAGCAGCAGCACGGCCGGCAGCAGGCGCTGCGCCGGCGGCCGCTCGCGGTTGTAGTCCTGCAGCCAGGCGCTGGCGGCGCCGAAGTCGATGCTGCTGGTCAGGTAGTAATGCGGGATCTCGCGCTTGGAGCGGCTCATCGCCGCGGCGATGGCGGCGCGCATCGGCCCCGGATCGAACACGGCCGCCGAAGCGGCGCGCGGGGCGGTCGCTGCAGCGGCTGGCGCGGCGGCACGCTCGACGTCGGCCAGCGTCACCGCGCCTTCCACGCCGCTGCCGGCCAGCCGGTCCGGGTCCAGCCCCAGCTCGCGCGCCCGCTGCCGCGCCGCCGGGCTGACCTTGGCGCGCGACGGCTGCTGCTGCGGCTGCTGCTGCGGGTGCTGCTGTGGCTGCTGCTGTGGCGGCGGCAACGGCGCGGCGGGCGTCGCGGCGCCGTCCGCATCGCGCACATGGGCCAGCACCGCGCCCACCGGCACATCGGTCCCGACCGGCAGCAGGTCCTGGATCACGCCATCCAGGAAGATCTCCACGTCGATCGCGCCCTTGCGGGTTTCCACCACCGCCACCACGTCGCCGCGCCTGACCCGGGCGCCGGGCTGCACCAGCCACTGCACCAGCTTGCCGGCCTCCATGTCGGCGCCCAGCGAGGGCATCAGGAAGTCCGCCATGGCGCTCAGGCCTTGCCGAGCACGGCGCGCACCGCGGCCACCACCTGCTGCGGCTGCGGCAGCGTGGCCTGCTCCAGATGCGCCGCATAGGGCACCGGCAGCTCGCGGGCGCAGACCCGGCGGATCGGCGCGTCGAGTTCGAAGAAGGACTCCTCGGCCAGCCGCGCCGACAGTTCCGCCGAGATCGAGCCGCTGCGCCAGCCTTCGTCCACGATCACGCAGCGCCGGGTGCGGGCCAGCGAGGCAGCGACCGTCGCATGGTCCAGCGGCCGGAGCACCCGCAGGTCGATCACCTCCGCCTCGATGCCCTCGTCCGCCAGCGTTTGCGCCGCGGCCAGGCACTTGGGCAGGCTGTTGCCGTAGGTGGCCACCGTCACGTCGCGGCCGGGCCGGCGGATGCGGGCCTGCGCGATGTCCACGCCCTGCAGCGCCGGGTCGAGCTCGCCCTCGGTGTTGTAAAGTACGATGTGCTCGAAGATCAGCACCGGATTGGGGTCCGCCAGCGCCGCGGCCAGCATGTGGCGCGCGTCCTCCACCGTGCCGGGCACCAGCACCTTCAGCCCCGGGATGTGCGCGTACCAGCCCTCCAGGCTGTGCGAGTGCTGCGCCGCCAGCTGCCGGCCGCCGCCGGTGGCCATGCGGATCACCAGCGGCACCGCGAACTGGCCGCCCGACATGTGGGCCAGGGTGGCGGCGTTGTTCATGATCTGGTCCAGCGCCAGCAGGCTGAAGTTGCAGGTCATGATCTCCACGATCGGCCGCAGGCCGGCCAGCGCCGCGCCGATGCCGGCGCCGACGAAGCCGTTCTCGGCCAGCGGCGTGTCGACGATGCGCTGCGGCCCGAACTCCTCCAGCAGGCCCTTGGTGACGGCATAGCAGCCGCCGTACTTGCCGACGTCCTCGCCCATGACGAAAGTGCGCGGATCGGCCAGCAGCGCCGCGCGGATCGCCTGCCGGCAGGCCTCGCGGTAGGTGACGCTCATGGCGCCGGCTCCCGCTGCGATTCCTGAACCACCTGATCCATCAGCACGAAGCGCTCCAGCTCTTCCACCGGCTCCGGCGTGCCGGCGTCGGCAAAGGCCACCGCTTCCGCGATCTCGGCTTCGATGGCCGCTTCGATCGCCGCCAGTTCGCCGGCATGCGCCAGGTGGTTGGCCGCCAGCCAGTCGCGCAGCGCCACGATCGGGTCGCGCTGCTTCCAGTGCTCGACCTCCTCGCGGCTGCGGTAGCTCTGCGGGTCGAACATGGAGTGGGCGCGGAAGCGGTAGGTCCGGCATTCGAGGAGGAACGGTCCCTGGCCGGCGCGCACCTGGTCGAGCGCGCGCTGCGCCGCCGCCTGCACCCGCACCGGGTCCATGCCGTCGACCTGCTCGGCCGGCATGCGGTAGGCCTGGGCCTTGCGGTAGACGTCGGTCTGGGCCTCGGCATCCGCCAGCGGCATGCCCATCGCGTACAGGTTGTTCTCGCAGACGAACAGCAGCGGCAGCCGCCAGACCATCGCCAGGTTCATGGCCTCGTGGAAGGCACCCTCGGTCACCGCGCCTTCGCCGAAGAAGCAGGCCGTCACCGCCCCCGGCCGCAGCCGCTGGTCGGCCAGCGCGATGCCGGTGGCCAGCGGCAGGCCGCCGCCGACGATCGCGTTGCCGCCGAAGAAGCGGCGCGCGCTGTCGAAGATGTGCATCGAGCCGCCGCGGCCGCGGCAGCAGCCCTCGCGCTTGCCCAGCATCTCGGCCATCAGCGGCGCCATCGGCAGGCCGCGCGCCAGCGCATGGCCATGCTCGCGGTAGGTCGCCACCGTGGCGTCCTGCGGCTGCAGCGCGCCCATCACGCCGACGGCCACCGCCTCCTGGCCGTCGTACAGGTGCAGGAAGCCGCGGATCCGCTGCGCCTGGTACAGCTCCACGCAGCGCGCCTCGAAGCGGCGGATGCGCAGCATCTCACGGTAGAGCCCGTGCAGGTGGGCGCGGTCGAGATGGAGCTTGCCGGCGCTCATGGCTGCTCGTCGCTTTCCAGCGTCGACAGGTCGCCCTCGGGCAAGCCCAGCTCGCGCGCCTTCAGCAGGCGCCGCATGATCTTGCCGCTGCGGGTCTTGGGCAGGTTGGCGCGAAACTCGATCTCCTTGGGCGCGACCGCCGCGCCCAGCCGCTTGCGTGCGTGCCCCAGCAGTTCGCGCCGCAGCGCCTCGTCCGGCGCAACGCCGGTCCTGAGCGCGACGAAGGCCTTGACCACCTCGCCGACGATCGGATCGGGCATGCCGATCACGCCGGCCTCGGCCACCGCCGGATGCTCCATCAGCGCGCTCTCCACCTCGAACGGCCCGATCAGGTGGCCGGCCGACTTGATGACGTCGTCGGCGCGGCCGACGAACCAGTAGTAGCCGTCGGCGTCGCGGCGGGCCAGGTCGCCGGTGAGGTACCACTCGCCCGCGAAGCACTTGCGGTAGCGTTCCTCCTCGTGCAGGTAGCCGCGCATCAGCGAGGGCCAGGGCGTCTTCAGCGCCAGCTCGCCCTGCACCATCGGTTCGTCGACCGGCTCGACGCCGCCGCCTTCGGTGCGGCGCACGACGGCAGCGGTGATGCCGGGCAGCGGCCGTCCCATCGAGCCGGGCCGGATGTCGAGCGCCGCGAAGTTGGCGATCATGATGCCGCCGGTCTCGGTCTGCCACCAGTTGTCGTGGAACGGCAGCCCGAACGCGTCCAGTCCCCACAGCACCGCTTCCGGGTTGAGCGGCTCGCCGACGCTGGCGGCGAAGCGCAGCGCCGACAGGTCGTAGCCCTGCAGCGCCTGCGCGCCCAGCTTCATCATCATCCGGATCGCGGTGGGCGCCGTGTACCAGACCGTCACCCGCTCGCGCTGCAGCACCGAATACCAGGCCTGCGCATCGAACTCTGCTTCCACCACCACGCTGGTGACGCCGTTGCACAGCGGCGCCAGGATGCCGTAGCTGGTGCCGGTGACCCAGCCCGGATCGGCGGTGCACCAGAACACGTCGTCGTCGTGCAGGTCGAGCGCGTAGATGCCGGTGACGAGGTGGGACAGCACCGCCTGGTGGACATGCACCGCCGCCTTCGGCCGTCCGGTGGTGCCGCTGGTGAAGTGCAGCAGCGCGGTGGATTCGGGGTCGGTCGGCCCGATGGCGTAGTCCGGCGCGGCCGTGGCGACGACCTCGTCCCACCGGCAGGTGCCGGCCCAATCGTCCCCAACGGCCCCGCCGGCCCCGCCGGCCCCGGCCAGGATCACGTGCCGCAGGCCGGGCAGCCGCTCGCGCAGCGCCTTGACCTTGCGCTGGTACAGCTCCGGCGAGGTCACCAGCACCCGCGCATCGGCCGCCTCGACCCGGGTGGCGATCGGCTCGGGCCCGAACTGCGAGAACAGCGGCGTGACCACGCAGCGCGCCTTCAGCGCCCCCAGCACGGCGATGTAGAGCTGCGGGACGCGGCCCATCATGACGAACACCCGCTCGCCGGGCTGCACGCCGAGCGCGGCCAGCGCGTTGGCGAACCGGTTGGTCTGCTGCGCCAGCTGGCCGAAGCTCAGCTCCTGCCGCGCGCCGGCCTTGCCGATCCAGCGCAGCGCGACCTTGTCGGCGCGGCCGTGGCGCAGGTGCCGGTCCACCGCCTCGTACCCCATGTTCAGGCCCTGCCCGTCCGGCAGGCCGTCGAGCAGCCTGGCGGCTTCGTCCCACTTGAAGGCGGCGCATGTCGCCGGGTAGTCGAGCAGGTTCGGCGCCACCGGCAGCAGCGCCACGTTCTTGCGGATGATGCTGCGCCCCGCGGCGCCGTCGACCGGTTGCAATTCGGCTGTCATGGCTGCTCCTGCGAGCATGATCGGCGCGATCCGGGATGCAGCCTTGACCTGCGTCAAACGCGCGTGCCTGCGCCCCACCGCGGCGCGGCTTGATCCCCGTCAACTCCAGCCCCTGGTCCGCGGCGCACAGTGGCTGCAGCACGGAGAATCCCATGAACGACACAGCCGCCTGCCTGTTTGCGCTGGACGCCTCCCGGGCCTGGGGCGAGGCCGTCGCCGCCCGGATGGGCCTGGCGCTGATGCCGCACGAGGAGCGCGAGTTCGAGGACGGCGAGCACAAGGCCCGGCCGCTGGCCAGCGTGCGCGGCCGCGACGTCTACGTGCTGCAGTCCCTGTACGGCGACGGCGACCAGAGCGTCAACGACAAGCTGTGCCGGCTGCTGTTCTTCATCGGCGCGCTCAAGGACGCCGCCGCCGCCAGCGTGACCGCGGTGGTGCCCTGCCTGGCCTACGCCCGCAAGGACCGCAAGTCCAAGCCGCGCGACCCGATCACCACCCGCTACGTGGCGGCGCTGTTCGAGGCGGTGGGAACCGACCGCGTGCTGACGCTGGACGTGCACAACCTGGCCGCCTACCAGAACGCCTTCCGCTGCGGCACCGAGCACCTGGAAGCCAGCGGCCTGTTCGCCGCGCACTTCCTGCCGCTGCTGGGCCGGCAGGAGGTGGCGGTGGTCTCGCCCGACGCCGGCGGCATCAAGCGGGCCGAAGCCTTCCGGCTGCGGCTGGCGGCGGCGCTGGGCCGCCCGGTGGCTGCGGCCTTCGCCGAGAAGCACCGCAGCGAGGGCGTGGTCAGCGGCGAGATGATCGTCGGCGACGTCGCCGGCCGCTGCGCGATCGTCATCGACGACCTGATCGGCGCCGGCACCACCATCCTGCGCACCGCCCTGGCCTGCCGGCGGCTGGGCGCCACCGCGGTCTACGGCGCCGCCTCGCACGGGCTGTTCGTCGGCTCCGCGCCGCAGCTGCTGGCCGCCGATGCGCTCACGGGCCTGGTGGTGACCGACAGCGTGCCGCCGTTCCGGCTGCCGCCGGGCAAGGTGCGCGACAAGCTGGTGGTGCTGTCCACCGCGCCGCTGTTTGCCGAAGCGATCGCCCGGATCCACGGCGGCGGCTCGATCACGGCGCTGCTGGAGGAAGCTTGACGGCGCAGGCCCGCAGGTGGCGCGCCGCCAGCGCCAGGTAGCGCAGCGTCCGTCCGCGCCAGACCGACGGCGCCCGGTAGCGCGCCTCGCGCAGGTGGCGGATCGCCAGGCCGGCCCGGATGCAGGCGCGCAAGCTCTGGTAGAAGTGCACCAGCTCCGGCGGCACCGGGTCGCCGCTGGCCTGCCGGTAGGCCTGCAGCAGCACGGCGGCCAGCGCGCCGGCATGGGCGCGCTCGCATTCCAGGGCCAGGAAGCCGACCTCGTCGATGCCATCCAGCAGGCGCAGTTCCTGCGAGAACTCCAGGCAGTCGATCACGGCCAGCGGCTCGCCCAGAAACACGTGCTCCGGCCGCAGGTCGCCGTGGCCGTCGACCACGCGGCCGGCGCCGGCCCGGCGATCGAGATCGGCCGCGTGCGCGGCAAGGAAATCGCGCTGCCGCGCGCAGATCGCCGCGATGCGGGCGCCCGGCAGGGCCCAGGCGGGATCGCACAATTCCCGCTCGGACTGCCCGATGCGGTGCAGCAGCAGCGCGCGGTATGCCGGTCCGTCCAGCGGCGCCGGCGGCTGGCTGCCGTGGAACGCCGCCAGCCGCACGGCGATGGCCTGCATCTGCGCCGGCGCGGCTTCCCGGCGCGCCAGCAGCCCGTCCAGCATGGCGCCGGAGGGCAGGCGCCGCATCCGCACCAGCCAGTCGACGGTGCGGCCTCGCGCGCCGACGCAAAGCCGCCCGTCCGGCGTGCGCACCAGCGGCACCACGTCCAGGTAGACGTCCGGCGCCAGCCGCCGGTTCAGGCGCAGCTCCTCGCCGCAATAGAAGCGGCGACCCTGCACCGTACGGAAATCCTGGTGGTCGTACTGCACCGGCTTCTTCAGCTTGTAGGCATGGGCGTCGGTCAGGAACACCCAGGACATGTGGGTCTCGATGGCCTGCAGCGCGCGCGTCGTCTCCGGATAGCAGGCCGGATCGCGCAAGGCCGCCACCTTGTCGGCCAGCGTCAGCAGGGCCTCATCCATGTCGGTCGGCGCCGGTGGCATGTGGGCACCCGGCCCTGCTGGCGTGGTCTGGCCCATGTCAGGCGGGCGCCAGCACGTCGCGCACCAGGCTGGCGATCACCAGCCGGGACGCGCCGCCCTGGTCCAGCGTGGCGGTCGCAAGCTGGAACCTGGAGCGCTCGCCGGCCGGCGAGAGGACCACCATGTCGTCGGCGTCCGCGGCCGACTCCATCCGGTGCCGGGCGTAGGCCGGTCCGTACTGGCGCGGGGGCAATTGGCGGTCGATGAATTCGCCGACCGCGGCGGCGCCGTGGATCTCGCCGGCGGGGGAGGCGGTGGACCACCGTCCCTGCGGATGGAACAGGCGGGCGGCGCCGAGGCCGTCGCGCCGGTCCACGCAGTCGAGGAAGCGCATCAGCAGCAGCCGCGCGGAGTTCCTGGCCGCATAGCTGGTGTGCAGCAAGGCATGGGCGCGCCCGGAGTTCGGATGCCCCAGCTGCGTGGCATACAGCTCCTGCACCGCCTCGTTCTCGTGCGGGCGCCGCCGCGCCGACTGCCGGTCCACCTGGTAGACCGCCTGCATGCGCTTGTGCAGGATCAGCGGGTCCATCGACTTGGGCTCGCCGCCGCCGCCCAGGCAGCCGCCGACGCAGGCCATCACCTCGATCGCCACGAAGTCCTGCCGCCACTGCGGCGTCTCCAGCAGCCGCTGCGCGGCGGCGATGCCGTTGCAGACCGCCACCCGGCCCAGCCCGGGAACCTCGGCCGATTTCACGCCCGCATCGACGCCGCGGAACTGCTGCCATTCCAGCGGCAGCGCGCTGTCCTGCCCGGTCAGGTGCAATGCGGCGCGCACCATCGCCTCCATCACGCCGCCGGAGGCGCCGAACAGCTGTCCCGCCCCCGTGCTTTCGCCCAGCGGATGGTCGAACTGCCCGTCCGGCGGCAGCGCGCCGAACGCGATCCCGCGCGCCCTGATCATCCGCGCCAGTTCGCGGGTGGTGAGCACGTGGTCGACGTCGCCGCAGACGCCGGGCCGCTGGGCCTCGTCCTTCTTGGCGGTGCACGGCATCACGCTGACCACATAAGGCTCGGCCGCGCCCTGCGCGAATGCCGGGCCGAGCCCGCGGGCGAAGGCGCCCCGCTTGGTGACGGCGCCATGCATCTGCTGCGGCGACTTGGTGGTGCTCAGGTGCGGCAGCAGTGCGGGCCGGTTGAGCTCCACCCAGTTCACCCATCCGGGACAGCAGGACGTAAAGAGCGGCAGCCGCTGGCGGGCCTGCAGCCGGGCGAGCAGCTCGCTGCCCTCCTCCATCGCCGTCAGGTCGGCGGCGAAGTTGGTGTCGAAGACATGGTCGAAGCCCAGCCGCCGCAGCGCGTTGATCAGCCGGCCGGTGCTGACCGTGCCCGGCGCCATGCCGAACTCCTCGCTGATCGCGATCCGCGTCGCCGGCGCGACCTGCACCGCGCTGACGCGGCGCCGGCCGTCGAGCGTCTCAAGGACCTCGTGCCAGTGCGGCGTTTCCACCAGGGCACCGACCGGGCAGACGGCGGTGCACTGGCCACAGGAGATGCAGTTGGTCTCGGCCAGCGGCCGGTCGAACACCGTCACCGGCAGCCGGTCCGAGCCGCGCTCGGCGAAGCCGATCACGAACTGCTGCTGTCCCGGCTCGCCGCAGGCCTGCGCGCACAGCCCGCATTCGACGCACTTGGACAGGTCGCGCCAGATGCTGGGCGAGGTGTGGTCGGCCAGCCGGTGGCCAGGGTGCTCGGCCGACCCCATCGGCACCTTGCCCCAATGCTCCTGCAGCTGGTACTCGCCGACCAGCGCCTGCAGCTTGCAGGCGCCGCCGGCTTCGCAGCGGATGCAGTCGTCGGGGTGGCGCGCCAGCAGCCAGCCGAGGTTGGTCTGCCGGAACTGCCGCAGCGCGCCGGAGTCGGTGCTGACGCGATCGCCGGCCCGGGCCCGGGTGGCGCAGGCCGGCTGCGGGCGCGGCTGGCCATCGACCTCCACCAGGCACAGGCGGCACACGGCCTGCGCCGGCAGCCGCGGATGGTGGCAGAGCGTCGGGACATGGACGCCGGCAGCGGCGGCGGCATCGAGCAGGGTCGCGCCCTCGTCGACCTCCACCGGCCTGCCGTTGATCGTGAGCTGGATCATCTGCGTCCCAGCCTAAGCCGGCCGCCCGGCCGCGGCCTTGCGCTGCATCAAGCCCGCTCAGCGCAGCCGCGGCAGCGCCAGGCCGAGCGCGCCGATTCCCAGCAGCGCCATGGCGGCGTATTCGAAGGGATGGCTGCCCAGCCCGCCGCCCTTGAGGAACAGGTCGCGCACCACCACCAGGTAGTAGCGCAGCGGATCCAGCCAGCTCAGCCACTGCAGCAGCGGCGGCATGTTGCTGATCGGAAAGGCGAATCCCGACAGCACGATCATCGGCATGATGAAGAAGGCGGCCCACATCATCGCCTGCTGCTGGGTGGCCGCGTGGGTGGAGGCCAGCAGGCCCAGGCCCTGGGTCCCCAGCAGCAGCACCAGGGTGGCGCCGGCCACCGCGGCCAGCTCGCCGCGCAGCGGGATGCCGAACCAGGCGGTGGCCACCAGCGTGATCAGCATGGTGTCGAACAGGCCGACGCAGGCCACCGGCACCATCTTGGCCAGCAGGAACTCGATCCGGCCGACCGGCGTCACCAGCAGCCGCTCCAGCGTGCCGAACTCGCGCTCGCGCACCACCACCATGGCGCTGAGCATCATGGTGGCGACGAACACCACGTTGGCCAGGATGCCGGGGATGAAGTACCAGCGGTCCTCCAGGTTCGGGTTGAACCAGGCGCGCTCCTCCACCCGGATCGCCGGCAGCGCGCCGGCCGCCACCAGCGACGCCTGGGAGATCACCCGGCTCAGCTCGCCGGCAATCAGCTGCGCGCTGTTCGGATCGGAGCCGTCGCCCACCAGCTGCACCGTCTGCGCATGCTGCAGGTCGGGCGGGATCTGCAGGATCACGCGCACCCGGTTGTCGTCCATCGCGGCGCTGGCGGCGCGCATGTCCGGCAGGAAGTGCAGCGTGTAGTGGCCGGTGGCGCGCACGGCGGCGACCAGCTCGCGGCTGGCCTGGCTGCCGTCGTGGTCCACCACCGCCACCTCGGCATGGCGCACGTCGAAGGTGGCGGCATAGCCGAACAGCACCAGCTCGATCAGCGGCGGCGCCACCAGCACGAAGCGCATGCGCGGGTCGCGCAGCAGCTGCAGAAATTCCTTGCGCAGCAGCGCGCCCAGCCGGCGCAGCGAGCGCAGCATGCCGCCGGCCATCAGCGCAGCCCCAGCACGCGGCCGCGCCGCAGGAAGCCCAGCGTCAGCAGCGCCAGCTGCGCCGACAGCGCCGCGACGTTGATCCACAGCACGCCCTGCGTGGTGCCCTTGAGGAAGATCGCCTTGCTCAACGTCACGAAATAGCGGGCCGGCACCACCAGCGTCACCGCTTGCACCGCCTCCGGCATGTTGGCGATGGCGTAGATCGCGCCCGACAGCAGGAAGGCCGGCAGGAAGGTCGTGACCTGCACCATCTGCGCGGCCAGCACCTGGTTGCCGGCGTTCAGCGAGATCAGCGCACCCTGGGCCATCACCACCAGCAGGAACAGCGCCGACACGCCGGCCAGCTCTGCCAGCGAGCCGCGCAGCGGCACGTCGAACACCACCAGTGCCACCAGCACGCTGCCGGCCACGTCCAGCATGCCGACCACGAAATACGGCAGCAGCTTGCCGGCCAGGAACTCGCCCAGCGCCAGCGGCGTGGTGCGCAGCAGCGCCACGTTGCCCGACTCCATCTCGCGGGCGATGGTCAGCGCCGTCATCAGCGTGCCCACCACGCCCATCACCATCACGATCACGCCCGGCACGATGGCGTAGCGGCTCTCGCTGGTCTCGTTGAACCAGGTGCGCATCTCCACCGTCACCATGCCGGGCGGGCGGCCGCGCGCCAGCGCCAGGTCGGTCACCAGCTGCAGCACCTCGTTGCGCAGCAGGCGGGCAGTGTTGGCGTCCATCCCGTCCAGCACCAGCTGCACCTGCGCGCGGCCCTGCTGCAACTGCAGCGAGTAGTCGTCCGGGATCACCAGCGCCGCCCACACCGCGCGCGCGCCGACCGCGTCGCGCAGCTGGCGCCGGTCCTGGAAGCGCAGCACGCGGAACGCCGGGCTGGCAGCCAGGTGTGCCGCCAGCTCGCGGCTGTCGGCGTCCTGCGCCTCCTGCAGCAGGCCGATCGGCGCCTGCCGCAGGTCCAGCCGGATGCCGTAGCCGTAGATGAACAGCATCATCGCCGGCAGCAAGAACATCAGCGCCAGGCTGCGCGGGTCGCGCAGCAGGTGGCGCACCTCCTTGGCCGCGACGGTGAGCACCCGGTGCAGGTTCATGCGGCGGCCTCCTGCTGCTCCAGCAGCGCCACCACCACGTCCTCGAGTTCGCGCGGCGCCTGCGCATCGATGCGCAGCGCCAGCCCCTGGCCGGCGGCCTGCGCCGTGGCCGCCTGCGCCCACGCCTGCGGATCGAGCCCGGATTGCAGCCGGATGCGGTGGCGGCCGGCGCGCGGCAGCACCTCGCGCACCTCCGGCCGGGCCGCCAGCCAGGCCCCGCTGGCCGCTTCGTCGTCGCAGCGCACCTCCAGCGGCGGCGCCGCCAGCGGCATCGCCAGCAGCGCCTGCGGCGTGCCGCCGGCGATGATGCGGCCGCGCTCCATCAGGGCCAGCCGGTCGCAGAACAGCGCCTCGTCCATGTAGTGGGTCGTGACCAGCACGCCCATCCCGCCCGCGGCCAGTTCGTACACCAGTTCCCACAGCTGCTGGCGCGCCAGCGGGTCGATCCCGGAGGTGGGCTCGTCCAGGAACAGCACGTCCGGCTGGTGCAGCAGCGCCGCGGCGACGGCCAGCCCCCGCTGGTAGCCAAGCGGCAGCGCCGCCGCCCGCTGGTCCTCGACCCCGGCCAGCCGGAAGCGCTGCAGCGACTGTGCGATGCGCTCGCCCAGCAGCGCCGGTTCCACGCCGTACAGGCCGCCCTGCAACTGCAGGTTCTCGCGCGCCGTCAGGTCGCCATACAGAGTGAAGCGCTGCGTCACGTAGCCGATGCGGGAGCGCGCGCGGCGTGCATCGCGCAGCATGTCCACGCCCGCCACGGTGATCGCGCCGGCACTGGGCGCCAGGGTGCCGCACAGCATGCGGATGGCGGTGGTCTTGCCGGCGCCGTTGGCGCCAAGCAGGCCGAACACCTCGCCCTGGGCGACGTCGAGGTCGAAGTCGCGCACGGCCTCGAAGCTGCCGAAGCGGCGCGCGACGCCGCGCGCGGAGATCGGCACCTCAGGCATCGCCGCCCTCCTGCTGCAGCGCCAGGTCGCGCAGCGCCACGTCGTGCAGCCCGGGCGCGAGCGGGGTGAACTGAACGTCCGGGATCGCGGCCTGCAGCGCCGCGATCGCAGCGCCGGCCGGCAGCCAGACGCGGGCCTGGCGGCCGACCGGAAAGGCCAGCTCCACCTCCGGGCGGGCCCGCAGCAGCGGCACCAGCGCCCGGCCCTGCGCGCCGGCCGCCAGGTACAGATGCGAGCGCACCGAGGCGATCAGCTCCAGCGCCGTGCCGATGTGCCGGAAACGGCCGCGCCGCATCATCGCGATCCGGTCGCAGCGTTCCGCTTCCTCCATGTTGGCGGTGGCGCAGACGATCGCCACGCCCTCGGCGCGCACGCCCTCCAGCAGTTGCCAGAAGGCGCGCCGCGACACCGGGTCGACGCCGGTGGTCGGTTCGTCCAGGAAGATCGCGCGCGGCCGCGTCACCAGCGCGCAGGCCAGCGCGAGCTTCTGCATCATGCCGCCGGACAGCTGGCCGGCGCGCCGCTGCTCGAAGCCGCGCAGCCCGGCGCGGGCGGTGAGATCGGCCACCATCGCCGAGGCGGCGGCGCCGCGCAGCCCGTGCAGCGCGGCGTAGAAGCGCAGGTTCTCGCGCACGCTCAGGTCCGGGTACTGGCCGAACACCTGCGGCATGTAGGCCAGCCGCTCGCGCACCTGCGGGTCGCCGGCCGGGCGGCCGAACAGCGCGAGCGTGCCGGCGCTGGGGCGCTGCTGGCCGGTGAGCAGGCGCAGCAACGCGCTTTTGCCGGCGCCGTCGGCGCCGACGATGCCGAAGATCTCGCCGGCGGCGACGCTGAAGCTCACGGCGTCGACGATGGGCCGCCCCGCCGCCTGCAGGCACAGGCCGGTCGCCAGTACCGCGGGCGCGGTCATCCGGGGCTGCGCTCCAGCGGCAGCGAGACGTCGGCCGGCATGCCGATCTTCAGCAGGCCGCCGGCGTTGTCGACCTCCACCTTGGCGCGGTACACCAGGTCGACCCGCAGTGCACGCGTCTCCACCGTCTTGGGCGTGAACTCCGCCTGCGGCGCGACGAAGCTCAGGCGGCCGGCGAACACCTGGCCGGGGCGGCCATCGACGCGCACCTCGGCCGCCTGCCCGAGCCGCACGCGCGCCAGGTCGGCCTCGGGCAGGTAGATGCGGACCCAGGGCCGCGCCAGTTCCGACAGCCGCAGCACCGGCTGGCCGGCGGCGACCACCTGGCCGGCCTCGGCCACCCGCACGCTCACCACCCCCGCCACCGGGCTCGTCACCTCCACCTGCGAGAGCTGCCGGCGGGCCGCGTCGCGCGCGGCGGCGGCCGCCTTCAGGTCGGCCTCGGCGCGCTCCACGTCCTCGCGCCGCGCGCCGGCCCGCAGCAGCGCCTCGTTCTGGCGCGCCTGCTCCAGGCGGGCGACGGCGGCATCGGCGGCGGATTGCACCCGGTCCATCTGCTGCGCCGCCACGAATTGCTGGTCCACCAGTTGCCGCGTGCGCACCACCTCCTGCGCGGCAAAGCGCGCATCGGCGCCGGCCTGCGCCACGGCGGCGGCGGCCGCGCGCAGCTCCTGCGGCCGGGCGCCGGCGCGCAGCGCGGCCAGCACCTTGGCGGCAGCGACGGCCTGGGCCTCGGCCCGGCTGGCGGCCAGTTGCAGGTCGCCCGGATCCAGCCGCGCCAGCAACTGGCCGGGCTGCACCGGCTGGCCTTCGTCCGCCGCCAGCCGTTCGATGCGGCCCGGGACCTGGAACGCGATGTCCACCTGGCGCGCATCGACCGTGCCGGACAGCTGCAGCGGCGCACCGGCCGGCGCCTCCTGCCACGGCCAGTGGCAGCCGGCCAGCGCCAGCGCGAGCGCACAGGCAGCAGCACGCCACGGGCGGGGAATCGGCGGACACGCGCGCATGGGACAAGGATAGGGACGCAGGGGCGAGGCAGCTTGCGCGAGATCAAGCGCCGCGCGCCCGGACCATGACGGCGCCGCTCGCGTTCACCCCACGGACCGGCGCAAGCTGACTAAGATCGGCAGCGTCGAGGCCAAGCTTGGCGCGGTCGACCAACCCACTGGAGGCAATCGGATGCGCGCAGCAGCCTGGTGGCTGATCCCGGCCCTGGCCCTGGCGCCGGCGCTGGCGGCCGCGCACACGGCGCAGCCCGGGCTGGCGGACAGCCTGCCCGCGCCCGGCGCCTGGTCCTTCGAGCCGTGGGTGGTCGGCCTGCTGCTGCTGGCCATGGCCGGCTACGCCCTGGGCACCTGGCGGGTCTGGCGGCGCGCGGGCCGCGGCCGCGGCGTCCAGCCCAGGCAGCTCGCCGCCTTCGTGCTCGGATGGCTGGCCCTGGCCGCGGCGCTGCTGTCGCCGCTCGACGCGCTGGGCGCCTGGCTGTTTTCCGCGCACATGGTGCAGCACGAACTGCTGATGGTGGTGGCCGCGCCCCTGCTGGTGATCGGCCGTCCGCTGGCCGCCTGGGCCTGGGCCTTCAGCCCCGCCGCCCGGCCGGCCCTCAGGGCCGCGATCCGGAGCCGGCCGATCGCCGCGACCTGGCGGCTGCTGACCGCGCCGCTGGCGGCCTGGGCGCTGCACGCACTGGCGCTGTGGCTGTGGCACGTGCCGAGGCTGTTCGACGCGGCGCTGCACTCCGAAGCGATCCACGTGCTGCAGCACGCCAGCTTCCTGGCCTCTGCGCTGTTGTTCTGGTGGGCCGCCCTCGGCGGCGACCAGCGCGTGCCCGGCCCGTGGGCCATCGTGCTGCTTCTGACCACCATGCTGCACACCAGCGTGCTGGGCGCGCTGCTGACGTTTGCCGCCACGCCCTGGTACAGCGGCTATGCGGCCACCACGGCGTCGCTCGGACTCACGCCGCTGGACGACCAGCAGATCGGCGGCCTGGTGATGTGGGTTCCCGGCGGGCTGGCCTATCTGGTGGCCGGCCTGGCGCTGGCGCTGCAGTGGTTCGGCGACCGGCCGCAGCGTCCACACGTCGCCTCGCTGCATTCGCGTTACCGCTGACCTACGTCAGTCGGAATTCAGAAAATTTCGCGCTTCGATGTTGTGACAGCGCGTCCCGCTCCGGTGTATCGTATATATCGTAATGTGATGTATCTGGAACAGCCGATGAAGAACGACAACTGCGTGCGGGGGATTGTTGCCTGGGGCCTGGCGGCCTTCGTTGCGGCCGCCGGCGCGGCGCCCGCAGCGCCGCCGGGCGAATGGCACAGCCAGGCCCATGACGACGCCAACACCCGCTTCAGCGCGCTGGCCGACGTCAACACCAGCAACGTGTCGCGGCTGAAGGTGGCCTGGACCTTTTCGGACGGCACGCAGAACGGCCACGAAGCCGCGCCGCTGGTGCTCAACGACACGATGTACCTGGTGACGCCCTATCCCAACATCGCCTACGCGCTGGACCTGACCCGGCCCGGCGCGCCGATCAAGTGGAAGTACGAGCCCACGCCGACGCCGGTGGCCAAGGGCAAGGCCTGCTGCGACACGGTCAACCGCGGCGGCGCCTATGCCAACGGCAAGATCATCTACAACCTGCTGGACAACCACACGGTGGCCGTCGACGCCAAGACCGGCAAGGAAGTGTGGCGCACCAAGATGGGCGACGTCGGCCGCGGCGAGACCATGACGATGGCACCGTTCGTGGTCGGCAACAAGGTGTACGTCGGCAACAGCGGCGGCGAGATGGGGGTGTGGGGCTGGCTGGCGGCGCTGGACGTGGACACCGGCAAGCAGCTGTGGCGCGCCTACAGCACCGGCACCGACGCGCAGGTGATGATCGGTCCGGACTTCAAGCCCTTCTATTCCTGGATGGTCGGCAAGGACCTGGGCCAGAGCAGCTGGCCGGCCGGCATGGCGCAGCGCGGCGGCGGCGCCGTCTGGGCCTGGATCTCCTACGACCCGCAGCTCAATCTCATCTACTACGGCACCAGCAATCCGGGGCCGCGGGTGCCCAGCCAGCGGCCGGGATACAACCTGTGGACCAGCGCCGTGTTCGCGCGCGACGCCGACACCGGCATGGCCAAGTGGGCCTACCAGTTCACGCCGCACGACCAGTGGGACTACGACGGTGTCAACGAGAACGTGCTGATGGACATCACGTTCCAGGGCAAGCCGCGCAAGGTGCTGGTGCACTTCGACCGCAACGCCTTCGCCTACACCATCGACCGCACCAACGGCGAGGTGCTGCTGGCCTCGCCCTTCGCCTACCAGAACTGGTCCACCGGCATCGACCTGAAGACCGGCATGCCCAAGGTCGTGCCCGAGATGCAGCCCAAGCCGGGCGTCAAGCTGCCCAACGTCTGCCCGCCCGACATCGGCGGCAAGGACTGGCAGCCGTCGGCCTACTCGCCGCGCACCGGCCTGGTCTATGCCGGCATCTTCAACATCTGCATGGACCTGACGGACCACCCGCAGTCCTACATCCCCGGCACGCCGTACGACGGCATGGAGATGCAGCGCTACCCGGCGCCGGGCGGCAACTGGGGCGAGTTCATGGCCTGGGACCCGGTCGCCGGCAAGAAGGCCTGGGCCATCAAGGAGCACTTCATGACCATGAGCGGCGTGCTGGCCACCGCCGGCGACCTGGTGTTCTACGGCACCGCCGACGGCTGGTTCCGCGCCGTCGACGCCCGCAGCGGCAAGGTGCTGTGGTCGCACAAGCTGGGCTCCGGCGTGATCGGCCAGCCCATGACCTACACCGGGCCGGACAAGCGCCAGTACGTGGCGGTGTACTCCGGCGTCGGCGGCGCCGCGATGGTGAGCAAGTCGATGCCGGGCTTTCCGCCGCGCGGCAGCACGCTGTACGTGTTCTCGATCGACGGCGACTCGCCCAGCAGCGGCGCCGGCATGCTGACCACCGAAAGCGGCCCCGTCCCGGCCGCGCCGGCGGGCGTCACCGGGGGCCGGCCATGACAGCCCGCCGCCCAGGCTTGCGCCAGCTCGGCCCGGCGCTGCGGCTGGCCGCCATCGCCGGTGCGATCGCGCTGGCAGGCTGCGGCCGGACCCAGGGTCCGGGCGCGGCCGGCCCGGCGCCGCAGGCCGGCGTCCCGGTGGAGGCGCTGTCGGCGCTGCCGCTGGGCGACGAATCGGGCGGCGCCCAGAACAACCGCGCCGACATGATGCCCAACCCGCAGGAGGGCAACCCGGAGTCGGTGCAGGAGGGCCGCCGCCTGTTCGTCAGCATGAACTGCGCCGGCTGCCACGGCTACGACGCCAAGGGCGGCATGGGGCCCGACCTGACCGACACCAGCTGGCGCTACGGCGGGGTTCCGGCGATGCTGTTCAAGTCGATCTACGAAGGCCGGCCCGAAGGCATGCCGGCCTGGAATCCGGCCCTGCCGCCGGACCAGATCTGGAAACTGGTGAGCTACCTGCAGTCCCTGGGCGGCACCTTCCCGCCCGGCTCGCACCAGGCCTGGGTGCAGGGCGACCGCGCCGGCGACCTGGTGCCGCCGCAGGTGACGCGCACCCTGCCCGAAGGCGCGCAGGCGCCGGCGCCGCAGGGCAAGGACAGCTCCGCCACCTGGGCCCACCATCCGGGGAACAAATAGTGGCCGCCTCGCCGATGTCCTACCTGCAGACCCACGGCCCCGCGGGGGATCCGGCGACGCTGCTGGGCTGGGGACTGGGCATCGTCTCGGCCGTCGTGCTGCTGGTGGTGGTTGTGCTGCTGCTGGCCGGCCTGCTGCGCCAGCGCCCCGGCACGCCGGCGCTGCGCGAGCTGGCGGTGGAAAGCGACAGCGGCGGGCTGCGCTGGATCTACGTCGGCGTCGGCATTTCCACCGTCGTCCTGGTGGCCTGCGCGGTCTGGACCATGACCACGCTGCAGGCCATCGCCATGCCGGCCCGCGCCGCCGACCTGACGCTGCAGGTGACGGCCTCGCAGTGGTGGTGGAAGGTCCGCTACGTGGGCGCGCAGCCGGCCGGCACCTTCGACACGGCCAACGAGATCCACATTCCGGTCGGCCATCCGGTGCGGGTGGAGCTGAGCAGCAACGACGTGATCCATTCGTTCTGGATCCCGCAGCTGGCCGGCAAGACCGACGTGATTCCCGGCAAGACCAACGTCATGTGGCTGCAGGCCGCCCGGCCCGGCGTGTTCCGCGGCCAGTGCGGCGAGTTCTGCGGCGCGCAGCACGCCCACATGGCGATGTACGTGGTGGCCCAGGACGAGGCGGCGTTCGCGGCCTGGCGCCAGCAGCAGCTGCAGCCGGCTGTGGACGGCGCGACCACCGGGCAGAAGGTGTTCGACGCGTCCTGCGCGGCCTGCCATTCGGTGCGGGGCACCGCGGCCGGCGGCATCTTCGGGCCCGACCTGACGCACCTGATGGCACGCAGCACCATCGCCGCCGGCATGCTGCCCAACACGCCCGGCCAGCTGGCCGCGTGGATCTCCAACCCGCAGTCGATCAAGCCCGGCACCCGCATGCCGGCGCCGACGCTCTCCCCCGCCGAACTGCAGGCCGTCGTCGCCTACCTGCAGACGCTGAATTGAGGACATGACCTTGCCCACTCCGCCCGGTTACCGCGTTCCCGTCATTGCCCGGCTGGCCGACGACCCTTCCCTGGAGCAGCGGCTGGAGCGGATCTGGAAGACCGCCCCCGGGGTGATCGGCTGGCTGTCCTCGGTGGACCACAAGCAGATCGGGATCCGCTACCTGCTGACCTCGTTCTTCTTCCTGCTGGTGGGCGGGATCGAGGCGGCCGTGATCCGGGCCCAGCTGGCGCGGCCGGAGCAGGCGCTGCTGTCGCCCGAGCAGTACAACCAGCTGTTCACGATGCACGGCGTGACGATGATCTTCCTGTATGCGCTGCCGGTGCTGTCGGGATTCAGCAATTACCTGTGGCCGCTGATCCTGGGCTCGCGCGACATGGCGTTCCCGCGGCTCAACGCGCTGTCGTACTGGGTGTTCCTGCTGTCCGGCATCTTCCTGTACGCCAGCTTTCCGATGGGCCGGGCGCCCGACGCCGGCTGGTTCAACTACGTGCCGTATACGGCGCTCGAATACAACCCGGGGCCGAACATCGACGTCTACGCGCTCGGCATGGTGCTGCTGGGCGTCTCGACGACGGTCGGGTCGCTGAACTTCGTCGTCACGCTGTTTCGCACCCGCGCGCCCGGCATGTCGATCAACCGGGTGCCGATCCTGGTGTGGGGCACGCTGACGGCGTCGGCCGGCAACCTGCTGGCGGTGCCGGCGGTCAGCCTGGCCTTCCTGATGCTGTGGATGGACCGCCAGTTCGGCAGCCACTTCTTCGACGTCCAGGGCGGCGGCCAGCCGCTGCTGTGGCAGCACCTGTTCTGGATGTTCGGCCATCCCTGGGTCTACGCCATCGTGCTGCCGGCGATGGGGATCGTCTCGGACGGCCTGCCGACCTTCTGCCGGCGGCCGCTGGTGGGCTACACCGCGGTCTCGCTGGCCACCATCACGACGATGGTGCTGGGCTTCGGCGTCTGGGTGCACCACATGTTCGCCACCGGCCTGCCGCCGCTGTCGCTGTCCTTCTTCAGCGCCGCCAGCTTCGTGATCGTGATCCCCAGCGCGGTGGCGGTGTTCGCCTGGCTGGCGACCATCTGGACCGGCCGGCCGGTGTACCGCACGCCCTTCCTGTTCTTCGCCGGCTTCGTGGTGCTGTTCGTGATCGGCGGCCTGTCGGGCTTCATGACGGCGGCGGTGCCGGTGGACCGGCAGCTGACCGACACCTACTTCGTGGTCGCCCACCTGCACTACGTGATCGTCGGCATCAACGTGTTCGCCGTGGCCGGCGGCACCTATTACTGGTTTCCCAAGATCACCGGCCGGATGATGAGCGAGCGGCTGGGACGCTGGAACTTCTGGACCATGTTCATCGGCTTCAACGTCGGCTTCTTTCCGATGCACATCGCCGGCCTGCTGGGCATGCCGCGCCGGGTCTACACCTATCCCGGCGACGTCGGCTGGAACACGGTCAACGCCGTGATCTCGGGCGGCTCGCTGCTGTTCGCCGTCGGCGTGCTGCTGTTCCTGGTGAACGTGGCGCGCAGCCTGCGCCACGGCGCCCCCGCCGGGCGCAATCCCTGGGATGCGGCGACGCTGGAATGGTCGACCTCCTCGCCGCCGCCGTCCTACAACTTCGCCGTGATCCCGCTGGTGGCCAGCCGCCATCCGCTGTGGGAGGACCGGCTCTCGGGCGCCGCCGGCAAGAGCTCGATCGACACCGGCTTCGTGCTGGACCACGGCCGCGAAACCATCGGCACCAGCGGCCTGGACGCCGAGCCCGACGTCATCCTGAAGATGCCCGGCGACTCGCTGGCGCCGGTGCTGCTGGCGCTGGCGCTGGCCGGCTGCTTCGTCGGCCTGCTGCTGCATTCCTGGGCCGGCGCGGCCGCGGGCTGCGCCGCCACCGGGCTGGCCACCCTGGCCTGGCTGTGGCCGCAGAACAGCCTGGGCCAGACCGCGGAGATCGCCCATGCGCGCTGAAGCCATCCTCCCGTCCGAGCCGGCGCTGCCGGTCGGCAGCAAGGGCCGCCTGTCCTCCGGCTGGTGGGGCATGTGGACCCTGGTCGCCACCGAGGCCGCGCTGTTCGCGTACCTGCTATTCAGCTACTTCTACGTCGCCTCGCAGACCGTCGGCGCCTGGCCGCCGTCGGGGCCGCCCAAGCTGGGCATCGCCCTGCCGGACACCTTCATCCTGCTGGCCGGCAGCCTGACCATGTGGCTGGGCGAGCGCGGCGTGCGCAAGGGCCGGCGCGGCCAGCTGCTGCTGGGAATCGCGGCGACCCTGGTGCTGGGCGTGGTGTTCCTCGGGCTGCAGCTGATCGAGTGGCGCAACAAGCCCTTCTCGCTCCACACCAACGCCTACGGCTCGCTGTACTTCACCGTCACCGGCTTCCACATGGCGCACGTCGTGATCGGCCTGCTGATGCTCGCGGTGCTGTTCGTCTGGACCCTGCTGGGCTACTTCGACGAACGCCGGCACAGCGCGGTCTCCACCGGGGCGCTGTACTGGCACTTCGTGACCGCCGTCTGGATCGCGGTGTTCCTGTCCCTGTACGTCGTTCCGCAGTTCGGGTGATCGCCGTGAGCCAACTCGTCTCCTCCCTGCCCGCGTCCGAGCAGCCCTCGCACCCCGCGCCGCACCGCGAGCGCGTGTCGGCGCTGTCGGCCTTGCTGGGACTGCTGCTGGCACCGCTGGCCTGGTTCCTGCAACTGAGCCTGAACGTGGCGCTGGCCAGCCAGGCCTGCTTTCCGAAGGACATGCCGCTGGATGCGCCGGTCATGCGCGGCCTGCTGCCGCTGGCGGCGGGCGCCGAAGTGGCCGCGCTGGTGCTGGCGGCGGTGGGCGGCTGGCTGGCGTGGCGCAACTGGCAGCGCACGTCGGGCGAGCGGCCCGGCCCGGTCCACCATCTGATCGAAAGCGGCGACGGCCGCACGCGCTTCCTGGCCCTGTCCGGCATGATGACCAGCGGGCTGTTCCTGCTGGCCGTGCTGTTCGACGCCGTGGCCCTGAGCGCCGCCCCGGTGTGCGGGGGATGAGCATGCGTGCACGGATTGCGAGCGCCTCCCGCAGACACGTGCGGGAACTCTGCGCCCTGGCGGCCCTTGTGTTGTGCAGCCTGTCCTGCAGCGCCGAGCCGGTCTGGACCGTGCCCGGCGGCGACCTGCGGCGCGGCGAGGCGCTGATCCGGCAATTCGGCTGCGCCAGCTGCCATGCGATCCCCGGGATCGGCGGCGCGCGCGGCAACGTCGGGCCGCCGCTGAACCACGTGGGCAGCCGCACCTTCATCGCCGGCATGCTGCGCAACAACCCGGCCAACCTGGTGCGCTGGATCAGGACCCCGCAAAGCGTGGTGCCGGGCAACGCGATGCCCGACCTGGGCCTGACCGAGGTCCAGGCGCGCGACATCGCGGCCTATCTGTACACGCTCAGGTAGGAATCGCCCGGCCGCTAGCGGCGCAGCCGCGCGGTGAAGGTGGTGCCGTCCTGCTCCGATGAAACCACCTCCAGCGACCCGCCGTGCGCCACGGCGATCTGGCGCGCGATGTACAGCCCCAGCCCCAGGCCGGAGGAACCGGAGTGGCGGTCGCCGCCCATGTCCTTGGCCTGCGCCAGCGGCTCGAACAGCGTCGCCAGCGATTGCGGACGGACCGGCCGGCCCTTGTTGTGCACCGCGATGCTGACATCGCCGGCGCCGGCCCTGGCCGTCACGGTGACGGGCAGTTCGTTGCCGTGCTGGATGGCGTTGCTGACCAGGTTGGACAGCATCTGGCCGACCCGGCCCGCATCCCACTGGCCGCTCAGGTCGCCCTCGCAGGCCAGGCTGATGTCGCGCTCCGGATGCAGGGCCTCCAGCTCCGCCAGCACCTCGGCGCAGACCGAGCCGAGGTCGCTCGGCACCCGGCTGATCGGCAGCCGCATCCCGAGCGAGGTCTGGGTGAAGTCGAGCAGTTCGTCGACCATCGAACGCATGCTGTCGGATGAACTGAGGATGCGCTGGACCGCCTTGGACTGCCGCTCGTCCAGGCCCTTGGTGCGCTCCAGCAGCTGCGCCGACATGCGCACCGCGCCCAGCGGCGTGCGGATGTCGTGGCCCAGCACGCCCAGCAGCAGGCCGCGCGACTGGTCCACCTTGGCCCCGAAGAAGGCCACCGACTCGGTCAGTGCCTGGTCCATCGCTTCCCCGTAGCGGATCAGCTCGGCGACCGCGTCGGGGTCGTAGCGGTCGTTCTGTTCCACCCAGCGCCGCAGGACCGATGCCCGCAGCGCGCGCACTTCCGACAGCATCTGGTCGAGCGTGAAGCGCTGCTCGAAACGGTGCTGGGCATGTTCGTGGGCGGTGGCGGTGATCTGCGGCGAGTTGTCCGGCAGTTCGCCGCGCGATTTTTCATGCTGCTCGGCTTCGCCCTGCACCGTTTCCAGGTCGGCTGCCACCGCCAGCAGCAGCAGGCGGGCATGGTCGCGCAGGTCCTCGGGCGACAGGTCTTCGGCCGCCGGGATCGAGCTTCTGGCGAACTGCTCCCACTCGTCGACGATGTCGTCGACGTCGCGCCTGATCAGCTCTGCCAGCATCGCTGGAGTCCTTGGCGTGCTCACTGCGCGCGGCCCGGGCCGCGCAGAGAGCCCTGCTCCTGCCTGGAGGCATCCTCGAACAGGGACTGCGTCTCGCTGCGCAAGGCGGCGATCTGCGCGGCGAGTGCGTGCTGGGATTCCATGCGGGCGCCGCCGGAGTGGATCGCCGCCACCAGCGCGCGCTCGAGCGCCCTGAGCCCCCGGTGCGAATCCTTCCAGGCAGCGAATGAGTTGCCGGCGGCGGTCTCGGCGCGTCCAGTGGGTACGTTGATGGAAACTCCAGTTGAGGTCTCGGATGGGCCGCGGCCCATGCGCAGCAGGCGATGCCGGTGTCGGGCAGGACACGCCCGCATGCATGGTGCCATGCAGTTCGCAGTATTGGTCCTCAAACGAAATCGTCCGTCATCCAATGCGGCCAATGCGCGTAGTCAATCCGCCCGCCGCGCCCTATCGCGCCGCCAGCGCCTGCTGCTGCCCGCCGCCGCCGCTCCTCTGGGCTTCGGCCCCGTAGATGCCGCAACCCAGGATCAGCTCACCCACGCGTTCCAGGTAGACCGACTTGGGCTCGACCCGGCCGCTCTTCGGATTGAGGAACTTGAAATCGCACCAGCCGATCCCCTGGGTGGAGGCGATGCGAATGAGCTCCTTGCAGATCGGCTTGCCGTCGGCGTCGGTGCGCTCCAGGTCGTACTGGCCCACCACGCTCGGATCGGGTGCATAGGCGCGCCGCACGCCTTTCATGTCGACCGCGAACACGTAGTCCTCGCCGCCGAACCTGCCGGAGCGGTCGTTCAGCACGTCGCAGGCGGCCGGTGCGCCGCGCGCCAGCACCAGCTTCACCGCGTCCTTGACCTGCCTGACCGCCCGGCTGCGTTCTTCCCCGCGGTCCACCTTGAACTGGCTGACCGCCTCGAGCAGCCGGCCGGCTTCCTCCTTCAGAGCCACCCCCGCGCTGGAGGCCTCTACCACCAGGGCCGTGTTCTCCTGGGTCATGGCGTCGATCCGGCTGAGCGCCCGGTCGATCTCGGCCACGCCCGCGCTCTGCTCGGACGACGCCAGGGCGATGCGCTCGATCACCTCTCCCACCTCCTGCACGCGGCCGACCACCTGGCCCATGGTCGATTCGGCCTCGGTCGCCAGCTGCCTGCCGTCCGCCACGCTGCTTTGCGACTGGCCCAGGATCTCCTTGATCTCCTTGGCGGCCTGGGCGCTGCGCTGCGCTAGGCTGCGCACTTCCGCAGCGACCACCGCAAAGCCGCGACCCTGGTCGCCCGCCCGCGCCGCTTCGACCGCGGCGTTGAGCGCCAGGATATTGGTCTGGAACGCGATGCCCTCGACAGTGCCCAGGATCTCGCCGACCCGGCGGGCCCGGGCATCGATCTCGTGCATGGTGCGGGCCATGTTGCCCATCTGCTCGGCGGCCAGTGCGGCCACCGCGCGGGCGGAAGTGGAGATCTCGGTGGCCTGCTTGCAGTCCTGGGCGTTGCGGCGGGCGGACGCCGCCAGCTGTTCGACGCCGGCGGCCGTTTCCTCCATCGCGCTGGCCTGCTCCTCGGTGCGGCCGGAGAGGTGGTTGTTGCCGTCGACGATGTGCCGCGAGGTGCCCACGATCACCTCGGCGCTGGCGCGGACCTGCCGCACGATCAGGTGCAGGGTGCCGTTCATCTTCATGATCGAGCTCCACAGGCGGTCCGCCGTGTTGCTGGTCGACTCGTCGCCGGTGGCGCCGCGGCCGGACAGCAGTTCGCCGGCGGCGATCCGCTCGGCCACCCGGATCAGGCGCGACACGCCGAAGATCATGTACGCGTACAGCGAGAACAGCAGGTAGAACGCCAGTGCAGTGAGCAGGCCGATCAGCGCGATGCCGGCGGCAGGCAGCGCCTGCAGCTGCGGCAGCAGCGAGAACGCCGCGATGGCCGGCAGCACGAACGCCGCCGCGGCCAGCGAGAACCCGGCACCGAAGCTCAGACGCTTCAGGATGAAGAATGCCGGTGCGAGAAGGCGGTTGATCATTGCTGCTCCAGCGAAACGCGTTGCCTAGCCCGCGATCGGGAAGGTGTCAGCAAATGTTACCGAGGTCCGCTGCATTTGCCAGAGGGTAAGCCGCCATTGCGATGCAAATCGCACACATCCGCGCGAAAACGTTGCGTCGCGCTCACCGTTCGCGCAGGCGCCTGGCGCCGCCGTGGCGCCGGTCGGCTTTCTCCGGCACCGGCTTGCGGGCGGCGATGCGCTCGGCCGATTCGGTCAGCTTGTGCAATGCCGCGTCGAACGCGTCGCGCTCCGCATCCGTGAGCACCGCCAGCACTTCGCGACTGAAGGCCACCGATTGCGGCAACAGTTCGGCGTACAGCGTCCGTCCCGCCGCAGTGATGGCGACTTCGGCGCGCCGTCCGTCGCCCCGCACCGCGACCCGCGTGATCAGCTCCTTGGCGACCAGTTCGGGAATCAGCCGCGACACGCGATTGCGTTCGAGGTTGGCGCGCTGCGCCAGTTCCGAGGGCGACATGGCGCCGTGCTCCGTCAGCAGGGCCAACAGCCGCCACTCGCGCCGCGTGATTCCGTAGCGGCCTTCGCAGAGCCGGACGATCATCGCGCCGCTGCTGGCCAGCAACCGGTTCAAGCGGAAATTCAACAGGTCGCTGGTGGTGCGCGGTTCGGTCAGGGACATTGGACTGAGGGATAGCACGGGGGGTAGTTGAATAGATGAATTATCTGTCCGGCTCCTAGACTCGCCGCCACACCAACCATACAACCTTCATGACAACAATGCAGCTGCAGCCGGGCGCCACGAGCGGCGACGCGGAAGTGTTCGACCCTCGCACTGCCCTGGCGTGGCCACGGCCGGTCAGCCACCTGACCGACAACTAGCAACCGGGGCGCAGCGCCCCGAACCCAGGAGACAGACATGACGACGTTCATCCGGAACGCGTGGTACGTGGCGGCGTGGTCGGGCGAGGTGGCGCGCACGCTGTTCAAGCGGCGCATCCTCGACCAGCCGGTCGTCCTGTACCGCAAGGAAGACGGCACGCCGGTGGCGCTGATCGACCGCTGCGCACACAAGCTGTTGCCGCTGTCGATGGGCCAGCTGGTGGGCGACAACGTGCAATGCGGCTACCACGGCCTGGAGTTCGACTGCTCCGGCAAGTGCGTGCGGGTGCCGGGCCAGGCGATGGTGCCGCCCAAGGCTGCGGTGCGCAGCTTCCCGGTCGTCGAGCGCTACAACGCGATCTGGATCTGGATGGGGGACGCCGCACTGGCGGACCCGCAGAAGATCCACCGGATCCTGCGCTACGACGAACCGGGCTGGTCGGTGATCGACGGCAGGTACCAGCGCCATCTCGCGGACTACCTCAACATCGCGGAAAACCTGCAGGACCCGGCCCACACGACCTTCGCCCACCGCTCCACGATCGGCAATCCGGCCGCCAGCGAGGTGCCGGTGAAGGTGGAGCAGGACGGCGAGCACGTCGTGAGCTGGCGCTGGACCAACGACGCCCCGCCCCCGCCGATCGACCGCAAGATCGGCGGCTTCTCCGGCATGACGGACCGCTGCCAGTTCTACAACTACTTCGCGCCCTGCGTTGCCCGGGTCGACGTGGTCACGATGGAAGCCGGCCAGGAGCACACCGAGGAGAACATGGACCGCGGGCTGCGCGCGTACAGCTACAAGTTCCTCACGCCCGAGACCGCCACCACGACGCACTTCTTCTGGCTGCACGTGCGCAACTTCGGCGCCGGCGACACCGCTCTGGAAGCCGCGCTGATCGCCGGCCTGGACCAGACCTTCGACGAGGACAACGCAATCTGCAGCGCGCTGCAGCGCGAGCAGGAGGCCACCGGCGTGCGGCAGTACGCCTTCCTCGCAATCGACGCCGGACCGTCGCGCGTGCGCCGCCTGCTGGAACAGATGGCCGCCGCCGAAGCCGGCACCGATCACCAACCGAAAGAGACCGCATGAACCGTCGATCCGCTCTCGCCGCCGCACTGGCCCTGGGCAGCATGCTGCCCGCCCATGCGCAGGAGGCCGCCTATCCCGACAAGCCGATCCGGTTCGTCGTGCCCTTTCCTCCCGGCGGCATCACCGACCGGATCGCACGCTCGCTGGCGCACAAGATGCAGGAGTCGATGGGCCAGCCGGTGGTGGTGGACAACAGGCCCGGGGCCGGCGCCACCATCGGCAGCGACTTCGTCGCCCGGGCCAAGGCCGACGGCTACACCATCCTGCTGGGCTCGCACGCCTCGCATGCGATCAATCCGACGCTGATGAAGCTGTCCTACGACCCGGCCAGGAGCTTCGAGCCGGTCAGCTTGCTGGCCACGGTGCCGAACATGCTGCTGGTCAAGCCGTCCAATGCCGCGAAATCGCTGCACGAGCTGATTGCACAGGCCAGGGACAACCCCGGCAAGCTGACCTACACCTCCGCTGGGGTCGGCACCTCCGGCCACATCGCCGGTGCGCTGCTGGCGACCATGGCCGGCGTGCAGCTGCTGCACGTCCCCGCCCGCGGCCCGTCCCAGGCCGTGCAGGACACGCTCGGCGGCCACGTCGACATCCTGTTCGACAGCACCGCGCAGTCGCTGCCGCTGGTGAAGGCCGGCAAGCTCAGGGCGCTCGCCGTCACCAGCCGCGAGCGCTCGCCCGCGGCCCCCGGCCTGCCGACGATGTCGGAAGCGGGCATGCCCGGCTACGAGGTGCTGCTGTGGTTCGGCCTCTACGCGCCGGCCGGCACGCCGGCGGCCGTGGTGCAGCGCCTGCATGCGGAAACCGTGAAGGCCTTCGCCGACCCCGCGGTCCGCGACCCGCTGGTGCAGGACGGCGTCCAGGTGGTGGCGGGCAGTCCGGAGCAGCTCGCGCAGTTCCAGCGCGCCGAAATCGCCAAGTACGCGAAGGTCATCAAGGACCTGGGCCTGAAGGCCGATTGAGCGACCAACAACAACTCCGGAGACATCGACAATGAACGCTTTCGCCAACCAGATCTTCAAGAGCCCGCTGCGCCGGCTTCCCGCCCTGCTGACCCTGGCCGCCGCCGCCTGCGCCGCGCAGGCGCAGTCCAGCGTGCAGCTGTACGGCATCATGGACGCAGGGGTGCAGGTCAGCGACACCGGCGCGCCCGGGCAGGGACGCCAGTATGAAGTCGGCACCGGCAACCAGGCCGGCACCCGGCTCGGCTTTCGGGGCACGGAGGACCTCGGCGGCGGGCTGAAAGCGGTGTTCAACCTCGAGATGGGCATCTTCAACGACACGGGCGCGCTGATCACCTTCGGCGAACCTTCCAACATCGTGTTCGGCCGCCGTTCGGTGGTCGGGTTGCAGAGCGCCTTCGGCGACATCATGCTTGGACGCGACTACACCCCGGCATGGTGGAACATCTTCCAGACCGACCGCTTCCGGCTCGGCATGCCGGGAACGATCGCCACCTCCAGCCAGGTGGCCGTGACCCGCGCCAACAACGGCATCTTCTATACGTCGCCGGTCCTGGGCGGCGGCTTCCGGGGCCGGCTGGCGTACACGCTGGGGGCCGAAAGCAGTTCTCCGCGCGACCTCGGCCGGCTGGCCGGCGCCCAGGCGGAATACCGCTCCGGCGGCCTGCTGCTGACCGCCGCGGCGCAGACCCGCACGGACCTGGTGCCCGGCTCCACGACCAACACCGCCCGACTGAAGGAGCGCGGCGCGGGGCTGGAATACGCAGTCGGCAACTACACCGTGAGCGCCGGCTACTGGGCCACCGATCCCGTGACCGCCACGGTCGGCGCCGTGGACCGCAGCCGGGCCGCGTGGCTCGGCGGCACGGTGCGGCTGGGCGTCGGGCAGATCACGGCGCAGGTCACGCGCACGACGATGGACGTCTTCGGCCGCGGCACCGGCCGGGCAATCACCGCCGGCATCGCCTATGTGCATTCGCTGTCCAAGCGCACCTCGCTGTACGCCGGGATCGGGACCGTCCGCAACGATGCGAATTCCCGCTTGCCCCTGAACACCGGCACGCAGCGCGTCGGCGGGACTGTGTTCGACGCCGATCCGCGCGCGCTGGTGGTCGGCATGCGGCACGACTTCTGAGCGGGCGCGGGGCGGGCGCGGCGCCGTCCCCGCCGCCAGCATGCCAGCTACGAGCCCGGCTTCTCGCTGCGCATGGCACGCCAGAGCGCGAGGTCGTAGCCGATCTTGAGCACGCCGCAGGCCACCAGCGGCGCCGCAATGAAGCCGGCCGACAGCAGCGCGCCACTGAGCATCGGGCTCAGCGCGGCTGCCAGGCTGCGCGGCACGGCCGTGAAGCTGCTGGCCGCCGGACGCTCGGCCGGGGTCACGATGGCCATCACATACGCCGTGCGCGTCGGCACGTCCATCTGCGACAGGGCGCTGCGCACGAACAGCAGCCCCAGGGCGAGCGGCAGGTTCGGAGCGAGGGCTGCCAGCACCAGGCAGACGTTGGCCGGAAGATGCGTGAAGACCATCGTATTGAGCAGGCCGATGCGCTGGGCGACCAGCGGGGCGGCAAGCTGGGACGCGGCGCTCAGCAGCCCGGACAGGAAGAAGAAGCTGCCGGCCTGCGTGAGCGACAAGCCGAAGCGCTGCAGCAGCCACAAGGCGAGCAGCGAATTGACGACCAGCCCGCCGGCGAAGGCGTCGACGCTGAACAGAGCCGCCAGCCGCACCACGACACCGCGCGAGGGCCCCAGCGGAACGGCCGGCCCCGGCCCGGCGGCGGCGGCCTGCGGCAGGCGCCGGTACAGCCACCACACCACGAGGCCGATCGCGCCGTACAACACGAACATCGCGCGCAGCGCCGTCAGCCGCGGGATCGACGCCTGGCCGGCCAGCCAGTCGGGCACCCCCACCGCCAGCGCGCCGGCGGCGGCGCTGAGGGCGCCAAGCACGCTGTAGCGGGCGAACAGCGTGGTGCGCGCCTGGCCGGCGGCGGCCGCCGACAGGCGCGCGTGCTCCAGCGGCAGGAACACGCTCACGTCGCCGGAGCTGGGGTTGAGGGTGCCGACCAGCGCGACGACCAGCAACGCAAGGAAGGACGACGACCAGGTGGCGAAGCCGACGCCGGTGGCGGCCATCAGCAGCGCGGCGCCGCGCAGCAGGCTGCGCGAGTGGAACCGGTGGCCCCAGGCGCCCACCGCCAGCGTCGCCATCGCCGAGCCGATCATGGTGGTGGTCGCGATGACGCCGACCTCCTGCGTGCCCCAGCCGGCCGCCAGCAGAAAGGCGGGCAGCAGCACCGCCATGTAGCCGTCGGCGAAGGCGCGCAGCGCCCGGGCGACGAGCAGGGGCAGCGCATCCGGATCCACCCCTGCCGGCAGCAGCAGGCGCGCCGCCGCCGCGCGCAGCGAAAGATCCGGGGCGCCGGCGGGCATGCCTAGCGGACCTTGAAGGCGCGGATCTGCGCCGGCACCGGGCCGCGCGACGGCACGGCGACGAACAGCTGCGAGCGCTCCGGCACGAACAAGCCGGTGCGGGCCCCGGCCGCAGTCGGCAGGCGCTGGGCGATCTCATAGTGGTCCGGATCGATCTGGCGCACCACGTCGACCACGCCCTCGCCGCAGACGGCATAGAGCTGGCGCCGGCTGCCGTCGAAGAACAGGTCGTCGGCGTCGCCGCAGACCGGCAGCGCGGCGACGCGGCGGCCACTTGCCGTGTCATAGGCCAGCAGCTGCGCCGGCTGCCGGGTGGCGACGAACAGGCGCCGCCCCGGCTCGTCCAGGGCCATCGCGAAATTGCCCCTGGCGCCGGCCACCGGCCAGGTCGCCGTGACCTTGCCGCTGGCGCGGTCCACCACCGCGATGTGCCCGGCCCCGGGCACGTTGACGAAGATCCGGCCGCCCTGCCGCTCCAGTTCGAAGGCCTCGGGATGGCCGGACAACTCGATCCGCTGCACCCGCCGCAGCGTGCCAGCCTCCAGCACGGCCAGCGCGTGCCCGTAGCCGACATACAGCCGCCCCGCTTGCGCATCGAGCCGCAGGTTGTCGGCGTCGTCGAGGTCGTCTGCAGTGGCGACGGCGGGCGGTCCGGCCGCGGCGAAAGCCTGGACGTTTCCGGCCGATCCATTGGCGACGAACAGGCGCTGCCCGCTTGCCGCGTAGGCAACGCCCTGCGGTTCATGCAGGGACCGGATGCGTGCCAGCCGCCGGTCGGCGGCGAGGTCGACCACCTCCAGGGAGTCCGCACCCAGGGCCGCGATGAACAGGCGATTGGCTTGGAGGTCGATCGCCAGATGGTCGATCCGCCCGCCCACGGCAGGAAGCTCGATGCTGCTCTCCGGCACGAGCGGCTGGGCGCTCGCCGGCCACACCGCCAGCAGCAATGCGGCGAAGAGCGCAAGGGCGGGCAGCGGGAAGGACGCGTCGCGGGGCAGGGGCATGGGGAGTTGGCCGGCGCTCCCCGGCATCGGAGAGCAATGGATGAAACGAAGTCTACATCGATGTATGCTTCGTGACATGGCATCGCCCCCGGACCCGTCATGGCTTCTGCTGGTGGTCTCGCTCCCGACCTCGGGCGCGACCGCCCGCATGCGCATCTGGCGCAGCCTGAAGACGCTGGGCTGCATGCCGCTGCGCGACGGCGCCTACCTGCTGCCGGCCGGCGCCCAGCGCGAGCAGGCCCTGCAGGAGCTGGCCGACGAGTGCACCCTGGAAGGCGGCACCGCGTGGTTGATGGCCATTGCGCCGCGCAGCGCTGCCGAGGCTGCCGCCTACCGGCAACTGTTCGACCGCTCGGACGACTACGCCGGCTTGCGCAAGACGTGGAAGGATGCGAACCGCAGCTTGCACGCGCTGACGGCCACCGAGCTGGTGCGCTTGCAGAAACGGCTGCAGCGCGAGTACGACGCCGTCCGCGCCGTCGATTTCTTCGGCGGCGAAGCGGGCAAGGAGGCCGAAGCGGCCTGGACCGAGCTGGGCAAGCGGATCGGCGCCCTGCTGTCGCCCGACGAACCGCACGAAGCGGCGGGCCAGGTGCCGCGGCTCGAGCGGGACCAGTACCAGGGCCGCCTGTGGGCGACCCGCCGCCACCTGTGGGTGGACCGCGTCGCCAGTGCCTGGCTGATCCGCCGGTTCATCGACGGCCAGGCGCGCTTCCGCTGGCTCGCCAAGCCCTCGGACTGCCCCAGGAAGGCGCTGGGCTTCGACTTCGACGGCGCGGCCTTCAGCCACGTCGCGGACCGGGTGACCTTCGAGACCCTGATGGCCGCCTTCGGCCTGGAGCAGGACGCCGCCCTGCTGCGGATCGCCGCCATCGTCCACGTGCTCGATGTCGGCGGCGAGCCGGTGCCGGAAGCCAAGGGCTTCGAGGCCGTCATGGCCGGGGCGCGCGAACGCCTGTCCGGCGACGATGCGCTGCTGGCGGACATCAGCGGCGTGCTCGATTCGCTCTATGCGCACTTCGAACGCGAAGCGCGCGCCCGGACCTGAACCGCGGAGAACCTCAGATGAACGACATCGAAGCAAACGCAGCCGGCGGCGAACCGGCCGGCCCCGGGGCGGCCGGCTACACGCTCTGGCAACTGGTGCGCTACATGCTGGGCCTCGGCACATGGGGCTTCGGCGGGCCGGTGGCGCTGGTGGGCTACATGTACCGCGACCTGGTCGAGCGGCGCGGCTGGATCTCCGAGAGCGACTACAAGGAAGGCATGGCGCTGGCGCAGCTGATGCCCGGGCCGCTGGCCGCGCAGCTGGCAATCTATCTCGGCTACGTGCACTACCGGATCCGCGGCGCGACGCTGGTGGGGCTGAGCTTCGTGCTGCCCTCGTTCTTCATGGTGGTCGCGATCGGCGCGGTCTATGTCGCCTATGGCGGCATCGCCTGGATGCAGGCCGTGTTCTACGGCGTCGGCGCGGCGGTGATCGGGATCATCGCGCTGAGCGCCTACAAGCTCACCACCAAGAACATCGGCAAGGACAAGCTGCTGTGGGCGATCTTCCTGGCGAGCGCGGCGGTGACGGTGATCACGCAGTCCGAGATCGTCTGGGTGTTCCTCGGCGCCGGCGTGCTGGTGTGGCTGTGGCGGGCGCCGCCGCGCTTCGGCCCGGGCGTGCACGGCATCGCGGTGCCGCTGGCGGCGTGGTTCTCGCTGGAGGCGATCGACTGGCACAAGCTCGGCCAGATCGGCGCGTATTTCGCCTACGCGGGCAGCTTCGTGTTCGGCAGCGGCCTGGCGATCGTGCCCTTCCTCTATGGCGGGGTGGTCAAGGAATACGGCTGGCTCACCGACCGCCAGTTCGTGGACGCGGTCGCGGTGGCGATGATCACGCCCGGCCCGGTGGTCATCACCACCGGCTTCATCGGCTTCCTGGTGGCCGGCTTCTGGGGCGCGGTGGTGGCCGCGCTGGGCACCTTCGTTCCCTGCTACCTGTTCACCATCCTGCCGGCGCCCTACTTCAAGAAGCACGGCAAGCGGCCGGCCATCGTGGCCTTCGTCGACGGCGTCACGGCCGCCGCCATCGGCGCCATCACCGGCGCGGTCATCGTCATCGGGCAGCGCTCGATCACCGACTGGGTGACGGCGGCCATGGCGCTGGCGACGGTGGCCATCCTGTGGCGCTTCAAGAAGATCCCCGAGCCGGCGATCGTGCTGGCGGCGGCGTTCATCGGCCTGGCCGTGAAGTCCTTCGGGCCGCATGCATGAGCGGCCCGGCGGCAGAGAACGCCTAGCGCCGGCGGCTGTCGAACGCCTCTTTCGAGGTCTGGCCGAAGCCGTCCTGGCGCAGCAGCTCGCGCTCGATGTAGCGGCCGACCTGCGTGCGCAGCCCGGCCACGTCCTGGGCCTGCACGAACACCTGCGGAAACTTGAAACTGAGCCAGGCGTACAGGCTGATGTCCTTGCTCATGTGCTCGGCCGGCTCCAGGTAGCCGGGATGGCCCTGGTCCAGCCAGGCGCCGGCCTGGGGCAGCGCCAGCGGCCGCTTCGCCAGGAAGGCCCGCAGGCAGATCTCGAAGTAGTCGCGCTCGTTGTCCTTGTCGCTGGAGATCGGCGCGCAGGACCATGTGAACTTCTCCTGCAGGCTCATGCCGGGCGCCAGCCGGTCCACCAGGTGCGCCAGCGTGGTCTGCTCCTCCAGGCCGGCGGTCTCGAACAGCGAGCTGTGGGCCGCGATGCGGGTGGCGAAGTACGCCAGGATCGCGCCGATGTGCTGGGTCCCCAGCAGCTGGGCGAGCGCCTCGATGTGCCACGGGCTTGGCGCGATGGCCAGCGCGAACATGGCGCTCGGTTCCTCCTCCAACAGCATCCTGCGGATGTGCGGCAGGTCCTCCCGGTCCAGCGCCGACACCAGCCCCTTGGGGTGCATGCCGTAGCGCCCTGCCCGGCCGGCAATCTGGCGCACCTCGGTGGTGTTGAGCGGCCGGGTCTGCACGCCGTCGAACTTGTGGACCGTTGAAAACACCACGCGGTGCACACGCAGGTTCAGGCCCATGCCGATGGCGTCGGTGGCGACCACGATGTGGGCCTCGCCGGTGGCGAAGCGTTCCGATTCGGTCCTGCGCACTTCGGGCGCCAGGGCGCCGTAGATGGTCGCGACGCTGAAGCCCTGCTCGCGGTAGCGCGCGCTCAGGGTGAGCACGTCCTTGCGGGAGAAGGCGATGACGGCATCGCCCGGCTGCAGGCCGCGGCCCATGCCCTTCTTGCCCCGCTGGCCGCCGGTGACGTTCTCGACTTCGACCTCCAGCGGCGTCTTGCGCTGCAGCCAGGCGGTCTGGTGCGCTTCCCCGATGGCGTCGAGCACCTGGATGCAGGATGCGTGGACGGACGGCGAGCCGCAGACATACACGTCCCGCGCCGGCACGCCGACCAGCGCCGCGGTCCAGGCCCAGCCCCGCCCCGGGTCGCGCAGCATCTGGATCTCGTCGATCACCGCGACGTCGACCTCGTTCTGCGGGTTCATCATCTCCATGGTGCAGGCCGTGTGCCGGGCACCGGGCACGATGTCGTGCTCCTCGCCGGTCATCAGGTTGCACGGGATGCCCTGGGCCGTCAGGCGGTCGCGGATCTCCATGGCCAGCAGCCGCAGCGGCGCCAGGTACACACCGGACCGGGCGTTCTGCAGCGCGATCAGCGCTTCGTAGGTCTTGCCCGAATTGGTCGGGCCGAGCTTGAAGTGGATGCTGCGCTGCAGGTCCCGCGCCACTGGGAAGGCCTGCGGATAGTCCTTGAGCTTGACCAGCTCCTGGGCCCGCTCCGCCTCGATGCGCTTGAGGAGCTGGCCGACCGACTCCACCAGCACGCTTTCGACGCCCTGGGCCAGGTCGCTCTGCCGGATGCCGCGCTCGAGCGCGGTCTTCACGCCCTCCTGCACCTGCATGCGCTGCTGCGGGGTCAGCGCGCCGGCGTATTCGTCCAGCAGGTCCGACACGCCATCGGCCAGCTGCTGCGCGATCCGGGCCTGGGCCTGGGCCGAGAACGACACGCCGACGCGGGCGCTGAGCGAGCCCAGCTCGTTCGGGCTCTTCGGGGGTGCGACCCTGGCCTCCAGCCGCACCCGCGCCTGCCAGGTGGCCGGGCCCTCCAGCGTCTCCACCGCAATCGGGAGCGCCACCTGCTTGGTCCAGACCATCTCGTTCGTGTCGTGGTGCAGCAGATGGCAGTCGTGCGTCTTCAGGACCTCGTCCATCGCCCGCGCCAGCCCCTGCCGCGTCCTTGCCTTGTCGACGCTGCGGATCCGCGCGCCGCGGTCGGCCGCGCTCATTCCCTCCAGGTCCGATTCGCGCCAGGCGTCGATCTGCTCCGTGGACAGCAATGCCAGGGCAGCCGGGTCGAACAGCATCTGGGCCGTGTCGCGCGACCACTTGGCCAGCGGCTTGGTGGTGGCGACCGCAATGCGCTGCAGCGCCACCCACTCGTCGAATTCCGCCCTGGTCACGAACATGGCGTGGGCCGCCTCCTCGCCATTCAGGAGCGATTTCTCCCACTGCCGGCGCGCCTCGTTGCGCTGGCGCCGCTGTTCTTCCAGGCCGGCATGGTGCGCCTGCAGCGCCGCCAGCGTGTCGCCGTCCAGGCCGAACATCCTGCGCAGCGCCGAGGGGCTGGGACCCACGTCGTGCACGGTGCGAAAGTCCTGGCTGGCCGCGCCTGACTGCAGCGCCTCGTAGGCCGGCAGCGGAAAACGATTCTCTGTCACGCCATGCGCCTCGAACCAGGCCTCCAGGCGCGCAGCCGCAGCGGCCTTTTGCGCGGCCAGGCCGGCGCTGGCGGCCTGCAGGCGCTCGTCGCGCTCGCGGGCCTTGGCCTGCGACTGCTCGTTCGCCTGGCGCGCCAGCGATTCGTCGTGCGCGTTCTGCTGCGCCAGTCGCCGGGCAGCGGTCTGGGCGAAACGCGGGTCGGCCTGGGCCAGGGCCAGGCGGTCGGCCCGCTCCGTGACCCCCCAGGGACGGGCGGGCCGATGGCTCGCCGCGGCGGGCGCCGCCGCAATGCTGGCCATCTGGGCCGCCAGCGCCGTGGCCAGGGCTGCGGCCTGGTTGAAGTCCAGCGCCGGATGCGCGAGCCGGTGCAGCAGTTGCAGGGTTTGAGCGACCGGGCCCGCGCCGCCGTTGGCCTCGAACTGCCACACGAAGTCCGGATGGGCCGCCTCCCGGTCCAGGTTGGCCTCCAGGTCGGCCTGGCTGGAGGGCGTGCGCCACGCAGTGCGCACCTGCCCCCTGAGCCGGGCGAGCCGCTCCGGGGTCGCAGCCGCGCCCAGGAACCGGCGGCTGACCTGGTCGACCTGCTCGCTCACCACCCAGTTCGGGTGGGCGAAATGCAGGGTCTGGGAACTGGAATCGGGCGCCGGGCTGCCGACAGGTGCAGCGTTGCTGCTGGACGGGATCGGTTGGGCGGAGGGGAGAAAGTCGGCGTCGTGCGAATGGCTCATGGATCGATCGCATTTTATCGGGCCGCTGCCGCACGCCCGGCCCCCGCTGCGCTTGCCCCTTCGGATCGGCGGGACCGCCGAGGCTTTGCACGCCGTGCCGAGAGCCATGGAATCCAGCGCTCAGTCGCGTTCGATGTCCTGATTGGCGTCGTTGCGGACGTAGCCACGGCCGTCGACGGCGAACACCGACGGCGCGATGGGCCGCTGGTCGAGCTCGGTGACGCGCCACCGGACCTGCCCGTCCTGGCCAAGGATGGTGAGCGGCAACTGGTGGCGCGCGCTCCAGCAGATCTGCGCCACCCGTCCCGCCTGCGTCAGCGTGTACCACGTGCAGGACCCGACCGCGGCGGGCGCCCCGGGCGGCGCATCGGTGCGCGCCAGCCGGTAATCGCCCTTGGGATGGCGCAGCCCGTGCGCCAGGTCGAACCAGTCGGTCTGATTGCCGATGCGGTACAGGTTGGTCCTGGCGATCCGGGTCAGGATCTTGCGGCGCCGGTCGATCACCGTCATGTCGAACTCGGCGCCGCCGCGCTGCCTGGTGACATGCGTCTCGATGTCCGCGTCCGTCAGCCGCTTGAGCCGGGTCGCGCCCTCGCGCCATAGTTCGAGCTGGTGTTCGGCCTTGTCCGTCACGTAGACCGCCTTGAAGTGCATCGGGCCGCGCTCGTCCCCGGCGGCAAATACCCGGGCGAAGGACAGGCCGGCATTGGCCGGCGCAGTTGCGGCGGTCGCGCCCGCCAATGCCGGCGTGGTGGCCACGATTGCGAGCAGGGCCGTCCGGACCACGCCAGCGCCCCGTTGCCGGCCCGCGCCCCTGGGGCCCGCCTTCACTGCCGCACCGCCTTGGCGGAGTCGAAGTAGCGGTAGGTCCTGTTGTCCACCGTGAGGTCCTTCACCGCCAGGTTGATGGTGTAGCTGCCGGCGGACAGCGCGCTATCGACGGTGGCTCCGGTGGGGTCCGTCGGCAGTTCGAAGCGCAGGCCTGTCGCAGCGGCCGCCGGGGCCACGACCGACGCGGCGACGGCGGGTTGCGAGGCCGTCGAAGGGCTCGTCAGCGACTCGTTGATGACTCGGCCATCGGCCTTGGGCATGGCCAGGCCCAGCAGGTAGGCGACGGTGGGCGCAAGGTCGACGTTGCCGGTCGGCGTCTGGAGCGTGGTCGCGGGCTTGAACGACGGGCCGCTCGCGATCAGCGTGTTGTGGACGTCGGCGACACCGAAACTGCCATGCATGCCGCGCTGTCCTCCCATGCTCTCGAACTCGATCCCGGGCATGCCGTTGACCGCCGTGTCGTTGTCCCAGTTGAAACTGACGACCACGTCCGGCTGGCCGCTGTTCTGGCGGCTGGCGTTCTCCAGATTCACCTGGTCCATCGTCAACGTGCCCGGGATCGCGCCGTAGCGGCTGTCGACGAACACTGCGCCGTACTCCTCGCGCTGCTGCAGGTACCTGACCAGGCTGCGCACCGTGGCGACGTCATGGCCCGGCACGTAGAAGTAGTCGGAGCCGCCATTGGCGGCGACCACGATGGCGTTGGCGGGCAGCTGGCCGGGCGCCGGCACCTTGAAGCTGGCCACCGGCGCCGGCAGCGATGCACTGATCGCCTGGTACTTGGCATTGGCAACGCCGCATAGCGTGCCGGTGGTGTCCAGCCGCACCGGCACCGTCGGTGCGCCGGAGCCGTTCAGGCCAAGCATGGCCGAGGTGGCGCAGCCCGACCCGTCATAGGCCTTGAAGCCGCGGAAGGTCAACAGGTCGGCCGAGCGAACGTCGCCGGAGAACGAGAAGCCGTTCGCCGCCGGGGCGCCGATCGACGCCGCGCTGGTGCCGCTGGTGGAGCCGTTGACGGCCGGGCCGTCGGGCGCCGTCGCCGACGCCTTGATGGCGCGCAGCGGGTAGAGGTTGAGCGGGCCCGAGACGCTGGAGTGTCCGTGGTCGGACACCACCACGATGTTGGTGGACCCGTCCATGGCGTTGGCCTTGAGCGCGGCCATCAACTCGCCGAGCCGGGCGTCCTGGGAACGCAGTCCGGCGATCGCGTTCGGCGTTCCGGGTCCGTACCCGTGTTCGACGTTGTCGGGCGTGCGGAACCAGACCAGCGACAGCATCGGCTTCTTCTTCGGCAGGATGTACTGCGTGAAGAGCGACAGCATGTAGGCATTGGACGCATTCTCCGGCGCGCCCTGCGTGGCGTCGGTGGCGTCACGGGCGGCCACCGTCAACCCACCGGCCGGATCGTAGGCGGTGGTGTTGAACGTGATGTAGCCTGCCCGTGAGGTCGGGTTGCCGTTGCCGGACGCCAGGGTGACCGCGTCGGCGCCGGAGTAGCCCTTGGGCGTGTTCGCAGGCAGCGCCAGGCCGGCCGTCTGCAGCTCGGTCACAAGGCTGCGCGGCATGACCGTGTTCTCGTCGACAAAGGAGCTGCCCTTGCCGAGGTCCTGGATGTAGGCGGCGCCGGTCTTGCCGATGACGGCCGTCGTGAGGCCGGCGGCCTGGGCGGTGGCGAACAGGCTCTTGACCAGCAGCAGCTGGCCGCCGTAATAGTCGTTGAGCGTCGCCAGCACCTGGTAGTCCTCGGTGAAGACGGGATCGACGTAGTCCTGGCTGGTGCCGGCCGCACTCGATCCCGCGGGGATCGTGTTGCCTGCACCCTGGGGCGGGACCCAGAACGTGTTGCCGTAGAAGCCGCTGGTCTTCGGGTAGGACCCGGTGGCGAACGACGAGCCGTTCATCATGGTGAAGGTGGGATAGGTCGAATGGTTGTCGCTGAAATTGACACCCGCCTGCCGCAGCGCATACAGGTTCGGGGTGTCGGTCGGATTGACCGAGTCCGGCCGCAGGCCGTCCCAGACCATGACGATCGTCCGCGTCGGCGCGAGGACGGCGGCGGCGGACGAATCGCCGCCGCCGCACGCGGTCAGCAGCGCCGTGCAAACAAGGACGGACGCTGTCATCTGACGGAATGGTTTCATGCGCTCAATCTCCTGTGGATGGAAGGTCGCTGGCGACGGGGACGTTTCCCCGGGCTCTGGCGAGCGGAAGATAGCGAACGCGCATGTCAGGATGATGACCAGGGGCCGCCGGGGCGCCCTGGAACAAGCGCATGGCAAGCCGGATCGCAGGTGCCCGTCGTGGACGGGCGATCGAGCGTGTCAATGCCATGACAAGCCGACCTGCGTGAACGGGTCGAATAGTGACTCGTCGAATGCACCGACCAAGTGGTGCGGCGACCATCCCGACAGGAACGCGCCTCAGCGCAGCACCTGGCTCGCCGCGGCCTCCTTCACCAGGCGCTCGGCATCCTCCGGCAGCAGGAAACTGGCGCCCAGCGCCTTGTCGGCCGCCTTCCTGACCGCCGCCACGTATCCCTCGTGGCTGCCATACCGCTCCTGCAGCGAGAGCCGCGGATCGCCCATCGCGATCCGCTCTGCCCGTGTCTTGGCGAACGGGATCATGCCGCCGACGTAGTTGCAGATCTGCCCCTGGTGGAAAGGGCGGGCGCCGCCGGCCGTGATGTTCCAGCCCAGGTAGGTGCCCAGCGGCGCGTCGCGCAACACCACGGGCACGCCGCCGAGCTCGTTGCCGTCGGCGTCCACCTTGGGCGCCAACATCGGCAGCACCTGCCGGATGGGCGGCGGCACCTGGGCGGCCACCCCCGAGCCGTCCACGGCATTGAATTGCGGGCCCCAGTCGTAGTCGAGCACCGGCATGATGAAGTCCGGCTCCGGCACGGTAGGCCGCAGCTGCGGCAACGTGGGGAAGCCCATCGCCGTCTTGTTGGCCGCCACCAGCGTGCCCCCCTTCAGCGTGGGCCACTGGCTGGGTGGAGGCTCCACCCCCTTCATCACCCAGTTGCGGAAGTGCACGCGCAGGGCATTGACGGTTTCCGTGTGCGGCATCGGGTTCGCCGCCAGCAGGCCCGTCCCGTAGGTGTTGCCCGGGCAGGCCGGGCCGGCGACCGGCAGCGCCGCGCCCGGCACGCTGGTGTCGAAGCCCCCGGCACCGCCGCCATGGTTGCTGGCGGCGATGTAGTAGCGGCGCACGTTGGGCGGCAGCGGCAGGTCGGCCCGCGCGTCGGTTCCCACCCACTCGGGCGTGAGTTTCAGCGCCCACACCTCGGCGGAACCGAAGTGCTCGATGATCTTGGGGCAGGTGCCCGTGGCAGTGCAGCGGTCAAGCAGGCCCACGGCCGGGCCGCCGCGCACCGGGTCAGGCTGTGGCAGCCACCATTGCGGCCCTTCGCTGCCGGCCTGGTACAGCTCCAGGACGCCATCGGGCTGGGCCCAGCGGAAGTTCAGCGCAATGCGGCGCCCGGCGATGATCGGCCACAGTCCGTCGTGCACCTGCCGCCCCGATTCGTCGCGGTTGAAGCCCAGGTGCAGCCAGCCGCGCAGGAAGTTGCCCGATTGCGACACGCCGCGTCCGATGCTGTGCGTCACGGCACCGGCCACCGGGTTGGACGTGCCGGCATCGTCGGCGCGCGTCGTCTTGAAGAACACGGCCAGGTCGCGCCAGGCGGCAAGGCCCACGCCCAGCGCGTAGGCATCGGCCGACTTGAAGACCACCTGGTACAGCTTGCCGGCGTCGAATCCGTTCTTCAGGCAGATCTGGCTCGCATCCGGCGTGCCGGGAAAGGGGTGGGCGGCGTCGCATCTGGCCCAGGCCCAGTCGGCCGGCGCAATGGGCGTCTCGCCGATCACCTCCCCCCGCGTCGATTCGGCCACGCGCGAAACCAGCCGCGACTCGCGCGTGTCCAGGCTGATCGGCCTGTACGGCACCGGATTGGTCTGCACGATCAGCGGTTGCGATCCCGGACCCGAGCGGTTGACGATGCGGCCGAAGACGTCACCCGTGACGGGCGAGCCATCGGGCATGCGGGCGATGGGCAGCTTCAGCCAGTGCGGCTGGTCCACGGCGGCCGTTTCACGCACCCGGGTGGCGCCGGCGTTGTCGCCTTGCCAGGCGCTGGTGAGGTCGATGTCGCCATTGCGGCGTTCGGCCGGCACGTTGGGCCGCCGCAAGCCGCGATTGGGAACCTCGTGCCACATCAGGCCGCTGGCCCGCGCCAGGTCCACCGGCTTGGTGATCACGAAGGTGGCGACGTAGCGCACCCTGCCGTCCGCGTCCTTGACCAGTTGCACGTCGTTGATGATGGCGTTGGCGGGCGACGCCGGGTCCAGCTCGCCGAAGGCGCGGCCTGCGATCTGCTCGGTGGGAACGCCGCCGGAGTCGGCAGCCGGCAATGGGCGGACCTCGTCGATCACGATGCGCGTGACCCGGGCTTGCGCCAGCGGCATCGCGAGCGCGAGAGCCAGGGGTGCCAGGAAGGCGCAGTTGCGGGCCATGTCTTGTCTCCTGTTGTGCCGGCATCCTAGCGCAGCCGCGCGGCGTCAACAGACGAGCCGTGGGCGCAATCGTCGGCTCTCCGCGGGCGCGCGCAGATACCGGCGGACTTCGTTGTCACGCCGTTCGGGCGCCGTTGCGCACCACCGGTCGCTTCATCCCTGGGGCAGTACCGGCCGGCGGACTTGGCAGACATTGGCTGGGTATAGTGAAGACTCAACCAAAACCCCCATGCCCCTGCGCGTCCCTGCGGCTTACTTCCTGGCTTTCTTCCTGATCGGGTTTGTCCACTGGCTCGGCGCCAGCGTGGGCAATCCGACGATCGACGCCATCCTCTACCACTGGCACTACAGCACCGGCATCAATTTCACGTTCACCAGGATCTTCTTCCTGACGTTCATTGCGGAATGCATCGCCTTCCCGCTCCTGCTGGCGGTGGGGGCGACGTTCCTGCAAGCCCTGGTGCAACGGCTGATGCGACGCGGGCCCGCACCGGGCCGGTGGGGGCTGGCCGTCGCTCCGTCGGCCCTGGCCATCTGCTGCGGCATCATGGTCGTGATGCTGAAGCTGTCGGTGGTGAGCTGGATCGGCTACAAGCTCGGCCCCGACCATTTCGCCAGCGAGTACATGGACCCGGACAAGGCCGTGCTGCGGCCCGGGCATCTGAAGAACCTGCTCCTGGTCTACGTTGAAAGCCTCGAAGAGAGCTATGGCGACGCCGGCGTCTGGGGCCGCGACCTGCTGACGCCGCTGCAGCATGTCGGCGGGGTGAGCTTTCGCAACTACCGCACCACGCCCGGCTCGTCGTGGACCATCGCCGCCATGGTTGCAACCCAGTGCGGTGTCCCCCTGCGCTTCGTGCAGACGGACATGAACCAGCAAAATCCGCAGCTGCGCGTCTTCCTGCCGGGCGCCGTCTGCCTGGGGGACATCCTGCACCGCTTCGGCTACCGCAACGTCTTCATGGGCGGCGCGCCGCTGTCCTTTTCCGGCAAGCGGCAGTTCCTGCAGGACCACCACTTCGATGCGACCTACGGCCGCACCGAATGGCTCAAGGAGGGCATCGCCCCGGGCTCCTTCAACGAATGGGGACTGTACGACGACGAACTGCTGCGCCAGGCCCGCAAGCGGCTGGTCGAGCTGCATGACTCCGCCCAGCCCTTCAATCTCACTGTGCTGACGCTGGACACCCACAATCCGTACGGCTACCGGTCGCCCACCTGTCGCGCCCGCGGGATCAAGACCTTTGTGGACATCGTGGAATGCACCACCGGGCAGGTGGCGGAGCTCGTGAAGTTCGCCACCGACAAGGGATACCTGAAGGACACGCAGATCATCGTGATAGGCGACCACCTGGCCAAGTCGAACCCGGTGGCCGACACACTGGATGAGATCCCGGACCGCCGGATCTTCAACCGCTTCGTTTCCGAGAACATGCCGCAGCAGAACACCGATGACATCATGCCCTTCGACCTGTTTCCGTCGATCGTGCAGCTCCTTGGCATCGACGTTCCCGGCGATCGGCTGGGACTGGGATACACCGCATTCGCGGCGCGGCACGTTGCGCGCCCGGCGTCGCGGAAAGCAGGGCTCGGGTTCCCATCGCTGAGCGGCTCCCGGGAGTACGAACGGCTATGGAGCCAACCGTGACCGGCAGCGCCACTGTCGTGGCAGGACCGGCCGGCCGAGCCCGGCGCCCTGCAGGGAATTGACGGGGCCGGGCGCGTCCGCGCGGACGGCTATCGCGGGCTGTACGCCACGACGTCGATCTCGACCCGAGCGTCCACCATCAGCCGGGCCTCGGTGGTCGAGCGCGCCGGCTTCTTCTCGCCGAAGTAGCCCATGTAGATGCGGTTGAAGCTGCCGAAGTCGCGCGCATCCTGCAGCCACACGGTGGTCTTGCACACGTCGTCCAGCGTGCAGCCGGCCAGCGCCAGCACCTTGCCCAGGTTCTTCATCACCTGGTGGGTCTGCGCTTCGATGCCGCCGACGACGATCTCTCCGTTGTCGTCGGCGGGCACCTGGCCCGAGACATAGACGAAATCACCCGCGCGCACGGCGGGCGAGAACGGGCGGGGCTGGCGGTCGGAAGCGACGGGCGGGTTGCCCAGGTGTTCTAGCGGCATGGAGGAGCTCTCTGGAAGTTGTTTTCGGTCCGAACCTGAAATGTATTTTCAAAAACAAGCCAGTTTCTGCGGGTTTCCCCTGAAATGGAGGTTATTTTGCCGACTTATGCTTCACGGCTGAAATTAACTTCCATCTCGGAGCTCGTATGACACCTGGCAACCCCATCCCTCGCCGCACCGCCCTGGCCGCGCTTGCGGCACTCGGCGCGGCGGGAACCGGCATCGGGGCGGCGCACGCCCAGGGCGGCAAATCGGCGCTGAACCTGGCCATGGTGGCCGAGCCGCCGACGCTGGACATCATGTCGACGCCGGCCGACCTGGTCTGCATCATCATGCAGCACGTCTACGAGCCGCTGTTCACCTTCGATGCGAAGGGCGCGCTGGTCCCCATGCTGGCCGAGTCCATGCCGAAGATCTCCGCGGACGGCAAGCTTTACAGCATCGCCCTGCGCAAGGGCGTGATGCTGCACAGCGGCCGCGAACTGGATGCGGACGACGTGGTGGCCAGCCTGAAGCGCTGGATGGACGTCTCCCCGCGCGGCAAGTCGGTGGCCGCGCAGGTGGCCGGCCTGTCCGCCAAGGGCCCGCTGCACGTGGATATCAGCATGAAGAACGCCTATGCGCCGCTGCTGTCGCAGTTGGCGATGGCCTCCGGCATGGCCGCCATCATGGCCAAGGAATCGCTGGCGCAGCCGCTGCGCGAGTACGTGGGCACCGGCCCCTACAAGTTCGTGGAGCGCAAGCCCGACCAGTACGTGCTGCTGGCGCGCTTCGCCGGCTATTCCGCCCGCAAGGAGGCGGCCAGCGGCTACGGCGGCAAGCGGGCCGCCCTGGTGGAAGAACTGCGCTTCGTGCCCGTGCCCAACGCCAACACGCGGGTGGAGGGCGCGCTGGCCGGCCAGTTCCACTACGCCGACCTGCTGCCGATCGAGGCGCTGGCCCGCCTGGAAAAGACCAACGGCAAGGTGGTGCCCATCATGACGCCTTCGTTCGGCTTCCCCTACCTGGTGTTCAACACCAAGGAAGGCTCGATGGCGCAGAAGGCCGTGCGCAAGGCCGTGCAAACCGCGCTGGGCGAAGGCGAGATGCTGGCCGCCGGTTTCGGCGACACGCGCTTCTTCACGGTGGAAGGCAACCACTTCCCCAAGGGCTCGCCCTTCTATTCGGCCGCGGGCACGGAGAACTACAACCAGCGCGATGCCAAGAAGGCCAAGGGCCTGGCCGCGCAGGCCGGCTACAAGGACGAGCCGGTGCGCATCCTCACCAGCCGCCAGTACGACTTCCACTACAACATGGCGCTGGTGATGGCCGAACAGCTCAAGCGGGCCGGCTTCAAGGCGGAGCTGAACGTCGTCGAGTGGGCCACGCTGCTGCAGCGCCGGACCGACCCCAAGCTGTGGGACATCTACATCACGCACTCGGGCCAGTTCCCCGAGCCGATGCTCTCGCCGCCGCAGCTGGGCGACGGCGCGCCCGGCTGGTGGAGCTCGCCCGCCAAGCAGGAGGCGCTGGCCGCGTTGAACCAGGAGCCCAACCCCGCCAAGCGCGGGCCGCTGTGGGGCAAGGTGCAGCAGGTGGTGTATGACGAAGTGCCCTACATCAACGTCGGCAAGTTCGCGAGCCTGTCCGCCCGCGCGCCGTCGCTGCAGAACTACACGCCCTACACCTATCCCTTCTTCTGGAACGTGAGCCTGAAATGACCGCCGCGCTTGCCACTGCGTGGACTGTGCTGCCCCCCGAGCGGGCTTCAGCCGCCCTGGGGCGGTCCGGCGGCGGCCGAGGGTGACACGCATCCTGTTGTCGCGGCTGGGCGGCATGCTGGTCGTCATGGCCATCGTGGCCGTGCTGGTGTTCATCCTGACGCGGGCGGCCCCGGGCGACCCGGTCGCCGTGCTGCTGGGGGACCAGGCCACGGCGCAGGACATCGCCCGCGTGCAGAAGGTCTACGGCCTGGACAAGCCGCTGCCCGTGCAGTTCGGCCTGTGGCTCAAGGAGCTGGCGCACGGCAACCTGGGCGAATCCATCTTCCTGCAACGGCCGGTGACGCAGGCGCTGTGGGAGCGCGCCGAGCCCACCACGCTGCTGTCGCTGATGGCGATCGGCATCGCGGCGCTGATCGGCGTGCCTTGCGGCATCGCCTCGGCGGTGTACCGGGGCAAGGCGGTCGACCAGCTGGCCACCGGCTTCGCGATGCTGGGGGCGAGCGTGCCCAGTTTCTGGTTCGGCCTGGTGCTGATGGAGATCTTCGCGGTGTCGCTGGGCTGGTTCCCGGTGTCGGGCTACGGCGGGCCGGGCGCGTCGCTGGCGGAAAGGCTGCACTGCCTGGTGCTGCCCGCGGTGGTGCTGGGCGTGCTCAATTCGGCACTGATCATCCGCTTCACCCGCGCTTCCATGCTCGACGTGCTGGGCGAGGACTACGTGCGCACGGCCCGCGCCAAGGGCCTGGCGGAAAGCCGCGTGGTGCTCAAGCACGCGCTGCGCAACGCGCTGGTGCCCATCGTCACCGTGCTCGGGCTGACGGTGGCGCTCATGATCGGCGGCGCGGTGGTCACGGAAACCGTGTTCGGCCTGCCCGGCGTCGGCAGCCTGGTGGTGAGCGCCGTGGTGCGGCGCGACTATCCGGTGATCCAGGGCGCGCTGCTGGTGGTGGCGGTGATCTACGTGGTGATCAACTTCCTGATCGACATGCTCTACACGCTGGTCGACCCGCGCGTGAAGTACTGAGCCATGCAGCTGCCGCTCCTGCTTCGCAAGCTGTTTCGCCGCCGCATCGTGCTGGCGGCCGCCATCGCGCTGCTGCTGGTGGTGTTCGTCTCGCTGTTCGCGGGCTGGCTGACCGGCTTCGACCCGAACGAGACGGCGGTGCGCGAGCGCCTGTCCCAGCCTTCGGCGGCGCACCTGTTCGGCACCGACGAGCTCGGGCGCGACCTGTTCGCGCGCATCGCCTTCGGCGGCCGCTATTCGCTGACCATCGCCCTGCTGACGGCCATCGGCTCCACCGTCTTCGGCACCCTGTTCGGCCTGGTCGCCGGCTTCCTGCCGCGGCTGGACGCGCCCGTGATGCGGGTGGTGGACGCGATGATGTCCTTCCCCGACATCCTGCTGGCGATCGCGCTGGTGGGCATCCTGGGCCCTTCGATGCTGAACGTGGTGTTCGCGCTGGTGCTGGTCTACACGCCGCGGGTGGCGCGGGTGGTGCGCGCGTCCACGCTCGTGGTGCGCGAGCTGCTGTTCGTGGAGGCAGCGCGCGCGGTCGGCGTCTCCACCGCGCGCATCCTGGCACGCCACATCCTGCCGAACCTGATGTCGCCGATCCTGGTGCAGGCTTCCTTCATCTTCGCCTACGCCATCCTGGCCGAGGCGGCGCTGTCGTTCCTGGGCGTCGGCGTGCCGCCGGAGATTCCCACCTGGGGCACCATGGTGGCGGGCAGCCAGCAGTACGCCCACCAGGCGATGTGGGTGGTGCTGTTTCCCGGCGTTGCCATCATCCTCACCGCGCTGTCGCTGCAGCTGCTGGGCGACGGCATCCGCGACCTGCTGGACCCGCGCCTGAGGAAGTCGATGTGAACCGTCTCCAAGTCCGCGGCCTGAGCACCTCCTTCGACACCGACGAAGGCCTGGTCCGTTCCGTGGCCGACGTCAGCTTCGACGTTCGCGCCGGCAAGACCACCGCGATCGTCGGCGAATCGGGCTCCGGCAAGTCGGTGACCAGCCTGACGCTGATGCGGCTGCTGCCGCGCGACGCGGCCACCCGGGTCAGCGGCCAGGCCCTGTTCGTCAACCGCGCCGACGAGACGCTGGACCTGCTCACCTTGCCCGAGCCGCGCATGCGCGCCGTCCGTGGCAACGAGGTCGCCATGGTGTTCCAGGAGCCGATGACCAGCCTGAACCCGGTGTTCAGCATCGGCGAGCAGATCGCCGAGTCGCTGCGCCTGCACAAGGGGCTGGGCGGCGCGGCGGCGATGGCCCAGGCGCTGCGGATGCTGGAACTGGTGGAAATCCCGGCGGCGGCGCAGCGCCTGCGCGAGTACCCGCACCAGCTGTCCGGCGGCATGCGCCAGCGCGTGATGATCGCGCTGGCCATGGCCTGCGATCCCACGCTGCTGATCGCCGACGAACCCACCACGGCGCTGGACGTCACCATCCAGGCGCAGATCCTGGCCCTGATGCGCCGTCTGCAGGCCGAGACCGGCATGAGCATCCTGTTCATTACGCACAACCTGGGCGTGGTGGCGCACCACGCGGACGACGTTGCCGTCATGTACGCAGGACGCATCGTGGAAGCCGCCGCCGTCGGCGACCTGTTCGCGCGCCCGCAGCACCCCTACACGCAGGGGCTGCTCGCATGCCTGCCGGCCAAGCAGCGCCGCAGCGAGCACCAGGGCAAGCGGCGCCTGTACGCGATCCGCGGCCAGGTGTCCAGCCCGCTGGCGCCGCCGCCCGGCTGCGCCTTCGAGCCGCGCTGCGACCAGGCGCTGCCGGCCTGCAGCGCCGCGATGCCCGACCTGCGCGCCACAGTCGCGGGCGGCAGCGCCCGCTGCATCCTGGTGCCGGAGGCCGCATGAGCGTGGCCGCTCCATTGATCGAGGTGCGCAACCTGCGCAAGTTCTTCGGTCCGGCATCGCGTCCGGTGCGCGCCGTGGACGACGTCTCTTTCACCATCGAGCCCGGCGAAACCCTCGGCCTGGTGGGCGAGTCGGGCTCGGGCAAGAGCACCATCGGCCGGGCCCTGCTGCGCCTGATCGACAGCACCTCGGGCAGCGTGAGCTACCGCGGCGAAAACCTGGTGACGGCAAGCGGCAGCCGCATGCGCGCGCTGCGCAGCAAGCTGCAGATGATCTTCCAGGACCCCTATGCCAGCCTGAACCCCAAGATGCGGGTGCGCGACATCCTGGGCGAAGCGCTGCACACCCATGGGCTGGCGCCGGGCAAGGCGGCGACCGCCGCCCGCGTCGCCGAACTGCTGCGGCTGGTCGGCCTGCCGCCGGAACATGCGGCCCGCTATCCGCATGAATTCTCGGGCGGGCAGCGCCAGCGCATCGGGGTGGCACGCGCACTGTCGGTGCAGCCCGAGTTCATCGTCGCCGACGAGCCGCTGTCGGCGCTGGACGTGTCCATCCAGTCGCAGGTGGTGAACCTGCTGTGCGACCTGCGCGACCAGCTGTCGCTCACCATGTTGTTCATCTCGCATGACCTGGACGTGGTGGAATACCTGTGCGACCGGGTGGTGGTCCTCTACCTGGGCCGCGTGATGGAAGTGGCGCCCACGGCGCAGCTGTTCGCCCGGCCGCTGCATCCCTACACGCATGCGCTGCTGGCCGCCTCGCCGCGGCCGGACCCGACGACCCGGATGGTGCATGTCCCGCTCAAAGGCGACATGCCCAGCCCGGTGGACCCGCCCTCGGGCTGCGTCTTCCGCACCCGTTGCCCGTACGCGCTGCCGGCCTGCGCCCAGGTGCGGCCCGAGCCGCGCGACATGGGCGGCGGGCGCCTGAAGGCGTGCATCCGCGACGACATCGACCTGCCTGCCATTCCATGAACCTGCAAGACCTCCTCGATCCCACCCTGGACGCTTCCTCCAAGGGCTTCCCGCACCATGCGCCGCCGCTGCGCCGGTCGGCCATCGGCAGCCAGGGCTGGAACGTGCTGCGCGGCGACCTGCCGCTGCCGCTGGCCGTGATCCGGCGCGATGCGCTGGCCGGCAACCTGCAGTGGATGCAGCAATTCGCGGCGGCGCATGGCGTGGGCCTGGCACCGCACGGCAAGACCACCATGTCGCCGCAACTGTTTCGCAGGCAGCTCGATCAGGGCGCATGGGGCCTGACCTTCGCCACGGTGGTGCAGCTGCGTGCGGGGGTGGCGGCGGGCGCGCGGCGCTGCCTGGTCGCCAACCAGGTCTTCCAGGCCATCGACCTGCAGGGCATCGCCGACCTGCGGCGGACCAACCCCGGTTTGCGGGTCGCCTTCCTGGTCGATTCGCAGGCCCAGCTCGAACTGATCGCCGCCTGGCATGCCGGGCACGGCGACACGGCGCCCTTCGACGTGCTGCTGGAGATGGGCGTCGACGGCGGCCGCACCGGCTGCCGCAGCCACGCGCAGGCCCTGGCGCTGGCGCGGGCCTTGCGCGCCAGCGCGGCCACGCGCCTGGTGGGCATCGAGTGCTACGAAGGCCTGGGCGCCACCGGCGATTCGGCCGCGGACACGGCCTATGCGGATGCCCTGCTGCAGCGCGTTCGCGCCATCGCGCAGGCGTGCGATGGCGAGCAGCTGTTCGAGACCGACGAGATCCTGCTCACCGCCGGCGGCTCCGCCATCTTCGACCTGGTGGCCGACCAGCTGAAGATGAAGCTGTCGCTGCCGGTGCAAGGACTGCTGCGCTCCGGCTGCTACGTGACACACGACCATGGCACCTACCATCGCTTCATGAGCGCGGTGGCCCGGCGCATGGGCTGCGGCCACGGCCTGCATGCCGCCATGGAGGTGTGGACGGCGGTGCAGTCCTGCCCCGAGCCGGGCCTCGCGATCCTGGCAGTCGGCAAGCGCGACATCTCCTACGACCTGGAGCTCCCGCTTCCCATCGCCTGGCGCGCGCAGGATGGCACGGCCGTCCAGGCCGCGCCGCCGGACTGGAAGATCGCCGGCCTCAACGACCAGCACGCCTACCTGCGCGGCAGCGGCGCGGAGCACCAGGCGCTGCGCGTGGGCGACCTCGTCGCCCTGGGCATTTCCCACCCCTGCACCACCTTCGACAAATGGCGCTGGATGCCGGTGGTGGACGATCAATACAACGTGCGTGACGCCATCGTCACCTGCTTCTAGATGACTCCTCGCGTACTGGAAAAGATCGCCGAAATCATGGACCGTGCGCCGACGGCGCGGCGCAACGTGCTGGCGTTGATCCTGGAGGATCCGCAGCGGGTGCTGGACGAGACCTTCGAGGCCCTCGCCCAGCGGGCCAACAGCTCGGTGCCGACCATCATGCGCACCTGCCGCGACCTGGGCTACCCCGGGCTGCGCGAGTTCAAGCTGGCGCTGGCGCAGGAGCTGGCGGTCGGCGGCTCGCCGCTGAACCGGCGGGTGCGCATCGACGACGACACCCGGCAAGTGATCGCGAAGGTGACGCGCGGCGCGGCGCTGGTGATCAACAGCGTGCAGTCCCAGCTCGATGCGGGGGCCGTCCAGGCCGCGGCCGACGCGATGGCGCAAAGCACGCGCGTGGACTGCTATGGCGTGGGCGTCACCTCCAACTTCATGGCCTCGGACCTGCAGGCGCGCCTGTACCGCATGGGCGTGGTCTCCAACAGCTACCTCGACCCGCACCTGCAGCTGATCTCGGCCGCCACCATCGGCCCGGGTGGCGTCGTGATGGCGATCACCCACGTGGGCGGCATGCCGTCGCTGCTGGAGGCCGTCGACGTGGCGCGCTCGCAAGGCGCCACCGTGATCGCGCTGACCCAGCCCGGCTCGCCGCTGGCGGCGCTGGCGCACATCGTGCTGGGCGTCGAGGTCGCGCCCGACCCCGTGATGCCGGTGGGCCCCGAGGCCTACCTGGCCCATCTCGCCGTCATCGAGATCCTCACCGTCCTGGTGGCCCAGCGGCTGGGTGACAAGGCGGTGGACCGGCTGGCGCGGATCCAGCACACGCTGGAGACGCGCGGGGTGGACATGCAGCACCATCCCCGCCTCGACTGGGGCGAGGCCGCGAACGGCACCACCGGAGTGCCCGAATGACGCGCGCCATCCTGCTGGAAAACGGGCTGGTCGTGGACGGCACCGGCGCGCCCGCGCAGGTGGCGGACGTGCTGCTGCAGGCCGACCGCATCCTCGCCGTCGGGCCCGGCCTGCGCGAACAACTGCCCGCGGGGCTGTCGGCGCGCGATCTGGAAGTGCACGACTGCAACGGTCTGGCCGTCGCGCCGGGCTTCATCGACGTGCACACGCACGACGACGCCATCGTGCTCGATGCGCCCGGCATGTTCCCCAAGCTCTCGCAGGGCGTGACCACGGTCATCACCGGCAACTGCGGGCTGTCGCTCGCGCCCCATGTGGTCGACCAGCCGCGCGGTGCCCTGACGCTGCTTGGCAATTCCTTCAGGTACCCGTCCGTCGCTGCGTACGCACAGGCGGTCGCGGCCGCCCTGCCCGCCGTCAACGTGGCGGCGCTGATCGGCCACACCACGCTGCGCTCGGCCTGCATGCAGGACCTGGCACTGCCCGCCAGCGCGCAGGAACGGCAGGCCATGTGCGAGCTGCTGGAGCGATGCATGGCCGAGGGTGCGATCGGCCTGTCGTCGGGCCTGTTCTATGCCGAGGCCATGCCGGCGCCGGCGGCGGAAGTCACGCAGCTGGCGAAGGTGGTGGCCTGCCACGGCGGGGTGTATGCCACGCACATGCGCTCGGAGATGGCCGACATCCTGGAGGCGATGCACGAAGCCAGCGACTGCGCCTTCGAGGCCGGCGTGCCGCTGGTCATCTCCCACCACAAGTGCGCCGGCCCCGCCAACTGGGGGCGCACCCGGGAGACCCTGCCGCTGATCGACGCGCTGGCCGCGCGCCAGGACATCTCGATGGACGTCTACCCCTACGTGGCGGGCTCCACGGTGCTGCGCGAGGACCTGGTCGACGAAGTGATCGACGTGATGGTGAGCTGGTCGGCGCCGCACCCGGAGATGACGGGACGGATGCTCGCTTCCATCGCAGCCGAGTGGGGCACCACGCAGCGCGAGGCCTGCACGCGGCTGAAGCCCGGGGGCGCCTGCTATTTCCAGATGGACGAGGAGGACGTGCGGCGCGTGATCAGCCACCCGCGCAGCATGATCGGCTCCGACGGGCTGCCGCACGACCGCCATCCGCATCCGCGGCTGTGGGGCGCCTTTCCCCGGGTGCTGGCGCGCTACTGGCGCGAGCAGAACCTGTTCAGCCTGGAACAGGCGATCCACAAGATGACGGGCCTGTCGGCCCGCAACTTCCGGTTGCAGGACCGGGGGCAGGTCCGGGCCGGCTGGTTCGCCGACCTCGTGGTGTTCGATCCCGCGCGCATCCGCGACCTGGCCACTTACGAGCAGCCGCTGGCGCAGAGCGAAGGCGTGGCGCTGGTGTTCGTCAACGGCGCGCTGAGCCTGGACGCGGGCCGGGCCACGCCGGCGCGTGCCGGCCGGATGCTGCTCAAGCCCGCCGTTGCTGCGCGTGCCTGACGGGCACTCATCTAGCTGTGAAGCTTCAATAGGTTGTATCCGGTGTTCATCCGGATTGGGTTTGAGAGACTG
>NZ_JBHSMF010000009.1:701709-1111998 GCF_042655405.1 Caenimonas terrae | reverse complement strand
TTCTTCCTGCAGCTGCGCCGCACCAGGAACGCCATCGTGCCGGTGGCACTGCCGGAAGGTTAAAAGGGGAATCCGTCCATGCGCATCCTGGTCACCGAAGACGATGAGGTGCTGCGCACGCTGATGCTGCGCAGCCTGGTCGACGCGGGCCACCGCGTGGACCTGGCGGCCTCGATCGAAGAAGGCCGCAACCGCTGGCAGCTGCACCCCTACGACGCGGTGCTGCTGGACCTGAACCTGCCCTATTCCTCCACCGGACACAGCGCCATGGGCAACGGCCTGGCGCTGCTGCGCGAGGCGCGGGCACGCGGCGACCGCACGCCGGTGCTGGTGCTCACGGCGCGCGACCGCACCGAGGAGCGCATCGCCGGCCTGGACGCGGGCGCCGACGACTACCTGGGCAAGCCCTTCGACCTGGACGAAGTGGAAGCCCGCCTGCGCGCCCTGGTGCGCCGCGCACGCAGCACCGACGACCGGGTCGACGTCGGCCAGCTGACGCTGGACCGGCAGGCGCGCCGCTTCTTCCTGGCCAGCCAGCCGTGGGACCTGCCGGCCCGCGAGTTCGAAGTGCTGTGGGAGCTGATGACGCCGCCCGGCCGGGTGGTCAGCAAGCGCGAGCTGTCGGGCAAGCTGTCGGAGTCGGACGGCGCGCTCGGCGACAACGCCCTGGAAGCGTTCATCTCGCGCCTGCGCAAGAAGATGGGCACCAGCGGGGTGGCGATCCGCACCCTGCGCGGCCTGGGCTACGTGCTCGAGGAAGCGCGGTAATACGCCGACCTGGCGGCGATGCCGCCCAACACCGCGCAGGCGGCCAGGATGGCGCAGGCCAGCGGCAGCGGAACCTGCAGCGCCACGCCGCCGCGGGCGGTCCGAACCCCGGTCAGATACCGGTATCCCCACCACAGGCCGCAGCCCAGCATCGCCGTCAGCAGCGAGACGCCGGTGCCCGCGAGCATTGCCGCCAGCAAACGATCCTTCTTTCGGGCGAGCGCAGTTTCCACGGATTGCAGCTTACGCGATTGCGTCACCGCGGTGGCTCGGCCGGCGCCGGCGAGCACACGCTCCTGCCGTCGCCGATCGCGCAGCGCAGCACCGGCTGGCCATCGGCGGTGTATTCGGTCAGCAGCCAGGATCCGCCGCCCTGCAGTTCCAGCATGGCGAACCCGAACTCGGAACGCGCGGCGTAGTCGCGCACCACCACGCCGGGGTACGGCTGCAAGCCCGCAGGCAGCGGGAACGGCGCCGCCCCCTCGTTGGCCGACGCCGAGTTTCCCAGCACCAGCGAGACCGGCTGGCCGCCGGCAAGGCCGATCGACTCGAACAGGTGGATGTGGCCGTGCATGCTCAGGTCCACGCCGGCCGGAAACAGCCGGCCCGGGTACAAGTCCGCCGCCACCGCTTGCAGCGCCGCGTTGCCCGCGGGTTGCGGCGGCGCGCCTGCGCGTCCGGGAACGAAGGCCAGCAGCGGGTGGTGGCTGAGGAACACGTTGTGGGCACTGCGCGCGGCCAGCGCCTGGACGGCGACCATCTGCTCCCGGTAGCGCGCGAAGGCCGCACTGCCGGGAGCCGGCGCCCTGAACGGGGCGGCCGCGGAATCGAACACCAGCAGTTGCTCGTCAGGGGTGAGCGCAACCGCATACGGCGCCGAATAGTCCGCGTCGCCGTCGAACGCCGGCTGGTTGCATGAACGCTGTTCGCGCCAGGGGAGCGGGTCGATGAAGCGGAACCAGCCCTGTCCCGCCCGCGCGCACATCTCGTGGTTGCCGCGCACGAACACCCATGGCGCCTGCAACAGCAGCGGCCGCGCCGGGGTGAAGAAGTCGGCCTGCCAGGCGTCGTGGCCATAGCCCCATGGGCTGCCGGCGCAGCCGCCATTGCCCACCGGGCAGGGACTTTCGCGGTAGTGGATGTCGCCCACATGGACCACCAGGTCCGGATGCATTGCGGCGGCGCTGGCGGCGACCCGGGCCAGCGGCCAGCCGTCGCGGTCGTTGCAGTCCTGGAAGGCGCCGTCGGACGCCTTCAGGCGGCAACCGGTGTCGCCGATGACGGCGATCCGCCGCACCTGCGCGCGCGGCGCAGGCACCGCCACTGCGCCGATCCTGGCGGCCGTCACGCCTGGCGGCCAGGCCGCCTCGCACACCAGCACGTCGAACTGCGCCGGCTTGGTATCCGGCTGCCCGGCGCCGCCGCGCGCGGCAATCGTGGCCGGCCCGGCCCGCACCGCCATCGCCTCGCGCGCCCTGCCCTGCCACGCAATCTGCGGGCAGGTGGCGGCGCGGGTCAGGACGCGCACCTGCGCCGACCCGCCGCCGCCCTGCACGGTGAACAGCGCTTCAATGCCGGCGGTGCCGGGCCCCGCAGGCGGCGCGGCGCAACCGGCGAGCAGCGCCGCGGCAATGAACAACCCGATCCAGCGCATGGCAGTCCCCGGACGTCGCAAAGCCCGCACGATACTCCCCCGCCGGAGCGCTGCGCAAGGGATCGTGCGGGCCCGCCTGCCGGATGTCAGCTTCGCGTGAGCGCGTACCCCAGCTCCGGGCTTCCGCTGATCCCGACGCCCGACCCGAGCATGGCCAGCTGCGCGCGCAGCCGCTGGATCGCGCCGGCCAACGCGCCCGGGCTCACCGTCTGCCAGATGCCCCACGCCTTCAGTTCGAGCACGGTGCGCCGCACGGCGCGGCCCTGCGCGCGCACCAGGCTGGCCACCAGCTGCAGTTCCGGCTCCGGCAGCGCGACCACTTCGCCGCGCACCTGCACCAGGCGGCCGTCGCCCACCAGCGCGAGATCGCCGTAGCTGGCGGCGGGCACGGCCGCTTCACGCATGGCGCGGCTCCACCGATGCTGACTGGAAGCCGTACGGCGCGCGGTCTGCGCCTTCGGTGGGCACGACGCTGGAGGCGACGGCCGCCAGGATGCTGGCGGCGACGATCGCCAGGAAGGCTGCGGTGGAGATGAGCGTTCTGGTGTTCATGGTGGGCCTCGGTCGCTCCACTTTAGGCAGCGCCAATTAGCCCCCAGTGAGGCAATCGTTAGCCGGGAATTAGCGCCAGCCCACAGCCGCGCCCGACGGCGGCCTGCCGGCGCTCAGAGTTCGCTGGACTCGGTGGACAGCATGTCCAGCTGGGACAGCACGCTGGGCCGGGCGGCCTCGCGCGTGCGCGGCAGCGGTTCGGCGATGAAGCACAGGTCCGGGTCGATGCTGTTGATGCGCACCAGGCAGGAGGCGATCGAGCGGTCCGCCTCGTCCTCGCTGATGTCGGCGTCCAGCACGATGATCACGCCCCGGATCGGCGGGGTGAGCATCAGCACCGAGGCGTTGACCGCCGGCTCCAGGTCGTAGTTGATCTGGACCATCTCCTCGAGCCGTTGGTGCGCGTGGGTGATCTCGTCGTCTTCAAGGGCGCGGCCCGCTTCCTTTTTCGCCGTCCATTTGTCGTCTTCCGAGTGCCATACCTTGTACGCGAATCGCATAGTGCCCTTGTCGTTCTATGACCGATGGTATTGAACAAAGCGGCGATCCTGCACGCGGTGCGAGATTGATCGCCGGCAGCGTGAGAAAAGCCCGCCGGCGCTTCGGCAAAAAGGAGAACCGCGTCAGTCCGCCGGATCGGGCCTGCGCTGCAGCACCGTGAGCCGCGGCCGCTCGCCGCTCGCCTTGGCGGTGATCGGCGGGGCAGGCAGCGTGTCGTCCCCGGCCGCGATCACGAAATGGTGCTCCAGCGAATACCAGCGGCCCTGGACGTCGGCATCGGGCGCCGCCTCGTCCTGGTGCAGCACGTACTGGCCGACCAGCGCCCGGGTGACGCCGAACTGCACGTCGGACTCCAGGTTGGGATCGTCGCTGGAATAGAGCTGCGAGAACTGCGCCTTGTAGCCCGGCTTGTGGATCAGGAAATGGATGTGCGCCGGCCGCATGTTGTGGCGGCCCTGCGCGCGCAGCAAGTCGCCTACCGGCCCGGTCACCGGGATCGGGTAGCCGCTGGGCTTGACGCTGCGAAACGCGACGCGCCCCTGCGCATCGGTGGTGAAGCGGCCGCGCAGGTTCATGTCGGCCTGCGCCGGGTCCTGGTTTTCGTAGAAGCCCTCCGAGGACGCCTGCCAGACGTCGACCAGCGCACCGGCCACCGGCCGGCCCTGGGCGTCGCGCACCCAGGCATTGACGAACACCGGCTCGCCCGGCGTCGGCGAGCGCACGATGGACCCGCCGTTGGGGGTGGCAGGCGAGCCCTGGCGCCAGAACGGGCCCATCAGATTGGCGGTGGTGTCGCGGCGGCCACCATCGCCGTTGTTCAACAGGCAGACCAGCGCCGACAGGCCGAGCGAGCCGGCGGCCAGCACCACCTCGTTGTGCGACGGCGTGGTTGCCTGCCCGAGGCGCGCGACCAGTGCGCAGGCCTGGCGAAACTCCGCTTCGCTCAGCTGCGCCTCCCGCACGAAGGCATGGAGGTGCCGCACCGCCGCCGACATGATCTCGCGAAAGCGGGCGTCCGGCGCCCGCTCGATCTCGGCAAGCACGGCGGCGGTGAGGTCGGACTGGTTGTCGATGATCATGGTGCGTTCCTGCAGTCGTGCGCAGGCGCTCAGTGCGCCGGCAGCAGCTTGTCGAAGTCGGCGTCGAGCCGCGCCAGCGCCGTACTGATCCGCGCGCGGCGGGCCTTGATCCAGGCGTCCTGCCGCGCGAGCTGGTCCTGCGCCGCCTTGAGCATGCGCTGCATTTCCGCCGGCTGGGGCCCGCCGACGGTCGCCCGGTTGCGCACGATGGCCACCGGGTCGAGGGTCGAGCGGAATTCCACCTCGCTCATGGGCAGCTCGGTGGACAGGCCCAGCCCCTTGACCGCATCGGCGTAGATGCGCCTGGCCTCGGCGTAGGGAAAGTCCAGCGGCTTGATGTCCTTGGCCTTGGCGTAGTCGACGACTTCGGAAGCGAAATGGTGGCCGACCCGGAACGGCAGCTTGTACTTGCGCATCAGCACGTCGGCCAGCTCCTGCGAGGCCGTCCAGTCGCTATTGAGTTCCTCCAGCGCGCGCTCCGGGCTGATCACAAGCGCGTTGAGGATGCGGTCCCAGTTCTTGAGCACCGTGATCGCACTGCGGACCATCTGGGTGTTCGGCTTGACCTCCTTCGGGTCGCTCATGCCGGGCGTGATGTTGTGGGCCTGGAGCATCGGGCCCAGCGCCAGCGTGAGCGCGGTGGAGGCGTCGCGCCGGGTGCTATTGAGCAGGCCCGGGTTCCTCTTTTGCGGCATGGCGCTGGAGACGTAGGTGTTGGAGCCGCCCTCCGCCAGCAGCATCCAGGGCCGCGACTGCGAATATTGCGCCATCACGTCCTCGACGAACGCGCCCGCATGCAGCGCGATGCTGGCGACGATGGCGCCCGCTTCCACCGGCTCGTCCACCGACGAGATCTGGGCCGCGTCGTAGGCGTTGTCGACGATGGCGTCGAAACCCAGGTAGTCCGCCATCCGGGCGCGATTGAGCGGCCAGCTGGTGCCATTGAGCACCGTGGTGCCCATGGGCGAGCGGTCGATCCGCGCGTACGCCTCGCGGATGCGCTGGGCATCGCGCTCCAGTCCGGCGGCGTGCCCCAGCAGCGTGTGGCCCAGGCTGTTCGGTTGCGCCGCCACACCATTGGTGTAGTTGGGGACGATCGTGCCGGCGTGCCTGGCCGCCAGCTTCACGAGCGTCCCGGAAGTCCTGTTCAACTGGTCGGCCAGGTTCAGCATTTCCTCGCGCAGGATCGCCGCCCGGTAGGTCGCGTGCATGTCCTGGCTGGAGCGGCCCGCGTGCAGCAGGGTGATCTGCGGCCCGGCCGCCTCGATCAGCAGCGGCTCGAAGGTGATCACGCTGGACGGGCGCTTGCCGCCCTGCTGGGCGCCGGCCTGCAGCACCCTGGCGATGCCGGCGGCGAATTGCGGCGCCATGGATTTGTCCAGCAAGCCCTCGTCGGTATTGATCACGGCGGTCGCCTTGTTGATCTCGCCGAGCCAGAAGAACTCGTCGTGCAGCGGTGCCTGCTGGGCGGCGGCATGGCAGGCGCAGACGGCGATCGCCAGCGCGATGGGAAGGGCGGAGAACTTCATCGGTGGATCATCCTTTGGTTGAATCGGGATTCTCTCAAACGGCCGCCGCCATCCCGAGGCAGCACCGCCGTCGTCCAGATCCGGACAACACCGCGCTGCAGTCGGTTACGCAATGCCCGATGACATCCGGCAGGCACCGGTTGCAGAATCGCGCTGACAGGGGGCAAATGCCCCGCAAAGGAGGCCGACATGACTGCCAGAAAACCCCGCCGGGCGCCCGTTCCCGCCGAGCCGGACCCGATCGAAGCCGTGCACCTGCAGGAGGCGGTGGCCAGCGAAAGCGCGGAAGCGATGCGCCGCGGCCTGGAGAACATGCGCCGCATCAATGACCGGGCGGTGCAGGCGGCGCTGCAGCGCTTCACCAAGGCCGCCGAGGGCTACAAGGCGCCGCGCGCGCCGCTGGACCTGCTGACCATCCCGACCGAGCTGCTGCGCTCGCAGATGGAGGCGACAGCGAACTACTGGCAGGAGCTCAGCGGCGCGGCCCTGGAGATGCAGGCCGAGGTGCTGGGTTGCTCGAGCCACCTGGTCAACAGCGACGCCGTGCTGCAGGCGGCGTCGGCGATGGACGCGCTGCCGGCCTTCGGTTTGTACGGCATGGACCGCCTGCTCGGCCCCCGCAAGGCCGCCCCCGGCCAGGCCTGATGCACCGTCCTACAGCGGCTGGACACGGGCGCTGACAAGGCAACGCAGCCGTCGGCGCCTTAATGGCGTTCACAACGACAAGGAGCTGCCATGAAACACTTCGAACTGGAACCCAGCATGCTCACCATGCGCGGGGTTTTCTATCCCACGGGCTACATGGTGGTGATGCTGCCGAGCGAGCAGGACGCGCGGGCCGCCGAACGCAAGCTGGAGGAAAACGGGGTGATGGGCGAGAAGGTGGCCCTGCTGTCGCCGGACGTGATCCAGGAAAAGATCGCCCGCACCGTCGGCAGCGCCGACATCCCGCTGCCCACCGTGGGCACGGAAGCAGACACCGTGCGCCGCTTCGCCGAACTGGCCAGCCAGGGTCACTGGGCGCTTATGATCCACGCGCCCCACGGCGACGAAACCACCCAGATCATGGAGATCCTCAAGGCCTTCCCGCTGTCTTACGGCCAGAAGTACCGGCAGCTGGTGATCGAGGACCTGGTGGACTGAGCGTTGCGGCACCAACAGAAAAGCCCGCTCGCGCGGGCTTTTCTGTTGGTGCCCGAAGCCGCCTAACCCATGTGCAGGCCGCCGTTGACGGAAAAATCCGCGCCGGTGGAGTAGCTGCCGTCCTCGGAGGCCAGCCAGGCGATGATGGAGGCGATCTCCTCCGGCTTGCCCAGGCGCTTGACCGGAATGGTGGCCACGATCTTGTTCAGGACGTCCTCGCGGATCGCCTTGACCATGTCGGTGCCGATGTAGCCGGGGCTGACCGTGTTGACGGTGACGCCCTTGTTGGCCAGCTCCTGGGCCAGCGCCATGGTGAAGCCGTGCATGCCGGCCTTGGCCGCCGAGTAATTGGTCTGCCCGGCCTGGCCCTTTTCGCCGTTGACGCTGCTGATGTTGATGATGCGGCCCCAGCCCTTCTCGACCATGTCGCCGACCACCTGCTTGGTGACGTTGAACATGCTGTTGAGGTTGGTTTCGATCACCGCATCCCAGTCCTCGCGCGACATCTTCAGGAACATGCGGTCGCGCGTGATGCCGGCGTTGTTGACCAGCACGTCGATCGGGCCGTGTTCCGCCTTGGCCTTGGAGAAGGCGTCCACGGTCGACTCCCAGGCGCCGACATTGCCGACCGACGCGTGGAATTCGTAGCCCAGCTCCTTCTGTTCGCCCAGCCACTTGTTGAAGTCACGGGTCGGGCCGCAGCCGGCGATGACCGTGAAGCCTTCCTTGTGCATGCGCTGGCAGATGGCGGTGCCGATGCCGCCCATGCCGCCGGTGATGTATGCGACTTTTTTTGCCATTTTGGCCTCCTTGCAGTAGTCGTTCCGTTCTACTCTCTCGCTCAGCGTTCCACAGCGAGGGAAACCCCCATGCCGCCGCCGATGCACAGCGCGGCGATGCCCTTCTTCGCATCGCGCCGCTGCATCTCGTGCAGCAGCGTCACCAGGATGCGCGCGCCGGACGCACCGATCGGGTGCCCGATGGCGATGGCGCCGCCATTGACGTTGACCTTGGCCGGGTCGATGTCCAGCGCCTTGTTGACGGCGCAGGCCTGCGCGGCGAAGGCTTCGTTGAGCTCGAACAGGTCCACCTGCGATGCCTTCCAGCCGGCGCGCTCGAGCGCCTTCTTGGTGGCGGACACCGGGCCCATGCCCATCACCTTCGGGTCCAGCCCGGTGGTGCCGAAGGCCTTGATGGTGGCCAGGGGCTTGAGGCCCAGCTCCTTGGCTTTCCTGGCGCTCATCACCACCACGGCGGCGGCGCCGTCGTTCAGCCCGGAAGCATTGCCGGCGGTGACGCTGCCGGCCTTGTCGAAGGCCGGGCGCAGGCCGGCGAGCGCTTCGGCATTGGTCTTCTTGTTGATGAATTCGTCGGCGTCGAACTGGATCGGGTCGCCCTTCCTCTGCGGGATCGGCACCGAGACGATCTCGTCCTTGAACCTGCCGGCGTCCTGCGCCGCCGCCGCCTTGGTCTGGCTGCCCAGCGCCAGCGCGTCCTGCGCGGCGCGGTCGATGTTGTGTTCCTTGGCGACGTTCTCGGCCGTCACGCCCATGTGGTACTGGTTGTAGACGTCCCACAGGCCGTCCACGATCATCGTGTCCTGCAGTTTCCACTCGCCCATGCGCTGGCCGTCGCGCGAGTTGGGCAGCACGTGGGGCGCGGCGCTCATGTTCTCCTGGCCGCCGGCCACCACGATCTCGGCGTCGCCCCAGGCGATGGCCTGGGCCGCCAGCATCACGGCCTTCAGGCCCGAGCCGCACACCGCGTTGATCGTCAGGCCCGGCACTTCCTTGGGCAGGCCGGCCTTGAGCAGCGCCTGGCGCGCCGGATTCTGGCCGGCGCCGGCCGCCAGCACCTGGCCCATGATGACCTCGCTGACCTGCGCGGGATCGACCTTGGCGCGCGCCAGCGCCTCCTTGATCACGATCGCGCCCAGCTCGGTGGCCGGGATCTTGGCGAGCGAGCCGCCGAACTTGCCGACCGCCGTGCGGACCGCCGAAACGATGACGATATCTTCCATGGTGTGCTCCTGGTGGGGTGAGTTTGGGTGATGTCCTTGTGAACGCAGGGGCGCAAGAACGCCGCAGAAGTCGCAGAAGAATCAGAGCTTCATTGTTCTCTCTTCCGCCTGCCCTGCGGGCCCTTTGCGCCCTTCGCGTTCAAGCTTTTCGGTTTGTTTCAGGCCTTGGCCTTGACGTAGCGGCCGGGCGCCGGCTCGATCGCCTTGTACTTGGCGCCCTTGCCGTAGCCCTTGGGCGCGGCAACCAGCTTGCCCGCGTGGCCCTTGAGCCAGCCGGCCCAGTCGGTCCACCAGCTGCCGGGGTGCTCCTTGGCGCCGGCAATCCAGTCCTCGACCGTGGCCGGCAGCTTGTCGTTGGTCCAGTAGGAGCGCTTGTTCTTCGCCGGCGGGTTGATCACCCCGGCAATGTGGCCGGAGGCGCCCATGACGAAGCGCTTCTTGCCCGGCAGGTGCCTGATGCTGGCGTAGGAGCCGCCGATCGGAACGATGTGGTCCTCGCGCGAGCCGTAGACATAGACCGGCATGTCCAGCGTCGACAGGTCCACCTTCTGGCCGGCCACCGTGCACTTGCCCGGCTTGACGAGGTTGTTCTCGAAGTAGGTGTTGCGCAGGTACCAGGTATACATCGGCCCCGGCAGGTTGGTGGAATCGCTGTTCCAGTACAGCAGGTCGAACGGCGGCGGCGTCTCGCCCTTGAGGTAGTTGCCCACCACGTAGTTCCAGACCAGGTCGTTGGGGCGCAGGAAGCTGAAGGTGGTCGCCAGTTCCTGGCCCTTGAGCAGGCCGCCCTTGCCCATCTGCAGCTCGCGGTACTTGACCATCGGCTCGTCGATGAACAGGTCCAGGATGCCGGTGTCGGAAAAATCCAGCAGCGTGGTCAGCAGCGTGGCGGATGCAACCGGCTTTTCGCCGCGTGCCGCCAGCACGGCCAGCGCGGTGCTCAGGATGGTGCCGCCGACGCAGAAGCCCAGCGCGTTGATCTTCCTGGCACCGGTGATCTCCTGCACCACCTCGATGGCCTTGATCGCCGCATCCGCGATGTAGTCGTCCCAGGTCTTGTCGTGCAGCGATTCGTCCGCATTGCGCCAGCTGACCACGAAGGTCCGGTGGCCCTGGTCCACCACGTACTTGATCAGCGAGTTCTCCGGCTGCAGGTCCAGGATGTAGAACTTGTTGATGCACGGCGGCACGAACAGGAAAGGCCGCTCGTACACCTGCTTGCCGGACGGCTTGTATTCGATCAGCTGGAACAGCTCGTTCTCGAACACCACCGCGCCCTCGGTGGTGGCGACGTTGCGGCCGACCTCGAACAGGCTCTCGTCGGTCATCGAGACGTGGCCCTGCTGGATGTCGGCCAGCAGGTTTTTCATCCCGCGGGCGATGCTCTCGCCCTTGGTCTCGATCGCCTTCTTCTGCGCCTCGGCGTTCAACGCCATGAAGTTGCTCGGCGCCGAGGCCGCCATCCACTGCTCGACCGCGAAGCGCAGCCGGGCCTTGGTCTTGGCGTCCGACTCCACCGCCTCGGCCATGCCCAGCAGCGTGCGGGCGTTGAGCAGGTAGGCCGAGGCCGAAAAGGCTGCGACCGGATTGGCGCCCCAGGCGTCGCCGGCAAAGCGCTTGTCGGCCGGGGGCTTGGGATGCAGGCCGTGGTTCCAGAGCTCGGTGGCTTCCTTCAGGTAAGCCTGCTGCAGCTCCTGCAATTTCTCCGGCGAGAATTTCAGGGCGGGAAGCGGGCCGTTGCCGGCGCCGGTTTCGGGCAGGCCCAGCTGCTCGAAGGATTGCAGCGCCATGCCCCAGCTCTGCGTGAGGCTCTGCTGGAACTGTTGGGTGGCGGCCGCCCAGTCTGCTTCAGAATGCATTGTTGTCTCCTGTCACCCTGTTGATCCGGGTTAACCCGAGTATCCCATTCCTCATGCTGCACTGCAACAAAATCCGACTGGAAGCCCCGTGTACATCGTCGTGATCGGCTGGTTTTACGTCGCGCTGATGATGGCCGTCGCCGAGGCCACCAATGCAACCGGCACCCTGCTCGGGGCCATTGTGACCTTTCTGCTGTATGGCGTTGGCCCCGTCGCCCTGGTGATTTACCTGATGCAGGAGCCGGCGCGCCGGCGCCGCCGCAAGAAGGCGGCGCTGGCCCTGCGGGCAGCCGCCTCAGGCCAGCCAGACGCAGGCGGCGAAGCGGCCGCTGACGCGGTCGCGCCGGTGCGAAAAGAATCTTGAAGGATTGCCGGCGCTGCACCAGCCGGCGCTGCCGTCGTTGCCATGGACCGCGGTGACGCCGCTGGCCGCCAGCCGCAGGCGCGCCAGGCCCTGCAGGTCGGCCAGCCACTTGCCATCGGACTTCGGCCTGAACAGGGCTGCGGCCTGCGCCTGCCGCTCGACGAACGCCTGGCGCACCTCGTCGCCGACCTCGAACACCTGCGGCCCGATGCACGGGCCCAGCCAGGCAATGGTCCGGTCTGCGGCCTCGGCGGGCGGGACGCCCATCGCATTCCACAGGCTGTGCAAGGTAGCTTCCAGCACGCCGCCGGCGAGCCCGCGCCAGCCGGCGTGGGCCGCTGCCACCGCCCGCCCCGCGCGGTCGGCGAACAGCACCGGCAGGCAGTCCGCCACCATGATCGTGCAGGCCAGGCCCGGATCGGTCGCGACGCAGGCATCGGCTTGCGTGCCGTCGCGCGTTCCGGCCTCCAGGCGCACGGCATTGCTGGCGTGCACCTGCTGCAGGTAAACCGGGCGCACGCCGATCGCCTCGCGCAACAGCGCGCGGTTGCGGACGACGGCGACCGGGTCGTCGCCCACGTGGTCGCCGAGGTTCAGGCTGTCGTACGGCGGCAGCGACACGCCGCCCTTGCGCGTGGTGCAGACGGCACGCACCGATGGCGGCGTGGGCCAGTCCGGGGCGATCCAGTCGGCGTCCACCGGCCTACGCTTCGTTGTCGGGACAGTTGGACGGCTGCGCCTGCTGGAACGCCGGCAGCTTCATGCAGGCGTCGAATGCCGCCATCGTGCGCGGCAACCCGCTGAAATCCACGTTGAAGCGCTGGCCGTTGAAGACCTGCGGCACCAGGCAGCAGTCGGCCAGGCTCGGCGTGGGCCCGTAACTGTAGGTGGACGGCGGCAGCTGCGCCAGCTCGCGCTCGTAGGCCTGCAGGCCTTCGCGCACCCAGTGGCGGTACCACGTGTTCTTGGCTTCCTCCTCCACCTTGAGTTCGCGCACCAGGTACTTGAGCACGCGCAGGTTGTTTAATGGATGGATGTCGCACGAGACCAGTTGCGCCAGCGCCCGCACGCGGGCCCGGCCCAGCGCATCCGAGGGCAGCAGCGGCGGCTCCGGATGGGTCTCGTCCAGGTATTCGATGATCGCCATCGACTGCCCCAGCCGCTCGCCGCCATCGAGCTCCAAGGTCGGGACCAGCGCCGTCGCCGACACTGCGGCATAGTCGGGCAGCTTGTGGTCGCCGCGGGCCAGGTGCACCGGGGCGTACTCGTAGCGAAGGCCCTTGAGCTCGAGCGCGATGCGCACGCGAAACGATGCGGAGGAGCGGAAATAGTTATAGAGCTTCATGGCGCGGAGCATAAACCGGGACGCGCTGCCGCGGCCCATTCCAGGAGAGACGAAATGCTGCATCCCCAGGCCCGCGCGCTGCTGGCCCTGATCGAGGAAAAGGGCCTGCCGCCCACCCACACCCTGACCCCCGCCGACGCGCGGCACTGGTACCGCGAACGGCGCTTCGTCACGCAGCCCGCTGCTGCGGAAGTGGCGCTGGTGCGCGAGCTGCGCGCGCCGGCGCCGGCCGGGGACATGTCGCTGCGGCTGTACCGGCCGTTGGGGAGCAAGGCGGACCAGGTGCTGCCGGTGCTGGTGTACTTCCACGGCGGCGGCTGGACCATCGGCGACCTGGACAGCCACGACACGCTGTGCCGCGAACTGGCCAACGGCTCGGGCTGCGCGCTGGTCGCGGTCGACTACCGCATGGGACCGGAACACCGCTTCCCGGCGGCGGTGGACGATGCATTTGCGGCTACGCGCTGGGTCAGCGCCAACGCAGCGGCGCTGGGGTTGGATGCGCAGCGGCTGGCGGTGGGCGGCGACAGCGCCGGCGGCAACCTGGCGGCGGTGGTCGCGATCGCGGCGCGCGACGCCGGCGACCTGCCGGTGGCTTTCCAGTTGCTGATCTATCCGGCCACCGACATGCGGCGCGGCGCGCCCTCCCACACCAGCAACGGCGAAGGCTACCTGCTGACCCGCGACACGATCGCCTACTTCCACGACCATTACATCGACGACGCCCGCCACGACCTGGACTGGCGGGCCTCGCCGCTGCTGCACTCCGACCTGTCCGGGCTGCCGCCGGCCTTCGTGCTGACCGCGGGCTACGACCCGCTGCGCGACGAGGGACTGCAATACGCCCAGGCGCTCACCGTAGCGGGCAACCGGGCCGCGCTGGTGTGCTTCGAGCGCCAGATCCACGGCTTCATCACGATGGGCAAGGTGCTGGACGAGGCCAACGTCGCGGTGTCGCTGTGCGCGTCGCAGCTGCGGCAGGCGCTGGCGCGGCCCTAGGCCGGGGGTCGGCGACTTGGCGACTCGGCGACAATCGCCGTCTCACGAGGAGACCGACAATGATTCTTGAAATCGCCGACATCCGCATCCAGCCGGGCCAGCAGGCCGCCTTCGAGGAGGCGATCCAGCGCGGCATCGCCACCGTCGCTTCCAGGGCCAAGGGCTTCCAGGGCTTCAAGGTGAACAAGTGCATCGAGACGCCCGAGCGCTATGTGCTGCAGATCTTCTGGGACACGCTGGAAGACCACACGGTGGGCTTTCGCGAGGGGCCGCTGTTCGGCCAGTGGCGCGCCATCGTCGGACCGTTCTTCGCCGGGCCGCCGAACGTGGAGCACTTCGACCTGGTCGCCAAGTCAGGCATCGCCTGAGCTGAGGCTCAGCCGGGGCCGTGCGAGCCCACCAGCTTGGCCAGCAGCGCCACCAGCTGCTCGCGCTCGGCCGGCTCCAGCGGCGCCAGGATCCGGGCCTGCACCTTGTGCACGGCCCGCTTCATCTGCGCCGCCGCCGCCTGCCCCTGCGGGGTGATCCACAGGAGCTTGCGGCGGCGGTCCGCGCCATCGGGCTCGCGCCGCACCCAGCCCTTGGCTTCCAGCCGGCCGATCACCGAGCCGAAGGTGGCGGCGTCGAACGCCACCTTGCCGGCCAGCGTCACCTGGTCCTCGCCCGGATCCTCGATCAGCGCGTTGAGGATGGCGAACTGCACCGGCGTGACGTCGAAGTCGCCCGTTTCCTCCATGAACAGCGCCACCGCCACCTGGTGGGCCCGCCGGATCAGGTGCCCCGGGGCGTGCTGGAAGTCGAAGCTCTTGGCCATGGGACGAGTGTAGCGACGCAGGCAGCTTGCCGGTCTCCCGATCAATATGTATACTTATCATAAATCACCAGCGGCGCGGCGCCCGCCCATCCCTTCACTGATCTCATGCAAAGCTTCCTGACCGAACCGAGCCGGCAGACGCCGGTGTTCGGCGAATACGACGTGGTCGTCCTCGGCGGCGGGCCGGCCGGCATCGCCGCCGCCGTGGCCGCGGCGCGGGCCGGGCGCTCGACCCTGCTGGTGGAGCGCTACGGCTTCCTCGGCGGCATGGGCACGGCGGCCGGCGTCACCAATTTCTGCGGCCTGCATGCCAACGTCGAGGGCGAGATCCGGCAAGTGGTGCACGGCGTGGCCGATGACCTGCTGGCCCGCATCGCGCGGCTGGGCGGCCTGAACGAGCCGCATGCCCTGTTCGGCCGGACCGTGGCGCAGGCGTATGACACCGCCGCCTACAAGATCGCCGCCGACGACCTGATGCTGGCCGCCGGCGTCAGCGTCCTGTTCCATGCGGTGGGGGCCGGCGTGACCATGGCCGGGCCGGGCCATGTGCAGGCGCTGCTGCTGGAAACCAAGTCGGGGCGCTTCGCCGTGCGCGGGCGCACCTTCGTCGACTGCTCGGGCGATGGCGACCTCGCAGCCTGGGCCGGCGCCGCCTTCGAGAAGGGCGACGGCCACGGCAACATGCTCTATCCGTCGACCATGTTCCGCCTCAACGGCGTCGATCCGGTGCGCGCCGGCGAAGCCTGGAAGGTGATCCCCGAGCTGATGGCGAAAGCCGAGGCGCAAGGCCGCTACAGGTTTCCGCGCAAGGGCGCGATCGTGCGCCCGCAAAAGAGCGGCATCGAGTGGCGCGTCAACCTGACGCAGCTGGCCAATCCGCAGGGCAACGCGATGGACGGCACCGACGCCGTCGAACTGAGCGAAGCCGAGGTGCTGGGCCGCCGGCAGATCGCCGACGTCGCCGGCTTCCTCAAGGAAGTGCCGGGCTTCGAGCAGTCGTACATCGTCGACATCGCGCCGCAGGTCGGGATTCGCGAGACCCGGCGCGTGACGGGCCACTACATGCTGACGGAGTCCGACGTGCTCGATTGCGCGGATTTCACCGACACCATCGGTGTCAACGGCTGGCCGCTGGAGCTCCACACCAAGGGCGACGTGGAATTCCGCTGGACCCGGCCGGGCAGCCGCGGCTTCAACCAGCTGCCCTACCGCATGACGGTGCCACCGGGCTTCGACAACCTGTGGGTGGCCGGCCGCTGCGCCTCGATGACGCATGAGGCGCAGTCGGCGGCACGGGTGACCGGCGCCTGCTTCGTGATGGGCCAGGCCGTGGGCATCGCCGCCGACCTGGCCCTCAAGTCGGGCGGCAGCGCCGCCGGCATCGACGTGCCGGCGCTGCAATCGCGGCTGGAGAGCGAAGGCGCCTATCTCGGACGAACCTGGTAAGGAGACAAGATGAACGCACCCCATCCGATGGCCGCGGCGCGCCAGCAGTTGTACGCCGACATGGCGCCGCTGAACCTCACGCCGCTGTGGGAGGTGCTGCACGCGCTGGTGCCCAGGCAGCCCGATACGCCCTGCGTCCCGGCGCTTTGGAAGTACGAGGACGTGCGGCCCTTCCTGATGCGCGCCGGCCAGGCGATCACCGCCGAGGAAGCGGTGCGGCGCGTCCTGATCCTGGAGAACCCGGCGCTGCGTGGCCAGTCGGCGGTGACGCAGTCGCTGTACGCCGGCCTGCAGCTGATCCTGCCCGGCGAGGTGGCGCCCAGCCACCGCCACACGCAAAGCGCGCTGCGCTTCATCGTCGAGGGCTCCGGCGCCTACACCGCGGTGGACGGCGAGCGCACCACCATGCGCCCGGGCGACTTCATCATCACGCCCAGCTGGACCTGGCACGACCACGGCAACGACGCGGATGAACCGGTGGTCTGGCTCGACGGCCTGGACATCCCGATGATCCGCTTCTTCGACGCCGGCTTCGCGCAGAACGACGAGAGCAAGTCGCAGGCGGTCTCGCGCGCCGAAGGCACCAGCTTCGCCCGCTACGGCCACAACATGGCGCCGGTGCGGCACGACGCGCCGTTCGGCAAGACCTCGCCGATCTTCAGCTACCCCTACGAGCGCAGCCGGGAAGCGCTGGACCGGCTGGAACGCGACGCGCCGATCGACGACTGGGACGGCGTCAAGCTGCGCTACCTCAACCCGCTCACCGGCGGCTCGCCGATGCCGACCATGGCCACCTTCATGCAGAAGCTACCGGCCGGCTTCGCCGGCAAGCCCTGGCGCCAGACCGACGGTGCGGTGTACAGCGTGGTCGAGGGCCACGGCGAGATGCTGGTGGAGCGCGGCGGCATGCAGTGGCGCCAGCCCTTCGGGCCGCGGGATCATTTCGTCGTGCCGTCGTGGCACACTGCGCGCTTCGTCTCCGGGCCGGGCTGCGTCCTGTTCAGTTTTTCCGACCGTCCGGTGCAGCAGGCGCTGGGCATCCACCAAGAAGAGAGGTTGTCATGAACTATGTATTCACTCCGCCGGCGGTGCCGTCGGTGCCGGTCGTCGGCCGCGCCGAGCGCTTCCCGATCCACCGCATCTACTGCGTGGGCCGCAACTACGTCGAACACGCCCAGGAGATGGGTTTCACCGGCCGCGAACCGCCCTTCTTCTTCATCAAGCCCGCGGACACGGCGGTGGTGGTGAATGCGGGTGAAACGGGCACGATGGAATACCCCACGCTGACCAGCAACCTGCACCACGAGATCGAACTGGTGGTGGCCATCGGAAAGGGCGGGCGCAACATCAAGGCGGCCGACGCCAAGAAGCACATCTTCGGCTACGGCGTCGGCCTGGACATGACCCGGCGCGACCTGCAGGGCGAGATGAAGAAGCAGGGCCGGCCCTGGTGCATCGGCAAGGCCTTCGAGCAATCTGCGCCGATCGGCCCGATCACGCCGATCGAGCAGGCCGGCGACGTCGAGAACGCCGAGATCTGGCTGCAGGTCAACGGCAAGGACCGCCAGCGCAGCAACGTCAACAAGCTGATCTGGAACATCGGCGAAACCATCGAGCACCTGTCGGCCGCCTGGGACCTGGCGCCCGGCGACCTGATCTACAGCGGCACGCCCGAAGGCGTGGCGGCGGTGGTCAAGGGCGACACGCTGGTTGGCGGCGTCGGCGGTCTGACCGAGCTGCGGGTGCGCGTGGGCTGATCCTCGCCCAGGACATGCCGAGGCTCCCGCGGGAGCCTCGATTTCTTTCGACGCTACACTGCAAGTCCATGCCCTTTCGCAGCCCCATCAAGCACTGCCGCAACTGCGGCGCTGCCGTGGTGTACCGGTTGCCCGACGACGGCGACACCCATGAGCGGGCCGTCTGCCCGGCCTGCGACACCATCCATTACGAGAACCCGCTGAACGTGGTGGGCACCCTGCCCCACTTCGGCGAGAAAGTGTTGCTCTGCAAGCGCAACATCGAGCCGGGCTGGGGCAAATGGACGCTGCCGGCCGGCTTCATGGAGCTGGGCGAAACGGTCTCCGAAGGCGCGGCCCGCGAAACCGACGAAGAGGCAGGCGCGAAGTTCGAGATGGAAGAGCTGTTCACCGTGCTGAGCGTGCCACGCGTGGGCCAGGTGCACCTGTTCTTCCGGGCCCGGCTGCTGAGCGACCAGTTCGACCCGGGCCACGAAACCATCGAGGCCCGGCTGTTCGCGGAAGACGAAATCCCCTGGGAGGAGATCGCCTTCAGGACGGTGAAGGAAACGCTGGCCTGCTATTTCGACGACCGGCGCAACGGCCGCTTCCTGGTCCACACGCGGGAGATCCGCTAGGCCCCAGCGCTCAGTTGCGGATCTTGCTTTCCTCGCGCAAGCGCGCTTCCTCGCGGAACGCCACGCAGGCCCGGGTGTTCTGGAAAAGCGGCTTGGAGCATTCCTCCTGCAGGCACAGCTGGCGGGAGAGGAAGACCTTGTCCTTGCAGGTGTCTGCCGGCGCCATCGGCCGCGGCGCGGCCACCGGCGGGCTGGGACGCACTGCCACCGGCGCATCGCGCGACTCGCGCGCCTCCGCCGGCACCGCCGCGGAAAAACCGACCGTGGGCTGAGGCGCCGCCGGGGGCGCGGCCCGCTTGGCGGCGCTGGCAGCCTTGCGCGCCGCGATCGCAGCCTTGGACATGGAGGGCGCCGCCGCAGAAGAGCCCCCATGGGCCGGTCCATGCGCCGGTTCTGCGCCGGGAGCCGCGCCCAGCTTGGCGTCCTCCACTTCGGCCACAGCAGGCGCCGGCACCGGCACCGGTGCTGCAGCGACCGCTGGAGCCGACGCTGCCTGGCTGGCCGCCGGAACGGGCGCAACGACCGCCACATCCTTGTTGCCGCCGCGCCCCGCCAGCAGGATCGCCAGCAGTGCGGCGATCGCGAGCGCGCCGCCGCCGGCCAGCATCGCTACCGGCGGCTTCTTCCTTGGAGCCTGTGCGGGCGGCACCTTGGCCGCGGCGACCTTGGCGGCCGGGGGCGAAGCGACAGCAGGCGCCACGGCGATGGCGGCCGCCGTCGCCGCCGTCGCCGCGACCGGCGTCGCTCCCACCGGACGAGGACCTGGCCTGGACGCAGGCGGCACGGTGGTGCCATCCGCGTCGGCCGCGGCCCGCACCGGCGCCGCCATCGCCTGTTGTGCAACCGACACTGGGGGCGGCGTCGTGGGCTGCGGCGCGACCGGGCCGGCGGATGGCAGCGGTTTCGGCACCGGCGCGGGCGTGACCGCCGGAGCGGCGCTCGCCTGCGGCGGCGCCGGCGCCACGGCGGCGGCAGCCGCCAGCAGTGGCGCCGCCCGCGGGACCGATGGATCGTGGCGTACCCGCGTCGCGTCGAGGTCCTCGCTGGGCTTGGCAAAGTGGGTGGTCTGGCCGGTCAGCACGGTCTGGTCGGGCGAGGATGAGCCACCGGCCAGCTTGCGCAAGCGCCGCCGCGCCAGGTCCGCATAGATGCCGGCCGGAAACTGCTGCAGGAAGCCTTCGAATTCCTCCGGGTCGGCCGAGTCCTTGATGTCCTTCCAGTACACCAGCTCCAGTTCCTGCGTCACCGTGACGGTTGCGGTGGCGGTGGAACCGCTGGTGCCCGACGTGCCGGAGCTGACCATCGACGGGACCGTGCCCTTGGAGCCGGTCGTCTCCGGCTTCTTCAGCGGATCGGCCGGCGGCACGACGGTCGCGTCCTCGGCCCGCCGGATCGCCGACTGCAGGGCCGCGGCGAAGTCGCGCGCGGTGGCGAAGCGCTGCTCGCGGTCCTTGGCCAGTGCGCGCGCCACGACGGCGTCGATCGCGGGCGGCAGCTTCGAATTGAAGGAGCTGGGCGGCGGCGGCGTGTGGCCGATGATCTGGTGGATGATCGAAAAATCGTTGTCGCCGTCGAACGGGCGCTTGTCGGTCAGCAGCTGGTAGAGCACCACGCCGACCGAGAACAGGTCGGCCCGGGAATCGATCTTCAGGCCCTGGACCTGCTCTGGCGCCATGTACTTGAGCGTGCCCACCATGCTGCCCTGGGTGCGCGTGGCCTCGCCCGAATCCTGCATCCGGGCGACGCCGAAGTCGGTGAGCTTGACCTTGCCGCCGGGTTCGATCAGCAGGTTCGCCGGCTTGATGTCGCGGTGGACGATGCCGGCCTTGTGCGCGTAGTCCAGCGCCGCCAGCAGGTCGCGCACCATCTTGAGCGACTGTTCGAGCGAATAGCGCACTCCCCGGTCCAGGTGGTGCTTGAGGTCGTCGCCCTGGATGTACTCCATGACCAGGAAGGCGATGTCGCCGTCCCGGTCCGAGTCGTAGACGCTGACGATGTTGGGGTGCTGCAGGCGGGCGGCGGAGCGGGCCTCGGTGCGGAACCGCGACTCGTATTCGGCCGCGGCTTCTTCCGACAGGTTTTCAACCTTGACGGTCTTGATCGCGACCCGCCGTTCCAGGTTGGGGTCACGGCCCTCGTACACGACTCCCATTGCGCCCTTGCCGAGAACGCGGACCAGGTCATAGCGGCCAAGCTTTTTGAGACTCACAACAACGAGCGTCCTGGTAGCGGGTTAGGAGCCGATTCTAGCCTGCACCCCGCCGGGGGGGGTCAGTCCGGGGCCAGGCCTGTCTCTCGTTTGATACGCTGGCTTTCCCGCAGGTAGGCTTCCTTGAAGTGCTGGTCGAGCAGTTGCTGTACCCATTGCGCCAGGTCCTGGCTCATGTCGCCGTAATGGCGCGAGTAGGCATCCCAGGCCCGGGTGCCCTCGAACAGCTTGCTGCCCGAGCCGAGCAGCCGCTCCTTCAGGGCGGCCGGCGCGAACTCCTGGACCGTCGCTTCCACGGCGGCGCGCACGGCCGATGCCATCGCCGCGTCGTGCGCCATCATTTCGCCGACGATGTCGGTCAGCGCGCGCTGGGGGCTGAGAAAGCCGATGCTGGCCGCCCGCCCGCCCAGCAGGTATTGCAGCTTGGTGTCGTCCGGCCAGTCGGTCTTGAGCGGGTTGTTGTCCTTGACCGGCACCACCCCGTGCGCGCCCGGCGGGCGTCGCTCCGGGCCGCCGGCGCGCGAGGCATACAAGTGAAACAGCCCCTCCAGCGCCGTGCGCACCGCCCGGCCGGCCGCCTCCAGGTCGGTCGGGCTCAACGGCCCGAGATTGGCCTTGTCCAGGCCCAGGCCCTTGTAGAACGCCGACAGGTCGCCGCCGCCCGCCGCCAGCGGCTGCGGTCCCGACTTGGGCCCGGCACCCTCCCCACCCGGGCCGAAGGTGGATTCGAAGCCCCAGTCACCGAACGGATCTTCCTCCGGCGTGATGACCTGGGCGCCGAAGTCGGCCGCCGGCGCCGCCGTCATCGACGCCGGGCGGGGCAGCGTGGCGTCGGAGCCCGCCGGGTCGTTGTCGAACACCGCCCACGGGTCCTGCTCGACGTCCTTGGCCGCCGGCACCAGCACCTGCACGCTGTAGTCGCCGACCTTGAGCATCTGGCCGGTCGGCAGCACGCCCTGGGTGCCGGGCGGCGCATAGCCGAACGGCATGTCGATCCCGTTGACGCTGGACAGGACCCGGAACTGCAGTTGGTCCGCCACGTTCCAGACCGCCAGATGGCGGCGCGACACGTTGCGCTCGGGATCGGGCAGGTTGACGTCGCAGGCGATGTCGCGCCCCAGGATCAACTCCGGGTCCCCGGCATGCACGAGGCGCCGGGCTTCGAGGCCGGGACCGAGGATATGGATTTCGAGCGCCATGGGTGCGATTCAGCCGCTGACGGAAAAGAGCACCAGCGGCGCGTTGTCCGCATGGCGGTCGCAGCCCAGGGCGATCTGGCCGTGGCCCACCAGGTAGCACTCGGTGCGGCGCAGCACCACCGGCTCGGTCTGGTTGCCCATGTAGACCCAGGTGCCGAAGCTGGAGCCGTCGCTGAGCACGAACTGGCCGCCGCGCCATTCGACCGTGGCATGCAGGCGCGAAACGCGCGAATCGTTGATCGACAGCGAGGAGGTCGCGGCGCGGCCGAGCGTGAGCTTTTCGCCGCGCGGCTCCAGCCGCACCGTCTGGCCGGCCGCCGCCAGTTCCAGGAAGCCGCCCTTGCCCGGGGCCTTGAACATCGAGGCGCCCATGACGGTGGCGTCGTTGTCGCGGTCCACCTGCCAGTCCACCCGGTAGACCTCGGTGGCGTCGGACTTGCCGCGCAGGTACATCGGGCCGAGGCTGCGCAGCTGCTCGCGCTGCGCCGGCGACAGCGCATCGGCCACCCGCTGGGTGGTGAGGATCTGGGCGGCGCCGGCCAGGTCGGCCAGCCGGGCCGCGCTGTTGACGGCGTCGCCGTAGCAGTCGCCGTCGATTTCCACCACCTCGCCGGTCTCCACCCCCATCTGCATCTGGATCGGGCCCAGGTTGCCGCCCGGGTTGACCGGCTTTTCCTGCAGCCGCATCTGGATCGCCAGGCAGGCCTCGATCGCCGGTCCCTCCTGCGGAAACACCACGAACAGGCCGTCGCCCAGCAGCTTGACCACCCGGCCGTGGTGCTGCTCGAAGGTCTTGGACAGGGCCGTGGTCAGCTGGGTGACGAAGCGGCCGGCGGTCTCGTCCCCGAGCCGCTCGAAGATGCCGGTGCTCCCAACCATGTCAGCAAATACAACGGTGGCCACGATGGAGTCAGCGTCCGCGGTGAGTGTTGTGAATTACAGCCATTCGCAATGATTTTATGCGGGCAATGCAGGAAGCCCGCAACAACGCAAAAAGGGTTAGCAGGACACTCCTGCTAACCCTTCAAACAATGGTCGGCGTGAAAGGATTCGAACCTTCGACCCCTTGCACCCCATGCAAGTGCGCTACCAGGCTGCGCTACACGCCGACAAGCCAACGATTATAGCCCGGTGCGGACCACGCTCGACATGAAGTCAGTGCGTTGCCGACAGAAGATCGCGGATCTCGAACAGCTCGCGGCGCACCAGCAGCAGCTTCTGCGACACCAGTTCGCGCTCCTCGAGCGGGGCGCTGTCCTCGAAATCCTCGGCGAAGGACGAATCGTCCACTTCGATCACCTCGACGCCTTCGAGCATCACCTCGCCGGAGCGGCGCTTGTCGCGCTCCACCTGCACCAGCTCATGCAGCTTGTTGCGCGCGCCGCTGATGGTGAAGCCCTGGTCGTACAGCAGGTCCCGGATCCGGCGGATCATCAGGACCTCGTGGTGCTGGTAGTAGCGGCGGTTGCCGCGCCGCTTCATCGGCCGCAACTGGGTGAATTCCTGCTCCCAATAACGTAGCACGTGAGGCTTGACGCCACACAGGTCGCTGACCTCACCGATGGTGAAGTAGCGCTTTGCCGGAATTGAGGGGAGAGCTTTCTCCATTGAAATCAATGTTGTAGGAGAGAAAGCTGCTAGGTTACTCTAAGCAGGCCCGGCGTGCCAAGGGCATTTGGCAGGAAGCAACGAAATGTATTTTTTCTGCTTCAGGCGGGTTCGGCGCCCTCGCCCTGGATCTGTTCCTTGAGCTTGTGGCTGGCATGGAACGTCACCACCCGGCGCGCCTCGATCGGGATCGCCTCGCCGGTGCGCGGGTTGCGGCCCGGGCGCGGCGCCTTGGTGCGGATCTGGAAATTGCCGAAACCCGAGATCTTGACGTCCTGGCCGTCGACCAGGCTGTCGGAGATCAGGTCGAAGAAGGCATCGATCATGTCCTTGGACTCGCGCTTGTTCAGCCCGATCTGCTCGAACAGCAGTTCGGCCAGCTGCGCCTTGGTGAGCGCCGGCGTCTCCAGGCTCTCGACGGAGAAGTCCATGGCGTCCTGGACCTCGGCTTTTCGGCTCAGTGCCATTGTCATCCTCTCAGGCGGCCGCCCAGGCGGGCAGCGATGCTGTCGATCGCGGCCTGGACGGCGCCGTCGATCTGCTCGTCGGTCAGTGTGGCTTCGGCGCTACCCAGCGTCAAGCGCACCGCCATGCTTTTCTCGTCCGCCGCCACGCCGCCGGCAGCCTGCTTGGGCTTGTAGACGTCGAAAAGCATCGCGTCGCGCAGCAGCCCGGAGGTGTCCGCGGAGCGGATGGCGGCCAGCAGCTGCGCGTGGGTGACCTTGTCCTTGACGATCATCGCGATGTCGCGCTCGGCCGGCTGGAACCGCGGCACCGGCACGAAGGCCGGCACCGGACGGGCCTGCACCGCGTCCAGGTCCAGTTCGAACAGCACCGGCGCGTGGGCCAGCTCCCACTGCTGGCGCCAGCGCGGATGCAGTTCGCCGATGACGCCCACATCCTTGCCGTCCACGAGGATGCGCGCGCAGCGGCCAGGATGCATCGCGGGATGCTCGGCCGCCTCGAACTGCGCCTTCACCGGTGAAAGCAGCGTTTCGACATCGCCCTTGGCGTCGAAGAAGTCGCTGCCCGGCGCCTTGCGGCCCCACTGCAGGCCGTCGACGTCGCCGTAAGCCAGCCCCGCCACGCGCATCGGCTGGCGGATGCCGCGCACCGTGGTGTCCGTCGTGGCGACGGCGGCGTCGCGGGTGTAGACGCGGCCGATCTCGAACACGCGCACCCGCTCCGCCTTGCGGTCGAGATTGAAGCGCAGCGCCTGCAGCAGCGAGCCCAGCAGCGATGAGCGCATCACGCTCATCTGGCTGGCGATCGGGTTGAGCAGCTTGATCGGCGCGGCGTTGCCGGCCAGGTCGCGCTCCCAGTCCGCCTCGACGAAGCTGAAGTTGATGGTCTCGCTGTAGCCCAGCGCGGCCAGCAGGCGGCGCAGCACGAAGCGGCTGCGCCGCGCCTCGGAGCGCAGGCTGGCCTGGATCGGCGCCAGCGGCGGCGTGGTCGGCAGCTTGTCGTAGCCGATCACGCGCACCACTTCCTCGATCAGGTCTTCTTCGATCGCGATGTCGAACCGGTAAGGCGGCGGCCTCACGGTGAGCGTTCCCGCGCCTTCGGTGACATCCAGCCCCAGCCGCGCCAGCGCATCGGCGCATTGCTGCTGGGTCAGCGGCATGCCGATCACCTTGGCCGCGCGCGCCACCCGCAGCGTCACCGGCCTGGGCTCGGGCAGCTTGACCGCGTGGTCGTCCACCGGCCCGGCCTCGCCGCCGCAGATCGAGAGGATCAGGCCGGTGATGTGCTCGATGTGCTCCACCGTCGTGCTCGGGTCCACGCCGCGCTCGAAGCGGTGCCCGGCATCGGTGGAGAAATTGAAGCGCCTGGAGCGTCCCTGGATCGCGGCCGGCCACCAGAACGCGGCCTCCACGTAGACGTTCCTGGTGGCATCGGAAACCGCCGTCGAGTCGCCGCCCATGATGCCGGCCAGCGATTCCACCTGCACGTCGTCGGCGATCACGCCGACCTTGTCGTCCACCGTCACCGTGGCGCCATTGAGCAGCTTGAGCTGTTCGCCCGGCCGGCCCCAGCGCACGTCCAGCCCTCCGTGGATCTTGTCCAGGTCGAAGATGTGGGAAGGCCGGCCGAATTCGAACATCACGTAATTGGAGATGTCCACCAGCGCCGTCACGCTGCGTTGCCCGCAGCGGGCCAGCCGCTCGACCATCCACGCGGGGGTCTTGGCCTGCGTATCGACGTTGCGCACGATCCGCCCGGAGAAGCGGCCGCACAGGTCGGGCGCGCTGACCTTCACCGCCAGCCTGTCCTGGTGCCCGAGGGCCACCGAAGCGAACTTCGGCTGCTGCAGCGGGGCGCCGGTGAGCGCCGACAACTCCCGCGCCACGCCGTACACGCTGAGCGCGTGCGCCAGGTTGGGCGTGAGCTTGAGCGTGAAGATGGTGTCGTCGAGCTTGAGCAGCGACCGGACGTCGACGCCGATCGGTGCATCTGCGGGCAGTTCCAGCAGGCCGCCGTGGTCTTCGCTCAGGCGCAGCTCGCGCGCCGAGCACAGCATGCCCTGGCTCTCGACGCCGCGCAGCTTGCCGACCTTGATCTGGAACGGCTTGCCGTCCTCACCCGGCGGCAGCTCGGCCCCGACCAGGGCCAGCGGCACCTTGATGCCGACCCGGGCGTTGGGCGCGCCGCACACCACGTTGAGCAGCGCGCCCTGCCCCGCATCGACCTGGCAGACGCGCAGGCGGTCGGCGTTCGGATGCTGCACCGCTTCCTTGATCTCACCGACCACCACCTTGCTGAAGGGCGGCGCGACCGGACGCAATTCCTCCACCTCCAGCCCTCCCATGGTCAGGGTGTCGGCCAGTTGCTGGGTGGTCAGCGGCGGATTGCAGAATTCGCGCAGCCAGGACTCGGGGAATTGCATGTTCTTGTTCGAGGAAAACGGTTAACGGAACTGGCTGAGGAAGCGGACGTCGCCGTCGAAGAACAGCCGCAGGTCGTTGACGCCGTAGCGCAGCATCGCGAGCCGGTCCATGCCCATGCCGAAGGCGAAGCCGATGTAGCGCTCGGGGTCCAGCCCCATGTTGGCCACCACGCCCGGATGGACCTGGCCGGAGCCGGCGACCTCCAGCCAGCGGCCGGCCAGCGGGCCGGTCTGGAACTGGATGTCGATCTCGGCGCTCGGCTCGGTGAACGGAAAGAAGCTGGGCCGGAAGCGCAGTGCCAGGTCGTCGCTCTCGAAGAAGGTGCGGCAGAAATCCGTGAACACCACCTTCAGGTCCTTGAAGCTCACGTTCTCGCCCAGCCACAGGCCTTCGCACTGGTGGAACATCGGCGAGTGGGTGGCGTCGCTGTCCACGCGGTAGGTGCGGCCCGGTGCGATCACGCGCACCTCGGGCAGCACCGCCTGGCCGGCGTGCTTCTTGATGTGCGCATGGGCGTAGCGCACCTGCATCGGGCTGGTGTGCGGGCGCAGGTTGTACGGGATGCCGTCGTCGCCGTCGATGTCGACGTAGAAGGTGTCCTGCATCGACCGCGCCGGATGGTTCGGCGGGTTGTTCAGGGAGGTGAAGCTGTGCCAGTCGGTCTCGATCTCGGGGCCGTCGGCCACGTCGAATCCCATGCTGGCGAAGATCGACTCGATCCGCTCCTGGGTCAGGCTGACCGGATGCAGGCTGCCGGGCTCGCGCAGGCGCCCCGGCAGGCTCACGTCCAGCGCTTCGGCCTTCAACTGCGCCTGCAGTTCGCGCTCGGCCAGCGCCTGCCGGCGTTCGCCGAGCGCGGCCTCGATCGCCTGCTTGGCCAGGTTGATCGCGGCGCCCCGGCTCTTCTTTTCGTCCACGCTGAGCGCGCCCATGCCCTTCATCAGCTCCGTGATGCGGCCTGACTTGCCCAGGAACAGCGCCTTGGCGTTTTCCAGTTCGGCCGGCGCCTCGGCCTGGGCGAATGCGCTGCGCGCGCTGTCGACGATGGATTCGAGCTCGTTTGTCTGCATGAATTAAAACGGGGACCAGTGCAAAGCCCTGGCCCCCGTCCTTGTATGTTGCACCAGGCGCCACCGGTGGGCGGCGCCCCGCGACCTCAAGCCGCCAGCTTGGACTTGACCTGCTCCACGATGCCGGCAAAAGCTGCCTTGTCGTGCACGGCGATGTCGGCGAGCACCTTGCGGTCGATCTCGATGCCGGCCTTGCGGATGCCGTTGGCGAACTGGCTGTACGTCAGGCCGCACTCACGGGCCGCCGCGTTGATACGGGCGATCCAGAGCTGGCGGAAGACGCGCTTCTTGGTGCGGCGGTCACGGTAGGCATATTGCCCGGCCTTCATCACCGCTTCCTTGGCGATCCGGAAGACATTGCCGCGGCGGCCGCGGAAACCCTTGGCGAGGGCGAGAACCTTCTTGTGGCGGGCGCGAGCCGTTACACCACGTTTGACGCGAGGCATGTGATTACTCCTTGTTCGTCAGTTGATCAGATGCCACGGCCGGGCAGCATGGCGGCCATCGAAACCATGTTGGTCTCGTGAACCGAAATGGCCCCGCGCAGGTGACGCTTGTTCTTGGTGGTCTTCTTGGTCAGGATGTGACGCTTGAAGGCCTGACCGCGCTTGACGGTACCACCGGGACGAACGCGGAAACGCTTCTTGGCGCCGCTCTTGGTCTTCATCTTGGGCATGTGAATGCTCCTTTTACGTTGTGCTCGTGAGGCGCCGCGAAAGCTTTCCGCGTCTTGTTGGCCCCGAGCCACTTTTTAGTGGCGAGTTTGAATTCGCCACTTGTTTGGAAAGCCAAAGGCTCTCCGTCATCGCCCCACCGGCGACCGGCCGATGAAGCTTTGATTCCTTATGCCGACGCCGGTTGAGAGGCTTCGGCGGCGGCCTTGACAGCCACCTTCTTCTTGCCCGGCGCGATCATCATGATCATCTGCCGGCCTTCCAGCTTGGGGAACTGCTCCACCAGGATCAGGTCGCCCAGCTCGTCGCGGATGCGGTTCAGCAACGCCATCCCGATTTCCTGGTGCGTGATCTCGCGGCCCCGGAAGCGCAGCGTGATCTTGCACTTGTCGCCTTCGGCCAGGAAGCGCCGGATGTTGCGCATCTTGATGTTGTAGTCACCGTCGTCGGTGCCAGGCCGGAACTTGACTTCCTTGATGTCGATGACCGTCTGCTTGGCCTTCGCTTCCGCCGCCTTCTTCTGCTCCTGGTACTTGAACTTGCCGTAGTCCATCAAGCGGCAAACCGGGGGGTTCGCCGTGGCGGCAATTTCAACCAAGTCGACGTCCGCTTCGCCGGCCAATCGCAGGGCCTCGGCAATGCTGACGATGCCCAAAGGCTCGTTCTCGGGCCCCGAGAGGCGTACTTCCGGGGCCATGATTTCCCGGTTCAGGCGGTGCTTGCGTTCCTCGCGTTGGCGGCGGTCGCGAAATTCAGTAGCGATGGTCCAAATCCTTCAATTCATATGCCACGGCGAAGTGGCTGACACTGCCTCAATGCACGCCGGCAAGAGCTTCATTCAATCGATGAATCAGCTTTTGTTGAGGATGTCCTGGGCGATCCTTTGTGAGAATGCGTCGATGGACATCACACCGAGGTCCTGGTTGCCCCGGGCGCGCACTGCGACAGCTCCTGCCGCCTTCTCCTTGTCACCCACGACCAGGATATAAGGCAGCTTTTGCATCGAGTGCTCCCGTATTTTATACGTAATTTTCTCGTTACGCTGGTCAACCGCCACCCTAAGCCCTTGATTCCTCAGCGTTTTGGCCAGTTCCTGGGCATATTCCGCCTGTCCGTCGGTGATGTTGAGCACTGCCACCTGCACCGGAGCCAGCCAGGCCGGCAGCGCGCCGGCGTAGTGTTCGATCAGCATTCCGATGAACCGCTCCAGGCTGCCCACGATCGCGCGGTGCAGCATCACCGGGTGGGCCCGGCCGCTGGTTTCCGTCACGTAATCGGCGCCCAGGCGCTCCGCCGTGTTGAAGTCCACCTGCATGGTGCCGCATTGCCACTGCCGGCCCAGGGCGTCCTTGAGCGTGTATTCGATCTTGGGGCCGTAGAAGGCGCCGTCGCCCGCGGACACGACGAAGTCGACGCCCGAGCGGCGCAGCGCCTCCATGCACGCATGTTCGGCCTTGTCCCACAGCTCGTCGGACCCGACCCGGTTGTCCGGCCGGGTGGCGACCTTGTAGAGGATGTCGGTGAAGCCGAAATCCCGGTAGACCTGCTGCAGCTTGGCGGTGTACGCCACGCACTCGTCCAGGATCTGGTCCTCGGTGCAGAAGGCGTGGCCGTCGTCCTGCGTGAAGCCGCGCACCCGCATGATGCCGTGCAGCGCGCCCGAGGGCTCGTTGCGGTGGCACTGGCCGAACTCGCCGTAGCGCAGCGGCAGTTCGCGGTAGCTGCGCAGCTGCGACTTGAAGATCAGGACGTGGCCGGGGCAGTTCATCGGCTTGAGGGCGTACTCGCGCTTCTCGCTCTCGGTGGTGAACATGTTCTCGCGGTAGTTCTGCCAGTGCCCGGTCTTCTCCCACAGGCTCTTGTCCAGGATCTGCGGGCCCTTGACCTCCTGGTAGTCCGTTTCGCGGTAGACCTGGCGCATGTACTGCTCCACCGCCTGCCAGACCGCCCAGCCTTTGGGGTGCCAGAACACCACGCCGGGCGCGACGTCGTCGATGTGGAACAGGTCCAGTTCGCGGCCGAGCTTGCGGTGGTCGCGCTTTTCCGCCTCTTCCAGCATCGTCAGGTGCTGCTGCAGCTCCTCCTTGGTGGCCCAGGCCGTGCCGTAGATGCGCTGCAGCATCTCGTTGCGGTGGTCGCCGCGCCAGTAGGCGCCCGCCACCTTCATCAGCTTGAAGAACCTCAGCTTGCCGGTGCTGGGCACGTGGGGGCCGCGGCACAGGTCCTCGAAGGCGCCTTCGGCATACAGCGAAACGTCCTCGCCGGCCGGGATGCTGCCGATGATCTCGGCCTTGTAGTTCTCGCCCAGGCTCTTGAAATGGGCCACGGCCTCGTCGCGCGGCAGCACCCGGCGCGTCACCGGTTCATCCCTGGCAGCGAGCTCGGACATGCGTTTCTCGATCGCGACCAGGTCTTCCGGCGTGAACGGCCGCTTGTACGCGAAGTCGTAGAAGAAGCCGTTCTCGATCACCGGGCCGATGGTGACCTGGGCGTCGGGAAACAGCTCCTTGACCGCATAGGCCAGCAGGTGCGCGGTGGAGTGGCGGATCACGTCCAGCCCCTCCGGGTCCTTGGCCGTGATGATCGACAGCTGGCTGTCCTGGCTGATCGTGTGGCTGGTGTCGACGACCTTGCCGTCGACCTTGCCGGCCAGGGCCGCCTTGGCCAGGCCGGAGCCGATCGACGATGCGACCTCGGCGACCGTGACCGGGCCGGGGTATTCGCGCTTGGAACCGTCGGGGAGCGTGATCTGGATCATGTTGAAACGTGTGGGGCAAATGAAAAAGCGCGGCCGGCAGCCGCGCTTTGTCTGGATTCGTGAAGAACTTCAGTGCACGCGACTACGCGACCTCCTAATGGGTCGCTCCGGATTCCGGCGTAGTTCGCGGTGTCATAACCAGGGTGCCTTTCTCGCTCTTGTCAGGCTGCCCGGGGCGGCAGCGGTTGATGTATTTTAACTGCCCTTGAGAAACCCCGTCCCGTTGCAGCGCGGGCAAGGGGTGATCACCGTCTGCTTTTCGACCTCGAAGTGCTCGTTGATGTTCTCGCTGTCGATGCGCAGCTCGCCGGTTCCGTTGCACTCGGGGCAGCGGCTGTAATTGAGCGCGGTCGCGTCGAAAGCGCCGGTATCCTGGATCGAAGCTCCCATGATGGTCCCCCGGGTGTGATGCGGGCAACTCTACAGCGAATGGCCGGGGTGGCAACACCGCTCCTGCCCCGGCCATGAAAAACAGGCCCTAAGGCCTGTTTTCGCGTCTGGAACGCCACAGCTGTGGCGCGGATGCCGAAATCTCAGGCGGCCTTCTTCTCGTCGAAGAACTGTTCGTCTTCGGTCGAGCCCTTGAGCGCGCCGGTGGAAGCCAGCGCTTCGATCGTCGTCGTCACCGCATCGAAGTAGCCGGTGCCGACCTCGCGCTGGTGCTTGACCGCGGTGAAACCGCGGCTGGCGGCGGCGAACTCGGCCTGCTGCAGCTCCACGAAGGCCGTCATGTTGTTGCGCGCATAGCCGTAGGCCAGGTCGAACATGCCGTAGTTGAGGCTGTGGAAGCCGGCCAGCGTGATGAACTGGAACTTGTAGCCCATCGCGCCGAGCTCCTTCTGGAAACGGGCGATCGTGGCGTCGTCCAGGTTCTTCTTCCAGTTGAAGGACGGCGAGCAGTTGTAGGCCAGCATCTTGCCGGGGAACTTGGCATGGATCGCGTCGGCGAAATCCTTGGCGAACTTCAGGTCCGGCGTGCCGGTTTCGCACCAGATCAGGTCGGCGTACTCGGCATAGGCCAGGCCGCGGCTGACGGCCTGGTCGAAGCCCTTCTTGGTGCGGTAGAAGCCTTCCACGGTCCGTTCACCGGTCAGGAACGGCTTGTCGTTCTCGTCGACGTCGGTGGTCACCAGATCGGCGGCTTCCGCATCGGTGCGGGCCAACAGGATGGTGGAGGTGCCCATCACGTCGGCTGCCAGGCGCGCGGCGACCAGCTTGCCCACCGCCTCGCGGGTCGGCACCAGCACCTTGCCGCCCATGTGGCCGCACTTCTTGACCGAGGCCAGCTGGTCCTCGAAGTGGACGCCGGCGGCGCCCGCTTCGATCATGGCCTTCATCAGCTCGAAGGCGTTGAGCACGCCGCCGAAACCGGCTTCGGCATCAGCCACGATCGGCTGGAAGTAGTCGATGTAGCCCTCGTCGCCCGGGCCCTTGCCTTCGCTCCACTGGATCTGGTCGGCGCGCTGGAAGGTGGCGTTGATCTTCTTGACGCACTTGGGCACCGAATCCACCGAGTACAGCGACTGGTCGGGGTACATCTCGCCGTTGCTGTTGGCGTCGCCCGCCACCTGCCAGCCGGACAGGTAGATGCCCTTCAGGCCGGCCTTGACCTGCTGCATGGCCTGGTTGCCGGTGAGCGCGCCGAGCGTGTTGACGAAGGGTTCGGTGTTGATCGAGTTCCACAGCTTCTCGGCGCCGCGCTGGGCCAGCGTGTGCTCGATGGCCAGCGAACCGCGCAGCTTGACGACGTCGGCGGCGCTGTAGCCGCGCTTGATTCCCTTCCAGCGCGGATTCTCGGCCCAGTCCTTTTCGAGTTGGGCAATCTGCTGTTCGCGGGTCAGGTGGGTCCAGTTGCTCATGAGGTTCACTCCGGTTGATTAAAAACTTGGTCGGCGGCGCTGCGATGCGAGTCCCGGGCCGATGAAGCAACTTTAAGTCTTGTAGAAGACTTTGTGGCATCTTATGTCTTATAGAAGACAAGATTTATTTTCCTTGAATATCAATGAGTTAAGGGGTACGTTTCTCGATACGGAATCCAGTTTCTCGTATCGAGAAATTTTGCCGCAGTGCAGCAACCGACTATTTCGCAATGCGAAACGTGATTTCCGCGTCGGGAGCAGCCGCTGTCCCGAGGTGCTGCATCATCGCGGCTCCCTCCCACTCCGGCCGCACGGCCCTGCACCGCTCGTGAGCTACCACCCCAGCCGGCCCGCCGCCCTGTTCTGCCTGGCCCTGAGCATGTCGCTGGTCGGCAGCTATGTGGCCCTGTCCAAGCCGCTGGTGGCGGCCTTTCCGGTGTTCCTGCTGGCCTGGCTGCGCTTCGGCATCGGCGGTGCGGCCATGCTGCACTGGTTGCGCAGGCCGATGGGGGAACTGCCGATGACCGTGCAGACCCGCTCGCTGCTATTCCTCGAATCGTTCCTCGGCAACTTCCTGTTCTCGATCTGCATGCTGTTCGGCGTCAGCATGACGAGCGCGGTCTCGGCCGGCGTGATCATGGCCTCGATCCCGGCCGTGGTGGCGCTCCTGAGCTGGGCCTTCCTGCGCGAGCGGATCGGGCCGCGGACCTGGGCTGCCGTGGCTTGCGCGGCGGCAGGCATCGCGCTCCTGGCCTTCGCCGAGGCGCCAGCCGCAGAGCCAGCGCTGGCGCATGGCCGGCCCGCCGGCAACTGGCTCGGCAACCTGCTGGTGCTCGCCGCCGTGCTGTGCGAGGCCTCGTATGCCGTCATCGGCAAGAAGCTCACCGGCGCGCTCGCGCCCAAGCGGATCACCGCGATCATCAACCTCTGGGGCTTCGCACTGGTGACACCGTTCGGCCTGTACGCTGCGCGCGGCTTCGACTTCGGCGCCGTCGCTGCCGGCAGCTGGGTGCTGCTGCTGTTCTACTCGCTCGCCGCCAGCATCTGGACGGTGTGGCTCTGGATGACCGGACTCAAGGCGGTGCCCGCTTCTCAGGCCGGCGTCTTCACCGTGATGCTGCCGGTGGCTGCTGCTCTGGTGGGCGTGTTTGCCCTCGGCGAACACCTCGGCGGCGTGCAGCTGCTGGCGTTCGCGATCGCTCTCGCGGGCGTCCTGCTCGCCACGCTGCCGGCGAAAACTCCATTGGCGGCGCCACGTTGGTGACGCTTCCTGCGGCGCTGCGTGAGCAGTGGCAGCGCGCGCAATCGCGACGCAAGCGCGCATCCGGTCCGTCGCCAGAGGGAAAACGGCCCCAAAACGGCGACGAAAAAAACAACACGCCACAGTGAAAAAACTCGTTTTTCGCTTGGAAACGCGTTTTTTCTCCAGTAGCATCCGCAGTGCCAGAGGGAATGCAGGTTCTCGCTGGTGATTAATCAACTTCTAGAAGGAAATAATCATGGCAACTGCGAAAAAAGCCGCGGCAAAAAAACCAGCCGCAAAGAAGGCTCCGGCAAAAAAGGCTGCACCGGCAAAAAAGGTAGCAGCGAAGAAGGCTCCGGCCAAGAAGGCGGCTCCGGCCAAGAAGGCAGCTGCGAAGAAGGCAGCACCGGCGAAGAAGGCAGCTGCGAAGAAGGCTCCGGCCAAGAAGCGCACGCCCAACGCCGCCTTCATGAAGGCGCTGACGCCGAGCCCGCAACTGGCCGCTGTGGTGGGCTCCGCTCCGCTGCCGCGCACCGAAGTCGTGAGCAAGCTGTGGGCCTACATCAAGAAGAACAAGCTGCAGGACTCCGTCAACAAGCGCATGGTCAACGCCGACGCCAAGCTGAAGGAAATCTTCGGCAAGGCCCAGGTCTCCATGTTCGAGATGGCTGGCCTGATCGGCAAGCACGTCAAGTAAGCACCAGCCGCAAGGCTGTGCCAAGGCCGGTGCAAACCGGCCTTTTTTTTAACCTTTTTCCCGGGCCCGCATGGACTTCCTCAACCTCGAACGCAGCGCGAAACAGGCGGCGCCGGCGTCGGACTACTGGTCCGTGCGCGGCGTGCTGGAGCAATCCGAACGGCTCGTGGTGCGCAGCGACGTCGCCGAAGCGCCGTCACGCCAGACCGACGCCGGCGCCATGGTGAGCGTGGTGCGCGACGGCGCGATGGGCTACGCGGCCACCAGCGACCTGAGCCAGGCCGGCCTCAAGCGCGCCTTCGACGAGGCCATCGCCCTGGCCCAGGCGTGCGCCGGGCGCAGCGTGGTCGATTACCGCAAGGTGGTCCTGCCCACCGGCGCCGGAGCCTACCGCTCGCCCAACGAGCGGCCGGTGGCGCAGCTGTCGCTGGGCGACCGCTTCGCCCTGCTGCAGCAGGTCTGCGCCGGCGCCAACCTCGGCGCCGCGATCGTCGACCGCAGCGCGTCGCTGTGGACCACCCATACCGAGCAGCTGCTTGTCACCTCCGGCGGCGGGCGGGTCGAGCAGGACTGGGATTTCCTGGTGCCGACCATCACGGTGGTTGCCAGCGCCAACGGCGACACGCAGACCCGCTCCTCGGCCGGCCAGTACAACGGCTTCTGCCAGCAGGGCGGGCTGGAGGTGCTGGAGCGGGCCGGCTTTGCCGGGGACGGCCCGCGCGTCGCGCGCGAGGCGCTGGAGCTGGTGCATGCGCCCAACTGCCCCACCGGCGAGATGGACGTGCTGCTGATGCCCGACCAGATGATGCTGCAGATCCACGAGAGCATCGGCCATCCGCTGGAGCTCGATCGCATCCTGGGCGACGAGCGCAACTTCGCCGGCACCAGCTTCGTCACGCTCGACATGTTCGGCCACTACCGGTACGGCAGCCCGCTGCTGAACGTCAGCTTCGCGCCCGACCTGCGCGAGCAGTTCGCCAGCTTCGCCTTCGACGACGAGGGCGCGCCCGCCAGCCGCGAGTGGATCATCCGCGAGGGCATCCTGCAGCGTCCGCTGGGCGCCACCGTATCGCAGGCCCGGGCCGGCGCGATGGCCGGCGTGGCCACGGCCCGCGCCTGCAGCTGGAACCGGCCGCCGATCGACCGCATGAGCAACCTCAACATCGAGCCGGGCGATGCCACGCTGGACACCATGATCGCCAGCATCGACTCCGGCATCCTGATGAAGACCAATTCGTCCTGGAGCATCGACGATTCCCGCAACAAGTTCCAGTTCGGCTGCGAGTACGGCCAGTTGATCCGCGGCGGCCGGCTGGCCGGCGTGGTCAAGCGGCCCAACTACCGCGGCATCTCGGCCAGCTTCTGGCGCTCGCTGTCGATGGTGGGCGACGCCAGCACCTTCGAGGTGATGGGCACGCCCTATTGCGGCAAGGGCGAACCCAACCAGGTGATCCGGGTCGGCCATGCCGCGCCGGCCTGCAAGTTCAGCGGCGTGTCGGTGTTCGGGGGAGCGAATTGATGCAGCAGTATTTCGAGCGGCTGGCCGATGCCGTGTGCACCCTGGCCGAAGGCGCCGAGCGCGTGACCCTCTCGTTCAGCGCCGAGGCCACCGACTTCATCCGCTTCAACCGCGCCGCCGTGCGGCAGGCCACCCACGTGGAGCAGCGCTATGGCAGTGTCTCGGTGATCGCCGATGGCCGGCGCGCCACCGGCACCCTGAGCCTGCGCGGCGAGCTGGGGCTGGACATCCAGGCGCTGCTGGCCGAGCGGGCGACGCTGCTGGCGCAGCTGCCTCACATTCCGCAGGACAGGTACCTGCTGCTGCCGTCCGCGATCGCTTCCAGCCAGCGCCGCACCGTCGGCGAACTGCCGGCCGCCGGCCAGTTGATCGATGCGGTGAGCCGGCACGCGGCCGGCACCGACATGGTCGGCTTCTACGCCGGCGGGCCGGTGGTGCGCGCCTATGCCGACAGCCGCGGCCAGCGCAACTGGCACGAGGTGGACAGCTTCCTGTTCGAGTGGAGCCTGTACCGCAGCGGCGACCAGGCGGTCAAGTCCAGCTACGCCGGCAGCCAGTGGAGCGAAGCGCAATTCGCCGCCCGGATGGCCCAGGCCCGCGCCCAGTGCGAGCTGCTGGGCCGGGCGCGCAAGACGCTGGCGCCCGGCGACTACCGGGTGTACCTCAGCCCGGTCGCGGTCGGCGAGCTGCTCGGCACGCTGTCCTGGGGCGGCTTCGGCCTCAAGGCCGTCAACACCGGCGTCTCCACGCTGATCCAGCTGCACCGCGGCGAGGCCGCGCTGCATAAGGGCGTCACGCTGACCGAGGCCACGGCCGGCGGCATCGCGCCGTCGTTCCAGGACGACGGCTTCGTCAAGCCGGATGCCGTGCCGCTGGTGGCCGCCGGCCGCATCGCCGGCACCCTGGCGGCGCCGCGCAGCGCGATGGAATACGGCGTCGCGGCCAACGGCAGCGGGCCCGAGGAATCGCCGGAATCGCTGGCCATGGCGGCGGGCACCTTGCCCCCGGCCGAGGCGCTCAAGGCGCTGGGCACCGGCGTCTACGTCAGCAACCTGCACTACCTGAACTACAGCGACCGCCAGGCCTGCCGGATGACCGGCATGACCCGCTTCGCCTGCTTCTGGGTGGAGAACGGCGAACTGGCAGCGCCGATCGACGTCATGCGCTTCGACGACTCCTTCATCCGCATGTTCGGTTCGGGGCTGGTGGCGCTGACCGACAGCGTGGAGCTGCTGCCGGACAACGCGACCTACGGCGCGCGCCAGCTGCGCAGCATCAGCGCCCCCGGCGCCATCGTCGAGGGCCTGCGCTTCACGCTTTAGCGTTGGCCTTGAGCGCGTGCTGCGTGATCGCGCTCAGGGTGCCGCGGGTGGTGATCACCTCCTGGTCGAGCGCGATCTCGATCAGCGTGCCCTGCTTGCGTTCCAGCGCCGCCACGAATTCGGCCTCGAAGCCCTCGCTGCTGGCCAGCTTCACGCCGGCATAGCCGTAGGCGCGGGCCAGCGCCGCGAAGTCCGGATTGGCGAGGTTCGAGCCGCTGACGTGAGTGGGGAAGTCGCGCTCCTGGTGCATGCGGATGGTGCCGTACATGCCGTTATTGAGCAGCACGATGATCGACTTGCCGCCATGCTGCACCGCGGTGGCCAGCTCCTGCCCGTTCATCAGGAAGTCGCCGTCGCCGGCGATGGTGAAGGCGGTACGGCCGGTTGCGATGCTGGCGGCGATGCCGGCCGGCACGCCGTAGCCCATCGAGCCGTTGGTCGGCGCCAGCTGGGTCTTGAAGCCCTTGGCCAGGCCGTGGAGGCGGAAGAACCGGTGCACCCAGCTGGCGAAGTTGCCGGCGCCGTTGGTCAGCACCGCGTCGGCCGGCAGGTGCTTTTGCAGCACCGCGACGATCGCCGGCATGTCCACCTGGCCCGGCAACTGCTGCGGCACCAGGTTGGCTTCGTAATCGGCATGGGCCGCGGCGGTCCACGCCTCCCAGGGCACGGCCGGCGGCGCCGTCAGCACCTCCAGCGAGCGCGCCGCGGCGTTCATCGTGGCGTTGATCGCCAGGTCCGCCTCGTAGACGCGATTGAGTTCCTCGGCGCTGCCATGGATGTGGACCAGCTTCTGCTGCGAGCGCGGCGCCTGCAGCAGCGTGTAGCCGCCGGTGGTCATCTCGCCCAGCCGCGGGCCGATCGCGATCACCAGGTCGCTCTCCCTGATGCGGGCCGCCAGCCTGGGGTTCAGCCCGATGCCGACGTCGCCGGCGTACAGCGGATGGAAGTTGTCGAAGGTGTCCTGGAACCGGAACGCATTACCGACCGGCAGCTTCCAGTTCTCGGCGAAGCGCTGCAGCGCCTGGGCCGATTGCACCGTCCAGCCGCCGCCGCCGGCGATCACGAAGGGCTTGCTCGATGCCAGCAGCAGCTCGCGCAGCTTGCGCAGCGCGCCCGGGTCGCTCCAGGCCTCCACCGGCTCGACGCGGGCCAGCGGCCGCGCCGACACCAGCCTGGTCAGCATTTCCTCCGGCAGCACCAGCACCACCGGGCCGGGCCGGCCGTTCATCGCGGTGGCGAAGGCCCGCATCACGTATTCGGGAATGCGCTCGGGGTCGTCGATGCGCTCCACCCGCTTGGCCATGCCGCGGGTGCTGGGGCCGAAGAAGCTGCCGTAATCGAGCTCCTGGAAGGCTTCGCGGTCGCGCTGCTCGGCCGCCACGTCGCCGACGAACAGGATCATCGGCGTCGAGTCCTGGAAGGCGGTGTGCACGCCGATCGACGCGTTGGTCGCACCGGGGCCGCGGGTCACGAAGCAGATGCCGGGACGGTTGGTCAGCTTGCCGTGCGCCTCCGCCATGTAGGCCGCGCCGCCCTCCTGCCGGTTGATCACGAAGCGGATCCGGTCGCGGTAGGCATGGAAGCCGTCGAGGGCGGCCAGGTAGCTTTCGCCCGGCACCCCGAAGGCATGGGTGACGCCCTGCTCCACCAGGCACTCGACCAGCAGGTGACCGGCGATCTGGGATTTCGCTTCGCTCATGCGGCCCCCACGCTTGCCGCCAAGGCGGCGGCGCTGCCCCCCGAGGGGGCTCGATCTTGCTTGAAGCGGTTCTGCGCTGCGCTCATGGCCTTGACTTTATTAACTATATGGTGAATTATGAAACCATGACACGAGACACCACGCCCGTCACGGAAGAGCGCCAGCGCGATGCCGACCGCTCGCAGGGCACCATCTTAGCGGCGGCCCGCGACGAATTCGCCGAGTACGGCCTGGGCGGCGCACGGATGGACCGCATCGCCGAGCGCGCCGGCCTGAACAAGCGCCTGATCTACTACTACTTCTCCGACAAGGAGGCGCTGTTCCAGGCGGTGCTGGAGCAGGCCTACCGCGACATCCGCGAGCAGGAGCGGCGGCTGAACCTGCTGGACGTGCCGCCGGCCGAGGCGCTGCGCAAGCTGGTGGAGTTCACCTGGAACTACTACCTGGCGCATCCCGAATTCCTCACCCTGTTGAACAGCGCCAACCTGCACCGCGCGCGCCACCTGCAGCAGTCCGAGCGGGCGCGCCAGATGAACTCGCCGCTGATCGAGATGCTGGCCGAGATCCTGGAGCGGGGCCGCAAGGAAGGCACCTTCCGCGGCGGCGTCGACCCGCTGCAGCTGTACGTCTCGATCGCCGGCCTGTCGTACTTCTACCTGTCGAACAACCACACGCTGGGCGCCATCTTCGGGCGCGACCTGATGACGCCCAAGGCCAAGCACGAGCGCCTCACCCACATGTGCGACGTGATCCTGGGCTACGTGCTGCGGGCCTGAAGGCGGGCGATCTCCCCACGGCCAGCATGGCCCTTGACGCCGGGCCGGGCTCTTTCCTACAATTCACCAAACAGTTAATTAGCCGCACCGAACGACCCCACCCACCCAAGGAAGCGACATGGCCACCCAACGACTCGGAATCATCATGCACGGCGTCACCGGACGCATGGGCATGAACCAGCACCTGATCCGCTCCATCCTGGCGATCCGCGCCCAGGGCGGCGTCACCCTGTCCAACGGCGACAAGGTGATGCCGGACCCGATCCTGATCGGGCGCAACGCCGACAAGATGCAGGCGCTGGCAAAGACGCACGGCATCGAGCGCTGGGGTACCGACCTGGACAAGGCACTGGCCAGCGAGGACGACACCGTCTTCTTCGACGCCGGCACCACGCAGATGCGCCCCACCCTCTTGGCCCGCGCGATCCGCGCCGGCAAGCACGTGTACTGCGAGAAGCCGATCGCCACCAACCTGAACCAGGCGGTGGAGATCGCGCGGCTGGCGGAGAAGTCGGGCCTCAAGCACGGCGCGGTGCAGGACAAGCTGTTCCTGCCCGGCCTGCGCAAGCTGGACATGCTGCGGCGCGCCGGCTTCTTCGGCAAGATGCTGTCGGTGCGGCTGGAGTTCGGCTACTGGGTGTTCGAAGGCGACCTGCAGCCGATCCAGCGGCCGTCGTGGAACTACCGCACCGAGGACGGCGGCGGGATGATCCTGGACATGATGTGCCACTGGCGCTACGTGCTGGACAACCTGTTCGGCGAGGTCAAGTCGATCTCCTGCATCGGCGCGACCCACATTCCCCAGCGCTGGGACGAGGAAGGCAAGCCGTACCAGGCCACCGCCGACGACGCCGCCTATGCGACGGCCGAACTGGTGGGCCACAACGGCGAGCCGGTGATCGCGCAGATGAACATGTCGTGGGCCACCCGGGTGCGGCGCGACGACCTGGTCACCTTCCATGTGGACGGCACCCACGGCTCCGCCGTGGCCGGCCTGCAGGAATGCCGGGCGCAATCGCGCGTGACGACGCCGCGTCCGGTCTGGAACCCGGACGTCAAGCAGACCATGAACTTCTTCGACCAGTGGCAGGAAGTGCCGGACAGCCAGTTCTACGACAACGGCTTCAAGATCCAGTGGGAGCACTTCATCCGCCACGTGGTGGAAAACGAGCCCTACCGCTGGACCCTGCCGGAAGGCGCCAAGGGCGTGCAGCTGGTGGAAGCCGCGCTGCAAAGCTGGAAGGAACGGCGCTGGGTCGACGTGCCGGCGCTGAACGTCTGAGGCGGCCATGGCACTCACGCTGCAACTCCCTGTCCTGAGCCCGTCGAAGGGCCCTACCGACAACCGCCAGCTGGCCGCCTACACGCTGCGCGGCAACGCGCCGGCCCGGCCCGCCAAGGGCGTCAAGTTCAACCGGATCGCCTACTCGGCCGCGCATGTGGTGGCCGACCCGCGCGCCGCCATCGATCCCTGGCTGCAATGCGCGGTGGACTGGGACGCCACCATCGCCTACCGCCAGCACCTGTGGTCGCTGGGCCTGGGCGTGGCCGAGGCGATGGACACGGCGCAGCGCGGCATGGGCCTGGACTGGCCGACCTCGCTGGAGCTGATCCGCCGCTCGCTGGACGCGGCGCGCGACTTTTCCGCAGGCCCTTCGACAAGCTCAGGACAGGCTTTGGTCGCGTCCGGCTGCGGCACCGACCATCTCGAACCGGAGGACGTGACGACGGTCGACCAGGTCATCGCCGGCTACGAGGAGCAGATGGCCGCCATCGAAAAGCTCGGTGGCAAGCTGGTCGTGATGGCCAGCCGGGCGCTGGCCCGCGTGGCGAAGAGCCCGGCCGACTACGAGCGCGTCTACGACCGCATCCTGTCGCAGGCCAGGCAGCCGGTGGTGCTGCACTGGCTGGGCGAGATGTTCGATCCGGCCCTGGCCGGATACTGGAGAGGCTCCGATCAAGTCGGAGCCGGGGGTGCCGCGGATGTCGACGCCGCGATGGACACGGCGCTGGGCATCATCGCCGCCCATCCCGACAAGGTGGACGGCATCAAGATCTCGCTGCTGGACAAGGACAAGGAAATCGCGATGCGCCGCCGGCTGCCGCCGGGCGTGCGGATGTACACCGGCGACGACTTCAACTACGCCGAGCTGATCGCCGGCGACGGCGCCGGCCCGGAGCCCACCCACGGCAAGAGCGATGCGCTGCTGGGGATCTTCGACGCGATCGCCCCGGCCGCCAGCGCGGCGCTGGGCGAACTGGCGCAGGGCAACGTCGAGAAGTTCCACGCCATCCTGGGGCCGACGGTGCCGCTGTCGCGCCACATCTTCGCGGCGCCCACCCGCTTCTACAAGACCGGCGTCGTCTTCATGGCCTGGCTCAATGGCCATCAGAGCCACTTCACCATGGTCGGGGGCCAGCAGAGCACCCGCTCGCTGCCGCACCTGGCGCAACTGTTCCGCCTGGCCGACGAGGCCAACCTGCTGGAGCACCCCGAGCTGGCGGTGCGCCGGATGAAAACACTGCTGGCCCTGCACGGCATCGAATCAGGAGACACGAAATGAACATCAGGCAATTGCTCAAGTCCACGCTGGCCGCCGCCCTGGTGCTGGCCGCCGCCGCGGCGCTGGCCCAGCCCTATCCGAGCCGGCCGGTGCGCGTCATCATCCCGTTCCCGCCCGGCGGCACGCTGGACACGGTGGGCCGGCTGCTGGCGCAGAAGCTCGGCGAGCAGATGGGCCAGACCTTCATCATCGAGAACAAGGCGGGCGGCAACGGCATCATCGGCGCCGACGTGGTGGCCAAGGCCCCGGCCGACGGCTACACGCTGCTGTTCAACGCCTCCACCTTCATCAGCGCGCCGATGACGATGAAGTCCGTGCCCTACGGCGTGCTGAAGGACTTCAGCCCGATCGCGCTGGTGGCCAAGGCGCCGCTGTCGGTGGCGATCAACAAGAAGCTGCCGATCACGGACGTCAAGTCGCTGATGGCCTATGCCAAGGCCAACCCGGGCAAGATGACCTTCGCGGTCGGCTCGATCGGCTCGGCCGGCCACATGTCCACCGAGCTGCTCAAGCGGGCCGGCAACCTGGACTACCTGATCGTGCCGTACAAGGGCACGGCGCCGGCCTTCCAGGACCTGATCGGCGGCCAGATCGACGGCTTCATCGACCCGATCCTGGGTTCGCTGCAGTACCACAAGAGCGGCATGCTGCGGGTGGTGGCCGTCACCTCGGCCCACCGCGTTCCCGCCCTGCCGGACGTGCCGACGGTGGGCGAGACCATCCCCGGCTACGAGTTCTACAGCTGGTACGGCCTGTGGGGACCGGCCAAGCTGCCGGCCGACATCGCGCACCGGCTCAACGCCGAAGTGAACAAGGCGCTGGCCACCGACATGAAGGACAAGCTGACGCAGCAGGGCCTGCTGCTGACGCCGGGCTCGGTCGACGACTTCGTCAAGTTCCAGCGCGAGGACATGGCGCGGGCGCAGAAGATCGTCACCGAAGGCAATATCCGTGTCGAGTGAGGCGCCGCTGGCGCTGGTCACGGGCAGCAGCTCGGGCATCGGCCTGGCCATCGCCCGCCGCCTGCTGGACGACGGCTGGGACGTGATCGGCGTGGACCGGGCACCGCCGGCGCTGGCGCATCCCTGCTTCAGCCCGGTGACGGCGGACCTGACCGACGGCGCCGCCGCCGAAGCCGCCGCCCGCGCGGCCGGACAGGTGGACGCGCTGGTCCATGCGGCGGGCGTGCTGCGAGTGGCGCCGCTGGGCCGGCAGGATCCGCAGGACGCCGAGCGCATGTGGCGGCTGCACGTGGACGCGGTCTCGCGCATCGCCGACGTGGTGTTGCCGGCGATGGCCAGCGCCGGCCACGGACGCGTCGTGCTGATCGGCAGCCGGGTGTCGCGCGGCATCGCCGGCCGCGGCCAGTACGCCGCCACCAAGGCGGCGCTGGCCTCGCTGGCGCGCAGCTGGGCGGCGGAAGTGGTGGCGCAGGGCGTCACCGTCAACGTGGTGTCGCCCGCCGCGACGCAGACCGCGATGCTGGACGACCCGGCCCGCGCGGCCACCAGCCCGAAGCTGCCGCCGATCGGCCGGCTGATCCAGCCGGAGGAAGTGGCCTCGCTGGTGGCCTATCTGCTCTCGCCTGCCGCGGCCGCGATCACCGGCCAGGAGATCCAGGTGTGCGGCGGCTCCTCGCTGTCGGCCTGACGCCATGAGCGCGCCAGCATCCATCGGCATCGTCGGACTCGGGCTGGTCGGCCAGGCGCTGGCCGCGCGCCTGCTGGCGGCCGGCTTTGCCGTCACCGGCTACGACCTGCGGCCCGAAGCGCGGGCGGCGTTCGGCGGCGTGGCGGTGGATTCGGTGCGCGAGGTCGGGGCCCGCGCGGACTGCGTGGTGCTGGCGGTGTTCGACAGCAACGACGTGCTCGCGGTGGTGGAAGGCGCCGACGGCCTGCTGGCGGCCGGCCACCGCGTGCGCAGCGTGATCGACTGCTCCACCGGCGACCCGGCCAGGCTTGCCGCGCTGGCCGGCCGGCTGGCGCAGCGCGGCGTGGCCTTCATCGAAGGGCCGCTCTCCGGCTCCAGCCAGCAGATCGCCGCCGGCGAGGCGACGCAGCTGCTCGGCGGCGATGCGGCGGCCATCGAATCCTGCGAGGCGGTGCTGCGCGCGCTGGCCTCGCAGCGCATCCACGTCGGCGCCGCCGGCATGGCAGCGACCGCCAAGCTGGCCACCAACCTGGTGCTGGGCCTGAACCGGGCGGCGCTGGCCGAAGGCATGGTGTTCGCCGAGTCGCTGGGCATCGCGCCGGACAAGTTCCTGGCGCTGGTGCTGGCCACGCCGGCCCGCTCGGGCGCGGCCGAGGCCAAGGGCGAGATGATGGTGCGCGGCGAGTTCGCGCCGCAGTCCCGCATCCGCCAGCACCTGAAGGACGTGGAGCTGATGCTGGCCAGCGCGGCCCAGTCCGGCCAGCCGCTGCCGCTGTCGGAAACCCATGCGGCGCTGATGCGCGACGCCATCGCCGCCGGCGACGGCGACCTCGACAACGCCGGCCTGATCCGGCAATTCCGGCGCCAGCGCCGGCCACCAGGGACCTGACCCATGCGCGATTTCTCGCAAGACCACCGCTGGCTGTCGATCAACACCGCCACCATCCGCAAGTCGCGCGGCGTGGACCTGCCGCTGCCCGACATCATCGAGGCCTGCGCCCGCCGCGGCATCCGCGCCATCTCGCCCTGGCGCGACCAGGTGGCGGCGGCCGGACTGGCCACCGTCTCCAGGCTGGTGAAGCAGCATGGCCTGGCACTCTCGGGCTATTGCCGCGGCGGCATGTTCCCGGCCGCCGACGAGGCCGGCCGCAAGGCGGCGCGCGACGACAACCGGCGCGCCGTCGACGAGGCGCGCGAGCTCGATGCCGCCTGCCTGGTGCTGGTGGTGGGCGGGCTGCCCGGCGCGCTGGCCGGCAAGGCGGCGCACAAGGACATCGGGCTGGCGCGCAGCCAGGTGACCGACGGCATTGCCGACCTGCTGGAATACGCGCGCTCGGCCGGCATGCCGCTGGCCATCGAGCCGCTGCACCCGATGTACGCGGCCGACCGCGCCTGCATCAACACGATGGAGCAGGCGCTGGACGTGTGCGACCGGCTGGACCCGCAGGCCAGCGGCGCGCTGGGCGTGGCGGTGGACGTCTACCACGTGTGGTGGGACCCGAAGCTGCAAGCCCAGATCGAGCGCGCCGGCAAACAGCGCATCCTGGCCTTCCACGTCTGCGACTGGCTCACGCCGACGGCCGACCTGCTGAACGACCGCGGGATGATGGGCGACGGCGTGATCGAGATCCCGAAGATCCGCGGCTGGGTGGAGGCGCAGGGCTTCGCCGGCTACAGCGAAGTGGAGATCTTCTCCAGCGGCAACTGGTGGCTGCGCGGCCACGACGAGGTGCTGGACACCTGCATTGCCCGCCACCAGACGGTGGTCTGAACGCGGCTGCCGAAGGCGGATAGCCGAAAGCCGAAGACGGACAGCCGGACGCAGAATTCGCAGAAGCAACGCAGAAGACGCAGAAAAGAAAACCGATTGAAGGTTGTCTCTGAACCTTCCGCGCTTTCTGCGTTGCTTCTGCGTCCTTGAACCCGACCCGTCTTAACCGACGTTCGAGTGCACCTGCAGGCCGGGGCGCACCGTGGTCATGGGGATCTTGGCCTGGGCGGTGCCGAACTCGATCTCGCCGGAGAGCTGGCCGCCCTCCTCGATCACCACCTTGCCGTAGCGGATCTTGCCGGTGACCTTGCCGGTGGAATAGATCACCAGCTTCTGGCGCACCGTCAGCGTGCCGTCGAACTCGCCGCGGATCTCGGCGATGTCGATCTCGGCCGACCCCTTGAACGAGCCGCGCTCGGAAATCTGGATGACGCGCGAATCCATGGTGGCCTCCACCGAGCCCTCCACCACCAGCGTGTCGCAGTCGGTGATCTCAACGCCCTTCAACTTGATGTTCGGGCCCACGGTGAGCTTGCTTTCGCCTTCCTTGCCGGAAGCGGATGCAACCGGCTGGCTGCTGGCGGCAGCAGCTGCTGCTGCGGCGGCGGCACTGGCGGCGGCGGCCTGCTGCGCGGCGCCGAGCACGGCGGCATTGGGATTGGGCGTGATCGGGCGCTGCTGGGCGGCGAAAGGGTCTTCCTTCTTGTTGAAGAACGGTGTTGCCATGGCGAGGTCCTCTGGTGGGTTGAAGAGCTGCCGATGCTACGGAGCAGAGCCATTACAAGTTCACGCCGGGTCGCAAGTTAAGTAACCAATGGCGTTGCGGCGTACACACGCGACAGGGCGGTGTGCGCGACTTGCATCGGGCGTTGGCGTAAGAGGATGTTTGCGGCGCCCGCCGTCAACGCTCCCGCCCTGCCTCGGACGTCACCTTCTGCACGGGACTCAAGAGGTATTCGATAACGCTGCGATCGCCCTCGTGGATGTCGGCGACCAGCAACATGCCCGGTGCAAGCGTCAATGCCTCGTCCTTCACCGCCTCAAGGCGCTGGCTTGCAAGCTTGATCAGCGCCCGATAGCTCGGGGCCTGGCCGGCCTGGCCTTGCCGCGCTTCGGAGGCGTCGGCGCCGATGTGCATCACGGTGCCTTCGATCACGCCGTACTTCTGGAACGGGAACGCCGCGATCTTGACCTGCGCCTTCTGGCCGACGGCCACGAAGCCCGCGTCTTCGTTGCCAAGCATCACTTCCGCCAGCAGCGGTTCGCCCCGGGGCACGATGTTCATCAGCAACGCACCCGCCTGGACGACGGCGCCGACGCTGGTGACGGCGAGGTCCTTCACGATCCCGTCCGCCGGCGCCCGGATATCCATCTGGCCCTTGCGTATCGCGGACTTGTCCAGGTCCTGTGCGACACGGCGAACCTGCGCCAGCGTTTCCACCCGCTCATTTTCGAGTTGGGTCCGATAGCTGGAACGGACGGCGTCCAGCTTGCGCTGGCTTTGTGCGATGGCCGCGTTCAGCGCGTCGACAGTGGACAGCTGTCCGAGCAGGCATCCAAGGAACTGGGCCTGCCGATCCTGAGGATTCCAATGGCGCTACGGGTGGCCTACCAGGAGGCGCTGGGCACCGGCCTGACCGCGGCCGAGACGACCGACCAGAACGCCAGGATCGAGATGAGGTTCCTGATGGCTGAGATCAGGAAGATACTTAGGTAAGTACGTACGTATATAATCCGGCCATGAGCACCAAGATCACCAACCTGAAGAAGCCAACGCTGAACGACAGCGCGGTTCTTGCCTTCGCAGAAGGCTCTATGAAGCGCGAAAGCGCGGCTACCAAGGGCAAGGTAGCGGCCAAGAGCGAAAACGCCCCTAAGGGCCAGAAATCCGGCCTGGTGCCAACTGGCGACGTTCGCCTGACCGTGAACATCCGGGATGACTTGCATCAGCGGTTGAAGATCCGGGCCGTCCAGGAGCGCACCACCGTGGGCGAGCTGATCGAGCAATGGATCGAGGGCTGGCACTGATGGCCAGGGTCGCGCCCAAGGCCAAGAAGGCCACGCCCGATGCATCAACGCCGGACAAGAAGGTTTTGGCAGCGCATGAAATCGTCATGTCGCCACTTGTCCAGAACGCGGTCGGTATTCATGCCTGGTCGAAGTTCGCTGGCGATGCGGACCTGAGCGAGTTGGTCAAGGATCTCGATAAGCGGATCGAGAAGGTGCAGGCCGGTGACATGCGGTCTGTCGAGGCCATGCTGTACGGCCAGGCCATGACGCTGCAAACGATCTTCACCAGCCTGGCGCGGAAGGCCACCAGCCAGGAGTACTTGAAGCAGTTTCAGGCGTACCTGGGCATGGCACTGAAGGCGCAGGCGCAATGCCGCGCCACCCTTGAGGCGCTGGCCGAGATCAAGAATCCGCGCCCGGTCGCATTCCTGAAGCAGGCCAACATCAGCGGCGGGCATCAGCAGGTAAACAACGGGCTGCGGCAGCCGGTGCAACAAACCGGCTCGGCGCATGGGGGAGAGGAGATCAAATCTCTACCCGCACCCGGACTGGAAACCAAGCTGGAAACCGCTGACGAAGTGGGAAGCGCAGCAAGGTAGCGTGATAGCGGCGCAGAACGAGCTGTCTGCAAAACTAACTATTGAGGCATCACATGGCATCGAGCTGGGCACACGATCGCAAAAGAAGGGATTGTTGATGAAGTATCGATCGGACGTCGACGGCCTTCGCGCGCTGGCTGTATTGCCCGTCGTGCTTTTCCACGCTCACATACCAGGGCTGTCGGGCGGCTTCATCGGCGTCGACATTTTCTTCGTCATATCGGGCTATCTGATCTGCTCGCTCATTGCCCGTGCGCTCGCACGCAACGAGTTCTCGATCATCCGCTTCTACGAGAATCGTTGCCGCCGGATATTGCCGGCGCTCACTGTGATGTTCCTGGCAACCTCGGCCGTCGCGGCGAAGGTGCTGTTGCCGCCCGACATGGAGAGTTTTTCCCGGAGCCTGATCGCCGCCACCTTCTTCGTCTCGAACATCTTCTTCTGGCGCAGCTCCAGCTATTTCGATGGCGGGTCCGAGTTCAAGCCGCTGCTCCACACTTGGTCGCTCGGCGTCGAAGAGCAGTTCTACATCTTCATGCCGCTGATCCTGTATGTCATCGCCAGGTGGCTCAAGTCCAAGTACATGATCTGGCTGCTGGTGCTGACGTTGCCGTCGTTCGCGCTGAGCGTGTGGGGCCTGACCCATGCGCCGACGTCGACGTTCTATCTCCTGCCGATGAGATTCTGGGAATTGGCGGTCGGCGCCTTGATCGCGCTTCGACCTGAACGAATCAGCCCTTCTCCCCGCGCGATCAGGGAGATCGTTGCCGGCGCCGGGTTGCTTGCGATTCTGTACGGCATCACGATGCTCTCCGAAGAGAGTTCGTTCCCCGGCTGGAATGCCTTGCTTCCCTGCCTTGGTGCTGCGGCCATCATCGACGCGGGCGGCCGCGGCGGTGCCTGGGTTTCGCGGCTGTTGAGCGTGCGGCCGCTGGTGTTCGTCGGGAAAATTTCCTATTCCCTCTACCTGTGGCATTGGCCGCTGCTGGCCTTGGCGAAATACCAGGCAATGCGTCAGTTGACGGTGGTGGAAACGGCCGGCGTCATGACCGCGGCACTAGCGATTTCCATCTTGTCCTGGCGATACGTCGAGATGCCGTTCCGGCAGAACCGGCGGTTCTTCAACTCCCGGATGATTTTCGCCGGCTCGGCTGCTGCGATGACGCTGATGACCGCCGCGGCGTTCGCTGGGATCTACAGCCAGGGCTTGAGCTTCCGCTACCCGAATTTCGAGCAGCAGACCATCTCGGGGAAGGAGCGATACAACGGAGGCACCTGCTTCCTCGATGGCAATCAGACCTTCCGCTCCTGGCGCGGCGACGATTGCTTTCTCTCGCGCGGGCGCGGGAAAACCGTCTTGCTCTGGGGTGATTCCTACGCGGCACATTACGCTCCCGGCCTCGTCGACGAAGCGGCGCATCTCTCCGTCGATTATCTGCAGTACACCGCCTCGGCGTGCCCGCCGGTCTTCGACTACTACACGGCCATTCGTCCTCACTGCCGCGAGTTCAACGACAACCTTCCGCAGATCATCTCCAAATACGGGATCAAGACCGTCGTGATGGTCGGGCGCTGGGAATCCTTGTTCAAACGCGGCGTTTCTCCCAGCCAGGTGGCCGACACCGTGGCGCGCCTTAACCGGATGGGCGTCGCCGTCTACGTGATCGGCCAGTCGACCGTCTTCAACAACGACGTGCAAACGCTCTTCGCGCAGGGCGGCAACTCGGCGACCACTGCCGAGGCTTCCGCGCCGCTGAGCTTCAGCCGAGACATCAACGGCAGGCTCGCGGCGGTGCTCCCAGCGGGCACCTTCATCGATCCGCTGGCGAAGCTGTGCCATGCCCAGGATTGCGATTTCAGGCGCGACGGGCAGTACCTGGTGGCCGACATCGGGCACCTGTCGAGCTTCGGCAGCAAGCTGGCCGTCGCCACGTACTTTCCCTTCGTTTCCAGGTGACGGGTGGCGCGCGCTCGCGCATGCGGGCCAAAACCACGAGCCTGTAAAACGGACTATTTGAAGGCATCGCATGGCATCGAGCTGGACACCCGAGCGCAGAGCACGTCAGGCGGCGCTGATCCGCACCTGGCAACCGTGGCAGCAGGCCACCGGGCCGCGCACCCCCGACGGCAAGGCCAGGGCATCCCTGAACGCCTACAAGGGCGGCCACCGGCAGAAGCTGCGCGAGCTGACCAGCATGGTGAACGCCGAGATTCGCGCCGCCCGCGAGCTGGTGAGCCGGGTTAGCTGAGAACAGGGCGGAAACAGGGGGCGGGTCAAATCTTCCGACCGCGGCGGCAAGGAAACCACCCGGTATTCCACGCGCAGAATTTTTCCTGTGGTGAAAAACAATCAAATCATCAAGTCGCTCTGGCTCCATCCCGCATGACACGAACGACCCTCACCATGTCAAGGTGGTGTTCTAACCTGATGCTGGCGTTGACCTTCACCGGCCTTGGCCTTATGACGCCAGCAGAAGCCAGGACCAAGCGCAGCCAGAGCGGCAAGGTCGAATTCAAGCAGCGGCATCCGTGTCCTGCCACCGGCGCGCACAAAGGGCCGTGCAAGGGCTATGTCATTGACCACATTCGGCCGCTGGCCTGCGGCGGTGCTGATCGACCTGAAAACATGCAGTGGCAGACCGTGGCCGAAGGTAGAGTCAAAGACAAGTGGGAGCGCAAGGCTTGTGGGAGGTAATGGCCCGACGCCTTAGGTTTCATTCCAGAAATTGTGATTTTTGTCGTCTTTGCTGGAGGTTCCGGAGCACCGCTTCAAGACGTCGGTGGACGTGAAGGAGTGCAGGAAGCTGGCCCGCATGGCGATGACGACAGCCCTAGATAGGGGCGACGGTAATTAGCTTACAGCGCTTTGCCGCTCGCTTCAGTCAGTGCCTTTGAAAAGCCTTCTGGCAAAAACGGCACCGGCAGATCGTGCAATTGGACGAACACCATGTCGTTCGCGGCTTCCTTATCAGCGAACTCCTTTTTGATGAAGCTGCTACCTTCTTCAGAGTCGATGGTGAATATGTCCTGCGTTTCCTTGCCTGGTGCGCCCACACATACTGAAGTGGCTTGGATTTTCCGACTGCTAACCATGATGACGTGTTTTTGCGGCGGATTCACACGCGCATCGCTGGGAACGCAGTCGCGAAACACCTTAAAGAAGATCTCGGCTCCATTTTTCTCCCTTGAGACATTAGCAAAAAATACCAACGGGTTTTTGTCCCCCTGGACCTTGTACAAGAAAGTCGTAGCCCACCCCCTCCCCTTCGAGAAGGGGGCGGCCTTCAAGAGTGCAAGCGGATACCCGGCGTCTTCCAAAACCCGAATGTAGTCAGCCGCGGCTCGCGTCTGTGCGCTCGCGCCCGGGCCGAAGGAAACGGCGATACAGACGGCGAGCAGAGAAGCGACTTTCATGGCGGCATAACTTTTTGTTGGCATAGGTCAGTGTAGCTATCGGACCCTAGTCGTGGCATAATACGTACATACGCAGATACTTACCTATGCGGTAGGTGGAACAGCGAAGGAGTGCAAAGTGCAAAAGGTCATCGGCTACATCAGAGTTAGCACCCAAGGCCAGGCAGAGGAAGGCGTAAGCCTTGAAGCGCAGCGGACCAAGATCGAAGCCTGGTGCAACCTAAACGACGGCGAGCTGGTCTATGGTGAACGCCGAATTCGTCATGACCGTGTATCCCCCGATCACCAGGATCAACAAGGTTGTGACCTGGTCCATGCTGTTGGCAAAGGTGTTGTAGGTGTTGCCGATCTGTTTCGTGCGGAAACCGCTCGCCAGATAGGTCGCCAAGTAGCCGCCGTAGCGTTGCCGCAATTGCGGGTCCATCTGCAGCGTCTTCACGGTTTCGAACCCGGCAATGTGTTCCGTGACGAAGGCCTGGTTGCGCGCCCCCAGCAGGAATTGTTCGTTCAGTTGCCTCTGGAAGACGGGCGCCATGACGAGACTGGCTAGCGCAATCACAAGGACCACGCTGACGCACAAACCGCTCAGGACCGCGCTGTATGAAAACATTACCGCCAGGCAGATCACTAGGAAAGGCAAGTCCAGCAGCATGCTGATGGCCGCGCCAGAAACGAACTCCCGGATGTTCTCGACCGCATGCAGGCGCGCTGCAACGACGCCGGTCGGCCGGCGCTCGAAATACGAGGCCGGCAATTTGAGCAAGTGGTCCCAGACTGCCGCGCCCAAGACTGCATCCACGCGATTGCCCGTGTGCAGCACGAGGTACTGTCTCCCCCAACTGAGTACACCGTTGAAGACCAGTAAGATGGCCATCACTGCAGCGATCGCGATCAACGTGCTTTCGGTGCGGTGGACAACGACCTTGTCGACGATCGCCTGGGTGAACAGCGGGGTGGCCAGCGCCACCAGCTGCAACGCCAGGGAGGCGAGCAACACATCGCGCCACACCTTGCGATGGCGCAGCAGTTCGGGACCGAACCAGCCGAATCCGAAATGCCTTGTCACGCCCGCGGCGCCGCCGGATTGAGCGTCCGCGTCGTTCGCGGCCTGGATTTGCGGTGCGAGGATCCAGCCCGTGCCCGCCAACCGCAAGTCGAGATCGGGCAGGTTCAGCGGCCGGGGCGTATTCGTCCCGCCTTCGAAGACGACCGCCGCTTCTTCGTTGGCGGCAGTAACCAGCGCAAGCCGATCCTCGGCAGCTTCGCCCTTCAGCACCACCAGGACCGGCAGCGGCAGGCGGGCCAGCTTGTCCGCCGATACATGGATTGTCTTGATGTGGAAACCGAGCGTCCGTGCCGCCTGGACCAGTTTCGTGACACTTCCTTCTCCAGGGAATTCGCGGGCGACCAGTTCCGCAGAGAACGCCGTGCGGTGCAAGGCCGAAACGCTCCCCAACGCCCAGAGCAGGTCCGCCTGCGGGAACGCATCTAACTTGGGGGCTGATCGCCCCGGCCATGAATGCCAGAACATTCCCCCCCCAGTGCGCCTGCCAGCGCTCCGTTCTATCCCTTGGCACCCGCTAAATATTGACCACAGGTGACGGGTCTGCAAGTCCCCTGCCCTGTCAACCTTTACAGCAGAACTCGGGAAAGTCCTTAGACAATTTGGAGGAGGTTTGCAGCCCGGCAGGAGGACTGTCGGGCTGCGGTGGGATGGACGCACCCCAGGCTTTTGGATAGAGGAGATCAACCAACGCCGATCTGTCCGCCGCAAGCCCGCCGCCGCAAGCGCGATTCAGCGAGGTCGCCGCAATTACCGCGATCGCGGCCATGCGAAGCGACGAGATGGGGGCCCACAGCGTGCGCCGCTGAAGGCCCGCATACGGCCGGCACTGAACACCCTTCACGGCCGCGACAGGGCGGCCCGTGCCGGCATCCGGCACCTCCAAGAGGCCGGCGTCCGGAAACGGCCATCCGGTTTCCGGGACAATGGCGGGATGCAGCTTCACTACATCGCCAACGCCTCCCTGCCTTCTTCCGGAGGCCGCACCATCCCCGTGATCGACCCGTCGGACGGCCAGCCGTTCGACGAACTGCAGCGCGGCACCGCCGAGGACATCGACCAGGCCGTCCATGCGGCGCGCCAGTGCTACGACGCGGTCTGGTCCAAGCTCAGCGCGGCCGAGCGCGGCCGGCTGCTGATGCGCCTGTCGGCCAAGGTGGCCGAGCACGCCGAGGAACTGTGGCAGCTGGAGCAGCGCGACTGCGGCAAGCCCACCAAGCAGGCCACGGCCGACGCCCTGGCGCTGGCCCGCTATTTCGAGTTCTACGCCGGCGCCTGCGACAAGCTGCACGGCGACACCATCCCCTACCTGGACGGCTACAGCGTGCTGACCTGGCGCGAGCCGCACGGCGTCACCGGCCACATCATCCCGTGGAATTACCCGATGCAGATCTTCGGGCGCAGCGTGGGCGGCGCCCTGGCGGCCGGCAACGTCTGCGTGGTCAAGCCGTCGGAAGACGCCTGCCTGTCGCTGATCCGGGTGGCGCAACTGGCGACCGAAGTGGGCTTTCCGGCCGGCGCCATCAACATCGTCACCGGCTACGGCCACGAGGTGGGCGACGCGCTGGCCCGCCATCCCGGCATCGACCACATCAGCTTCACCGGCAGCCCCAAGGTCGGCACGCTGATCCAGCAGGTGGCCGCCGAGCGCCACTGCCCGGTCACGCTGGAGCTGGGCGGCAAGAGCCCGCAGGTCATCTTCGAGGACGCCGACCTGGACGCCGCGCTGCCGATGGTGGTCAACGCCATCGTGCAGAACGCCGGCCAGACCTGCTCGGCCGGCTCGCGCCTGCTGGTGCAGCAATCGATCTACGAGCCGCTGCTGGAACGCCTGGGCAAGGCCTTCGAGAACCTGCGCGTCGGCCCGGCGGCGATGGACCTGGACGTGGGCCCGCTGATCCGCGCCAGCCAGCAGCAGCGGGTGTGGGACTTCCTGTCCGACGCCCAGCACGCCGGCATTGCCATGGTGGCGCAGGGCCAGGTGGTGGAGGAAGCGCCGGAGACGGGCTACTATCAGGCGCCAACCCTGCTGCGCGACGTGCCGGTGTCGCACCGGCTGGCGCAGGAGGAAGTGTTCGGCCCGGTGCTGGCGGCCATGAGCTTCCGCGACGAGGACCAGGCGGTGGAGCTGGCCAACGCCACCCAGTTCGGCCTGGTGGCCGGCGTCTGGACCCGCGACGGCGGCCGCCAGTTCCGCATGGCCAAGCGCGTCAGGAGCGGCCAGGTCTTCATCAACAACTACGGCGCCGGCGGCGGCGTCGAACTGCCGTTTGGCGGCGTCAAGTCCTCCGGCTACGGCCGCGAAAAGGGCTTCGAGGCGCTGTACGGCTTCACCACCCTCAAGACCGTCGCCATCAAGCACGGTTGAACCCCCAGGACCCAGGAGACACCCAATGCGCGTGAAAGACAAATCCATCATCGTCACCGGCGCCGGCAGCGGCATCGGCGAAGGCATCGCCAAGCGGCTGGCGCAGGAAGGCGCCAACGTGATCGTCAACGACATCAACAAGGACCTGGGCGAGAAGGTCGTCGCGCAGATCAAGGCCGCCGGCGGCAACGCCTCGTTCTTCGCCGCCGACGTCACGAAGTCGGACGAGGTCAAGGCGCTGGTCGCCGCCGCAGTGCAGCGCCACGGCAAGCTGGACGTGATGGTCAACAACGCCGGCTGGACCCACCGCAACCGCCCCGCCCTGGAAGTGAGCGAGGAAGACTTCGACAAGTGCTATGCGGTGAACATGAAGAGCATCTACCTGGCCACCGTGCATGCGGTTCCTGCGTTCCGTGCCAACAAGGGCGGCAGCTTCATCAACATCGCCTCCACCGCCGGCGTCCGGCCGCGCCCGGGCCTGACCTGGTACAACGGCTCCAAGGGCGCCGTCATCACCACCAGCAAGTCGCTGGCGGCCGAACTGGGCCCCGACAACATCCGCGTCAACTGCATCAATCCGGTGTTCAACCCGGACACCGGCCTGTCGGCCGAGTTCGCCGGCGGCCCGGTGGACGACGCGGTGCGCGCCAAGTTCCGTGCCACGATCCCGCTGGGGCGCTTTTCCACCGCGCTGGACGTCGCCAACGCGGCGCTCTACCTGGCCAGCGATGAAGCCGCTTTCATTTCAGGGGTTTGCATCGAGGTCGACGGCGCACGCTGCGTCTGACCGGAGACAATGGTCCGCATGGCCGAACGCGTCATCCCCCTGATCGACCAGCGCGTCGCCGCGCGGCCCGCGGCCGTGCCGGCGCAGCCGATCGCCGCCACCGGCCTGTTGTCCGACGCGCTGGGACGGCCGCTGCGCGACCTGCGCATCAGCGTGACGGACCGCTGCAACTTCCGCTGCAGCTACTGCATGCCCAAGGAGGTGTTCGACAAGGACTACCCCTACCTGCCGCATGCGGACCTGCTGACCTTCGAGGAGATCACCCGGATCGCGAAGCAGTTCGTCGCCCACGGCGTGCGCAAGATCCGCCTGACCGGTGGCGAGCCGCTGCTGCGCAAGAACATCGAGATCCTGGTCGAGCAGCTCGCGGCCCTGCGCACCGTCGACGGCGAGCCGCTGGACTTGACGCTGACCACCAACGGCTCGCTGCTGGCGCGCAAGGCCAAGGCCCTGAAGGCCGCCGGCCTGCAGCGCGTGACGGTCAGCCTGGACGGGCTGGACGACAACGTGTTCCGCTCGATGAACGACGTGGACTTTCCGGTGGCCGAGGTGCTGCGGGGCATCGAGGCGGCCAGGGACGCGGGCCTGGGGCCGATCAAGATCAACATGGTGGTCAAGCGCGGCACCAACGAGCACGAGATCCTGCCGATGGCGCGCCACTTCAAGGGCACCGGCATCGTGCTGCGCTTCATCGAGTACATGGACGTGGGCGCCACCAACGGCTGGCGCATGAACGAGGTGATGCCGTCGGCCGAAGTGGTCCGGCACATCGGCTCGGAACTGCCGCTGGTGCAGCTCGATCCTTCGGCGCCGGGCGAGACGGCCGAGCGCTGGGGCTATGCCGACGGCGGCGGGGAGATCGGCGTGATCAGCAGCGTCACGCAGGCGTTCTGCGGCGACTGCAACCGCGCCCGGCTGTCCACCGAAGGCCGGCTTTATCTGTGCCTGTTCGCCACGCAGGGCCACGACCTGCGCTCGCTGGTGCGCGGGAGCGCGAGCGACGAGCAGCTGGCGTCGGCGATCGGCCACATCTGGCACGGCCGCGACGACCGCTACTCGCAGCTGCGCAGCAGCCTGCCGCCGGATGCCGGCAGCGGCGCGCGGCGGGTCGAGATGAGCTACATCGGTGGCTGACATGGCCGCCGACGCATCGCAGATCACCGGCCTGGTGCTGGCCGGCGGCCGCGGCTCGCGCATGGGCGGCGTCGACAAGGGCCTGCAGAATTTCAACGGGGTGCCGCTCGCCCTCTTCACCCTGCTGCGGCTGCAGCCCCAGGTCGGCCAGCTGATGGTCAACGCCAACCGCAACCTGTCGGCCTACGAGGCGTTCGGCGCACCGGTCTGGCCCGACGTGCTGGCGGACTACGCCGGCCCGCTGGCCGGCTTCCTCACCGGGCTGGAGCGCTGCGAGACCGAGTGGCTGCTCACCGTGCCCTGCGACACGCCGCTGTTTCCGCACGACCTGGTGGCCCGGCTGGCGCAGGCGGCGCAGCGCGAGGGCGCGGAGATCGCGATGGCGGCCGCGCGCGAGGAAGACGGCCAGCTGCGGGCGCAGCCGGTGTTCTGCCTGCTGCGCCGCGAGCTGCTGGAGAGCCTGGTGCGCTTCACCCACGAGGGCGGCCGCAAGATCGACGCCTGGACCGCGCAGCACAAGACGGTGCTGATGCCCTTCGATGCCCCCGGCGACGACCCGCGCGCCTTCTTCAACGCCAACACGCTGGCCGAACTGCACCAGCTCGAGCGGCCATGAAGACGATCGCGCAGATCGCGGCGCAGCTGCAAGGCTACGACCCGCAGGCGCTGAGCGCTGACGGCGTCAACGCCTTCCTGGCCCAGCTGGTGGATCCGGTGCTGGAGGTCGAGGAGGTCGGCATCTTCGAGGCGCTGGGCCGCGTGCTGGCGCAAGACGTGGTCTCGCCGGTCAGCGTGCCGCCGCACGACAACTCCGCGATGGACGGCTACGCCTTCGACAGTTCGCAACTGCGCACCGATGCGCCGCTGGCGCTGGAGGTGGTGGGCACCGCGCTGGCCGGCAAGGCCTGGCAGGGAACGGTTCGGCTCGGCCAGTGCGTGAAGATCATGACCGGCGCCATCATGCCGGCGGGGCTGGACACGGTGGTGCCCCAGGAGTTCGTCACCGTCGACGGGCCGGCGATCGCCATCCCGCCCAAGCTGCTGCAGCCCGGCGACAACCGGCGCCTGAAGGGCGAGGACCTGCATGAAGGCACGCCGGCGCTGCGGCGCGGCGAGCGGCTGCTGCCGGCCGCCTGCGGCCTGGTCGCCAGCCTGGGGCTGCCGACGGTGCCGGTGTGGCGCAAGCTGCGGGTCGCGTACTTCTCCACCGGCGACGAGATCCTGAGCCTGGGCCAGGCGCCGCGCGAAGGCGCGGTCTACGACAGCAACCGCTACACCGTGTTCGGCCTGCTCACCCGGCTGGGCTGCGAGGTGATCGACATGGGCGTGGTGCGCGACGAGCCGGCGCTGCTGGAAGCGGCGTTCACGGAGGCGGCGAGCAAGGCCGACGCCATCATCACCAGCGGCGGCGTCAGCGTGGGCGAGGCCGACTACACCCGGGCGATGATGAAGCAGCTGGGCGACGTGGAGTTCTGGCGGATCGCGATGCGGCCCGGCCGGCCGATGGCGGTGGGCCGCATTGCTTCGACCGGCCCGGGCCGGGCCGGCGGGGCGATTCTTTTCGGCCTGCCGGGCAATCCGGTGGCCGTGATGGTGACCTTCCTGGCGTTCGTCCGGCCGGCGCTGCTGCAGATGATGGGCGCGCGGCCGGAGGCCATGCCGCTGTTGAAGGCGATCAGCGCCCAGGCCTTGCGCAAGAAGCCGGGACGCACGGAATACCAGCGGGGGATCGTCAGCCGGGCCCAGGACGGAAGCCTGGTGGTGCAGACCACGGGCAACCAGGGCTCCGGCGTGCTCAGCTCGATGGTGCAGGCCAACGGCCTGATCGTGCTGCACCACGCACAGGGCAACGTCGCCGCGGGCGACGCGGTCGACGTGCTGATGTTCGAGGGCGCGGTCTAGCCGCGCGGCGCCTTACTTGTTCTTCAGGAACTCGCGGACCTTCTCGGCCCGGTCGCCCACGGCCTGGACCGCTTCCTTCACCCGGTCCGGCGTCGTGTTCAGGCTCTTGGCCCAGTCGCGCAGTTCGTAGTCTTCGTTGACGTTGATGCGCTCGCGGTCCTGGCCGCCTCGCTTGCTTTTGTCGTCTGACATCAGGCTTCCCCTTTGCGTTGCTAATCGTTGTGGTCGGCCGATTCCGAGCCGCTCTCGCCGGGATGGTCAGGCTGCCCCTGGTTGCCGGGATGGCCGTGCGCCACGCGCTTCTGGGCCTTGATGGTGTCCAGCGCCCGGTCCAGCAGCTTGCGGCGGACGTCCAGGGGCAAGGTATCGTCGGTCCACGACGGTTCGGTATCGACGGGCCATCCGCCCTGCTTTATGGTCCCCATGCGGGCACTCTAGGCCCGCTGCGGTGCAGCAAAGTAGGAAAGCCCGGGCGTGCTGCCGTGGGACTTTTCCGACACCGCCAGATTGCCGACGGCTTTCAGGGCTCCCGGCCGGCCGTCCCATTACCATTGGCCGATGCTCCAGCGTACCGAATCGACCCCCTCCATCTCCTGCGTGGTGCCCGCCTACAACGAGGCCGCCAGCCTGGCCGACACGCTCGGGACCATGCTGGCCACGCTGCGGCCGCTGTTTCGCCGCATCGAGCTGATCGTGGTGGACGACGGCAGCAAGGACGACACGGCCGCCATCGTCGAGCGGCTGGGGGCCACCAACCCCGAGATCGTGCTGCTGCGGCTGTCGCGCAATTTCGGCAAGGAAGCGGCACTGACGGCGGGCATGGAAGCGGCCGCCGGCGACCTGCTGCTGTTCGTCGATGCCGACGGCCAGCACCCGCCGGACATGGTCGCCCCCATGCTGCAGGGATGGCGCGACGGCGCCGACGTGGTGTACGGGGTGCGGCGGGTGCGCGAGGACCAGTCGCGGCTGCACCGGCGGATGATCAAGACGTTCTACCGGCTGATCAACTGGGGCAGCCCGATCGAGATCCCGGCCGGCGCCGGCGATTTCCGGCTGATGGACCGCAAGGTGGTGGAGGCGCTCAAGGCGCTGCCGGAGCGCAACCGCTTCATGAAGGGCTTCTACGCGTGGGTCGGGTTCAAGAGCCTGCCGCTCGACTACGAGCCGCTGCCCCGGTCGCAGGGCCGCACCCATTTCGGGATCAAGGGCGCGTTCCGGCTGGCGATGACCGGCATGCTGGCCTTTTCCACCGCGCCGCTGCGCGCCTTGAGCGTGGTCGGCTTCCTGCTGGCGCTGGCATCGCTGGCCTACGGCGCGTGGGTGATCTTCGAATATTTCTACTACGGCATCGCCGCACCCGGCTTCGCGACCATCGTCGTGGCGATGATGTTCCTCAGCGGCATCCAGCTGCTGTCGGTGGGCGTGCTGGCCGAGTACGTCGGCCGCATCTACGACGAAGTCAAGCGCCGGCCGGTCTACCTCGTCAGCGAGCGCCAGGGCCAGGGACTGGCTGCCGCGCCGGGCCCCGTGCCGGCACCGCATGCGCCGCTGCAAGCGCAGCGCTAGCGGCCTCGCCGCGCCAGCACTCGAATTCGCGCAAGCGCGCCGCGCCGATCTCGTCCGCGTCGTCCGCCCGCGCGGCCGGATGGCACATCAGCACCGCGCCGGCCGGGGCGTCGCGCAGCCAGCCGGCCAGCCTGGCTGCGTAGCCGGCGCTGCTGCCGTCGAAGCCGTACATGCCCACCAGCGCGGGTGACGCGGCGCGCCCCCGCTGCGACAGCGCTGCCGCCAGAGCGCGCGCGCCCATGGCGGCAACCACCCGGCCCTTGACCCCCGTGCCTGCGCCCACGGGCTGCGACACGCGCACCCAGGGCCCGGCGCCGGTCCCGTAGCGGCGGTCCAGGACATCGAGCAGCGGCTCGCGGATCCCGCGGAACTGCTGCACGTGCTGGTGGCCGTCGACGTGGTCCGGTGCCGCCTGCCATTGCGCCTCGAAGGCGTCGAGCTGGCGCTCGATCGCGGCCGTCACCCGGGCGCGCTCGAAGCCGCCGGCCAGCGAACGCAGCATCGCGCGCCCCAGCGACATGCCGTGGCCGGCAGCAACCGCCAGCGGGCTGGTCCAGTCCAGGTGCAGTCCGACGTCGATGCGCCCGCGCAGGTCGCGCAGCAATGCCGCGTCGCCGGTCCAGCGCGGCGACAGCACCATGGCGCTGGTCGCACTGATGCGGCCCATGGCGGCCAGCCGGGCGATGCCGAGCGACACGGCTTCGCTCAGGGCGAAGTCGTCGGCGCAGACGATGACGGGCTTGGGATCGGATGACGGCGGCATGGAGCGATTATGCGAATCGCCAAATGCGATCAATTCTCATTTAGGTTATGATCGCGACGTCCCGGCCAGCCACCTGCCTTGCGGCCCCTTAGCCAGCCTCCCCGCCAACCCGCGCGCCAGTTCGGCGCGCTCGATCCGGAGGCCATCTTGGCTCATGACGACCGCACCCATTCCTCATCCTGCGACGCGAGATCCGCGCCGGCCTCGCGCGACGCCCTGCTGCCCCTGGGGGCCATGCTGCTGGCCGCGTCGGTCGGCAGCTGGGCCCAGCCCGAGGCGAGCACCGCGCTTGCGCCGGTGATCGTGCGCGGCACCCGCGACCGCGACAGCCAGACCTACCAGAGCGGCGTCGTCAGCGTCGGCAAGACCGGCGCGACGGCCAGGGACATTCCGCAGTCGCTCACCGTGGTCAACGACAAACTGCTCCAGGACCAGGGCAAGGATTCGTTCAAGGAAGCGCTGCGCAACGTGCCGGGCATCAGCTTCGAAGCCGGCGAAGGCGGCCGCATCGGCGACAGCATCCGGCTGCGCGGTTTCAGCGTGTCGGGCGACATCTACCTGGACGGCATCCGCGACATCGCGCAGTACAACCGCGACACCTTCAACATCGACAGGATCGAGGTGCTGCGCGGCTCGGCCTCGATGCTGTTCGGCCGCGGCTCCACCGGCGGCGTGGTCAACCAGGTCAGCAAGGTGCCGCGGCTGGCGACGCAGCACCAGGTCGACGTGACGGTCGGCGACGGCAACTACCTGCGCACCACCGGTGACTTCAATATCAGGACCGGCGACAACGCCGCACTGCGCATCGGCACCATGACCACCGACTGGGACGGGCGCGCCGGCAAGGCGTCGACGCAGCGCCGCGGCCTGGCGCTCGACTACCGGCTGGACATCGGCAGCAGCGACAGACTCGTGTTAAGCCTGTACCACCTCGATTACGACGACAAGCCCGACCTCGGCGGCCGCTGGCTGCAACTGCGCCCGGCCCCGTTCCCCGCGGACAAGTGGTACGGCGCTGACTCGGACTACCAGCGCGACAGCGCCGACATCGCGACGGTGACGCACACCCACCGATGGAGCGACGGCAGCAGCCTCAAGACCAGCCTGCGCGACGGCGAGTTCAGGCGCGACCTGTGGGCCACGCAGGTCAACGCCCTGGCACCGGGCGTGACGCAGGCCAGCTTCGGCCCCAGCACCGTGGTGCCGCGCGGCACCCAGACCCGGGCCGGCGCAGAGCACCACAGCTTCCTGCAAAGCGACTACCTCACCCGCACGCAATGGTTCGGCCGCGAGAACCAGCTGCTGCTCGGAACCGACATCGCGCGCGAGCGTTCCGCGCGCGACGGTTACCGCAACGTGCCGCTGCGGCCATCCACCACCGTCGACCTTGCCGACAACAGCCCGATCGTGGACACCCGGGTGCGCTTTGCACAGACCCAGTTCAGCTCCACCGCCGTCGGCCTGTACGCGCAGGACACCATCGAGCTGACGCCGCAATGGAAGCTGCTGGCCGGACTGCGCTACGACCGCTTTTCCGGCAACTTCGAGCGCTCCGGCAACGCGGCGCCCAACAACACGCCGCTGGCGCGCAGCGACGGCGTCTGGAGCAAGCGGCTGGGCGTGATGTACCAGCCGCGCGACGAGGTGAGCTACTACGCCTCCTACGGCACCTCGTTCAACACCTCGGGCGACCTGTACCAGTACGACGCCAACAGCGCCAACACGCCCCCCGAAAGCAGCCGCAACATCGAGATCGGCGCCAAGTGGGAGCTGTGGGACGGCGACCTGTCGCTGCGCACGGCGCTGGCCCGCACCGACAAGTACAACGAGCGCAATACCGACGTCAACCAGGCCAGCGGCGAATTCCTGCTCTCGGGACAGCGCCACACCGACGCGCTGGAGTTCGAAGTCACCGGACGCATCACGCCGCTGTGGGACATCTTCGCCGGCGTCGCCTTCATGCATGCAGTGATCGACAAGGCCGGCTCATCGGCGTCGGCGCAGGCGACCGTCGGCATGAATCCCGGGCTGGCGCCCAAGCGCCAGGCCAGCCTCTGGAGCACCTACAGGCTGGCGGACCGATGGCGCGTCGGCGGCGGCTTCACCGCGGCCAGCAAGAACGGCCCGGCGTCGGCCAATGCGGCGGCGCTGGCCAACCGCGCGCCCGGCTACACGCGCTGGGACGCGATGCTGGAATATGCCTACAGCGACAACCACAGCTTCCGGCTGAACATCGACAACCTCACCAACAAGGTCTACTACAGCTCGCTCTACCAGGCGTGGCCTACGGTTGCGCCGCTGCGCACCGTCCGCGCCACCTGGACCGGGCGCTTCTGAGCGAGCGGCGCTCACGACATGTTGCTGCGCATCGCCCAGGTCCTGACCGCCGATGAACTGCACCAGGTCCGCCGCCTGGTGATGGACGCCGACTGGACCGACGGCCGCGCGACTGCCGGCGACCAGAGCGCGCAAGCCAAGAACAATCAGCAGCTGCCGGAGGATTGCCCGGCGGCGCAGCAGGCGCGGCACATCGCGTCGGTCGCCCTGGCGCGCAATCCGATGTTCGTCACCGGCGCGCTGCCCAGGAGCGTCTACCCGCCGCTGTTCAACCGCTACGGCGGCGCCAGCAACGCGTTCGGCGACCACATCGACAACGCCGTGCGGACCCACGCGGCGACGGCTCGCCATGTCCGCACCGACATCTCCTGCACGCTGTTCCTGAGCCCGCCGGACAGCTATGACGGCGGCGACCTCGTCATCAACGACACCTACGGCGAGCAGCGGGTGAAATTCCAGGCCGGCGACCTCGTCATGTACCCCGGCACCTCGGTGCACCGGGTCGAACCGGTGACGCGCGGCGAGCGGCTGGCGTGCTTCTTCTGGATCGAAAGCATGGTGCGGCGCGACGACCAGCGCCGCCTGCTGTACGACCTGGACATGGCGATCCTGGCGCTGCGCCAGGGCGGCGACACGGCCGAGACGGTGAAGCTCACCGGCGTGTATCACAACCTGCTGCGGATGTGGGCCGATGTCTGAGCCCGCCGCCGGTGCAACAATGTCGCGAACCAAGAAGGAGTCACCATGCAAGGCGATCCGCAAGTCATCCAGCATCTGCAGGCCCAGCTGCGCAACGAACTGACGGCCACCAACCAGTACTTCCTGCACTACCGGATCCTCAAGCACTGGGGCTTCGAGGCGCTGGCCAAGAAGGAGTACGAGGAGTCGATCGGCGAGATGAAGCACGCCGACCGCCTGATGGAGCGCATCCTGATGCTCGGCGGCCTGCCGAACCTGCAGGACCTGGGCAAGCTGCTGGTCGGCGAGACCGTCCCGGAGATCCTGGAATGCGACCTGCAAAGCGAGCGCGGCGCCCAGGCCGCCGTGAAGGACGGCATCGCCCACTGCGAGACCGTGCGCGACTACGTGTCGCGGGACATCCTGCAAGGCATCCTCGGCGACACCGAGGAGCACATCGACTTCCTGGAGACCCAGCTGGACCTGGTCAACCAGGTCGGCCTGCAGAACTACCTGCAGTCGCAGATGGGATCGTCCGCCAGCTGACGTGCCGGGGTCAGCCCCAGCCGAGCATCAGTGCGACGCGGTAAGTGACGAACGACGCCAGGTAGGCCAGTCCGAACAGGTAGCCGGCCATCACCAGCGGCCAGCGCCAGCCGCCGGTCTCGCGCTTGACCGTCGCCAGCGTGGCCAGGCACTGCGGCGCGAACACGAACCAGGCCAGCAGCGACAGCGCGGTCGCCAGGCTCCAGCTCTGGGCGATCAGCGGGGCCAGCGCACCGGCCGTGTTCACGCCGCTCGCCGACAGCGCATACACGGTGCCCAGCGCGCCGACCGCCACTTCGCGCGCGGCCATTCCCGGCACCAGCGCAATGCTGATCTGCCAGTTGAACCCGATCGGTGCCAGCACCACGGCCAGCGCGTGGCCCAGCATGCCGGCAATGCTGTATTCGATCGCCGGCCGCACCGCGCCGGGCGGCGGCAGTGGGAAGCTGGCCAGGAACCACAACGCGATGGTCAGCACCAGGATGATGCCGCCGACCCGGCGCAGGAAGATGAGGGCACGCTGCCACAGCCCGAGCGCCACGTTGCGCACCCGCGGCAGGTGGTACGCGGGCAGTTCCATCATCAGCGCGCGCACCTGCCCGCGGCCGCTGAAGCGCTTGAGCACCCAGGCCACCGCCAGCGAGCCCAGCACGCCGGCGGCGTAGAGGCAGAACAGCACCAGCCCCTGCAGCTCGATGCCCGGCCCGACGCTGCGGTGCGGGATGAACGCGCCGATCAACAGCGCGTACACCGGCAGCCGGGCCGAGCACGTCATCAGCGGCGCGATCATGATCGTCACCAGCCGGTCGCGCGGATTGCTGATGGTGCGCGTCGCCATGATGCCGGGGATCGCGCAGGCAAAACTGGAGAGCAGCGGGATGAACGAGCGGCCCGACAGCCCGACCCCGCCCATGATCCGGTCCAGCAGGAACGCGGCGCGCGGCAGATAGCCGGATTCCTCCAGGACCAGGATGAAGAAGAACAGGATCAGGATCTGCGGCAGGAAGGCCAGCACGCCGCCGACACCCGCGATCAGGCCGTCGGCCAGGAAACTCTGGAACCGTCCGGCCGGCACGGTGCTTTCCACCAGGCGTGCGAGCGCCGACGTGCCGGCCTTGATCGCATCCATCGGCGGCGCCGCCCATGCGAACACGGCCTGGAACACCAGGAACAGCAGCACCGCCAGCAGCAGCGGGCCGATCAGCGGATGCAGCACGACCCGGTCGATGCGATCGCTCGGCAGGTGCGGCGCCACCTGGTCCAGGCCGAGCCGCAACAGCAGCGAGCGCACCGCCTCGTGGTCGGCGACGTCGCTGGCCTGCGGAGCCGGGGCTGCCGGCCGCTGCCACACCTGCGGCTGATCGAGCAAGGCCCGCAGCTGTGCATCGCCCTCGCCCTGCACCGCCACCGTGCTGACCACCGGCACGCCGAGTTCGCGCGCCAGCGCATCGGCGTCGATGCGCAATCCGCGGCTCGCCGCCAGGTCGGCCATGTTCAGGGCCACGACGCAGGGCAGGCCCATCCGCTTGACGCCCAGCACCAGCCGCAGGCCGCGCCGCAGGTTGGTGGCGTCCAGCACGCAGACCACCAGGTCGGGCCGCTTCTCGCCGTTGGCGCGGCCCAGGAGCACCTCGCAGGTGATGCGCTCGTCCGGCGAACGCGGATGCAGGCTGTACGTGCCTGGAAGGTCCAGGATCCGCACCGTCTTGCCGGACGCCAGCTGCAGCCGCCCTTCCTTGCGCTCGATCGTGACCCCGGCGTAGTTGGCGACCTTCTGGCTGCTGCCGGTCAGCCGGTTGAACAGCGCGGTCTTGCCGGCGTTCGGGTTCCCCACCAGGGCCGCGAGCCAGCCCGCAGGATGGAAGTGGACGATCGATTCCGTCATCAGGGCGCCGGCGCGGGTCCGAGCGGTTCGATCTCCACGCAGGCGGCTTCAGCACCGCGCAGCGCGAAGGTCGACGCCCCGATGCGCACCACCAGCGGGTCGCCGCCGGGAAAGCCGCGGCTCATCACCATCACCTGCTCGCCGGCGTAGAAGCCCAGTTCCTCGAGCTGGCGTTCGCGTTCCGGCACGGCGTCGTCCGGCAGCACGCGCCGGACCGCAAACTGCCGGCGCAGGGGCGCCTGGTGCAGGCGCGACGCCTCGGACGAGGTCGGCATCTGGGCATGGAAGCGGCGGCTCATGGGTGGGCTGGATAAGAATTATTCGCATTCTAATTCGGCCGCGACCGTCCGGGGACCGCTAAAAGCTTGATCAACCTCAAGTCGAGCAGGGTTAGCTGGCCGGCATCGATTGCAAATGCGAGCGATTCGCATTAATATTGACGAATCGTCCACCCGATCCGTCAAACCCCATGATTGTCTGCGTCTGCCGCCGCGTTTCCGACCGTGAGATCGCCCGCCACGCGCGCGCCGGGATGGACTTCGACAACATCCAGTTCGAGACCGGCGTGGCCACGCAATGCGGCCAATGCGAAGGCTGTGCCCGCGAGGTCGTGGCGCAATGCAACGCCGGGCACCCGGTGGCGGCCATCCGCTTGACCGACAGCCGAAGTGCAGGCACCTGCGCATAAGGGCGTGATGGGCTCGCTTCTACCAGCGAATCAGGATGCCGTGCGCCGCGAGGACAGTGGGACGCCGGCGGCCCGGCCGCATGTCCTTGCCAGCGACGACCTGCTGCGCGGCGGCAAGATCGTGGAGATCCGCCACAACGGCGAGGTCTACCGGCTGCAGGCCACCCGCCTGGGCAAACTGATCCTCACCAAGTAGCTACAGGCCGATGGCCGTGATGCCGGCACGGGCGATCTGGGCGTCTTCGCCCGACTTCACGCCGCTGACGCCGACTGCGCCGATCACGTTGCCATCCTTGACGATCGGCAGCCCGCCCTCCAGCAGCCCCTTGAGATCGGGCGCGCTCAGGAAGGACACCCGGCCGCCGTTGATCATGTCCTCGTAGACCTTGCTGTCGCGCCGCCCCACGGCCGCCGTGTTGGCCTTGCCGGGGGCGATATGGGCCGAGATCGGCGGCGCGCCGTCCAGCCGCTGCAGCCACAGCAGGTGGCCGCCGTCGTCGACGATCGCGATCGTCACCGCCCACTTGTTCTTCAGCGCCTCGGCTTCGGCGGCGGCCGCGATGGCCTTGACGTCGGACAGTTCGAGGAAGGATTTGGTTTTCATGGGGACCGGCAGGTAGCAGCAGGAAATTGGGAGCATAACGCCGGTCATTGGTCCCGCCCCCTTGAACCAACCTAGAATGCGCACATCTAACAGCCTCATCGGCAACAGGAGATGTGCATGACTGACCAGGTCCAATCCCTAGACTACGGCTACGCGGCGACGGCGGCGGCGCAGCGCAACAAGGTGCTGCGCAACACCTACTGGCTGCTGGCGCTGAGCCTCGTGCCCACCGTGCTGGGCGCCTGGCTGGGGGTCGCCACCGGCATGACGCGCGGCCTGACCGGCGGCCTCGGCTTGATGGTGTTCCTCGGCATCGCCTTCGCCTTCATGTTCGCGATCGAAAAGACCAAGAACTCCGCGGCCGGCGTGCCGGTGCTGCTGGCGTTCACGTTCTTCATGGGCCTGATGCTGTCCAGGCTGATCGCGATGGTGCTGGGCTTCAAGAACGGGCCCAGCCTGATCATGACCGCGTTCGGCGGCACGGCGGGCGTGTTCTTCGTGATGGCCAGCCTGTCGACGATCATCAAGCGCGACCTGTCGGGCATGGGAAAATTCCTGATGGTCGGCGCCCTGGCGATCCTGATCGGCGGCGTCATCAACGTGTTCGTCGGCTCGACCACCGGCATGCTGGTGATCAGCGTGATGGCGATCGGCCTGTTCAGCGCCTACATGCTGTACGACCTGAAGCGCATCGTGGACGGCGGCGAGACCAACTACATCAGCGCCACGCTGGCCCTGTACCTGGACATCTTCAACGTGTTCCAGAGCCTGCTGGCGATCCTGGGCCTGACCAGCGGCAGCAACGACTGACAGGACGCTTCGCTGCATTCAAAAGGGGCCCTCGGGCCCCTTTGTCGTTCAGGGCGCTGGCCCGATCAATCCCGCTCGAACACCGCGATGCTCTCGACGTGCGCCGTGTGCGGGAACATGTTGACCACGCCGGCCTGCGTGCAGCGGTAGCCGCCCTGGTGCACCAGCAAGCCGGCGTCGCGCGCCAGCGTCGCCGGATTGCAGCTGACATACACGATGCGCTTCGGCGGTTCCCAGCTGCCGTGCGCCCCGGGCTGCTGGTGCAGCTCCGCCAGCGCCTTGGCCAGCGCGAAGGCGCCCTCGCGCGGCGGATCGACCAGCCACTTGTCCGCCCTGCCGTCGCGCACCAGCATCTCGGGCGTCATCTCGAACAGGTTGCGCGCGACGAAGCCGGTGGGACACAGGTGCCGGCCGGGGACGGCCTGCGCCCGGTTCAACTCGTAGTTCTGGCGCGAGCGGGCCACCAGCGCCTCGCTGCCTTCGATGCCCAGCACCTCGCGCGCCCGGGTGGCGAGCGGCAGCGAGAAATTGCCCAGGCCGCAGAACCAGTCGATCACGCGCTCGTCGCCCTGCACGTCCAGCAGGCGCAGCGCGCGCCCCACCAGCACCCGGTTGATGTGCGGATTCACCTGGGTGAAATCGGTGGGCTTGAACGGCATGGTGATGCCGAACTCGGGCAGCGCGTACGACAGCTGCGCGGCCCCGGCGTCGAGCAGTTCGACGGTGTCCGGTCCCTTGGGCTGCAGCCACCACTGCACGCCGGGATGGTCGGCGGCGAACTGCCGCAGCTTGGCGAGGTCGCCCGGGCTCAGCGGCTCCAGGTGCCGCAGCACCAGCGCCGTCACCTCGTCGCCGCAGGCCAATTCGATCTGCGGGCAGGTCTCGATCGCGTCCATCGAGCCGATCAGCGCCCGCAGCGGCAGCAGCAGGTCGCTCACGTGCGGCGGCACCACGTGGCATTCGCGGATGTCGGCCACGTAGCGGCTCTTGCGCTCGTGGAAGCCGACCAGCACCGTGTTCTTCTTGTGCACGTGCCGCACCGAGAAGCGGGCGCGCCAGCGGTAGCCCCAGGGCGGGCCCTCGATCGGACGCAGGATGTTCTCGGCCTTGACCTTGCCCAGGTGCCAGAGGTTGTCTTCCAGCACCCGCTGCTTGATCGCCACCTGGGCGCCCTCGTGCAGGTGCTGCATCTTGCAGCCGCCGCAGGCGCCCGGGTGCAGGCCGAAGTGCGGGCAGCGCGGGCGAACCCGCTGCGAGGATTCGCGGTGGATCTCGGTGAGCGTGGCCTGCTCCCAGCTGTTCTTGCGCCGGTTGACGTGCGCGCTGACGATCTCGAACGGCAGCGCGCCTTCGATGAACACCACCTTGCCGTCGGGCCGCCGCGCCACGCCCTGCGCGTCGATGTCCAGCGCATCCACTTCCAGCCAGCCCTCGGGCAGCTGCTTCTTTTCGGTCTCGATCTCTTCTGACATGGCCCGATTGTCTCAGGTGATACTGGCGCCCTGCGCCGGAGGGACAAGCATGGACATCCGCATCTGCATCGACGTCGACGACCTGGACCGCGCGATTGCGTTCTACACCCAGGGCCTGCAGCTGACGCTGGGCCGGCGCCTCGGCGCCGACTGGGCCGAGCTGCTGGGCGCCGGCAGCGCGATCGACCTGCTGGCACAGGAGGCCGGCTCGCCGCCGCTGGGCGCGGACCATCCGCAGCGCCGTGACTTCCGCCGCCACTGGACGCCGGTCCACCTGGACTTCGTGGTGACGGCCATCGACGATGCAGCGGCCCGGCTGGTGGCCCGGGGCGCGACCCTGGAGCGGCCGATCCAGCACCGTCCCTGGGGCCGCATGGCCAACATGGCCGATCCCTGGGGCCACGGCTTCGATCTTTTGGAATTCCAGGGACGCGGCTACGACGAGATGCTGTCGCCGTCCTGACCGGTGCTCACGTCGATGCTGGCGCCTGCGCGCGCCTGGCGAGCCGCGCCAGCGCGTAGCCGCCGGCGGCCAGCAGCGGCAGCGCCGCGAACCACAGCGAGGCCGGCACCGCATCGAAGAAGCCGGCGTTGTCCTCCGATCCGGACAGCGCCAGGGCCAGGAAGGCAGCGTTGTAGATCGCGTGGAAGAACATGCCGGGCAGGGTCGACCGGAAGCGGATGTACAGCCAGCCGAGCAGCAGCCCCACCAGGCCGCCGCCGACGAACTGGTACAGGTTCAGGTGCGCCGCGCCGAAGATCAGCGAGGACAGCAGCAAGGCGTTGGTCCTGCGGTAGCGCCGCAGCAGGCCGCGCAGGATGATGCCGCGGTAGAACAGCTCTTCGAGGACGGGTGCGACGAACACCAGCGCGACCAGCGATGCCGGGCCGCCGTTGAGCAGCTCCGCGAACAACTTCAGCTGCCGCTCGCTCATGGGCACCAGCTGCGTCAGCAGCGTCTGCACCACCCCGGCCGCCAGGAACACGGCTGGCAGGATCGACAGCAGCGGCAGCGAAACCAGGCCCAGGGTCGCCCTGGCCGACGCCGGGCCGGGATGAATCACCTCGCGATAACCAATGCCATAGCGGGTCAGCCAGGTCGCCAGCAGCATGCCGTTGCCAAGCAGCGCCGAGAACACCCAGGCCTGCAGCGGCTCGCCGCCATCGATCCATCCCGCCGACCGGATCGCCGCGAACACCAGCAGTTCGCACATCCAGAGCGCCAGCACCAGCAGCAGCGCCTTGCCGATGCCGGGGAAAGCAGCCTCGCGGTCGGGCGGCCCCTTCATCGGTCGGCGGCCCGAGCGACGTGCGTCACCGGGCCGGCAGCGCCCGGCCCATCAGGCCCAGGCATCCAGGTATTCCTTCCAGTGCGGCTCCGCCTGCGCCAGCTCGCCCAGCGTGGACTTGACCATCGCGATCTCCTGCTCGTACTCGGCCTCGTTGAAGCCGCAGCGCATCTTCTGGAAGCGGCAGTACAGCAGGTAGGTGTTCATCACGTCGGTCTCGCAGTAGCGGCGGATCTCCTCCAGCTTGCCCTCGAGAAACGCCGGATACACCTGCGAGCCGTCCATGCCCAGCTTGCCGGGGAAGCCGCACAGCTTGGCCATGGCGTCCAGCGGCGCGTTGTTCTTGGGCTGGTACATCGCCAGCAGGTCCATCAGGTCCAGGTGCCGCATGTGGTAGCGGCCGATGTAGTTGTTCCACTTGAACTCGCGGTCGTCCTGGCCGCCGCTCTCGCCCATGCACCAGTAGCGGTCCGCCTGCACGCCATGGCGCAGGCCGCGGTAATGCAGCACCGGCAGGTCGAAGCCGCCGCCGTTCCAGCTCACCAGCTGCGGCGTGTGCTTCTCGATCGCGTTGAAGAAGGTCTGGATCACCTTGCCTTCGCTGGCGCCGTCCCGGTCGACGAAGGAATGCACCCGCAAGCCCTCGGCGTTGCGGAACACGCAGCTGATGACGAGGACGCGCTGCAGGTGCAGCGGCGTGAAGTCGCTCTGGCCGCGGTCCTTGCGCTCCTGCAGCCAGGCGCCGTACACCTCGGCGTCGCTGTTTTCCGGCGGGGCCCCGCGCAAGGCGCGCAGGCCCGCGATGTCAGGGATGGATTCGATGTCGAAGACGAGGACGGGCCAACTCATCGGAGCACTGTACCAGTGCCCCGACGAGTCGGCCCAAGGGCCGCAATGTGAAGCGGGGCCCGCGGGGCCCCGCGACAGAGGCGCATCACAGGAGGGCCTCCTTGTCGATCCCGTTGCGCACCATGTGGCGCTTGAGCTTGAGCAGCGCCTCGTTCTGGATCTGCCGCACCCGCTCGCGCGTGAGGCCCAGCCGGTCGCTCAGCACCTCCAGCGTCTCCGGGTCGCGGTCATGCAGGCCGAAGCGGCCTTCCAGCACTTCCTTCTCGCGGTTGGACAGCGCGTCGATCCAGTTGTTCAACAGCTTCTCGACCTCGTGGTTCTGCGTCACGCCGGTGGGATCGATCGCCAGTTCGTCGGGCATCGAATCGCCCAGCGTGTGCTCGTCTTCCGAGCGGTCCAGCGCGGCGTCCAGCGAGCGCGGCGTCTCGGCCATCGCCAGCAGCGCGGCCACTTCGTGCACCTCGCGCCCCAGCAGCGCCGCCACGTCTTCCACCCGCACGCCCTCGCCCTCGAAGCCGTTGCGGGCGGCGGCGAAGGCCGGGTCGTTCTCCAGCGTGCGGCGGGCCCGCAGCACCTGCTGCAGTTCGCGCACCACGTGCACCGGCAGGCGGATCACACGGCCCTGGTTCATCACGGCGCGCTCCACCGACTGGCGGATCCACCAGGTGGCATAGGTGGAGAAGCGGAAACCCCGCTCCGGCTCGAACTTGTCGATGGCGTGCATCAGGCCGAGGTTGCCCTCCTCGATCAGGTCCGACAGCGGAACGCCGCGACCCAGGTAGCCCTTGGCGATGCTCACCACCAGCCGCAGGTTGTGCTCGATCATCGACTGGCGCGCGGCGAAGTCGCCGGCGCGCGCGCGGGTGGCGGCGGCGAATTCTTCCTCGGGGGTGAACAGCTGGGTGCGCCGCACTTCGCGCAGGTAAAGCGTCAGCGTGTCGCTCGACTCGCCGGCGATCTCGGCCGGAATCTCGCGCGGATTGGGCTCGGCTATCTCCTCGTCTTCCTGGACCAGCGGCCGTGCGGCAGGCACGCTGGCAACCTCATGCGCACCCGGAACTGCTTTACTGCTGTGTCCGTTGCGCTTTTTCATGTCTACCTCGGAAGGTACTTGGAAGGATCGACCGGCTTGCCCTGCTTGCGGATCTCGAAGTGCAGCTTGACGCGATCCGCATCGCTGTTGCCCATCTCCGCGATCTTCTGGCCCTTGCGCACATTCTGGTCCTCCTTGACCAGCAGTGCCTGGTTATGGGCATAAGCCGTGAGGTAAGTGTTGTTGTGCTTCAGGATGATCAGGTTGCCGTAGCCGCGCAGCCCGGCACCCGCGTACACCACGCGGCCGTCGGCCGAGGCCAGCACCGGGTCGCCGGCCTTGCCGCCGATGTCCAGGCCCTTGTTGCGTGCTTCGTCGAAACCGGCCAGCACGGTGGGCGCACCGGCGGTGGGCCAGGCCCAGGACACGTCGTCTTCGGCCGCGTCGCTGGCGCGGGCGGCCGTGGCCGGCGCCGTCATCGGCGTCATCGGCGCGGCTGCGCTCGCCGACGGCCGCGCTTCGCTGGCCGGGGCCAGGGGAGGCACGTTGGCGCTGCCGGTGGCGGGCGTGGCCGGCCGCACGGCCGTCACTTCAGCCGTCGTGGTGCCGGCCGGCGGCGCGACCCGCAGGCTCTGGCCCACTTCGATCACGTTCGGGTTCTCGAGATTGTTCCAGCGCACCAGGTCGCGCCAGTTCTGGCCCGCCTCCAGTGCGATGCGGATCAGGGTGTCGCCGGGACGAACGGTGTAATAGCCGGCCTTCGGCGGCGCCAGCGTGTTGTCCTGCGGCGCCATCGCAGAGGGGGAAGGACGCGTGGCCTGCGCGCTGGCGGGCGCCTGCTGGCGGCCCGCGCTGCGGTCTTCCACCGGCGCCGGCGCACGCAGCCTGGTGCTGCTGCAGCCGGCCAGCACGGTGACCGCCAGCAACATCAGCACCCAGTTGCGACAGCGGCTCAGGGATTGGGGCATTCGTCTTCTTTCGATCAAGCAATCCCCGATTTTAGGGGGACAAAGTGAACCGCCTCAAGGACAGTTTGTTTCAATTCATGCTGCGTTCTTTCGAGCACGACCAGCGCCTGCTGGCCGTTAGCGGTCTGCGTCGGCGCGACGATGCGGCCGCCGATCGCCAGCTGATCCATCCATGCCTGCGGCACCGATTCGCCGCCGGCCGCGGCAATGATGCCGGCATAGGGCGCGCCCTTGGCGAACCCTGCCATGCCATCGCCGAACAGCAGGTGCACATTCGCAAGCCGGAACGGGCGCAGGTTGTCGCGCGCCTTGTCATGCAGCCCGCGCAGCCGCTCGATGCTGTACACCTCGGTGCAGAGCCGGCTCAGCACCGCGGCCTGGTAGCCGCAGCCGGTGCCGATCTCCAGCACCCGCCCGAGCCGGCCATTGCTGTCCCGCCGTCCGCCCAGCAGCAGCTCGATCATGCGCGCGACCACGTTCGGCTTGGAGATGGTCTGGCCCAGCCCGATCGGCAGGCTGGTGTCTTCGTACGCCTGGTTGACCAGCGCGCTGTCGACGAAGCGGTGCCGTTCCACCGTGGCCATCGCCTCCAGCAGCTTGGGATCGCTGACGCCCTGTGCCGCCAGCTTCATCACCATGCGGTGGCGGATCGCGCTGGACTCCAGCCCGACGCCGCCGGGGATGGTGCCCTCGCGCACCGGCGCGCCCGCACGCGCGCCGCGCGGCGTCGCGGGGGCGGGCCCCAGGTCGATGCGGGCCGGAAAGCCGGGGCGGCTGGCCATCGTCAGCCTTCGCCGCGCGCCAGCTGCGAGGCCGCCTGGGTCCAGAACCCGAGCGCGTCGTGGTCCGTCAGGTCCACCTGCAGCGGCGTCAGCGACACGTGGCCCTGCGCGGTGGCGTGGAAGTCCGTGCCCTCGGCGCCGTCGCGTGCCGGACCGGCGGCGCCGATCCAGTACATGGTCTGGCCGTGCGGGCTGGCTTGCGAGATCACCTTCTCCGCCGCATGGCGCCGTCCCAGCCGGCAGACCTTGGGCGGCTTGAGTTCCGCGTACGGGCGGTTCGGGATGTTCACGTTCAGCAGCCAGTGCGCGCCGTCGGTGGTATGGTGCCGTGTCATGTACAGCACCAGCTCGCGCGCGATGCGCGCCGCGTCGTCGATGTGGGCCCAGCCCTTTTCCACCTGCGAGAAGGCGATCGCCGGGATGCCGAACAGGTAGCCCTCCATCGCCGCCCCGACGGTCCCCGAATAGATGGTGTCGTCGCCCATGTTGGCGCCGTTGTTGATGCCGCTGACGATCAGGTCGGGCCGGTAATCGAGCAGGCCGGTGAGCGCCACGTGCACACAATCGGCCGGCGTGCCGTTGACGTAGCGAAAGCCGTTGTGCGCCTGGGTCACGTACAGCGGCGAATGCAGCGTGAGCGCGTTCGACTTGGCGCTGTTGTTGTGCTCCGGCGCCACCACCTCCACCTCGCCCACGTCCTTGAGCGCCGCGTGCAGCGCAACCAGGCCGGGCGCCTGGTAGCCATCGTCATTGCAGATCAGGATTTTCATGGGGGCGCCGTTTGCGAAGATTGTAGGCCGCGGGCCGGTCGCCGCCGGGACAATCGGGGCATCCGGCCGCGTCCTATCATCGAATGGTTTGAGGAGAAAACAATGCACGCCTGGCTTTGCGAAAACCCCACGGGCATCGACGCGCTCCAGTGGAAGGAACTGCCCACGCCGCAGCCCGGCGCCGGCGAAGTGCTGATCGAGATCAGGGCCGCCAGCCTGAACTTCCCCGACCTGCTGATCGTCCAGAACAAGTACCAGATGAAGCCGGCGCTGCCCTTCGTCCCGGGCTCCGAATACGCCGGCGTGGTGCAGGCGGTGGGCGAAGGCGTGACGCAGCTCAAGGTCGGCCAGAGCGTGGCCTGCCTGTCGGGCACCGGCGGCTTCGCCACCCACACGATCGCACCGGCGGCGCTGTGCATGCCGCTGCCGGCGGGCTTTTCGCATGTGGATGCAGCCGCCTTCATCATGATCTATGCGACATCGCACCACGCGCTGGTGGACCGGGCGCAACTGAAGGCCGGCGAGACCGTGCTGGTGCTGGGCGCGGCCGGCGGCGTCGGCACCGCGGCGATCCAGATCGCCAAGGTGATGGGCGCCAGGGTGATCGCGGCCGCATCCACCGACGAGAAGTGCGAGCTGTGCAAGTCGCTCGGCGCCGACGCCACCATCAATTACACGAAGGAAAACCTGCGCGATGCGATCAAGGCCGCCACCGGCGGCAAGGGCCCCGAGGTGATCTATGACCCGGTGGGCGGCGACTTCGCAGAGCCCGCGTTCCGCTCGATCGGCTGGCGCGGCCGCTACCTGGTGGTCGGTTTCGCCGCCGGACCGATTCCGGCGCTGCCGCTGAACCTGCCGCTACTCAAGGGCGCGTCGATCGTCGGCGTGTTCTGGGGCGACTTCGCCAGGCGCGAACCGCAGGCCAACGCGGCGATGATGAAGGAGCTGGCCCAGTGGTACGCACAGGGCAAGATCAAGCCGGTGATCGACCGCACCATGCCCATGGCCGAGCTCAAGGAAGCCTATGCGCACATGGGTTCGCGCGGGGTCAAGGGCAAGCTGGTGATGGTCAACTGAGGCGGCATCCGCGGCGACGGCCGCGTCCCGGCTATAATCCTGCACTCGCGGTGGCTGTAGCTCAGTTGGTAGAGTCCAGGATTGTGATTCCTGTTGTCGTGGGTTCGAGCCCCATCAGCCACCCCACCCTCTCATCGAAGGCCTCCGGCACCCTGCTGGAGGCCTTTTTCGTTCTACGATCCGGCAACACGGGGAGAACGACATGCGAACTGGATTGCTTGCCGGCATCGCCAGCGCCCTGCTGCTGGCCGGCTGCGGCGGCAACTGGGGCCCGAACGACAACCCGGAAAACGGCACGCCGCTGGTGGTCAGCAAGGAAGGCGACGACGGCAGCGACGGCACGCTGCGCTGGGCCATCCTGAAAAGCAACGCGGATCCGGGCAAGTTCAGGATCGTGCTCACGCCCACCGCCGGCGGCACGCTGGTGATCAGGCCCCTGTCGCAATTGCCGCCCCTGGTCGGCCCGGCGCGCATCGAAGGGCCATGGACCGGGACCGGGACGCCCACCGTCGCCCTCGACGGCTCGCCGTGGCTCGACCTGACGCAGTTCTCCGTGCCCGGCGCGCCGACAGCCTGCCCGGGCGAAACGGCGGGCCAGTTCGGCCCCAACACCCGTTCGCTGAGCCATCCCGGCTTGCAGGTAGCCGATTCGCGCGACGTCGAGATCACCGGCTTCGAGGTGCGCAACTTCTGCATCGGCATCATGTCCCTGCGCAGCCACGACAACTTCATCCACCACATGCGGCTGGTCGGCAATCTCGGTGCGGCCGGCATCCTGGTCACGGGCGACGACGGCTCGGCCGCCGGCGGCGCCGCCGGCAACAGCACCCACAACGTGATCGAGCGCAACGTGTTCCTGAACAACACGGACGGCCTGGACGTGGCGCGCGGATCGTCGGGAACCGTCGTGCGCGCCAACAGCTTCACCATCGACGCCAACGGCATTGCGTCCTCCGGCATCGAGATCATCTCCAGCGCCAACGTGCTGCTCGATGGCAACCGCCTGGAAGGCTATGCGACGGCGCTGCAGCTGGGCGCGGACGGCCACACCGTCACCGGCAACACGCTGGTGAACAACACCATCGGGCTGCAGATGGGCGGAACCGGCTACAAGGTGACGGGCAACACGGTGACCGGCAACCGGGCCGGCGTGGTCCAGACCAGCGGCGGCACCAAGCTGAACACCGTCAGCCAGAACCTGATCTACGCCAACGGCCAGGACATCCACCGGTGCGGGCCGCTCAACGGCGCCAGCATGGTCTCCGATTCGGGGGTCTGCCCGGACCAGGCGGCGCAGAATTCGCGGCTGGACTTCAGCCTCAACGGCTTCGACGGCTCGATCCCCAACGACGATGGCTCCGCCTGCCCGGACCGCATCCCCGATTGCACGCCACCCCAGAACTACCCGGTGCTGTCCGGATCGGCATTCGGCTCGAACGGCTTCACGGTGAACGGCACGCTCTCGTCGCGCGCCAGCATGACATTCACCATCGAGGTGTTCGCCAGCCGCGGCGACGGCGTCGCCGGCCGAGGCGAAGGCGAGGTGTACCTGGGCAAGGTCGACGTGAACAGCAACGCCGCCGGCCTGGCAACCTTCTCGTTTGCCGCCGGCAGCGACCCGCTCAAGGACGGCACCAAGAAGGTCTACTTCACCGCCACCGCAACCCGCATCGCCAACGGCCAGACCTCGGAGTTCAGCCTGCCGCAGCTGGTGCAGCGGCCCTGAGCGACGCGCTCAACGCGCCACCACCAGGCCGTCGCTGCGCGCGCTGGCCGGCTTGGGCACCTTGATCTCGGTCTTGAAGCGGTCCTTGAGCATGTTGTAGTACGCCATGTTCTCCGCCTGGCCCCAGGCCCGCGAATACTGCTGCAGTTCCTGCTTGGCCGCTTCCGCGGTCGCCGGCTCGCGCGGCAATACCTTGACGACCTTGACCACGGCATAGCCTTGCGGCCCCAGGTCCACGCCGACGAAGGCCGGCAGCGCCGCCGGGTCGGCGCGCAGGGCGGCCTCCACCAGTCCGGGCGGCTGCTTCTGCGCGTCTTCACGCGACACCGTGATGGCAGGCTGCAGTTCGGCGGATGCCGGGTTGGCCTTCCAGGCCGCCAGCTTGGCCATGCCTTCCTTTTTCGCCAGCTCGGCACCGCGGGCCGCCACCAGGCGCTCGCGGACCTGCTCCTTGACCTCCGCGAAGGGCCGCGCATGCGCCGGCGTGTACTTCACGATGCGCCCCGACGCCAGCTGGCTGGGGCCGGTTTCCGTGGCCTCGGTGTTGCGCTTCTTGTCCACCGCGTCCGGCGCGAACAGCGCCGACAGGAACTTCGGGCTGGCCAGCGGGCCCTTGGCACCAGGCGCAGGCAGCCGCGTGATGCCGGAGGCCGTCTGCACCTGCAGCTTCAGCTTGTCGGCCGCCGGCTTGAGGCTGTCGGCCTGTTCGTAGACGGCGTTGCTGAAGATGTCCGCGGCTTCGGCGAACTTCTTGGTGGCCTGCTGCTTCTTCAGCTCGGTCTCCAGCTGCGGCTTCATCTCCTCGAAGCTGCGCTGCTTGGGCGCCTTGATGTCGGTCACGCGGATGATGTGGTAGCCGAACTCGGTCTCCACCACGTCGCTGATCTCGCCCTTCTTCAGCGAGAACGCCACGTCCTCGAACGGCTTGGCCATCGCGCCGCGGGCGAAGAAGTCCAGGTCGCCGCCCTTGGCCGCCGAACCCGGATCCTGGGAATTCTTCTTCGCCACCTCGGCGAAGCTGTCGGGCGCCTTCTTCACCGCGGCCAGCAGCTGCTCCGCCTTGGCCTTGGCCTTGGCGCGCTCCTCGGCCGGCGCGCCCTTGGGCGCCGCCACCAGGATGTGGCTGGCGCGGCGCTCTTCCTGGCCGGTCAGGCGCTGGATGTTCTGGTCGTAATAGGTCTTCAGGTCCGCTTCCGGCACGCTGATGTCTTTCATCACGGCGTCCGGGTCGAGAACCACGTACTCGATCACCGCTTCTTCCGGCGCCTGGAACTGCGCGATGTTCTGCTTGTAATAAGCCTCGAGGTCGGCGTCGCTTGCATTGACCTTGGCCGCGAACGCCGGGGTGGCGAACATCGCCGTCTGCACCTCGCGCTTCTCCAGGAAGGAATTGATCGCCGTCGACGCCACGGCGCCGGTCGCCAGGGTGCTGCCGCCCAGGCCTGCCAGCACCTGGCGCATGGACACGTCCTGCCGCACGCTGTTCTCGAACATCTCGGGCGTCATGCCCTGGCCGCCCACCAGCTGGCGATAGCGCACCATGTCCAGCTTGCCGTCGGGCCCGCGCAGCGAAGCGATCAGCTGGTTGCTTTGCAGCTCGCGCGCCAGCTGGGCGTCGCTGGTCACCAGCTTCGACTGCACTGCTGCCGCCGCCAGCACCCGCTCGCGCACCAGCCGCTCCAGCGTGGTGTAGCGCGCTTCGGGCGTGTCGAACATCTTGGGGTCGAGGTTGGGCGCGCTCTGGCGGATCCGTTCGACCTCCGCCTTGTGGGCGTTGTCCCAGTCGCTTTGCAGGATGTCGTGGCCGTCGACCCGGGCCACCGGCTCGCCCTTTTCCTTGTAGCGGTTGTAGCCCTCGAGCCCGAACAGCACGAACGAGGGGAAGACCAGCAAGAACAGCACGAACTGCATGACCTTGGTGTGCTTGCGGACGAAATCAAACATGCTGAAAACTCACTAGTGCAGAAAACACAAAAGGCGAACATCTGTTCGCCTTTTCTCGGGTGGTGGGTGCTGACGGGTTCGAACCGCCGACCTACGCCTTGTAAGGGCGCCGCTCTACCAGCTGAGCTAAGCACCCCACCGGGGGAAAAATGGCCCCGTTCAGTTCAGCGCATCCTTGAGCGCCTTGCCCGGACGGAACTTGGGAACCTTGGCAGCCTTGATTTTAATCGCTGCGCCGGTCCGGGGATTGCGGCCTGCCCGTGCGGCCCGTTTGCCGACCGCGAAGGTGCCGAAACCGACCAGCGAAACCGAACCGCCCTTTTTGAGCGTTGTCTTGACGGCACCGATCATCGATTCCAGCGCGCGCGTCGCCGCGGCCTTGGAGATGTCGGCATGTTTTGCGATGTGCTCAATCAGTTCGGTTTTGTTCACAGGGGCCCCTCGTCAGAGAAAGAGTTGATCAAGTTGTCTCTTCAAAAAATATTTGTCTCCCCAACCCTGCACCGGCGCAAGCCATGGAGATGCAAGGAAGCGGGAGACTTTTTGTCGTGGCGCAAAGCCACTGGAGCGATTAAAGCCACGGACTCCCACCCTGTCAATACGACATGCAGCTTTACAACACGGGGCGTCGATTCCGGGCCCTCCGAGCGAGCATTGATGCGGGTTTGCGGCCTTTCATGCTGCGCCGCAGTGCAACTAAATCACGCATCCGCAACGCGGCAGCGCTACAGCGCAGAGGCGATCGCACGGCCCATGTCGGCGGTGCTCGCGGTGCCGCCAAGGTCCCTGGTGCGGGGCGCACCGCTTTGCGGCGCGAGCACCTTTTCGATCGCCCGCAGCACCGCATCGTGCGCGTCCTTGTGGCCCAGGAAGTCCAGCATCATCGCGCCGCACCAGATCTGGCCGATCGGGTTGGCGATGTTCTTGCCGGCGATGTCCGGCGCCGAACCGTGCACCGGCTCGAACAGCGAGGGAAACTTGCGGTCGGGGTTGAGGTTGGCGCTGGGCGCGATGCCGATGGTGCCGGTGCAGGCCGGCCCGAGGTCGCTCAGGATGTCGCCGAACAGGTTGCTGGCGACCACGACGTCGAAGAAGTCGGGCCGCTGCACGAAGTGGGCGGTGAGGATGTCGATGTGGAACTTGTCCTGCTTGACCTGCGGATACTTCTTCGCCATCTCCTCGACCCGCTCGTCCCAGTACGGCATGGTGATCGCGATGCCGTTGGACTTGGTCGCGCTGGTCAGGTGCTTCTTCGGCCGCGACTGCGCCAGGTCGAAGGCGAACTTCAGCACCCGGTCGACGCCGAAGCGCGAAAAGACGCTTTCCTGCATGACGATCTCGCGCTCGGTGCCGGGGTACATGCGCCCGCCGATGCTGGAGTACTCGCCCTCGGTGTTCTCGCGCACGATGTACATGTCGATCTCGCCGGGCTGGCGCGGCGTGCCGTCGCGGCGCACCACCGGCGCGATGATGCCGGGCATCAGGCGCGCCGGCCGCAGGTTGATGTACTGGTCGAACTCGCGCCGGAACAGCAGCAGCGATCCCCACAGCGAGACGTGGTCGGGGATCTTCTCGGGCCAGCCGACGGCGCCGTAATAGATCGCGTCGTGGCTGCCGACCTTGTCCTTCCAGTCCTCGGGCATCATCCGCCCGTGCTTCTCGTAGTAGTCCCAGCTCGAGAAATCGAAGTGGTCGAACTGCAGGTCGATGCCGAACTTGGTGGCGGCCGCCTCCATCACGCGCACGCCCTCGGGCATCACTTCCTTGCCGATGCCGTCGCCCGCAATGACGGCGATTCTCTTCTTGCTCATGGTGCTCTCCTGAAAAATGTCATGGCTTGTTCCAGCAGAAGGGCCGGCGCCTCTTCCGCGATGTAGTGGCCGCAGGGCAGGCTGGCGCCCGCCACCTGCAGCGCGCGCTCGCGCCACAGCGCCAGCACGTCGAAGCATTGGCCGACCGCGCCGTGCTCGCCCCACAGCACGCGCAGCGGCTGCTCCAGCCGGCGCCCGGCGGCGATGTCGGCCCGGTCGTGCTCCAGGTCGATGCCGGCGCCGGCGCGGTAGTCGGCGCAGATCGCCTGGGCGCTGCCCGGGATCCGGATGCAGCGTTCGTAGTCGGCCAGCGCCGGCGGCGCGAAGACGGCCAGCCCGGCGTGCCGCCTGCCCATCACGCTGCGCAGGTAGCGCACCGGGTCCGGCTCGATCAGCGCCTCGGGCAGGGGCGGCGGCTGGATCAGGAAGAACCAGTGCCAGTAGGCGGTGGCGAAGGCGCGCGAGGTGTTCTCGTACATCGCCAGCGTCGGCGCGATGTCCAGCAGCAGCATCCGCTCGACCGCCGCCGGATGATCGGCCGCCAGCCGGTGCGCGACCCGCGCGCCGCGGTCGTGCGCCAGCACCTGGAAACGCGGGAAGCCGGCCTGCTGCATCACGGCAAGCGCGTCGAGCGCCATTTCGCGCTTGGAGTACATGCGGTGCGATTCGTCGTCGGCGGGCCGGCCCGAATCGCCGTAGCCACGCAGGTCCATCCACACCACCGTGAAATCGCGCGCCAGCTGCGGCGCCACCAGGTGCCACATCGCATGGCTTTGCGGATGCCCGTGCAGCAGCAGCAAGGGCGGGCCCTGGCCGGCGCGCCCGGCCGCCAGCCGCACGCCGGCCCGCGCGACATCGAAGCTCTCGAATTCAGCCAGCATCGCGTGATTCTGTCACCGCAGCTCCCGCCGGGTCAGGCCCGCGCCGGTGCCGCGGCGCGCACCACCAGGCTGACGCCGAAGGCGGTCAGCGCCATGCCAGCCAGCGTCAACGGGGTGATGGGTTCGGCGAACAGCAGCCACGCCATCAGCGCCGTGCACGGCGGCACCAGGTACAGCAGGCTGGTGACCGCAGTGGCGGCGCCGCGCTGGATCAGCAGGTACAGCAGCGAACTGCCGCCAAGCGTCATCCCCAGCACCGACCAGCCCATCGCCCCGACCATCTCGCCGCTCCAGCGGATGGTTTCGGTCTCCAGCAGCGCCAGCGGCAGCGTGACGCCAAAGGCGGCTGCCAGCTGCACCAGGTTGGCGGTGCGCACGTCGCACGGCGCCACGAAGCGCTTCTGGTACAGCGTGCCCACCGTGATGCAGACCAGCGCGATGAAGGCGCACAGCAGGTTGGCGGGGTGGATCTCGCCCAGCCCCAGCTTGTTCCACACCACCATCGCCAGTCCCGCCAGCCCCAGCGCCAGCCCCGACCACTGGCGCGCCGTCACCCTGCCCCCGCGCGAGCTGACCCAGATCGCAGTCAGCACCGGCTGCAGGCTGACCAGCAGGGCCGCCAGGCCCGCGCCCATCCCCAGCTTGACGGCGGTCCAGACCCCGCCCAGATAGCCCGCGTGCATCAGGACGCCCGTCACGGCCAGGTGGACGTATTGCCGGCCACCCGAGGGCCAGGCCGCCCGCACCGCCAGCGCCCAGGCGACGAAGCACAGCAGCGAGAAGAAGTAGCGCAGCGCCAGGAACTTCATCGGCGGCGAAAACGGCATGCCGAAGCGCGCCACGATGAAGCCGGTGCTCCAGATCAGGACGAAGACGACGGGCATGGCCCGGACCAGGGCATCCTGGCGGGAAGCATTGGCCATCGCGCTACTGCACCCGCTTGCGGATCTCCGGCAGCGCCTTCTGCAGGTAATAGACCATCGACCAGACGGTCAGGATGGCTGCGATCCAGATCAGCCCGGTGCCCCAGGGCCGGGTGTCGATCAAGCCGAACAGCTCGTCGTCGAACAGCAGGAACGGGATCGCGACCATCTGCGCGGTGGTCTTGAGCTTGCCCAGCATGTGGACCGCCACGCTCTTGGCAGCGCCGATCTGCGCCATCCACTCGCGCAGCGCCGAGATCGCGATCTCGCGGCCGATGATGATCAGGCCGACGAACACGTCGGCCCGCCCCAGGTGCACCAGCACCAGCAGCGAGGCGCAGACCAGGAACTTGTCGGCAACGGGATCGAGGAAGGCGCCGAAGGCCGAAGTCTGGTTCAACTTGCGCGCCAGGAAGCCGTCGAGCCAGTCGGTGGCGGCGAACACCACGAACATCACCGTGGCGATCAGGTTCTGCGTCTCGGGCTTGAGCCCGAGATAGAACACCCCCACGATCAGCGGAATCGCGACGATGCGCGTCCAGGTCAGGATCGTCGGGATCGTGAGGAACATGCCCCGATTCTGTCAGAAGAACAGCGGGCATCCGGAAGCGGACAGCGGACGCAGGACCGCATCCGCTTCAGTGGAGCGCCCGATAGATCTCTTCGGCCAGGTCGCGCGAGATGCCGTCCACGGTGGCGATGTCGTCGACGCCGGCGGCGGCGACGCCGCGGATGCCGCCGAAGCGCTGCAGCAGGCGTGCCCGCTTCTTGGCGCCGATGCCGGGAATTTCCTCCAGCTTGCTGCCGCCGACCCGCACCTTGGCGCGGCGCGCCCGCATGCCGGTGATGGCGAAGCGATGCGCCTCGTCGCGGATCTGCGCCACCAGCATCAGCGCCGCCGAATCGCGCCCGAGCGAGACCTTGGCGCGGCCGTCGGCGAACACCAGCTCCTCCAGCCCCACCTTGCGGCCCTCGCCCTTCTCGACGCCGACGATCAGCGACAGGTCCAGCCCCAGTTCGGCGAACACCTCGCGCGCCATGCTGACCTGGCCCTTGCCGCCGTCCACCAGCACCAGGTCCGGCATCCGCTGGGCCCCGGGCTTGGCCGGGGCTTCCACGGCGGCGGCCGCGTGCGGCTGCGCCGCAACCGGCGGCTCGGGCGGCGCCGGCTCCGGCGGCGTGGCATCGGGCGGATCGCGGCCCTGTTCCGCCAGCCGGGAATAACGGCGCGTCAGCACCTGGCGCATGGCGGCGTAGTCGTCGCCGGGCGTGATGTCGTTGATGTTGAAGCGGCGGTACTCGCTGTTCTGCATCTTGTGGTGATGGAAGACCACGCACGAGGCCTGCGTCGATTCGCCCGCGGTGTGCGAGATGTCGAAGCACTCGATGCGGAACGCGTCCAGGTTGTCCGGCGCCAGGTCCAGCGCCTCCACCAGGGCGCGGGTGCGCGCCTGCTGCGAGCCCTCCTGCGCCAGCAGCCGCGCCAGCTGGATCTCGGCGTTCTTGTCCGCCATCTCCAGCCACAGCCGGCGCTGCTCGCGCGGATTGTGGACCGCCGTGATGCGCACCCCGCTTTGCTGCGACAGGGCCTCGATCAGCTCGCGGCTGACCGCGACGCTGGTGATCAGCGCCGGCGGCGCCGGCACGCCCAGGTAGTGCTGCGCGATGAACGCCTCCAGTACCTGCACTTCCACCGGCTGCGGCGGCACGGCGCCGGTGGCGCCTTCCTCCGACTCCATGAAGTCCTGCACCGCCGAGGCTTCCTCGATGTGGCTGGGGAAGGACGCCCGGTCGCCCAGGTGGCGGCCGCCGCGCACCATCGCCAGGTTGACGCAGGCCTTGCCGCCCTGCACCCTGACGGCCAGGATGTCGACGTCCTTGTCCGAGTTGTCCGAGCTGGTCTCCACCGACTGCTGGTGCAGCACCCGCGACAGCGCGCCCATCTGGTTGCGCAGCTCGGCCGCCTGCTCGAACTCCAGCCGGTCGGCATGCGCCATCATCCGCGCCTCCAGGTTGGCCAGCACGCTCTGGGTGTCCCCGCGCAGGAAGGCTTCCGCGCTCTGCACGTCGTACTGGTAGTCGTCGGGCGAGACCAGCTCGACGCAGGGACCCGAGCAGCGCTTGATCTGGTACAGCAGGCAGGGCCGGGTGCGGTTGGCGAACACCGTGTCTTCGCAGGTCCGCAGGCGGAACACCTTCTGCAGCAGCTGGATCGACTCCTTCACTGCCCAGGCGCTGGGATAGGGACCGAAGTAGCGGTGCTTGCGGTCGACCGAGCCGCGGTAATAGGCGACCCGCGGAAAGACAGCCGCCGAGGCGGCGGCGTCGCCCTCGCGCGGCTTGTCCGGCGTGCCGGTGATCTTCAGGTAGGGATAGCTCTTGTCGTCGCGAAACAGGATGTTGTAGCGCGGGTTGAGCGTCTTGATCAGGTTGTTCTCGAGCAGCAGTGCCTCAGCCTCCGAGCGCACCACCGTCGTCTCCAGCCGCACGATCTTGCCGATCATGTGGCCGATGCGGGTGCCGGCATGGCTCTTCTGGAAGTAGTTGGAGACCCGCTTCTTCAGGTCGCGCGCCTTGCCCACGTACAGCACGCCGCCGGCGGCGTCGAAATAGCGGTACACGCCCGGCATGTGCGGCAGCGCCGCCACCTGGGCCAGCAATTGTTCGGAATGCGCCTCTGACATGGCCCGTATTATCCCGGGACCATGCGCTGGGACATCTTTTGCAGGGTCATCGACAACCACGGCGACATCGGCGTCTGCTGGCGGCTCGCGCGCGGGCTCGCCGGCCGCGGGCAAGCGGTGCGGCTGTGGATCGACGACGCATCGGCACTTTCCTGGATGGCGCCGGACGGCGATCCTGGCGTGCAGGTCGGGGACTGGACCGAGTCGAGCGCGTTCGGCTCGCCCGGCGACGTGGTGGTCGAAGCATTCGGCTGCGAACTGCCGGACAGCGTCGTCGCCGCGATGGCGGCACGCCCGCGGCCGCCGCGCTGGATCAACCTGGAATACCTCACCGCCGAAGCCTATGCCGAGCGCGCCCACCGGCTGCCGTCGCCGGTGCAAAGCGGGCCGGGCAAGGGCCTGGCCAAGCACTTCTTCTATCCGGGCTTCACCGCGGCCACCGGTGGCCTGCTGCGCGAGCCCGACCTGTTGCAGCGGCAGGCGCAGTTCGACCGCGCTGCCTGGCTGGGCGCCCTCGGCATCGGCGCCGGCGGCGAACGGCTGGTGTCCCTGTTCTGCTACGAGCCGGCGGCGCTGCCGCAGCTGCTGCGGCAACTGGACCAGGCCAGCGAGCCGACCCGCCTGCTGGTGACAGCCGGCCGCGCCACCGCGGCAGTGCAGGCGGCGCTGCGCCGGCAGGCGGCGGCCAGGCTGCAGATCTCATGGCTGCCGCTGCTGACGCAGGACGGCTACGACCACCTGCTGTGGTCCTGCGACTTCAATTTCGTGCGCGGGGAGGATTCGCTGGTGCGCGCGCTCTGGGCCGGAGCGCCGTTCGCCTGGCAGATCTATCCGCAGCAGGACGATGCCCATCACGCCAAGCTGGCGGCCTTCCTGGAGTGGCTGCAGGCGCCGCCGTCGCTGGGCGCCTTCCACCTGGGCTGGAACGGCATCGCGTCGGCGCTGCCGCCGCTGGAGCTGCCCGCCTGGCAGGCGTGCGCCGCTGCCGCCCGCGCGCGCCTGCTGCTGCAGGACGACCTCGTCACGCAGCTGCTTCGCTTTGCCCCCTAGTGGGAGCGGCAGGGCGCGAACAGGTCGAAGCGGCGCTCGTAGGCCGAGGTCTGAACGCCGAACACGCCCAGCAGCGTATGGAACAACTGCTCGTGGCTGGCGGCCTCGGGCTTGGCGTTGCCCCTGAGGCACTGTTCGTCGATGCCCAGGGTGGCGCGAAACGACGGCGACATCCACAGCACGAAAGGCACCCGGGTCTGCACGTGCGGCGCGATGGCATAGGGCATGCCGTGCAGGAACAGGCCGCCCTCGCCCAGCGACTCGCCATGGTCGGAGACATACAGCATCGCCGTGTCGTGGGTCTGCTGGGCCTGCTGCAGGAAGTCGATCACCTTGCCCAGGAAAAAGTCGGTGTACAGCAGCGAGTTGTCGTAGGCGTTGACGATCTCGGCCGAACTGCACAGGCGCAGGTCCTCGCTGCGGCAATCCGGCTGGAACCGGCGCAAGGACGGCGGGTAGCGCTTGAAGTAGGCCGGCCCGTGGCTCCCCAGCTGGTGCATCACCACCAGCAGGTTGCCCGTGCGATCGCGCAGGACCTGGTCCATGCCTGAGAGCAGCACCTCGTCCAGGCACGTGTCGCCGGTGCAGAACGGTGCGATGCCGGCGTGATCGAGCTGGTCGATCGGCAGCCCGTCGCAGACCCCCTTGCAGCCTGACTGGTTGTCGCGCCACAGCACCTGCACGCCGGCGCGGGCCAGCACGTTGAGCACCGATTCGTGGGTCTGGATCTTTTCTTCGTCGTAGCGGCTGCGGCCGTAGGGCGAGAACATGCAGGGCAGCGAGACCTCGGTGGAGGTGCCGCAGGCCACGGCGTCGGGAAAGCTGATCACGTTGCGCCGGGCCAGCTCCGGGTTGGTCTGGCGGGCATAACCGTTGAGGGAGAAGTTCTGCGAACGCGCCGTCTCCCCCACCACCAGCACGAACAGGGTCGGCCGGGCGCGGGCCGCCCCGGCGATCTTCGCGTCGGTCCCGATCGCCAGCTTCGGCTGGGTCGGCCGCTTGGCCCGGCCCCAGACGTTGGCGCTGAAGGATGCGACGACGTTGCCGGGCGTGATCAGATAGCGCATCTCCTCGTTGTTGCGCATCAGCGAGGCGAAATCGGCGAACACCAGCAGCATGCTGCCCAGCCCCAGCGCCGCTGCCGCCAGCACCCAGCCGGCCCGCACCATCAGGCCGCGCGCCAGCGGCCGCGCCTTCAGGCGGGGCCACCACAGCAGGGCCGCCGGCAGCGCGCCGAACAGCAGCACGTGCACCGCCGTCCCCAGGCCCACCAGCTCGCGCGCCTCCTTGTAGTTGGTGGCCAGCACGTTGGCCAGCATCGCCCGGTCCAGGTAGACCGAATAGCGCTCGATGTAGTAGGAGGCGCCGGCGCTGACCAGCAGGACCAGCGTCAGCAGCGGACGCACCGTGAACCGGCTGGACACCAGCGCCGTGGCGGCGACGTAAAGCGCGGTGATCGAGACGAACAGGGCGGCCGAAAAACCCCAGGTGCCGGGCTGGTGCCAGCTGCGGCCCGCCAGCGCGGCGTGCCAGAACGGGCCGTTGCCGACCAGCATCACGAAGGCCGCACAGGCCAGCACCAGCGTCTCAGGGTGGACGGCGGGACGCGCCAGCCACGGCCGAACCGCGACGGAGATTCTCATGGGCGCAGAGTATGCCTGCCGGCGCTGGCCGAGCCCGCAGCAGGGGCTGGCCGGCGGGGCCAAGCGCCCCGGCTCAGCCGGGGTCATCAAAAAACGCTAAAATTCAGGGCTTTGCGCTTCAACGCGCCCCGCCGCAGCCACCACGCCCAGCGCGTTTCCAGCGGCCTATTTTTTCGCCAAACCTCAAGCTATGAAAACCGCTCAAGAAATCCGCGCCGGCAATGTGATCATGCACGGCAAAGACCCGATGGTCGTCCTGAAAACCGAATACAGCCGGGGCGGACGCAATTCCGCCACCGTGCGCATGAAGCTCAAGAGCCTGATTGCCAACTTCAACACCGAAGTGGTGTTCAAGGCCGACGACAAGATCGACCAGGTGGTCCTGGACAAGAAGGACTGCACCTATTCCTACTTCGCCGACCCGATGTACGTCTGCATGGACAGCGAATTCAACCAGTACGAGGTCGAGGCCGAGAACATGGGCGACGCGCTGAACTACCTGGAAGACGGCATGCCGGTCGAAGTGGTGTTCTACGACGGCAAGGCCATCTCGGTGGAACTGCCCACCAGCGTGGAGCGCGAGATCACCTGGACCGAGCCGGCCGTCAAGGGCGATACCTCGGGCAAGGTGCTCAAGCCCGCCAAGATCGCCACCGGCTTCGAGATCGGCGTGCCGATCTTCGTGGCCCAGGGCGACAAGGTGGAAATCGACACCCGCACCGGCGAATACCGCAAGCGCGTCTGACCAGCCGCTGCCGCAGGCAAGCGGCACAATCCGAAGGCTCCGACAGGAGCCTTTTTTTCATTTCGCCATGGATTTCGACTTCGACCAGATCGCCGTGCCCTTCCGCATGCAGCCCGGGCTGCGGCGGCTGGAGGCGGGCGCGCCGCAGCTGACGCGGCTCGATCCGGACGGCGCACTGGCGCGCGAGAAGCGGCTGGTGGTCGAGGCCGGCCAGTCGCGCCTGCTGGTGCCGGGGTTCGATCCGGCACCGGCGCTGGAGGCGATCGCCGACCGGGCGCGGACCGATGGCATCGCGCTGCGGCCCGGCCAGCCGGTCGAACTGGCCTGCGAGGAAGACCTGGCCATCCTGGACGGCGCCAGCACCACCTTGCCCTGGCTGTGCGTCTGCGTGCCGTCGCACTGGGCGCCGGAGGACAAGCTGGGGCTGTCGTTTGCCGCTGTCCATGCGCCCGTGGCCGACAACGCACTGCTGCTGGCCGCGGGCGGCAAGCTGGTGCAACTGGTGACCGCCGGCGACTGCTGGGAGCGCTTCGTCTGGACCGTGACGCCGTCGCCGCGCCACGACCAGCATCCCCGGCGCCATCCGCGCCAGCCCTGGCCGCCAGCGGACGACGCCCAGGCCTTCGCCGGGCAGTGCTTCCTGCGCGCCGAGCGCCAGACCTTCTTCCCGGTGGGCCGCGGCACCCGCCAGGCCGTCTTCACCATCCGCGTGATGCTGCAGCCGCTGGCCGATGCGGTCGCTCCGGGCGGGCAGGCGCAGCGGCTGCGCGACGCGCTGGCGTCGATGAGCGACGCCGTGCTGGCCTACAAGGGACTGGAGCGGGCGCGCGAACCGCTGCTGCGGTGGCTGGACGGCCGGCGCTAGAACCGGCGCCGCAGCGCCACCCAGAGCACCAGGCCGGCGACCAGCGCGATGCCGATCACCGCGGCCCACAGCAAGGAACTGATCGAGGCGTTGGCGCTGGGCGCCGGCGCGCTGAGCGCCTCGCCGTGCGGCCAGGGCTGGACATCGGGCAGCCACTGCAGCAGTTCGGCCGCCGCTTCGTCGCTGAACAGGTCCAGCGCCAGGCGCTGCAGGAGCGCCCCGGAGCCGTCGCCGGCGCGCAGCCACAGGTCGATGCGCGAGCCGCTGCTGCGCGCATAGGCGATGTCCCTGAGCGGCAGCTTGACCCGGCCCTCCTTGATGGCGCGCCCGGTGCGATAGCTGCCGGCGATGCGCAGCACGTCGGCGTGCACGCGCACTTCGACCTCGCCGCGAAACGGCAGGATCTCGATCGGCCCCGGCTCGCTGTCGATCATGCCGGCGCTGCAGGTGTGGCGCGCCGACGTGTAGGCGCCGCTGCGCATCGCGTTGAATTCCGGATTGGCCGGCTGCCCGATCAGCTGGGCCACCGTCAGGCGGCTGCCGTCGCTGGCCTCCAGCTCGTGCTCGCTGCTGAGGGTCTTCTTGATGCGCAGGCCGACGATGGTGCGGCGGTCGTATGGGCCCATACGGCGGCCTTCGTGCAGGACGTGATAAGCCATCGCCTTCAATGAGCCCCCCTGAGGTGCAATTTGCGCGCAAGCATAGCGGCAACGGCCCGGCGGCGCCAGAGGGCCGCAATGGACCAGAATGGCGCCATGAGCTCTACCCGCAACATCCACGACAAGCGCCTGTCGGACGCCTGGGCCACGCTGAAGGCCCATTCCGACGCCGGCCTGCCGCTCGACCCCGACGCCAGCCGGCTGGCCTTCGCCGATCCCGAATTCCTGCTGCGGCGCGAAACCCGTGGCATCCGCTTCCAGCTGGAACTGCTCAAACCCGACCTGGAGCAGCAGGCCCTGGGCATCGAGAACACCATCGTGGTGTTCGGCAGCGCCCGCTTTCGCAGCGAGGAGGAAGCGGCCGCGATGGTGGCGGCAGCCGAGGCCGGCGGCGACGAAACGGTGATCCGCCGCGCCCGCGCGCTGGCGCGCAACTCGCACTATTACGAAAAGGCCCGCGCCTTCGGCAAGATCGTCGCCCACCACAGCGCCGGCAAGGATCCCAGCGACATGCTGTTCATCTGCACCGGCGGCGGCCCCGGCATCATGCAGGCCGCCAACCGCGGCGCCCACGAGGGCGACGGCATCAGCGTGGGGCTGGCGATCGCGCTGCCGATGGAGGAAGCGGCCAACCCGTACGTCACGCCGGCACTGTCGTTCAAGTTCCACTATTTCGCCCTGCGCAAGATGCATTTCATGATGCGGGCCAAGGCGCTGGTGGCCTTTCCCGGCGGCTTCGGCACGCTGGACGAACTGTTCGAGGTGATCACGCTGGTGCAGACGCGCAAGGCCAAGCAGGTGCCGATCGTGCTGTTCGGCTCGGACTACTGGAAGCGGCTGATCAACTTCGACGTGCTGATCGAGGAAGGCGTGATCTCGCCCGACGACCTGAACCTGTTCCAGTACGCCGACGACCCCGTCGACGCCTGGAACATCATCAAGCAGTTCTATCGCCTTTGATCGGGTTACCGCCCTCTGCGTTCAGATAGGCGTCTCCGAGCCAATCAGTGCTCGGTGCGCAAGCCCCACGCCAGCCGCGTGCCCAGACCGACGGTGGCGCCGACGAACCAGAACACGCCGGCGATGCCGATGACGGCGCCGGCCAGGCCGAACAGCATGGGCATCGCGACGCTGGAGGCGTTGATGGCCATCATCCGCAGCGCCACCGCCTCGCCATGCCGGTGCTCCGGCGTGATCTGGTGCAGCGTGCTCATCACCATCGGCTGCACGCATCCGAGCGCCACGCCCAGCAACACCGAGCAGGCGCCCATCGACAGGGCCGAGCGCATCAGCGGATAGACCGCGAACACCAGCGCCGTCGCCGCCATGGCGCCAGTGATCACGGTGCGCTCCCGCACCCGCGACGCGATCAGCGGCAGCAGCACCCGGATCGCGGCCGCGGCGACGGCGAAGGCGCCCAGGATGCTGCCGATGACGGAGGCCGACAGGCCGCGCTCGTTGCCCAGCACCGGCACCACGAAGGTGTGCACGTCCCAGCAGGACGACAGGAACCAGTTCACCAGCAGCAGGCGCCGGAACATCGGCTCGCGCATCAGGTCCCACGCCTTGCCGGGTTGTTCGCCGGCCGGCCGCGCCACCGGCGGCAGTTCGTGCACCTTGCGCACGAACACCCAGGCGAACACCGGCACCAGCGCCATCAGCAGGAAGGCCAGCCGGAAGCCGCCATGGTCGATCACCAGCCCGGCGCAGAACGGGCCGATGAAATTGGAAAACGCCGGGCCGATTGACAGCCAGGAAAACACCTGCTTGAGCTGCGTCGGGTTCTCGGCCGCGCGGCCGACGTGGCGCTGGGTGGCGATCGACGCCGCGCCGGTCGCGCCGCCGGTCAGCAGCGCGCTCAGGCAAAGCACCGGCAGCACCGGAAAGGCGGCCGCCAGCGCCGCCCCGGCGAAGGCCGCGACCGCCGCCAGGCCGATCGGCAGCCGCAGGCCGTGGCGGTCGGCAAAGCGGCCGGCCGGCAACGACAGGAACACCTGCGTCAGCGCGAACAACGCCAGCATGATGCCGACCGCGGCGGCGCTGTAGCCCTGGCGCAGCGCCAGCAGCGGCGCCGCCATCCGGGTGCCGGCCATGCAGGCGTGGATGCAGACCTGGCCGGCGATGACGCGGGCCAGTTCCCGGTTCATGCTGCCGCTCATGCCGGCAGGTCTTCCTCGCCTTCGGCCGCCGGCGGCAGCAAGGCCTGCGCCTGTGCGTCGGGCAGCGCTTCCACCACCTTCAACGCGCGCCGCATCTGGTTGGTCCGGGTGCTGGCCGTGTCCAGCGTGTCGGACGCCTTGCGCACCTGTTCGCGGATCCGGTCGACCCAGGTGCCGTAGCGCTCGAATTCGGTCTTGACCGCGCCCAGCACCTTCCAGACTTCCGAGGCCTGCTGCTCCAGCGCCAGCGTGCGGAACCCCATGTGCAGGCTGTTGAGCATCGCCAGCAGCGTGGTCGGCCCGGCCAGCGTCACGCGGTAATCGCGCTGCAGGCTGTCCATCAGGCCGGGGCGCCGCAGCACCTCGGCGTACAGGCTCTCCACCGGAAGGAACAGGATCGCGAAGTCGGTGGTGTGCGGCGGGCACAGGTACGCCTCGCAGATCGACTTGGCCTCGGTGCGGATGCGCGACTCGAGGGCGCGCGATGCGATGTCCGCCGCCGCCGGGTCGGCGCGGTCCTGGGCGTCGAGCAGGCGCTCGTAGTCGTCGCGCGGGAACTTGGCGTCGATCGGCAGCCACACCGGCGTGCCGTCGGCGCTGCGGCCGGGAAAGCGGATCGCGAAATCGACCCGCTGGTTGCTGCGCGGCTTGGTCTCCACCTGCTTGGCGTACTGCTCGCCGGTCAGCACCTGCTCCAGCAATGCCTCCAGCTGCACCTCGCCGAACATGCCGCGCGACTTGACGTTGGTCAGCACGCGCTGCAGGTCGCCCACGCCCTGCGCCAGCGTCTGCATCTCGCCCAGGCCCTTGTGCACCTGCTCCAGCCGGTCCGCCACCTGCTTGAAGCTGTCGCCCAGGCGCTTGTCCAGCGTGGTCTGCAGCTTCTCGTCGACGGTCTTGCGCATCTCGTCGAGCTTGGCGGAATTGGTCTGCTGCAGCTGCTGCAGCTGGGCGTCGAGCGTGGCGCGCACCTCGCCCAGCCGCCGGGCGTTCGACTCGCCCAGGCTTTGCAGCTGCACCGACAGCGTGTCCGACAGCGTCTTCTGCAGCAGGGTGAGCTGCTGCGCGAACGCGTCGATCTGCGTGTTCTGGGTGCGGGTGGCTTCGGCGCCCTGCTTGACCAGCGCGTCCTGGAAGGTGGCCAGGGTCTGCGTCAGTTCCAGCCGGGCGCCGCGCGACGATTCGCTGATCTCGCGGCGCAGCTCGCGCTCCAGCCGCTCGTTGGCGGCCATCAGTTCGGCGCGGCCACCATCGGTGACTGCGGGCGGCTTGCGCACCACCAGGATGAACAGCAGGACGAGGCTGGCCAGAACCAGTGCAATGAGGATCCAGAGTTCCAAGAGGGCCTTCTTCTTACTTCTTCAGCACTTCGGGATTGAGCGGGGTCAGCGGCTTGCCGTGCACCAGGAAGCCGATCAGGTTGTCGGCAGCCAGGTCGGCCATCGCCAGCCGCGTGGGCATCGTTGCGCTGGCGATGTGGGGCGTGAGGACCACGTTGGGCACGGTCAGCAGCGCCGGGTGGACCTTGGGCTCGCCCTCGAACACGTCCAGGCCGGCGGCGGCGATGCGCCGCTCGCGCAGGGCATCCGCCAGCGCGGCGTCGTCGACGATGCCGCCGCGGGCGATGTTGATCAGGTTGGCGGTGGGCTTCATCAGCGCCAGTTCCCTGGCGCCGATCGCGTGGTGCGACGACGGCGAATAGGGCAGCACCAGCACCAGGTGGTCGGCCGTCTTGAGCAGTTCTTCCTTGTCGACGTAACGCGCCTTGACCTCCGCTTCCTGCTCGGGCCTGAGGCGCGAGCGGTTGTGGTAGATCACCTTCATGCCGAAGCCGTGCGCACCGCGGCGCGCGATCGCCTGGCCGATCCGGCCCATGCCCAGGATGCCCAGCGTCGAGCCGTGCACGTCGGTGCCGGCCAGCATGTCGTAGCTCCAGCGGTCCCACTTGCCGGCGCGCAGGAAATGCTCGCCCTCGGCGATGCGGCGGGCCGTCGCCATCAGCAGCGCGAAGCCGAAATCGGCCGTGGTCTCGGTCAGCACGTCGGGGGCGTTGGTGGCCAGCACGCCGTGCGCGGTCATCGCGTCGACGTCGAAGTTGTTGTAGCCGACCGCCATGTTGGCGACGATCTTCAGGCCCGGCGCCGCGTCCAGCACCTGCGCGTCGATGCGCTCGCTGCCGGTGGTGAAGGCCCCGGCCTTGTCCTTGAGCCGGTCGGCCAGCTGCTGCCTGCTCCAGATCTCGTCGGGCTGGTTGTGTTCGACCTCGAAGTGCTGTTCGAGCCGGGCGATGGTTTCCGGAAAGATCGCGCGCGCGACCAGGATCCTGGGCTTGTTCATGGCGTTCTGGAAGGTGCAGGGGATGAAGTCGCCGCGCCCGCCGAGGACTGCAACGGAGTGTCCGGATGCCAGCCCAGCACGAGCAGCAGCACGAGGAAGCCGATCACGTAGGCGACGGCCACGTGCCAGCCGCCCTTGAGCCAGGCGCCGACCGACTTGGCCTCGGGGTACATGTTGGACAGCGCCACGCCGGCCGACGAGCCGAACCAGAGCATCGAGCCGCCGAAGCCCACCGCGTAGGCCAGGAAGCCCCAGTCGTAGCCGCCCTGGCGCAGCGCCAGCGCGGTCAGCGGGATGTTGTCGAACACGGCGCTGATGAAACCCAGGCCGAAGGCGCTGTGCCAGGAGGCCGGCGGCAGCGCCTTCACCGGCATCATGGCGGCGCACATCACCAGCGAAAGCAGGAAGATGCTGCCGCGCAGCGCGCCCGGCAGCAGGCTCCAGGTCGGCCGCCGCCACGGCGCCGTCACCAGGATCGCGGCCCAGACGGCCAGCCCGATCACCGGCACATGCTCCAGCACCGCCGGCGCCGTCAGGTTGAAGAACACGTTGGCGCCGATGGCCGCCAGCAGGATGACGGCCACGATGGCCAGCCGCGGCCCTTCGAACGAGGCGTCCAGCGGGCTGTCCTTCATGATCGGCTGCAGCGCGTGCTGCTGGCGGGCGGCGATGACGCCGAAGATCAGGGTGGCGACGCCCGCGGCCGTATAGGCCTCGAACACCTGCATCGGCTTCACGCCGGCAATCCACATCATGGTGGTTGTGGTGTCCCCCACCACGCTGCCGGAGCCACCCGCGTTGCTGGCCGCGACGATGGCCGCCAGGAAGCCGATGTGGATCCGCTTGCGGTACAGCACGCCGGCCATGCTGCCGCCGATCATCGCCGCCGCGATGTTGTCCAGGAAGCTGGAGATCACGAACACCAGCAGCAGCAGGCAGAAGCCCCCTTTCCAGTCGTCCGGCAGGTAGCGCGGCAACAGCCCGGGCAGGCCGCTGCGCTCGAAGTGGTCGGCCAGCAGCGCGAACCCGAGCAGCAGGCCCAGCAGGTTGGCCAGCGTCACCCATTCGTGGGCCAGCAAGCCGGCCAGCCCCGGGAGCCCGGGCACGCCCGAGAAATCGCCCAGCGTGAGCTTGAACAGCGCGATCACGGCCAGGCCGGTGAGCGCGACCGCGAGGGTGTGGTGGTGGAACAGTGCGACGCCGAGCAGGGTCAGGGCGAACAGAATGAAATCCACGGGAATTCCCGCAACGGCCATGACGTCTCCGGTCAAATGTTGGATGTTTTGTGGCGCCGATTATGGGGCTTGCCCCGGCCGGCTCCCGCGCGCATGGCCGGGCCCGTAGGCACGCACCTACGGTGGCTGGCCTCGGGCGCCTACCCCGGCTGCGAGCCGGCGCGCCTAGGGTAGGAAGCCGCGGCAGCACGCGCATCCCGCCGGTCCGCTGCGGCCCACACCACCGGAGAAAGCACCATGAACCACGACAAGATCGAAGGCAACTGGAAACAGCTCAAGGGCAAGCTCAAGGAGCAATGGGGCAAGCTCACCGACGACGACCTCGACGTCATCGCCGGCAAGCGCGAGCAGTTGCTGGGCCGCATCCAGGAGCGCCACGGCATCGTCAAGGCGGAAGCCGACCGGCAGGTGAGCGAGTTCGAAGCGCGCAACCCGACCTTCGTCTTCGAGAAGTCGCAGTGAAGCCGCGCCGCCCATTGCCGCTGCGGCCGCTGGCTGCGGGGCTGCTGCTGGCGGCGTGCGCGCTCGCCGGCGCCGCCAACGCGGCATCGCTGGCGAAGGACGAATACCGCCTGGACCACGACCGCGCCCAGGCCGCCTACCGGCTGCAATGGGACAGCTGCCGGAAGCTGCAGGGCAATGCGAAGGACACATGCAAGGTCGAAGCCCGGGGCCGCTTCCAGCTGGCCAAGGCGCAGATCGAGGCCAAGTACAAGCAATCCCCGGCCAACGAGGACCGGGTCAAGCTGGCCCAGGCCGACGCGGACTACCGGCTGGCGCTGGAAAAGTGCGGCGACCTGCGCGGCAAGGCCAGGGACGTGTGCAAGGCCGACGCCAAGGCCGCCTCGGTCGCGGCGCACAGCGAGATCAGGCTCAGCCGGGTGGCGGTGGACAAGGGCATCTACTCGCGCCAGGCCATCGAGCAGCGCGACGACGCGCGCGAGGACAAGGCGGACGCCCTCTACGACGCCGCCAAGGAACGCTGCGGGGCGCTGGCCGGCGACGCCAGGGACGCCTGCCTGCGCGACGCCAAAAGGAAATTCCGCCGGCTGTAGCGGCTACCCGAGCCAGCGGGTGAAGGACGCCACCGGCTCGCGCGGCGTGTGGAAGCCGTTGACCAGGGCGGCCTCGTCGGCATAGCCCATCGACATGCCGCACACCAGCATCTCGTCCGGGCCGGCGCCGATGTGCGGCAGCACGATCTTCGCGTAGCCGTTCCAGGCCGCCTGCGGACAGGTATGCAACCCGCGGCCGCGCGCCGCCACCATGATGTTCTCCAGGAACATGCCGTAATCGAGCAGCGAGCCGCGCTCCAGGATGCGGTCGATGGTGAACATGAAGCCCAGCGGCGCATCGAAGAAGCGGTAGTTGCGCTGGTGCTGCGCATGCATCTTGTCCTTCTCGCCCTTGGCGATCCCCAGCAGGCCGTACAGGCTCCAGCCGTTCTCGCGGCGGCGGTCGATGTAGGGGCTGACCCATTTGCGCGGGTAATACTCGTATTCCTCCCGGTAGTCCTGCGCCAGCTGCGGATCGGCGTAGATCGCGTCGTGCGCGGCGCACACCTTGTCGGACAGGCTGCGCAGGCTGTCGCCCTGCAGCACGTAGACCTTCCAGGGCTGGGTGTTGGTGCCCGAGGGCGCGCGGCTGGCCACCTGCAGGATCTGCTCGATCGTCTCGCGCGGCACCGGCCGGGGCAGGAAGGCGCGGGTGGAAAACCGGCTGGTGATCGCGTCGTCGACGCTGGCGGGGTCATGCACCACGGTGCTGACTTGGGAGAGGGTCACTGCAGGGCCTCCAGGACGGTCTTGAGTCGGGGTGGCAGCTCGGTGGGGCGGCGCTGCGCGCGGTCCACATAGACGTGGATGAAGTGGCCCTTGGCCGCCGTCACCGGCTCGCCCTGGACGAACAGCCCCACTTCGTAGCGCACGCTGGAGCGGCCGATGCGGGAAACGCGCAGGCCCGCTTCCACGGTCTGCGGGAACTCCACCGGCGCGAAGTAGTTGCACTGGGTCTCGATCACCAGGCCGATGGTGTCGCCGTGCTGCACGTCCAGCGCGCCTTGCTCGATCAGGTGGGCGTTGACCGCGGTGTCGAACCAGCTGTAGTAGACGACGTTGTTGACGTGGCCGTAGGCGTCGTTGTCCATCCAGCGGGTGCTGATGGTGCGGAAGGCACGGTAGGCGCTGCGCGGTTCGGGCTGGGGTTTGGCGTCGGTCATCGCGGCTGATTCTGCCAGCGCTGCCAGTACTGCGCCGCGACCCGGAAGGTGTTGAGCTGCACCTGCACCGTGTCCTCGATCCGCACGCCGTAGCCGCCGGCCATCGCGAACGCCAGCGGAATGCGGCGCTGGAACGCCCAGTCGAACACCCGCCGGTCGCGCGCCTCCAGCCCGTCCCAGCTGAGTTTCAGCCGGCCCAGCCGGTCGCCCTCGTGCGGGTCGGCACCGGCCAGGTAGACCACCAGCGCCGGCTCGAAGCGCCGTTCCAGTTCGGCCAGCGCCTGCTCCAGCGCCTGCAGGTACTCGTCGTCGCGGCAGCCGTCCGGCAGGTCGACGTCCAGGTCGCTGGCCTCCTTGCGGAACGGGAAATTCTTCTGGCCGTGCATCGACAGCGTGAACACCGTCGGGTCGGCGCGGAAGATCCGCGCCGTGCCGTTGCCCTGGTGCACGTCCAGGTCGATCACCGCCACCTGCAGCGGCCGCGCACGCGACCGTCCCCATTCGGCCTGCAGCAGCCTGGCGGCAACCGCTGCATCGTTGAACACGCAAAAGCCCCCTCCCTTGTCGGCGCAGGCATGGTGGGTGCCGCCGGCGATGTTGGCCGCGACCCCGTCGCGCAACGCGGCCCGGCAGGCGGCGATGGTGGCGCCGACCGAGCGGCGCGCCCGGTCCGCCATCGCCTCGCTCCAGGGGAAACCGATCTCGCGCATCGCCTGCGGGCTGATCGAGCCGTCGCTGATCGCCTTGATATAGGCCGGGCTGTGGGCCAGCGCCAGTTCGCCGTCGCTGGCCGGCTCGGCCTGTTGCAGCCGGATCTCCGGGCGCTCGGCCGCCAGCCGGTCGCGCAGCAGCTGGTACTTGGCCATCGGGAAGCGGTGGCCCGGCGGCAGCGGCAGCACGAACTGCGTGGCGTAGAAGACCTGCATCGGCCGATTGTGTCCGGGCGCCGGGCGGAACCGGTTTTTAGGGGCTCGCTTCTAGAATGGTGCAACGCAGCAAAAAGCCCTTGCGCCCGGGCCGTCCTTCCCTATAATTCAACCCATGCTGCACTGCAACATAACAAGGCCGATGGGGCCGGTTCAGGGCAGATGATGATTCCCCACCTCACCCCTCTCAGGAGATTCCAAATGATGACCCCCGAACAAATCATGGCTGCCCAGAAGGCTTCCGTCGAAACCCTCTTCGGCCTGACCACCAAGGCTTTCGAAGGCGTCGAGAAGCTGGTCGAGCTGAATGTCACGGCCTCCAAGGCCGCGCTGACCGAGGCCGCCGGCACCACGCAAGCCTTCCTGACCGTCAAGGACGCGCAAGAGCTGCTGGCCCTGCAAGCCGCCCTGTTCCAGCCGCTGGCTGAGAAGACCGCCGCTTACAGCCGCCACCTGTACGACATCGCTTCGGGCACCGGCGCCGAATTCGGCCGCGCTTTCGAAGCGCAAGCCGCCGAAACGCAGAAGAAGTTCCTGGCCGTTGTCGACAACGCCGCCAAGAACGCTCCGGCCGGCAGCGAGACCGCCGTCGCCGTGTTCAAGAGCGCCGTTGCCGCCGGCAACAACGCCCTGGAATCGGTCCAGAAGGCTGTCAAGCAAGCTTCCGACGTCGCCGAAGCCAACTTCAACGCGGTTGCCAACACCGCCGTGAACGCCACCAAGGCCACCGCCAAGAAGCGTTAATTCGCTCCTTGAAAAACAAGTTCCCGTCTCCAACTGGAGCAGGAACCTCAGACAGACACTCGTGAGAACGAGAGTTCTTCAGGTTGTCTCCTCGGGTCCTTTCGACACCTTCAACGGTTCAGGGATCCTTCAAGCCCCGGTTGCAAGATCGGGGCTTTTTTTATGGCGCAGGCGCAACGCCCCTGGCCTCGATCGCGGCCTTCAGTTGCGGCAGCATCCTGAGCATCGCCGAGCGGCCGGCCTCGATCGCGCGCTTGCGTGAGGTGAAATCGGCGCTGCCCACGCCGGCCAGCGCCGGCCGCACCACCACGTCGGCCTGCTTGAGCTCGAAGCTGTTGATGCTCTTGCTCATGATCGCGAAGGTCTGCAGCAGGATCTGCAGCGGGTCGCCGGCCGGATTGGCTTCCGGCGCGCTCGAGATGTCCACCGCGACCACCAGCTCCGCGCCCATCTGCCTGGCATAGCGCACCGGCACCGGCGACACCAGGCCGCCGTCCACGTAGTCGTGGCCGGAAATGCGCACCGGCAGGAACAACGCCGGCACCGCGCTGGAGGCGCGCACCGCGGTGCCGGTGTCGCCGCGCTGGAACAGCACGCCCAGCCCGCTGTTGAGGTCGGTCGCGACGATGCCCAGCGGCATCGGCATCGCCTCCACCAGCCTGCCGCCCACCTGCGCGTTGACGTAGCGGGCCAGGGCCTCGCCGCGCAGCATGCCGCGGTTGAAGATCGGCAGCGTCCAGTCGGTGAAGGCCGCCTCCTCCATGTCCAGCGCCACCTGCTGCAGCTGGCTGCCGCTGCGGCCGCTGGCATACAAGGCGGCCACCAGGCTGCCGGCCGAGGTTCCGACCACCAGCTGCGGCCGCAGGCCGGCCTCCTCCAGCACCTGGATCACGCCGACGTGGGCGAAGCCGCGGGCGGCGCCGCCGCCCAGCGCCAGCCCGATCCTGGGCGGCCTCTTGGCGACCGCGGCCGGCGGTTCGGCCACGACCGGTGCCGGCGTGGGACGGGAGGCGCAGCCGGCCAGGACGGCGGCTGCCAGCAGCAGGGCCAGCCTGCGGGACATCGGGGTGTTGTAGGGATGGTTCACGTCCGGCCGATTGTCGGCGCATCGCCGGGCCGGTCCGGAGCGGCCGCCGGCGATCCAGGCCCGGCGCGGCGCCGAGCGATAATTTCGCCAGCACCACAGTCACTCAGGAGCATCGTCATGGAAATCAGCGGCAAGGTCTTTATCGTCACGGGCGGGGCCTCGGGGCTGGGTGAAGGGACGGCCCGCATGCTGGCGGCCAACGGCGGCAAGGTCGTGATCGCGGACATGCAGGCCGACAAGGGCGAGGCGATCGCCCGCGAGATCGGCGGCGCCTTCGTCCGCTGCGACGTCAGCCAGGAAGCGGACGGCCAGGCCGTCGTCGCCAAGGCAGTCTCCATGGGCAAGCTGATGGGCCTGGTCAACTGCGCCGGCATCGCGCCGGCCGAGAAGACCGTCGGCAAGAGCGGCGCCCACAACCTGGGCGTGTTCAGCAAGACCATCATGGTCAACCTGGTGGGCAGCTTCAACATGATCCGGCTGGCCGCCGAGGCCATGAGCAAGAACGAACCCGAAGCCACCGGCGAGCGCGGCGTGCTGATCTCCACCGCATCGGTCGCGGCCTACGACGGCCAGATCGGCCAGGCCGCCTACAGCGCCTCCAAGGGCGGCATCGTCGGCATGACGCTGCCGATCGCGCGCGACCTGGCGCGCAACGGCATCCGCAACATGACGATCGCCCCGGGCATCTTCGGCACGCCGATGATGTTCGGCATGCCCAAGGAAGTGCAGGAGTCGCTGGCCGCCAGCGTGCCCTTCCCGTCCCGCCTGGGCACGCCAGAGGATTACGCCATGCTGGCCCGGCACATCTTCGAGAACGACATGCTCAACGGCGAGGTGATCCGCCTGGACGGCGCCATCCGGCTGGCACCCCGCTAAGCCGGCCCGCCCCGCATGGCGAACCGCCTGCTCGCCGCGCTGGGCCTGGCCCTGCTGCTCGCCGCCTGCGCCGGCAGCCCGGTGGTCGGCGACGATGCGCCGCCCGATCCGCCGGAACTGTCCTCCGGCTACGTCGACAAGCCCGGCTGGGCGACCAGCAAGTTCGCGGTCGCTGCCGCCAATCCGCTGGCGGCCGAGGCCGGCGCCGCCGTGATCCGCTCCGGCGGATCCGCCATCGACGCCGCCATCGCCGTGCAGATGGTGCTGGGGCTGGTGGAGCCGCAGTCCAGCGGGATCGGCGGCGGGGCCTTCCTGCTGCATTTCGACGGCCGCCAGGTGCAGGCCTTCGACGGCCGCGAGACCGCGCCGGCCGCCGTCGACGAAAAGCTGTTCCTGCGCGCCGACGGCAAGCCGATGGCGTTCCGCGATGCAGTGATCGGCGGCCGCTCGGTCGGGGTGCCGGGCGTGCTGCGCATGCTGGAGATGGCGCACAAGCTGCACGGCAAGCGACCCTGGGCCGAACTGTTCCAGCCGGCCATCGCGCTGGCCGAGAAGGGTTTCCCGGTCAGCGCCCGGCTCCATGCGCTGGCCGGCCACGACGCCGGCCTGAAAGGCGATCCCGTGGCCGCCGCTTATTTCCTGCAGCCCGATGGCCAGGCCCACGCGGTCGGCACGCTGCTGCGCAACCCCGACTACGCCGCCGTGCTGCGCCGCATCGCCAGCGAGGGGGCGGATGCGTTCTACCGGGGCGAGATCGCGCGGGCCATCGTCGCCAAGGTGCACGGGCACGCCACCAATCCGGGCCGGCTGTCGCTCGCCGACCTGGCCGGCTACCAGGCCAGGCAGCGCCCGCCGCTGTGCCACGACCACCGCGCCGCGCGGATCTACCGCATCTGCGGCTTTCCGCCGCCCAGCTCCGGTGCCATCGCCATCGGCCAGATCCTGGGCATCCTGGGCAACACCGACGCCGCCGACGATCCGCCGGTGCCGGGCATCCCCGCCGTGCCCGGCGCGTCCTGGCTGGCGCCCTCGGCCGAGTGGCTGCACCTTTACACCGAGGCATCGCGGCTGGCGTTCGCCGACCGCGCGCAATACGTGGCGGACCCCGACTTCGTCGATCCGCCACCCGGCGGATGGAGCTCGATGCTCGATCCGTCCTACCTGCGCGAGCGCGCCGGCCTGATCACCGAGCGCAGCATGAAAGTGGCGCAGCCGGGCCGGCCGGGCGGCGTGCGCGTCCTGCAGGCGCCGATGGCCGACCAGCCCGAACACGGCACCTCCCACATCAGCATCGTCGACCGCGACGGCCACGCGCTGGCGATGACAACGACCGTCGAATCGGGCTTCGGCTCGCGCCAGATGGTCAACGTCACCGGCGCGCCGGGCGGATTCCTGCTGAACAACCAGCTCACCGACTTCAGCTTCCTGCCCACCGGCAGCGACGGCCGCCGGGTGGCCAACCGGGTGCAGCCGGGCAAGCGGCCGCGCTCGTCGATGTCGCCGACGCTGGTGTTCGAGAAGGCCACCGGCAACCTGGTGATGACCGTCGGCAGCCCGGGCGGGGCGATGATCATCCACTTCACCGCCAAGGCGCTGTACGGAGTCCTCAACTGGGGCATGAACGTGCAGCAGGCGATCGACCTGCCGAACTTCGGTTCCCTCAACGGCCCGACGCTGCTGGAGGAAAAGCGCTTCACGCGGGCCGAGGTCGATGCCCTGCGGGCCCGCGGCGCGCCGGTGCGGGAACAGGCGATGACCAGCGGGGTGCAGGCGATCCAGACCATGCCGGACGGCTGGTTCGGCGGCGCCGACCCGCGCCGCGAGGGCATTGTCATCGGGGAATAACCGGTGGCGGCTGGCACGGATTGTGCGAAACAATCGCGCAAACTCCGGAGACCCCCCATGTTCAAGCTTCCCGTCAAGACCTCGCTGGCCGTGCTGGCCGCGGCCCTCGGCCTGGCCAGCGCGCCCGCGTTCGCCGGCAAGACCCTCGATGCGATCAAGGCGCGCGGCCAGCTGGTGTGCGGCGTGAACACCGGCCTGGCCGGCTTCTCGCAGGCCGACAGCGCCGGCAACTGGACCGGGCTGGACGTGGACGTGTGCAAGGCGATCGCGGCCAGCATCCTGGGCGACGCCAGCAAGGTCAAGTGGGTGCCGCTGGTGGCGCAGCAGCGCTTCGCCGCCCTGCAGTCCGGCGAGGTGGACATCCTCTCGCGCAACACCACCTGGACGCTCACGCGCGACGCCTCGCTGGGGCTGAACTTCACCGGCGTCACCTACTACGACGGCCAGGGCTTCATGGTGCCGGTGAAGAACAAGGTCAAGAGCGCCAAGCAGCTCAAGGGCGCGACGGTCTGCGTGCAGTCCGGCACCACCACCGAGAAGAACCTGACCGACTACTCCAAGGCCAACGGCCTGAACATCAAGCCGGTGGTGTTCGAGAAGCTGGAGGCGACCAACGCCGCCTACTTCTCCGGCCGCTGCCAGGCCTACACCACCGACGCGTCCGGGCTGGCCTCGATCCGCAACAAGGAAGCCAAGAACCCGGCCGAACACGTGATCCTGCCCGAGCTGATCTCCAAGGAGCCGCTGGGCCCGGCGGTGCGGCGCGGCGACGACGAGTTCTTCGCCATCGCCAAGTGGGTGGTGTTCGGCCTGATCGAGGCGGAGGAATACGGCGTGACCCAGTCCAACGTCGATGCCATGGCCAGGGACAGCAAGGACCCGGTGGTCGGCCGCCTGCTGGGCACCACCGAAGACACCGGCAAGCTGCTGGGCCTGGACAAGGACTGGCTGGCCCGCGCCCTCAAGGCCACCGGCAACTATGGCGAGATCTTCGAGCGCAACGTCGGCCCCAAGAGCCCGCTGGCGCTGCCGCGCGGCGTCAACAACCTCTGGTCCAAGGGCGGCCTGATGTACGCACCGCCCGTGCGCTGATGGCGCACGCGCCAGCCGCCGCGCGCCGGGCGCCGCCGCCGCGGCGGCGCACCCTGTCCTGGCGCAGCCGGCGCACCCGCGCGCTGGCCTACCAGCTGCTGGCCCTGGCCGTGGTCGGCTTCCTCGGCTGGTTGCTGGTGAGCAACACGCTGACCAACATGCGGCTGCGCGGCATCCAGAGCGGCTTCGATTTCCTGGCCCAGCCCGCCGGCTTCGACATCGGCGAAGGCTGGCTGCCCTACGACTCGGCCGATGCGTACTGGAAGGCGTTCCTGGCGGGTGTGGTCAACACCCTGCGGGTGGCGGTGGTCGGCATCGTGCTGACAACCATCCTGGGCACCCTGCTGGGCGTGGGCCGGTTCTCGCGCAACGCGCTGCTGCGCGGCCTGTGCTACGCCTATGTCGAGATCTTCCGCAACATCCCGGTGCTGCTGCAGCTGCTGATGTGGTACCTGCTGCTGACCGAATACCTGCCGCTGCCGGGCGACGCCCTGCGGGTCGGCCACCTGTTTTTCCTCAGCAAGAACGGCCTGTCCTTTCCGGCGCTGACCTGGGAGGCGGGCCACTGGCTGGCGGTCGGCGGGCTGGCCCTGGGATGCGCGGCGTCCTTCGCCTGGGTGCGCTTCGCCCGTGCCCGCTTCGAGCGCACCGGCCGGCCGCTGCCGGTGGCCAGCGTGGTGCTGCTGCTGCTCGTTGCGCTGTCCTGGCTCGGCTGGCTGGCCGGCGGCGCGCCGGCGCAGTTCCAGTTTCCGGAAGTGGGCGAACTGCAGGTGGAAGGCGGCAGCGCGCTCAGCCCGGAATACCTGGCCGTGCTGCTGGGGCTGGTGCTGTACACCTCCTCCTATGTCGCCGAAGTGGTGCGCGCCGGCATCGCCTCGGTGGCGCGCGGCCAGCACGAAGCCAGCGCCTCGCTGGGGTTGTCGCGGGCCCGCTCGATGCGGCTGGTGGTGCTGCCGCAGGCCATGCGGCTGATCATCCCGCCGCTGACCAACCAGTACCTGAACCTCACCAAGAATTCGTCGCTGGCGGTCGCGGTGGGCTATCCGGACGTGGTGTCGATCGCCAACACGGCGCTGAACCAGTCGGGACGCGCGGTGGAATGCATCGCGATCATCATGGCGGTGTACCTCACGCTGTCGGTGGCGACCTCCGCGCTGATGAACTGGCTCAACCGGCGCGCTGCGCTGCGGGAGCGCTAGCAGCATGGCCGACCCCCTCATCGCGCCGCGGCCGGCACCGCGCCGCATCTCGGGCCCGCTGCCCTGGATGCGCAGCAACCTGTTCTCCAGCATCCCGAATGCCCTGGCCTCGCTGCTGCTGCTGGCCTTGCTGGCCTGGCTGGCCACGACATTCGTGCGCTGGGGCGTGCTGCACGCTGTGTTCGCGCCCGACGCCGACCGCTGCCAGGCCGCCCGCGGCCTGGGCGCCTGCTGGGGCGTGATCCCGGAAAAGGCCCGCTTCATCCTGCTCGGGCGCTATCCGCAGAACGAATCGTGGCGGCCCGAGCTGGCCACGCTGGCGCTGCTGGCGCCGGTGCTGGCCAGCTGCAGTCCGCGCTTGTGGCGGCCCTGGCTGGCGCTGCTCTGGGTTGCCGGCCTGGCCGGATTCTTCGTCCTGATGGGCGGCGGCGTGGCCGGCCTGGACGCGGTGCCGACCGACCGCTGGGGCGGCCTGCCCCTCACGCTGCTGCTCAGCGTGGTGTCGATGGTGCTGGCGTTCCCGATCTCGGTGCTGGTGGCGCTGGGACGGCGCTGCGACCTGCCGGCGATCAAGTCGCTGTGCGTGGTCTACATCGAGCTGGTGCGCGGCGTGCCGCTGATCTCGGTGCTGTTCATGGCCTCGTTCATGTTTCCGCTGTTCATGCCGGTGGGCAAGTCGCCCGACGTGCTGCTGCGGGTGATCGTCGGCATCACGCTGTTCGCGGCCGCCTACATGGCGGAGATCGTGCGCGGCGGCCTGCAGACCCTGCCGCGCGGCCAGCTGGAGGCAGCGGCCAGCCTGGGCCTGGGCTACTGGCAGACCCAGCGCAAGATCGTGCTGCCGCAGGCGCTGTCGGCCGTGGTGCCGGGCATCATGAACAACTTCATCTCGCTGCTCAAGGACACCTCGCTGGTGACCATCGTCTCGCTGTACGAGCTGACCGGCTCGCTGCAGCTGGCCGTCGGGTCGGACCCGAACTGGCGGCCGTTCAAGATCGAAGCCTATGTCTTCATCGCGGCGATCTACTTCGCCATCTGCTTTTCGATGTCGCGCTACAGCCTGCGCGTCGAGAAGCGCCTGGCCCGCAGCCACGCCCGCTGAGCGCGGCACCACAGGAAGCGCATGACCGACCCCATCGTCCAGTTCGACAAGGTGAACAAGTGGTACTCCGACAGCTTCCACGTGCTGCGCGACATCGACCTGTCGGTGCGGCAGGGCGAGCGGATCGTGATCTGCGGGCCGTCGGGCTCCGGCAAGTCCACGCTGGTGCGCTGCGTCAACGCGCTGGAGGAATACCAGGAAGGCCGGCTGACGGTGGCCGGCCTGCTGCTGGGCGACGACCTCAAGGCCGTCGACGCGGTGCGGCGGCAGGTCGGCATGGTGTTCCAGCAGTTCAACCTGTTCCCGCACCTGACGGTGCTGGAGAACCTGATCCTGGCGCCGACCTGGGTCGCCGGCCTGCCGCGCAAGGAGGCGGTCGAGCGAGCGATGGCGCAGCTGGAGCGGGTGCGGATCGCCGAGCAGGCCAACAAGTACCCGCTGCAGCTCTCCGGCGGCCAGCAGCAGCGGGTCGCGATCGCGCGGGCGCTGTGCCTGACGCCCAAGATCATGGTGTTCGACGAGCCGACCTCGGCGCTGGACCCGGAGATGATCAAGGAGGTGCTGGACGTGATGATCGGGCTGGCCGGCCAGGGCATGACCATGCTGTGCGTGACCCACGAGATGGGCTTCGCCCGCTCGGTGGCGGACCGCATCGTGTTCATGGACGAGGGCCAGATCGTCGAGGCCAGCGAGCCGGAGCAGTTCTTCCGCGCGCCCCGCACCGAGCGCGGCCAGGCTTTCCTGGCCTCGATCCTGAACCACTGAAGGCGCGGGCTCAGGCCGGCGCGTCGTCGGTGCGCAGCGGATTGGCCGGTTCCGGCTGCTTCGGCCGGTCGATGCGCTCGTATTCCGAGATCACCTGCGCCCCGAGCAGCAGCAGCGTGGCCGCGATTTCCAGGCTCAGCAGCACCACGATGGCGGTGGTGAGCGAGCCGTAGACCACGTTGACCTGCGACAGCGTGCTGAAGTACCAGACCAGGATGTGGCGCGTGATCTCCCACAGCAACGCCGCGGTCACGCCGCCGCCCAGCGCGTGCTGCCACGACAGGCGCCCGACCGGCATCACCATGTAGACCGAGGTCAGCACGAAGATCTCGCCCGCCAGGCCCAGCAGGTACAGCAGCACGCCGGACACGCCGCTGAGCGAAAACTCGTAGCCCAGCAGGTGGATGCTGTTTTCGCCGATCGCCTGCAGGCTGGCGGACACCAGCGTCACCACCAGCAAGCCGAAGCCCAGGCTGAGGATGTAGCCGTACGGCAGCAGCACGGAGATCCAGTAGCGGCGCTTCCGCTTGGCGATGCGGTGCAGGAAGATCACCGACATCGCGTTTTCCAGCACGGTGAAGGCCAGCGAACTGAAGAACAGCATGGTCCCGAGCAGCACCCAGCCGATGACGTCGCGGTGGGTGAGGAAGTTGTCCAGTTCGCCGACGATCGCCTTGGACTGGCCGGGCATCAGCCACTCCAGATAGCGCCCGATGGTCTGCAGCAGTTCGCCCTGGTCGACCCAGTTGGTCAGCGCGATCACGCTCAGGATCAAAAGCGGCACCACGGAGAGCAGCGCGTAATAGGCGACCGCCCCGGCCAGCAGCAGGCCCTGGTTCTTCTTGAAGCCCTTGAGCACGCTCCAGGCGAACTTGCCCGGATTCGTGACGACGTATTCGGCTTGGTGGCTGAGGATTCGCATTCCGGCGAGTATGCCGCCCGCGCGCGGCGCGCGGTGTTCAGACGTCGATGGCGGCGGCTGAGCCAGCCTTCTTCCTCAGCTCGAACTTCTGGATCTTGCCGGTGGAGGTCTTGGGCAGCTCGCCGAACACCACCGCCCGCGGCACCTTGAAGCCGGCCAGGTGCTTCTTGCAGTGGGCCACGATGTCGGCGGCGGTGGTGGCCGCGCCGGCCTTGAGCTCGACGAAGGCGCAGGGCGTCTCGCCCCAGCGCGGGTCGGGCTTGGCGACCACCGCCGCCGCCAGCACGTCGGGATGGCGGTACAGCACGTCCTCCACCTCGATCGAGGAGATGTTCTCGCCGCCGGAGATGATGATGTCCTTGCTGCGGTCCTTGATCTTGATGTAGCCGTCGGCCGACTGCACGGCCAGGTCGCCGGTGTGGAACCAGCCGCCGGCGAACGCCTCCTGGGTCGCGGCGGGGTTCTTCAGGTAGCCCTTCATCGTGATGTTGCCGCGGAACATGATCTCGCCCATGGTCTCGCCGTCCAGCGGCACCGGCTGCATCGTGTGCGGGTCGATCACGCGGGCGTCGCGCTGCAGGTGGTAGCGCACGCCCTGGCGGGCGTTGAGCCGGGCCCGCTCGCCGATGTCCAGGCTGTCCCATTGCACGTGCTTGGCGCAGACCGTCGCCGGGCCGTAGACCTCGGTCAGGCCGTAGACGTGGATCAGGTCGAAGCCCAGGCGCTCCATGCCCTCGATCATGGAGGCAGGCGGCGACGCGCCGGCCACCATCGCCTTGACGCCGGCGGGCAGGCCCTGCTTCATCGCCTCGGGCGCGTTCACCAGCATGCCGTGCACGATCGGCGCGCCGCAGTAATGCGTGACGCCGTGCCGCTTGATGGCGTCGATCATCGCCCCGGCCTCCACCCGGCGCAGGCAGACGTTGACGCCGGCGCGGGCCGCGACGGTCCAGGGGAAGCACCAGCCGTTGCAGTGGAACATCGGCAGCGTCCACAGGTAGGTCGCGAACTTGGGCATGTCCCATTCGAGGATGTTGGAGATCGCGTTCACCGCCGCGCCGCGGTGGTGGTAGACCACGCCCTTGGGATTGCCGGTGGTGCCGCTGGTGTAGTTCAGGGCGATCGCCTCCCATTCGTCGGCCGGCAGCTGCCAGTCGAAACCGCTGTCGCCGCTGGCGATGAAGGCCTCGTAGCTCGTGCCGCCGATGCGCTGGACGGCGCCGGTGTAGAGCTCGTCCTCGACGTCGATCACCAGCAGCGGCGCGGTCGACTGGCGCAGCCCGATGGCCTTGTGCATGACGCCGGCGAATTCCGGGTCGACGATCACCACCCGGGCCTCGCCGTGGTCCAGCATGAAGGCCAGCGTCTCCGGATCCAGCCGGGTGTTGAGCGCATTGAGCACGGCACCGGCCATCGGGATGCCGAAATGCGCCTCCACCATCGGCGGCGTGTTGGGCAGCATCACGGCCACCGTGTCGCCCTTGCCGATGCCGTGCCGGGCCAGCGCACTGGCCAGCTGGCGGCAGCGGGAATAGACCTGGCTCCAGGTCCGGCGCAGCTCGCCGTGGATCACGGCCAGCCGCTGCGGATAGACCTCGGCGCTGCGCTGCAGGAAGGACAGCGGCGTGAGCGGTGCGTGGTTCGCCTCGTTGCGCGGCAGGCCCTGCTCGAAGATGCTATTCATGCTGGTCTCCTGTTTTTCCCCGGTAGGTAAGAATACACAGGCCATGGCGATTCCCCAGACCTTCATCCAGGAGCTCGTGAGCCGCGCCGACATCGTGGAGATCGTCGGCCGCTCGGTACAGCTGAAGAAGGGCGGCGCCAACTACATGGGCCTGTGCCCGTTCCACAGCGAGAAGTCGCCGTCGTTCTCGGTCAGCCCCAGCAAGCAGTTCTATCACTGCTTCGGCTGCGGCAAGAACGGAAACGTGATCAGCTTCCTGATCGAGAACAACGGAATGACCTTCATCGAGGCGGTGCAGGACCTGGCGCAGCAGTTCGGCATGCAGATCCCCGAGGACGACGCCACGCCGCAGGACCGCGAGCGGGCCGCCCAGCAGCGGGCGAAGCAGGCGACGCTGACCGACGTGCTGGAAAAGGCCGGCGAGGCCTACCGCAAGCACCTGAAGAACTCGCCGAAGGCGGTCGCCTATCTCAAGGGACGGGGCCTGTCGGGCGAGATCGCCCGGGAATTCGGCCTGGGCTATGCGCCCGAGGGCTGGCGCAGCCTGGCCAGCGTGTTCCCGGACTACGACGACCCCCTCCTGGCCGAAAGCGGGCTGGTGATCGTCAACGAAGACGACGACAAGCGCTACGACCGCTTCCGCGACCGGATCATGTTCCCGATCCGCAACGTCAAGGGCGAGTGCATCGGCTTCGGCGGGCGGGTGCTGGGCGACGAGAAGCCCAAGTACCTGAATTCCCCGGAGACGCCGGTGTTCAGCAAGGGCCGCGAGCTCTACGGCCTGTACGAGGCCAGGCAGGCGCTGCGCGAGCAGGGATACGTGCTGGTCACCGAGGGCTACATGGACGTGGTGGCGCTGGCCCAGCTGGGCTTTCCCAACGCGGTGGCGACGCTGGGCACGGCCTGCACGCCCGACCATGTGCAGAAGCTGTTCCGCTTCACCGATTCGGTGGTCTTCAGCTTCGACGGCGACGCCGCCGGCCGGCGCGCCGCGCGCAAGGCGCTGGACGGCGCCCTGCCCTATGCCACCGACGTGCGCTCGGTCAAGTTCCTGTTCCTGCCGACCGAGCACGACCCGGACAGCTACATCCGCGAGTTCGGCCGCGATGCCTTTTCGCGCTACGTCAGCGAGGCGACACCGCTGTCGCGCTTCCTGATCGATTCGGCGCGCGAGGGCTGCGACCTCGGCACGGCGGAGGGGCGCGCCCACATGGCGGCCAATGCCAGGCCGCTGTGGAACGCCCTGCCCGATGGCGCGCTCAAGCGCCAGCTGCTGGCGGAAATCGCCGGCCTGGCCCAGCTCGACGTGGCCGAGCTTTCCGGCCTGTGGGGCCAGAAGCCGGCCGGCGCGCCCTGGTCGCGGCCGCGGCGGCCGGAGTCAGCGCCCCGGCCGGCCCGGCCCGGGCGGCAGCTGCCGCCCGGCCGCGGCGACCGGGCCCTGCAGATCGTGCTGCGGGACCCGACGGCCTGGGAAACGCTGAGCCAGGACGACCACACCCTGCTGTGCGAACTGGCGCCGCCGCACGGCCCCCTGTTCGCCTGGCTGGACAGCCAGGTCCACGACCATGGCCCGCAGCCCTGGGAAGCCTTGCGCGATGCCCTCCAGGGCCACCAGCACGAGGCCTTCGCCGTGGCCCAGGTGGCCGGCGTGCTGCCCGACATCGAGAACGACTTGCAGGAGTTGCGCCAGATCCTGGCGCTGGAGCGCAAGCGCCGCGGCGACGAGGAAATGAACGACCTGGTGGCCCGCGCCCCCACCGATCCGCAGGCCTACGAACAGCTCAGGCAGCGGATTGAAGCCCAAAAGGCGAAAACACGGGCTTGAAATCGCTCGCCGAAGGTATAATGTAGGGTTGCTAGCGGCAAGAGCGACAGCAGCACCTCCGGACCGGCGAAACCGTGGCCATCAGCGCCCGACACGCCAATACCCGCAAGGACTGCACACCAAATGTTCGCCCACCCATCTTGCCCCTGATGGACCAGCCGCATGCCCTGACCGGGCGTGCAGAGGGTTCACGTCTCCCGCGCCGGGTCGTCGTGGCGCATCGTTTTCAGTTTTTTGAACTCCTGAGGTCTTCATGCCTGCTGCTCAAAAGTCGGGAAAGGCTGCCAAGCCCGCCACGAAACCCGTTGCGAAAAAAGTGATCAAACCGGTGCCCAAACCGACCAGGGCGTCGCCCAGGGCTGCCCAGCCCGCCGCGAAGTCCCAGCCCAAGGTCCCAGTCAAGCCCGCAACGAAAGTGAAGTCCGTGCCTGCATCGAAGTCCCCCGTCGCCAAGTCCGAAAAAGCCACCGCCAAGGAAGAGCTCAAGAAGCCGGCCAAGGCCGCCGCTCCCGTTGCCGAAGTCGTCAAGAAGAAGCCGGGCCGCCCGCCCAAGGCCGCCAGCGCCGACGGCGCTGCCGCTCCCGCCACCGGCGCCAAGCGCGGGCGCAAGCCCAAGGCCGGCAACGAGGCCAAGAGCAGCGACGACATGGACATGTCGGACATCGAGGACGATCTGGCCGGCGAGCCGGTGGTCGAGGCGGCCACCACCACCGAGAAGGTCAAGCCCCTGCGCATGAAGATCAGCAAGGCCAAGGAACGGGCCTTGATGAAGGAATTCGGCCTGGACGAAACCGTCCTGTCCGAGGAAGACATGGCCAAGCGCCGGCAGCGCCTGAAGACGCTGATCACGCTGGGCAAGACCCGCGGCTACCTCACGCATGCCGAGATCTCGGACCACCTGCCCGACAAGCTGATCGACGCCGAGACGCTGGAAGTCGTGGTCACGATGCTCAACGACCTGGGTGTCGCGGTGTACGAGCAGACGCCGGACGCCGAGATGCTGTTGTTGAACAACACCACGCCCACGGCCGCCACCGTCGAAGAAGCCGAGGAAGAAGCCGAAGCCGCCCTGTCCACCGTGGACAGCGAATTCGGCCGCACCACCGACCCGGTGCGCATGTACATGCGCGAGATGGGCACCGTGGAGCTGCTGACGCGCGAAGGCGAGATCGAGATCGCCAAGCGCATCGAAGGCGGCCTGATGGCGATGATGGAGGCGATCTCCGCCTCACCGGCGACCATCGCCGAAATCCTGCGGCTGGCCAACGAGATCCGTGAAGGCCGGGTGGTCATTTCCACCGTGGTGGACGGCTTCTCCAACCCGAACGAGGCCGACGACTACGTGGCCGAGGAAGACTTCGACGAATTCGACGCCGACGACGACGACGACGGCAACGGCGGCTCCAAGGCGCTGACCAAGAAGCTGGAAGAACTCAAGACCCAGGCGCTGGAGCGCTTCGCGCGGATCCAGGGCCTGTTCGAGAAGATCCACAAGATCTACGACAAGGAAGGCTACGGCACGCCGTCCTATGTGAAGGCGCAGACCCAGCTGTCCGAAGAGCTGATGACGATCCGCTTCACCGCCAAGACCATCGAGAAGCTGTGCGACATGGTGCGCGGCCAGGTCGACGACGTGCGCAAGAAGGAACGCGAGCTGCGCCGCATCATCGTCGACAAGTGCGGCATGCCGCAGGAAGTGTTCGTCAAGGACTTCCCGCCCAACCTGCTGAACCAGAAATGGGTGGAAAAGCAGGCCGCCGCCGGCAAGCCGTGGTCGGTCATCATCGCCCGCAACATCCCGCCGATCCAGGAACTGCAGCAGAAGCTGGCCGACCTGCAATCGCGCGTGGTGGTGCCGCTGTCGGAGCTCAAGGGCATCAACAAGCGGATGAACGAAGGCGAGTCGAGCTCGCGCGACGCCAAGAAGGAAATGATCGAGGCCAACCTGCGGCTCGTGATCTCCATCGCCAAGAAGTACACCAACCGCGGCCTGCAGTTCCTGGACCTGATCCAGGAAGGCAACATCGGCCTGATGAAGGCGGTGGACAAGTTCGAGTACCGGCGCGGCTACAAGTTCTCCACCTACGCCACCTGGTGGATCCGGCAGGCGATCACGAGGAGCATCGCCGACCAGGCCCGCACCATCCGCATCCCGGTCCACATGATCGAGACCATCAACAAGATGAACCGCATCTCGCGCCAGCATTTGCAGGAATTCGGCTTCGAGCCGGACGCCGGCATCCTGGCGGCCAAGATGGAGATCCCGGAAGACAAGATCCGCAAGATCATGAAGATCGCCAAGGAGCCGATCTCGATGGAGACGCCGATCGGCGACGACGACGACAGCCACCTGGGCGACTTCATCGAGGACAGCACCAACACCGCCCCGATCGAGGCGGCGATGCAGGCCGGCCTGCGCGACGTGGTCAAGGACATCCTCGATTCCCTGACGCCGCGCGAAGCCAAGGTGCTGCGCATGCGCTTCGGCATCGAGATGAGCACCGACCACACGCTGGAGGAAGTGGGCAAGCAGTTCGACGTGACGCGCGAGCGGATCCGCCAGATCGAGGCCAAGGCCCTGCGCAAGCTCAAGCACCCGAGCCGCTCGGACAAGCTGCGTTCGTTCATCGACACGCTGTAACGCCGGCCACCGCGGCCTGTCGTCCCGGGCTCGCCCCGGGACCCGGGTGCCGACCACAAGAAGCGCCCTCCGGGGCGCTTCCTTTCTTGCAGACGGCATTCTCCAGCTGACGCAGCTCTCAGTCTCGCTTGCGCCGACCGTGCGACCCTCGCTCCGCAGACTCCTTGTCCGCGCTGCGGTGACAGGCGGCGCAGTTCTCGATGTCCTGGATTCCTTCCTCCTGGTGCTCATGCGCCCCTGCCTGGCCGACCCGCAATTGCGGGCGGTTGCGCAACGTCAAGAGCAGCGCTGCAAACTGCGGTTACCGTCGGCTGCGACTCGCCGCTGCCGGTTCCCTGGGCGGGCGCGACAAACGGAACATGAACCTTTCAGGAGCGTCCGCACAGTGGGGAGCGCGTCTGGCATCACTCGCCTTGGCGGTGATGCTGGTGGCGCTCGTCTACCTGGTCCTGGCGCCATTCCTGGCCGCGATCGCCTGGGCCGCAATTCTGGCCCATGTCACGTGGCCGGCTTACCTCCGGTTGAAGGCCGCGCTGGGCAACCGCGTCAACGCGAGTGCCTTCCTGATGGCAGCAGGCGTCGCAGCGGGGCTCGTGCTTCCTCTGATCTCGGTGCTCATCCTGGTCCAGGCGGACGCGGTCGCCGCCTATCGCAAAGCCGCCGTCCTGCTCGATGGCGGAGCAGGCAGCATTGCCGATGCATTGATCGGCATTCCGTGGATCGGCCCGGCATTGCACGACTGGCTCGGTGCCCATCTAGCCGATGTCGCCGGCTTGAAACTCCAGTTCGTCGAGTGGCTCAAGCAGGCATCCGGCCTGCTCCTGGGGCTCGTCGGTGACATGGGCCGGAATATCGGAAAGCTCGCGCTGGCCGTGATGACACTGTTCTTCTTTTATCGCGATGGAGATGCCGCGCTGGCGCAGGTGCGGTTCACGCTGCGCCGCCTGCTGGGTTGGCGCGCCGATGCCTACCTCGCCACCGCAGGCACGATGAGCCGGTCGATCGTCCAGAGCGTGTTGCTTGCTGCCCTGGTGCAAGGAGCCATTGCCGCCCTGGGCTTTTGGATGTTCGGCGTGGGCGCGCCGGTGCTGTTCGGCGTCATCACCGCCGCGGCGTCCGTGATCCCGATGGTCGGTACCTTCCTGGTCTGGGGACCGATCGGCTTGTGGCTGCTGTTGAGCGGTCATCCGCTTCAGGCAGTCGGGATGCTTGCGTGGGGCATCCTGCTGATTCATCCCGTCGACAACTTGCTGCGCTCCCTGCTGGTGAGCAATGCGACACGTGCGCCCATCCTGCTCGTGCTGTTCGGGGTGCTCGGGGGCATCGCCGCCTTCGGCTTGATCGGCTTGTTCCTGGGCCCGGTGATCCTGTCCGTTGCGGCCGCGATCTGGCGTGAATGGGTTGTGTCGACCGGCGGAAAAGACACCGGATGAATGGCGCCAGACGTACCAGGGGGGCGGCGGTTCGGCCTTGCCTCACGCGAATTGGCCCTGCAGCACCCCCTGATGCTGGACGCACGTCGAGTGTTCGCGAAGCCTGGCCCGAAGCTGAAGGCGGTGCGCGGTGAGCCTCTAGCCGGCAAGAATGCCGTCTCAGAACAGGGTTTCCATGTAGCGGTCATCCTTGCCGTCGGTGCGCGGCTCCAGCAGGCTCACCAGCGGCTCGAGCGCGGCGTGGACGGGGTAATCCTTGCCGCATTCGGGGCACTCATAGTTGTGCGTCTCGCCGCTGCCGGCTTCGCGTGAGACGAACACCGCCAGCCGGGCCCCGCAATACACGCAAGGCCTGACGAAACTGACCCGCTCGAAGGCAGGTTGCTGCGACCCGGACGGCTGCTCCATGCTGCTCCCTCGTGCGGCGCCGCGGCGGCGCCTCGATCCAGTATGCCGACGGCCAGTGCCGCGCCGCCAATGCCCCCACGCACGGCGTATGTACCCCGGCCGCTCAGGCCACGGGTTCGAGCGCCAGCATTCCCGCCGCCGTGTTGGAGATCGGGATGTGGTAATTGCCGTGCACCCGTCGCACCGGGCCGGGCACGGCGGCCCGGGCGGCCAGCCACATCAGCAACTCCACGCCCTGCGTGCCGGCCTGTTCCACCAGCTCGTGGATGCTGTAGCGGGTGACCCAGTCGGGCTCCGACACCAGGCTGTCCATGAACTTCAGGTCGAACGGCTTGTTGATGAAGCCGGCCCGTTCGCCATCGAGCTGGTGGCTCAGGCCGCCGCTGCCGATCACCACCACCTTGCTGTCGCTGTCCCAGGACGCGATTGCCTCGCCGACCGCGCGGCCCAGCGCCATGCAGCGCTTGGCGCTGGGAAGCGGAAACTGCACTGTGTTGATGCAGACCGGCACCGTGGCGACCGGGCAGGCGCCCTCCGGCCAGAACAGCTTCAGCGGCAGCGTGAAGGCATGGTCCACCAGCATCTCCTGGCAGGTGGTGATGTCGAACTCGCGCTCCACCAGCCGGTTGATGATGTGCCAGGACAGCTGCGGGTGGCCGCGAAACGGCGGCAGCGTCGGGATGCCCCAGCCCTCGTCGGCGTTGCGGTATTGCGGGGCGGCGCCGACCGCGAAGGTCGGCATCTTGTCGAGGAAGAAATTCAGGCCGTGGTCGTTGTAGAACACCACCGCGATGTCGGGCTTGTGCTCGGCGAGCCAGGCCCGCACCGGAACGAAACCATCGAAGAACGGCTTCCAGTACGGCTCCTGCTGCCGGCCTTTGGCGATGGCGCCGCCGATCGCCGGCACGTGGGAGGTGGTCAGGCCGCCAACGATTCTTGCCATTGCGCGGCCCTCGCGTCGGCGTGGCCGCCCCAGCTGGCGGGCTGGAGGTTCTGCGCCACCAGCCGGTCCTGGAATGCCTGCTTGCTCATGCCGGTCTGCGCGGCGCCCAGGTCCTGGACGTCCAGCCCCAGGATGCCGGCGAACTTGGCCAGGTAATACACGTTGCCGCCCAGCGCCAGCAGGGCGAGCACGTCGCGCTTGCGGATCGCCGCGATCTGCTCGGGGCTCAGCCCATACCGCAGCATGTAGCCCACCTCGTCGAAGCGGAACGTTGCGCGGTTGTCGGCGTCGTTGAAGGAGTAGCACATCTTGTTCAGCGCATAGCCCTTCTGGGCCTGCACGCCGTCGAACAGCGTGGTGCCTGGAATCGGCGCGGTGCCATTGGAACCCATCGAAAGACCCTCCGCTCGGACGATGGGGCCAGTGTGCCGCCGGCAGGCGCAACGAATCCTGATCTGGATCAACTGCGGGTCGAATGGCGCGGGCCAGCGCCGCGGGCCGGCTGGCGCTTCACCGCCCCGGCAGCACCACCTGCACTTCCAGGCCCGGCGCCGCATTGCGGATGGCAAAGCTGCCGCCGTGCGCCAGCGCCACCAGCTTGCACAGGTACAGGCCCAGGCCGACGCCGCCGGTGCTGCGTTCGCGCGCGGCATCGGGCCGGTAGAACGGCTCGGCCAGATGGGCCAGTGCCGCCTCCTCCACGCCGCTGCCGTGGTCGCGCACGGTGATGGCGACGCCCCGCCCCTCGGGCCGCAGCGCCAGCCCGGGCCGATGCGCGGCGCCGGCGCTGTGGCGCAAGGCGTTGTCAAGCAGGTTGCGCAGCAGCAGCCGGACGCGGGCGCGGTCCACCGCGACGGCCGGCAGGCCGGGCGGAATGTCCAGCCGCAGCGGCTGCGCGCCGCCGACCTCGGCCAGCTGCCCGGCCACCTCGCGCGCCAGCGCGCCCAGGTCGGTCGGCTCCAGGTGCAGCGCCGCGTGGCCCTGGCCCAGGCGCTCGCTCTCCAGCAGGTCGGTCACCAGGTCGCGCATCTGCGCCAGGTCGCGCAGCAGCGCCTGGCGTTGCGCCAGAACCTCGGGCGTCTCGGGCAGCAGCTCGGTGTTGACGCGGGCCCGGGTGAGCGGGCTGCGCAGCTCGTGGCTGATCGCCAGCAGCAGCGCCCGCTTGGCCTCCAGCATCTGGTGGATGCCGTGCGCCATGGCGTTGACGTCGCTGGCCAGCTGGCCCAGCTCGTCGCGCCGGCGGATCGGGATCGGCGTGGCGAAGTCGCCGGCGCCGAAGCGCGCCGCGCCGATGCGGATGTCGTCCAGCGGCCGCAGCAGCCGGCGCACGTAGCCGTAGGCCAGTCCGGTCAGCGCCAGCAGCACGGCCAGCGTGATCCAGCCGACCCGGCGCGGGTGGTCCTGCAGCAGCACCAGGTTCAACCCGAGCTGGATGCGGTGGCCGTCGGCGGTGGTCCGCTGCAGCAGCGGCCGCAGGTGCGAGCCCTCGTTGCCGTCCCAGCCGGCGCCATGGCCGCCGCCGCCCGGGCCCGAATCCCAGTTGACCTGCGGCCCGAAGATGCGCACGCTCACCGGCAGCCGCGCGGCCAGCGCGCGCGCCCGCTCGACGCTGGGCGGCGAGCCGATCTCCGCCACCAGCCGGTCCACGTAATCGCCCACCAGCGGCCGCGCCGCCTCGCGCCAGCCGATGGCGAGAGCTTTCTGCATGCCGCCCAGGAACGCCAGCGTCATGCCCAGCGCCAGCAACAGGAACAGCGCCACCAGCCGCAGCCGCAGCGAGTGGCCCAGGGCGCGGCGGGCACGCCGGTGCCAGCGCGCGATGTCAGTCGGGGGCATCGGCCAGCGCCAGCGAATAGCCGGCATTGCGCAGCGTCTTGATGGCATCCAGCGGCTCGAGCTTCTTGCGCAGCCGGCTGACCACGATGTCCACCGCGCGGGTGAAGAGCTCGGCCTCGTGGCCGCGCAGCTGGTTCAGGATGTCGTCGCGGCTGAACACCTGGCCGGGCGAGCGGGCCAGCAGGTACAGCAGGTCGAATTCGGTGCTGGTCAGCTCCACCGGCTGGCCCTGGCGCAGCACGCTGCGGGTCGCCGGGTCCACGCTCAGGCCGGCAAAGCGCAGCGTCCCGGAGGCGCGCGCGGCCGGCGCCGCCACCCGGCGCCGCAGCACGGTCTGCAGCCGCGCCACCAGCTCGCGCGGCTCGAACGGCTTGGGCAGGTAGTCGTCGGCGCCCAGCTCCAGGCCGACCACGCGGTCCATCACCTCGCCGCGCGCCGTCAGCATCACCAGCGGGATGTCGCTCTCCTTGCGGATGGTGCGGCACAGCTCGAAGCCGTCCATCTCCGGCAGCATCACGTCCAGGATGGCGGCGTCGAAGCGGCCCTGGCGCAGCAGCGCCAGGCCGGCGCTGGGCCGCAGCGCCTGCACCAGCTCCAGTTCGAAGCGCGCGCAATAGGCGGCCAGCGGCGCACCCAGCTGCTCGTCGTCGTCGATCAGCAGGATGCGCTGCATCGCCCTACCCGCGGTGCCACCAGTGGCCGCCGTGGCGCCGCTGCATGAACTCGCGCACCTTGGCCTGCTGGGCCGGATTCAGGCTGTCGTAGAAATCGCCCAGCGCGGCGATCACCTCGGGGCTGCGGGCGTTGACGGCGGCGGTCTTCTCGCTCACCAGCGCCTGCGCCTTGGCGCGGTCGAACTTGTCGCCGGCAACCAGCTGCTGCGCCTGCGCCCGCGGATCGGCGCCCTGCGGCAGCAGCACCTGGCGCTGCTCGTGCAGCTTGTCGGCCAGCGCCACCAGCTTCTGCTTCTGCTGCGCGTCGAGCTCCAGCTTGGCCGAGACGCGCTCGATGACGCGGTCGCGCATCCGGGCCTGGTCCTCGGCGCTGCGCTGCCAGCCCGGCCCCTCGTGCCGGTAATGGCTGCAGGCGCTCAGGCCGCCCACGGCGATGGAGGCGCCGAACAGGCCGAACAGGGTGCGTTTGATCCAGGATTTCATGACGGGGCTTCCTTCTTCCATGCGGGGTTGAACATGGCCTTGATCCTGCGCCGCGCCCCGCCGGGGATCATCTCCCGCCGGTTTCGGTTTGTTTCGTTATTTTTCAGCCGCCGCCTCAGAACTCCTCGGTGTCCACTTCGCTGCGCGACTGGGCGCTGTAGCGGTTGCCGTGCACCGTCTGCTGGTTGATCAGCGCCTCCAGCCTGTCCATCATGTCGGGCGACAGCTTGACGTCGGCCGCGGCCAGGTCTTCCTTCAGGTGCTCCACGCTGGTCGTCCCGGGAATCGGGATGATGTGCGGCGCCTTGTGCAGCAGCCAGGCCAGCGCGAGCTGGGCCGGCGTGCAGCCCGCCTCCTGCGCCAGCGCCTTGTACGGCGGCAGCAGCTGCAGGTTGGCGGCGTAGTTGGCCGGCTCGAAGCGCGGCATGCCCTGGCGGATGTCCTTGGGCTGCAGCGTGCTCACGTCAGGCAGCGCATCGCACAGGAAGCCGCGCGCCACCGGGCTGAAGGCGACGAAGGTGGCGCCGAGCTCGGCGCAGGCGTCCAGCACCGCGATCTCCGGATTGCGGGTCCACAGCGAGTATTCGGTCTGCACCGCGGCGATCGGGTGGACCCGGTGCGCCTTGCGCAGGGTGGCCGCCGACACCTCGGACAGGCCGAGCGCGCGCACCTTGCCGGCCCGCACCAGGTCCGACATCGCGCCGACGCTGTCCTCGATCGGCACCTTCTTGTCCCAGCGGTGCAGGTAGTAGAGGTCGATCACGTCGGTCTGCAGCCGGCGCAGGCTGTCCTCGCAGTTGCGCCGGATCGCCTCCGGGCGGCCGTCGATCACGCGCCGCGGCACGCCGTCCTCGCCGGTCACGGCCGCCATGCCGCCCTTGCTGGCGAGCTTGAACCGGTTGCGGTGCGGCTTGAGCACGCGGCCGACCAGCGTCTCGTTGGCGCCGAAGCCATACAGGGCCGCGGTGTCGAACAGCGTGACGCCGGCATCCAGCGCCGCCAGCAGCACCCGCTCGCCCTGCTGCGCCGGCGGCGGCGTGCCGTAGGCGTGGCTCAGGTTCATGCATCCCAGGCCGATGGCGCTGACCTGGAACGGTCCGAATTGCCGCTGCTGCATCACTTGCCCAGCTGCTTCTCGAGCTGGTCCAGCACCTGGTAGCAGGGCAGCACCTGCGCCACGCTGGCGTTGGGCTCGCGCTTGTCCCGGATGGCCGCGAAGAACTCGCGGTCCTGCAGCTCGATGCCGTTCATCGACACGTCGACCTTGGAGACGTCGATCTTTTCTTCCTTGCCGTTGAACAGGTCGTCGTAGCGCGCGATGTAGGTCGCCGTGTCGCCGATGTAGCGGAAGAAGGTGCCCAGCGGACCGTCGTTGTTGAACGACAGCGACAGCGTGCAGATCGCGCCGTTGGCGGCCTGCAGCTGGATGCTCATGTCCATCGCGATGCCCAGCGCCGGGTGGATCGGACCCTGCACCGCATTGGCCTTCACGATCGGGCTGCCGCACTGGTAGGCGAACAGGTCCACCGTGTGGGCAGCGTGGTGCCACAGCAGGTGGTCGGTCCAGCTGCGCGGCTGGCCCAGCGCGTTCATGTTGGTGCGGCGGAAGAAAAAGGTCTGCACGTCCATCTGCAGCACGTTGAACTTGCCGGCTTCGATTTGCTTGTGCACGTAGTGGTGGCTGGGGTTGAAGCGGCGGGTATGGCCGCACATCGCGACCAGGCCGGTCTTCTTCTGCAGCGCGACCACCTCCTGCGCGTCCTTCCAGCTGTCGGCCAGCGGGATCTCCACCTGCACGTGCTTGCCGGCGTTCATGCAGGCGATCGACTGCGCCGCGTGCATCTGGGTCGGCGTGCACAGGATGACGGCGTCCACTTCCTTGAGCGCCAGGCTCTCGGCCAGGTCGGTGGTGACGTGCCCGATGCCGTACTTGTCGGCCACTTCCTTGGTCTTGGCCAGGTCGCGGCTGACCAGGGAAACGACCTCGACGCCGTCGATGTTCCTGATGCCGTCCAGGTGCTTGATGCCGAAGGCGCCGGCACCGGCCAGTGCGACCTTGATTGTCTTGCTCACGAGATTGCTCCTTGAATCCGTTCGGGCCGAGCCGGTCGAAGCCCTTCGACCGGCTCAGGGCGAACGGGGTTACTGGTTTTCGAGGATCAGGTGCCCCACCGCCGTGTTCGACGCGGGCACGTGATAGAAGCGATGGACCACCTTGGGCGGCGGGCCGCCGGCCAGGTCCGACATCGCGCCGCGGGCGATCAGCCACATCACCAGCTCGATGCCCTCGCTGCCGGCTTCGCGCACGTAGTCGATGTGCGGCACGGCGGCCTGGCCTTCCGGGTCGGCGATCATGCGGTCCATGAAGGCGGTGTCGAAGTCCTTGTTGATCAGGCCGGCGCGCGGCCCCTGCAGCTGGTGGCTCATGCCGCCGGTGCCCCAGATGTGGACCTTGAGGTCCTCGTCGTAGCTTTCAACGGCCTTGCGGATCGCCTTGCCCAGGTTCAGGCAGCGCCGGCCGCTGGGCACCGGATACTGCACCACGTTGACCGCGAACGGGATCACCGGGCACGGCCAGGCCTTGGGCTGGCCGTACATCAGCGACAGCGGCACCGTCAGGCCGTGGTCCACGTCCATCTTGTTGACGATGGTCAGGTCGAAGTCCTGCTGGATCACCGACTGCGCGATGTGCGCCGCCAGCTCGGGATGGCCGATCACCTTGGGCACCGGGCGCGGGCCCCAGCCCTCGTCGGCCGGCATGTATTCGGCGGCGGTGCCGATCGCGAAGGTGGGGATCATCTCCAGGCTGAACGCGGTGGCGTGGTCGTTGAAGACCAGGAAGATCACGTCCGGCGGGTTGTCCTTGATCCACTGCTTGCCGAACTCGTAGCCCTGGAACACCTTCTGCCAGTACGGCTCGTCGGTCTTGCCCATGTCCAGCGCGGCGCCGATGGCGGGCACGTGCGAGGTGTAGACGCTGGCGGTGATTCTTGCCATCTCAGAGGCCTTTCTTGTCGGAGCTGCCCTGCGGCTGGCGGTGCGCCTGCGCGTTGCCCCCCTCGCCGATGCGGCGGTTGCCTTCGGCCGAGCGGCCGCCGGAGATCATCATGTTGCGGTATTCCTCTTCGCTCATGCCCGTCATGCTGCCGGCCATCTGCTGGAAGCTCTTGCCGTGGGTGGCGCCCAGCTTGGCCAGGAAGTAGATGTTGCCGCCCAGCGCGATCGCCTTGTTCAGGTCGCGCTCCAGCACGGCCTGCTTCTGCTCCTCGGTCATCGGCCATTCGTCCAGGTAGGCGCGCTCGTCGGCCTTGAACCGCTCCCGGTTCTCGGCCTTCATCAGCGACATGCAGAACTGGTTCAGGTGGTAGCCGCGGCGCGATTGCTCGGCGTCGAAGATGGTCGTGCCGGGCACGTCCAGGTAAGGTTTGTCCAGTGGCATTTTCACTTCCCCCAGTAAAGGCGGGTTGGGTTGTCGACCAGCAATTTTCGCTGCAGTTCGGACGTCGTGGCGATGTGGGGAATGAAGTCCACCAGCAGGCCGTCGTCGGGCATGTGATCCTTCAGATTCGGATGCGGCCAGTCCGTTCCCCACAGCACGCGGTCGGGGAAGGTCTCCACGATCTTGCGGGCGAACGGCACCACGTCGCGGTAGGCATTGCGCTCGCCGTCCAAGGCCGGCGGGCCGGTGACGCTCAGCCGCTCCGGGCAGCTGACCTTGGACCAGACGTTGGGGTACTCGCGCATGAATTTGATGAACAGCTCGAACTGCGGGCCGTCCACCGGCAGGCTGACGTCCGGGCGTCCCATGTGGTCCACCACCACGGTGGTCGGCAGCGCGGTGAAGAAGTCCCACAGCTCGGGCAGGTCCACCGCCTCGAAGTAGATCACCACGTGCCAGCCCAGCGGGGCGATGCGGGCGGCGATCTCCATCAGTTCGTCCTTGGGCGTGAAGTCCACCAGCCGCTTGACGAAATTGAAGCGCACGCCGCGCACGCCGGCCGCGTGCATGTCCTGCAGCTGCCGGTCGGTGACGTCGCGCTTGACGGTGACGACGCCGCGGGCGCGGTCGTCGCAGGACTTGAGCGCATCGAGCAGCGCGCTGTTGTCGGCGCCGTGGCAGGTGGCCTGCACGATCACGTTCTTGTCGAAGCCCAGGTGGTCGCGCAGCGCGAACAGCTGCGCCTTGGAGGCGTCGCAGGGCGTGTACTTGCGCTCGGGCGCGAACGGGAACTGGTCGCCGGGGCCGAACACGTGGCAGTGGGCGTCGACGCTGCCGGGCGGCAGCTTGAACTGCGGCTTGCTGGGGCCGGCGTACCAGTCCAGCCAGCCGGGGGTCTTGGTGAACATCGGGTTTCCTTGCGGGACGGGCCGGACCCGCGCAGCGGTCCGCCCTGTCCTGAACTCATTCAATCAATCAATCGGGTGTGATCTTGGCTTCGCGCACCAGGTTGGCGTAGCGGATGCGCTCGCTGTGCAGCAGCTTGGCGAGGTCGGCCTGGCTGCCGGTGATCACTTCGCCGCCGACCGAGCTCATGCGCTCGCGCACCTCGGGCGTCTGCAGCGCCTTCTGCACTTCCGCATGCAGCTTCTCGACCACTGCCTTGGGCGTGGCGGCCGGCGCCATCAGTGCGTACCAGACCGAGGCCTCGAAGCCGGGGAAGCCGGACTGGGCGATGGTGGGCGCGTCCGGGAAGATCGGCGAGCGCTGGGCGCTGAGCACCGCCAGCACCTTGAGCCGGCCGCTGGCCACGTAAGGCTTGACCTCCAGCGCGTTCATGGCCAGCAGCGGCAGCTGGCCGCCGACGACGTCGGTGATGGCCTGGGCGCCGCCGCGGTACGGCACATGCTGCAGCTGGATGCCGGCTGCGCGGGCGAACAGCTCGCCGGCCATGTGCGGCGTCGAGCCGTTGCCGGGCGAGGCGAAAGAGATCGAGCCGGGCTTGGCCTTGGCGGCGGCGATCAGCTGCGCCACGGTGGAAAACGGCGCCGACGCATTGGCGGCGATCACCACCGGCACCCGGCCGACCAGCGCCACCGGCACCAGGTCCTTCTCGGCATCGAAGGGCGCTGGCGTGTACAGCGCCATGTTGGCGGCCAGCGCGTTGGCGGCCATCAGCAGCGTGTAGCCGTCGGCCGGCGCGTCGATCACCGACTTGACGGCGATGTTGGTGCCGGCGCCCGGCTTGTTCTCCACCAGCACCTGCTGGCCCATGCTGGCCGACAGGCTCTGGCCCAGCGTGCGCGCGACGATGTCGACCGCGCCGCCGGCCGAATAGCCGACGACCACCTTGATCGGCTTGACGGGATATTGCTGGGCCTGCGCTTGCAGCGGCAGCAGGGCGAGAGCGCAAGCCAGGCTGGCAGTGGCGGCGAGAAAATCACGGATGTTCATAGGGTTCCCGGGTTAATCGATATAGCGAAGGCCGGCTTTTTCCAGCGGCCCGCGCATGTTGTACATGTCCAGTCCCAGCACGCCGGAAGCCAGCTTGGCGCGCTTCTCGCCCTCGTTGGCCTCGCGCGCCGTCGCCGCGTCCAGCGTCTTGCGCGCCATCGCGGCCGGCACGACCACCACGCCGTCGTCGTCGGCGACGATCACGTCGCCCGGGGTGACCAGCGCGCCGGCGCAGACCACCGGGATGTTGACCGAGCCCAGGGTGGACTTGACCGTGCCCTTGGAGCTGATCGCGCGGCTCCAGACCGGAAAGCCCATCTCCTGCAGCGTCTTCACGTCGCGGCAGCCGCCGTCGATCACCAGCCCGAGGGCGCCGCGCGCCATGAAGCTGGTGGCCAGCAGGTCGCCGAAGAAGCCGTCGGTATTGTCGGTGGTGCAGGCGGCCACCACGATGTCGCCGGGTTGGATCTGCTCGGCCGCCACGTGCATCATCCAGTTGTCGCCCGGCTGCAGCAGCACCGTGACGGCGGTGCCGGAGACCTGCGCACCGGCATAGATCGGCCGCATGTAGGTCTTCATCAGGCCGACGCGGCCCATCGCCTCGTGCACGGTGGCCGAGCCCAGCCGCGCCAGGCCGTCGGCGGCGGCCTTGTCGGCGCGCTTGATGTTGCGGTAAACCACTCCGAGTTCGAACATGGCTTTCTCCTAATCAGTTGGGGACAGAGCGCAACGCTCACGAGCTAGTGCGGGCAGTCCCCAAAGCCGTACGTTGCTTGAGCTGTTTGTCGAGCAATGGGAACACGCGGCGCACGTTGCCTTCGTAGATCGCGTGCTTGTCGTCGGCGCTGAGGATCTTCGAGGCCTCGATATAGCGCTTGGTGTCGTCGTAGTAGTGGCCGCTTTCCGGGTCGATGCCGCGCACGGCGCCGATCATCTCGGAGGCGAACAGCACGTTCTTGACCGGGATCACGGTGTTGAGCAGGTCGATGCCCGGCTGATGGTAGACGCAGGTGTCGAAGAACACGTTGTTCAGCAGGTGGTCCTTGAGCAGCGGCCGCTTCATCTCCTGCGCCAGGCCGCGGAACCGGCCCCAGTGGTACGGCACGGCGCCGCCGCCGTGCGGGATCAGGAAGCGCAGCGTCGGGAAGTCCTTGAACAGGTCGCCCTGGATCAGCTGCATGAAGGCCGTGGTGTCCGCATTCAGGTAATGCGCGCCGGTGGTATGGAACGCCGGGTTGCAGCTGGTGCTGACGTGGATCATCGCCGGCAGGTCGTGCTCCACCATCTTCTCGTAGATCGGGTACCAGAGCCTGTCGGTCAGCGGCGGGCTGGTCCAGTGGCCGCCCGACGGATCCGGGTTCAGGTTGATGCCGACGTTGCCGTATTCCCTGACGCACTTCTCCAGCTCGGGGATGCAGGTCTTCGGGTCGACGCCCGGCGACTGCGGCAGCATCGCCACCGGCACGAAGTTGTCGGGGAACAGCTTGCTGACGCGAAAGCACAGCTCGTTGCAGATCGCGGCCCAGGTCGAGGACACGTTGAAGTCGCCGATGTGGTGCGCCATGAAGCTCGCCCGCGGCGAGAACAGCGTGATGTCGCTGCCGCGCTCCTTCATCAGGCGCAGCTGGTTGCTCTCGATCGATTCGCGCAGCTCGTCGTCGCTGATCTTCAGGTCGGACGCCCGGGGCATCACCGACGGGTCCTTGATGCCGGCGATCTGCTGGTTGCGCCAGTTCTCCAGCGCCTTGGGTGCGGTGGTGTAGTGGCCGTGGCAGTCGATGATCAGGCTCATTGCTGGTTCCTTGTGGTTGCGGCCGGCTCCATGCCGTTGCGTTGTTTGGCCGGCGCCGCCTCGGGCGACGCCATGAAGGCGAGCAGCTCGCGCACCGCGCCGGCGTGTTGCGACGCGGCGCAGACGCCGCCGCAGAAGGTGGTCGTGACCTGGATCGCCGCGGGTAGCGGCCCGAGCACGTCGATGCCCTCCAGGTTCATCAGTTCGCTCAACTGCTGGAAGCCCAGCGCCACGTCGCCGCGCGCCACCAGCGCGCCGACCGGCACGCCGGGCGGCGCCTGGACGGTGCGGGCCTTGAGCTGGTCGGCGACGCCCCAGCGTTCGAACAGCTTCTGCAGCGCGACGCCGCTGGGGCCGGTGGAATAGCCGATGGTGGGCGCGGCCAGCACGGCGCGCCTGACCGCGTCTTCGCTGGCGATGTCCGGACGCGCAGCACCGGCCCGGACGGCGACGGCGACGCCGGACTGCACCAGGTCCACCTTGCTGCCGGCGAGCACGCTGCCGCCGGCGACCAGCTTGTCGATCGCGTCCGAGGCCAGGACCACCAGGTCGAAGGCCTCGCCGGCCTGCACCCGCCTGGCCGCATCGACGCCGCCGACCGATTCGATCGCCACGGCCTGGCCGCTGCGCTGCCGGTAATCGGACAGCAGTTCGCCCAGCAGCTGGCGGGTGGCCATGGAGGAAATGCCCTTGAGAGCGGGGAGGGAGGCCATGCGGGGATTCTGCGTGCGGGACCCGGTCAAGCCAAGCTGATGTGCCCACTAGCAGCTATAGCATTCCAGCATAATTGCCTCCACGCTATTCAAATCCACTGCCTCTTCCGATTGATCCCTTGGACCTCAAGCAACTCGAATATTTCGTCCGCGTGGCCGAGCTCGGCAGCTTCACCCGCGCCGCCATCGCGTTGGGCGTGGCCCAGCCCGCCCTTAGCCGCCAGGTCCGCCAGCTCGAAGTGGAGTTGCGCCAGAATCTGCTGGTGCGCAACGGCCGCGGCGCCCTGCCGACCGAGGCCGGCAAGCTGCTGCTGGAGCACGGGCGCGGCATCCTGCACCAGGTCGACCGGGCCCGCGAGGAGCTGGGCCGCATCCGCGGCGCGCTGGCCGGCCGGGTGGCGATCGGCCTGCCGCCCAGCCTGGCCAAGGTGCTGGCGGTGCCGCTGATCCGCGAGTTCCGGCGCCGGATGCCGCAGGCGTCGCTGTCGATCAGCGAGGGCCTGTCGATGGGCATGCAGGAATCGCTGGCCAGCGGCCGGCTGGACATCGCGCTGCTGTACAACGCGACCGGCTCGGCCGAGATCGAGGTCACGGCCCTGCTCGAAGAGGCGCTGTTCCTGGTGCAGCGCAAGGCCGGCAGCGCGGCCCGGGCGTCGAAGGGGGCCGTGCCGCTGCGCGAGGTGGCGGCGCTGCCGCTGGTGATCCCGACCCGGCCCAATGCCATCCGCATGCTGGTGGAGGCGGAGATGGCCAACCAGGGCTGCCATCCGAACATCGCGCTGGAGATCGACGGCGTCGCCGCCATCCTGGACCTGGTGGCCGACGGCGCCGGCAACGCCGTGCTGTCGCGCCATGCGGTGGAAACCTCCGCCCGTCCCAAGGCCTTCGTGATGCGACCGATCGGCAAGCCGCCGCTGCACAGCAAGCTGTCGATCGGCATCAGCGCGCACCGACCCGCCACCCTCACCCAGAAGGCCATGCTGGACCTGATCAGCAGCACCGCCAGAAGCCTGCTCACTCCCCGCACCAAATGAACCCAAGCAAACGCAATCTGCTCGCCGCCGCCCTGGCTGCCCTGGGCCTCGGCCCCGCAGCCACGTTAACGGCGATCGCGCAGCCTGCCTGGCCGGCGCGCCCGATCCACATCGTCGTGCCGTTCACGCCCGGCGGCTCCACCGACATCCTGGCCCGCTCGATCGGCAAGGAGCTGCAGGACGCCTGGGGCCAGCCGGTGGTGATCGACAACGTGCCGGGCGCCGGCGGCTCGATCGGCGCCGACAAGGTGGCCAAGGCACCGGCCGACGGCTACACGCTGCTGATGGGGCACATCGGCACGCTGGCGGTCAATCCCTCGCTGTATCCGAACCTGCCCTACGACCCGATCAAGAGCTTCGCCCCGGTGGCCTGGGTGGCGCGCGTGCCCAACGTGCTGGTGGTCCATCCGTCGGTGCCCGCGCACACCGTGCAGGAACTGGTGGCACTGGCGAAGGCCAGGCCGGGCCAGCTGGCCTACGGCTCCGGCGGCAACGGCAGCGCCGCCAACCTGGCGACCGAATACTTCAAGCTTCGCACCGGCACCTCGCTGCTGCACATCCCGTACCGCGGCACCGCACCGGCGCTGGTCGACCTGCTGGGCGGGCAGATCCAGGTGCTCTTCACCGGCGCGCCGGCGGTGCTGGGCCAGATCCGCAACGGCCAGCTGCGCGCCATCGCCGTCTCCTCGCCCAGGCGGATGGATGCGCTGCCGGCGGTGCCGACGGTGGCCGAGTCCGGCTACAGGGACTTCGAGGCCGACCAGTGGTATGGCATGGTCGCGCCCGCCGGCACGCCGCCTGCCGTGATCGCCAAGCTCAACGCGCAGATCAACAAGTCGCTCGACTCGCCCGAGCTGAAGGCGCGGCTGGTCAACGAAGGCGCCGTCGCCGTCAGCGCCACGCCGGAAGCCTTCGGCGCCCACATCGCCCGCGAGATCGCCCGCTGGCAGCCGGTCATCAAGTCGGGGCGGGTGAAGGCGAACTAGACGCTGTCATCCCGGGGTGACCCACTTGCGCCGATGCCGGTTTGCGCGGACGCCGGCAACGGCGCGCGATTCCTGCGTCCGCGCTCAGGCGCTACTCCAAGGCCGCCGGTCGGGATGGGGTGGGCGCAGGGCCATTCGCGGTCGCTACACCGGTTGCGCCGCATTGATCTGGTTGAAGCGGCAGCGGTCGTGTCCATGGGATGACGCCCTCGAGCGTGACCGGAGAACACCCCATCCCGGCCGGCGGCCGTGCCAACCGGCATCCGCGCGGGGGAAAGGTCTGGATCCCGGCTCAGGGCCGGGATGACTACTTCTTGTCGCCGATCAGCCGATCCGCGTAGTCCTGCCAGCGGGCGTCTTTGCCTAAGCCCTCGAACACACCGGCGGCGGCGCGGTCCGCGACCCACTGCTGCTTGTCGGCGATGGCCGCTGCCATCAGCGGCGCGAAGCCGGCTTCGCGCACGGTGTTGGCGGCCTCGCGCATTTCCTCGGCGCGGCGCTTGCCGTGCTGCACCACGCGGCTGAAGAAATACGCGCCCTGCTGCTGCCAGTCGATCGACGGAAACGTCTCCTGCAGCGTGGGCAACACATGCTCCTCCACGCCGTACTTGCGCGCGGTGGTGTAGCTCTCGATCACCAGCGCTTCCAGGCCCTTGATCATCACGCTGCGGCACATCTTGATCGCGCTGGCGACGCCGAGCCGCTCGCTCACCGCCTTCGCGTCCATGCCCCAGCCGGCCAGCAGCGCCGCCAGCTGCGCGGCCTGCCCGCCGCCCAGCAGCATCGGCACCCGGATGCCGTAGGGCGGCACCGACGTCATCACGCCGGCTTCCACGTAGTCGGCGCCGCTGGCGTCGATCAGCGCGGCCGCCTGCTGCTTGGTGCCGGGCGAGGCGGAATTGAGGTCCAGGAACACGCTGCCGGGGCGGATGAAGCGCGCCGCCTCCTGGGCCACGGCCAGGGTGTTCGAGGCGGTGACGGCGGAGATCACCAGGTCGCTGGCCTGGCACAGCTCGCGCATCGATCCGTGGGCCGTGACGCCGTTGCGCGCGCACTGGTGCAGTTCGAAGTCGCGGGTCGCCGGGTCGGCGAACTTCAGGTCCCAGGCCCCCATGGCGCTCACGCCGGGCTTGTCCTTCAGCCCGCTGGCGAAGGTCCTGCCGACCTCGCCATGGCCGACCACGCCGATGCGTTGCAGGTTCATGCTTGCTCCTTGGCCGCCGCCGGGCGCTGCCGGCGGCGCGTTGTCATTGGCGCGGTATTTTGGCGTGGGCGATCACGTCGCCCCAGCGCTTGATCTCGCTGGCCATCAGGGCACCGAGCTGCTCGGGCGTGCTGCCCTGCGCCACCAGGTTCAGCTCCAGCAGGCGCTTCTTCACGTCGGGCTGAGCGACCGCCGCCTGCACCTCGCGGTTCAGGCGCAGCACCACGTCGTGCGGCGTCCTGGCCGGCACCGCCAGGCCGTTCCACGACGAGGCCTTGAACGTCGCCAGCGCGCCGCCGGACTCGCGAGCCGTCGGCACCGCGGGCAGCTGCGGCGCGCGCTTCTCGCCCAGCACCGCCAGCGGCCGCAATGCCTTGGAGGTGATCTGCGGCATCAGCGGGCCCAGGATGTCCAGTGCGGCGTCGATCTGCCCGCCGCGCAGCGCCGTGATCACCGGCGGCGTGCCGTTGAACGGAACCACCTGCAGGTCGACCCCGGCGCTGGCCTTGAACAGTTCGGCCGCCAGGTTCTGGGTGGTGCCGACGTTGGGCGTGCCGATGTTGACCTTGCCCGGGTTGGCCTTGGCATAGGCCAGCAGCTCCCCCAGCGTCTTGAAGCGCCCGCCCTCGGCCACCACGATCGCCAGGTCGAAGCTGGCCATGGTGGAGACCCAGGCGAAATCCTTCAGCGTGTCGAACGGCAGCGACTTGAACAGCGAGGCGCTGACGGCCGTCCCGCTGGAGACCAGCAGCATCGTGTGGCCGTCCGGATCGGCCTTGGCCACCACCTCGCCGGCCACCACGCCGCCGGCGCCGGGCCGGTTGTCGATGATCACCGGCCGGCCCAGGCTGGCGGCCAGCTTCTCGCCGACGGCGCGGGCGGTCAGGTCGGCGGCGCCGCCGGGCGCGTTCGGCACCACGATCTTCAGCGGCTTGGACGGGAAGCCCGCCTGCGCCAGCGCGATGCGTGGCAGCGCGCCGCCCAGTCCGAGCGCAGCCGCGGCCGCGAGGAATCGTCTCTTGTCCTGCATGTCTTTTCCTAGCGGGCGACGCCCAGCAGATGGTCCAGTAATTCCGGCGCGTCGCGCAGGGCCTGCGCCGTGCCCGAGTGCACCACGGTGCCGCGATCGAGCACGACGGCGCGATCCGAGACGGCCAGGATGGCCTGCGGATGCTGCTCCACGATGATGGCCGACAGGCCCTCCTCGCGGGTGATGCGGCGGATCGCGCGCAGCAGTTCTTCCACGATGATCGGCGCCAGCCCTTCCAGCGGTTCGTCCAGCAGCAGCAGCTTGGGATTGACCACCAGCGCCCGGCCGACGGCCAGCATCTGCTGCTCGCCGCCGGACAGCTGGGTGCCCAGGTTGGTCTTGCGCTCGGCCAGTCGCGGGAACATCGCGTACACGCCGTCCGGGTTCCACTTGCCGGGCCGCGCCACCGCGGTCAGGTTCTCGTGCACCGTCAGCGACTTGAAGATGTTGCGTTCCTGCGGCACCCAGCCGATGCCGGCGGCGGCGCGCTGGTGCGACGCCAGCTTGTGCAGCGCCACGCCCGCCAGCGTGATGCTGCCGCCGTGCTGGCGGGTCGCGCCGGCCAGCGTGTTGATCAGCGTGGTCTTGCCGGTGCCGTTGCGTCCCAGCAGGGCCAGGGTCTCGCCCTCGTCCAGCGCCAGCGAGACGCCTTGCAGCACCACCGCCTCGCCATAGCCGGCGCTGAGATCGTCCACGCGCAGCAGTTCAGACATGGACGCCTCCCACGGACTCGTCGCCGTGGCCCAGATACACCGCCTTGACCTGCGGGTCGTTGGCGATCTGGTCCGGCTCGCCCTCGGTGAGCACGGTGCCGTTGACGAGAACCGTCATGCGGTTGGCGAAACTGAAGACCAGGTCCATGTCGTGTTCGATCAGCAGGATGGAGACGTCGGCCGGCAACGCGGCCACCGTCTGCAGCAGCTCCTCGCGCTCGCCGGCGGGCACGCCCGCCACCGGCTCGTCCAGCAGCAGCACGCGCGGCTCGCAGGCCAGCGCGATCGCGATCTCCAGCAGCCGGCGCTTGCCGTAGGCCAGGTGCTCGGTGCGCTGGTTCATCACTTCGGTCAGGTGGAACTGCTCCAGCAGCTGCAGGCAGCGGCCGGCCACGTCCGGGCCGGCGCCGAGCCGGCGCCACACCTGCGCGCCCAGGCCGCGCTGCTGGGACACGACCAGCGCCAGCGTCTCCAGCGGCGTCATGCTGTTGAACAGCTGGTTGATCTGGAAGGTGCGCACCATGCCGCGCCGCACCCGCTGGTGCGGCGGCAGCCGGCTGATGTCCTGGCCTTCCAGCGTGATGCTGCCGCTGGTGGGCTCCAGCACGCCGGTCAGCAGGTTGATCAGCGTCGTCTTGCCGGCGCCGTTGGGCCCGATCAGCGCATGGCGGGCGCCCTTGCGCAGGTTGAGCGTGACGTTGTTGGTGGCGGTGATGCCGCCGAAGCGCTTCACCAGGCCCTGGCAGGACAGGACGATGTCGTCGGTCATGGCGGCGCTCATGATGGCCTGCGCTTTCCGAACCAGGTCCAGGGCTTGAGCAGCCTCTCGCGTCCGACCAGCACCAGCACCACCAGGAACAGCCCGAGCCAGAAGGTCCAGTACTGCGGCGTGATCGCCGACAGCGTGTCCTGCATCAGCTTGAACACGATGGCGCCGGCGACGCCGCCATAGAGCCAGCCGGTGCCGCCGACCACCAGGATCAGCATGACGTCGGCCGAACGGTGGAACTCGAACACGTCCAGCGAGGCGAAGCCGGTGGTCTGCGCCAGCAAGGCGCCGGCGGCGCCCGCCAGGCCGGCGGCGATGGTGTAGACCACGGCCAGCCGCGACGCCACCGGAACGCCGATCGCCATCGCCCGCAGCCGGTTGTCGCGGATCGCCTTGAGCGTCGCGCCGAAGGGCGAGTGGACGAAGCGGCGCGCCAACAGGAAGAACACCAGCAGCACGCACAGCGAGTAATAGGCTGCCGTGCGGCCCGACAGGTCGAAGGAGAAGGTCCCCAGCAGCGGGCCCATGTTGACGCCCTGCAGGCCGTCGGCGCCGCCGGTCAGCCAGTCCAGCTTGTTGGCCAGTTCCAGCAGGATCAGGGCCACGCCCAGCGTCACCATCAGCCGGGTCAGGTCGCTGCCGCGCTGGATCGTCAGGCTGGCCACCGCGCCGAGCAGCAGCGACGCGACGATCGCCACTGCCAGGCCCAGCAGCGGGTCGGGCATCGCGTACTTGGCGAACAGCGCCGCGGTGTAGGCGCCCAGGCCGAAGAAGGCGGCGTGGCCCAGCGACACGATGCCGGTGTAGCCCAGGATCAGGTCCAGCGACACCGCGAACAGCGCGACGATCGCGATCTCGTTGATCAGCGCCGCGTGGCTGGGCAGCACCAGCGGGGAGACGAAGGCCGCCAGCCACAGCGCCGGCTCCCACGGCTTCCAGCGGCTGGCGCGCTTGAGGGACTGGTGCGCATCGATCACGACTTGCCCCCGCTGCGCACGAACAGGCCCTGCGGCCGCCAGATCAGGATCACGATCATCAGGCTGTAGACGATGAAGGCGCCCATCTTGGGGATGTAGTACTTGCCGGCGACGTCGGCCACGCCCAGCAGAAGCGCGGCCAGCAGCGGGCCGGTGATCGACGAGGTGCCGCCGACGGCCACCACGATCAGGAAATAGATCATGAACTTGAGCGGGAAGCTCGGGTCCAGCCCCAGCACCTCGGCGCCCAGCGCGCCGCCCAGGCCGGCCAGGCCGGAGCCGAACGCGAAGGTGGACAGAAAGACGATGTTGACGTTGATGCCCATGCCGGCGGCCACCCGCTGGTCGTCCACCGAGGCCCGCAGCCGGCTGCCGAAGCGGGTCGACGCCAGGATGTACTGCAGGCCCACCGTCAGCGCCGCGCAGACCGCGATGATGAACAGCCGGTAGTGGCCCATGCCCAGCGTCCAGGCGCCGCTGCCGATCTCCGAGCGGCCCTTGAGCCACTCGGGCAGCTGCAGGATCTGCTGGGTGGAGCCGACGAAGTAATCCACCGCCGCCACCGCCATGAAGGTCAGCCCGATCGAGAACAGCACCTGGTCCAGGTGCGGCCGGTTGTACAGCGGCCGGTACAGCGTGCGCTCCAGCACCCCGCCCAGCAGCGCCGACACCAGGAACGCGATCGGCAGGCAGGCCAGGAACGGCACGCCGGCCCGCTGCATCAGCAGCACGGTGGTGTAGCCGCCGACCATGGCGAAGGCGCCATGGGCCAGGTTGATGAAGTTCATCAGCCCCATGGTCACCGCCAGCCCCACGGCCAGGATGAACAGGAGCATGCCGTAGGCGATGCCGTCGAAGAGGATGGTCAGCATGGGGAGTTGGGTGTCATGCCGGACCTGATCCGGCATCCATACATTGGAGCGCCAACGATGGATCCCGGCTCAAGGCCGGGACGACAACCGCATTGTCATCGTGCGATGACAACGCCGTTGTCACTTGCTCTTGCCGGGGTCCTTGACGTCCTTGATCACGTCGAACTCGACGTTGTACAGCTCGCCGTCCTTGCGCTGCACCTTGCGCAGGTAGATGTTCTGGACGATGTCGCGGGTCTGTGCGTCGATGTAGACCGGGCCGCGCGGGCTCTCGAAGATCTGGCCCTTCATCGCGGCCAGCAGCGCGTCGCCGCCGCCCTTGCCGCCGGTCTTCTTCAGCGCTTCGTAGATCACGCGCATGCCGTCGTAGCCGCCGACGGCCATGAAGTTGGGGCGCAGGCCCTTGTTGGCCTTCTTGAAATCGGCCACGAACTTCTTGTTCATCGCCGACGGATGGGCCGCCGAATAGTGGTGCGAGGTGACCACGCCCAGAGCGCCGTCGCCGATATCGTTGAGCTGGTCGTCGTCGGTCACGTCGCCGGTGCCGATCATCTTGATGCCGGCCTTGTCCATGCCGCGCTCGATGAACTGCTTCATCACGGCCGCGCCGGCGCCCGAGGGCACGAACACGAACAGCGCGTCCGGCTTGAGGTCTCGCACCTTCTGCAGGAAGGGCGCGAAATCCGGGTTGCGCAGCGGCACCCGCAGCGACTCCACCACCTGGCCGCCGTTGAACTGCAGGCGCTCCTTGAAGAACTTCTCGGCGTCGATGCCCGGGCCGTAGTCGCTGACCAGCGTCACGACCTTCTTGATGCCGTTCTTGGGCGCCCAGTCGGCCAGCGCCACCGATGCCTGCGGCAGCGTGAAGCTGGTGCGCACGATGTAGGGCGACGCTTCGGTGATGCTCGAGGTCGCGGCGGCCATCACCACTTCGGGGGTCTTGGACTGGGTGGCGATCGGCGCGGTGGCGGTGGCCGACGGCGTGATGCCGAAGCCGGCGAGCACGTTGACCTTCTCGTTGACCACCAGTTCCTGCGCCAGGCGGCGCGTCACGTCGGGCAGGCTGGTGTCGTCCTTGACGATCAGCTGCACCTTCTTGCCGGCGACCGTGTCGCCGTTGAGTTGCATGTAGAGCTTGGCGGCCGCCTCGATCTGGCGGCCGGTGGTGGCCTGCTGGCCGGTCATCGGCAGGATCAGCCCGATCTTGAAGACATTGTCCTGCGCCAGGGCCAGGCCCGTGACGGATAGCAGGCTGGCAGCGATCGCGGCCTGGATCAGGGTTCTCTTGTGCATCAATGTCTCCTAGAGGGGATGGTGGAACGCGATCGGCGCCTGGTGCGCGGCGTGAGCGATTCTCGGTCGAACACGGGTGAATTGAAAGCTTGGCTCGGGTCTATCAGATATTGGACTTCGGCATAGCCGAAATACAGATATGCAGGCAGCTGCACATGTAACATATGGATAAACTTCGCTACATATCGTTACCATCGTCGGCAGTTCCCCCCGCCACGACGAAAGGAAGCCGAATGTACCCGATGCGATTCCTGCGCCCCCTCGGCGCAGCCACCATTGCCGCCGCCCTGCTCGCAGGTGCCGTGGCCGCTGCCGCCCAGGAGATCGTGCTGGGCCAGGTCGGCCCGTTCACGGTGATTCCCGTGCCCGACGCACTGGAGATCAACCAGGGCATCAAGGCCTACGTGAAGGAGGCCAACAAGACCGGCATCCGGGGCCGGCAGATCAGCTTCTTCGAGGCCGACGACCGCTACAGCGCCGACGGTTTCGTCGAGCAGTTCGGCAAGGCGCTGCAGAAACGCCCGATCGCCCTGCTGTCCCCGATCGGCTCGAACGCGCTCAAGCGCATGCTCGACGACAAGCTGCTGGACGACGCGCCGGTGATCGTGATCAACGCCATCCCCGGCGCGGAAAGCTTCCGCACCCCGGGCCACCCCAAGCTGTTTCACATCCGCGCCGGCGACAAGCAGCAGATCGAGAAGATCATCACCCACACCCGCACGCTCGGCATGACCAAGCTGGCGGTGCTGTACCAGAGCCTGCAGATCGGCACCTCCGGCTGGGCGATGGCGCAGGAAGCGGTCCGCCAGACTGGCGGTCTCGACCTCAAGGGCGTCATGTCGGCGCCGGAGCCGGCCCCGCTGGCCGCCGCGGCCAAGCAGGTGGGGACGCTGGAAACGCAGGGCGTGCTGGTGATCGGCGCGCCGCGCTTCATGGCGGACGGCGTCGCGGCCCTGCGCAAGGCCGGCGTGACGCAGTCGATCTTCGTCCTGTCCTATGTGCCGCCGGGGCTGATCGTCAAGCTGGCCGGCGTGGCGGGCGCGCGCGGCGTCGGCATCTCCCAGACCTACCCCAACCCGAACGGCCGGGCGCTGCCGCTGGCGCGCGACTTCCAGGCGGCGATGAAGGCGGCGTTCCCGCAGATCACGGAGTACACGCCGTTCCAGCTGGAAGGCTACCTGTCGGCCCGCACGGTCGGCGAGGCGCTCAAGCGCGACAAGGAAGCGGTGCCGACCGCCGCCGGCCTCGGCGCCACCTTGCGCGCGATGGGCGAGATCGACTTCGGCGGCTACCGGGTCGACTTTTCCAAGGGCAACGAGGGCAGCCGCTTCGTCGACATCGGCGTGATCGGCATCGACGGCCGGCTGCGTTACTGAGCCGGGCCCGCGGCCGCGCGCAAGCGTGGCCGAAGAATCGCCTAACATCCGGGCCTGCCATCGCATTACTGGAGACCCCGATGACCCAACTCCCCGCCCGCTACGACCATGTCGGCAGCTTCCTGCGTCCCAAGTACCTGCTCGAGGCGCGCGAGCAGAAGGCCAAGGGCCAGATCACGGCCGAGCAACTGCGCACCGTCGAGGACAAGGCGATCGCCGAGATCGTCAAGTTCCAGCAGGACGTGGGCCTGAAGTCGATCACCGACGGCGAGTTCCGCCGCACCTATTTCCACATCGACTTCCTCGAGCAGCTCGGCGGTGTCAAGACCGACATCCCGGTGACGATCAGGAAGCCCGACGGCACCGAGGAACTGGCGCCGCCGGTGATCCGGGTGATCGACAAGGTGCGCCACGCCAAGGACATCCAGAAGGCCGACTTCGAATACCTCAAGTCGCAGGTCGCGGCCGGCAACACGCCCAAGGTGACGATCCCCTCGCCCACCATGCTGCACTTCCGCGGCGGCCGCGCCGGCATCAGCCGCGAGGCCTATCCCGAGCTCGACCCGGTGTTCTACGACGACGTGGCCAAGGCCTACGGCGACGAGCTGCGCTCGCTGGCCGCCGCCGGCTGCACCTACGTCCAGATGGACGACACCAACCTGGCCTACCTGTGCGACGAGAAGATGCGCGAAGCGGCGCGCCAGCGCGGCGACGACCCCAACGAGCTGCCGCACCGCTACGCCAAGTTCATCAACAAGGTGGTGGCGCAAAAGCCCGCCGGCATGCTGCTGGCGATGCACCTGTGCCGCGGCAACTTCAAGAGCACCCACGCGGCGGCCGGCAACTACGAGCCGGTGGCCGAGGCGCTGCTGCAGGAGATGGACCTGGACGCGTACTTCATGGAGTACGACGACGCCCGCTCCGGCGACTTCAAGCCGCTGCGCTACCTGCCCAAGGGCAAGACCGTGGTGCTGGGCCTGGTCACCACCAAGTTCGGCGAGATGGAAAGCAAGGACGACCTCAAGCGCCGGATCGACGAGGCCGCCAAGTACGCGCCGATGGAGCAGCTGGCGCTGTCGCCCCAGTGCGGCTTTTCCAGCACCGTGCACGGCAACAACATCGCGGTGGAAGCGCAGCGCGCCAAGCTGCGGCTGGTGATCGAGACCGCGCAGGAGATGTGGGGCGGCTGATCAGCGCGGCGCGGGCGGCTCGAAGGCCGACCGCGCGGCCAGTGCCGCCTTGCGCGTCGCGCAGCCTTCGATGTGGTCGTTGACCAGCCCCATCGCCTGCATCAGGGCGTAGACCGTGGTCGGGCCGACGAAGGTCCAGCCGCGCTTCTTCAAGTCCTTGGACAGCGCCAGCGATTCGGGCGACTGCGTGATCGTGCGCAGCGTCTCTCGCGTGATGCGTTTCGGCCGGCTGGCCGGCGCCGGCTCGTGCTGCCAGAAGTAGGCGGCCAGCGAGCCGAATTCCCGCTTCAATTCCAGTGCCCGCTGCGCGTTGTTGATCGCCGAGACGATCTTGCCGCGATGGCGCACGATGCCGGCGTCGCCGACGAGGCGCTCGATGTCTTTCTCGCCGAAGCGCGCCATCTGCTCGGCATCGAAGCCCGCGAAGCCGGCGCGGAAGGCCTCGCGCTTGTTCAGGATGGTCAGCCACGACAGGCCGCTCTGGAAGCCTTCCAGGCAGACCTTCTCGAACAGGCGGCGGTCGTCGGCCACGGGGAAGCCCCATTCGCTGTCGTGGTAGGCGCGGTAGGCCGGCGTGGCCTGGCACCAGCTGCAGCGGCAGGTGCCCTCGTCGTCGGCAAACAGTCCTTCGGCAAGCGTGCGTGTGGCCATGCCCGATGGTAATGTGCAGCCCATGAACGCCACTTCCTCCCCGGTCATGCGGGCCGCCCGCATCGTGGCGGCCGCCACGCTGCTGCTGGCACCGCTGGCGCCGGCCGTCGCGGCCACGTCCGCCGGACCCGTGGCGTGGCTGCCGGCCGCCAGCGACGCCGACGTCGACCGCGCCTTCGCTACCGCCCGGGCCGAGGGCAAGCCGGTGTTCCTGTACTGGGGCGCGGTCTGGTGCCCGCCCTGCAACCAGGTCAAGGCCACGCTGTTCAACCGGCCGGACTTCGTCGAGCGCTCGCGCGCCTTCGTGCCGGTGTACGTGGACGGCGACAAGCCCGGCGCGCAGAAGATTGCCGCGCGCTTCAAGGTCTCCGGCTATCCGACCATGGTGCTGTTCAAGCCGGACGGCACCGAAATCACCCGCCTGCCGGGCGAGGTGGACCCGGAGCGCTACCTGCTGACGCTGACCGCCGGCATGGATGCGCAGGTGCCGGTGAAGGACCTGGTGCGGCGCGCCCTCGCCGGCCAGGCGCTCAGCACCCAGCAGTGGCGCCTGCTGGCCTATTACTCCTGGGACACCGACGAACAGCAGGTGCTGCCCACCGCGCAGCTGCCCGCCACGCTGGCCGGGCTCGCGGCGGCTGCCCCCGCGAGCGACGGGGCGCTGCGCGACCGGCTGGCGTTGAAGGCACTGGCGGCCGCTTCGCGCGCCGAAGGCAAGCCCGATCCCGCTGGCCAGGCCGCCGGGCTGCAACTGGTGGACCGGGTGCTGGCCGATCCGGCGGCAGTGCGCGCGCTGGCCGACGTGCTGGTGGGCTATGCCGACGGCATCGCGCGCCATGTGGCCGTCGACAACACCCGGCGCGAGCTGGCCCTGCGCTGGGACGCGGCGCTGGCGCGGCTGGCGCAGGACCCGTCCATCTCGCGCTCGGAACGCGTCGACGTCCTCGACGCCCGCGTCAGCCTGTGGAAGATCGCCAGCGAGCCGCAACCGCTGGACAACGCCAAGCGCGAGCAGCTGCGGCAGGAGGTCGCCAGCATCGTCGCCGGCGCCACCGACCGCTACGAGCGCCAGGCCGTGGTGCCCAACGCCGCCTCGGTGCTGGCCGAGGCCGGCCTGCTCGATGCGTCCGACGCGCTGCTGAAGGCCGAACTGCCGCGCGCGGTAGCGCCCTACTACCACATGCTCGGACTGGCGAGCAACGCGAACAAGCGCGGCGACACCCGGGCGGCGCTGGACTGGTACGAACAGGCCTGGCGCAAGTCCGAAGGTCCGGCCACCCGCATCCAGTGGGGCGCCGGCTATGTGGGCCATGTGCTGGAGCTGACGCCGTCCGACCTGAAGCGGGTGGCAGCCGCCGGCAATGCGCTGGTGGCGGAGCTGGCGCCGCGCGGCGAGACCTTCTACGAGCGCAACCAGCGCTCGCTGCAGCGGCTGGCCGGCAAGCTGGCCAGGTGGAAAGCCGGCGACCCCGCCCGCGCCAGGGTGGTCGCCGGCCTGCAGGGCAAGCTGGGCCGCGTGTGCGGCAAGCTGCCGGCCCGGGACCCGGGCCGCGCCAACTGCGCGAAGGTGTTCCAGGCGCAGGCGGCCAAGCCCTCTTCGCCGGCGGTATGAGATGGCCACGCCTGCGCACTTCACTCTCTACACCGGGCCCCTGAGCATGTTCGGCGCGAAGGCCGAGATCGCCGCGCTGGAGAAAGGCCTGCAGTTCGAGCGCGTGATGGTGGCCTACGACTCGGCCCGCGGCTACGACCCCAAGCATCCCGAGGTGCTGCGCGTCAATCCGAAGCGCCAGGTGCCGGTGCTGGTGCATGGCGCGGTGGAGATCTTCGACTCCACCCAGATCTTCGAATACCTGGAGGACCTGCAGCCGGAGCCCGCATTGTGGCCGCGCGAGCGCGAGGCACGGGCCCTGGCCCGGCTGCTGGAACACAAGTCGGACGAGGTCTACTTCCCGCACGTGATCCGCCTGATGGGATTGCAGGACGCCCTGCGCGGCGACGCCGCGCAGGCGGCGATCGGCGCCGCGACCGGCTACTACGGCGAGATGGAAGCGCAGCTCGCGGACCGGCCGTTCCTGGCCGGCAGCTATTCGTTCGCCGACATCGCGTTCTACATGGCGGCCCTGTTCGGCGAACGGCAGGGTGCGCCGCTGACGGCTGCCACGCCGCGCCTGCTGCAGTGGCGCGAGCGCATGACGCAGCGCCCCGCCGTGCGCCAGGTGGCCGGCACGATGGCGGCGTGGCTGCGGTCGGTCGGTCGGCCGGTGCCGGTTTTCCTGCGCGGCGCAATGTCCACAATGCAAGTGGTCTGACTCTTGCCCGGCCTGCGGCCCACCCCTACATTGGGACCGGGCCTCTTCGGGGCTCGCAAGGAGCCGACATGAAGCCATTCGCCCTGCAATCGCGCATGCTCACCATGCGCGGCGTCTTCTATCCCACCGGGTACATGTTCGTGATGCTGCCGCGGCTGGAAGACGCCGAGCGGCTGGACCACGACCTGGAAAGCAGCGGCTACCGCGGCCACGACGTGATGCTGGTGCCGCCGGACGCGATCCTCAAGCAGATCGGCGCGACCATCAGCCACGACTTCGACACCCTGCCCTCGCTGGGCACCGAGGCGGCGACGGTCCTGGAGTACGAGCGCCTGGCGCGCCAGGGCGACTGCGCCGTGCTGATCCACGCACCGACCCGGCAGGATTCGGAAACGGTGATGGACGTGGTGCATACGCTGCCGTTCTCCCGCGCGACGCGCTACCGGCCGCTGGTGATCGAAGAACTGAACTGATGCGCAGTCCGTCCAGGCGCGACGCGCTGGGCGCCCTCGTCGCAGCTGCACTGTCGGCGCGCGCGCCGCTCGCCGCGGCCCAATCCGCCCGCATGCAATCCTGGCCGCTGGCCGCGCCGGCGCGCACCGGCATCCATGACGTCGCTCCTGCCCCCGACCGCGGCGTCTGGTTCAGCGCGCAGGCCAGCGGCCACCTGGGCTGGTTCGACCCGGCCAGCGGAAAGACCGAACTGGTAGCGCTCGGCCCGGGCTCGGCGCCGCACGGCGTGATCCAGGGACCGGACAAGGCGGCCTGGCTCACGGACGGCGGGCAGAACGCGATCGTGCGGGTGGCCTGGCCCGAGCGCAGCGTGAAGGTCTACCCGCTGCCTGCTGCATCGCCGCGAGCCAACCTCAACACCTGCGCCTTCGACGGCAACGGCGACCTGTGGTTCACCGGCCAGAACGGCGTGCTTGGCAAGCTGGCCGTCCGGACCGGCCAGGTGACGGCCAGGCCAGCGCCGCGCGGCCCCGGGCCGTACGGCATCTGCGCCACGCCGTCGGGCGAGCTCTGGTACTGCTCGCTGGCGCAATCCTTCATCGCGAAGATCGATGTGCGCAGCGGCGAATCGACGATCGTCGAGCCGCCCACCCGCAACCAGGGCGCGCGCCGGGTCTGGAGCGACAGCAGGGGCAGGATCTGGGTGAGCGAGTGGAACAGCGGCAACCTGTCGGCGTACGAGCCCCGCGGCAACAGCTGGCGCAGCTGGCAACTGCCCGGCGCCTCGCCGCGCGCCTACGCGGTCTACGTCGACGACAAGGACACGGTGTGGGTCTCGGACTGGGGCAGCAACGCCGTGTTCTCGTTCGACCCGCGCAGCGAGAAGTTCGAGCGCCATCCGCTGCCGCGCGAGAACGCGAACATCCGCCAGATCCTGGGCCGGCCCGGCGAGGTGTGGCTGCCCGAGAGCGGCACCGAGCACATCACCGTCATCCGCACCGCCTGAGCCGTCACCCCGGGCTCGACCCGGGGTCCATCGGCCGCGAGCGCAAATGCCGCCGTACCAGGAAGCACAGACGCCTCTTCTTGGTCGACAGAATTTTCTGCTGTTCGCGAGGTCTGCGGGCCTCAGCGCTGCGTCTTGTCCTTGGCGTTCTGCGCCTCGATGCGCTCCCTTGCTTCCTGCCAGTCGGCGTCGCTCCAGTTGCGCAGCTCGTAGAAGTTGCCGCCGGTGGCCAGCGAATTGCCGCCGTCCATCATGATGCTCTGGCCGGTCAGCCAGTCGCACTGGCCGGGCGCCATCAGGAAGGCCGACAGGTTCTGCAGCTCGCTCATCTTGCCGGGCCGCGCCATCGGGTTGCCCTTGATGCTGCGCGCGCCGGGCTGCTCGCCGGGGTTCAGGCGCTTGCTCATGCCCTCGGTGGGAATCTCGCCCGGGCCGACGGCATTGAGCCGGACGCCGAACCGCGCCCACTCGACCGCCAGCGACTTGGTCATCACCTCGATGCCGGCCTTGCTCATCGCCGACGGCACCACATAGGGCGAGCCGTTGTCGACCCAGGTGACGATGATGCTCATGACGTTGCGATAGGGCTGGCCCGCCTGCCACGAACCCGCCTTGGCGTCGGCCACCCAGCGCTTGCCCACCGCCTGCGTGACGTAGAAGGTGCCGTGGAACACGATGTTGGCGATGGCGTCGAAGGCGCGCGGCGACAGGCTCTCGGTCGGCGCGATGAAGTTGCCGGCAGCGTTGTTCACCAGGCCGGTGAGGCCGCCGTCCTGCCACAGTGCGTCGACCATCTCTTCCACCTGCTGCGCGATGCGGATGTCGACGCCGAAGGTGTCGATCCTGCGGCCGGGAAACTTCGCCCGCCAGGCATCGGCCGTTTCGTCGCAGACCGACTTGCGCCGGCCGCAGATCGCGAGGTCGGCGCCCAGCGCCAGGAAGTTCTCGGCCATCGCCTGGCCCAGGCCGGTGCCGCCGCCGGTGACCAGGATGCGCTGGCCCTGCATGAGTTGGGGTTGGAACATGACGGTCTCCTGAACAAGACCGCCAGTCTAGGTCCATCCCGTCATCGCGGCCAACAGCCGGGATCCGGACGCCACGAACGCGAATGCCGCTATCAGGAAGAAGAGGCGCTTCTTCCTCGATCGACGGTATCGGGTTCGAGAGGGATGGACCCCGGGTCACGCCCGGGGTGGCAGAGCGTTACTGCGGCTCGAGCCCGACCTTCTTGACCAGCGCGGCATACTTGGCCAGCTCGCGGCGGAAGGCCGCAGTCGCCTGCTCGCTGCTGCCGATGGCGATGGTGTTGCCCTGCTTGGCCATCGCGTCCTTGACGGCCGGATCGGCAAACGCCGTGACCACGGCGTCATGCGCCTTCTTCACCGCCGCCGGGCTCATGCCCTTGGGGCCGATCACGGCGAACCAGGCTTCCACCACGAAGTCGCGCATGCCCTGCTCGACGAAGGTCGGGATCTCCGGCGCGGCCGGGGTGCGCTGCGCGGTCAGCATGCCGATGGCGCGCAGGGCGCCGCTCTTGATGTGGGCCTGCACGCTGGGCAGGGCCGCGGTGCCGAACTCCACCTGGCCGCCGATGATGTCGGTGACCATCGGGCCGACGCCCTTGTACGGGATGTGCTTGGCGGTGACGCCCGCTTCTTCCAGGAACATCTCGGTGGCCAGGTGCAGGATGGTGCCGTTGCCGCCGGAGGCGAAGTTGTACTGGCCCGGCTTGCTCTTGAGCAGCGCGATGAATTCCTTGGCGTTGGTCGCCGGCACCTTGGCCGGGTTGACCACCAGCACCATCGGCGTCGCGCCGACCACGGCGATCGGCGTGAAGTCGTTCGGCATGTCGAAGGGCAGCGTCTTGATCACGCTGGGGAAGATCACCACGTTGTTGGAGACCACGGCCAGCGTGTTGCCGTCCGGCGCCGAGCGGGCCAGCGCCTGCAGGCCGACGATGCCGCCGGCGCCCGGCTGGTTGTCGACGATGACGGTGGCGCCCAGCGCCCTGGACAGCGCCGGCTGGGCGGCGCGGGTGATCGCGTCCACGCCGGAGCCGGTGGCGTTCGGCAGGATGAAGCGGACGGTGCCCGATTGCGCGGCGGCCATGCCCGGCAGGCCGATGGCGGCGAGGCCGGCGGCAGCGCACAGCGCCTGGCGGCGGGACAGGGAAAGAGTGTTGGTTGTCATTGGGTTCCTGGATGTAATGCGACGCCTCAGGCGACGGCGGATTTTGCCAGCAGTGCGTCGACCTGTTCCGGCGCGTAGCCGGCGCCGGCCAGCAGCTCGCGGCTGTGCTGGCCCAGCCGCGGCGGGTCCAGCCGCACGCCCAGGCGCCGGCCTTCCATGGTGATCGGGAACAGCGTGGTCTTGACCGTCTGGCCCGCCTTGTCGCCGTCGGGCAGGGTGACGTCGGCCAGCCCGCCGGTGGCCAGCAGGTGCTCGTCGTCGAACAGGTCCTCGGGCCGGCGGATCGGCGCGAACGGCAGGCCGGCCCTCTCCATTGCCGATGCCAGGTCTGCCGCACTGCGATGGGCAAAGCGCTCGCGCAGCGCCGCCAGCAGCCGCGGCCGCTGCACCACGCGCAGGTTGTTGGTGGCCAGCTCCGGCTCGCCCTTGAGGTCGGCAAAGCCGAAGATGTCGCAGAACTTTTCCCACTGGGCGTCGCTGACCGCGGCCAGGAAGATCTGCTCCCCGTCCTTGACGGTGAACACGTCGTACACGGCCCAGGGGTTGTCGCGCGCCGGCAGCGGCGCGGCCGGCTTGCCGGTCATCGCGTACTGCAGCATGTGCTGGCCCATCAGGAACACGTTGTTCTCGTACAGCGCCGACTGGATCTCCATGCCCTTGCCGGTGATGCCGCGCTGGATCAGCGCGCCCAGCGCGCCGATGGCGCCGAACAGGCCGCCCATGATGTCGTTGACGCTGGTGCCGGCGCGCAACGGGTCGCCCGGGCGCCCCGTCATGTAGGCCAGGCCGCCCATCATCTGCACCACTTCGTCCAGCGCGGTGCGGTGGTCGTAGGGGCCGGGCAGGAAGCCCTTGTGGCTGACGTAGATCAGCCGCGGGTTGGTCGCGGACAGGCAGGCGTAGTCCAGACCGTACTTCGCCATCGTCCCGGGCTTGAAGTTCTCCGCCACCACGTCGGCGGTGGCGCACAGCCTGCGCGCCACCGCGGCGCCCTCGGCGCTGTGCAGGTCGATGCCGATGCTCTTCTTGTTGCGGTTGAACATGGGGAAGAAGCCCGCGCCGGCGCCCAGCAGGCGGCGGGTGCGGTCGCCGTCGATCGGCTCGACCTTGATCACCTCGGCGCCCATGTCGGCCAGCAGCATGCCGCAGGTCGGGCCCATCACCATGTGGGTGAATTCGATCACCCGCAGGCCGGCGAGCGGCTGCGGCGAGGTGCTTGCGATAGCGGTCATGAGAACCTTAGTGCACTGCCGCTGCCGGCAGCATGGTCTTGGGAAGTCCGGCGCGCCACAGCGAGCCGCGCAGGGTCTCGCCTTCCAGCCAGCCGGCCAGCTTGCCGCGCAGGGCGATCAACCGGTCGAAGTCCTGGCCGGTGGCGATGCCCATGCTGGCCAGCATGTAGGCTAGGTCCTCGGTGGCGACGTTGCCGCTGGCGCCCGGTGCGTGCGGGCAGCCGCCGATGCCGCCCAGGCAGGCGTCGAAGCGGGTGATGCCCAGCTCCAGCGCCGCATACACGTTGGCCAGTCCCAGGCCGCGGGTGTCGTGGAAATGGCCGCAATTGAGCCGGTCGCCGGCCACCGGCAGCACCAGTTCGAACAGCTCGCGCACCATGCGCGGATCGGCGTAGCCCACGGTATCGGCCAGGCCGACCCGGTCGACCCCGGCGTCCAGCACCGCCTTGACCAGCCGCAGCACCTCGGCCGGTTCGACCCGGCCCTGGATGGTGCAGCCGAAGGCGGTGCTGATGCCTACCTCGATCAGCGTGGAGCAGCCGGCGGCGTCGCGCGCCGCGCGGATCCGGCCGATCTCGGCCACCACCTCGTCGGGCGTCTTGCGCAGGTTGGCCAGGCTGTGGGCATGGCTGGCGGACAGCGGCAGCAGCATCAGCGGCGCGCCGGCGTCGATGGCGCGCTCGGCGCCCTTGAGGTTGGGCACCAGCACGGAAGCCAGCAGGCCGGGCAGCGTCAGCGCGTACGCCAGCACCTCGCCGGCGTCGGCCAGCTGCGGAAGAAGACGCGGCGGGACGAAGGAGCTGACCTCGATCTCGCGCTGGCCGGCCTCGTAGGCGCCGCGCAGCCATTCGAGCTTGCGTTCGGTGGGCATCACCTGGGCGATGCTTTGCAGCCCGTCGCGCAGGCCGACCTCGCGGATGGTCACGCGCTTCGGGAAGGCGCTGGTCGGTGCACTCAAGTTGTCTCCGGTCGTTGGAATCGCAGGCCCGCAGTTTAGAATTTCCAAACCGCCACGGCTCGGTTATTTCGGAAGCCCAGTGGTTCCCGATCGGAATATCTAGACGCCAATGCGCGACCTCGACCTCACCACCCTGCGCCTGTTCGTGGCCGTCTGCGACGCCGGCAACATCGCGCGCGCCGGCGAGCAGTGCGCCATCGTCGGCTCGGCGATCAGCAAGCGGCTGGCGCAGCTGGAGGCCACCGTCGGCACGCCGCTGCTGCTGCGCAAGCGCCACGGCGTCGCGCCGACGCCGGCCGGCCAGAGCCTGCTGGAGCACGCGCGCGGCATGCTGGCGGGCGCCGGCCGCATCGAGCGCGACATGCAGGCCTTCTCCTGCGGGCTGCGCGGCCAGGTGCGGATCCTGGCCTCCGCGTCGGCGATGGCGGAGTCGCTGGCCGACGACGTCGCCGCCTTCCTGAAGGCGCCGGCCCACGCCAAGATCCAGGTCGACATGGAAGAGCGGATCAGCCCGGAGGTGGTGCGCGGCGTGCGCGACGGCACCGCCTCGCTGGGGATCTGCTGGGACGCGGCCGACATCGGCAGCCTGCAGCAGCGGCGCTACCGCAGCGACCACCTGTGCATGGTGGTGCCGGCCGGCCATCCGCTGGCGCGCCGCAAGGCCCTGCGCTTCGAGCAGACCCTGGACTACGACCACGTCAGCCTGCCGATCAACAGCGCGGTGCAGGTGATGCTGCAGCGCGCCGCCGCGCGCATCGGCCGCACCGTCAACTACCGCGTGATCGTCAGCAGCTTCGAGGCGGCGCTGCGCGTGGTGCGCGCCGGCCTGGCGATCAGCCTGGTGCCGCGCGAGGTCGGCCAGTTGCAGGCGCAGGCCTGGAACCTGAAGCTGATCCCGCTGGACGAGCCGTGGGCCCGGCGCCGCTTCATCATCTGCTTTCGAGACGCGATGGCGCTGTCGCCCGCGGCGCAGCTGCTGGCCGACCACCTCACCCAGCCGGACACCCCATGACCTCCACGAGGTGCTGGCCTGGGCGGTTGCCAACGGCCGGCGCGTCGCCCCCGGTATGGCGCTGTCCCTGCAGTACGGCACGACCGCGGTGCGCGATTACTGCACCGCGCAGGGCGACGACCGCACCTTCGACACCGTCGGCGCGCATCCTGCAGCCATCGTGCGGCGCCTGCGCCAAGACAAATCACGCCCCGATCAGCCCCTTTTTTCCGGGGCGCCGCATAGAATTTGGGCGCCCATGCGCAATAAGAACAACCGCCTGCCGGCCTCCTCCCTGTGTTGCACGGCCCTGGCGGTCGCGGCGCTGGCAGCAGCCCTCCCCGTGCGCTCGCAGCCGCCGCCTTCGCCGTCGGCGTCCCAGTCGCAGAACCAGCCGGTCCGGCTGAGGCTGGCCAACAGCCTGTGCACCAGCATGACCGGCGCCGTGCTCACCAGCCAGCAGGTGCCGCCGATGAAGCCGGATGCCGGCCCCGCCGGCGCCAACACCGAACTGGCGGCGCGCATGCAAGGCCGGCGCGACGAGTATTTTTCCCGGCTCGACGGGCTGGCGCCCTTCGACGGCCTGTATGTGGCGACCACCAGCGACGTGGCGCAGGACGGCCAGACGCGTTATTCCTTCGGGCTGGAATGGGAGCTGTACAACCAGGGCCGCGACGAGGCCCGCAAGCGCCTGGACCGGGCCCGCATCGAGGGCAAGACGCAATACCTGCAGCAACTGCGGGACGTGGAGCAGCGCCAGCTGCAGGAGAACCTGCTGGCGGTGGACCAGATGCGCAACCGCCTGCTGGCCCTGCTGTACGAGCGCGAGGCGGCCGCGATCCGGCCGGTGCTGGAACGCCGCCGGGCCGAACTGGCGGCCGGCCGCGCCACCCGCGCCGACGTCGCCGAGATCGAGTTCAAGGCCGAGCGCGCCGCGTTGCGGCGGGCGTATTACGCCGGCACCAGCGACGTGCTGGTGTATCCGCAGGCGCAGGAGCTGATCAACCGCATCGAGTCGGTGGTGCTGCGGCCCAACCCGGAGCTGGTGGACCGCGCGGTCGCCCGCTCGCCGGATTACCAGCTGCAGGGCCTGCTGGCCAGCCGCGGCGACTACCTGCCCACGCTCAAGGACAACCTGTCGCTGCGCCTGTACATGGAGCGCTCCAAGGAGTTCGAGCGCGGCCCGCAGAACATCGTCGGCGCCCGCGTGCGCGTGCCGCTGGGCAGCGACGGCGGCGTGCGCGACGCCGAGCAGGCGGCGCGTACCGGCTACCTCGAACAGCAGGAATCGATCCGCGCCGGCCTGCAGCAGCGGCTCACCATGCTGGCCGACCGGCTGCGCCTGAAGCAGAACGACATGCGCCTGCTGCAGGCCGAAAACAAGCTGCTGCGCACCAAGGCCGACCTGGCCTGCTACCGGCTGGATTTCCCGGTACGCAACATTGCCGGCGACCCCGACCGCGAGGTGGAGGAGCTGACGCTGCTGCTGCACGAGAAGCAGCGCGAGATCCTGTCGGCGCGGCTGGACGTGCTGGAAGTGCTGACCGAGATCAGCGCTGCGGTGAAGCCCGAGCGGCCTGAGGAGCTGTATTCCCTAGGGCAGTGAACTCGTTGCCCGGCCCGTCGGGCGGCGCCCAGCCGGCGTTGCCCGGCGTGCGGAACACCTGGCCCCACTTGTGCTGCGGCGGCACCTCGGACTTCATTGCGGTGGCGACGTTGTGGTGCGAGTACCCGCCGTGGAAGTTGACGTCCACCCCGCTGGCGATGTTCTCCAGCCGGTTGAAGGCCGAACTCCACTGCAGCGCGATGTGGCGGATGTTGCGCACCTCGCAGCCGCTCACCAGTCCGCGGTAGCTGCGCGCGATCCGCAGGTAGCCGCTGCCCTCGTCGCCCTTGTTCCAGGCGCCGTCCAGCCGGCAGTCGCGCAGCGCGAAGCCGTAGCTGTTCTCGATCGACACCGGATGGCGCCCGGCGGAGAGCACCGCCACCTTGTCGATGGTGACGCCCTGGGTCCACTCCAGCGCGATGCCGTCCACCGAGACATCGGGAAACAGGTTCTCGTAGCGGTGCGCCACTTCGGCGATGGCGTGGTCGCCGGCGCGCTGTTCGATGGTGAAGCCCGTCAGGTGCACGTCCGCCACCGCTGTCACGCGATAGGCCTTGGCCAGGCCGGCCGCCCAGGTCAGGCCGGCCGGCTGCTCCACCCGCAGCAGGTTGCCGTCGGCCGACTGCACCTTCAGCAGCGCCTGGCGCAGGAACGGATAGGTGCGGCGCCAGTGCTGGCTGCCGATGGCGTCAAAGAAGGCCTCGTCGTTCGGCTGCTTGACCAGCACCAGCTCGCCGGGCCGCAGCTGCACCACCCGGTCCAGCCGCAGCGCCGTCGTCTCCGGGCCGGCAGCTTCGGCCAGCACGCCCAGTTCCGGCCCCAGCTTGCCTTCGACGCCGATCACCGCGCTGCCGCGCCCGGTCAGATGCGAGACGATGCGGGTGGCATCGACGCCGGCGCCGGCCAGCGTGATGCCGCCCTCGTGGATCGTCACCGGCTTGAAGAAATCGAGCTGGCCGGCCGGCAGCCGGATCACCACCGGGGCGCCGCCGGCGCGGTCGATGATGGTCTGCAGCGCCGCCGCGTCGTCCTGGCCGTCGCCCGGCGTCACGCCGTACGCCCCCGCATCGATCACGTGCGGGCCGGACGACTTGGAGAACATGCCGGCGTCCGGCATCCGCAGCGCGCTGTGCGCCACCAGCACGGTGAAGCCGAAGGCGGCGAAGGACGCCGCCATCAGGCTGCCCGGCACCAGCCGCGCCAGCCAGTTGCGGCGCCCGCCGCCGTCCTGGCGGGTCTTGCCCTTGCTCCAGTTCTGGTCGTTCAGGTGGAAGGACGCATGGATCTTGATGATCGCGCCGACCCACTGCGTGTAGAGCATCGTCGGGATCGAGCGCATGCTGACCCGGTGGCCGTGGTAGGTGATCATCACCAGCTGCACCAGCCGCACCAGCACCGCCCAGGCGATGTACATCGGCAGGTAGAAGATGGTCTTGACCGCGGCCAGCGCCAGCGCGCCGGAGATGCCCACCAGCGAGGTCCACATCGACAGCCGCTGGTCCAGGATGCAGAACCAGATGAACCAGCCGGTGCAGCCCGGCCCCAGCGCCAGCGCCCGCGGGTTGTTGCGCAGCGTGTTGCCGAACCAGCGGTACGGCAGCGAGAAGGTGGCCTTGAAGAAGCCGATGTCGCGGCTCTCCAGCGAGCAGCAGGTCACGTCCGGGATGTAGAGCATCTTCCAGCCCTGGCGCAGCACGTGGAACCACGAGCTCTTGTCGTCGCCCATCAGGAAGCGGAACTTGCCGTGCATCCAGTGCTGGATCATGTCGTTCTCGATCGCGCTGCCGATGAACTCCTCGGTGACCACGATCGCGGTGCGCAGCATCGAGAAGCGGCCGGTGAGCGTCATCACCTTGTGCGACAGGCTGTGCGACTGGAACTGCACGTTGCGCTCGGCGAACTTGAGCGCGAACCAGTCCTTGTACCAGGCCGAGCGGGCGTGGACCCAGGCCACCTCGTTGGTGGTGAGCGCGCCCAGGTCGCCGAAGGCGGTGAAGAACGGCAGCGTGCGGCGCAGCGCGCCCGGCTCCAGCCACGAGTCGCCGTCCATGAACACGGTGACGCTGTCGGTCTCGTCGTGGTAGCGGCGCGCCACCGCCCGCAGCGCGTGGCCCAGCGCGATCCGCTTGCCCTGGCTCTGGCGCTGGAACACCAGTTCCACGTGCAGCCGGCCCGGATGGGCGAGGTAGACGCCGTTGATGACGGCTTCGTCGGCGTCGCTGCCGACCGCGACCACCACCGTGGCTTCGCACGGCAGCTCCGCCAGGTTGGCCATCAGCGACTGGAAGCTCTCCACGCTGACCCACGGCTCTTCCAGGTAGCTGGCCACCACGACGAACACCCGGCGCGGGAAGCGCCCGGCCGCGGCCACCGCGTCCGCCTGCCGGCGCAGCGCCGGAAAGTGGAAGCGCGCATACAGCCAGGCCCGCACGAAATGCATCCATTGCCAGCCGTAGCGCCAGGCGCCGAACACACCGATGGCCAGCAGCGTGCCGTGCTCCAGCGGGTGCACCTGGGCCCGGGACCACAGGAACAGCGGCACGGCGATCGCGCCGTAGCACAGCAGCGGCAGCACCAGCGAACGCCAGGCGGCGTTGCGCAGCGCCCGCTGCTTCATATCCAGCCGCCGAAATTGCCCAGCGTCCGCACCCACACGGTGACCCGGGCGTTGGCCGGCAGCCGGACCTTCTTGTCGTCGAACTCCAGCTTGATCAGCGTTTCGTTCAGGCCGCCTTCCATGGTCGGCAGGCTGGCGGCATTGACCGCGGCCAGGCCGATGGCGCTGATGGTGGCCGGATAGCGCCGGTCCTCGAACGGCACGTAGACCGTCGCCGGCATGCCCAGGCGCAGCTTGAGCGCATCGTCGTTGGGCAGGCGCAGCAGCACGCTGGGCGTGATGTCGGATTCGAGCAGCACCACCGGATCGCGCGCCGAGACGTATTCGCCCGCCACCTTGTCGACCGCGAACACCTTGCCCTTGCGCGGCGCCCGCACCGTCTGGTCGGTGGCCTGGCGCGCCAGCAGCATCTTCTTGGCCGCCAGCTCGATCCGCATGCGTGCCAGCTGGTCGCCGGACTCGAAGGTGGCGGTGCGGCTGGCACCCTCGGCCACCTGGCGCAGGTAGTTGTTGCGCTGGTCGCTGACATCGGCGGCCACCTTCATCAGGTCGACCTGCGAGATCACGCCGTTCTCGAACAGCTTGCGGGCGTTGGACAGCTCCTGCTCGCGCAGGCCGCTGTCCTGCTTCAGCGAGGACAGCAGGCCGGCCTCGGCGCCCAGGCGCGCCTGCTGCACGCGGTTCTGTTCGCGGGTGAGCACCGCGAGCTGCTGCTCCATCAGGTCCACCTCGGTCTTCAGGGCGTTGATGGCCGGGTTCTCCACCGTGAACAGCGGCGCGTTGGCCTCGACGAAGCTCTGCGGCGTGGCCAGCACCTTGGCCAGCCGGCCGTCGTAGTTGGCGGTGACGCGCTCGATGCTGCCGTTGACGAAGCCGGTGCCCTCGATCTTGTAGGCGAAGTTGTAGAACAGCAGCGAGGCCACCGCGGCAATCACGGCGAAGCCGAGCACGACGGCCGCGTAGTTGCGCTTGCGAAAGCCCTGCAGCGTGCCGTGGGGCGCCGGCTGGGCCAGGTTCAGCGGCAGCTCGATCGGCGAGACCGTCACCGGCGAGGAGGCCACGGCGACGATGTCCTCGACGTCGCCCAGCTTGCCGTCCACCGACAGCTCGATGTAGTGGCGCAGCACGCGCTTGTTGCGCGCGCTCAGCTCGTGGAAGTCGAAGCCGTACACCTCGTCGTGGCGGGCCCGGAACTTCAGTTCGACCGCGATCGTCAGGGTCGATTCCAGCATCGGGAAGCTGATGCGGGCCGGCACCACGCTGCCCGGCTCCGGCTCCTCCTGCAGGCCCACCACGCCGATGCCGGTGGTCGACCAGTTGCTCACGCCGTAGGTGGCGCCCCCGATCTCCACGTACAGCGGGATCGCCACGCGCAGCGACTTGCGTTTCGAGTTGGGCTCCCTCGTGATCACGGCATTACTCCAGGGGTGCGGCCCGCGCGAACAGTGCGCAGCAATCCGTGGGCTCATGGTCGCCAAAACGCGCCCACTGCAGAGGCCGTAAATCCCGCAACCGGATGTAGGAGCGTGCCTACCGGCGAATGCGCCGCGTCGGCGGGACCGGCGGCGCAGCGCGAATCCAGACTGTGGCCAGCGATTTTCTTCAACCATTCACGGACGTCGGCTGGGAGGCCGTTCACATGAACATCACGATCATCGGCACCGGCTACGTCGGCCTCGTCACCGGCGCCTGCCTGGCGGAACTGGGCAACAACGTGTTCTGCCTGGACCTGGACCAGCGCAAGGTGGACCTGCTCAACGCCGGCGGCATGCCGATCTACGAGCCGGGGCTCAAGGAGATCATCGAGCGCAACGTGGAGGAAGGACGGCTGCGCTTTTCCAGCGACGTCGAGGCCAGCGTCGCCTTCGCCAACGTGCAGTACATCGCGGTGGGCACGCCCAGCGGCGAGGACGGCAGCGCCGACCTGCAGTACGTGCTGGCGGCCGGCCGCGCGATCGGCCGCCACATGCGCGACTTCAAGGTCATCGTCGACAAGTCCACCGTTCCGGTCGGCACCGCCGACAAGGTGCGGCAGGCGATCCTGGAGCAACTGGCCGAACGCGGGATGGCCCACCTGCAGTATTCGGTGATCAGCAACCCGGAGTTCCTCAAGGAAGGCGCGGCGGTCGACGATTTCATGCGCCCCGACCGGATCGTGCTGGGCGTGGACGACGACGCGCAGGGCCGGCACGCGCTGGCGATCATGCGCGAGCTGTACGCGCCATTCAACCGCAACCACGAGCGCACCCGCGTGATGGACGTGCGCAGCGCCGAATTCACCAAGTACGCGGCCAACGCGATGCTGGCCACCCGGATCAGTTTCATGAACGAGCTGGCCAACCTGGCCGACAGGGTCGGCGCCGACATCGAGCTGGTGCGCCAGGGCATCGGCTCCGATCCGCGCATCGGCTACAGCTTCCTGTACGCCGGCACCGGCTACGGCGGCAGCTGCTTTCCCAAGGACGTGCGGGCGCTGGCGCAGACCGCGGCCGAGTACGGCCACGAGATGAAGATCCTGGCGGCGGTGGACGAAGTCAACCAGCGCCAGAAGAACGTGCTGGCCGACAAGGTGTTCGAGCAGTTCGGCCCGGACCTGCGCGGACTGAGCTTCGCCGTCTGGGGCCTGGCCTTCAAGCCCAACACCGACGACATGCGCGAGGCGCCCAGCCGCACGCTGATCGGCGCCCTGCTGCGCGCCGGCGCCGGCGTCGCCGCCCACGACCCGGTCGCGGTGGAACAGACCCGGCTGGCGCTGGCGGAGGATTTCGCCGACCGCCCGGAACTGCTGCAGAACATCCGCTACGTCGACAAGCCGATGGAGGCGGTGCAGGGCGCCGACGCGCTGATCGTGGTCACGGAGTGGAAGAACTACCGCAGCCCGCACCTGGCGGCACTCAAGACCGCGCTGATGAATCCGCTGATCATCGACGGCCGCAACCTGTACGACCCGCACCAGGTCACGGCGGCCGGCTTCACCTACCTGGCCGTGGGCCGCAACAACCTGGCGCTGCTGGAAGCGGCCCGCCGCAAGGCCCAGGAAGCCGACCTCGAAGTGGCCGCCGCGCTGCTGGCCCATGCCGGCGTGGAGGCCCAGCCGGCGGCGCAGCAGCAGATGGCGCAAGCGCAACTGCTGAATTGAAGCAGGGCGTTGGCGGATGCCGGATCGAGTCCGGCATGACAGGCTAGCGCGGCGACAGCCTAGGCGTGGGCCGTCGGCGTCACTTCCCAGTGCTGCAGCACGCGATCCTGCGCGTCCACGCTTTCCAGCCGCACGCGAAAGCCCCACAGCCGCGCCACGTGCCGCACCACTTCCTCGGCGCTGTTGTCCAGCGGCCGGTCGTTGTGGCGGGTGTGGCGCAGCGTCAGCGAGCGGTCGCCGCGCAGGTTGACGTTCCACACCTGGATGTTCGGTTCGCGCGCACTCAGGTCGTGCTGGCGCGCCAGCGATTCGCGCACCCGGCGGTAGCCGGCGTCGTCGTGGATCGCGGCCACTTCCAGCTCGCGCGATGAAGCGTCGTCGACGATCGAGAACAGCCGGAACTCGCGCATCAGCCGCGGCGACAGGTATTGCCCGATGAAGCTCTCGTCCTTGAAGTGGCGCATCGCGTAATCCAGCGTCTTGAGCCAGTCCGAGCCGGCGATGTCGGGGAACCATTCACGGTCCTCGTCGGTGGGGTGCTCGCAGATGCGGCGCAGGTCGGTGAACATCGCGAAGCCCAGCGCATACGGGTTGATGCCGCTGTAGCCCGGGTGCGTGACCGGCGGTTGGAACACCACGTTGGTGTGCGAGCTGAGGAACTCCATCATGAAGCCGTCGGCCAGCTGGCCCTGCTCGTACATCTTGTTGAGCAGCGTGTAATGCCAGAAGGTCGCCCAGCCCTCGTTCATCACCTGGGTCTGGCGCTGCGGATAGAAGTACTGCGCGATCTTGCGCACGATCCGCACGATCTCGCGCTGCCACGGCTCCAGCAGCGGCGCGTTCTTCTCCACGAAATACAGGATGTTCTCCTGCGGCTCCTCGGGAAAGCGGCGCTGCTCCTTCTTGGACTGCTTGCCGGGCGACTTGGGCAGGGTGCGCCACATGTCGTTGATCTGCTGCTGGAGATAGGCCTCGCGGTCCTTGCGGCGCAGTTCCTCCTCCACCAGCGAGATCTTCTGCGGTCGCCGATAGCGGTCCACGCCGTAATGCATCAGCGCGTGGCAGGCGTCCAGCACCTCTTCCACCGCGTCCAGGCCGTGCCTCTCCTCGCATTCGGCGATGTACGACTTGGCATACACCAGGTAGTCGATGATCGAGCTGGCATCCGTCCACATCCGGAACAAGTAGTTGCCCTTGAAGAAGGAGTTGTGGCCGAAGCAGGCATGGGCCATCACCAGCGCCTGCATCGGCATGGTGTTCTCTTCCATCAGGTAGGCGATGCAGGGATCGGAATTGATCACGATCTCGTAGGCCAGGCCCATGTGGCCGCGCCGGTAGTTCTTCTCGCTGGAGATGAACTGCTTGCCGAAGGACCAGTGCCGGTAGTTGACCGGCATGCCGACCGAAGCATAGGCATCGAGCATCTGCTCGGCGGAGATCAGCTCCAGCTGCACCGGATAGGTGTCAAGGCCGAAGCCCTGCGCCGTCTTCTTGATGGCGTCGAAGTAGGTTTCGATCAGCTCGAAGGTCCAGTCCGACGGACTGGGCAGGCGCTCGTGGCGGATGACGGCTTGCTCGCTCATAAAGGCCCCCCTTCGGGTCGGAAAAGCATCATGCGGGGTTCGGCGTCTTCTTGAACAGGTCGCGGAACACCGGGAAGATCTGCGCCGGCGTGACGATCTTCTGCATCGCGAAGTGCGGATTGGCGTCCCGCACCCGCGTGTACTCTTCCCACAGGTTCTGGTCTTCGTCGGCCACCTGCACGTAGGCGAAATAGCGGCACATCGGCAGCAGCTTGTTCTCCAGCAGTTCGCGGCACTTGGACGAGTCCTGCTGCCAGTTGTCGCCGTCCGAGGCCTGGGCGCCGTAGATGTTCCACTCGCTGGAGTTGTAGCGGGCCCTGATCACCTCGTACATCAGCGTCAGCGCACTGGACACCACCGTGCCGCCGCTCTCGGTGGCGTGGAAGAATTCGTCCTCCGTCACTTCCGCCGCCTGGGTGTGGTGGCGGATGAAGATCACGTCGGTCTGCTGGTAATGGCGCGTGAGGAACAGGTACAGCAGGATGAAGAAGCGCTTGGCCAGGTCTTTGCGTGCTTCGTCCATCGAGCCGGAGACGTCCATCAGGCAGAACATCGCCGCCTTGCTGGTGGGCACCGGCTCGCGGATCCGGTTGCGGTAGCGCAGGTCGAAGGGGTCCAGGAAGGGCACCCGCTTGAGCCTGTCCCGCAGCGCCTGGATCTCGGCCTGGGCCGCGGCGATCTCGGTGCCCGGCGCGTCGCGCGCTTCCAGCTGCCTGAGGTGTTCTTCGAGCTTGCGCAGCTCCAGCCGCGCGTCCCCGCCCATCGCGATGCGCCGTCCCAGCGCGACCCGCATCGAGCGCACCACGTGCAGGCTAGTGGGATTGCCCTCCGAGACGAAGCCGGCCCGGCGCGATTTCCACTCGGGCGCGTCGGCCAGCAGCTGCGTGCGGATCAGCCGCGGCAGCGCCAGGTCGTCGAAGAAGTAGTTCATGAACTCGTCGCGGCTGATGCGAAAGACGAAGTCGTCTTCCCCGCTGCCGTCGGCCGAGGCGCCCTGGCCGGAGCCGCTGCCGCCGCCGCCCTGCGGCTTGGCGATGCGGTCGCCCTTGACGTATTCCTGGTTGCCGGGGTGCACCATCTCGCGGGTGCCGCCCGGGCCGTGGTTGAAGGTCGGCTCCGACACGTCGCGCCTGGGCAGCGTGATGTCCGTGCCAGCCTCGATGTCGCGGATGCTGCGGTCGCCGACGGCCTTGCGCACGGCGTCCTTGATCTGCTCCCGGTAGCGCCGCAGGAAGCGCTCGCGGTTGCCGATCGATTTGTTCTTTCCCGACAGGCGCCGATCGATCACCTGGTGCAGCATGGGGGTCTCCCGGCGGCTGGTGGGCACTACTTGTTACTCCGCTCCTTCTTCAGGAGCTCTTGCGGACGCGCAGGTACCACTCGCACAGCAGGCGGACCTGGCGGTGCGTGTAGCCCTTCTCGACCATCCGGTTGACGAAGTCTTCGTGCTTCTTCTGCTCGTCGGCGCTGGCCTTGGCGTTGAAGGAGATTACGGGCAGCAGGTCCTCGGTGTTGGAGAACATCTTCTTCTCGATCACCGTGCGCAGCTTCTCGTAGCTGGTCCAGACCGGATTCTTGCCGGCGTTGCTGGCACGGGCACGCAGCACGAAGTTGACGATCTCGTTGCGGAAGTCCTTGGGGTTGGACAGGCCGGCGGGCTTCTCGATCTTCTCCAGTTCGGCGTTCAGCGCCGAGCGGTCGAAGATCTCGCCGGTGTCCGTGTCCCGGAACTCCTGGTCCTGGATCCAGAAATCCGCGTACGTCACATAGCGGTCGAAGATGTTCTGGCCGTATTCCGAATAGGACTCCAGGTAGGCCGTCTGGATCTCCTTGCCGATGAACTCCGCGTAGCGGGCCGACAGGTGTTCCTTGATGTAGGCCAGGTACTTCTGCTCGATCTCGGCCGGGAACTGCTCGCGCTCGATCTGCTGCTCCAGCACGTACATCAGGTGCACCGGGTTGGCGGCGATCTCGGTCGAGTCGAAGTTGAACACCTTGGAGATGATCTTGAAGGCGAAGCGGGTGGAGATGCCGGTCATGCCCTCGTCGACGCCGGCGTAATCGCGGTACTCCTGGTAGCTCTTGGCCTTGGGGTCCGTGTCCTTGAGGTTCTCGCCGTCGTAGATCTGCATCTTGGAGAAGATGCTGGAATTCTCCGGCTCCTTCAGCCGCGTCAGCACCGCGAACTGCGCCATCATGCGCAGCGTGCCGGGCGCGCAGACTGCGTCCTTGAGCGAGGAGTTGCGGATCAGCTTCTCGTAGATCTTGGTTTCTTCCGTCACCCGCAGGCAATACGGCACCTTGACGATGTAGATCCGGTCCAGGAAGGCCTCGTTGTTCTTGTTGTTCTTGAACGCCTTCCACTCGCTTTCGTTGGAGTGGGCCATCACGATGCCGTCGAACGGGATCGCGCCGAAGCCTTCCGTGCCCTTGAAGTTGCCTTCCTGGGTGGCCGTCAGCAGCGGGTGCAGCACCTTGATCGGCGCCTTGAACATTTCCACGAACTCCAGCAGGCCCTGGTTGGCCAGGCACAGGCCGCCCGAATAGCTGTACGCATCCGGGTCGTCCTGGGCGAATGTCTCCAGCTTGCGGATGTCGATCTTGCCGACCAGCGCCGAGATGTCCTGGTTGTTCTCGTCGCCCGGCTCGGTCTTGGCGATCGCGCACTGCTTGAGGATGGAGGGGTAGCGCTTGACCACCTTGAACTTGCGGATGTCGCCGCCGAATTCCTCCAGCCGCTTGACGGCCCAGGGCGACATCACGCGCTGCAGGTAGCGCGGGGCGATGCCGTATTGCTGCTGCAGCAGCGGCGCGTCTTCGGCATTGTTGAACAGGCCCAGCGGCGATTCGTTGACCGGCGAGCCCTTGATGGCGTAGAAGGGAACCTGCTCCATCAGCTGCTTGAGGCGCTCGGCGATGGAGGACTTGCCGCCGCCCACCGGGCCCAGCAGGTACAGGATCTGCTTCTTCTCTTCCAGCCCCTGCGCCGCGTGGCGGAAGCAGGAGACCACCTGTTCGATCGGCTCCTCGAGGCCGTAGAAATCGCGGAATGCGGGATAAATGCGCACCACCTTGTTGCCGAAGATGCGCGACAGGCGCGGGTCGTGCCGGGTGTCCACCACTTCGGGCTCGCCGATGGCGGCAAGCATCCGCTCGGCAGCCGTCGCGTAGACCAGGGGATCCCGCTTGCACGCGTCGAGGTATTCCTCGAGCGACATCTCCTCCTCTCGGGTCTGCTCGTAACGGGCCAGAAAATTCCGAACTACATCCATGGAACCTCCTTCAAACGGGACTCTGCATCGAAGCAACAATCAGCCATTCAATTTCACTTTAGCGCACTATGGCCCCACTGTGTGTGCGAGGACGTCCGGCGCTGCGGCAAACCTGACTTCACTGTAGGTGAACGGTAGACACAAGACAAGAGGTTGTGGTTCCTAGGGGAATGCGCGGATGTCGCGCTTGACGCCGCCGCGTTGATCGTTGCGCCGCGTGCGCGGGGCCGGCGGCGCGCCGTGGCATGCTTGCGCCATGAAGCGCCTCGCCTGCCTGTCCGCCCTCCTGCTCCTGGCCGCCGCGTGCCTGGCCGCCGACCCGCCGGAGCGCGCGCTGCGCATCGGGTCCAAGCGCTTCACGGAGTCGTACATCCTGGCCCACGTGATGGCGCAGACCGCGGCGCGCGCCGGCGCCGGCCAGCCGCAGGTGCGCGAGGGCCTGGGCAACACCGCGATCGTCTACGAGGCCTTGCGCTCCGGCAGCATCGACATGTATCCGGAGTACGCCGGCACCATCGGGCAGGAGATCCTCAAAAGGAGCGACCCGCTGTCGCTGCCGCAGATGAACGAGGCGCTGGCCCCGCTCGGACTCGGCGCCGCGATTCCCCTGGGCTTCAACGACGGCTACGCGCTGGCAATGCGGGCGGCCGATGCGCAGCGCCTGGGCATCGCCACGCTCAGCGACCTGGCGCGCCATCCGGAACTGCGCCTGGGACTGTCCAACGAGTTCATCGGGCGCGCCGACGGCTGGGCCGGGCTGGCGCAGCGCTACGGCTTCAGCCAGAAGCCCACCGGGCTGGACCACGGCCTGGCCTACGACGCCATCGCCGCCGGCCAGGTGGACCTGATCGACATCTACACCACCGACGCCAAGATCGGCCACCTGGGCCTGCGGGTGCTGGCGGACGACCGGAAGTACTTCCCCCGCTACGACGCCGTGGTCCTGTACCGGCTCGAAGTGCCCCGCCAGTCGCCCAGGGCGTGGGCCGCGCTGCAGACGCTGCAGGGCCGGATCGACGAGGACGCGATGATCGCGATGAACGCCCGCGCCGAGCTGCAGGGCGTGCCCTTCGACGCCATCGCGCGCGACTTCCTGGCGTCCGGCGCGCCCGCGAAGGCGGGCAGCGGGACGTCGCCGGCCGGCGGCGGCCGCGGCTTCGCCGACAAGCTGTTCGGCCCCGACCTGGCGCGCCTGACCTTGCAGCACCTGACGCTGGTGGCGCTGTCGGTGGCGGCCGCGGTGCTGGTGGGCGTGCCGCTGGCGCTGGCCGCCTTTCCGCGTCCGCGCTGGCGCGGCTTCCTGCTGGCCGCGGCCGGGCTGCTGCAGACCGTGCCCTCTCTGGCGCTGCTGGCCGCGCTGATCGGGCTGACCGGCGCCATCGGGGTGGTGCCGGCGCTGATCGCGCTCACGCTCTATGCGCTGCTGCCGATCATGCGCAACACGGTCACCGGCCTGGCCGAGGTCGGCGAAGGCCTGCGCCAGGCCGGCACTGCCCTGGGCATGACGCGGGCCCAGCGGCTGCGCCATGTGGAGCTGCCGCTGGCCCTGCCGACGGTGGTGGCGGGCGTGCGCACGGCAGTGGCGATCGCCATCGGCACCGCCACCATCGCCGCCTTCATCGGCGCCGGCGGCTATGGCGAGCGGATCGTCACCGGCCTGGCGCTGAACGACCGCGAACTGCTGCTGGCAGGCGCCCTGCCGGCCGCGGCGCTGGCGCTGCTGTGCGAGGTGCTGTTCGAGCTGCTGGAGCGGGCCATGCGCAGGCACGCAACTGCGCCCTGAGGTCCGTGCTTGATCCCCGTCAAGCGCGGGCGTGGCGCCATGCGCGACAATATAAGCCAATGCTTAAATATATCCATGGACTTGACCGGCCTGCTCGAGAAACTCGGTGAAGCACCTGTGCTGGCCGCCGGCGGCGCACTGATCGGCCTGCTGTTCGGCTTTGCCGCCCAGCGCTCCGGCTTCTGCCTGCGCTCGGCGGCCATCGAGTTCTGGCGTGGCCGGCCCGGCGAAAAGCTCGCGGTCTGGCTGCTCACGTTTTCGGCGGCGGTGGTGGGCGTGCAGGCGCTCGTGCTGTCGGGCCTGATCGACGTGAGCAGCACGCGCCAGCTCGCGGCGCGGGGCAGCATTTCGGGCGCGCTGGTCGGCGGCCTGCTGTTCGGCGCCGGCATGGTGATGGCGCGGGGTTGCGCCAGCCGGCTGCTGGTGCTGTCGGCCACCGGCAACCTGCGTGCCTTGCTGTCCGGACTGATCTTCGCGGTCACGGCCCAGGCTTCGCTGGCGGGCGCGCTCGCTCCCTTGCGCGAGAGCATCGGCAGCTGGTGGACGGTCGAAGGCGGCGCGGCCCGTGACCTGCTGGCCGTGACCGGCGCCGGCCGCTGGGGCGGACTGGCCTTCGGCGCGCTCTGGCTGGTCGCCGCCCTCTGGTACTCGGTGCGCAGCAGGAAAAGCGTGTGGAAGTGGCTGGGCGGCCTGGGCGCCGGCCTGGCCGTGGCGGCGGGCTGGGCATACACCGCCACGGTCGCCGCCCATTCGTTCCAGGTCGTCCCGGTCCAGGGCCTGACCTTCAGCGGCCCGTCGGCCGAATGGCTGATGCGCGTCGTCTCCACGCCGGGCCGCGCCTTCGGCTTCGACTCCGGCTTCCTGCCCGGTGTGTTCGCCGGCGCGCTGGCCGGCGCGTGGGTCGGACACGACCTGCGGCTGGAAGGCTTCAAGGACGGCTACAGCATGCGCCGCTACATTGCCGGCGCCATGCTGATGGGCTTCGGCGCCATGCTGGCGGGCGGCTGCGCCGTGGGCGCGGGCATCAGCGGCGGCGCAGTGTTTGCGCTGACTGCCTGGCTTGCGCTGGCGGCGATGTGGGCCGGCGCGGGCATCACCGACCGCTTGCTGGACCGGCCTTCGGAGCTGGTGCCGCAGCACGCCGCCATGCCGCAGCTGCTGCGGCATCCCTGAACCGGCGCTTGCAGCCGGGTCAGATCCCGCGCTGCTTGCGCCACTGCGCGAAGGCCGCGCGGGTCTCGGCGTTGGGCGGATAGTTGTTGCGCAGCATGGCGCCGCCCTCGATCCGCTCCAGGATGAAGGCTTCCATCTTTTCCTGCTCCGCCGCGTCGCGCGCCACCTCGTCGGCCAGGTGGCGCGGGATGACGGCCACGCCCTCGTCGTCGCCGACCATGATGTCGCCCGGATAGACCGCCACGCCGCCGCACCCGATCGGCACGTTCAGGTCGATCGCGTGGTGGTGGATCAGGTTCAGCGGCGCGCTCCCGCCGGCGCAGTACACGGGGAAGTCCATCTGGCTGATGGCGCCGCTGTCGCGCACCGGACCGTCCGACACCAGGCCGGCCGCGCCGCGCACCTTCAGCCGGGTGGTGAGGATCTGGCCGCCGGAGGCCACGCGGGTCTCGCCGCGGCAATCGAGCACCAGCACGTGGCCGGGCGGCACGCTCTCGATGCCCTTGCGCTGCGGATGATCGTAATCGTCGAAGGCGCTGATCTGGTCCAGGTCCTCGCGCGCCGGGATGTTGCGCATCGTGTAGGCCGGACCGACCATGTTGCCGGCGGCCGGATCGGTCAGGCGGCCGATGCCCTGGATGAAGACGTTGCGCAGTCCCCGCTTGAACAGCTGCGTGCAAAGCGTGGCCACGCTGACCTTGCGCAGCAGGTCGAGCGTGTCGGCGGCCAGGTCCTTGTCATGATCGGTCATCGGTTCTCCCGGGTCGGTGGGCGCTGGCACCGGATGGCGGTGCTGGCTGGATCAATGGATCTCGGGCTCGCCGCCGGCAACCGCCGGCTCCGGCCCGAGGAAGTCGAAGTCGCAGCCGGTGTCGGCCTGCTGGATGTGCTTGAGGTACAGCACGCCGTAGCCGCGGGTGAACTTGGGCGCAGGCGCCTTCCATGCAGCCTGCCGGCGCGCCAGTTCCTCCTGGTCCACCAGCATGTCGATCCGGCGTGCTTCCACATCCAGCGCGATCAGGTCGCCGTCGCGCACCAGCGCCAGCGGGCCGCCGACGTGCGACTCCGGCGTGACGTGCAGCACGCAGGCGCCGTAGCTGGTGCCGCTCATGCGCGCATCGCTGATGCGCACCATGTCGCGCACGCCTTCCTTGAGCAGTTTCTGCGGGATCGGCAGCTGGCCCCATTCGGGCATGCCGGGCGCGCCCTGCGGGCCGGCGCTCTGCAGCACGATCACGCTGTCCCTGGTCACCACCAGGTCGGGCGAATCGATGCGCGCCGACATGTCGTTGTAGTCCTTGAACACCACGGCCGGGCCGGTGTGCCGGCGCAGCTGCGGCTCCATCGCCGCGGGCTTGATCACCGCGCCGGCCGGCGCCAGGTTGCCGGTGAGCACCGCCAGCCCGCCGCTGGCCAGCAGCGGCTGCTCGCGCGGCAGGATGACGTCGTCGTTGAAGACCCTGGCGCCCTCGATGTTCTCCCCCAGGCTGCGGCCGTTGACGGTCTGCTGCCCGGGATCGAGCAGGTCGGCCAGCCGCACCAGCAGGCCGCGCAGGCCGCCCGCATAGAAGAAATCTTCCATCAGGTACTTGCCGCTGGGCCGCAGGTTGGCGATCACCGGCGTCTCGCGCGCCAGCGCGTCGAAGCGCGCCAGGTCCAGGTCGATGCCGGCGCGGCGCGCCATCGCGATGAGGTGGACGATGGCGTTGGTCGAGCCGCCCAGCGCGAGCACCGCCGTCACCGCGTTGTCGAACGATGCTGCCGTCAGGATGTCGGAAGGCTTGAGGTCTTCCCACACCATGTCGACGATGCGCTTGCCGGTCAGCGTCGCCATCTGGGCATGGCGCGAGTCCGGCGCCGGGATCGAGGACGCACCCGGCAGCGTGAGCCCCAGCACCTCGGCGGCGCTGGTCATGGTGCTGGCGGTTCCCATGGTCATGCAGTGGCCGGCCGAGCGCGCGATGCCGTCCTCCACCTCCTGCCAGTCGTCCTCGGTGATGTTGCCGGCCCGCAGTTCGGCCCAGTATTTCCAGGTGTCCGAGCCCGAGCCCAGGAACTTGCCGTTGTAGTCGCCGCGCAGCATCGGCCCGGCCGGCATGAAGATGGCGGGCAGGTCCATCGAGATCGCGCCCATCACCAGGGCCGGCGTGGTCTTGTCGCAGCCCCCCATCAGCACGCAGCCGTCGGCCGGATAGGAGCGCAGCAGCTCCTCGCACTCCATCGCCAGCAGGTTGCGGTACAGCATGGTGGTCGGCTTCTGGAACGGCTCGGCCAGGCTGATCGCCGGCATCTCCACCGGAAAGCCGCCGGCCTGCCAGACGCCGCGCTTGACCTCTTCCACCCGCTGCTTGAAGTGCGAGTGGCAGGAGTTGATGTCGCTCCAGGTGTTGATGATCGCGATCACCGGCTTGCCGGCGTAATCGCTGCGGTGGTAGCCCATCTGCGCGGTGCGGGAGCGATGGCCGAAGGAGCGCAGGTCCTTCACGCCGTACCAGCGGTGGCTGCGCAGTTGCTCGGGGGTCTTGCGTGGGCGGGTCATCGGGCGATGGTATCTCCGGCAGAGGCCCGGATCCCGGCGCGTCGGCCGGGATGGTCGCGGCTATCGCGTGCGGGTCACCTTCTTCAAGTGCTGCGGCCTGTCCGGGTCCAGCCCGCGCGCCCGCGCCAGCGCATCGACCATCGGGTAGAAGCTCTGGATCGCCGACAGCGGATCGAGGTCCACCGCGCCGGTCTCCACCAGCGGCAGCTCGCTGTCTGGCGTGCCGATCGGCGCCGCCAGCAGCACGCGCGCGCCGCGCTGGCGCATCGCGGCGGCCAGCGCCAGCAGCCCCGGCTGCGCCGGCCCGCGCGGCGCGAAGATGAGCAGCGGGTAGCCCTCGCCGATCAGCGCCATCGGCCCGTGCTGCACCTCGGCGCCGGAGAAGGCCTCGGCCTGGATGCCGCAGGTCTCCTTGAATTTCAGCGCCGCTTCCAGTGCCACCGCCAGCCCGGTGCCGCGGCCGATCACGAACAGCCGGTCGGCATCCACCAGCGGCGCGATCGCGGCGCTCCAGTCCGCATGGGCGGCCAGGGTCAGCGCGCCGGGCAGATCGGCCAGCGCCCGCGCCAGGTCGATGTCGCTCTGCCAGGCAGTCACCAGCCTGGCCCCGCCCACCAGCTGCGCGATGAAGCTCTTGGTGGCGGCGACGCTGGTCTCCGTGCCGGCATGCAGCGGAAACACATGGCGCACCGCCCCGGCCAGCGGCGACGCCGTGTCGTTGACGAAGGCCGCCGTCACCGCCCCGCCCTCGCCGAAGTAGCGCGCCGGCTCCACCAGGTCCGGGCTCTGGCCCGACTGCGAGAAGGCGAACGCCGTCAGGCCCTGGCGCTCGATGCGCGACTGGTACAACGTCACCAGCGACATCGGCAGCGAGGTCACCAGCCGGCCCAGCCGCGCCATGATGAGATACGCCATGAAGTGGGCGGCGTGGTCCGAGCTGCCGCGCGCCAGCGTCAGCATGGAGGCCGGCGGCTCGGCGCGCAGCGCGGCGCCGAACGCGCGGTACTCCGTGTCGTCGTTCGCCAGCAGGCGCGCGACGGCGGCAGGCGCCTCGCGCGCCTCAACCAGCATCCGCGAGCTCAACCCGTTCTCCTTGCGCATAGACGGCCGTCAGCACCAGTTCCCGGTCCAGCACCACCACGTCGCCCCAGGCGCCGGGCGCCAGCCGGCCGCGGTCGGCCATGCCGATGTGGTCGGCCGCGTGGGTGGAGACGCGCCGCGAGCTTTCCGATAGCTCCAGGCCCAGGACCTGCACCAGGTTGCGCAGCGCCTGGTCCATGGTCAGCGTGGAGCCGGCCAGCGTGCCGTCGGCCAGCCGCACGCCGCCCAGGCACTTGGTGACGGTCTGGCGCCCGAGCTGGTAATCGCCGTCGGGCATGCCGGTGGCGGCCGTCGCATCGGTGACGCAATACAGGCAGGGGATCGCGCGCAGCGCCACCTGGATCGCCCCCGGGTGCACGTGCAGCAGGTCGGGAATGATCTCGGCGTACTGCGCCTTGGCCAGCGCGGCGCCGACCATGCCGGGCGCGCGGTGGTGCAGGCCGCTCATGGCGTTGAACAGGTGGGTGAAGCCGGTGGCGCCCTGCCCGAGCGCCTGCACGCCGTCGTCGTAGCTGCCGGCCGTGTGGCCGATCTGCACCCGGTAGCCGGCCGCCACCAGCGCGCCGATCGCTTCCATGTTGCCGGGCACTTCCGGCGCCAGCGTGACCAGCCGGATCGGCGCCAGCGCGTGCAGCCGCGCCAGTTCGTCCAGCGCCACCGGGCGGGCGAAATCGGGCTGGGCGCCGAGCCGGCCCGGGTTGATGTACGGGCCTTCCAGGTGCACGCCGAGGATGCGGGCGGAGCCCGGGCGCTGGCGCGCACAGGCGGCGCGCAGCCCCTCGAAGGCCGGCTCCAGGTCGGCCATCGGCGCGGTCATGGTGGTGGCCAGCAAGGCAGTCGTGCCGTGGGCGGCATGGCGCCGCGCGATCACGGCCGCCGCGTCGCCGCCGTCCATCACGTCGCGCCCGCCGCCGCCGTGCACGTGCAGGTCGACGAAGCCGGGCAGGATCAGCGGTTCGCTGGACGCCCGCACGATGTCTTCCGGCACCGGCGTTCCCATCAGGCCGGCGATGCGGCCGGCGCTGTCGAAGGCCAGCGTTCCTTCGACGAAGCCTTCGGGGGTGAGGATGTGGCCGGTGAGGCGGGTCATGCCGGATGCAGCTCCTCTTGGTCGACCAGCCGCCGGATCAGGGCGAGTGCACCGGCCGCCGGGCCGTCGGCGGGCTCCACCAGCCGGGCCCGCAGCGCCGGCGCCAGCCGCGGGGCCAGCTGCCTGCCGACGCTGCCGCAGACGGCCAGCGGCAGCACGCCATCCGGATCGATCGCGCTGGCGATGGTCTCCAGCGCGGCCACGGCGTGGCCCAGGAGGTGCGCGGCCGACGGGTCTGTCTGTTCGGTCTCGAACACGGCCGGCGCCAGCTGCGCATAGGCGAACTGGCCGGCCTGGTCGCACCACGCCTGCACGCTGTCGCGGTCGCTGCCGCAGACGGCGAACACCCGCCGCGCCAGCGCGCCGGCCGCGATCCGGCCGTCGATCGCGCATTGCGCCACCCGCACCGCGTGCAGTCCGAGCCAGGCGCCGCTGCCCTCGTCGCCGACCGGAAAGCCCCAGCCGCCGGCCGTGAAGCGGCTGCCGTCCGGGCGCAGCACCTCGCCGATGCTGCCGGTGCCGGCGGCGACGATGGCGCCGGGCCGGCCGCCGTGGGCGCCCAGCAGCATGGTGAAGGAATCGGTTTCGGCGGCCAGCCGGGCGAAGCCGATGTTGCGTTCCACGAAGGCGTCGCGCCAGGACCGGTTGCTGACCCCGGACAGGCCGGCGCCGACGGCGCAGCGGCGCCACGACGGCACCGCCAGCCTGGCGTCCTGGAAGGCGCCGCGGATCGCCTGCTCGACCTGGATCCAGGCGGCGGCGATGCCCTGGCCGAGCGCCGACGGGCCGGCCAGGCCGCGGCCGATCACGGCGCCGTCACGGCCCGCCAGCCAGGCCCGGGTTGCCGTGCCGCCGCCATCGACGCCAATCAGGAAATCCACCATCGTTCCAGTATGGCATCGCGGCCCGCGTCGCGGGGCCGGGACGCGGCGTCAGGCACAGGCTCAGCAGCGCTGGCTGATCAGCCGCATTCAGGCCGGCTGCGGCCGCGCGGTGGCGCCGGCCAGCCGGTCGCACAGCGCCTGCGTCACCTGCGCGGTGCTGGCGCGCCCGCCGAGGTCGCGGGTGTGCAGCGACTGGTCGGCGGTGATCGACTCGACCGCCTGCATCAGTTGCCTGGCGGCGGCGCTCTCGCCCAGGTGCTCCAGCATCATCACGCAGGACCAGAAGGTGCCCACCGGATTGGCCAGGCCCTTGCCCATGATGTCGAAGGCCGAGCCGTGGATCGGCTCGAACATCGACGGATAGCGGCGCTCGGGGTCGATGTTGCCGGTGGGCGCGATGCCCAGGCTGCCGGCCAGCGCGGCGGCCAGGTCGCTCAGGATGTCGGCATGCAGGTTGGTGGCGACCAGGGTGTCCAGCGACGCCGGCCGGTTGATCATGCGCGCGGTGCAGGCGTCCACCAGTTCCTTGTCCCACTTCACGTCGGGGAACTCCTTGGAAACCTGCAGCGCGATCTCGTCCCACATCACCATCGCATGGCGCTGCGCGTTCGACTTGGTCACCACGGTCAGCAGCTTGCGTGGCCGCGACTGCGCCAGCCGGAAGGCGAAACGCATGATGCGCTCGACGCCGGCGCGGGTCATGATGGAGACGTCGGTGGCCGCCTCGATCGGATGGCCCTGGTGCACCCGGCCGCCGACGCCGGCGTATTCGCCTTCCGAGTTCTCGCGCACGATCACCCAGTCCAGGTCCTTGGGGCCGCAGCGCTTGAGCGGCGCGTCGATGCCCGGCAGGATGCGGGTGGGCCGCACGTTGGCATACTGGTCGAAGCCCTGGCAGATCTTCAGGCGCAGGCCCCACAGCGTGATGTGGTCCGGGATGTCGGGGTCGCCGGCCGAGCCGAACAGGATGGCGTCCATCTTGCGCAGCGGCTCCAGCCCGTCGGCCGGCATCATCACGCCGTGCTTGCGGTAATAGTCGCCGCCCCAGTCGAAGGAAGTGAACTCGAAGCGGAAGCCCTGCTGCGCCTTGGCCAGCGCCTCCAGCGCCGTCTGCCCCGCCGGAATCACTTCCTTGCCGATGCCGTCGCCGGGGATGCAGGCGATCTTGTAGGTCTTCATGGCTGGTCTCGCTCGTGGTTGCTTGCGGACATTCTAGGTTCCTGTCATCCAGCATTCGCGTGCCGGCCTTGTTGGCGCGGCCGCCGGCCAGGGTGGGTCGTTCTCAGGCCCTGCGCCCGACCCACCCTGACCGCCGTCCGTGCGAAGCGAAAGGGCGAGCCGGCAGGAAGAAAGAACCACAGCGCGCTCCGCAGGCGCCGCGCGATTCTGCGTCCGCGCTCAAGCGCTCCTTCGAGGCCGGTGGTCGGGATGGGGTGGGCGCAGGGCCATTCGCGGTCGCTACAGCTTGTGGGCCTCATTGAGCTGGTAACGCAAGAGCGGTGGCGTGCCCGGGAAGACGCCCGCGAGCGTGACCGGAGAACACCCCGTCCCGGCCGCCGGCCGTGCCAAGGCCTCTACGCACGCTTCAGGGATTCAGCTTCGACGCCAGCGCGACAAAGAACTCCAGGCTGGCCGGATTGGCCATCGCGTCCGGACTGGCCACCTTGTGCTGGTCGGCGCCCAGCAGCAGCTTGCGCACCGGCACTTCCATCTTCTTGCCGGTCAGCGTGCGCGGGATCTCCTGCACTTCGTAGACCTCGTTGGGGACGTGCCGCGCCGAGGCCTTGCTGCGGATCTGCTGCGCGATCTTGGCCTTGAGCGCATCGTCCAGCGCGAAGCCGGGCTTGAGCACCACGAACAGCGGCATGAAGGAGTCGCGGCCCAGGAATTCGAGGTCGACCACCAGGCTGTCGCGGATCTCCGGCAGTTCCTCCACCACGCGGTAGATCTCCGCCGTTCCCATCCTGATCCCGTGCCGGTTGATCGTCGAATCCGAGCGGCCGTAGATCACCGAGCTGCCGCGCGGCGTGAAGCGGATCCAGTCGCCGTGCCGCCAGACACCCGCAAAGGTCTCGAAGTAGCTTTCCAGGTAGCGCTTGCCACCCGGGTCGTTCCAGAAGTAGACCGGCATCGAGGGCATCGGTTTGGTGATGACCAGCTCGCCCACTTCGTCCACCACCGGCTGCCCCGATTCATTGAAGGCATAGGCCGCGACGCCGAGTTCGCGGCACTGGATCTCGCCGGCGTGCACCGGCAGCGTCGGCGCGCAGGCGACGAAGCCGGACGCGATGTCGGTGCCGCCGCTGATCGAGGCCAGCCACAGGTCGCTCTTGACCGCGTCGTAGACCCAGCGGTAGGCGTCCAGCGGCAGCGGCGAGCCGGTGGCGTTGATCGCGCGCAGCGCATCGAGCCGGGCGAAGTCGCGCGGCCGCAGGTCGTCCTTCATGCAGTTGATCAGGTAGGCCGCGCCGCAGCCGAACAGCGTCACGCGCCGTTCGTCCATGAAGCGCCACAGCGCCTCCTTGTCGGGCCAGGCCGGGTTGCCGTCGTACAGCATCACCGTGGCGCCGGTGAGCAGCGCGCCGATCTGCAGGTTCCAGACGATCCAGCCGGTGCCGCCCAGGAACAGCAGGCGGTCGCCCGGCCGCAGGTCGTGCTGCAGGCACATGGTCTTCAAGTGCGTCAGCACGATGCCGCCGTGGCTGTGCACCATCGCCTTGGGCAGGCCGGTGGTGCCGGACGAATAGACGATCCACAGCGGATGGGCGAAGGGCACGCGCTCGAACTGCAGCGGCGCCTCGTCCTTCACCGCGTCGGCCCAGGGCACCGCATTGCGCCAGGTCACCGGCCGCGTCGCGGCGTTCGGGCCGGGCACGTGCACCACGGTCTGCACGCTGGGCAAGCCGGCCAGCAGCTCGCCGACCAGCGCCTCGCGGTCGTGCTTCCTGCCGTTGTAGCCGTAGCTGTCGGTGGCGAACAGCAGCTTGGGTTCGATCTGCCGGAAGCGGTCGAGCACGACGGTGGCGCCCATGTCGGGCGCGCAGCTTGACCAGACGGCGCCGATGCTGGCGCAGGCCAGGAAGGCGACCACGGTCTCCGGCCGGTTCGGCAGGTACGAGGCGACCCGGTCGCCGGCGACGATGCCCAGCGAGCGCAGCGTCGCCGCCAGCGCCGCCGTGTCGCGCTGCAGCTCGGCCCACGAAACCTCGCGCGTGGGCGCGTCCTCGCTGCGCGCCACCAGCGCCGGCCGGTCCGCTGTGGCATTGCGGAAGGTGTGCTCGGCGTAGTTCAGACGGGCGTTCGGATACCACTGCGCGCCCGGCATGGCGTGCGAGGCCAGCACCGGCTGCCGGCTGCCGCCGGCCTGCACGCCGAAATAGTCCCAGACCGAATCCCAGAACGGTTCCAGCGCGTCCACCGACCATTGCCACAGCGCCTGGTAATCCCCGAACTTCAGGCCGCGTTCATCCGCCAGCCAGCGCATGTAATGCGCGAGGCGTGAACTCTCCTTCTGCTCGCGCGAAGGCTCCCACAGCAGCTCGCCTTCGCCTGCCAGCCTGGCGCCTTCCATCTCAGGCCAGGCCCAGCAGGCGGACCGCGTTGCCCTTGAGGATGCCGGGCATCACCTCGGGCTTGAAGCCGGCGTCCTCGAAGTCCTTCATCCAGCGCTCCGGCGTGATCAGCGGGTAGTCGCTGCCGAACAGGACGCGGTCCTTCAGCAGCGTGTTGGCGTACTGCACCAGCTGCTTGGGAAAGTACTTCGGGCTCCAGCCCGAGAGGTCGATCCAGACGTTGGGTTTGTGGGTGGCGACGCTGAGCGCCTCGTCCTGCCAGGGGAAGCTGGGATGCGCCATCACGATCTGCATGTCCGGGAAGTCGATCGCCACGTCGTCCAGGTGCATGGGGTTGCTGTACTCCAGCCGCAGGCCGCCGCCGCAACGCATGCCCGAGCCGATGCCGCTGTGGCCGGTGTGGAAGATGGCCGGCAGCTTGTGGGCGTTGATCACCTCGTAGATCGGCCAGGCCATCTTGTCGTAGGGGTGGTAGCCCTGCACCGTCGGGTGGAACTTGAAGCCCTTGACGCCGTGCTCCTTGATCAGCCGCTCGGCCTCGCGCGCGCCCATCTTGCCCTTGTGCGGGTCGATGCTGGCGAAGCACATCATCATGTCGCTGTTCTTGGCCGCCGCCTCGGCGATCTCCTCGTTGGGGATCCGGCGCCGGCCCAGCTTGGACTCGCTGTCCACGGTGAACATCACCAGGCCGATCTTGCGTTCGCGGTAATACGCGATCGTCTCCTCGATGGTCGGCCGCTTGCTGTTGCGGAAGTACTTGTCGGCGGCGCGGTCGTACTCCTCGCCGTAGTTGTCGAACGGGTTCCAGCAGCTCACCTCGGCGTGGGTGTGGACGTCGATGGCGACGAGATTGGCGTGGTCCATGGAATGTCTCCGGTTGCTTGGGCCCCGACTAGGGTAAGCCCTAGGCCGATGGCCGCATTGCGCGCTTGAATTGGTTATTGTTTATAACAATAATCCGGACCACTGGCAAATAACCCATGACCCACAAAGACATCCTCCTGGAGATCCGCGGCCCGATCGCGGTGATCCGGCTGAACCGCCCCGCCAAGCGCAACGCGCTCAACGACAGCCTGATTCTCGGCCTGCGCGAGCTGTTCGAGAAGGAGCTGCCGGAAACCGGGGTGCGGGCCGCCGTGCTGGACGGCGCCGGCGAGCACTTCTGCGCCGGCCTGGACCTGTCGGAGCTCAAGGAGCGCGACGCCGGCCAGGGCCTGTACCACTCGCGCATGTGGCACGCCGCGCTGGAGCAGGTGCAATACGGCCCGGTGCCGGTGGTCGCCGCGCTGCACGGCGCGGTGGTCGGCGGCGGCCTGGAGCTGGCCAGCGCCTGCCACATCCGCGTCGCCGACGAGACGGCCTTCTATGCGCTGCCGGAAGGCTCGCGCGGCATCTTCGTCGGCGGCGGCGGCGCGGTGCGCATCCCGCGGCTGATCGGCGCCGCCCGCATGACCGACATGATGCTGACCGGCCGCGTCTACAACGCGCAGGACGGCGAGCGGGCGGGCTTCGCCCAGTACCTCGTGCCGCAGGGCCAGGCCTCGGCGCGCGGGATCGAGCTGGCCAACCGGATCGCGGAGAACGCGCCGCTGACCAACTACGCGCTGATGCACGCCCTGCCCCGCATCGCCGAACAGCCGGCCGACCAGGGCTTCCTCACCGAGGCGCTGATGGCCGCCATCGCCCAGAGCGCCCCCGAGGCCAAGACCCGGGTCAAGGCCTTCCTCGACGGCAAGGCCGCCAAGGTCAGGAAGGGCTGAGCGTGAGCAACAGCCCCAGGTACCGGGACCTGACGTTCGGCGTCACCCGCGTGGCCGTGCGCGAGGGCGAGGGCGGCGTGCGCTACCTGCGCGCCGACCAGCCGCTGGCGCCGCATGCCGCGCGCATGACGGACCGGCTGCTGCATTGGGCCTCGGTGGCGCCGGACCGCAGCTTCATGGCGCGCCGCGAGCGCAATGCCGACGGCAGCACCGGCGACTGGCGCCACGTCAGCTATGCGGAGGCGCTGGACAGCGCGCGCAGCATCGGCCAGGCCTTGCTGGAGCGCGGCCTGGGGCCGCAGCGGCCGGTGGTGGTGCTGAGCGAGAACGACCTGGAGCACGCGTTGATCGCGCTGGGCTGCATGTACGCCGGCGTGCCGTACAGCCCGGCCTCGCCCGCCTACTCCACCATCAGCCAGGACTACGAGAAGCTGCGCCATGTGCTGGACACGCTGACGCCGGGTCTGGTCTATGCCGCCGACGCCGCCCGCTACGGCAAGGCGATCGCGGCGGCGGTGAAGCCGGACGTGGAAGTGGTGCTGGGCAAGGGAACGCTCGAGGGCCGCAAGAGCACGCCCTTCGGCGAGCTGCTCGCCACCCGGCCCACGGCCGCCGTCGACGCCGCGATGCGCGCCACCGGGCCGGACACCATCACCAAGTTCCTGTTCACCTCCGGCTCGACCAAGCTGCCCAAGGCGGTGATCAACACCCACGGCATGTGGTGCGCCAACCAGCAGCAGATGCGCCAGTCGATGCCGGTGCTGGCCCAGGAGATCGACGGCAGCGGGCCGGTGCTGGTGGACTGGCTGCCGTGGAACCACACCTTCGGCGGCAACCACAACGTCGGCCTGACCCTCTACAACGGCGGCACGCTCTACATCGACGACGGCAAGCCGACGCCGGCGCTGATGCAGGAAACGCTGCGCAACCTGCGCGAGATCGCCCCCACCGTCTACTTCAACGTGCCGACCGGCTTCGAGGCCATCGCCAATGCGATGAAGACCGACGACGCGCTGCGCCGCACGCTGCTGTCGCGCGTGCGGATGTTCTTCTACGCCGGCGCCGCCCTGGCGCAGCCGGTGTGGGACACGCTGCACGAGGTGCAGGAGCGCGAGATCGGCGAGCGGATCGTGATGGGCACCGGCCTGGGCATGACCGAGTCGTCGCCGTTCGCCATCTTCATCACCAACCCGCACGTCAAGGCCGGCTACCTGGGCGTGCCCACGCCGGGCATGGAACTGAAGCTGGTGCCGGTGGACGGCAAGGTGGAGGTTCGCTACAAGGGCCCGAACGTCACGCCGGGCTACTGGCGCAGCCCCGAGGCCACGCAGCAGAGCTTCGACGAGGAGGGCTTCTTCTGCACCGGCGACGCCGTGCAGTGGATCGACGAGGCCGACATCCACCAGGGCCTGAAATTCGACGGCCGCATCGCCGAGGACTTCAAGCTGTCCACCGGCACCTTCGTCAGCGTCGGGCCGATGCGCGCCCGCATCATCGCCGCCGGCGCGCCCTATGTGCAGGACGCCGTGATCACCGGCCTGAACCTGAAGGAAGTGGGCGCCCTGATCTTCCCGACGCCGGCCGTGCGCCAGCTGGCCGGCCTGCCCGCCGGCGCCTCGCTGCAGGAGGTGCTGCAAAGCGCGCCAGTGCAGGCGCACTTCCAGCGCGTGCTGGACGAGCTGGCCTCGCACGCCACCGGCAGCGCGTCGCGCGTGGCCCGGCTGCACCTGATGCACGAGCCGCCGTCGATCGACAAGGGCGAGGTCACCGACAAGGGCTCGATCAACCAGCGCGCCGTGCTCAAGCACCGCGATGCCCTGGTCACGGCCCTGCATGACGGCACCCTGCCCTACACGCTGCAACCGAAGGAGCAAGGCAAATGAAGATCGACGGACAGGCTGCCATCGTCACCGGCGGCGCCTCGGGGCTGGGCGAAGCGACGGCGCGCGAGCTGGCGCGCCTGGGCGCCCGGGTGGCGGTGCTGGACGTCAACGTGGAACAGGCCGAGAAGGTCGCCGCCGAGATCAACGGCGTGGCCTGCCAGTGCGACATCACCAGCACCCCGAGCGTGACGGCGGCGCTGGCCAGGGCGACGGCCGCGCATGGCCCGGCCCGCATCCTGATGAACATCGCCGGCATCGGCAGCGCAAAGCGGATCGTCGGCAAGGACGGCAATGCCGCGCCGCTGGAGGATTTCGCCCGCGTCATCAACGTCAACCTGATCGGCAGCTACAACATCAGCCGGCTGTTCGCCGCCGAGTGCGTCAAGCTGCCGCTGCTGGAGGACGGCGAGCGCGGCGTGATGATGTTCACCGCCTCGGTGGCCGCCTTCGACGGCCAGGTCGGCCAGCAGGCCTACAGCGCCTCCAAGGGCGGCCTCACCGCCATGACCCTGCCGATGGCGCGCGACCTGGCGCAGCACGCGATCCGGGTCTGCACCATCGCGCCGGGCCTGTTCGCCACGCCGCTGATGAAGCAGCTGCCCGAGGCGGTGCAGGCATCGCTGGCGGCATCGATCCCGTTCCCGCCGCGGCTGGGCAAGCCAGAGGAATTCGCGCAGCTGGCCTGCCACGTCGTCACCAACAACCACCTCAACGGCGAAGTGATCCGCCTGGACGGTGCGCTGCGCATGGCTCCCCGCTGATGAACGTGTTTGTTTAACCAACTGGAGACAAGAAGATGAAATTTGCACGCACCCTGATCGCCGCAGCCGTCTCGCTGGCCGCCGCCGGCACCGCCCTGGCCGACATCAATGTCGGCGTGGTCCTCTCGCTGACGGGTCCCGGCTCCGGCCTGGGCATCCCGATGCAGAAGCAGCTCGCGCTGTTTCCCAAGACCATCGCCGGCGAGAAGGTCAACCTGATCATCCTGGACGACGCCAGCGACCCCGGCAAGGGCGTGAGCGACACCCGCCGCCTGATCACCGAGGACCACGTCGACGTGATCCTGGGCTCCTGCCTGACGCCGGTGGCCGCCGCGATGGCGCCGGTCGCCGCCGAGAACAAGACGCTGCAGATCGCCGCCGCCCCGGTCGGCGTGCCGCCGGGCCAGGACCACTGGCTGTTCCGCCTGCCGCAGGGCAATGAAGTCATGGCCCACGCCATGGTGCAGCACATGAAGAAGCAGGGCATCAAGACCATCGGCTTCATCGGCTACACCGACGCCTACGGCGAGCTGTGGCTCAAGGCGCTGACGCCGGAAGCGGAAAAGAACGGCATGAAGGTGGTTGCGGTCGAGCGCTTCGCCCGCACCGACACCAGCGTGACCCCGCAGGCGCTGAAGGTGACGGCCGCCAACCCGGACGCGATCGTGGTCGTGGCCACCGGCTCCGGCGCCGCCATGCCGGAGAAGGCGATCGTCGAGCGCGGCTACAAGGGCAAGATCTACCAGACCCACGCCGCCGCCACCCCGGACCTGGTCCGCATCGGCGGCAAGGACGTGGAAGGCACCTTCGTCGTGTCCGGCCCCGCCGTCGTCCCCGAGCAGCTGCCCGACAGCCACCCGTCCAAGAAGGTGGCGATGGACTTCGTGACCAAGTACGAAGCGGCCAACGGCCCGGGTTCGCGCAACCAGTTCGCCGGCCATTCGTACGACTTCGGGATCGTGATGGAGAAGATCGTCCCGATGGCGCTGAAGAAGGCCAAGCCCGGCACCGCCGAATTCCGCAGCGCGCTGCGCGACGCCATGGAAGGCATGGGCCGCACCGTGTTCTCGCACGGCGTGATGAACTGGACCAAGGACGACCACTGGGGCTACACCAACGAGACCGGCGTGATGCTCAAGGTGACCGGCGGCAAGTTCGTGGTGGAGAAGTGAGCTCGCGATAGCACCGTCATCCCCGCCCGGGCGGGGGGCAACGCAACAACCATGGACTTCTCCATCGCCGGCATCCTGGCGCTGGACGGCCTCACCAACGGGGCCGTCTATGCGCTGCTCGCGCTCGCCACGGTGCTGGTGTTCGCAGTCACGCGCGTCATCTTCATCCCGCAGGGCGAGTTCGTCGCCTTCGGCGCGCTGACGCTGGCGCTGTTCCAGACCGGCAAGGTGCCCGGCACCGTCTGGTTCCTGCTGGCGCTGGCCGCGCTGGCGGCGACCGGCGACCTGGTCCATGGCGTGCGCCACCGCCTGCCGCCGCGGCGGGTGGCGCTGCAGCTGCTGCGCACGCTGGCCTGGCCGGTGCTGGCGTCGCTGCTGGCGATCTGGGCCGCGCCGCGCGGCCTGCCGCTGGGCGTGCAGGCGCTGCTGACGCTGGCGCTGGTCACTCCCTTCGGCAGCCTGATCTATCGCCTGGCGTACGAATCGCTGGCCGACGCCTCGGTGCTGGTGCTGCTGATCGTCTCGGTCGGCGTGCACTTCGCGCTGGTCGGCCTGGGCCTGCTGTTCTTCGGCGCCGAGGGCTACCGCAACCCGAGTTTCTGGGACAGCCGCTTTTCCGCCGGCGCGCTGGCCATCACCGGCCAGACCATCATCATCTTCATCGCGTCGTTCGCGCTGATCGTGTCGCTGTGGCTGTTCTTCGAGCGCACCCTCACCGGCAAGGCGCTGCGCGCCACCGCCGTCAACCGCGCCGGCGCCCGCCTGATGGGCATCTCGTCGAGCGGCGCCGGCCGGCTGGCCTTCACGATGGCGGCGCTGATCGGCGCGCTGTCGGGCCTGCTGATCGGCCCGACCACCACCATCTTCTACGACAGCGGCTTCCTGATCGGCCTGAAGGGCTTCGTCGCCGCCGTCGTGGCCGGCCTGGCCAGCTACCCGCTGGCGCTGGCCGGCGCGCTGGGCGTCGGGCTGCTGGAGAGCTTCGGCTCGTTCTGGGCCAGCTCGTTCAAGGAAGTGATCGTGTTCTCCTCGATCCTGCCGATCCTGCTGTGGCGCTCACTGCGCGATCCGCACTCCGAGGAACACTGATGCAGGGCATCCGCCGTTTCGCTTTCCCTGCCTTCGCGCTGCTCATGCTGCTGCTGCCGGCGCTGCCGGTGCCGGACTTCTGGATCGCCCAGAGCAACTACATCGGCCTGTACGCGCTGGTCACGCTCGGGCTGGTGCTGCTCACCGGCGTGGCCGGCCTGATCTCCTTCGGCCAGGCCGCCTTCGTCGGGGTCGGCGCCTACACCGCGGCCTACATGTCGGTGACGCTCTCGCTGTCGCCCTGGCTGGCGCTGCTGGTCGGCGTCGCGCTGGCGGTGGCCGCGGCGCTGGTGCTGGGCGCGGTGACGCTGCGGATGTCGGGCCACTACCTGCCGCTGGCGACCATCGCCTGGGGCCTGGCCCTGTACTACACGATGGGCAACATGGAATTCCTGGGCAAGTACGACGGCATCCTGGGCGTGCCCACGCTCAAGCTGTTCGGCATGGACCTGGGCACCGGCCGCGGCCTGCACGTGCTGATCTGGGTGATGGCGCTGCTGGCCGCCTGGGCCGCCTCCAACCTGCTGGACTCGCGCCCGGGCCGCGCCATCCGCTCGCTCAAGAGCGGCGCGACCATGGCCGAGGCGATGGGCATCTCCACCTTCCGCTACAAGCTCGCCGTGTTCGTGCTGGCCGCGGTGCTGGCGGCGGTGTCGGGCTGGCTGTTCGCCTTCTTCCAGCGCACCGTCAACCCGACGCCGTTCGCCCTGAGCAAGGGCATCGAGTACCTGTTCATGGCAGTGCTCGGCGGCATCTCCTACGTCTGGGGCGCCTTCCTCGGCTCCGGCGCCGTGAAGCTGGTGGAAGACCAGCTGCAGGTGCTGCTGCCGCGGCTGATCGGCGCCAGCGGCAACTTCGAGACCATCGTGTTCGGCGTCGTGCTGATCGTGGTGCTGAAGTTCGCGCCCGACGGCCTGTGGAGCTTCGTGGTGCGGCGGCTGCCGCGCGCCGACCGCAAGCGCGACTGGGACGGCGCCGCGCCGCTGCCGGCCCGCCCCAAGCCGGCCCACGGCGAGCCGCTGCTGCAGGTGGAGGCGGTGCGCAAGACCTTCGGCGGCCTGACCGCGGTCAACGACGTCAGCTTCGCGATCGCCGCCGGCGACATCGTCGGCCTGATCGGCCCCAACGGCGCCGGCAAGTCGACCACCTTCAACCTGATCACGGGCGTGCTGGCGCTGAGCGCCGGCCAGGTGCGCTGGCGCGGCGAGCCGATCGGCGGCCTGCCTTCGCGCGAGATCGCGCGGCGCGGCATCTCGCGCACCTTCCAGCACGTCAAGATGATCCCGGACATGACGGTGCTGGAGAACGTGGCGCTGGGCGGCTACATGCGCGGCAGCAGCGGCTCCGTGCGCGCCATGCTGCGGCTGGACCGCGAGGAAGAACGCCGCCTGTTCGCCGAGGCCGAGCGCCAGCTCGCGCGCATCGGCATCGCCGACCGCATGCACGAGATGGCCGGCAACCTGGCGCTGGGCCCGCAGCGGCTGATGGAGATCGCCCGCGCGCTGTGCACCGACCCCGCGCTGCTGCTGCTGGACGAACCGGCCGCCGGCCTGCGCCACAAGGAGAAGCAGGCGCTGGGCGACGTGCTGCGCCAGCTCAAGGCCGAAGGCATGAGCCTGCTGCTGGTGGAACACGACATGGAATTCGTGATGGGCCTGACCGACCGGATCGTGGTGATGGAATTCGGCACCCGCCTGATGGAGGGCACGCCGGCGCAGGTGCAGGCCAGCCCCGCGGTGCGCGCCGCCTATCTGGGAACGGACCATTGAGATGAGCACCGCTCCCCTGCTCGACGTCCGCGGCCTGCACGCCGGCTACGGCCGCGCCGAAGTGCTGACCGGCCTGGACCTGAGGCTCGCGGCCGGCCAGGTGGTCACCGTGATCGGCCCCAACGGCGCCGGCAAGTCGACCATGCTCAACGCGCTGATGGGCCTGCTGCCCTGCCGCGGCCAGCTGCTGTTCGACGGCGTCGACCTGGCCGACGCCACGCTGGAAGAGCGGGTGATGCTGGGCCTGGCGCTGGTGCCGGAGAAGCGCGAGCTGTTCGGCACCATGCCGGTGGAGGACAACCTGGTGCTGGGCGGCTGGCGCGCGAAGAAGCTCAAGGTGCCCAACTGGCGCGGCGAGCTCGATCGCGTCTACCAGCTGTTCCCGCGGCTGCAGGAGCGCCGCGCCCAGCTGGCCGGCACCCTGTCCGGCGGCGAGCGCCAGATGCTGGCGGTGGGCCGCGCGCTGATGTCGCGGCCCAAGCTGCTGATGCTGGACGAGCCCAGCCTGGGGCTGGCACCGCTGGTGGTGCGCGAGATCTTCCGGATCATCGAGCGGCTGCGCGAACAGGGCGTGTCGATCCTGCTGGTGGAGCAGAACGCCCGCGCCGCGCTCGAAGTGGCGGACTACGGCTACGTGCTGGAGACCGGCGAGATCGCGATGCAGGGCCACGCCGGCGAACTGGCGCACGACCCGCGCGTGATCGAGACCTACCTGGGCGCCGCCCGCCGTCCGCAGGGGGACTAGGACCATGGCCAGCTCCCCGACCGGCAAGAAGGCCGACGTCCCGTCGGTGGAGAACGTGGACACCAGCTACCTGGAAGGCCTGGTCGGCTACAACGCGCGCCGCGCGGCGCTCGCGGTGATCGAGGTCTTCCTGGAGCGGATGGCGATCTACGACCTGCGGCCGGTGGACTTCTCGGTGCTGTCGCTGATCGCGCACAACCCCGGCATCACTTCGCGCCAGCTGTGCGGCACCCTGGGCATCCTGCCGCCCAACCTGGTGGGCATGATCAACGCGCTGGAAAAGCGCGAGGTGATCGCCCGCCAGCCCCATCCGCGCGACGGCCGCGCGATGGGCCTGCACCTGACCGAGAGCGGCGCCAAGCTGATGCGCGACGCCGAGCGCACCGCGGCGCAACTGGAGACCGAGGTCGCCGCCCGGCTCACCCCCGGCGAAGCCAGGACGCTGATCCGGCTGCTCAAGAAGGTCTACCTCCCGGCCTAGCGTGCTATTGTTTATGTAGCAGGATCGGCCTACACTGCCCCCTCCCCGTCCCCAGCCCACGGGCGCAGGAGAAGCCGATGAGTTCCAAGGACAACGCCGCGATCAGCCAGCTGCTGGGCCTGCTGGAAGCGCGCTACGCGCTGCGGGTGCTGTGGGCGCTCAAGGACGGCCATGCCCAGACCTTCCGCCTGCTGCAGGACAGCGTCGGCGGCATCACGCCCAACACGCTGAACACCCGGATCAAGGAACTGCGCGAGGCCGGCCTGCTGGACCACGGCAGCGACGGCTACTGCGTGACGCCCTCGGGCTCGGACCTGCTCAAGCGCATCAACGACCTGCAGGCCTTCGCCACCCGCTGGGTCGTCAGCCAGGCGAAGAAGAAATGAGGGCCGCCCGCTCGCTACACTTGCCGGTCTGATTCGCAAAGGACCCCAATGACCACCACCACGACCCCCTCCGGCCTCCAGTACGAAGACACCACGGTCGGCAGCGGCGCCGAAGCCAAGCCCGGCCAGCACGTGCACGTGCATTACACCGGCTGGCTCTACAACGACGGCACGCAGGGCGCCAAGTTCGATTCCAGCGTCGACCGCAAGGACCCGTTCGCGTTCTCGCTGGGCGCCGGCCAGGTCATCAAGGGCTGGGACGAAGGCGTCGCCGGCATGAAGATCGGCGGCAAGCGCACCCTGATCATCCCGCCGCAGCTCGGTTACGGCGCCCGCGGCGCCGGCGGCGTGATCCCGCCCAACGCCACCCTCAAGTTCGACGTCGAACTGCTGGACGCGCACTGAACGCTGGGGCTGAACCAGACCGCGAAACGGTCTTGTCCAGCGGCTGACCGCATGCGCAACCGGGCCGCGCGTTGCCGTGCCCGGTTCCTGACGAGAGGGCCGTCGTGCCCCCTCTTGATCGGGCGCACCAGCCGCGGCGTCGAGCTCCCCGGGTCGCCGCCAAAGCTCAACAGTTGCACCCCACCGCGCCCGCCGCGACAGGCAGGCCGGAATGGCGAAATTTTCAAGCCCTTGTCTTGAAAAGGGCTTAGCGGCCCCAAGGTGCCTCGCAGACCCTCTGCAATCCAAAAAAAGCCATGCCAGACAACCAACCCGACGCCAACGCCCAGGCGGACCTTCCGCTGGACCCCGAGGAGAACGAGGCGCAAGCCCACGGACAGTCCGACGTCGCCGAACTGCAGGCCCGGCTCGCGGAGCTGCAGGCCAAGTCGGCCGAGATCGGCGAACAGTATCTGCGGGCCCAGGCCGACATGCAGAACACCCGCCGCCGGGCCGACGAGGAGATGTCCAAGGCGCGCAAGTACGCCGTGGAAAGCTTCGCCGAGAGCCTGCTGCCGGTGGCCGACAGCCTGGAGGCCAGCCTGCTGGTCAAGGATGCCTCGCCCGAGGTCATCCGCGAGGGGGCCGAAGCCACCCTGCGCCAGCTCAGGAGCGCGCTGGAGCGCAACAAGGTGATCGAGATCAATCCGCCCGCCGGCACCAAGTTCGATCCCCACCTGCACCAGGCCATCTCCGTGGTCCCGGCCGAGCAGGAGCCCAACACCGTCGTCACCGTCCTGCAGAAGGGCTACTCGATCGCCGAGCGCGTCCTGCGGCCGGCCCTGGTGACGGTCACCGCGCCCAGGTAACGCTTGAAACGGCGCGAGCGAACCGCAAGTAGCCCACAACAGCTTTGAATTGGCCCGCAGGGGTCGCAGCATAAGGAGAGAAGATCATGGGAAGAATCATCGGCATCGACCTGGGCACCACCAATTCGTGCGTCGCCATCATGGAGGGCAACACGCCCAAGGTCATCGAGAACAGCGAAGGCGCGCGCACCACGCCGTCGATCGTCGCCTACCAGGAGGACGGAGAGATCCTGGTCGGCGCCTCGGCCAAGCGCCAGGCCGTCACCAACGCCAAGAACACGCTGTACGCGGTCAAGCGCCTGATCGGCCGCAAGTTCGCCGAGAAGGAAGTGCAGAAGGACATCGACCTGATGCCCTACAAGATCGTGCCGGCCGACAACGGCGACGCCTGGATCGAGGTGCGCGGCAAGAAGCTGTCGGCCCAGCAGATTTCGGCCGACATCCTGCGCAAGATGAAGAAGACCGCCGAGGACTACCTGGGCGAGCCGGTCACCGAAGCGGTGATCACCGTGCCGGCGTACTTCAACGACGCCCAGCGCCAGGCCACCAAGGACGCCGGCCGGATCGCCGGCCTCGACGTCAAGCGGATCATCAACGAGCCGACCGCGGCGGCCCTGGCCTTCGGCCTGGACAAGCAGGAAAAGGGCGACCGCAAGATCGCCGTCTATGACCTGGGCGGCGGCACCTTCGACATCTCGATCATCGAGATCGCCGACGTCGAGGGCGAGAAGCAGTTCGAGGTGCTCTCCACCAACGGCGACACCTTCCTGGGCGGCGAAGACTTCGACCAGCGCATCATCGACTACATCATCGCCGAGTTCAAGAAGGACCAGGGCGTGGACCTGTCCAAGGACGTGCTGGCGCTGCAGCGGCTGAAGGAAGCGGCCGAGAAGGCCAAGATCGAGCTGTCCAACAGCGCGCAGACCGACATCAACCTGCCGTACGTGACGGCCGACGCCTCCGGCCCGAAGCACCTGAACATCAAGCTGACCCGCGCCAAGCTGGAAAGCCTGGTCGACGAACTGATCGAGCGCACCATCGCTCCCTGCCGGATGGCGATCAAGGACGCCGGCGTGGCCGTGGGCGACATCCACGACGTGATCCTGGTCGGCGGCATGACCCGCATGCCCAAGGTGCAGGAGAAGGTCAAGGAGTTCTTCGGCAAGGAGCCGCGCAAGGACGTCAACCCCGATGAAGCGGTTGCGGTCGGTGCGGCCATCCAGGGCCAGGTGCTGGGCGGCGACCGCAAGGACGTGCTGCTGCTGGACGTCACGCCGCTGTCGCTCGGCATCGAGACGCTGGGCGGCGTGATGACCAAGATGATCACCAAGAACACGACCATCCCGACCAAGTTCGCGCAGACCTTCTCCACCGCCGACGACAACCAGCCGGCCGTGACCATCAAGGTCTACCAGGGCGAGCGCGAGATGGCCACCGGCAACAAGCTGCTGGGCGAGTTCAACCTCGAAGGGATCCCGCCGTCGCCGCGCGGCATGCCGCAGATCGAGGTGAGCTTCGACATCGACGCCAACGGCATCCTGCACGTGGGCGCCAAGGACAAGGGCACGGGCAAGGAAAACAAGATCACCATCAAGGCCAACTCGGGCCTGTCCGAGGCCGAGATCCAGAAGATGGTGAAGGACGCCGAGCTCAATGCCGCCGACGACAAGAAGAAGCTGGAGCTGGTGCAGGCCCGCAACCAGGCCGAGGCGACGGTGCACAGCGTGCGCAAGAGCCTGACCGAGTACGGCGCCAAGCTGGAGGCCGGCGAGAAGGAAAAGATCGAGGCCGCGGTCAAGGACGTGGAAGAAGCGCTCAAGGGCGAGGACAAGGCCGCGATCGAGGAAAAGGGCAATGCCCTGATGGCGGTCAGCCAGAAGCTCGGCGAGAAGATGTACGCCGACATGCAGGCCAAGCAGGCTGCCGAAGCGGCAGGCGGCGGTGCCGGCGGCGCGGAAGCCGGCGGCGCCAAGCCGGCCGACGACGACAACGTGGTCGACGCCGAGGTCAAGGAAGTGAAGAAAGGCTGATCGCGGACGCGTAGCGCCGCGTTAGCTCGCCGCGTTCGACGCAGACCCTTGCGGGCTGGTCAACGCGGCGTTTTTGCGTAGAACGACCTGAACACTATGGCCACCAAAAGAGACTATTACGAGACCCTAGGGGTGCCGAAGAACGCTTCGGAAGAGGAAATCAAGAAGGCCTATCGCAAGCTGGCGATGAAGCACCACCCTGACCGCAACCAGGGCGAGGGGGAGAACAAGGGCGCGGAAGCCAAGTTCAAGGAAGCCAAGGAAGCGTACGAGATGCTGTCGGACGCCGAGAAGCGCGCCGCCTACGACCAGTACGGCCACGCCGGCGTGGACCCGAACATGCGCGGCGGCGCCGGCGCGGAAGGCTTCGGCGGCTTCGCCGAGGCCTTCGGCGACATCTTCGGCGACATCTTCGGTCAGGGCCGGGCCGGCGCCGGCGGCGCCCGCGGCCGCCAGGTGTTCCGCGGCGGCGACCTGTCGTACGCGATGGAGGTCACGCTGGAGGAAGCGGCCCACGGCAAGGAAGCGCAGATCCGCATTCCGTCCTGGGACGAGTGCGAAACCTGCAGCGGCTCCGGCGCCAAGCCGGGCACCCAGGCCAAGACCTGCACCACCTGCCAGGGCCAGGGCGTGGTGCAGATGCGCCAGGGCTTCTTCAGCGTGCAGCAGACCTGCCCGCACTGTCGCGGCAGCGGCAAGATCATCCCCGAGCCCTGCACCACCTGCCACGGCCAGGGCAAGGTCAAGAAGCAGAAGACGCTGGAAGTGAAGATCCCCGCCGGCATCGACGACGGCATGCGCATCCGCAGCGCCGGCAACGGCGAACCGGGCACCAACGGCGGCCCGCCGGGCGACCTGTACATCGAGATCAGGCTGAAGAAGCACGACATCTTCGAGCGCGACGGCGACGACCTGCACTGCGCGGTGCCGATCAGCTTTTCGACCGCGGCGCTGGGCGGCGAGATCGACGTGCCGACGCTGGCCGGCAAGGCGGCGATCGACATCCCCGAGGGCACCCAGAGCGGCAAGCAGTTCCGGCTGCGCGGCAAGGGCATCAAAGGAGTACGTTCTTCTTACCCGGGCGACCTGTATTGCCACGTCACGGTGGAAACGCCGGTCAAGCTCACCGAGCACCAGCGCAAGCTGTTCAAGGAACTGGCCGAGTCGCTCAAGAAGGGCGGCACCAAGCATTCGCCCAGCGAAGGCACCTGGACCGACAAATTGCGGGGATTTTTCAACGCCTGAACAACGGCCGCGCAACGCTTGGGGTGATTTCCTGAGCGTTGCGGTGCGGGATGCGGGGACAATCCCGAGGCAATGTCCCTGAAGCTCTTCCGTTCGACAGGTTATTCGTCCATCCTCGGGCCCGGCGAAACCCGGGTTGCTCCCCATCCGGCCTGGCTGGTGCTGGCGGTGAGCCTGTGGATCGGCTTTGTCTGCAACGTCGCCCTGTGGCGCCAGCTGCGGGGAATGGACGGCGCCACCGGCCTGGGCCGCGCCCTGCTGGCCGGCGCGTTGATTGCCGGCACCTGCGGCGCTGTCCTCAGCCTGCTGGGCTGGCGCCGCTCCCTCAAGCGCGTCGCGACCGTCATGCTGCTGCTGGCGGCGCTGGTCGCCGCCTGCATCTGGGTGCAGGGCCTGCCGCTGGACCGGACACTGCTGGAGCAAGGCCTGCGCGCTCTCGTGCTGCCGTCATGGCCCAGCCTGCTGCGCTGGCAGTTCCCGGCCTTGTTGATCGCGCTGGGCGTGGTGCCTGCGCTGTGGCTGTCGCAATGGCGGCTGCGCCGGCTGGCGGCAAAACAGCAGATGAGCGCCAACATGACGGGCCTGGCGGTGGGCATCGCGACCATGGTGCTGGTCGGCTGGTTCCTGCTCGCGCGCGGCTGAGCCCGCGCTAGAACAGCGTGCCCTGCCCGACGGCCCCCAGCGGCCGGAAGGCCTGCAGGTCCAGCTCCACCCGGGTGCGGTTGAACCCCCGGCGGCTGGCGGCCTTGCGGAAGCGCTGGCCGATCAGCTCCGCCCAGGGCCCGGCGCCCTTCATGCGGGTGGCGAAGCTGCTGTCGTAATCCTTGCCGCCGCGCATGTCGTGGATGCGCGCCATCACGCGGTCGGCACGCTGCGGGTAATGCAGCTGCAGCCACTCCCGGAACAGCGGACTCACCTCCCAGGGCAGCCTGAGCACGTGATAGAAGGCGCTGCGCGCGCCCGCCTCCCATGCCGCTTCCATCACCTGCTCCATGTCCTCGGTCAGGAACGGAATCTGCGGCGCCAGGCTGACGCCGACCGGGATGCCGTGCTCGGCCAGCGTGCGGATGGTGCGCAGGCGCCGGTGCGGCGCGGCGGCGCGCGGCTCCAGCTTGCGGGTCAGCTCCGCATCGAGCGTGGTCAGCGTCACGTACACCGCCACCAGCTTCTGCCGCGCCATCGGCGCCAGCAGGTCCAGGTCGCGCTCCACCCCGCTGGACTTGGTCACCATCGAGAACGCGTGCCGGCTTTCCTGCAGCAGCTCGATCACCGAGCGCGTCAGCCGCAGTTCCCGCTCCACCGGCTGGTAGCAGTCGGTCGCGGTGCCGATCGCCAGGCCGCGCGGCTGGTAGCTTTTCTTCGACAGTTCCGAGCGCAGCACGGCGGCGATGTTGCGCTTGGCGATGATCTTGGTCTCGAAGTCCAGGCCCGGCGACAGGTTCAGGTAGCTGTGGGTGGGACGCGCATAGCAGTAGATGCAGCCGTGCTCGCAGCCGCGGTACGGGTTGATCGAGCGGTCGAAGAAGATGTCCGGCGAATCGTTCGAGCTGATGACGCTGCGGCAGTCTTCCCAGATCACCTCGGTGCGCGTGGCGCCGGACTCCTGCTGCTCGAGCGTGCCCCAGCCGTCGTCGTAGTCCAGGCGCTCGTCCTTCTCGAAGCGGTGCGCCAGCCGGGTGGCCGAGCCCCGGCCCTTGATCGCCTCGACGGGAATGCGCACTTCAGCCATGGGACGCAGTCTAGCTGTATTTGCATCCAGTAGTATCTCCAATCTTCTGTAAGTACTGAACATTGAGAAGCTCGCTAGAATCCTCCCATGCCGATGCAGGACCATCTCCCGCCGCTGAGCCGGCAGTTCGTTTCGCACTTCGGGGAGATGGGCAGCCGCTGGGGCATCAACCGCACCGTCGGCCAGATCTACGCGCTGATCTTCATCTCGCCCAGGGCGCTCAATGCCGACGAGATCGCCGAGACGCTGGAGTTCTCGCGCTCCAACGTCAGCATGGGGCTGAAGGAATTGCAGTCGTGGCGGCTGGTGCGCCTGAAGCACCTGCCGGGCGACCGGCGCGAATACTTCGAGGCGCCGGCCGACGTCTGGGAGATCTTCCGCGTGCTGGCCGAGGAGCGGCGCCGGCGCGAGATCGAGCCCACGCTGGCGATGCTGCGCACGGCGCTGCTGGAGACGCCGGCCAGCCCGGCCGACCGCCACGCGCAGGAGCGCATGCGCCAGATGCACGGGCTGATCGACCGCCTGACGACGTGGTTCGACGACGTGCAGAAGCTCGCGCCGGAGACCGCCATGCAGCTCATGGGAATGGGCGCGGCGGTCAGCAAGGTGCTGGAATTCAAGGACCGGGTGACCGGCCGATCACCCGCCAAGCCCAAGGAAAAATAAGATGGACGCCCTCATCCTGTCGCGGCTGCAGTTCGCCGCCAACATCAGTTTCCATATCCTGTTTCCCACCATCAACATCGCGTTGTGCTGGTTCCTGGTGTACTTCCGCGTGCGCCACACGGCCGCCAGGGGCACACCCAAGGCGCAGGAATGGGAGGAAGCCTATTTCCTCTGGACCAAGGTGTTCGCCCTGAGCTTCGCGATCGGCGTGGTCTCGGGCATCACCATGAGCTTCCAGTTCGGCACCAACTGGCCCGGCTACATGGAGAAGGCCGGCAACATCGCCGGGCCGCTGCTCGGTTACGAGGTGCTGACCGCGTTCTTCCTGGAAGCGACCTTCCTGGGCATCATGCTGTTCGGCCGCAACCGGGTGTCGGACCGGGTGCACCTGGTGGCGACGCTGATGGTGGCGGCCGGCACCACGCTGTCGGCGTTCTGGATCCTGAGCCTGAACTCCTGGATGCAGACGCCCGCCGGCTACGAGATCGTCGACGGCCGCTTCCACGCCACCAGCTGGCTGGCGGTGATCTTCAACCCCTCGTTCCCCTACCGGCTGGTGCACAAGCTGCTGGCATCCACGCTCACGGCCTCCTTCCTGATCGCCGGCCTGTCGGCCTGGCAGCTGCTGCGCGACACCGCCAACCGCGGCACGCGGCGGGCGCTCACGGCCGGCATCGTCGCCGCCGCGATCGCCATCCCGCTGCAGATCCTGGCCGGCGACCAGCACGGCCTGAACACGCTCGAATACCAGCCGGCCAAGATCGCCGCCATCGAAGGCATCTGGCACACCGAGAAGGGCGCGCCGTTGACGCTGTTCGGCTGGCCCAACGAGAAGGAAGGGCGCACCGATTTCGCCATCCAGGTGCCCAGGCTGGCCAGCCTGATCCTGGCGCACGACATGGACGCGGAGCTCAAGGGACTGGACGCCTTCCCCAACGCCCATCCGCCGGTGGCGCCGGTGTTCTGGAGCTTCCGCGTGATGGTCGGCATGGGCGTGCTGATGCTGCTGGTGGCGTGGTCCAGCGCCTGGACGCTGTGGCGCGGTCGGCGGCTGCGGGCCAAGGCCGGCACCACCGCCCTGCCCTTTTCGCGCTGGCAGCTGCGGCTGCTGACGGCGATGACCTTCTCCGGCTGGGTCGCGACGCTGGCCGGCTGGTGGGTGACCGAGATCGGCCGCCAGCCCTTCCTGGTGTACGGCCTGCTGCGCACCGCCGACCTGGTGGCGGTGCATCCGCCGGCGATGGTGCTGTCGACGCTGGTCGCCTACCTGGTCGTGTATGCGGGGCTGCTGCTGGCCTACGTCGGCGTGCTGATGTACATGGCGCAGCACCCCGCCAAACCTTCGGCGCCGTCGCCGCAAAGCCCGACCGCGGCAATGCCCGTCGGCGGCCCGGCCTGAACCCACTGGAGATCGACATGACCTGGAACGAATTCCTGCCGCTGATCTTCATGGGCGTGATGGGCCTGGCGCTGCTGGCCTATGTGATCCTGGACGGCTACGACCTGGGCGTCGGCATCCTGCTGCCGTTCGCCAGCGAAGAGCAGAAAGACGTGATGGTCTCGAGCATCGGCCCGTTCTGGGACGCCAACGAGACCTGGCTGGTGCTGGGCATCGGCGTGCTGCTGATCGCGTTCCCGCTGGCGCATGGCATCGTGCTGTCGGCGCTGTACCTGCCGGTGGCGGTCATGCTGGTCGGCCTGATCCTGCGCGGCGTCTCCTTCGACTTCCGGGTCAAGGCCCGGGCCGCGCGCAAGACGCTGTGGAACCGGCTGTTCTCGCTGGGCTCGCTGATGGCGGCGACGGCGCAGGGCTGGATGCTGGGCAGCTACCTCACCGGCTTCGACTACGGAGCGTGGTCGCTGCTGTTCTCGCTCGGGATCGCGCTCACGCTGCCGACGGCGTACTGCATGCTCGGCGCCGGCTGGCTGATCATGAAGACCTCGGACGACCTGCAGCTCAGGGCGGTGATCTGGGCCCGCAGGGTGCTGTGGCCGATGGGCGTGGCACTGGTGGGCATTTCGCTGGCCACGCCGATGATCAACCGGGACGTGTTCGACAAGTGGTTCGCGATGCCGCAGATCATCGGCCTGCTGCCGATCCCGGTGGCCTGCGCCGCGGCCTTCTTCGCCATCTTCCACGTGCTGCACCGGCCCAACGTGGTGAAGGCCGGCTATGGCTGGGTGGTGTTCGCCGGCACCGTGCTGATCTTCGTGCTGGCGTTCCTGGGGCTGGCGTACAGCATCTATCCGTACATCGTGATCGACCGGCTCACCGTGTGGCAGGCCGCCGCCGCCCACGAATCCCTGGTCTTCATCTTCGTCGGCGTCGCCATCACGCTGCCGGCCATCATCGTCTACACGGTGTTCATGTACCGGGTGTTCTGGGGAAAGGCGAGCACGCTCAGCTACAGCCTTGCCGACGAGGCGTAGCCTGGCATGCCGGACCGATCTGGCGACAGCACTGTCCCGGCCGGCTGCCCGGCCAGTGACGCAGATATGCAGAAGCCGGGATGACGGTCAGGCGGCTTGCGGCAGCAGCCGCTGCTGCGTTTCGCGGTACTCGCGCTTGAGCCGCGCGACCAGCGCGGCGACGCTGGTGACCCCGGTGACGGCACCGATGCCCTGGCCGCAGCCCCAGATGTCCTTCCAGGCCTTGGCCGCGACGTCGCCGCCGAAACTCATCTTGCTGGGGTCGCTCTCGGGCAGGTGGTCCGGGTCGAGCCCGGCGGCGCGGATCGACGCCTTCAGGTAGTTGCCGTGCACGCCGGTGAACAGGTTCGAATAGACGATCTGGTCCGAGTCGCCCTCGACGATGGCCTGCTTGTAGGCGTCGCTGGCCCGCGCCTCGTCGGTCGCGATGAAGGCCGAGCCGATGTACGCGAAGTCCGCGCCCATCGCCTGCGCCGCCAGCACGGCGCCGCCGGTGGCGATCGCGCCCGACAGCGCCAGCGGGCCGTCGAACCACTGGCGGATCTCCTGGATCAGCGCGAACGGGCTCTTGACTCCCGCATGGCCGCCGGCGCCGGCCGCCACCGCGATCAGGCCGTCGGCGCCCTTCTCGATCGCCTTGTGGGCGAAGGCGTTGTTGATGATGTCGTGCATCACCACGCCGCCGTAGCTGTGGATCGCCTCGTTGACGTCGGTGCGCGCGCCCAGCGAGGTGATGATCACCGGCACCTTGTGCTTGACCACCGCCGCCATGTCGTGCTCGAGCCGGTCGTTGCTCCTGTGCACGATCTGGTTGATCGCGAACGGCGCCGCCGGCTGCTCCGGGTGCGCCTTGTTCCAGGCCGCCAGCGTCTCGGTGATCTCGTGCAGCCATTCGTCCAGCTGCGACGCCGGCCGGGCGTTGAGCGCCGGCATGGCGCCGACGATGCCGGCCTTGCACTGCTCGATCACGAGCTTGGGGTTGCTGACGATGAACAGCGGCGCGCCGATCACCGGCAGCGCCAGGTTCTGCAGGGCCTTGGGCAACTTGGACATGGGACCTTTCGAAGGAATCAGAAAGCGTCGACGGCCATCGCGGTGACGCTGTCGGCGCCCTCGACGATGGCGTCGCGCAGGCCCGGCGCCCGCGCCAGAATGTGCTCGGCGTAGAACTGCGCGGTGGCGATCTTGGCCTGCATGAAGGGCTTGTCCTCGCCCCTGGACGCGAGGTCTTCGGCCACCAGCAGCGAGCGCGCCAGTTGCCAGCCCGCCACCAGGTTGCCGGCCAGCATCAGGTAGGGCACCGAGCCGGCGAAGGCTGCATTCGGCGAGGTCTTGCTGTTGGACGCGATGAACTCCACGACATCGACGAAGGCCTGGCGCGCTGCGGTCAGGCGCTTGAGCACCGCGCGGGCGGCGGCGCTGTCGCGCCCGGCCAGCTCCTGCTCGGTCGTTTCGATCTGCTTCGCGACGGCCTTGGCGGCCTGGCCGCCGTCGCGCGCGGTCTTGCGCCCGACCAGGTCGTTGGCCTGGATCGCGGTGGTGCCTTCGTAGATCGGCAGGATGCGGGCGTCGCGGTAATACTGCGCCGCGCCGGTCTCCTCGATGAAGCCCATGCCGCCGTGCACCTGCACGCCCAGTGAAGTGACTTCGAGGCTCATCTCGGTGCTGTAGCCCTTGACCAGCGGCACCATGAATTCATAGAAGGACTGGTTCTGCTTGCGCACTTCCGCGTCGGGATGGTGGTGCGCGGCGTCATACGCAGCGGCGGCAACGGTGGCCATGGCGCGGCAGCCTTCGGTCAGCGCGCGCATCGTCATCAGCATGCGCTTGACGTCAGGGTGGTGGATGATGGGCGCGCTGGCGCTCATCGAGCCGTCCACCGGCCGCGACTGCACGCGGTCCTTGGCATAGGCGACGGCATGCTGGTAGGCGCGGTCGGCCACCGCGATGCCCTGCACGCCCACCGCATAGCGGGCCGCGTTCATCATGATGAACATGTACTCCAGGCCGCGGTTCTCCTGGCCCACCAGCACGCCCTCGGCGCCGCCGTGGTCGCCGAATTGGAGGACGGCCGTGGGCGAGGCCTTGATGCCCAGCTTGTGCTCGATGCTCACGCACTGCACGTCGTTGCGCTCGCCGATCCTGCCGTCCTTGCCGACCTTGAACTTGGGCACCACGAACAGGCTGATGCCCTTGACGCCTTCGGGCGCGCCGGCCACCCGCGCCAGCGTCAGGTGCACGATGTTCTCCGCCATGTCGTGCTCGCCGTAGGTGATGAAGATCTTGGTGCCGAAGACCTTGTACGTGCCGTCCGGCTGCGGCTCGGCGCGGGTGCGCACCAGGCCCAGGTCGGAGCCGGCCTGCGGCTCGGTGAGGTTCATGGTGCCGGTCCACTGGCCGCTGACCAGCTTCTCCAGATACGTCGCCTTCAGTTCGTCGGAGCCGGCCGTCAGCAGCGCCTCGATGGCGCCGTCGGTGAGCAGCGGGCACAGCGCGAAGCTGAGGTTGGCGGCGTTGAGGATTTCGCCGCAGGCCGCGCCGATGGTCTTGGGCAGGCCCTGGCCGCCCACTTCCACCGGATGCTGCAGCCCCTGCCAGCCGCCCTCGGCGTACTGCTTGAACGCCTGCTTGAAGCCGGGCGTGGTGGTGACGACGCCGTCCTTCCAGCTGGAGGGATTGCGGTCGCCCTCGACGTTGAGCGGCGCCACCACGCCCTCGTTGAACTTGGCGCATTCCTCCAGCACCGCCTGCGCGGTGTCGAAGCCCGCCTCCTCGAAGCCTGGCATCTTGGCGATCTCGTCGATCCCGGCCAGGTGCCGGATGTCGAACAGCATGTCGTTGAGGGGGGCTTTGTAGCTCATGTCGGTCTCCAACAATCACAAGGTCAAGGCATCGCTCGCGATGCCTTGTTTTCGCCTGCAGCGAAGCGGTTACAGCGCCTTGACCAGCTCCGGGATCGCCGTGAACAGGTCCGCTTCCAGCCCGTAGTCGGCCACCGAGAAGATCGGCGCTTCCGGGTCCTTGTTGATCGCGACGATCACCTTGGAGTCCTTCATGCCGGCCAGGTGCTGGATCGCGCCGCTGATGCCGGCGGCGATGTACAGCTGCGGCGCGACGATCTTGCCGGTCTGGCCCACCTGCAGGTCGTTGGCGGCGTAGCCGGCATCGACGGCGGCGCGGCTGGCACCGATCGCGGCGCCCAGCTTGTCGGCCAGCGGCGTCATCACCTCGTTGAACTTCTCCGAGGAGCCGAGCGCCCGGCCGCCCGAGACGATGATCTTGGCCGCGGTCAGCTCGGGCCGGTCGTTCTTGGCGATCTCGCTGCCCTCGAACTTGCTCTTGCCGGCATCGGCCTGGGCGGTGACGGTCTCCACCGCGGCCGAGCCGCCGGTGGCCGCGGCCGGATCGAAGCCGGTGGTGCGCACGGTGATGACCTTCTTCTCGTCCAGGCTCTGCACCGTGGCGATCGCGTTGCCGGCGTAGATCGGGCGCTCGAAGGTGTCCGGGCTGTCGATCTTGATGATGTCGCTGATCTGGCCGACGTCCAGCTTGGCGGCCACGCGCGGGGCGATGTTCTTGCCCGAGGCGGTGGCCGGGAACAGGATGTGGCTGTAGCTGCCGGCAATCGCCAGCACCTGGGCGGCGACGTTCTCGGCCAGCCCGTGTTCGAAGTGCGCGCCTTCGGCGTGGATCACCTTGGCGACGCCGGCGATCTGCGCGGCCTGCCTGGCCGCCTCGCCGGCGTTGTGGCCGGCGATCAGCACGTGCACGTCGCCGCCGCACTGCATGGCGGCCGTCACGGTGTTGAGGGTCGCGCCGCGGACGGACGCGTTGTCGTGTTCTGCTACTACGAGGGATGTCATGGGTTGGCTCCGATAAATACCGGCTGTTGTCTCTTAGATGACCTTGGCTTCGTTCTTCAGCTTGGCCACCAGGGTGGCGACGTCGGGCACCTTGATGCCGGCGCTGCGCTTGGGCGGCTCCACCACTTTCAGCGTCTTGAGGTGCGCCTTCACGTCCACGCCCAGGTCGGCGGGCTTGACGATGTCCATCTGCTTCTTCTTGGCCTTCATGATGTTGGGCAGCGTCACGTAGCGCGGCTCGTTCAGGCGCAGGTCGGTGGTGATCACCGCCGGCATGGCCAGCGACAGCGTCTCGGAGCCGCCGTCCACTTCGCGCGTGACCTTCAGCTTGCCGTCCACCACTTCCACCTTCGATGCGAAGGTGGCCTGCGGCAGGTCGCACAGCGCCGCCAGCATCTGGCCGGTCTGGTTGCAGTCGTCGTCGATCGCCTGCTTGCCCAGGAGGATCAGGCCCGGCTGTTCCTTCTCGACCAGGGCCTTGAGCAGCTTGGCCACGGCCAGCGGCTGCAGTTCCTCGGTGGTCTCCACCAGGATGGCGCGGTCGGCCCCGATGGCCATGGCGGTGCGCAGCGTTTCCTGGCATTGCGTGACGCCACAGGACACGGCGATCACTTCGGTGGCCACGCCCTTCTCGCGCAGTCGCACGGCCTCTTCGACGGCGATCTCGTCGAAGGGATTCATGCTCATTTTCACATTGGCGATGTCCACACCCGTGTTGTCCGACTTGACGCGGACCTTCACGTTGTAGTCCACCACGCGCTTGACGGGGACCAGGACCTTCATGCTAGGGCTCCACAGAGTTGTTGCGACGTTGACTTGAACCGATCGATTCTATGCGGCGCTGCAGCGAGCAAGGCCCTTCGGCCCGGCACCACGCACAGTGGGCCGCTGGAGCGAACGCATGGATCGGCAAAAAAAGAACGATCGTTCGTTTTTGCAAATTATAGGCCCGCGCCGGAGCCGGCGCGACGCACCATGGCGATCAATGTCCGGCGCGGGACAATCTGCCGGCGCGCCGGCCGGCGATCCCGGGTAAGTCTGGACGGGCTGCGGCGCCCGCCGGCCTTAAAGTCGCCGCAGCCCAACGCAATCCAGGAGCCTGCCGATGAAACGCCTCAGTCTTTCCCTCGTGGCCGCAGCCGCCGCCTTCGCCGCCCCGCTGGCCGGCGCCCAGACCGTGCTCACCGTGTCGACCTGGCTGCCGCCCTCGCACGGCATGAGCATGGCGCAGAAGGAATGGTGCGACCTGCTGGAAAAGAACACCGCCGGCAAGATGAAGTGCAACATCCTGCCGCGCGGCGTCACCAACGCGCCCGGCACCTTCGACGCCATCAAGAACGGCCTGGCCGACGTCTCCTTCACCGTGCACGGCTACACGCCGGGCCGCTTCGTCTACACGCAGATGGCGGAGTTCCCGTTCCTGGGCAACACCTCCGAGCCGATCTCGGTGGCCTTCAACCGGGTCGCCTCGCGCCATCCCGAATTCGCGGCCGAGGAACAGGGCGTGAAGGTGATCACCTTTTTCACCCACGGACCGGGCATCGTCTTCAACACCAAGCGCCCGATCACCAAGGTGGAAGACCTGCAGGGCCTGAAGTTCCGGGTCGGCGGCGGCATGGTCAACGAGATCTCCAAGAACCTGGGCATGAACGTCACGCTCAAGCCGGCGCCCGACTCGTACGAGCTGCTGTCCGGCGGCGTCATGGACGGCACGCTGTTCCCGGCCGAATCCACCGAGTCGTTCAAGATCGACAAGATCATCAAGTACGCCACCACCTTCCCGGGCGGCCTGTACAACACCAGCTTCGTCTTCATGATGAACCAGGGCCGCTACGACAAGCTCTCGCCCGAGGAGAAGAAGGCCGTTGACGCCATCTCCGGCGAGGTGGCTGCGCGCATCTTCGGCCGCGCCTGGGACCGGGTGGACCTGCGGGCCACCGCGCTGATGCACGCCAACAACGTGCAGATCACCAAGGCCGACGCCAAGTTCGTGGCCGACGTCAAGGCCAAGACGGCGCCGCTGGAGCAGAAGTGGGTCAACGAAGCCAAGGCCAAGGGCATGAAGGACCCGGCCAAGGTGCTGGCCGAGTTCCGCGCCGAAATCGCCAAGCAGGAAAAGTAAAGCCTCCTGCCCCGCCCGGGCGCGGCCTCATCGACCATGGGGACCGCGCCTTTTGCTGCCTGACGGACCCGACGACCCTTGAAAAAACTGCTCATCCTCGCCTGCTCCCTGCTGTCGGGCGGCGCCCTGTTCGCCATCATGGCGCTGACCTTCTTCGACGTCGCCGGCCGCAAGCTGCTGGACAACTCGATCCCGGGCTCGCTGGAACTGACCGAGCTGCTGATGGTCGTCGTGATCTTCGCGGCGCTGCCGCTGGTGTCGCTGCGCGGCGAGCACGTGCTGTTCGACTCCTTCGACAACGCGATCCCGCCGCGGCTGCTGGCGCTGCAGAAGGCGCTGATCCACGTGCTGATCGCCGCCGCGCTGCTGGGCCTGGCCGTGCTGATGTGGAAGACCGGCGGCGACTTCCTGCAGACCGGCGAAACGACGGCGCAGCTGAAGTTCCCCAAGGCGCCCTTCATCTACGGCATGTCGGTGCTGTGCGCGATCTCGGGGCTGGTGCACCTGTACCTGGTGGTGCGGCCGCCGGCCGAGCTCGCCGAGGGTGAAGGGGCCGCGCTGTGACCGCGGCGCTGATCGGCTTCGCCGTCATCTTCGCGCTGGCGCTGCTGCGCATCCCGCTGGCCTTCGCCATGGGCGGCGTCGGCATCGTCGGCATGGGCCTGACGCGCGGCTGGGAGCCGGCGCTGGCCAGCACGGCGCAGGTGGTCTACGAAACCGGCTTCGCCTACACGCTGTCGGTGATCCCGCTGTTCATCCTGATGGGCAACTTCGTGGCCCGCGCCGGGCTGGCGCAGGAGCTGTTCCAGGCCGCGTATTCCTTCATCGGCCACAAGCGCGGCGGCCTGGCCCACGCCACGGTGGTGGCCTGCGCCGGCTTCGGCGCGATCTGCGGCTCCTCGATCGCCACCGCCGCCACCATGGGCAAGGTGGCCTACCCGTCGATGAAGAAGCTGGGCTACAGCGACGCCCTGTCGATGGGCGTGATCGCCGCCGGCGGCACGCTGGGCATCATGATCCCGCCGTCGACCATCATGGTGATCTACGGAATCATCACCGAGACCAACATCGGCAAGCTGTTCGCGGCCGGCGTCATCCCGGGCATCATGTCGGCCCTGCTGATGATGGCCGGCATCGCCTGGATCACGGCGCGCGACCCGGCCCATGCGCCGGCCGGCGAGCGCAGCACCTGGCCGCAGCGCTGGCAGGCGCTGCGCGGCATCTGGGGCGTGCTGCTGCTGGTGGTGGTGGTGCTGGGCGGCATCTACGGCGGCATCTTCACCGCCACCGAGGGCGCCGGCTTCGGCGCTGCCGGCGCCTTCCTGTTCGCGCTGGCGCGCCGGCGCCTGACCTGGGCCATCCTGTACGAGGTGCTGGTGGAATCGGCCCGCACCACGGCCATGCTGTTCACGCTGCTGATCGCCGCCACGCTGTTCGCCAACTTCGTCAACTTCACGTCGATGCCCAACGACCTGAAGGACCTGATCACCGGCAGCGGCCTGTCGCCCACCATGATCATCATCGCGATGATGCTGATCTACGTGGTGCTGGGCACGGTGATGGAGGAGCTGACCATGGTGCTGCTCACCATCCCGCTGTTCTTCCCGATCGTGACGGCGCTGGGCTTCGACCCGGTCTGGTTCGGCGTGCTGATCGTGATGGTGGTGCAGATCGGCCTGATCTCGCCGCCGGTGGGGATGAACATGTTCGTGCTCAACGCGCTGCTGCCCGGCGTCGGCCTGGGCGCGATCTACCGCGGCTGCTGGCCCTTCGTGTTCGTGCTGGTGCTGATGCTGGCGCTTCTGATCATGGTGCCGCAACTGAGTCTCTGGTTGCCGTCGCTGATGAAATGACGCGCAGCGTCATCCCGGGTTCGGCCCGGGATCCATGCCTTTGTCCGCGGCTCCCCCGTTCGCGTTGAGCTTGTCGAAACGCTGCGGGTGCTATCCGCGCGGCGCGGAAGCGGAAAGTAGAAGCGTTTCGACAAGCTCAACGCGAACGGGACGGGTTTGCGCCGCAGGGATGGATCCCAGGTCAAGCCCGGGATGACAGGTCCTGCTGCTTCACGTGCACCACCCGCTGCGGATAGGGGATGTCGATGCCGGCGGCGCGGAAGTCGGCCAGCACGCGCAGGTTGATCTCCGAGCGCACGTTCAGCTGGCCGTTGGACGGATCGGCGATCCAGAACAGCAGGCTGAACTCCAGCCCGTCGGCGCCGAAGCGCGCCAGCCGCGCCGCGGGCTCGGGCTCCGCCAGCACCCGCTCGCTGGCCTTCGCCGCGTCCACCAGGATCCGCTGCACCAGGTCGACGTCGCTGTCGTAGCCCACCGCCACGTCCACCGTCAGCAGGATGCGCGAGTCCGCCAGCGACAGGTTCTCGATCCGCTCGGTGATCAGCTTCTCGTTGGGCACGATCGATTCGCGCCCGGACAGCGAGCGGATCAGCGTGTAGCGGGTCTTGATGTCCATCACCGTGCCCTCGAAGCCGTCCACCCGCACCGTGTCTCCGATCCGCAGGCTGCGCTCGGCCAGGATCACGAAGCCGCTGACGTAATTGGCGGCCAGCTTCTGCAGGCCGAAGCCCAGCCCGACGCCGAGCGCGCCGCCCAGCACCGACAGCGCCGTCAGGTCCACGCCCACCGCCGACAGCGCGAACAGCAGCCCCAGCAGCAGCAGCACCGCGCGGATCGCGTTGGCCGCCACCTTGCGCAGCGACAGGTCGTTCATGTGCTGGCTCAGCACGCGGTGCTCCAGCGCGGCCGAGATCCACAGCGCCAGCACCAGCACCGCGCCGCAGGACAGCGTGCCCTGCACCACCGTGAGCAGCGTGATGTGCGACTTGCCGAAGGCGAACTGGATCTTCTCCATCTCCGCCATCACCGGCGGCAGCAGGCCCATGATCCACAGCGCCGCCGCGATCCAGGCCACCCAGGAGAACACCCGTTCCACCAGCCGCGCCGCCGCCGAGCCGGGGAACACCACCGTGAACACCCGGGCCAGCAGCCGGATGCCGGCCAGCGCCACCAGCACCGGCACCGCGATGCGCAGCAGCGGCGTGGCGTGGTATTCGCCGACCACCAGCCGCGCGCTGTAGGTCAGCGCCAGCGCCAGCAGCGGGAACAGCACGCCGTCCACCAGCGCGCGGCCGAACCACACCGAATCCCGCGGCCGCTTGCGGCCGGTCAGCCAGCAGATGCCGTAGGCCACCAGCAGGCACGCGACCAGCGCGCCGACGTCCCAGGCGGTGGGACCGTGGTCGAGGTCGTTGATGAACCGGCCGAGTTCGTCCAGGCCTTCTTCGGTTGCGCCCGGATTCACCGGGACCAATCCGGCTTGCGCTTCTCGGTGAAGGCCGTCACGCCCTCCTGCGCACAGTGCTCCATCATGTTCACCGCCATGGTCTGGTTGGCCAGCTGGTAGGCGGCCGCCAGGCCGAGCTCACGCTGGCGGTAGAACAGCTCCTTGCCCATCGCGATGGCGGCGCGCGGCTTGGCCAGGATGCTGTCGACCAGCTTGGCGACCTCGGCATCGAGCTGCTCGGGCGCCACGGCGCGGTTGACCAGCAGGCGCTCGAGCGCCTGCTGCGCGCTGATGAACTCGCCGGTGACCAGCATCTCCATCGCGAACTTGGCCGGCACGTTGCGCAGCAGCGGCACGCTGGGCGTGGAGCAGAACAGGCCGAGGTTGACGCCGCTGACGGCGAACTTCGCGTCGGTCGACGCGACGGCCAGGTCGCATTGCGCCACCAGCTGGCAACCGGCCGCGGTGGCGATGCCGTGCACCCTCGCGAGCACCGGCACCGGCAGCTGCTGGATCGACAGCATCACGCGGCTGCACTGCGCGAACAGCTGCTGGTAATACGCCAGTTCCGGCGTCGCGATCATTTCCTTGAGGTTGTGGCCGGGGCAGAAGGCCTTGCCGTTGGCCGCCAGCACGACGACGCGGGCCGACTCGTCGGCCGCGATGGCGTCCAGCGCCGCCTGCAGCGCGGCCAGCATCTCCTGGCTCAGGGCGTTGAAACTGGCCGGCCGGTTCATCGTCAGCGTGACGACGCCGCGCTCGTCCTTCGTCTGCAGCAATGCGGGTTCCATGGTGTCCTTCCAATCTGTCCCGCGAAGGATCAGAGATCCGCCAGCGCCCGCACGTGCGCCTCCACGCTGCGGCCCAGCGCATCGAGGTTGTAGCCGCCCTCCAGCGAGGAGACGATGCGGCCCTTGGCGTACTTGTCGGCGACGGCCTTGATCTGCCGGGTGATCCAGGTGTAATCCGCTTCCACCAGGCCCAGCTGGCCGAGGTCGTCCTCGCGGTGGGCGTCGAAGCCGGCGCTGATGAAGATCATCTCCGGCTGGAATTCCTCCAGCCGCGGCAACCACTCCTGCTCGATCTTCCGGCGGATCACGTCACCCTTGGTATAGGCCGGGAACGGCAGGTTGAGCATGTTGTCGGCCAGCGGCGGGTAGCCGCTGCCGGGATAGAAGGGGCTCTGGAACAGTCCCACCATCAGCACCCGCTCGTCGCCGGCCAGGATGTCCTCGGTGCCGTTGCCGTGGTGCACGTCGAAGTCCACGATCGCCACGCGCTTGAGGCCGTGGCGCTCCAGCGCGTAGCGCGCCGCGATCGCGACGTTGTTGAAGATGCAAAAGCCCATCGCCCGGTTGTGGCAGGCGTGGTGGCCGGGCGGACGCACGGCGCAGAAGGCGTTGGCCAGCTCGCCGGCCATCACCGCGTCGGTGGCGGCGATGGCGGCGCCGGCGCCGCGCCGGATCGCGTTCCAGGTGTGCGGGTTCATCGAGGTGTCGGGATCGATCTGCGCGTAGCCGCGCCCGCCCGCTTCGATCTTCTCGGCCAGTTCGTCGGCCATGCCGCGGATCGCGTGCACGAAGCTCTCGTCGTGCGCCAGTTCGATGTCGTCGGTGGAAGCCAGCGGCGCCTCGCGCCGGTCGAGTGCGTCGATCACGCCGGTGATCAGCAGCCGGTCGTCTATCGCGTCGAGCCGCTCGGGGCATTCCGGGTGGCCCCGGCCCATCTCGTGCCGCCTGCAATCGGGATGTGTGAAATAGCCGGTTTTATTCATCGCCACGCTCGTCCATGCGGAAATTCAGATAACGTCGCGCCATGGATGCACAACAAAAACTCAAGGCGCTCCTGGGCCAGCTTAACACGGTGATCGTCGGCAAACCGGCCCAGGTGCAGGACTGCGTGGCCTGCCTGCTGGCCGGCGGCCACCTGCTGATCGAGGACGTTCCGGGCGTCGGCAAGACCACCCTGGCGCACGCCCTGGCGCGCTCGTTCGGCCTGCAGTTTTCACGCGTCCAGTTCACGGCGGACCTGATGCCGAGCGACCTGTCGGGCGTCTCGATCTACGAGCGCGGCAAGGAAGTGTTCGTGTTCCATCCCGGTCCGATCTTCGCGCAGGTGCTGCTGGCCGACGAGATCAACCGCGCCAGCCCCAAGACCCAGAGCGCGCTGCTCGAGGCGATGGAGGAAAAGCAGGTGACGGTGGAAGGCGAGACCCGCGCCCTGCCCTCGCCCTTCTTCGTGATCGCCACCCAGAACCCGCACGACCAGCTCGGCACCTTCGCGCTGCCGGAGTCGCAGCTCGATCGCTTCCTGATGCGCATCTCGCTGGGCTACCCGGACCGGGCCGCCGAGCGCGAGCTGCTCAACGGCCGCGACCGGCGCGAGATGATGGAGACGATGCAGGGCACGCTGTCGGCGATCGAGCTGCAGTCGCTGCAGCAGAAGGTGATGGACATCCACGCCGCCGACCCGCTGCTCGATTACGTGCAGGAGCTGGTGGCGGCCACCCGCTCGGGCCGCTGGTTCCTGCAGGGCCTGTCGCCGCGCGCCGGCATCGCCGTGGTGCGCGCCGCCAAGGCGCAGGCGCTGCTCAGCGGCCGCGACTACGTGGCGCCCGACGACGTGCAGGCGATCCTGCCGCAGACCGTGGCGCACCGGCTGATTCCGGTCGGCGACGCCGGCCGCGGGCCGGTGGAGCAGGTGCGCGCGATGCTGGAGGCGGTCTCGCTGCCATGAGCACCCAGGCGGTTCGGGCGGATTGGTACAACCCGGTCGGCTTCGCGCGCCGGCGCTTCCGGATCTGGTGGCAGTCGCGCATCGCACTCACCGACACCATGACGCTGTCGCAGCGCAACGTCTACATCCTGCCGTCGCGCGCCGGCTTCATGCTCGGCGCCACCCTGGTCGTGCTGCTGGTCGCGTCGATCAACTACCAGCTGAACCTGGGCTACCTGCTGACCTTCCTGCTGGCCGGCAGCGCGCTGGCCGGCATGCACGTGTGCCACGCCACGCTGCGCGGCCTGACCATGAACCTGCTGCAGCCGGACCCGCAGTTCGCCGGCGCCAGCACCACGCTGTCGGTGGTCCTGAACAACCCGCGGCGCTCGGTGCGGCACGGCATCGGCCTGGCGGTGCTGGACGCGCACGAAGACCGCTTCAGCAAGCACTGGGTCTGGGCCGACGTGCCGGCCCAGGGCAGCTGCGTGGTGCACGTCGCCTTCCAGCCGCAGCAGCGCGGCCTGCACCGGGTGCCGCCGCTGACGGCGGAGACGCGCTTTCCCCTTGGCACCTTCCGCGTCTGGACCGTGTGGCGGCCGGCGGCGCAGGTGCTGGTCTATCCGGCGCCCGAGCCGCTGCCGCCGCCGCTGCCGCCGGGCGAGCCGCGGGCCGGCGGCGCCGCCAGCGCCCGGCTGCAGGGCAGCGGCGAATTCGACGGCGTGCGCGCCTACCGCCGCGGCGATCCGCTCAAGCTGGTGGTCTGGAAGAAGGCCGCCAAGGCCGACGAGCTGGTCAGCCGCGACACCGAGCAGGCCCAGCGCTACGAGCTGTGGCTGGACTTCACCGGCGCCGGCCCCGGCGGCACCGAGCAGCGGCTGTCGCGGCTCGCGGCCTGGGTGCTGCAGGCCGACAAGCTGGCGCTCGACTTCGGCCTGCGGCTGCCGGCCCTGCAGATCGCGCCCGGCAGCGGCGAGGCGCACAAGCGCCGCTGCCTGGAGGCCCTGGCGACGTGCTGACCCGCCTCCACGCCCTGCCGCGCGACGCGCGCGACACCCTGTTCCTGCTGCTGGTGATCGGCTGGGTGGTGCTGCCGCAGGTGGGCCACCTGCCCTGGTGGTGCACCGCGCTGGCCGCCGGCGTGCTGCTGTTCCGCGGCTGGCTGGCGATCGCCGCCCGCCGGCTGCCCGGCCAGTGGTGGCTCGCAGTGCTGCTGGTGGTGGCGCTGACGGCCACCTGGATGACCCACCGCACCCTGCTCGGGCGCGACGCCGGGGTGACGCTGATCGTGATCCTGCTGGCCCTGAAGACGCTGGAGCTGCGGGCGCGGCGCGACGCCTTCGTGATCTTCTTCCTGGGCTTCTTCACGATGCTCACCAACTTCTTCTTCTCGCAGTCGCTGCCGACGGCGGCGGCGATGCTGCTCGCCCTGCTGGGGTTGCTGACGGCGCTGGTCAACGCCCACATGCCGGTGGGCAAGCCGCCGCTGCTGCACGCCGCCCGCACGGCGGTGGTGCTGGCGCTGTTCGGCGCGCCGGTGATGGCGGTGCTGTTCGTGCTGTTCCCGCGCTTCGGCCCGCTGTGGGGCATCCCGGGCGACGCGATGAGCGGGCGCAGCGGCCTGTCCTCGACCATGCAGATCGGCAACCTGGCGTCGCTGGCGCTGGACGACAGCATCGCCATGCGGATCCGCTTCGACGGTGCGCCGCCGCCGCAGCAGGAGCTGTACTTCCGCGGGCCGGTGCTGACCAGCTTCGACGGCCGCGAGTGGCGCGCCCTGCAGCCGCGGCTGGGGTCGCGCTTCGCCCCTGCGCTAACCGCGCCGGCCGGGTTGCAGGTCTCGGGCGCGCCGGTGCGCTACGAGGTGACGCTGGAGCCGAACAACCGGCCCTGGCTGTTCGTGCTGGACGCGACACCGCAATCGCCCACCGTGCCCGGCTTCGACACGGTGATGACCGGCGAGCTGCAATGGATCGCCAGCCGGCCGGTGACCGACCTGCTGCGCTACCGGGCGGAGAGCTACCCCACCTACCGCTACGGACCGCGCTCCACCGCCGCCCTGCTGCCCGAGTACCTGGAGCTGCCGGCCGGCTTCAACCCGCGCACCCTCGAGCTGGCGCGGCAGCTGCGGTCCGACCCGGCGCTGGCCGGCGGCGGCCCGCTGGCGCTGGTGAACGCCGCCCTGCAGCGCCTGCGCAGCGGCGGCTACCGCTACACGCTGGAGCCGGGCACCTTCGGCCAGCACACGGCGGACGAATTCTGGTTCGACCGCAAGGAAGGCTTCTGCGAGCACATCGCCTCGGCCTTCGTGGTGCTGATGCGGGCGATGGACGTGCCGGCGCGGGTGGTCACCGGCTACCAGGGGGGCGACCGCAACCCGGTGGACGGCTTCTGGGCGGTGCGCCAGAGCGATGCCCACGCCTGGGCCGAGGTCTGGCTGTCGGGCCGCGGCTGGGTGCGCGTCGATCCCACCGCCGCGGTCGCGCCCGGCCGCACCGGCGCCTTCGAGCGGCTGCAGCCGGCGCGCGGCGCGCTGGCCAGCGCCTTCAACGCCGTCACCCCCGACATCGCCGCCAGCGTGCGCGCCGCCTGGGAGGCGCTGAACAACGCCTGGAACCAGCGGGTGCTCAATTACACCCAGAGCAAGCAGCTGGACATGCTGAAGAACCTGGGCTTCGACAGCCCGAGCTGGGAAGACCTCAGCTACGTGCTGATCGCGGTGATCGTGCTGGTGGCGGCGATCGGCGCCGCCTGGACGCTGTGGGAGCGCACCCAGCACGACCCCTGGCTGCGCCTGCTGGCGCGGGTGCGCAAGCGCCTGCGCGCCGCCGGCGTGGAACTGCCGCCGGCCAGCGCGCCGCGCCAGATCGCCACGCTTGTCACATCGCGTTTCGGCACGCAGGCGAAACCATTGGCAGACTGGCTGCTCCAACTGGAGGCGCAGCGCTATTCGCGCAATCCGCACTCCAGCCTCGTTGCCCTGCAGCGTGACTACCGCCAGCTGGCCTGGCCAGAATAGAACCAATGTCCACAAGCCTCCGTTCCGCCGTCTTCACCGCCCTGATCGCAGCCGCCGCCCAGGCGGTCCCGGCCCAGCCGGCCGGCGCCCTGAAAAAGCCGCCGCGCGGCGGCAAGGTCGTGAAGCTGCCGGCGGTGGCCTATTCCACCCGCGCCGACGCGATGGCCTTTGCCGACGACTTGGCCCAGCGCCGCGACCTGGACCCCGAATGGGTGCGGCGCGCGCTGGGCGACGCCAAGTTCCTGCCGACAGTCGCCCGGCTGATGCAGCCGGCGCCCTCCGGCACGCCCAAGAACTGGCGCGTCTACCGCAGCCGCTTCATCGACCCGGTGCGCATCGCCGCCGGCGTCAGGTTCTGGCAGGCCAACGCAGATACGCTGGCCCGCGCCGAGAAGGAGTACGGCGTACCGGCCGAGATCATCGTCGGCATCCTGGGCGTGGAGACGATCTACGGCCAGCAGATGGGCAGCTTCCGGGTGATCGACGCGCTGGCGACGCTGGCCTTCGATTTTCCGCAGGCCCATCCGCGCGCGGAGGAGCGCAGCCAGTACTTCCGGCGCGAGCTGGAGCATTTCCTGAGCACCGAAAAGCGCCTGGGCGCGGATCCGCTGCAGCCGGTGGGCAGCTTCGCCGGCGCCATGGGCATGCCGCAGTTCATGCCCAGCAGCTGGGAGAAATGGGCGGTGGACTATGACGGCGACAGCAAGGTGGACCTGGCCGGCAGCGCCGCCGACGCCATCGGCTCGGTCGCCAATTACTTCAAGGGCTACGGCTGGCAGGCCGGCATGCCGGCGATCTATCCGGTGAGCCTCGACCCGGCGCGGCTGGACAAGGAGGCTCTGCTGGCGCCCGACATCCTGCCGACCTTCAGCGTCGCCAGCTTCACCGCCAAGGGCGCGGTGCTGCCGCCCGAGGCGACGCAGCACAAGGGCCCGCTGGCGCTGGTGGAATTGCAGAACGGTGACGACGAGCCGAGCTACGTGGCCGGCACCGAGAACTTCTATGTCATCACCCGCTACAACTGGTCCAGCTATTACGCGATGGCCGTGATCGAACTGGGCCGCGAGGTGAAGGCCGCGCTGGAGCGCGCCGGCTCGTGAACGTGACGCTGCACGGCTGGCAGGCACTGTGGCGCGAGCTGGGCGCGGCGCAGGCAGACAGCGCGCTGTTCGCGCGGGTGATCGCGGCCTGGAGCGAGCCGCAGCGCCACTACCACACGCTGATGCACCTGCGCGAGTGCCTGGCCCAGCTGGAGTCGGCGCAGGCGCTGCTGCAGCGGCCGGCGCAGGCCCGGCTGGCGCTGTGGTTCCACGACGCGGTCTACGACCCGACCCGCAGCGACAACGAGGAACGCAGCGCCGACTGGGCCCGCACCGCCGTCGCCGCGGCAGGCTTGCCCACCGGGATCGGCGAGCGCGTGCATGCGATGGTGATGGCGACCCGCCACGACGGCATCGCCACGGACACCGACACCCGGCTGCTGGTGGACAGCGACCTGGCGACGCTGGCGGCGCCGCCGCGGCGCTACGAGGAATACGCGCAGCAGATCCGGCGCGAATACCAGCATGTGCCCGAGGCCGAGTTCCGCCAGCGCCGCAAGCGCATCCTGCAAGGCTTCCTGCAGCGGCCGGCGATTTTCGCCAGCGCGCATTTCCGCGCCGCGCTGGAACAGCCGGCGCGCGAGAACATCGCCGCCGAAATCGCCCGCCTCTAGCTCAGGCGGCCAGCGGCCGGCGGCGGCGCAGCAGCCGGCGGATCGCGCTGCCGGCCAGCGCGCCCAGCAGGGCGATGAAGAAAGCCACCAGCACCGCGCCGACGCCGATGCTGAACCAGTAGGCCAGCCGGTCATGGCCGCTGGTGGTGGCCAGCAGCACGCCCAGTCCACTGAGCATCGTCAGCGCGATGCCGATGCGCAGCAGCGCCATCGGTCCGGCGAACAGGCCGAACGCGAATCCGAAGGAGAGCAAGGTCAGCAGCGCAAGCGTCGAGTGGGGCATGGCACCAGCTTAGGCGTGCGGCCGCCGCCGGGCTGTCGGAATGCATCCACGCCCGCTATCGGACGCAGCCCTCAGGCCGCTTCGGCCGGCACCAGGAAGTCGCGGCTGATGCGGATGCCCAGCTCGTTCACCCGGTCCAGGAACTGGGTGAGGAAGGCGTGCAGGCCGGTCGACAGGATCTCGTCGATGGCGCCCCACTTGAGGTCGGCCCGCAGCTTGCCGGCACGCCGCATGGTCTCGGACGACTGGTCGTTGGCCACCATCTCGAGGTTGCCCACCACCTCGTTCATGCTGGCGTGCAGCGAGCGCGGCATGTCGGCCCGCAGGATCAGCAGGTCCGCCACCCGCTCGGGCTTGATCACGTCGCGGTAAACCTTGCGGTAGATCTCGAAGCCGGAGACGCTGCGCAGGATCGCGCTCCAGTGGTAGAAGTCGTATTCCTGGTCCTTCTCGCTGGCGGCGCCGAAGAAGTCGCTCTGCACGGCGTGGAACTTGACGTCCACCAGCCGCGCGGTGTTGTCGGCCCGCTCCAGGAAGGTTCCCAGGCGCATGAAGTGCAGCGCCTCGTCCATCAGCATGGTGCCCACCGTGACGCCGCGCGACAGGTGCGAGCGGAACTTGACCCACTCGAAGAACTGGCCGGGGTCGCGCTCGTACTCGCGGCTCTTGAGCATCCGGTTGACCTCCAGCCAGGTCTGGTTCTGCGTCTCCCAGACCTCGGTGGTGAGGGTGCCGCGCACGGCCCGCGCGTTCTCGCGCGCGGCCCGCAGGCAGGAGACGATCGACGACGGGTTGTCCTCGTCGTTGATCATGAACTCCAGCACGTCGTGCGGCGTCACTTCCCGGTACTTGGCGTTGAACGCCGGCAGCAGCTCGCTGATCGACAGCAGCCCCTGCCAGCCGACCTGCGCCACCGCGGCCGATTGCGGCAGCAGCGAGGTCTGGTAGTTGACGTCGAGCATGCGGGCGGTGTTCTCCGCGCGCTCGGTGTAGCGGGACATCCAGAACAGGTGGTCGGCGGTTCTTGAAAGCATCAATGTTCTCCGTGCCCGTTCGCCCTGGGCCTGTCGAAGCCCCGCGAACGGTTTCTTAAACTTCCAATATCCAGGTGTCCTTGGTCCCGCCGCCCTGCGACGAATTGACCACCAACGAGCCGTCCTTCAGCGCCACCCGGGTCAGCCCGCCCGGCACCATCTGCACGTCCTTGCCCGAGAGCACGAAGGGACGCAGGTCGATGTGGCGCGGCGCGATGCCGCTCTCGACAAACGTCGGGCAGCTTGACAGCGACAGCGTCGGCTGGGCGATGTAGCCGTTGGGATTGGCCTGCACCGCCTTGCGGAAGTCCTCGATCTCCTGCTTGGTCGCGGCAGGCCCCACCAGCATGCCGTAGCCGCCGGCGCCGTGCACCTCCTTGACCACCAGCTCCTTGAGGTTGGCCAGCGTGTACTTCAGGTCGTCCGGGTTGCGGCACATGTAGGTCGGCACGTTCTTCAGGATCGGCTTCTCGCCCAGGTAGAACTCGATCATCTGCGGCACGTAGGGATAGATCGACTTGTCGTCGGCCACGCCGGTGCCGATCGCATTGCAGATGCTGACGTTGCCGGCGCTGTAGGCGTCCACCAGGCCGGCGCAGCCCAGCGTCGAGGTCTTGCGGAACACCGACGGATCCAGGAAGTCGTCGTCGACCCGCCGGTAGATCACGTCCACCCGCTTGGGTCCGCGGGTGGTGCGCATGTAGACGAAGCGGTCCTTGACGAACAGGTCCTGCCCTTCGACCAGCTCGATGCCCATCTGCTGCGCCAGGAAGGCGTGCTCGAAGTAGGCGCTGTTGTACATGCCGGGCGTGAGCACCACCACCGTGGGGTCGGCGGCGCCGGGCTGGGCCGAGGCGCGCAGCGTCTCCAGCAGCAGGTCGGGGTAATGGGCCACCGGCGCCACCCGGTGCGAGCTGAACAGGTCCGGGAACAGCCGCATCATCATCTTGCGGTCTTCCAGCATGTACGACACGCCGCTGGGCACCCGTAGGTTGTCCTCCAGCACGTAGTACTCGCCCTCGCCCTTGGCGTTGGCGGCCCGCACGATGTCGACGCCGGCGATGTGCGAATAGACGCGGTGCGGCACGTACACGCCCATCATCTCCTTGCGGAACTGGGCGTTGCCCAGGATCTGGTCGGCCGGGATGATGCCGGCCTTGATGATCTCCTGGTCGTGGTAGACGTCGTGCAGGAAGCGGTTCAGCACGTTGACGCGCTGCACCAGGCCCTTTTCCAGGATCGCCCATTCGGCGGCCGGGATGATGCGCGGGATCAGGTCGAACGGGATCAGCCGCTCGGTGCCGGCGCCGTCTTCGTCCTTGGCGCCGTAGACGGCGAAGGTGATGCCGACCCGGCGGAAGATCATCTCCGCCTCTTCCCGCCGCTTGCGCATCGTGTCGTCGGGCTGGCGCGCGAGCCACTGCGCGTAGCTCCGGTAATGGTCCCGCACACCCTGGCTCTGGAACTGGCTCTGGCCGCCCTGCGACTGGCTTTGCCACTGGGCCTGGCCGGCCGCAGGCAACTCCTTCCACATCTCGTCGAATTTCAGCATACGGCTTTCTCCTTGCCACAGGATAGCAAGTTCCAGGCCTCTGAAAGGGCGTTCACGGCGAGGCGATGCGGTGGTTCCAGTAACGAAACGCGGTCGCGCGCTGGCATTGAACCGCCTGCGGCTGCACCGACCGCCACCACGCCGCGCCGCATTGCGGCGACTGGATCACGCGCACGCCCTGCAGCCGGTAGCGCTCCAGCACCGGCGGCGCCGGATGGCCGAAGCGGTTGCGATAGCCGGCCTGCACGATCGCGATCCGCGGCCGCACCGCCTGCAGGAAGGCGGGGGTCGACGAGGTCTTGCTGCCGTGGTGAGGAACGAGCAGCACGTCGGCGCTCAATGCCGTTCGCGTTGAGCTTGTCGAAACGCCTGGACTCCGATCGTCCTGAGCTTGTCGACCGACTGGCTTAGCCCGAACGGAGCTCACCAGCCGCGCCTCCTGCGCCGCCTCGATGTCGCCCACCAGCAGCGCCGTCTGCCGCCCGTTGGCGATCCGCAGCACGCAGCTCATGGCATTGGATTTGGCCGGGGCCAGGTAGTCGTCCGCCTGCGGGTGCAGCAGCTCGAACTCCACGCCGTCCCAGTGCCAGCGCTGCCCGGCGACGCAGCGGGCGGCCTTGCGCAGCGCCTGCAGTTCGTGGTCGTCCTCGATCGAGCTCACCAGCGCGGCCTGCGGCTGCATCGCCAGCACCGCCGCGGCGCCACCGGTGTGGTCGGCATCGCGGTGGCTCAGCACCAGCGTGTCCACCCGCTCGCCCAGCGCCCGCAGCAGCGGCACCAGCACGCGGTGGCCGGCGTCGCTCTCGCGGCTGTAGCGCGGGCCGCTGTCGTAGACCAGCGTGTGGCCGGCGGTGCGCACGATCACCGCGTTGCCCTGGCCGATGTCGGCGGCCAGCAATTCGAACTCGCCTTCCAGCGGGCGCTCCGGCTGCCAGAGCAGCACCGGCAGCAGCAGCGGCAGGCCCAGCGCCCGCAGCGGCCAGGGCAGGCGCAGCACCAGCAGGATGCCGCCCAGCAATCCGGCCGCCGCGGCCCAGGGCGGCGGCGCGGCGGCGGCGACCGTGGCCCACGGCCAGGCGGCCAGCCATCCCAGCCACAGGCCCAGCACCTGCACCGCCCACGCCGCCAGGTCCCACAGCGGCGGCGCCAGCACGCCGGCCAGCGCCAGCGGCGTCACCAGCAGCGTGACCCAGGGAATGGCGACCGCGTTGGCCAGCAGGCTGACCACCGAGACCTGCCCGAACAGCAGCACCGTGAGCGGCAGCAGCGCCAGCGTGACGACGGCCTGCTCGCGGAAGAACGCCGCCAGCCGGCCGCCTGCCTGCGCGCCGGCATCGCTGGCGAACAGCACGCCGACGGCGACGAAGCTGAGCCAGAAGCCGGCCTGCAGCAGCGCCCACGGATCGACCGCCACCACCACCGCGCAGGCCAGCAGCCACACCTGCGGCCAGGGCCAGCGCCGGCCCCACAGCCGCAGCACGGCGACGGTGGCAAGCATCAGGACGGTGCGCTGCGCCGGCACGCCCCAGCCGCTGAACACCGCGTAGCCGGTGGCCAGCGCGATGCCGCCCACGAGGGCCGCGTGCTGCGCCGGCCAGGCCAGGCACAGGCGGGCACTGCGCCGCCACAGCCAGCCGATCGCCCAGGCCGCCGCCCAGGCGAACATCGTGATGTGCAGTCCCGAGATCGACATCAAATGGGCGACGCCGGTGGCGCGGAACACGTCCCAGTCGGCGCGGTCGATCGCCGCCTGGTCGCCCACCACCAGCGCCGCCAGCAGGCCGGCGGCCTTGCCGGCCTGTCCTGAGCTTGTCGAAGGGTCCGCGACGCGGGCGTCGATCCTGTCGCGCACCGACTGGCGCGCCGCTTCCACCGGATGGCGCCAGGTCACGCCGATGCGCCGCGGCGGCGGGTCCTTAGGCCCGGCGCGCACATAGCCGGTGGCCTGCAAGCCCTGCTCCCACAGCCACAGCTCGTAGTCGAAGCCGTGCGGATTGAAGTTGCCGTGCGGCGCCTTCAGCCGCGCCGCCAGCAGCCAGCGCTCGCCGGCGCGCAGGTCGGCCGGCTGGCGCTGCGCTTCCCCGCCGCCCAGGCCCGGGTACCAGCCCAGGTAAAGCTGCGGCGGCAGCTGCACCGGCCGGCCGGCCATCGAGGCCGACTCCAGTTCGAAGCGGAAACGCAGCGCGCCGTCGTTGCGCTGCGGCATGGCCGCCACCACGCCGGTGAGGGCGATGTCGCGCCCCTCCAGCGCCGGTGCCAGTGCGTCGCCGGCAAACTGCACCGCCCGCAGGCCGACCAGCGCGAAAGCCAGGAGCGCCGCGGCCGGCAGCGCCAGCCAGCGGTTCCAGCGGCGGCGGCGCCGCAACCCGATGCCGACCAAACAAGCCAGCGCGATCGCGGCCAGCGCCGCATACGCCGCGCCGCCCCACAGCCGCTGCTGCTGCAGCTGGCAGGCCGAGCCCGCGACCAGGCCCAGCAGGCCCCAGGCCAGCCAGGGCCGCGCCTGCTGGCCGGTGTCGTCTACGGTGTCGGTCACCCGCGTTCAACGGCGCCAGGCCGCGGCGCGAGGACTTGACGCATCCCCCAACTGGAGTGGGTCGGCCAGGCTGGCCGCAGCGCCGCCAACGGCTGGCGCGGCGCCCCGCGCGGCGCGGGACTTGCTAGGATCGACCCATGTCGATCCACGCCGCCCTGAACCATGTCACCCACTACAAATACGACCGGCCGATCAACATCGGCGCCCAGGTGGTGCGGTTGCGGCCCGCGCCCCATTGCCGCAGCAACATCGTCTCGTACTCGCTGAAGGTCGAGCCGGCGCAGCACTTCATCAACTGGCAGCAGGACCCGTTCGCCAACTACCTGGCGCGCCTCGTGTTTCCGGAGAAGACCACCGAATTCAAGGTGACGGTGGACCTGGTGGTGGAGATGGCGGTCTACAACCCGTTCGACTTCTTCCTGGAGCCGCAGGCGGAGAACTTCCCGTTCCAGTACAGCGAATCGCAGAAGCAGGAGCTGGCGCCCTACCTGGTGACCGAGCCGGCCACGCCGCTGCTGCAAAAGTACCTGGCCAAGATCGACCGCAAGGAGCGCCGCACCATCGACTTCCTGGTCTGGTTGAACCAGGAGGTGCAGCATGACGTGAAGTACCTGATCCGGATGGAGCCCGGCGTGCAGACGCCGGAAGAGACGCTGCGCAACGCCAGTGGCTCCTGCCGCGACTCGGGCTGGCTGCTGGTGCAGCTGATGCGCCATTGCGGGCTGGCGGCGCGCTTCGTCTCGGGCTACCTGATCCAGCTGGTGCCGGACGTGAAGTCGCTGGACGGCCCCAGCGGCACCACCGTCGATTTCACCGACCTGCACGCCTGGTGCGAGGTGTTCCTGCCGGGCGCCGGCTGGATCGGGCTGGATCCGACCTCCGGCCTGATGGCCGGCGAGGGCCACATCCCGCTGGCCTGCACGCCCTCGCCCTCCAGCGCGGCGCCGGTGGAAGGCCTCATCGACGAGGCCGAAGTGGAGTTCAGCCACCACATGCAGGTGACGCGCATCTACGAATCGCCGCGCGTGACCAAGCCCTACACCGAGGAACAGTGGTCCGAGGTGCTGGCGCTGGGCGACATGGTGGATTCGCAACTGGTGGCCGGCGACGTGCGCCTGACCATGGGCGGCGAACCGACCTATGTGGCCACCGCGGACCGCGACGCCGCCGAATGGAACACCGATGCACTCGGCCCCAGCAAGCGCGGCTACGCCACCGAGCTGGTCCACAAGCTGCGCAACGAATACGGCCAGGGCGGCTTCCTGCATTTCGGCCAGGGCAAGTGGTATCCCGGCGAGCAGCTGCCGCGCTGGGCGCTGTCGATCTACTGGCGCGCCGACGGCCAGCCGGCGTGGAAGAACCCGGCCCTGTTCGCCAACGAGGCGCAGCCCTCGCAATACACCGGCGAGGACGCGCAGCGCTTCATCACCACGCTGGCCAACCGCCTGGGCGTGACCGACAGGTTCATCAAGCCGGGCTACGAGGACGTCTTCTACTACCTGTGGCGGGAACGCCGGCTGCCGGTGAACGTGGACCCGTTCGACTCGAAGCTGGACGACGAGATGGAGCGGGTGCGGCTGCGCCGGGTGTTCGAGCAGAAGCTGGAATCGGTGGTGGGCTACGTGCTGCCGCTGTCGGCGGGCGAAGAAGGCACGGCGCGGCTGGCCGGCCCGGTCTGGTCCACCGGCCCCTGGTTCGTGCGCGACGAACGCATGTACCTGATCCCCGGCGATTCGCCGATGGGCCTGCGGCTGCCGCTGGATTCGCTGCCCTGGGTGAGCAAGGAAGACTTTCCTTACCTGGTGGAGCAGGACCCGTCGGCGCCGCGCGGGCCGCTGGCACCGGCCAGCGCCATCAGCGCCCGCTATGAAGGCGACGGCGAGCGCCGCGGCGTCAACTGCGTGGCCGGCAGCGCGCTGCCCGGCGAAGCGCCACGGCGCGCGCAGCAGCGCTCCAGCGAGCTGCCCGGCGGCAAGGGCGGCACGCTCGGGCCGGGCCAGCACGAGCCGGAAGGCTTCGTGCAGGCACCGGCGCGCGGCAAGTCGGCCGCCGGCCACAGCCGCACGGCGCTGGTGGTGGAAGCGCGCGACCCGCGCCGCGCCAACGGCCCCAAGGCCGAGGCCGTGGGCAAGAAATCGTCGGCGCTGTACGTCTTCATGCCGCCGCTGGCGCAGCTGGAAGACTACCTGGACCTGCTGGCCGCGATCGAGGCCACCGCGCAGCAACTGGGCGTGCAGATCATCCTGGAAGGCTATCCGCCGCCGCGCGATCCGCGCCTGAAGCTGCTGCAGGTGACGCCCGACCCGGGCGTGATCGAGGTAAACATCCATCCGGCCCACAACTGGCGCGAGCTGGTGGAGCACACGGAATTCCTCTACAACGCGGCCTTCGAGACGCGGCTGTCGGCCGAGAAGTTCATGACCGACGGCCGCCACACCGGCACCGGCGGCGGCAACCACTTCGTGCTGGGCGGGGCGACGCCGGACGATTCGCCCTTCCTGCGCAAGCCCGAGGTGCTGGCCAGCCTGCTGCTGTACTGGCACAACCATCCTTCGCTGTCCTACCTGTTCTCCGGCATGTTCATCGGCCCGACCAGCCAGGCGCCGCGAGTGGACGAAGCGCGCAACGACCAGCTGTACGAGCTGGAGATCGCGATCAAGGAGATCGAGAACAACCGCCGCGTCCATGGCCAGGCGATGCCGCCTTGGCTGGTGGACCGGACGCTGCGCAACATCCTGATCGACGTCACGGGCAACACCCACCGCAGCGAGTTCTGCATCGACAAGATGTACTCGCCCGATTCGGCCACCGGCCGGCTGGGCCTGCTGGAGCTGCGCGCCTTCGAGATGCCGCCGCACTCGCGCATGAGCATCGCGCAGCAGCTGCTGCTGCGGGCGCTGGTGGCGCGCTTCTGGCGCGAGCCGTACCGCGCCCCCGCCACCCGCTGGGGCACCGAGCTGCACGACCGCTTCCTGCTGCCGACCTTCGTGCAGATGGACTTCCACGACGTGCTGGAGGAGATGCGGCGCACCGGCTATGCCTTCGACGACGCGTGGTTCGCGCCGCACTTCGAGTTCCGCTTCCCGCTGGTGGGCGCGGTGCAGACCATGGGCATGGAGCTGACGCTGCGCAATGCGCTGGAGCCCTGGCACGTGATGGGCGAGGAAGGATCGACCGGCGGCACGGTGCGCTATGTCGATTCGTCGCTGGAGCGGATCGAGGCGCGCATCACCGGCCTGAACCCCAGCCGCCACGTGGTGACGGTCAACGGCAAGGCGATGCCGATGCAGCCCACCGGCGTCACCGGCGAGTTCGTCTCCGGCGTGCGCTACAAGGCCTGGAACCCGCCTTCGGCGCTGCATCCGACCATCGGCGTGCATGCGCCGCTGACCTTCGACATCGTGGACACCTGGATGAACCGCTCGCTGGGCGGCTGCCAGTACCACGTGACGCATCCGGGCGGCCGCAACTACGACACCTTCCCGGTCAATGCCTACGAAGCGGAGAGCCGGCGCATGGCGCGCTTCTTCCGCATGGGGCATTCGCCGGGCCGGCTGCAGGTGCCGCCGGCGACGGTCAACGTGCCGGGGAGCAGGGAGTTTCCGTTCACGCTGGATCTGAGGCAGCCTCCTCGGGGTTGAGGGCCATGCCCGGCGCCCTTAGGAGTCCCCCGGGAACAGTCTGCCTCGCGATGTGGGACGCTTGCCGCGGGCGACGCGCACGTCGTCAAGAAGGACGAGTACTGCCCGAATTGACCGAGGACATGCTCGCGCGCGCCACGGTGAACAAGGACGGCCGGCCGGTCTTGCCCCATCCGCGCAAGCTGCAGTCGTTTCGTCTGCCTGCCGATGTGATCGGGCGCTGGAAGGCAAGCGGACCCGGATGGCAAACCCGCATGGCGCAGCGCGTCGGTGGCCGAGGTCTACCGCCCTTCCCACATCGCCGGCAAGCGTTACCCCGACGCCCGGCGGGCGCCACCGGACATCCGGTGCTACCCTGCGCCACGGACAACAACGCACGAGACAGGCAGAAATGAAAATCGCAATCATGGGCTCCGGCGGCCTGGGCGGCTACTTCGGCGCCAGGCTCGCGCAAGGCGGCGCGGACGTCCACTTCATCGCCCGCGGCAAGCACCTCCAAGCCATGCGCGGCAACGGCTTGCGCATCGAAGGGCCGGAGCCGATCCACCTGGCAAAGGTGCATGCCACCGACCAGCCCGCGGAGATCGGCGTAGCGGATGTCGTGATGCTGTGCGTGAAGCTGTGGGACACCGAACAGGCGATCGCGCAGATCCGGCCGCTGGTCGGGCCGGACACGGCCGTCATCTCCTTCCAGAACGGCGTGCTGAAGGACCAGTTCCTGCGCGCGGCGTTCGACGAGCGCCAGCTGATGGGCGGCGTCGGCTATGTCGCCACCACCATCGAGGCGCCCGGCGTGATCCGCCAGACCGGGCCGATGCAGCGGCTGCTGTTCGGCGAGTTCGACGGCTCGCGCTCGCCGCGCGGGGAGGCCTTGCTGGCGGCGTGCCTGGCCGGCGGGATCCAGGCCGAACTGTCGACCGACATCCGGCGCGAGATCTGGCAGAAGTTCGTCTTCCTGGTCGGCCTGTCGGGGACCACGACCACCATCCGCAAGCCCATTGGCCCGATCCGCTCGAATCCCCAGACCCGCGCCTTCCTGCACGACGTGATGAGCGAGGTGGTCGCCGTCGGCCGCGCCCATGGCGTGGCGCTGCCCGAGGACTATGCGCAGGTGCGGCTGCAGCTGGCCGACGACGTGTCGCCCGACATGACGTCGTCGATGCACCACGACCTGCAGCGCGGCAACCGGCTCGAAGTGCGCTGGCTCGCCGGGGGCGTGGTCGAACTGGGCAAGGCCAAGGGCGTGCCCACGCCCCTCAACCGGGCCATCGCCGACATCCTGGCGCTCCACGCGGAAGGCGGCCAGCCATGACAGCTGCGGCCACCGCCTGCTCCGGGTTGCGCCTGCGCAGCGTCAGCTGCATCGCGGTCGAAGTGCCGCTGCGCTACGTGCTGGGCACCAGCGCGGCCACGGTGCGCGCCGCCCCCTTGCTGCTGGTGGAGGTGCTGACCGAGCAGGGCATCGTCGGCCGGTCCTACGTGTTCTGCTACCGGCGCAGTGGCGCCCGGTCGATCGCCACCGTGCTCGCGGAAGCCGCGGAGGTGGTGCGCGGCCACGGCATCGCACCGCTGGCCATCGCGGCCCTGCTCGAACGCCGCTTTGCCCTGCTGGGCGTCACGGGCGTGGTGCGGATGGCCCTCTCCGCCCTGGACATGGCGTTGTGGGACGCAATGGCCGTGGCAGCCGGTGTACCGCTCGCAGTGCTTCTCGGTGGCATACCGCGGCCGCTGCGCGCGTACAACTCCTGCGGCCTGGGCCTGATGACTCCGCAGGCCGCCGCCGATGAAGCCGAGGTGCTGCTGGAGGGCGGGATGCAGGCGGTGAAGCTGCGGCTGGGCTACGCCACGCTGGCGGACGACCTGGCGGTGACGCGCGCGGTACGCCGCCGCCTGCCGGATGCCGTGCAGTTGCTGGTCGATTACAACCAGGCCCTGGGCCGCGTCGATGCCCTGGAGCGCGGACGCGCCCTGCAATCGGAAGGCGTCGCCTGGCTCGAAGAGCCGATCCGCCACGACGATCTCGCCGGCAATGCCGAGATCGCGCGGGCGCTGGATCTGCCGCTTCAGCTGGGGGAAAACTTCGACGGCCCCAAGGACCTGCTGCAGGCGCTGCAGGCCGGGGCCTGCGACCTGGTGATGCCCGATGTCGCGCGCATCGGCGGCGTCAGCGGCTGGATGCAGGCGGCCGGGGTGGCGCACGCGCACGGCATTCCCATGAGTTCGCACCTGATGCCCGAGGTGAGCGCCCATCTGCTTGCCGCGACGCCGACCTGCCACTGGCTGGAATACGTGGACTGGACCGATGCGATCGCCGCGCAGCCGGTGCGGATCGAGAACGGCTGCTGGCCGGCGAGCGAGCGGCCGGGAATCGGGCTGGAGTGGGATGCGGAGAAGGTCGCCCGCTACCGGATGGAATGAGGCCGTCCTGCGGAACTCCGGCGCTATCGCGCACCGCCCGCCTTCACCACCTTGGCAGCACGCAGCCGCGCCGCGTCGGCGGATGCGGTTGCCACCGCCTACTGCCAGGGCACGCGGCTGCGCAGCGAGATCGACGGTAGCGCCCCCGCTCCCGCGCCGAGGCATGAGCCAGGGCCTTACTTCCCCATCTTCCCCTGCAGGACCTTCACCAGGTGGCCCTTGCTTCAGGATCGCGCGTCACGAAGCGAGGCAAACCTGTCTTCAATCAGAAGAGCGAGTGCCACCCATCGCTGGCGTTTTTCAGTAGCAGACGATATCGTGGACAGCATTGTCGTCCGGCAACTATGCGTCGCCTGTCTTGGAAGACGAATCAGGTGTGGCACTGAAGCTCTATCACACGCGCGTCCATCGCCTGACTATTAGCCCCCACCACCGCCAACACATTCCCCGCCGCAGCCCCACTATTCACATCTCACATCCGCATCGCTCACGACAGCGATGTGCATCTGCGGGCCAGGCATCCCGCTTTGCCAATCAAGTATTCACCGGACAGACAAGCGCAACCCGTCCCCGAGCCCAATGCAATTCACCGCCCTTCCCCACTGCGACCACCCGCTCGTCGTCCTGCGGCCGATCCGCGCCGCGGACCTGTCCGCCTGGTACGGCTATCTCTCGCTGCCCGAGGTATACCGGCACACCAGCTGGAACCTGCGTTCGGTGCAGGAACTGGCCTCCTATGTCGCCGGGGTCGAGCCGACCACGGCGTCCTCGCGGCTGCGGCTGGCCATCGCACTGAAGTCGAGCGGCGAGCTGGTCGGCACCGCGGGCTTCCACTCGGTCTCGCCGGAGAACCGGTCCGCCGAGATCGCCTACGACCTCGCGCCGGCGCTGTGGGGCCGCGGCATCGCCAGCCATGTCTGCGCCGCCATCACGTCCTGGGCCCACGCGGATGCCGGCGTGGTGCGGGTGCAGGCCACCACGCTCGAGTCCAACGCGCGCTCGGCCCGGGTGCTGGAGCGCTGTGGCTACCAGCGCGAGGGCCTGCTGCGCAGCTTCCGTCTGGTGCGCGGCCAGCCGGGCGATTTCTTCATGTATTCGCACCTGGCGCCCAGCCCGGCCGCACGCACCGTCGGGCAGCTTTGCGCCGGACGACGGTCGGGCGATACTGGCAGCGCGGGCCCAGCCCGACCAGGAGGAACTTCATGAGACGGCTCATCGCCATCGTCACCCTCTTCGCGGCCGCGGCCGCCTACGCGGCGCCGCCCAGCCAGGAGTCGGTGGAGCAGTTGCTGGCCGCCACCAGGGCCGAGGCGACCATCGATGCGATGTTCTCCAGCCTGGAGCCGATGATGCGGCAGTCCATGCAGCAGGCGACCCAGGGCAAGCCGCTGAGCGCGCAGCAGCAGCGCGTCCTCGATGCCGTCCCGCCCCGGTTCGCCGCCATCATCCGGCAGGAGCTGGGCTGGCAGAAGATGAAGCCGCTCTATGTGCAGATCTACCAGGAAACCTTCGAGCAGCAGGAGGTGGACGGGATGCTGGCTTTCTACGCCAGCCCGGCCGGCCAGGCCTTCGTCAACAAGATGCCGGTCGTGATGCAGAAATCGATGGCCCTGTCACAGCAGATGATGAAGTCGGTGCTGCCCCGGATGCAGCAGGCCATGAAAGAGGCGCTGGCGCAGGCCAAGGCGGCCAACTAGGGCAGCCACGGCGCCGTCCCCGGCCGCCTTGGCCAGGTGGCGGCTGGTCGGCACGCTGGCGTGGCCGATGCGGCTGTCGAAGGAGAGCGAGCCGCCGCGCACCAGCCGCACCGCCTTGCCGATGGCGAATGCATATCGATCGTTCGACATACACTGCCAGCCCATGACCAGCTCGAGCCAACCGACCCTTGCGGCAGCGCGGCGCGCCGACTTCCTGGTCATCGGCGGCGGCATCGCCGCGGCCTCGGTCGGCCACTGGCTGGCGCCGCACGGCAGCGTCGTCCTGCTGGAGCGCGAGTCGCAGCCGGGCTACCACTCCACCGGCCGCTCGGCCGCCCTGTTCATGGAAAGCTACGGCACGCCGCAGGTGCGCGCCCTCACCATGGCCAGCCGCGCCTTCTTCGACCATCCGCCCGCCGGCTTCGCCGAACACCCGCTGCTGTCGCCGCGCGGCGCCCTGATGGTGGCCACGCCCGGCCAGGAGCACGCGCTGCAGCAGTGGTGGGACGTGTTGCGCAGCGTCACGCCGCGCGCCCGCCGGCTCACGCCGGCCCAGGCCTGCGCGCTGGTGCCGGTGCTGCGCCCGGACAAGGTCGCCGGCGCGGTGCTCGAGCCCGATGCCGCGGACATGGACGTGCACGCCATCCACCAGGGCTACCTGCGCGGCTTGCGGCGCGCCGGCGGCAGCGTCGTCTGCGACGCCGAGGTCACCGGCCTGCGGCGGGACGGCGGACTCTGGCGGGTGCAGGCCGGCGGACAAACATACGAGGCGCCGGTGCTGCTCAACGCCGCCGGCGCCTGGGCCGACCGGGTGGCGGCGCTGGCCGGCATCCCGGCGCTGGGGCTGCAGCCGCGGCGGCGCTCGGCCTTCATCTTCGCGCCGCCGGCCGGCGTCGATGCCGCGCCCTGGCCGATGGCGATCGGCGTCGGCGAAGACTGGTACTTCAAGCCCGATGCCGGCATGCTGCTGGGCTCGCCCGCCAACGCCGATCCGGTGGACCCGCAGGACGTGCAGCCGGAGGAGCTGGACATCGCGCTGGCCATCCACCGCATCGAGGAGATGACGACGCTGCAGATCCGCCGCCCCACCCGCACCTGGGCCGGGCTGCGCTCCTTCGTCGACGACGGCGACCTGGTCGGCGGCTTCGATCCCGCGGCGCCGGGCTTCTTCTGGGTTGCGGCCCAGGGCGGCTACGGCATCCAGACCTCGGCTGCGATGGGCGAGGCCTGCGCCGCGCTGGCCCGCGGCCTGCCGATTCCCGAACGGATCGCCGGCTTCGGCCTGACCGCAGCCATGCTCTCGCCGACGCGCCTGCGCGCCAAGGCGCCGGCCGCCTGATGCAGCCGACCCCGCCCTCCTCGCGGATCCGCCATGCCCAGGAACGCTCGGCGGCGATCCGGGCCGTCGCCTTCTTCGAAGCCTTCAAGGGCGCGCTGGTGCTGGCGGCCGGCAGCGGGCTGCTGCTGCTGGTGCACCGGGACGTGCACGCCATGGCGGCGGCGCTGGTGGAGCACTTGCACCTGAACCCGGCCTCGCACTATCCGACCATCTTTCTGGACGCCGCCGCCAACACCCAGGACAGCCGGCTGATGGCGCTGGCCGCCGGCGCCGCCGGCTACGCGACGCTGCGCCTGGTCGAGGCCTATGGCCTCTACCGCGAACGCGCCTGGGCCGAGGTGCTGGCCGCCGTCAGCGGCGCCGTCTACGTGCCGTTCGAGGTCGCCGGCCTGATCCGGCATCCGGGCTGGCACGGCGCGCTGCTGCTGGCGGTCAACCTGGGCATCGTCGGCCTGATGGTGGCGGCGCTGCTGAAGCGCCGGCGCGAGCGCGTGCTCAGTCCGCCTTGATGCCCCGCTCGCGGATCACCGCACCGTAGCGGCGGCTGTCGTCGGCCATCACGGCGGCGAACTGCGCCGGCGTCATCGGCGTCGGCTCGGCGCCGATGGCGGCAATCTGCGCCCGCACGGCCGGCAGGCCCAGGGCGTGGTTGATCTCGCGGTTCAGCCGCGCGACCACCTCCGGCGGCGTGCCGGCCGGCACGTAGAAGCCGTGCGTGGTGCCGGCGTCGAAGCCCTGGAGCCCCGCCTCGGCCAGCGTCGGCACGTCGGGGAAGGCCGACGACCGGTGCGCCACCGCCACCCCGAGCATCTTCAGCCGGCCGGCCCGCACTTGCTGCAGGGCGATGCCCGGATCGAAGTAGAAGTCGATCTGGCTGCTCAGCAGGCCCTGCAGCGCAGGCGACGCGCCCTTGTAGGGGACGTGCACCGCGTCGACGCCGGCCTGGCCCTTGAGCATCTCGCCGGCCAGGTGCAGGCCGGTGGCATTGCCGGCCGATCCGTAACTGAGCTTGCCCGGGTGGGCCTTCAGGTAGGCGATGAACTCGCGCAGGTTGTTGGGCGGCAGGTCGGGCCGGGTCACCAGGAACAGCGCCACCCGTGCCGCCGCGGCCACCGGCACCAGGTCCTTCTCGGTGTCGTAGGCCATCTTGGGATAGACGAACGGATTGGTGGTGATCGTGCTGCCCGCCGTCATCAGCACCGTGTAGCCGTCCGGCGGCGACTTGGCCACCAGCTCGGCGCCGATCATGCCGCTGGCACCGGAGCGGTTGTCCACCACCACCGGCTGGCCCAGGGCCTGCGCCAGCGGCCCCGACACGGCGCGTGCCAGCACGTCGGGCGAGCTGCCCGGCGGGAAGTTCACCACCAGCCGGATCGACTTGGTCGGCCAGCCGTCGCCCTGGGCCCGGGCCGCGGGCACGATGGCGACGGCCGAGACGGCCGCCAGCGCGGCCAGCAGGCAGCGGCGAAAACGAAGGGTCCTGGAATCATGCATTGGGGTCATCCTTGGTGTCAGGCCGCGATCGGCAATCCGGTGAAGTTCTCGGCGAACTGCAGCCGGCCGGCCGCTGTCCCCGTCATGTAGGCGAGATCGGCCCGCTGCAGCCGGCGCACGAAGGCGTTGTCGGCCGGGAACTGGTGGACCATCGTGCACAGCCCGGCCGAAAAGCGCTGCACCAGCCACATGCGCTCCAGGCAGGCCTGCGAATAGCGCTCCAGCCATCTCCCGTTGCCGCGCCGGTAGTGCTCCACCAGCCCGCGGCCCAGCACCTTGACGTCCGCCAGCGCCGAATTGAGGCCCTTGGCACCGGTGGGCGGCACGATGTGGGCGGCGTCGCCGGCCAGGAACAGCCGGCCGTATTGCATCGGCTCGGCCAGGAAGCTGCGCATCGCGGTCACGCCCTTCTGGGTGATCTTTCCCTCGTTGACCGGCGGCAGGCCGGGCACGTCCAGCCGCCTGTGCAGCGCGCTCCAGATGCGGTCGTCCGACCAGCCGTCCGGGTCCTCGTCGGGCTCGCACTGCAGGTAAAGACGGGTCACGCTCGGCGAGCGGATGCTCAGCATCGCGAAGCCTTCTTCATGGCAGCCCCAGGTGATTTCGCTGGTCGGCGCCGGCGCCTCGGCCAGGATGCCGAGCCAGCCGAAGGGATAGACGCGGTCGTACACCTTGAGCACGTCGGCCGGAATGGCATCGCGGCAGACGCCGCGGAAGCCGTCGCAGCCGGCCACGAAATCGCATTCCAGCCGCTGCGCCCGGCCGTCCTGCTCGAAGTGGATCACCGGGCGGGCGCCGTCCAGCCCCTCGATGCGCGTCACCGGCGCATCGAACAGCATCGGGCCGCCGGCCGCGGCGCGCGCCGCCATCAGGTCCGTCACCACCTCGTGCTGCGGATAGACCCAGGCGCTGCGCCCGCCGCTGGCGGCGTGGAAGTCCAGCCGGTGCGACGCGCCATCGAAGCGGAAGTCGATGGCGTGCTGCTCCAGGCCGCGGGCGGCGATGCCTGCGCCCAGCCCCAGCTCGCGCATCATCTCCACCGTGCCCTGCTCCAGCACGCCGGCGCGCAGCCGGGTGCGCACGTGCTCCTGGCCGGCGCGCTCCAGGATCACCGACTCGATGCCCTCCAGCTGCAGCAGGTGCGCCAGCATCAGGCCCGCCGGCCCCGCGCCGACGATCCCGACCTGCGTGCGCATCAGCCCTGCTCCTGCAGCGTGACCAGGCCCATGCCGGTGGTCATCGGCGCGTAATAGTTGCGGTGCACCTGCCTGGCGCCGGCCGACAGCGCCCCGCGCATCACCAGCCACATGATCAGCTCGATGCCCTCGACGCCGAACTTCTCCATCAGCACCTGGTGGCTCAGGCCCGCCAGCGCCTCGGGGTCGCTGACGATCTTGTCCAGGAAATCCAGGTCGTTGTCGCGGTGCATCTGGCCGAAGCTGCTGCCGGTCAGCTGGTGCGACATGCCACCGGTGCCGATGATGGCCACCTTGATGTCGCGCTCGCAGCTGTCCACCGCGCGGCGGATCGCCTGGCCCAGCTTGTAGCAGCGGCGCGCCGTCGGCAGCGGGTGCTGCAGCACGTTGACCGCGATCGGCACCGAGGCCACCGGCCAGCTGTCGGCCGGGTCGAAGCACAGGTGCATCGGCACCAGGAAGCCGTGCTCCACCGCCATCTCCTGGCACACCGTGATGTCGAATTCGTCGTACACCAGCGAGCGGCACAGGTGCTGCGAGAACGCCAGGTCGCCAGGAATGGCCGGCAGCGGCCGGGTGCCGAAGCCCTCGTCGGCGATGGCGTAGCTGTCGGCGCAGCCGATGGCGAAGGTCGGGTACTTGTCGAAGAAGAAGTCGGCGCCGTGGTCGTTGTAGACCATGATGGCGATGTCCGGCTTGATCTCCTGCAGCCAGGCGCGCACCGGCACGTAGGCGTCGAACAGCGGCTTCCAGGCCGGGGTCTCGGTCTTCTTGCGGTCGTAGGCGCCGCCGATGGAGGGAACGTGGGAAGTGCCGATGCCGGCAACGATGCGGCCCATGTCAGGTCGCTCCGGCGTCGTTGCGGGTGGCCAGGAACTGCTCGTAGCTTTCGCCGCGCATCGCCGCGCCCATCTTGTACAGGCCGTTGCCGGTCACCACGCCCAGCTTGAGCAGGAAGTAGATGTTGCCGCCGGCGCGCAGCAGGCCGGCGAAGTCGCGGGCCCGCACCAGCTTCTTCTCGTCATCGCTCAGCCCGAAGCGCGCCATGAAGGCCTCCTCGTCGGCCTGGAAGGCCTTGCGCTCGGCCGGCTGCGACAGCGCGTTGCACATCTTGTTGATGCGGTAGCCGCGCCACGACAGCGCGAGATCGAAGACCTCGGCGTCGCCGATCTTGGCGCCCGGCTCCAGTTGTGTTGTAGTCATGACTTGCATCAAGGTTGTTGGCTCCGATTCAGTGTATGGGCGCAACCGGTAATGCTTCTATACAACTACCTGCACATCGACCTGCACCTCGCGCCGCGCCATGAGCTTTGCCCGCCCCGCCACCGTCGAAGACCTGCTGAACTTCCGGCTGAGCCGCCTGCTGGAGAGCAGCGGCAGCATGGTGACGCGGCTGTGCGAGGGCCGCTACGGCATCACCCGCCGCGAGTGGCGGCTGATCTGCATCCTGGCCGCGCAGGGCCCGATGTCGCCGTCGCAGCTGGCCGAGCGCGCGCACCTGGAGCGCGCCCGCATCTCGCGCCACGTGGGCGACCTGGTGGCCAAGAAACTGGTCGACCGCGTGGGACTGGCGGGCGACAAGCGCCGCGCCAGCGTGGCGCTCAACGCGCGCGGCCGCCAGCTGCACGGCGAGTTGTTCCCGCAGTCGGTGCACTTCCACAAGCTGGTGCTGGAGGTGCTGGCGCCGGCCGAACGGGCCGCCTTCGACCTCGCGTTGTCGCGCCTCACGCAGGCGGCGGACCGCATCAGCGCATCGCAGGCCACGGGGGAAAAGGCCGACCGGCGGCACGGCGGCAGCCGCCGCGTCGGCGCCGGCGCCCCCACCTCGCTGCCCGACGGCTGGGGCTGCGGCTAATGGTCGAGCGCTCCTGCGCGCTGCAAGGTCCCCACAGGTGTGCTGCGGGCCGATTGCATTTCGGGAGCGCCGTTGATGTAAATCAAGCCACGGCTGCGCCACACTTCCACACTTGGGCGCAGACCATGCGGCTGGCGCGGGAAACAGCCGCGGCCCGCCGCCCACCGACCGGAGAAGCCCTTGAGACGCCAGGTACTGATCGCCGACGACCACCCCCTGATCCGCTACGGGCTGCGCTGCCTGCTGCGCGACTGCGATGACATCGGCATCGGCGGCGAAGCGTCCGACGGCCACGAAACGCTGCGCATGGTGCGCGGGCCGCAGCAGTGGGACCTGCTGGTGATGGACCTGTCGATGCCGGGACGCAACGGGCTGGAGCTGATCAAGCTGGTGAAGGCGGCGCAGCCGCGGCTGCCGGTGCTGGTGTTCAGCGAGTTCCTGGAGAACCTGTACGCCGTGCGCGCGATTCGCGCCGGCGCCTCCGGCTACCTGTCCAAGAAGGCCGGCGCCGACGACGTGCTGCTGGCGATGCGCCGCATCGCGGCCGGCAGCGTGTTCTTCAGCGAGCGCGTCACCGAGCTGCTGGCAACCCACCCCGGCCGCGACGCGCAGGAGCTGCCGCACACACGGCTCACCGACCGCGAGTACGGCATCTTCAGCCGCATCGTCAACGGCGCCCGGCTCACCGACATCGCCGACGAGCTCTCGCTCAGCGTCAAGACGGTGAGCACCCACAAGTCGAACATCCTGGAGAAGATGACGCTCGGCGGCCAGGTGGAACTGGTGCGCTACGCGATCGAGCACAAGCTGCTCGACGCCGCCGGTTAGGAGTTTTCCTAGCCCGACTTTGGTCGGCTTCCGATACCGGCCGGACGCCCCGCTCCTCAGAATGAAAAAACCGGCTTTACGCCGGGATTGGTGACGGAGGAAGACATGAACAAGAAGTCCTACCGGCTCTTCATGGCGTGCGCCGGCGCCATTGTCCTGGCCCTCGCCGGTTGCGGCGGCGGCAGCGGCGGATCCGCCCCGCCGCCGGAGCCGACGCCGGCCGCCACGCTGCAGCAGACGCTCGCCCAGGCCGCCGCCGTGCCGACCAACGACACCGCAGCCAACTCGTCCTCGGCGTTCGCCGTGCTGCAGTCGGCCGGCGTGCCGGCGGTGGTCGTCGCCAGCCCACCGAAGGTGAATTTCACGGTGTTCTCCGACGGCGCCGTCAAGCAGGGCCTGACGCTGTCCAACGTGAGCTTCGCGATCGCCAAGCTGGTTCCGGGCAGCAACGGCAATCCGGACCAGTGGGTCAACTACATCTACCGCACCGAGACCGCGACGGCGGGCGTCGGCCCCGGCGGCAAGCCGGTGCTGGCGACCGCGCAGCAGGCCACCACCGACGGCAAGCAGACCGACCCCGCGCTGGCCGCGGCCCAGCTGGTCTACAACGCGGACGGCTACTACACCTACACCTTCAAGACCGACATCAAGGACCCGACCAAGACCAACGGCGTGGTGTTCGAGCCGGACCGCACCCATCGCATCGCGATCCAGCTCAATTACAAGAACAGCGCCGGCGACACCATCCTGGTCAATCCGTATTTCGACCTCAGCTTCGACGCCAGCGGCAAGTCGGTGCCGGTGACCGACCCGGCCAAGACCCGCAAGATGACCGACGTCACCTCCTGCAACTCCTGCCACGAGAAGCTGGCGCTGCACGGCGGCGGCCGGGTGGACACGCAGTTCTGCGTGATGTGCCACAACCCCGGCACCACCGACGCCAACAGCGGCAACGTGCTGACCCTGGCCACCATGGCGCACAAGATCCACGCCGGCAAGCTGCTCAAGGCCAACCTGGACAACGGCAAGGGCGGCGAGGACTACACGATCTGGGGCTACCAGAACACCAAGGTCGGCTTCGCCGACGTCGGCTTCCCGCAGGACCTGCGCAACTGCACCAAGTGCCATTCGGGCGCCAACCCGAACACGCCGCAGGGCGACAACTGGAAGACCAAACCGAGCAAGGAAGCCTGCCTGACCTGCCACGCCAACCTGCCCGGCTCCGACTGGGATGCCAGCCACTCGGTGTTCGCCGGCACGCTGGTCAAGGCCGGCGCGGCGGCCAAGGACCTGAGCAACGCGCAGTGCGCGGACTGCCACCGGGTCGGCTCCAACATTTCGCCGGAACGGGTGCACTGGAACCAGAACGAGGAAGACGCCGCGCTGTACAAGATGAACATCGACAGCGTCGCCTACGACCCGGCCACGCGCAAGGTGACGGTCAAGTACTTCCTGTCGGACCCGACCAACAACAACGCCGCCTACAACCTGGTCACCTCCGAGTGCACCGCCGGCCCGGTCTGCTCCAACACGACCAAGTTCGGCAACCTGCGCTTCTACCTGGCCTACCAGACGCTGGCCGGGCAATCGACGGCGGTGACGGAGTTCACCAGCTTCAACAACGGCGGCAGCGGCGCCAACGTGTTCGCCTACACCGGCAGCAACGACGGCAGCAACCACTACACGGCCACGATCACGGTTCCGCCAGACACCACCACCAGCGTCGCCGCCGGCACCGCGAGAGTGGTGAGCATCGGGCAGATCAAGGAGCCGCTGCTGCAGGTGAAGTGGGCGACCGACCCGCGGCCCGAGGTGGTCCCCAGGACGCTGGTGAACACCGTGGTGCAGCACACCTTCAAGGAAGTGGCGCTGTCCGGCCCGCTGACGCCGCGCCGCACCATCGTCGCCACCGAGAAGTGCAACGCCTGCCACGGCGCGCTGGGCACCACCTCCGGCTCCAACACGCTGGCCGAGGCGTTCCACGGCGGCGCCCGCAACATCGTCGAGGCCTGCGTCACCTGCCACGACGCCAACCGGATGTCCACCAGCATCATGACCAACGGCCTGGCGCTCAACGAGTCGTACCAGTTCAAGCGGATGATCCACGGCATCCACGGCAACTCGCAGCGCACCTACCCGTTCACCCACGGCAACCTGGTGGTCGGTGCCTTCAACAAGGACGGCACCTCGATGACCGGCGGCCCGCCGCTGGCGCCCGACGTGGAGAACTACGCCGCCGAGGTCTCCTGGCCGGGCGTGGGCATCAACTGCAACGTCTGCCACGTGAACAACTCGTACAAGGTGGACCAGGGCCCGCTGGGCGCGGTGATCTCCAAGCCGGCCGGCGTCACCGACCCGATGCAGTGGCTGGTGATCTCGCCCAAGGCGGCCAGCTGCACCGCCTGCCACGATTCGCCCAAGGCGCTGGCCCACGTCACCAGCTTCGGCAACGCCTCGTTCGGCAACCGGACGCAGGCCCAGTCGCTGCAGACGCAGGAGATCTGCGCGGACTGCCACTCCAGCGGCGGCTTCAAGGGCGTGGACATCGTCCACGGACAGAAGTAGCCATGCGTTCGCGCCTGCTGCTGCTGGCAGCGCTGTTCCTGGCCCTGGCGGGCTGGGGCGGCGCCGCCTGGGCGGCGCAGGATGCCGAGGCATCGAAGGTGTGCGTCAAGTGCCACGACTCGGAAGACCTGCCCGACATGAGCCGCAGCGCGCACGCCGCCGTCGGCGACCCGCGCACGCCGGGTTGCGTCACCTGCCACGGTCCCAGCCTGGCGCACGTCACCAAGCCGCCGGGCGCCAAGGAACAGCCCAAGCCCGACATCGTGTTCGGCCGCAACACCGCCACGCCGCCGGACCAGCGCAACGGCGCCTGCCTGGGTTGCCACCAGAAGGACGCCAGGCGGATGCTGTGGGGCGGCAGCCCGCACGAGTCGGCCGACCTGGCCTGCTCCACCTGCCACAGGGTGCACGCCAACCAGGACAAGGTGCTGGCGCGCGTCACCGAACAGGAGGTGTGCCTGGGCTGCCACAAGGAGCAGCGCACGCAACTGGCGCGGCCCTCGCACCATCCGCTGCCCGAAGGCAAGATGGGCTGTTCGGACTGCCACAACCCGCACGGCTCGGCCGGCCCCAAGCTGGCCCGGCGCGACAGCATCAACGACACCTGCTACACCTGCCACGCGGAAAAGCGCGGGCCCTTCGTGCATTCGCACCAGCCGGTGAGCGAGGACTGCTCCACCTGCCACAACCCGCACGGCAGCACCGTGGCGGCGATGCTCAAGTCGCGCCCGCCGATGCTGTGCCAGGAATGCCACACGCCGCACGTCGCCGGCGGCGTCGGCGCGGTCGGCGGCCAGCGCGGCGTCTTCACGCTGGCGCCCGGCCAGCTCGCACCCGCGGTCACGGCCACCACGAACGGCAAGAACGTGGTCAACCTGTGGCAGGGGCGCAGCTGCCTGAACTGCCACACCCAGGTGCACGGCAGCAACAACCCGTCGACCGCCAATCCGTCGCCGGGCTTCCTGACGCGGTAGCGACGCCATGACCGCCTCCTGCACCTTCCCGGCCGCGCGCCTTCCGCTGCTGACGCTCGCTTTGCTGGCGGCCTACCCTTCGGCGCGGGCCGAGGACGGTCCGGTGGTGGACGCTTCCGCCAGCATCGGCATCGGCGTGATCGACGGCGACCGCCAGGACCGCCTGCTGTACGACCAGTACAGCGGCCTGCGGCCCGGCGCCGGCGTGATCGGCCTGGCCGGCGCGGACTACTACCGGCGCGACGACGAGCGCGGCACCAGCCTGCAGTTCGAGGCCGCCGACCTGCTCACCGGCAACCGCGAGCTGGGGTTGCGCTGGAAGCGTCCGGGCGACTGGAAGCTGTCGCTCAACTACGGCGAGCTGACCCGGCGCGCGCCGTTCACGGTCAATTCCGGCCTGGCCGGCGCCGGCTCCACCGCGCCGGGTGTCGTTGCGCTGCCGCAGGGGCCGGGCAGCGGATCGGACTTCGACCTCAAGACCACCCGCACCGCGCTCGGCGTGGCCTACAGCAAGGTGCTGTCGCGCGACTGGCAGCTCGATGCCAGCGTCAAGTCGGAAGACAAGGAAGGCTCGCGCCTGTTCGGCGTCGGCATGGCCTGCCCCTCGGTGATCGCGCCGGGCTGCGGCGTCACCACCGGCGTGCAGGCCGGCTCCGGCGTGCTGCTGCTGCCCGAGCCGATCGACTCCAACCACACCCAGGTCGAAGGGCGGCTCAGTTACGCCAGCGGCCAGCTGCGGCTGTCGGCCGGCTATTACGGCTCGTTCTATCGCAACGCCAACGGCAGCCTGACGCCGGCGGTACCGGGCGCGCTGTTCAATCCGGTCGGCAGCCTGTTCCCGCTGGCGCCCGGCCTGCAGTCGATCCTGGGCCAGCCGGTGGCGCTGCCGCCGGACAACCAGGCGCACCAGCTGGACCTGGCCGGCAGCTACAGCTTCACCCGCACGACACTGCTCAATTTCAAGCTCGCCTATTCGCAGGCCAGCCAGACCGCCAGCTTCGCCGCCATGGGACTGGGCGGTGCGCCGGCGGGCCGCTCCGACCTGGGCGGCAAGCTGGCCACCACGCTGGCGCAGGCGGGCCTGACGGCGCGGCCGCTGCCCAGGCTGTCTCTGACCGGCAACGTGCGCTACGAGCACCGCAGCGACACGACGCCGATCGCCCTCTACAACATCGAGGGCACGTCGCTCTTCACCAACCGGCAGCTGCCGCTGACCCGTTTCAGCGGCAAGCTGCAGGGCAGCTACCAGTTCAGCGGCGACTGGCGCGGCACGCTGGCGGTGGACGCAGAGAGCATCGACCGCGGCGAATTCACCGCCAGCAGCGCGATCGCCGGCGTCACGGCGCTGCGCCAGAAGACCGACGAGACCGGCGTGCGGGCGGAGCTGCGGCGCCGGATGTCGCAGGACCTGAGCGGCGCGATCAGCGTGGAGAGCCGCCGGCGCGACGGATCGAACTGGCTGCGCGACAACAGCGGCCTGGGCCTGACCGAGGTGCCGGACCCGTCCGCGCCCGGCGCCGGCCTGGCCAACGGCATCTTCAGCCCGACGCTGGCCGACCGCCGGCGCGACAAGGTGCGCCTGCACGCGGACTGGCAGCCCAATGAAAAACTGGCGTTCCAGCTCGCGGCCGAAGGCGGCCGGGACAGCTACCAGACGCCCAGCGCGTACGGGCTGCGCAGCAGCAGCATGAACCAGCTGAGCGTGGACTGGACCTACGTCGTCAGCACCGCGTGGAGCTTCAACGGCTATCTCTCCAGCGGACGGCAGCAGCTGGACCAGGCCCGGCCCGGCGCCGCCCTGCTGGCCTACGACAACCGCACCACCACGCTGGGGCTGGGCTTCACCGGCAAGCCGGCCGCGCGCTGGGAAGTGGGCGGCAGCCTCGCCTTCATCGAGGACCGCAACGCCTACAACCAGACGCTGGACGCGACCGCGGACGCCGGCAGCGCCGCCCTGCTGGCCGCCACCGGCGGACTGCCCGACATCACCTTCCGCCAGACCGCCGTGCGGCTGTTCGGCAAGTACACGCTGGACAAGCAGCGCTCGCTGCGGATCGACGTGGTGCACCAGCGCTCGTTCTCCAGCGACTGGTCCTGGGGCTACAACGGCGTGCCGTTCACCTATTCGGACGGCACCACCGTCAACGCGCGGCAATCGCAGAGCGTGAGCTTCATCGGCGTCACCTATACCCACCGCTGGCCCTAAGGCCGCGGCGGTTGACATGGATCAAAGGAAGCGCGTGCCGGCCAGCGACAGCCTGCGCCGGCTCGGGCACGCTGGACACCCACCTCGCCACAAGGACAAGACCATGAACAAAAGCAAGCCCGTCTTCCTGCAGGCCCTGGCCGCGGCCGCACTGCTGGGGGCGCTCGGCGCGCCAGCACTCTCGCACGCCGCCGACGCCGCCGCCGCCGAGGCGCTGGCGCGCCAGCAGAACTGCCTGAAGTGCCACTCGATCGACAAGAAGAAGGACGGCCCCTCGTTCAAGGAAGTGGCGGCCAAGTACAAGGGCAAGAGCGACGCCGAGCAGCGCCTGATCACCCACATCACCAGCGGCGAAAAGGCCAAGTTCCCCGACGGCCACGAGGAAGAGCACAAGATCATCAAGGCCAGCGCCGGCGACACCAAGAACCTGATCCAGTGGATCCTGTCCCTGTGAACGCGTTGCGCCGGCTCTGGAACGTGCTGGCGCGGCCCAGCGCGAAATACTCGCTGCTGGCGCTGCTGGCTGTGGGCTTCGTCGCCGGCGTGCTGTTCTGGGGCGGCTTCCACACGGCGATGGAATCGACCAACACGCTGGAGTTCTGCACCGGCTGCCACACCATGGCCGACAACTCGTTCAAGGAATACAAGACCACGGTGCACTACGCCAACCGCAGCGGCGTGCGCGCGGTGTGCTCGGACTGCCACGTGCCGCGCGACTGGGCGCACAAGGTGATGGCCAAGATCGGCGCCACCTCGGACGTGTACCACGAGATCCTGGGCAGCATCAGCACGCCGGAAAAATTCGAGGCGCGGCGCATGCAGATGGCGCAGCACCAGTGGGACCAGATGAAGGCCAGCGACTCGCGCGAGTGCCGCAACTGCCACAGCTTCGAGGCCATGAGCCCGGACGGCCAGAAGAAGTCCAACTACGACCGCCACATCAAGGCCAAGGCGCAAGGCAAGACCTGCATCGACTGCCACAAGGGCATCGCCCACCAGCTGCCCAAGGGCTACAAGGATCCCGACGAATGACGCCTCCTGTCTATGGCGCTGGGGCGGCCCTGCCCTCGCTCGCACGGCCCGCGCCCCGTGTCCCGGCGATCCCCGGTTACCTCGAGCAGGTGTACTGGTGGGCCTACGTCCATCCCAACGCCGTCCACGTCTTCGAGCGCGAGTGGCTGGTCAACCTGATCCTGTTCGGCAACTACGGCCGGTTGCGGGACGCGGCGCTGGCCGACCTCGGCGCCGAGGTCGGCGGCCGCACGCTGCAGGTGGCCTGCGTCTACGGCAACCTCACGGCCCGCCTGCAGCAGCGGCTGGCGCCCGGCGCCAACCTGGACGTGGTCGACATCCTGCCGATCCAGCTGCAGAACCTGGCCGGCAAGCTGCCGGCCGACCCGCGGGTGGCACTGCTGCACGGCGACTCCTCGGCGCTGGCCGCGCCCGACGCCAGCTACGACCAGGTGCTGCTGTTCTTCCTGCTGCACGAGCAGCCGGACCACGTGCGCCGCGGCACGCTGGCCGAGGCGATGCGGGTGGTCAGGCCCGGCGGCCGGATCGTGATCGTGGACTACCACCGGCCGGTGCCGCTGCATCCGCTGCGGCTGCTGATGACCGGCGTGTTCCGCCGGCTGGAACCGTACGCCATGGCCCTGTGGGAGCACCAGATCGAGGAGTTCATGCCGGCCGACTGCCGGCCGGCGGCGATCGAGCAGCGCACCTACTACGGCGGGCTGTACCAGAAGCTGGTGATCACCCGCTAGCGAGGCACCGGCATGGAGACCTTCCAGGCGGATGTGGCGATCGTCGGTGCCGGCGGCGCCGGGCTGCGGGCCGCCATCGCGGTGGCGCAAGCCGATCCCACGCTGAAGATCGCGCTGCTGTCCAAGGTCTATCCGATGCGCAGCCACACGGTGGCGGCCGAAGGCGGCGCCGCCGCGGTAACGCAGGCCCACGACAGCCTGGAGGCGCATTTCCACGACACGGTGGCCGGCGGCGACTGGCTGTGCGAGCAGGACGTGGTGGAGTTCTTCGTCGCCCACGCCCATGAAGAGATGGTGCAGATGGAGCACTGGGGCTGCCCCTGGAGCCGGACACCGGACGGTCACGCCAACGTGCGCGCCTTCGGCGGCATGCAGATCGAGCGCACCTGGTTCGCCGCCGACAAGACCGGCTTCCACATGCTGCACACGCTGTTCCAGACCTCGATCAAGTACCCCTCCATCAGGCGCTTCGACGAACACTTCTGCGTCGACCTGGTGGTGGACGAGGGGCGCGTGCAGGGCGTGGTCGCCATCGAGATCGCCACCGGCGCCTTCCGGCTGGTCCAGGCCCGCTCGGTGATCGTCGCCACCGGCGGCGCCGGCCGGGTGTTCCGCGAGAACACCAACGGCGGCATCGTGACCGGCGACGGCATGGCCCTGTCCTACCGCCAGGGCGTGCCGCTGCGCGACATGGAGTTCGTGCAGTACCACCCGACCTGCATGCCCGGCACCGGGCTGCTGTTCACCGAAGCCTGCCGGGGAGAGGGCGGCTTCCTGGTCAACAAGGACGGCTACCGCTACCTGCAGGACTACGGCCTGGGGCCGGCCTCGCCGACGCCGGTCAACAAGGCGATGGAGCTGGGTCCGCGCGATCGCCTCAGCCAGGCGTTCTGGCACGAGAAGCAGAAGGGGCGCACGATCAAGGGCCCGCACGGAGACGTGGTCCACCTGGACCTGCGGCACCTGGGCGAGAAGAAGCTGCGCGAGCGGCTGCCGCAGATCTACGAGCTGGCGGTGGAGTATCTCGGCGTCGACCCGGCGCTGGCGCCGATCCCGGTGCTGCCGGCAGTGCACTACACGATGGGCGGCATCGTCGCCGAACGCAACACCGCCTCGCCGCTGCCCGGGCTCTATTCGGCCGGCGAATGCTCCAGCGTCGGCATCCACGGCGCCAACCGGCTGGGCTCCAACTCGCTGACCGAGCTGATCGTGTTCGGCAAGGTCGCCGGCATCCAGGCCGCCGCCTTCGCCCGGGCGACGCCACCCGGCAATGCGCAGCGCCTGAACCAGCTGGCCAACGCCTGCGCGGAACAGGCGCAGGCGGTCGCGCTGCGCACCGGCGGCGGCGAGCGCATCGCCCCGCTGCGGCGCGAGATGGCGCAGAGCATGGAAGACGGCTGCGGCATCTACCGCACGGCCGCCACCATGCAGGCCACCTGCGACACGCTGGCGCAACTGCGCGAGCGCCTGCAGCGGGTGCGGCTGGACGACCGCTCGCGCGGCTGGAACACCGAATGGCTGCTGGCGATCGAGCTGGGCTACCAGCTGGAGGTGGCGCAGGCGATGGCGCACTCGGCGCTGGCGCGGCGCGAGTCGCGCGGCTCGCACCAGCGGTTGGACGGCTTCGCCGAGCGCGACGACGCGAACTACCTGAAGCACTCGCTGGCGCACTACAACGGCGCCGGCGCCCCCCGCATCGACTACGGCCCGGTGAAGATCACCAGCTCGCCGCCGGGCACCCGCGCCTACGGCGCCGCCGGCCAGGAGGCGGACCGCAAGGCCAGGGAGACGGCCCATGCATGACGGCCGCCGCATCGAGATCCGGGTGCTGCGCTACCGCCCGGAGCAGGAAGACAAGCCGGCCTGGCAAGGCTTCGACGTGCCTTACACCGACGACATGTCCGTGCTGCAGGGGCTGCAGTACATCAAGGACGAACTGGACGGCAGCCTGAGCTTCCGCTGGTCGTGCCGGATGGCGATCTGCGGCAGCTGCGGGATGATGGTCAACGACCGGCCGCGGCTGGCCTGCCAGACCTTCCTGCGCGAGCTGGCGCCCGGCCCGGTGAAGGTGGAGGCGCTGGCGCATTTCCCGATCGAGCGCGACCTGGTGGTGAACGTGGAGCCGTTCATGGAGAAGCTGCAGGCCATCAAACCCTGGCTGATCCCGAAGGAGCCGCGCACGCTGGCGCAGGGCGAATACCTGCAGACGCCGCACCAGCTGGAACTGATCGAGCAGTACAGCTCCTGCATCAACTGCATGCTGTGCTATGCCGGCTGCCCGCAGTTCGGCCTGGACTCCGACTTCACCGGCCCCGGCGTGCTGGCGCTGCTGCACCGCTACAACGCCGATTCGCGCGACGGCGGCAAGGCCCAGCGCATGGAGTTCATCAACACCGAGGAAGGCGTCTGGACCTGCACCGCGGTGGGCTACTGCTCGGTGGTCTGCCCCAAGAAGGTGGACCCGGCCAACGCGATCAACCAGAACAAGGTCAACAGCGCCAGGGACTATTTCCTGCGCTTCCTCTCGCCGAAGGGGCCGGCGTGATGCAGGACAAGGCGGTCCCGCGCCACGGCTACGTGCGCAGCATGAAGGGCTGGTGGACCACCGACCCGTTCTTCATGCGCTACATGGCACGCGAGGCGACGGCGCTGGCGGTGCTGGCCTACGCCCTGATCCTGATGCTGGGGCTGGTACGGCTGGCGCAGGGCGAGGCGGAGTGGAACGACTGGCTGGCGGCGCTGCGCTCGCCGTGGTCGATCGCGCTGCACGTGCTGCTGCTCGTGGCGATGGCGGTGCATGCACACAGCTGGTTCGAGGTCATGCCCAAGACCATGCCGATGCTGTTCATCGGCGGCCGGCGGGTGGAGGAGCGGGCCATCATGCGCGTCGGCTGGGCCGCCGCGGTGCTGGCAACGCTGGCCTTGCTGGCGCTGGCCTGGTGGCTGCGGCCATGAAGAAGCGCTCCAACGCGCCGGTGTTCTGGCTGCTGTTCGGCGCCGGCGGCATGCTGTCGGCGCTGTTCGGCGGCGCAATGGTGTTCGTCAGCGGCATCGCGGCGCCGCTGGGCTGGATGGGTGCCGGCTTCATGGACTATCCGCGCATGCTGGCCTTCTCGCAGCAGTGGTTCGCCAAGGGCTTCCTGTTCGCGGCGGTCATGCTGTTTGCCTGGCACGCGGTGCACCGCATCTACCACAGCCTGCACGACCTGGGCCTCCGCACCGGCGCCCCGGCCAAGCTGGCCTGCTACGGCACGGCGCTGGTGATCACGCTGATCTCGGCCGCCGCGCTGCTCGCCATCGGCTTCTAACGGTCCGCGGGCGGGCCGCTCGCCCGCTTGATGCACATCAACGGCGGCGGTGCGCCCGCAGCCTACCCTCGCAGCATGTCCCGGCGTGTCCCCGCACCACCTGCCGTCGCCGCCCCGCGGGCGCTGCGCGTCGCAGCGCTGCTGCTGCTGGCCGCCCTGCTGGTCACCGGCGCCGCCGCTGCCGAACTCGGCCAGGACCTGCAGGGACTGCTGGCGCAGGCCCGCGCGCAGAGCCCGGAGCTGGCCGCGATGCGCAGCGAGGCGCAGGCGGCGGCGCAGCGGGTGGATCCGGCCGGTGCCCTGCCCGACCCGGTGCTGCGGGTCGAGCTGATGGACGTCACCAACAAGGCCACCGACGGCAGCTTCAACCTGCTGCCCAGCCGCGTCGGCGAGACCAAGTACACGCTGATGCAGACACTGCCGGCCTGGGGCAAGCGCGGGCTGCGCCGCGCCGCGGCGGCGGCGGAGGTGCAGGCGGCCACGGCCCGCGCCGACGCGGCCTGGACCGAACTGGCGGCCCGCATCAAGGCCGGCTACGCGCGCTACTACCTGGCCAGCGCCAACGAACGGCTGACCGGCGAGATCCTGCAGCTGGCGGCCAGCGTGGAACAGGTGGCGCAGGCCCGTTACGCCGGCGGGCTGACCGGCCAGCAGGACGCGATCCGCGCCCAGCTGGAGCAGACCGGCATGCGCTCGGAGCTGCTGATGCTGGAAAGCGAGAAGCGCCAGGCGCGCGCGCGCCTGAACGCGCTGCTGGCGCGCGACGCCGCCGCGCCGCTGGCGGAACCGCTGGCGCTGCCGCCGCTGCCGGCCGCGCAGCGCATGGACCCGGCTGCGCTGGCGCAGCGGCTGCGCGAAGGCAATCCGCTGCTGCGCGCCGAACAGGCCAAGCTGCGCGGCGCCGGCAGCACCCGCGAGCTGGCGCTGCGCAACCGCTATCCGGACCTCACGCTCGGCATCGCGCCCAGCCAGATGGGCTCGCGCATCTCCAGCTGGGGCCTGATGCTGGAAGTGGCCATTCCGCTGCAGCAGGATGTGCGCCGCGCCCAGGAAGCCGAGGCGCTGGCCATGGTCGACGCGGCGCAGCAGCGCTCCGAGGCGCTGGCGCACCAGCTGCTGGGCGACCTGGGCGAACAGCTGGCCGCGCTGGACGCGGCACGGCGCAGCGAGGAGCTGGTGACCACCCGCTCGCTGCCGCAGTCGGAGCTGGGCCTGCGCTCGGCGCTGGCCGCCTACGAGAACGGAAAGCTGGACTTCAGCAGCCTGCTGGAGGCGCAGCGGCAGATCCGCAAGGCCCGGCAGGACCGGCTCAAGGCCCAGGTCGAGGCCCGGCTGCGGCTGGCCGAGATCGAGCGGCTGCTGGGGGAGGATCTGTGAAGGCCTCGCATGTGATCGTCGCGATGCTGCTGCTGGGCGCGGCCGGCGCGGCCGGCTACTGGCTGGGCGAGCGGCCGCAGCGGACGGCCGCGGCCACGGCCGCCGGCGCGCAAAACGCCAACGGCGTGGCGGCCGTTCCCGCGCAACGCAAGATCCTCTACTACCGCAACCCGATGGGGCTGGCGGACACCTCGCCGACGCCCAAGAAGGATCCGATGGGGATGGACTACATCCCGGTCTACCAGGGCGAGGAGGAAACGGCCGCCGCCGGCCAGGTGCGCATCAGCACCGACAAGATCCAGAAGCTGGGCGTGCGCACCGAAGCCGCCGCCATGCGCACGCTGGGCCGCACGGTGCGTGTGTCGGGCCGGGTGGAACCCGACGAGCGCCGCGTCTACACCATCGCGCCGAAGTTCGAGGGCTATGTGGAGCGGCTGCACGTCAACGTCACCGGCCAGCCGGTGGCGCGCGGCCAGCCGCTGTTCGAGGCCTACAGCCCCGACCTGGTGGGGGCGCAGCGCGAATACGCAATCGCGGCGCAGGGCGTGCAGGCCATGGGGAGCGCGGGCGGCGAAGCGCAGGCCGGCATGAAGCAGCTGGCCGAGTCCAGCCTGGCGCGGCTGCGCAACTGGGACCTGTCGCCCGAGCAGCTTGCCGCACTGGTGCGCACCGGCCAGCCGCAGCGCACCGTCACCTTCCGCTCGCCGGTGGCGGGCGTCGTCACCGAGAAGAAGGCCATGCAGGGCATGCGCTTCATGCCGGGCGAGGCGCTGTACCAGGTCACCGACCTGGCGTCGGTCTGGGTGCTGGCCGACGTGTTCGAGCAGGACATCGGCCGGGTGAAGCCCGGCGCCACCGCCCGGGTCACGCTCAACGCCTATCCGGAGCGAACCTTCAGCGGCCGCATCACCTACATCTATCCCACCCTCAAGCCGGAGACCCGCACCGTGCCGGTCCGCATCGAGCTGGCCAACCCGGGCCAGCTGCTCAAGCCGGCGATGTTCGCGCAGGTGGAACTGCAGACCGGCGCCGGCCGGCCGGTGCTCACCATTCCCGATTCGGCGGTGATCGACACCGGCCGCCGGCGCGTGGTGCTGGTGCAGCTGCAGGAGGGCCGGTTCGAGCCGCGCGAGGTGGCGCTGGGCGCCGCCGGCGACGACAACCGGGTGGAGGTGCGGTCCGGCGTGCGCGAAGGCGAGCAGGTGGTGGTGGCCGCCAATTTCCTGATCGACGCCGAGAGCAACCTCAAGGCCGCCATCGGCGGACTGGGCAGCGCCGCCGCGCCGGCCCCGGTGGGCCACCGGGGCCGGGGCACCGTCGACAGCGTCGACCCGAAGGCGGGCACGGTGAGCCTGAACCACGGCGCCATCGCGTCGCTCAAGTGGCCGCCGATGACGATGGAGTTCGAGGTCGCCAACCGGGCGCTGCTGCAGGGCCTGAAGCCCGGCATGCCGGTGGCATTCGAATTCGTCGAGCGCAAGCCCGGCGAATGGCTGGTGACGGCGATCGCGCCGGCCGCACCCGACAGCCCAGGGGGGCGCTGACGCGCAGGACCCATGCTGGCGCGCATCATCCAGTGGTCGGGGAACAATCCGTTCCTGGTCCTGCTCGCGACGCTGTTCATCGTGATCGCCGGCGTGCTGGCCGTGCTGAAGACGCCGCTGGACGCCCTGCCCGACCTGTCGGACGTGCAGGTGATCGTCTACACCGAGTACCCGGGCCAGGCGCCGCAGGTGGTGGAGGACCAGGTCACCTACCCGCTGACCACCGCGATGCTGGCGGTGCCGCAGTCGAAGGTGGTGCGCGGCTTCTCGTTCTTCGGCGCCTCCTTCGTCTACGTGATCTTCGAGGACCGCACCGACATCTACTGGGCCCGCAGCCGGGTGCTGGAATACCTGAACTTCGCCTCGGCCCGGCTGCCCCGCGGCGTGACGCCGACGCTGGGCCCGGACGCCACCGGCGTCGGCTGGGTCTACCAGTACGTGCTGCTGGCCAAGGACCGGACGCTGGCCGAACTGCGCACCATCCAGGACTGGTACGTGCGCTACCAGCTGACCAAGGCGCATGGCGTGGCGGAAGTGGCGTCGATCGGCGGCTTCGTGCAGACCTACCAGGTGACGGTGGACCCCAACAAGCTGCGCAGCTACGGCATCCCGCTGGCCAAGGTGTCGCAGGCGATCCGCGACTCCAACCGCGACGTCGGCGGCCGGGTGGTGGAGATGGCGGAGACCGAGTACATGGTGCGCGGCCGCGGCTACCTGCGCGGCAAGGACGACCTCGAGCTGCTGGTGCTCAAGAGCGAGCGCGGCACCCCGGTGCTGGTGCGCGACGTGGCCCGCGTCGAACTGGTGCCGGACGAGCGCCGCGGCCTGGCGGAACTCAACGGCGAAGGCGAGGTGGTCTCCGGCATCGCCATGGCCCGCTACGGCCAGAACGCGCTGGAGGTGATCGGGAACATCAAGGCCAAGGTGCAGGAGATCTCCGCCGGGCTGCCGGCCGGCGTGACCATCGAGCCGGTGTACGACCGCTCCGACCTGATCCACCGCGCCATCGCCACCCTGACCCGCACGCTGGTCGAGGAAAGCCTGATCGTGGCCGCGGTGTGCGTGCTGTTCCTGCTGCACGTGCGCTCGGCGCTGGTGGCGATCGTGATGCTGCCGGTGGGCGTGCTGGTCGCGTTCATCGCCATGCGCCTGCTGGGCATGAACTCCAACATCATGAGCCTGGGCGGCATCGCGATCGCGATCGGCGCGATGGTGGATGCGGCCATCGTGATGATCGAGAACGCGCACAAGCACCTGGAGCGGCTGCCGCCGGGCCACACACCGGCGCAGCGCACCGACGCGATGCTTGCCGCCTGCCGCGAGGTCGGCCCGGCGCTGTTCTTCTCGCTGCTGGTCATCACGGTGTCGTTCCTGCCCGTGTTCTCGCTGGAATCGCAGGAGGGCCGGCTGTTCTCGCCGCTGGCCTTCACCAAGACCTTCTCCATGGCCGGCGCCGCGCTGCTGTCGGTGACGCTGGTGCCGGTGCTGATGCTGCTGTTCATCCGCGGCCGCATCCCGCCGGAGGCGAAGAACCCGGTCAACCGCGTCCTGGTGCGGACCTACCGGCCGGTGATCGCCGCCGTCATGCGCTGGAAGAAGCTCACCATCCTGGCTGCCGCCGTCGCATTGGCGGTCTCGCTGTATCCGGCGGCCCGCCTGGGCAGCGAGTTCATGCCCACGCTCGACGAGGGCACGCTGCTGTACATGCCGGCGTCGCTGCCCGGCATGTCGATCACCAAGGCGGCCGAGGTGCTGCAGACCCAGGACAAGATCATCAAGAGCTTTCCCGAGGTGGCCTCGGTCTACGGCAAGGCCGGCCGCGCCAACACCGCCACCGATCCGGCGCCGGTCGAGATGTTCGAGACCGTCATCAACCTCAAGCCGGCCAGCCAGTGGCGCGCCGGCCTGACGCAGGAGCAGCTGGTGGCCGAGATGGACCGGGCGCTGCAGTTCCCCGGCATCTCCAACGCCTGGACCATGCCGATCAAGGCCCGCATCGACATGCTCTCCACCGGCATCCGCACGCCGGTCGGCATCAAGGTGTTCGGCCAGGACCTGCAGCAGATGGAGCGGGTGGCCCGGGAGATCGAGGCGGTGGTGCGCAAGGTGCCGGGCACGGCGTCGGCCTTCGCCGAGCGGCTCACCGGCGGCAGCTACCTGGACATCGAGCCGGACCGGGCCCAGCTGGCCCGCTACGGCCTGTCGGTCGGCGACCTGCAGGACACGATCGCCACCGCGCTGGGCGGCGAGATGGTGACCACCACCGTCGAAGGCCGCGAGCGCTTCGGCGTCACGGTGCGCTATCCGCGCGAGCTGCGCGGCAGCCCGCAGCAGATCGAGCGCGAGGTGCTGCTGACCGCGATGGACGGCGCCACCATCCCGCTGGGCCAGGTGGCGCGGGTCGGCGTGGTGCAGGGGCCGCCGGGCATCCGCACCGAGAATGCGCTGCTGTCGGCCTACATCTACGTGGACATCCGCGGCCGCGACATCGGCTCGTATGTGGCCGACGCGCGCCAGGCGGTCGCCAGCGGCGTGACGCTGCCGCCCGGCACCTACATCGCCTGGAGCGGCCAGTTCGAATCGATGGAGCGCGCCGCCGCCCGCATGAAGCTGGTGGTTCCGGTCACGCTGCTGGCGATCTTCCTGCTGCTGTACCTGAACTTCCGCCGGCTGGCCGAGACGCTGATCGTGATGCTGTCGGTGCCGTTCGCGCTGATCGGCGGCGTCTGGCTGATGGCGGCGCTGGGCTACAACCTGTCGGTGGCGGTGGCGGTGGGCTTCATCGCGCTGGCCGGCGTGGCGGCCGAAACCGGGGTGGTGATGCTGATCTACCTGGACCACGCCTGGCAGGCCGCCAAGGTGCGCTGCCTGACGCAGGGGCGCCAGCCCGAGGCCGGCGACCTGCATGCCGCGGTGATGGAGGGCGCGGTGGAGCGGGTGCGGCCCAAGATGATGACGGTGGTCGCGATCATGGCCGGCCTGCTGCCGATCCTCTGGGGCACCGGCACCGGCTCCGAGGTGATGAGCCGCATCGCCGCGCCGATGGTGGGCGGGATGGTGTCATCGACGGTGCTGACGCTGGTCGTGATCCCGGCGCTGTACGCGCTGGTCAAGGAACGCGAGATCCGGCGCGTGCGGCGGCTGGCCGCCGCCGCGCTTCAGATGTAGCCCAGGGGCTGCGGCACGTGGCGCATGTGCAGCGCGATGCCCAGCGCCGCCAGGTGCCTGCTGTCGCGCCCGAGGATCCGCTGCGCCAGCGGCAGGAAGTGCTGCTCCTCCTCGCGCGCGTGCGCCAGGTAGGTGCGGCCCAGCCGCTCCAGCGCCTCTTCATCCAGTTCCGCCGGCGCGCCATGCGCGGCCATCTTCAGCGCCGGCCTCACCAGCGCCCACAGCGCCTCGATGGCGCGGTGTTCCGCGGTCAGGCGCCGGATCATCTCGGCCACCTGCGCGCACTCGGCGCCCAGGGCGGCGCTGCGCTGCACGGCCGGGAACAGGTCGTTTTCCTCGTCGGCGTGGTGCCGCGGCACCGAGGAGTCGAACAGTTCCACCGTGTCGGCCGCGATGTGGCGGGCGCGCTCGGCGGCGGCCAGCAGCTGCGGCAGTTCCGCGGTCGCCGTCAGCTGCGACAGGATGCCGAGGTGGCAGCGCGAAAACCCGTCCAGCGGTGTGTCGAGCTGGCCGTCGGCCGGGGGAACGGAATGGGCGTTCATGCTCTTCGCCTTCGATTGACAACGCTTCCCACTGTAGGCCGTTGCCGGCTGCCAGCCTTGACCCAGGTCAAGCTAGAGCGGGACTAGACCGGCCTTCCAGCCTGCCTGTGCCAGCATGCCGGCCGCGATCAGCAGCGACAGGATGGCGAAGCCCTGCTGCAGGCGCGGGCCCGACAGCCGGCCGGCGAACACGCGCCCCGCCAGCAGGCCGGCGACGGCGCCGGCCGCGAAGGGCAAGGCCACCGCCCACTGCACCTGGCCGGCCAGGCTGGCGTTGAACACGCCGCCGGCGGACACCAGCGCCAGCACGCCCATGGTGGTGGCCACCACAGCCTTCATCGGCAGGTCGGTGAAGGCCAGCAGCGTCGGCACCAGCACGAAGCCGCCGCCCACGCCCAGCAGGCCGGAGAGGAAGCCGGCCACCGCGCCGGCCAGCAGCAAGGCGCGGGCGCAGGCGGCGTTCCAGTGCAGCCGGCCCTCGTTCGGATCGAGCCGGCAGGGCGGCGCCGCCGGCCGGCTCACCGCCTCGCCGCGCAGTTCGCGGTTGGCGTTGCGCAGCGTGCGCACGGCAACCACCGCCAGCACCACGGCGAACAGCGCCGTCAGTGGCCCGTTGGGCAGCCGCTGTCCCAGCCACAGGCCGGCCGGGCTGGTCACCAGCCCCGCCACCGCCATCACGCCGGCGGCGCGGTACCGCAGCACCCGGGCACGCAGCCCGAGGAACGCCCCCAGCGCCGCCGCCACCGCCACCGCCAGCAGGCCCACCGGAGCCGCCTGCGCCAGCGTCAGCTGCAGGCCGAACACCAGCAGCGGCACCGCCACGATGGCGCCACCGGCGCCGGTGAGCGCCAGCACGAAGCCGACCGCCAGGCCCATGAAAGGAGCGAGCAGGCTGCCCATCGCTCAGCCGCGCGCCGGGCGGGCAAGCCGCTGCGGCAGCGCCGGCGGGACGATCAGGTGGGGGTTCATGGCGAGGCTCCGGAACAATATATGAATCGATAGATTATAAAACCGGCGGCCCCGGCGCCACGGACCCCTAGAATCGGCCGCTTATGACCGACGCTGCCCTCGCCTCCCTCACCCACCTCGTGCTCTGGTCCGCCTTCGCGGTCGGCCTGCTGTTCGGCGCCGTCACCCAGCGCACGGGCTTCTGCACCATGGGTGCGGTCAGCGACATCGTCGCCATGGGCGACTGGACCCGGATGCGCCAGTGGGCGCTGGCCGCCGGCGTCACGATGCTGGGCTTCGCGGCGCTGGCGTGGACCGGCACCGTCGATCCGGCCAAGACGCTGTACGCCTCGACCCGCTGGCTCTGGCTGTCGGCGCTGTCCGGCGGGGCGATCTTCGGCTTCGGCATGGTGCTGGCGTCGGGCTGCGCCAGCAAGACGCTGGTGCGCGTGGGCGGCGGCAGCCTGAAGTCGCTGGTGGTGATGATCGTGCTGGGGGTCGCGGGCTTCGCCACCCTCAAGGGCATCACCGCGGTGCTGCGCACGGCGACGGTGGACCGCGTCGCCGTCGAAAGCGCCACCCAGGCCAGCCTGCCGGCCTGGGCCGCGCAGCTGCTGCCGGTGAGCGTGCCGGTGGCGGCGCTCGCCATCGGGCTGGTGCTGGGGCTGGCGCTGCTGGCGTTCGCCCTGGCCGACCGCGAGTTCCTCGGCCAGCGCAACAACCTGCTGGCCGGCTTCGGCGTCGGCGCCGCGGTGCTGGCGATGTGGTGGGTGACGGGCCACCTGGGCCACATCGCGGAACATCCGCAGACGCTGGAGGAGACCTTCCTGGCGACCAATTCGACCCGGGCCGAGGGCCTGAGCTTCGTCTCGCCGATCGCCTATTCGCTGGACTGGCTGATGTTCTTCAGCGACCGCAGCAAGCTGCTCAGCGTCGGCATCGTTACGGTGGCGGGCGTGATCGCGGGGTCGGCGGTCGTCGCGCTGGCGCAGCGCAGCTTCCGCTGGGAGGGCTTCGGCGACACCCGCGACCTGGGCCACCACCTGGTCGGCGCGTCGCTGATGGGCGTGGGCGGCGTGACTGCGATGGGCTGCAGCATCGGCCAGGGCATCACCGGCATTTCGACGCTGAGCGCCACCAGCTTCGTCGCCGTCGCCGCCATGATCGCCGGCGCAGTGGCCGGCCTGAAGTACCAGATGTGGCGGGTGGAACGCTCGCTCTGAGGGTCCGCGCGCGGCTGCGTCCCGGTCCCGGGTCGAGCCCGGGACGACGCACTAGGCTTGCAGCTGCAGGTGCGAGTCGCGGATCACGCCCTTCCAGCGGGCCAGGTCGCTGCTGACCTGGGCCCGGAACAGCTCGGGCGAACTCTTGACCGGCGTCGCGCCGGAATTGAGCAGCCGCGCGTGCACGTCGTCGGTGGCCAGGGTCTCGCGCAGCGCCGCATCGAGCCGGGCGATGATCGCCGGCGGCGTGCGCGAGGGCGCCATCAGCCCCACCCAGGAATTGATGTCCAGGCCCGCCGTCTCCTTGTAGCCCAGCTCCGCCAGCGTCGGCACGCCGGGCAGCACCGGTGAACGCTGTGCGCTGGTCACCGCCAGGCCCTTGAGGGCGCCGGAACGCACGTCGCCGGAGGTGGCCGGAACGGCCGCCAGCATCAACGGGATCTGCTTGCCCAGCACCTGGGCGCGGGCGTCGCCGCCGCCGCGGTAGGGAATGTGCACCGCAAAGAAGCCCAGCCGCTGCTTGAGCAGTTCCATCGTCAGGTGGCCGGTGCTGGCGACGCCGGCGGTGCCGTAGTCATAGACCGTGCTGGCGCCGATCATCCGGCGCGACAGCGCGATGAACTGGCCGAAGTCCTTCGCCGGAAAACTCGGATGCGACGTGATCATCACCGGCGCGTCCACCACCTTGCCGATCATGGCGAAGTCGCCCACCGGTTCGAAGCCGATGCCGGGATTGGCCGCCGGCAGCGTCACGTGGGTGCCGTCGAAGGCCATCAGCAGCGTGTAGCCGTCGGGCGCGCTGGTGGCCACCGCGCGGGTGGCGATGGCGCCGCCGGCGCCGGTGCGGTTTTCCACGAACACCTGCCGGCCCAGGATCTCGCCGAGCCGCGGCGCGATGAAGCGCGCCGTGATGTCGGCGATGCCGCCGGGGGCCAGTCCCACCAGCAGCCGGATCGGCTTGTGCGGATAGTCGGTGTCGGCCAGCGAGGCCGCCGCATAGCCGGCCAGCGGCGCCGCTGCCAGCGCCCGGGTGAAATGGCGGCGGGAAATCATGCTGCCTCCTTGACCGCCGCGGCCGACGGGACGTACTTGCCCTTGATCTGGGAGCGGTGCAGGGTGCGGAACTGCTCGGGCGGGAAGCCGTCGCGCCGGTGCATGGTGGTGAAGTTGTTCCAGAGCACCACGTCGCCCAGCCGCCACTGGTGGCGCATGGTCACCTGGGGATCGGTGGCGTAGCCCCAGATGGTGTTGAGCAGCGCGTCCGACTCCTGCAGCGGCAGCCCCGGGATGTAGGCGTTGCGGCGGCGGCCCAGGTAGAGCGTGCGCTCGCCGCTCTCGGGCTGCTCGATCACGACCGGGTGCAGCGTGCCCACCGACTGGGTCGGATCGTCGTTGGGCGTGATGCCCTTGCGCACGAAGCCGCCGCTGTCGTAGGTGCCGTCGTGCTTGATCGACAGCCGCTCCAGCCGCCGCACCAGCTCCGCCGGCATCGAGCGCAGTGCCGCCGGCATGCTGGCGAAGCAGGTGTCGCCGCCGCTGTCCGGCAGCTCGATCGACCACAGCATGGAGGCGAAGGGAGGCTGCTGCAGGTAGGACATGTCGGTGTGCCACTGCGCCTCGCCGTCGCCCAGCGCACCGATCGGTTCGCCGGCGCCGTTCTTGCGGTTGGACACCACATACAGGTTGGGATGGTCCGGCACGCTCTTGCGGCCGGCGCCCTGGTTGGGCGGCGGGTCCAGCTCACCCAGCATCGCCGAGAAGCGCTCGAACTGCGCGTTGGTCAGCTGCTGGCCGCGCAGCACCAGCACGTGATGTTGCTGCCAGATGCCGTACAGCCGGTCGAACTGCGCCGGGGTGATCGTGGCCAGCGAGACGCCGCTGACCCGGGCGCCGAGCACCGGAGTGACGGGTGTGAAATCGATCGCCATCCTTGCCTCCTCAGACCAGGCCCGCGTTGCGCGACGCCAGCGACAGGTCCACGAAATGCGAGCCGGTGCGCTCGCTCCTGGTGTAGCGGAAATTGGTGTAGCCCAGGTCCAGCCCGCTGACGCGGCCCATGCCTTCGATCAGGCCGGCACGGCTTTCGGTGCGCGCCTGGCGCAGCCCTTCGAGCAGCGCCAGGCCGGTGACGTAGCCCTCCAGCGAGACCGGCGACACCGGGATGTTCATGGCCCGCGCCTCCGGCAGGAAGTTGCGCACCACGGTGTACTTCTCCTTGGTGTACTCGGGCACCACCACGCTGAAGCCGACGCCGGGCGCGTCCTTGCCCAGGTCGGCCAGCAGCTTCTCGCGGTCGACGAAGGAGATCACCATCTTGGGCAGCACCAGCGTGCGCGGCGCGTATTCGCGCAGGAAGCCGGTCAGCGGCGCGTTGTTGGCCAGGATGATCAGCACCTCGGGCTTGTTGCCATCCAGCGTCCGGATCGCGGCGGCGTTCTGCCCGGGCCCCTTGCGGTCGACGCCGGCGGTGACGGTCAGCTTGCCGCCTTCGCGCGCCAGGATCGATTCGAGCAGCGGCACGTTGGTGGACTTGGCGTCTTCCAGGTGGACGAAGCCGAATCGCTCGGCGCCCAGCTGCCGGTAATGGTGGACGATGGCCTGCAGCTCGCGCTCGTAGCTGGCGCGGGTAGTGAAGGTGGTGGCCGCCTTGTCGCCATACAGCAGCGGCGTGCCCGAGAAGGCCCCGACCAGCGCGATGCCTTCGCCGGCGGCCAGCAGCGCCGCCGCCTCCGAACACGGCCGCGTGGTGCAGCCGGTCAGGCCGATCACCTGGTGGTTGGCGACCAGCTCCTTGACGTTGGCTTCGGTCTTGCCCTTGTCGCCCTGGTCGTCGAGGGTGAGCAGGCTGACAGCCCGGCCGCCGATGCCGCCGCCGCGGTTGGCTTGTTGCAGCGCCGCCTTGATGCCGTCGCGCATCGCGGTGCCGAAGCCGGCCTGCGTGCCGGTGATGGCCGCGGTCTGTCCGACCACGATCGCGCCTGCGTTCGCGGCGTACGACGTCGAGAGCCACGGCGCGGCGGTCGCGGCCGCCAGCGCGATGCTGCCGCCGCGGCGAAGGAAGGATCGGCGTTTCATCATGGACTCCATCTTTTGCGGCCAGAAGTGGCTGGGGCAGTATTGGGTGCAGGCACGCGGCGGCCCTAATGAAAACTCGACCGCCTTACCTTTCTTACCGACTGTTGCGCGTCGGCGCGTCAAATTTTCGCTATTGAAAAGAGAGCATTAAGATCAATGAAAATGCGGCTCTGCGCGGTTCATCCTGCAGGACCCTCCGCCTGTCACGGACCCTCACTGGCAAGCTTGACAGGGGTCTCTGTTGCAAATCAGCGGCCTCTGGACGGGCCGCGCGGTGATGGCGCATACTGTACGTTTACACAGTATCGCAAGGCGCCGCCATGAGCCATCCGTACACCGTCGCGCTGGAAGACGCGCAGGACCTGCCGTCGTCCAACCGCATCACCGCCGAGACCCGCTTTGCCGCCAGCATCGAGCGCGCGCTCGGCGGCGCCGATGCCGTCGCCAGCACCTACCGCGCCTGGGTCAATGCCAGCGAGTCGGACGCCAGCCATCTCGATCGCGACACCGCGGCGCTGGCGGTGCAATGGCCGCGCGCCTTCGACGCCGCGCGGCAGGCCGCCATGCGCGACATCGGCGAGTTGCCCGGCGCGCATTTCGAAGTGCGGCTGGAGCGCGCGCACGCCGGATCCTGAAGCGGCCGGTCGGACGGCGCCTACGCCGCGTCAGCCCGTTCGGTTACGCGCCATCGGTTTGCGCTGAGGCGCAAACCCGGCGTGCGCCGATCGCGGCGCAGCGCGCCTTCGCCCATAGTGAAAGTGCGCAGAACGTTGCGCGCCATGGGGAACCGAAATGATCGATGCGACCCTCCGTTACGAATTGCGCTTCTGCTCCCTGTTTGACAGCGGCCGCGGTTACTCCTTCCCATGCGATCCGCACGGGCACGTGGACCTCGACGCGCTCAGCGAGCAGGCGCGCAACAACTACCTCTATGCGCGCGCCATGGTCGGCCGCGAACTGTCCGTTCCGGCACTGCGGCCGAGCGGGCTGCACTGACCGCCGCCCTGCTCCAGGGATATCCCCCAAACGGGCGAGCCCCCGCCTCCTGCCAGCGTGGATGCGCTACATTGACCGAGGCCCCCGCGACAACAAGATGCCGTTGCGCCGCGGGTCCGGGGCCGCCGCGGTTGCCGGGGAAGTCCGATGGTGGCGCCTGGGGACAAGGACAAGGACAAGGACAAGCTCGCCCGCTGGCTGGACACGCTGGGCCTGGCGGCGCATGCCGAAACATTCCACCGCAATGATGTCGACCTCGAGCTATTGCCGACCCTGTCGGACGCCGACCTGAAGGAGCTGGGCCTGTCGCTGGGCCACCGCCGGATGCTGCTGGCCGCCCTGCGCGATCTGCAGGATGGGCAGGACCAGCGCCCGCCGCGCCGGTCGCAGGCCGCCCCGCCGAAGAGCGAGCAAGGCGAGCGGCGCCAGATCACTGTCATGTTCTGCGACCTGGTCGGCTCCACCGAGCTGTCGGGCCGGCTGGACCTGGACGACCTGCGCAGCCTGATCCACTCCTACTACTCTTCCTGCTGCACCATCATCGAGGAGGCGGGCGGCTTCACTGCGCGGCTTGTCGGTGACGGCATCCTGGCGTACTTCGGCTATCCGGTGGCGCGCGAGGACGCCGCCGAGTGCGCGATCCGCGCCAGCCTGCGCATCGTGGAGGCGCTGGCCAGCGGCCGGCGCGACGGCGGCAGCCAGCTCGACGTCCACATCGGCCTTGCCACCGGCATGTCCGTGATCAGCGACATGGTGGGCAGCGGCTTCGCCGAGCGCCACGCCGCCACCGGCCTGACGCCGAACCTGGCGGCCCGGATCCAGGCGCTGGCCACGGCCGGCAGCGTGGTGATCGCCGACGAGACGCGGCGGCTGGCCGGCGGCCTGTTCATGTATGCCGACCTGGGCTGGCACCAGCTCAAGGGGCTGGACAAGCCGGTGCGCGCCTGGAAGGTGGTCGGCGAGTCGCTGTCGGGCGTGCGCTTCGATGCCCGGCGCACCGAGATCTTCGAATGCCTGGGACGCGACGCCGAACTGGCGGCGCTGCAGGCCGGCTGGGAGCGCGCCCGCGGCGGCCAGTGCAGCATCGTCACCCTGGTCGGCGAGGCCGGCATCGGCAAGTCGCGGCTGCTGCGCACCGCGTCCGAGCGCTTCGCGCGGTCGTCGGGGCTGGCCGCCCTGCTGCAATGCTCGCCCAACCAGGCCAGCACGCCGCTGCATCCGCTGATCGCCTGGATCCGGCAGGAGGCGCGCGTCGGTGCCGGCGACGGCCCGGACAACCTGGAGCAGCTGGGAGCCTGGCTGGGCACCGCGGCGACGGAGCTGGACCTGGCGCTGGTCGCCGACCTGCTCGGCTTGCGGATGCCCGCTGCGCGCGCGCTGCCGCCGATGCCGCCGGACCGGCAGCGCAACCTCACGCGCGAGGTGCTGCTGCGCCATCTGGAGCGCCACTGCGAAGCCGCCCCGGTGCTGTTCATGCTGGAAGACGCGCACTGGATGGACGGCGCGACGGCGGACTTCCTGGCGGCGCTGTTCGGGCGGATGCGCCACAAGCCCTTCATGGCACTGGTCACCTCGCGCCCGCCCGGCCGGCGCGACTGGGGCGAGACGGGCGTGCGCGAGATCCGGCTGGAACCGCTGCAGCAGGCCGATGCGCAACGGCTGGTCCACAACGTCTGCCACGGCCACAGCCTGCCGCCGGCGGTGGTCAGCCAGATCCTGGCCAAGACCGACGGCATTCCGCTGTTCATCGAGGAGCTGACCGCGACGGTGCTCGAGTCGCGCGCAGCCTCCGGCGGCGCCGATGCGCCCGCCGCAGATGCCCCGCTGCCGGCGCTGGACATTCCCTCCACGCTGCGCGACAGCCTGATGGCCCGGCTGGACCGGCTGGACGACGCCAAGGAGGTGGCGCGGATGGCCAGCGCGCTCGGGCGCGAATTCAGCTTCCCGCTGCTGCTGCGCGTCACCGGGCAGCCGCCGGGCGTGCTGGCGGCGGCGCTGGAGCGGCTGGTCAAGGCGCAGCTGCTGTTTCGCCGCGGCCCGCAGCACGCCGCCGAGTACGTCTTCAAGCACGCGCTGATCCAGCAGGCGGCCTACGAAGGCCAGCTGCGCAGCGACCGGCAGGCGCTGCATGCGCGCATCGTGCAGGCGATCGAGGCGCACCAGCCCGAGGTCGCCAGCCGCGAGCCGGGCCTGATGGCCCACCATTGCCACGAAGCCGCCCTGCCCGAGCGGGAAGTGGAATACCTGTACGCGGCGGGGCTGGCCTCGACCCGGATGGTGGCCATCGCCGAGGCGCTGTCGTATTTCTCGCGCGCGCAGGAGCTGATCGCCGGCCTGGAGCCGACGCCGCGCAACGTCGGCCGCCACATCGACATCATCCTGGGGCTGATGGAAGTGGGCCGCTTCGCCATCCTGCCCAGCCGGCTGATGGAACTGGGCGCGCTGGCCCGCCAGCTGTCGCGCATCGAGGGCGTGAGCTGCGACGCGGCGACGCTGTCGGCCATCCTGTTCCAGGAAGCGCGGGCCCATCTGTATTCCAGCCGCTACGCCGAGGCACGGCGGCTGTTCGGCGAGATCAGGAAGCTCGGCCGCGACACCGGCGCGGCGCTGATCGAGATGAAGCCGGCGTCGGCGCTGGCGATGGACCTGTGCTGCCAGGGCCTGTTCAACGAGATGCTGGACTTCATCAACGAGTCCAACGTCGGCCACTACAAGGTGGCGGGCAGCTTCATCGACTACATCTCGGGCCTGGGCTGGATCGCCTACGCCGCCTGCCAGATGGGGCCGGGCGACGACGGCCTGCGCTTTGCCGACCTGTCGGTGCGCGAGGCGGAGCTGGTGCAGTCGCCGATCTACCTGGGCGGCGCCCGCATCTGGCGCAGCCATGCCCTGATGGCGGTGCGGCGGCTGGACGAAGCGGTGGCCGACGCACGCCGCTGCGTCGAGCTCAGCCGCATCCATTCGGTCCCGTACCTGGACTGGCATGGCCTGGTGTTCCTGGCGCTGTGCCTGTGCCGCTCGGGCCGCTTCGACCAGGCCGGCGCTGCGCTGGCCGAGGCGCGCGCGCTGCTGGCACGGGTGGCGCAAGGCCAGTGGTCGCTGCTGGATTACCTGCCGGCGATCGAGGCCGAGATCGCCTGCGGCCGCGGCGATTACGCCCGGGGCATCGCCGCGGCCGACGAGGCGATCGCCGTGGCCCGGGCGCTGGGCGGCCATTTCGCCGAGGCCATCGCCTGGCGCGCCAGGGCGGTCGGCGCCGTCATGACCGGCGGCGATCCGCAGCAGGCCCAGGCCATGTTCGACCAGGCCGTCGCCCTGTTCCGGCAAGGCGGCGCGCGCGCCGAGGAAGCGTTCGCCACGCTGGCCTGGTCGCATGCGCTGCAGCTGTCCGGCCACGCCGACCGCGCGCAGCAGTCGGCCCGCGCGGCGCAGGCGCTGGCGCGGGTTCAGCGGCTGGACCTGGCGCGCTGCGAGTTCGGCGCCGCCGCCATGCTGTGAGCGGAACGCTGCGCCCGCTTTGGCGGTGCCGGCGCCAGCTTCCACGCAGCGAGCACGTCCTGCAGCGGCGTGCCGAAATACTCGGCGGGCATGCCGATCGATTCCGACTCGCCGCCTTCCAGGAAGAACAGCAGGTCGTGCGGCCGCAAGGCATGGAAGAACAACGGCTGCGACCGCGGCAGGCAGGACGCGATGGCCCCGCCCACCTCAGCGACCGCCTGCGGCGCGAGCGGCCCCTGGCCATTGAAGCCCACCCGGATCCAGCGCAGGCCCTCGCCCAGGTAGAAGTGCACCGCCCGCGGCTGCAGCTTCATCACGGTCCGATAGATGGAATCCACCAGCGCGGCGGTGGTGGCCAGGGCCGGCGCATGCGCGCCGGCCGGCCGCTGCGCGGGGACTCCCTCATTTGGGTATACCGGGTTCCACTCGTCGATCTTGCCCATGACAGCCTCCTCTCGCCTGCCACACAATAAGTCCACAAGGACCGGGCGCCAACAGGCCGAACCCAGGCAGGCTCCCGACAACGCAGGAGGACGCCCATGAGCAGCAAGCACAGGAAGAAGCGTGCCATCGCGCTGGCCGGCGGCGGCCCGGCCGCCGGTCTGCACATCGGCGCGCTGGCGGCGCTGGAAAAGGCCGGCATCGGCTTCGACGTGTTCGCGCTGTCGTGCATCGGCGCCTGGGTCGGCATCGTGTACAACACCCGCCCCGGCCCGGACCGCGCCCAGCAGACGCTGGACTTCTTCGCCACCTACTGCTTCCGCGACGACCAGTCCTACGACTGGTTTCCGGTCAACCTGGGATTCGCGACCGACCTGCAGGCGCTGCGCAAGGCCTGGCAGGACTTTCCCGACTCGCCGGACCTCAACTGGGCCAGCCTGGTGCTGCCGCAGCAGATCCAGGACAGCTTCGTCAGGTCGATCAAGCTGTTCACCCAGCCGGGCGGCGTCACCAACCAGGAGTTCAACTACTGGATGCTGAACGACGTGCTGGCCGTCAATCCGGTGACGCGCTACCTCACGTCGCTGGTCTACAAGTCCGACATCAACGGCCTGTCCCGGATCTACTACAAGCAGAGCCACGTGCTGAAGGAAGTGTTCCGGGAGCGCGCGCTCTACGGCGACGACAAGCCGGAGATCTACCACAACGCCTGGCGCATGGCGCGCACGGAAGGCGAGGCCGGCAGCATGCAGATCTTCCACAACCGGCCCCAGGACCACCAGGGCCGCAGGTACCTGAAGATCTCGCCCAAGTCGCTGTGCGCATGCTCGGCGCTGCCCTACATCGAGCAGAGCGTTCGCATCGGCAAGGACGAATACACCGAGGGCGCGCTGGTGGATACCGTCAATTTCAGGAACGTGCTGCGCGACCACCCGGACCTGGACGAGGTCTGGGTCAACCGGATCGTCGACGAGAGCCAGGTCAGGACGCCGCGCGACCTGGCCGGCGCGCTGGCCAACCTGCCGATGCAGTTCGCCGCCGAAGTCGGCGAGAACGACATCAAGCTGTTCCGCCAGCACCTGCTGAACCAGTCGCGCATGGGGCCGCGCGTGGTCGAGGTTCCGATCCGGCCGCGCACCAAGGTCAGCTTCGAGTGGAAGCACTCGAACCTGATGCAGGGATTCGATGAAGGCTATGCTGCCGTCAATCAACTGCTGGCATCAGACCATCAACTCCGCCAATCCACCATCGCCTAGTTTCCCTGCGGCAGCGGCCGAGCCTGCGCATTACCCGGGACTGCCGCTGCCCCAGCGCTACCACGCGATGGGCGTGATCATCATGGGCATTGCGCTGTCGGTGCTGGACGGCACCGTCGTCAACCTGGCGCTGCCCGGCATCGTGCGCGACCTGCACTCCACGCCCTCGCACGCGGTCTGGGTGATCAACGCCTACCAGCTGGCCACCCTGGCGCTGCTGCTGCCGCTGGCGACGCTGGGCGACCGCGTCGGCTACCGGCGCGTGTACCTGGCCGGGGTGTCGATCTTCACCGCCGCGTCGATCGGCTGCATGCTGGCGCGGTCGCTGCCGGCGCTGGCAACGGCGCGGGCGGTCCAGGGCGTGGGGGCGGCGGGCATCATGGCGGTGAACGCCGCCCTGGTGCGCCTGACCTACCCGAGCCCGCAGCTCGGGCGCGGCATCGCGCTCAACTCGGTGGTGGTCGCGGTCGCGTCGGTCGCCGGGCCGACCGTGGCCGCCGGCGTGCTCTCGGTCGCGTCCTGGCCCTGGCTGTTCGCGATCAACGTCCCGCTCGGGGTGTTGCTGTTGGCGCTGGGCTTCCGTGCCCTGCCGCACAATGCCGCGCCGCCGGCCGGGGGCGCCCGCCTGTCGCCGGTCGACGTGGTGCTGAACGCGTCGATGTTCGTCCTGCTGTTCCTGGCGGCCGACATCCTGGGCGCGCGCAGCGGAACCACCGCGGATCGCTCCACCGCGATGACCGGGCTGGCGATGCTGGCGCTGGCCATCGGCGTCGGCGTGCTGTACGTGCGCCGGCAGCGCGGCCGGCAGTTCCCGCTGCTGCCGGTGGACCTGCTGCGGATCCCGGTGTTCGCGCTGTCGATGTGCACCTCGGTCGGCGCCTTCACGGCGCAGACGCTGGCCTATATCGCGCTGCCGTTCCTGATGCTGGACGCCTGGGGACTGGGGCCGCTGCGCGCCGGCCTGCTGCTGACCTGCTGGCCGCTGGCGATCGTCGCCTCGGCGCCGATCGCCGGACGCCTGATCGGCCGCTATCCCGGCGGACTGCTCGGCGGCGTCGGGCTGGCGGTGCTGGCGGCCGGACTGGCGCTGCTGGCGGCGGCGCCGGCCCATCCGGCGGCGTTCGACGTCGCCTGGCGCATGGCCGTGTGCGGCTTCGGCTTCGGCTTGTTCCAGTCGCCCAACAACCACACCATCATCACCAGCGCGCCGGTGGCGCGCTCGGGGGCCGCCAGCGGCATGCTCGGCACCGCGCGCCTGACCGGGCAATCGGCCGGCGCCGTGCTGCTGGCAGGCATCTTCAGCTTCAGCTCGGTGCATGACGGCCGCGGCCCGGCCATCGCGCTGGCGCTGGCGGCCGGCTTCGCCGCGGTGGCGGCGGTGTTCAGCGCATTGCGCGTGCGCCACTGAACGGGCGCGGCCCGCAGCGGCGCGCTCAGTCGATCGCCCGGCCGAAGCGCGCGGGCCGCGGCGCCCAGGAGCCCTTGATGTCGGCCGAGGCCAGGATGTGGTGGGCCCGGCCGATCAGCAGCCGCCGGGGCACGAAGCCGATGTAGCGCGAATCGTTGCTGTCGTCGCGGTTGTCGCCGAGCATGAAATACTGGCCTGGCGGAACGACCACCGGTCCGAAGCTGCGCAGCGCGCGCAACTGCGGCAGGAACTGCACGGCGTGGTCCCGCTGCGCCAGCCGCTCGGTCGCGCGGACCACGCTGGTGATGGAGCCGTCTTCCATCGGTTCGCTGCCGGCGCCCCGCTGCGTGTACCCGGCGCGGCTGCCATTGATGTAGAGCGCCTCGTCGCGCATTTCCACCACGTCGCCCGGCAAGGCGACCAGGCGCTTGATCAGGCGCTCGCCGTCGCGCGGCGAGGTGAAGGTCACGACGTCGCCGCGCGCCGGTTCGCCCAGCCGCAGCAGCGCGATGTCGGTCAGCGGCAGCTTGATGTCGTACGCGGTGCGGTTGACCAGCACCACGTCGCCCTCCAGCAGCGTGGGGCGCATCGAACCGGAGGGGATCGGGTTCCAGTCCGCGATCGCGGTGCGAAACAACGCCAGTCCCAGCAGGAACAGCAGGAAACCGCGGTTGCGTCTGAGCCAGGATGCCATGCGTGCCTCGCCATCGTTGGTTGCAATGGCCGCAATCTATCACTTCGCAGCGGGCGTCGTTTGCCGGCGTGGCGGCGCGCATTCCTGTGACAGAGATCACCGAAATCGTCCGCCTTCCTGCCGGCGGCTTGCCGACAATCATCCGAAACAGGGAGCAGGCGAGCAGCAAGCAAGGCGGACAGTTTGAGCAACAGCAGTGCCATCCCCCGGCGTCCGGGCGCGGCCGGGTGGGAGGAGATCGAGGACGGGAGCGGGCCGGCCAGCCAGGCCTGGGTCAATACCGAGATCGGCGTCGTCGTGGTCTCGGCGGTGGAGCAAGATGAACAGGCGCAGGCTGCGTACAGCCTGGCCCTGCGCATGGTGGACGGCGGGCGCTGCAGCGGATCGCTCGTGTTCCTTGCGCTGGCCGATTTCGGCTCGCTCGATGCCGTCGAGTGCCCACCCCGGCGCAAGGGTGAACGGCTATTTCGCGCCGGGCCGGCTGCCGCGGCCTGAAAGCGGGACGCAACGGCCCCCGGCGTGATGGATTGGACGCCGGCAGCGCGGCAGTGCGGCACGACCGGCCGACTTGTGGCAGCATGAGCCCGCGCCGGCCTTGTTCCGGCGCGAACTCCAGGGATTTGCGGCCACTCCAAGTTTGTGGCCGCTTTTTTGCCGCACCGGGCCATCGCCGCGCAGCGCCGTCGCGGTCCATCGGCGTGATCGCGGTCCGGGCAGGCGGTGTTGCATCGATGCGGCATGCCGGTGTAACACCACGGAAATCGCCCGCGCCGGCCGGCGCCCCGGCTAATATTGGTTCCAGGAACAACTCATCCATGCGCCGCCCCTACCTGCCCGTCGTCCTGACCTTCCTGGCGACCCTCGTCTTCACCCTGGTGGCGGCCAGGCTGCTGGCGCCCAAGCTGATCGGCCGTGACGCCTCGGCGCTGGAGCTGGTCCTGCTGGCGCTCGGGCTGTGCGTGCTGGCGGCGTGGAACCGCGTCCGCTGCAGCCGGCGCCAGCGCCAGCGCCTCGACCAGATCCGCGACTCGGCGCTCTGGTAGTTCGCGCGCGGCCAGATGACATCTGTCATTCGGCCCGGCGCTTTGGCAACACGGCGCGCCCGCCGGCGCCCCAATAATCGCTCATGAAAAATCCTGCGCCGGCCGGCCGCCGCCGCGTGCTGCCGTTGCTGCTGGCACTGCTGGTCCTTGCGCCGCTATCGAGCCGGGCCAGCCTGGGTGGAACCAGCGACACGGTGCAGGCGGACCAGGCAAGCATGCGCGCCACGCGCCGCGTCGCCAACCGCACCGGCTATGCGGTGCACGAGATGGTGCTGGCCAGCGGAACCGTGGTGCGCGAGTTCGCGTCGCCCTCGGGCGTGGTGTTCGGCGTCGCCTGGCAGGGGCCGGTCAAGCCCGACCTGTCCCAGCTGCTCGGGGTGCACTTCGACCGCCTGGCCGCCGCCGGCCAGCGCCCGCACGGCGGCCACCGCGCGCTGCGCGTGCAGGAGCCCGACCTGGTGATCGAGTCCGGCGGCCGGATGCGCGCGTTCTCCGGGCGCGCCTACCTGCCGGACCAACTGCCGGCCGGCGTGACTGCCGGAGAGATCCAGTGAGGGCGCTGCGCCGGATCGCCTGTGCGCTGCTGGCGTCGTTCGTCCTGCACGGGTGCGGCGGCGGCGGCGGCGACTCCTCGACGCCGGCGGTGACGGCTGCGGCCAACGCGCAGCCGGTTGCCGTCACGGCCGGCTCCGGCGGCAACTTTCCCAACACGCTCTCCACCTCGGTCACCATCTGCGTGCCGGGAACCGGCAACTGCCAGACGATCCCGAACGTCCAGGTGGACACCGGCTCCTCCGGCCTGCGGCTGCTGGCGTCGGCGATCACGCTGGCGCTGCCGCCGGTGACCTCGCCGGCCGACGGCAGCCGCTACAGCGAATGTGCGGGCTTCGCCGACGGCGTCGTCTGGGGCGCGCTGGCCAGGGCCGACGTGAAGCTGGCATCGGAAACCGCTTCCTCCCTGTCGATCCAGGTGATCCAGGACAACGCGGCCGGCCCGGCGCCACCGGCTGCCTGCACGGCCCAGGGCATGGCCGAAAACACCATGGCACTGCTGGGGGGCAACGGCATCCTCGGGGTCGGCAACTTCCTGCAGGACTGCGGCGCCTTCTGCGCGGGCAATGCCAGCGCCGTGTATTTCACCTGTCCGGCCGGGGGTGCCTGCACCGGCGCCGCCATCGCGACGGCGGCGCAAGTCGCCAATCCGGCGGCCTTCTTCACGCAGGACAACAACGGCTTGATCGTGCAATTGCCGGCCGTCGGCACCAGCGGATCGGCGCCGGTCACCGGGTCGATGCTGTTCGGCATCGGGACGCAGCCGAACAACGGCCTGGCCGCGGCGCCGATCCCCGTCGGCACCAGCGGCTCGAACGCCGGCTCGTTCACCGCGCTCTATCGCGGCACCGTCCTGCCCAACAGCTTCTTCGACAGCGGATCCAGCGCGCTGTTCTTCGACGACGCGAGCCTTCCCACCTGCGCGCGCAGCGGCGCCACCGGCGACGTGGCCCGCCTGTATTGCCCGGGCACCAGCGCGGCCCTGTCCGCCACCCCCGTCACTCCGACCATCGTCATGGGCAACGCCACCTCCGCCGCGGTCCCGCTCACAGTGGCCAACGCCCTGTTCCTGCTGGCGCAGTCCCCCGCCCCGGTGGCCTTCAACGACCTCGGGGGACCGGCCGGCGCCGCCCTGCCGGGCGCCTTCGATTTCGGCCTGCCGTTCTTCTTCGGCCGCAGCGTGTACGTGGCGTTCGAACAGCGTTCCGCCGGCGGCACCGCGGGACCTTATGTCGCCTACCAGCCCTTGCCCTGAGCCCGGACCGCGGTGCGACCGGGCGCTGCGTCAATAGAGCGTCTCGACCTCGCTGGCCAGCTGATAGCCGGCGCCTCGCTCGGTCAGGATCAGCGCCGGCCGGGCCGAGTCCGCCTCGATCTTCAGCCGCAGCCGCCGCACCTGCACGTCGACGCTGCGGTCATACACCTCGGCTTCGTGCAGGCGCGACATCGACAGCAGCTGTTCGCGCGTCAGGATGCGGCGCGGCGAGCGGCACAGCGCCGCCAGCAGGCTGAACTCGCCGTTGGACAGGTCCACCGGCGCGCCCTGCGGCGAGGTCAGGCGCCGGGTGCGCAGGTTCAGCTCCCAGCCGGAAAAGCGGAAGGCGCGGCGCGCGCTGTCGCGTTCCGGCAAGGTGGCCTGCACCTGGTAGCGGCGCAGCACGGCGCGCATGCGGGCCAGCAGTTCGCGCGGGCTGAAGGGCTTGGTGACGTAGTCGTCGGCGCCCAGCTCCAGGCCCATCACGCGGTCGGCTTCCTCGCTGCGTCCGGTCAGCAGGACGATGGGCACGCTGCCGCGCTCGCGCAGCATGCGGGCCAGCTGCATGCCGTCCTCGCCGGGCAGCTTCAGGTCCAGCAGCACCAGGTCGATCGCCTCGCGGTCCAGCAGGTCGAACAGGTCCCGGCCGCTGGCGCCGCTGCTCACGCGCATGTCGTTGCGGCCCATGTACTCCTCGATCAGGGCGCGGATCTCCGGGTCGTCGTCGATCACCAGGATGTGGGGCGCGGCCCCGGCGGGAACTGCTGTTGCGGGGGAGATGGTCATGGAATGGCGCGGTTCGCCCAGTATGCCGCGAGCGGCCGCCCGGGCGCCGGCGGCCATCCTAGCGCCCGCCGGCCGGCCCCACAAGCGCCACGGTTGGGTCGCTGCTATCGTGCGTGAGGCCATGGAATCCCGACTCCGAACAAGGTTGCAGCAGATCCCGCGCCGCTGGCTGCTGGCGATCGCGTTCACGCTGGGCGTGGCGCTGCTGTCGGCGGCCGTGCTGTGGCACCTGCGGGCCAACGCCCTGCAGGCACAGGCGCGCGAACTGACGCTGCTGTCGCTGGCGCTGGCCGACGAAGCCGATCGCGGCCTGCAGGGCGCGCAGCAGGGATTGCAGGCGCTGCGGGCCGAACTGCAGGACGGCCGGCTGCCGCTGGCCGGCGCCGCCCGCGCGCTGCAGACCCGCGCCGCCCTGATGCCGCTGGTGGCCCAGCTCTGGCTGGTCGACACGCAGGGCCGCGTGCTGTCGGCCTCGCAGGCGGGGCCGGCGCCGGGCCCGGCCACCTTCCGGCCGGCGCTGGACGGCCTGCGCGCCGATTCGATCGCCGTCGGCAGCCCGTTCGCCGACCCGGTGACGCACGAGCCGATGATCGCCATCGCCACCGGCTTCCGCCAGACCCCGCAGGGCGTCGCCGGCTGGATCCTGGCGGCCATTCCTGCCAGGGCGCTGCTGGGCGCGTTCTCGGTCGCCTCGCCGGCCCTGGACGCGCGGATGGCGGTGTTCCGCGACGACGGCATCCGCCTGACCGGTGCGATCGTGCAGCCGCCGCGGCTGCCGCCGGCGGCGCTGGCGCAGCGGCTGGCCGGCCGCCAGGGGGTGAACGCGCTGCGCTTCGGCGACGGCAGCGAGCGGCTGGTGGCCGTGCACGACCTGCCGCGCTTCGGCCTGCAGGTGGTGCTGACCCGCAGCATCGACGCGGCGCTGGCCGGCTGGCGCCAGACCGCGCAGCTGACCGGCGCCGGCATCGCGCTGCTGCTGCTGGTGGTGGCGGTGGCCGTGCGGCGCGTCCGCCGCGCCGACCGCCACCGCGACGAGGCGCAACGCGCGCTGCAGCAGCAGCGTTCGCGCGCCAGCAAGCTGGAAGCGCTCGGCACGCTGGCCGGCGGCGTCGCCCACGACTTCAACAACGTGCTGGCCGCCATCGTCGGCTTCGGCGAGATGGCGCACGATGCGGCCGCCCCCGGCAGCGAGCAATGGCGGCAGATCGACCGGGTGCTGCAGGCCGCGCTGCGCGGCAAGTCGCTGGTCGAGCGCATCCTGGCCTTCAGCCGCGGCGGCGCGCGCACTTCCACAGTGTTCGAGCTGGAGCCGATCGTGCAGGAAGTGCTGGCCCTGCTGGCGGCGTCGCTGCGCCCGGGCATCGTGCTGGAGCGCGCGCTGGACACCGACGGCGCGCGCCTGCGCGGCGATCCGACCCAGGTGTTCGAAGCGGTGATGAACCTGTGCACCAACGCGATGCAGGCCATGCCGCGCGGCGGCCGGCTGAGCGTGCGGCTGGAGCGCGCCGTCGTCGACCGGCCGCGGGTGCTGTCGCACAGCCGGCTGGAGCCGGGCCACTACCTGCGGCTGGCGGTGCAGGACCAGGGCACGGGCATGACCGCCGGCGTCATGGAGCGGCTGTTCGAACCGTTCTTCACCACGCGCGAGGCGCAGGCCGGCACCGGGCTGGGCCTGGCGGTAGTGCATGGCGTGATCGCCGAAGCGGGCGGCGCGATCGACGTGCAGAGCGCGCCCGGCCAGGGTGCCTGCTTCGCCTTGTACTTTCCGGAAAGCCGCGACCCGCTGGCGCGGACGCCGGCCGCGCCGGATGCCGCGGCCGCGGGCGCAGGCCAGCGGCTGCTGGTGGTGGACGACGACCCGGCGCTGGTGGCGCTGACCAGCGCGATGCTCGGCGCCCTGGGCTACCGGCCCACCGGTTGCACCGAGCCCGCCGCTGCGCTGCAGGCCCTGCGCGAGGGCGGCGAGCGCTACGCCGCCCTGATCACGGACGAAGTGATGCCGCAGATGACCGGGACCCAGCTGACCCGGCTGGTGCGCCTCGTCCACCCGGAGCTGCCGGTGCTGCTGGTCTCCGGCTATGGCGGCGCCGCGCTGGCGCTGCGCGCGGCCCAGGCCGGCGTCACCCGGCTGCTGGCCAAGCCGCTGCAGCGGGCCGAGCTGGGCCACGCGCTGGACGAACTGCTGCGCCGGCGCTGAGGCCGCGGCCGGCGCCGGCCCGTGTGTCAGATGCAATGCGGCCCGGCCGGGCCGACACACGCAGGCGCGGCCGGGCCTGCAGCATGCCTGCATGCATCCCTGCCAGCCCCATCGCGACCAAGAGGACCCGACATGAACGCAATGATCGACAGCCCCGACCCGATCGACCGCCAGGCGGCGGAGCAGGCGATTCCCGCCCTGATCGGGCAGGTGTACGAATGCGCGCCGCCGGCCGAGCGCGGCCGGATGCTGGAGCAGCTGCTGCAGCCGCTGGGCGTGCTGTCGCTGGTCGCCATCGCCCACGGCATCTTCGCGGGCATCCGCCTGCGCAGCGGCGCCCGCGACTTCCACATCCGGCTGGACGAAGTCACCCGCGTCCAGGCCAGCGACGTCGTGGCGCTGGCGCAGCACGTGCAGCAGGTCAGCGTGGAGGCGGTCGACAACCTGGCCCAGCTGCTCTCGGCGTCGCCTTCGCTGGCGGCCTCGGCCGCCACGGCGCTGCTGGTGGCGATGCTGGTCAAGCGCCGCCGCGCGCGCCAGGCCCACACGGCGATGCAGGACGACGAGGACCCGGCGCCGGTCGCGCCGCGCGACCGGCCGTGACCGCGCCGGCCGAGCACGACATGGGCGCACGGCTGTTCATCCACAGCCATGCGGCGACGCGGTCGTCGCGTTCGCGGCTGGCGTTCTCGCTCAGGCAGATGCGCCGGCGCGACGCGGCGGCGCCGCGCGAGCCGCTGTGCCTGAGCATCGAGGACCGCCAGGGCCGCACGGTGCTGGTGGTCGACGACGCCGGCCCGCTGGTCGACGTGCCGCTGCCGCCCGGCACCTATCAGGTCACCGCTCGCAAGGGCAGGTTGCGCCGCGGCTACACGCTGACGCTGGAACGGGGATCGTCGGTGGACCTGCACCTGTCGCTCGAGTCCGGCGCCTGATCGGGCAGCGCCACGGCGCGCGCCGCATCACCGGGACGGCGGCGCGGCGTGGCTGCTGAAGGCGAGGCTGGTCGGCGCCGCGGCGGGTCCGGCCGGCAGCCAGAGCGCGTTGTAGAACACCGAGGAGTGGTCCAGCTTGGCGTCGGCCAGCGGATCGTCCGCCAGCGTCCGGCAGCTCACCGGACCGAGTGCCGAACAGCCCAGGCCGAAGCGGCCGCCCGGCAGCCGGTACCCCAGCGCGGACAGGATGGTCGGCGCCAGGTCGAAGTGGTCGATGTCGCTGCGGTTGGCCGGCAGCGGCGAAGCGGTCAGCAGCTTGTTGAACACCGAACGCTCGCCCGATTGCTCGAGCCGCCCGGTCTGGCTGTTTTGCTGCGACAGGTGGTCGCCCAGCACCACGACGTCGGTGTCGCGCAGGTAGCCGCCCTTACGCGCGGCGGCCAGGAAGCTGTCGATCAGGTGCGCGGTGCAGGCCACCGAATCGCGCAGGTCGCCGAATCGGACGGGGCATGACGGCGCCAGGAAGCCGTCCGGCGGATGCATGCCGACCGTGAGGATGGTGAGGTTGAAGGGGCCGCCCGCGCGCGCCAGTTCGCCCAGCTTGCGCAGCGCCTGGGCGAACAGGTCGTCGTCGTAGATGCCCCATTCGTTCAGCGCCAAGCCCGGGTTGCGGCGCAGCCACTCCTCCCGTCCCACCACCTCCTGGTAGCCGTGGCTGCGCAGGAACATGCCCTTGCCGGCGAAGCTGGTGGACGCGCCGCCCAGGAACACGTTGCGGTAGCCGCTGGCGTGCAGCACGTCGCCGAGGCAGCGCGCGTTCGGCAGGAACTGCGTGGCGTCGTCGCCGAAGCGGTTGCCGCCGAAGATGCCCAGCGGCTTGAGCGGCAGGCCGCATTGCGACGCCACCATGCCGGCGATGGTCCAGCCGGTGCCGGCCAGCTGGCGGAAGTGCGCGAACGACCGGGCCTGCGCCAGCTCGCCATGCTCCAGCGGGTCGAGCAGTCCGCCGCCGAAGGGCTTGGCCTCGTAGGAGAACTCCAGCGACTCGCCGTAGATCAGGACCAGGTTGCGCTTGCGCCTGGGGGCCTGCAGCGCGGGCGGCGCGCGGTACAGCAGCGCGATCCAGTCCTGGCCGCCGATCCCGCTGGGCGGGAAGGTGACGGTCAGCGACACCGCGAACGCCGCCGAGCCCGCCACCGCCAGCGCCAGCACCGGCGCCCCCAGCAGCAGGCCGCCGAGGCGGCGCCGCGTGGCGCCGGTGCGCGCGGCCAGCGCCATCAGCACACCGGTGTACAGCAAGGGCCCCAGCAGGCAGTTCTTGATGCCGCTCCACACCAGCAGCTGGTCGGCGTACAGCACGTTGCTCGATCCCTGCTGCAGGTGGAACAGGATCTGGTCCAGTTCCACCTTGCCGAACTTCTGGCGGAACCACAGCGCGATGCAGATCTGCGCCATGACCAGGAACACCGCGAGCGCCCTGAGCGCCAGGGCAAGGGCCGCCCTGCCCTGGCGGCGCAGTTCGCTCGGTGTCGGTCCGGCCGGATTCACGATGCACGCACTGTGCTCGATCAATGCAAACGCCAGGTAAATGCGGCCGGGCTGGACGCGTTGCATCTGACGGCCAGCTGAGTGCCGCCGCCGGCGTAGGAAGCGGCGCACGCGGCGCTCCGCCGCAGGCTGGCACCGATGGACGCCGGCCCGGCGCATCGTGGATGCGTGGCAGCCTATGCCGGGCGGCCACATGCCATCAACCATTCCAGGAGAACTGTCATGAACAAGGACCAGGTCAAGGGCGCCGCCAAGGACGTGGCGGGCAAGGTGCAACGCAAGACCGGCGAGGCGGTCGGCAGCCTCGGGCAGCAGGCCAAGGGCCTGGCCAAGCAGGGCGAAGGCAAGGCGCAGAAGGCCCTTGGCGACGCCAAGGAAGCCAGCCGCACGCCCAAGTAAGCCGGACCGGCGCGCCATCCGGCCGTAGGATGGCGCATGCCTTGTCTTCTTCGCAGCGCCGGGCTGCTGCCCCTGCTCGCGCTGCTTGCCTGCCATGCAGCAGCGCGCGCCGGCGCGCTGCCGGAACAGCCTGCGGTGGAGAACGGTGAGGCGCTGGCCTGGCTGGCGACGGCACCGGCGCAGCAATTCCGCGGCCGGGTCGCCGAGCTGGCCCGCCTCTACGGCGAATCCAGCGGCATCGATCCGAAGGGGTTGCGCATCACGGCGCGCCGCACCGGCAGCGACGCGCAGGGCTGCGCGCGGGTGGAGGTGGAGAGCTCGCTGCGGGACGGGCCGCTGCTGCGGCAGGACACCGTTGCCGCCTGCGCCCACTGAGGGCGCGTCAGATGATCCCGGAGAAGCGCTCGCGCGCCAGGTCGGCCTGCAGGTAGCGGTCGAACACCCGCACCACCGAGCGGATCAGGTGGCGCCCGATGGCCGTCACCTCGATGCCGGCATCGTCCAGCCGCACCAGGCCTTCGGCCGCCAGCAACTCCAGCTGGCGCAGCTCCGCCGCGAAATGGCTGCGGAAGTCCAGCAGCCAGGCCAGCTCGATCGACTCGAACAGCAGCTGGCCGTGGCACATCAGGGCCATGATGACGCCGCGCCGCGCCAGGTCGTCGCGTCCCAGCGCCAGCCCGCGCGTCACCGGCAGCCGGCCGCGCTCCAGGTGGTCGTGGTACTCCTCCAGCGAGCGCGCGTTCTGCCCGTAGACGGCGCCGATGCGGCCGATCGCCGACAGGCCCAGGCCGATCAGGTCGCCCTCGGGCTGCGTGCTGTAGCCCTGGAAATTGCGGTGCAGCCGGCCCTGCCGGCGGGCCAGGGCCAGCGGGTCGCCGGCCAGCGCGAACTGGTCCAGGCCGATGTGCTCGTAGCCGGCGCCGGCCAGGGCGGCCAGCGCGTGGGTCAGCATCTCCAGCCGGGCTTCGACGGGGGGCAGTTCCGCGGCCGCGATGCGCCGCTGGGACTTGACGCGTTCCGGCCGGTGCCCGTAGGCGTGCAGCGAGATGCGGTCCGGCCGCAGCGCCAGCAGCTGCGCCAGGGTGCGCTCGAAGCTGGCCGGCGACTGCAGCGGCAACCCGTACAGCAAGTCGACGTCGACCACGGCGAAGCCGGCGGCCCGCGCCTGTTCCACCAGCGCGGCCACCTGCGCCTGCGGCTGCGGCCGGTGGATGGCCTGCTGCACCCGCGGATCGGCATCCTGCACGCCGAAGCCGAGGCGGTTGAATCCGGCGCCGGCCAGGAACGCGAGCCGGCGCCGGTCCACCGTGCGCGGGTCGACGCCGATCGAATAGTCGCCCCCGGGCAGCAGCGTGAAGTGGTGCCGCAGCAGCGCCATCAGGGCGCCCAGCTCGGTGTCGCTCAGGAAGGTGGGCGTGCCGCCGCCCAGGTGCAGCTGCGCCACCGGCTCGCGCCGCTGCAGCTGCGCCGCCTGCAGCCCGATCTCGCGCGCCAGGTCGTGCAGGTAGGCAGTGCCGCGCTCGTGGTGCCGTGTGACCAGCTTGGTGCAGCCGCAGTAGTGGCAGCTCGATTCGCAGAACGGGATGTGCACGTACAGCGACAGCGGCAGGGCCCGCGCCGCCGGCCCGCCGCGCCGCTGCGACAGCGCCAGGGCGTAGTCGTCGGCGCCGAAGGCCTCCACGAAGCGGTCGGCCGTCGGATAGCACGCGTAGCGCGGCCCTGGCACGTCCAGGCGATGCAGCAGCGCAGGCGGAAGGAAAGTCATCGTGCGAGCCTCGTCGGTGTGCCACTGTGGGGCTGGGCAGGAGGCGGGTGGTTGATCTTCGTCAAGCCTCGGGACGGCGCGGCCCCGACAATTTGACCCACGTCAGAAAGTCAGCAAAAGAGCCATGCCGCACCGGTCGGTCCACCTGATTCCCGCCGCCGAAGGCGCCGTGCGCGGCATCCAGGTCGCGTGTTCCAGCTGCAACCTGCGCGAGCTGTGCATGCCGGCCGGACTCGATGACCACGAGCTGGCGCGCATCGAGCAGCTGGTGGGTTCGCGCCAGAAGGTCGCCAAGGGCAAGCCGCTGTTTCGCTGCGGCCAGCCGTTCGGCGCGCTGTACGCGATCCGCGCCGGCTTCTTCAAGACCTGCGTCAGCGCCGAGGACGGCCGCGAGCAGGTCACCGGCTTCCAGATGGCGGGCGAGGTGCTGGGGCTGGACGGCATCGTCAACAACCGCCACGGCTGCGACGCGGTGGCGCTGGAGGACGCGCAGGTCTGCGTGCTGCCGTTCGAGCGCATCAGCGAGCTGTCGCGCGAGATCGTCGCCCTGCAGCAGCACCTGCACCGCATCATGAGCCGCGAGATCGTGCGCGAGCGCGGCGTCATGCTGCTGCTGGGAAGCATGCGCTCGGACGAGCGGCTGGCCGCCTTCCTGCTGAACCTGGCCCAGCGGCTGCAGGCGCGCGGCTTTTCCGGCTCGGAGCTGCTGCTGCGGATGACGCGCGAGGACATCGGCAGCTACCTCGGCCTGCAGCTGGAAACCATCAGCCGCACCTTCAGCCGGCTGGCCGAGGACGGCCTGATCGAGGTGCACCAGCGCCACGTGCGCATCCTCGACGAGGCCGGCCTGCGCCGGCTGGTGAACGCGCCGGCCTGCGGCTAGCCCCTCACCTCAGCGCCAGCCGCATGTCGACGGTGCCCTGCAGCGGCGCCGGCCGCACCTCGAAGCCGGCCTGGCGCGCCAGCGCCGCCATCGCGGCGTTCTCCGGCAGGCACTGGCCGACCACTTCGGCGGTGCCGTGTTCGCGCAGGTAGGCCACCATCCGCTTGAGCAGCGCGCGCCCCAGGCCCTTGCCCTGCCAGGCCGCGCCGACCTGGATGGCGAACTCGGCGCGCAGGTTGTCCGGATCGCAGACCGCCCGCACCTCGGCCACCATCGGCTGCGGCCCCGTGCCCGCGGCAGGCAGCGCGATGAAGGTCATCTCGCGGTCGTAGTCGATCTGGCTGTAGCGCGCCAGCTCGGAATGCGGCACCTCGCGCCGCGCCATGAAGAAGCGCAGCCGCATGTCCTCGGGCGACGAGTTCTCGTAGAAGGCGTGCAGCCGCGCCGCGTCGTCGGGCCGGATCGGCCGCAGCAGCAGCTGGGCGCCGGCCACCGTCAGGGTCTGCTCGAGGCTGCGCGGATAGGGCCGGATCGACGGCGGCACCGCTGCGCCGCGCAGCCGCAGCCGGATGCGCGTGTCCACCGCCAGCACGCCGTTGGCGTCGGCCAGCAGCGGGTTGATGTCCAGTTCCGCCACCTGCTGCAGGTCGCAGGCCAGCTGCGACAGCTTCAGCAGCGTGTCCACCAGCGCCCGCTGGTCCACGCCCGGCTGCCCGCGGTAGCCGGCCAGCAGCCGGCCCAGGCCGCTGCGCTCGATCAGGTCGCGCGCCAGCGGCGCGTTCAGCGGCGCCAGCGCCACCGCATGCGCGCGCGACAGCTCCACGCCGGTGCCGCCCTGCCCGAACAGCACCACCGGTCCGAACAGCGGATCGGTCGCCAGCCCGGCGATCAGTTCGGTGCCATGCGGGCGCCGGGCCATCGCCTGCACCGCGAAGCCCAGCACCACCGCTTCGGGCTTGGCGCAGGCCACCTGCTGGCGCATCCGCACCGCCGCCGCCCGCACTTCGGCGGCGCTGGCCAGGTTCAGCGCCACGCCGCCGACGTCCGACTTGTGCACGACCTGCGGCGAGACGATCTTCAGCGCCACCGGGTAGCCGATGTGGGCTGCCAGCGCCGCCGCCTCGTCCGCGTCCAGCGCCATCGCCGTGGCCACCGTGGGGATGCCGTAGGCCGCCATCACCGCCTGCGCCTGCGCCGGGTCCAGCCACTCGCGGGAGACGGCGGCGGCGTCGGCCAGCACCGACAGCGCCTCGTCGCGCCGCGGGACGAAGTCCTCCGGCTCGATGCCGGGCAGCTGCTGCAGCGCCGCCTGGTTGCGGTAATAGGCGGCCAGCTGCAGCCAGGCCTGCGCGCCGCGCTCGGGCGTGCTGTACCAGGGCAGGCCTTCGTAGGCGAAGCTGCTGCGGGCCGCCGTCACCGACTTGCCGCCCAGCCAGCAGCTGAGCACCGGCTTGGCGGCCTTGCGCATCAGCGGCAGCACGGCGGCCGCGATGTCGGCGGCCGGCACGATCGCCGTCGGCGCATGCATGAACAGCACGCCGTCGACCTCGGCGGCCGCCATCAACACTTCCAGGGCCTGGGTGTAGCGGGCCACCGGCGCGTCGCCGCCGATGTCCACCGGATTGGCATGCGACCAGGACGGCGGCAGCACCGCGTCGAGCTTCTCGCGCGTGGCATCGGACAGCACCGCCAGCCGGCCGCCGCCGCAGGCCAGCGCATCGGCCGCCAGCACCCCGGCGCCGCCGCCGTTGGTCAGCAGCGCCAGCCGTTCGCCGCGCCAGGGGTGGGGCCAGGCCAGCGTCTGGGCGGCGTCGAACAGCGCCTCCAGCGTGTCCACCCGCAGCATGCCGCTGCGGTGGACGGCGGCGTCGAACACGGTGTCCGAGCCGGCCAGCGCGCCGGTGTGCGTGCTGGCGGCCTGGGCCGCCGCCGCGGTGCGCCCCGCCTTCACCAGGATCACCGGCTTGTTGCGGGCGGCGGCGCGCGCCGCCGACATGAACTTGCGGGCCGCGCGGATCGACTCCACGTACAGCAGGATGGCGCGGGTGCCCGGATCGCTGCCCAGGTAGTCGAGCATGTCGCCGAAATCGACGTCGGCGCTGTTGCCCAGCGAGACGAAATGGGAAAAGCCGATGCCGCGCTCGTTGGCCCAGTCCAGCATGGCGGTGGCCAGCGCGCCCGACTGCGTGACGAAGGCCAGCGTGCCGGCCGTCGCCTGGCCGGGCGCGAAGCTGGCGTTCAGGCCGGCGCCCGGCACCAGCGCGCCGATGCAGTTGGGCCCCAGGATGCGCAGCAGGAAAGGACGCGCCGCCTCCAGCATCGCCTGCTCCAGCGACGGGCCGCCGGCCGCCACCGGCTGCTGCAGCCCCGACGACAGCACGATGGCGGCGCGCGTGCCCTTGCGCCCCAGCTCGGCGACCAGGGCCGGCACGCCCTCGGCCGGCGTGCAGATCACCGCCAGCTCGGGCGCGGCCGGCAGCGACTGCACGTCGCGCCAGGCCGGGCCGCCGGCGACGCTGTCGTGGCGCCGGTTGACCGGCCACAGGGCACCCTGGAAGCCGCCGCCGCGCAGGTTGCGCAGCACCACCGCGCCGACGCTGCCTTCGCGATCGGACGCGCCGATCACAGCGATGCTGGCCGGCCGGAACATGGCCTCGAGGTTGCGCACGCTCATCGATCGCTCCCGGGCGGCGGACGCGCCGCCCTGCGCCGATCATTGGCCGCGCCGCCGGCCCGGCGCTTGCGCCAGATCAAGGCCGGGCGCAAAGTGGCCGACAAGAATGGGACGACACAAGGAGCTGCGATGGACACCTACGACGACAGCATGGCCGCGCGCTTTCGCCAGCAGCTGGAGCAGCGCGAGCAGCAACTGCGTGCGCTGCTGGGCAACCCGGGCGAACCGGCCGAACCGGCCGGCCACGAGGTGGCGGACTTCAAGGACCTGGCGACGCAGGAATCGCAGGCCGCCATCGACGACGTGCAGCTGGAGAACGCCCGGCGCGAACTGCAGCAGGTGATGGCTGCGCTGGCCCGGATCGCCGGCCACACCTACGGGGTGTGCCAGCAATGCGGCGAGCCGATCGACCTGCAGCGGCTCAGCGCCCTGCCCGCCACGCCCCTGTGCATCGCCTGCCAGACGCTGCAGGAGCACCGCCGCACCGCCGCGCCGCGGCGCTGAGCCGCGGCCGGCTAATCCTGCAGCACGTAGGTCCCGGGCGCATCGAGCTCGTGGCCCTGCGAGCGCAGCGCGCGCACCGGCGGCGGCGCCACCCGGCCCGAGGACTGGCCGGCCAGCCATTGCTCCCAGCAGGGCCACCAGCTTCCCGCATGCACATCGGCCGCATCGAACCAGGCCTGCGGATCGGCCGGCGCCTTGCCGGCGGCGTGGACGGCGAAGCGGTAGCCGGTCTGTCCATGCGCGGCGGCGCCGTCCGGCGGATTGACGATGCCGACGTTGTGGCCGCCGGTGCTGAGCGCGAAGGCGATCGGCGCGCGCACCAGCCGCTGCACCTCGTAGACCGACTTCCAGGGCGAGACGTGGTCGCGCTCGGTGGCGACCACGAACATCGGCAGGTCGATGTCCGCCAGCGTCACCGGCTCGCCGTCCACCGGGTAGCGGCCCTCGGCCAGGTCGTTGTGCAGGTACAGGCGGCGCAGGTACTCGCTGTGCATGCGCGCCGGCAGCCGCGTCGCGTCGGCGTTCCAGGCCCGCAGCGCCGTCATCGGCGTCTGCGCGCCCATCAGGTACTCGTGGACCAGCTTGGACCACACCAGGTCCTTGGAGTTGATCAGCTGGAAGGCGCCGGCCATCTGCCGGCCGTCCAGGTAGCCGTGTTCGGCCATCAGGTCTTCCAGGAAGGAGATCTGGCTCTCGTCGATGAACAGGCCCAGCTCGCCCGGCTGCTCGAAGTCGGTCTCCGCCGCCAGCAGCGTGACCGACTTGAGCGAGCTGTCGCCGCTGCGGCGCAGGGCCGCGGCGGCGATGGACAGCAGCGTGCCGCCCAGGCAGTAGCCGGCCGCGTGCAGCGGGCCGGGGCAGGCCGAGCGCACCGCCGCGATGGCGTCCAGCACGCCCAGGTGCAGGTAGTCGTCCATGCCCAGGGCGCGGTCCTCGGTGCCGGGGTTGCGCCACGACACCATGAACACGGTGTGGCCCTGGCCGACCAGGTAGCGCACCAGCGAATCCTCGGGCGTCAGGTCCAGGATGTAGTACTTCATGATCCACGACGGCACGATCAGCAGCGGCTCGGCGTGCACCTTGGGCGTCTGCGGCAGGTACTGGATCAGCTCGATCAGGCGGTTGCGGAACACCACCTTGCCGGGCGTGAGCGCCACCTGCTTGCCGGGCACGAAGTCCTCCACGCCGCGCGCCGTGCCATCCGTCAGCACCGCCACCGCGTCGCGCCACCAGTTGGCCAGGCCGTTGGCCAGGTTCAGCCCGCCGGTGGCCGCGGTCTCGCGCAGCACCTGGGGATTGGTGGCGACGAAATTGGACGGCGAGGCCATGTCCAGCCACTGGCGCACCACGAAGGCGGCCACCTCCTCGTGGTGCTGCGAGACGCCGCGCACGCCGGTCATCGCCTCGTCCCACCACTGCTGCTGCAGCAGGAAGGCCTGCGCCAGCGCGCTCGGACCGGGCGCCTGCCATTCGGGCGGCGCGAAGCGCCGGTCCTGCGGCAGCGGCTCCACGCAGCGCGGGCACTCGCCGTGCCAGCCGTGCTGGGCGTAATGGCTCCATTGCAGGGACTTGCGCATCGCGCTGGACGCCAGCTCGGCGTGGCGCGAGGGCGAGACCAGCAGGTGGATCCACCAGTCCGCCAGCGCCAGGCTGACGGCGGCCGGCGAGACGCCGTGCGCCAGCCGCGCCAGCGCCAGCTTCAGCGGCAGGTCCAGCGCTGCGGGCCGGTGCGCAGCGTCGGGATGGGCAGGGCGTGTCCTCATCGCCTGATCGTTCCAGCCCGGCGCGCCTGGCCGTTTGCGCCAGGTCAATGCGCCTGCGAAAAGACCGCATCGTGGGCGCGGCCTTGCTCCTACCATTGCCCGATGTTGCCGACCTCCATGCTGGCGATGACCCCCGATGCGCAGGCGCACCGCCTGCTGGCGCGCGACAAGCCGGTGCCGCAGCCGGGCCCGGGCGAAGTGCTGCTGCGCGTGCTGGCCTGCGGCGTCTGCCGCACCGACCTGCACCTGATCGACGGCGACCTGCCGCCGCGCGCGCCCCAGGTCACGCCCGGCCACGAGATCGTCGGCGAGGTGGTGGCCGCCGGCGCCGGCGCGCACCGCTTCGCGCCCGGCCGGCGCATCGGCGTCCCCTGGCTGGGCGGCAGCTGCGGCGCCTGCCCGTTCTGCGCGATGGCGCGGGAGAACCTGTGCGACCGGCCGGTCTTCACCGGCTACGACCGCGACGGCGGCTTCGCGCAGTACGCAGCGGCCGACGAGCGCTACTGCTTCGCCCTGCCCCTGCGCTACGACGACGTCCATGCGGCGCCGCTGCTGTGCGCCGGGCTGATCGGCTTTCGGGCCTGGCGGCTGGCCGGCGAGGCCGTGCCGCGCCGGCTGGGGTTGTACGGCTTCGGCGCCGCCGCCCACATCGTCTGCCAGCTCGCGGTCGCCCGCGGCCAGCAGGTGCATGCCTTCACCCGGCCCGGCGACCAGGCCGGCCAGGAATTCGCGCGCAGCCTGGGCGCAAGCTGGGCCGGCGACGCCAGCCAGGCCGCTGCCGGTTCCCTGGACGCGGCCCTGATCTTCGCGCCGGCCGGCGAGCTGGTGCCGGCGGCGCTGGCCGCCACCCGCAAGGGCGGCACCGTGGTGTGCGCCGGCATCCACATGAGCGCGATCCCGGGCTTTCCCTACAGCCTGCTGTGGGGCGAACGCACGCTGCGCTCGGTCGCCAACCTCACGCGCGCCGACGGCGAGGACTTCTTCGGGCTGCTGCAGGACCTCGCGCTGCACACCCACGTGGAAGTGTTCGCGCTGCGCGACGCCAACGCCGCCGTGGAGGCGCTGCGCGAGGGCCGCGTCAACGGCGCGGCGGTGCTGGTGCCCTGACGGTCAGCGCTTCGGCGCCGCCGGCCGGCGCGGCGCCAAGGAGGACGGGCTCCAGTCGGGACGCTGCCGGCGCTGCGTGTCCACCACCACCAGGTAGCGGCCGGCATGCTCCACCGGCTCGCGCTGCGCCAGCACCCACAGCTTGCGGCCGTCCTGCAGCGCGCTGTCGTAAGCGGCGTCGAGCACACCGTAATGATCGAGCAGCGTGTTCAGCGTGGCCGGAATGCGGATGCAGCCCTTGGACTGCGCGCCGCCCAGCCGCTGCTCCAGCAGGTCCGGATCGGTGGCGTGCATCTGCAGCCGCATGTCCGAGACGGCGTGGTCGCCCCAGCCCTTGGCGACCCGCTGCCAGCCGAAGTCGTAGACCCGCATGCCCTTCTCGCCATAGCCGCGGATGCCCCTGTCGTTGAGCGTGCCCTCGGCGCGGAAGTCGGGGTTGAGCGGCGTGTGGTCGAACACGCCGACCGGCGTCTCGAAGTGGTCGAAGCTGCCCGGCTTGCCGGTGGACACCGGCGACGCGCCCAGCCACTGGTACTCGCCCTGCAGCGGCCGCCAGAACAGCAGCAGCGCCTGCACGCGGGGATCGCGGTCCACCACCAGCAGGTATTGCGGACGGTCCAGCACGAGCCCGGCCCGCTGCAAGGCCTGCTCGGCCAGCGCCGCATAGCGCCGCGCCTCCTCGGGCGGAACGTCCAGCCGCTGTCGCACCTGCGTGCGGTACAGCACGGCCAGCTCGGCTGCGGTCTGGGCGTGCGACGGGCCGCACAGCGATGCCGCCAGCGCAAGTGCAAGTGCAATGGCGCCGGACAGGCGAACGGGCAACGGCATGCGGACTCCTTGATTGCTGGCGCGAATGATCCGGCGCCGGCGCCGGCGTCCGGTTGCGGTTTGTCAAACCCCGCCCGCGCGCGGCTGCCTACAGTGTCTTCAGGCCGCACAAGCGCGGCCTCCATCCATTTCCTGCAAGGAGAGCCCGACATGAAATCCGACAACCAGCTCAAGCTCGACGTCACTGACGAACTGGCCTGGGACCCGGCGGTCAATGCCACCAACATCGGCGTGATCGTCAACAACGGCGTGGTCACGCTGACCGGCCATCTGGACACCTTCGCCGAGAAGCATGCAGTGGAGCGTGCGGTGCGCCGCGTCGCCGGCGTGCGCGGGATAGCCGTCGAACTCGACGTCAAGCTGGCACCCTCCCACAAGCGCAGCGATTCCGAAATCGCCCAGGCCGCCACCAACGCCCTGCGCTGGCATGCGCTGGTGCCGGCCGACCGCATCAAGGTGGAGGTCGAGGATGGCTGGGTCACGCTCAGCGGCGAGGTCGACTGGGGCTACCAGTCCGCCAGCGCCGAACAGGGCATCCGCCCGCTGGTGGGCGTGCGCGGCCTGACCAACGCCATCACCATCAAGGCGCGGGTCAACAACAAGGACGTCGCCGAGCAGATCACCGCGGCGCTGCGGCGCCATGCGGAACGCGAGGCGCACCGCATCGGCGTCGAGGTCGAGGGCGGCGTCGTCACCCTGCGCGGCACCGTCAGTTCCATGTCCGAGCACGACGCTGCGCTGGGCGCGGCATTTGCAGCCAAGGGCGTTTCGCGCGTCGTCGACAAGCTCGAGATCGACGCCTGAGCGCACGCTTTCCTTTCAACCGTCCATCAACGACCAAGGAGTCCATCATGAGCAATCTCAGGCTACTCGACCCGGTGTTCGCCGATCCCTTCGAATCGACGATGCGCCGCTTTTTCTCCCCCACCGTGTTCGAGAACGGTGACCGCGCGCTGCAGATGCGCATCGACGTTTCGGAAAAGGACGACGCCTACCTGGTCAAGGCCGACATCCCGGGCGTGAAGAAGGAGGACATCAACGTGCGCATCGACGGCAACGTGGTGCAGATCGACGCCGAGGCCCGCGAGGAAAAGGAAACCCGCGGCAACGGCGGCAAGGTGCTGCGCAGCGAGCGCTACTACGGCACCATCTCGCGCACCTTCAGCCTGGGCCAGGACGTCGACAACGAGAAGGCCAAGGCCCGCTACACCGACGGCGTGCTGAACCTGGAGCTGCCCAAGAAGGCCAGCACGGCGGCCAAGAAGCTGGCGATCCAGTAAAGGCCACCGATGCCGGCGGCCGCTGTGCAGCAAGACGCCGAGCCGCTGCTGCGCATCCGGTCGCTGGCACGCACCTATGGCAGCGGCGAGGCCGCCGTGCACGCCCTGCGGGCCGTCGACCTGGACGTGGCGCAAGGCGAGTTCATCGTGCTGCTCGGCCCCTCGGGCAGCGGCAAGTCCACCCTGCTGAACATCCTGGGCGGGCTGGACGGGCCCACCAGCGGCGAGGTCAGCTTCCGCGGCCAACGGCTGGACGGCGCCTCGGACACCGAGCTGACGCGCTACCGGCGCGAGCACGTGGGCTTCGTGTTCCAGTTCTACAACCTGATCCCCAGCCTGACGGTGGCCGAGAACGTGGCACTGGTCACCGACATCGCGACGGACCCCATGCCGGTGGACGAGGCGCTGGCGCTGGTGGCGCTGACGCCGCGCCGCAACCACTTCCCCTCGCAGCTGTCCGGCGGCGAGCAGCAGCGGGTGGCGATTGCCCGCGCCATCGCCAAGCGGCCGCAGCTGCTGCTGTGCGACGAGCCCACCGGCGCGCTGGACTACGCCACCGGCAAGCTGGTGCTGGAGGTGATCGCGCGCATCAACACCGAATTGGGCACCACCGCGCTGGTGATCACCCACAACGCCGCCATCGCCGGCATGGCCGACCGGGTGGTGCGCCTGGCCGACGGCCGCATCGCCAGCGTCGAGGTGCCGCCGCGGCGGCTGTCGCCGGCCGAACTCTCGTGGTGACGCGATGAAGGCCCTGGACCGCAAGGTGCTGCGCGACCTGCGCCTGCTCTGGAGCCAGGCGCTGACCATCGCGCTGGTGGTGGCCAGCGGCATCGGCGGCTTCGTCGCCACCCTGTCGGCGGTGGAATCGCTGGCGCAGGCACGCGACGACTTCTATGCCGCCGGCCGTTTCGCCGACGTGTTCGCCGAGGTCCGGCGCGCGCCGGCCGCGATGGAGCAGCGGCTGGCCCAGGTGCCGGGCGTGATCGACGTCCAGACCACGGTGGAGGCGATGGCGCGCGTCACCGTGCCCGGCAGCATCGACCCGGTGATGGGCCAGCTGATCGGGCTGGACGCGCGCCACCCGCAGCGCCTGAACCGGGTGCAGCTGCACAGCGGGCGCTGGCCGGAGCCGGGCACCCACGCGGCCGGCGAGATCGAGGCGGTGGCGACGCTCTCGTTCGCCGAAGCGCATCGGCTGCGGCCGGGCGACAGCGTCTCGGCGCTGGTCAACGGCAAGCGCCGCACGCTGCGCATCACCGGCACCGCGCTGTCGCCCGAGTACATCTTCGGCGGCATCATGGGCATGCCCGACATGCGCGCGTTCGGCGTGTTCTGGACCGACAAGGACGAACTGGCCGCCGCCATGGACATGCGCGGCGCCTTCAACCGGGTGGCGCTCAAGCTGGCGCCCTCCGCCTCCGAACCCCAGGTGCTGGACGAGGTGACGCGCAAGCTGGCGCCGCTGGGCGGCGCGCCGGCCCACGGCCGCGACGAGCAGCAGTCCAACGCGATGCTGGATAACGAGATCCGCGAGCAGCGGGTGCTGGGCACCGTGCTGCCGGCGATCTTCCTGGCGGTGGCCGGCTTCCTGCTGCACGTCGTCACCGCGCGCCTGGTCGCCACCCAGCGCGAGCAGGTGGCGGCCCTGAAGGCGCTGGGCTACGGCAACGCCACCATCGCGCTGCACTACCTCAAGCTGGTGGCGCCGATGGTGCTGGGCGGCTACCTGCTGGGGCTGCTGCTGGGCGACTGGATGGGCACGATGCTCACCGGGCTGTATGCCGAGTTCTTCCGCTTCCCGCGCTTCGAGCACCGGGTCCCGCCCTCGCTGGCGTGGATCGGCCTGGGGATCGTCGCCGTCACCGCGGTGGCCGGCACGCTGACCGCCATCGCCGCCACCGTGCGGCTGTCGCCGGCCGAGGCGATGCGGCCGCCGGCCCCGGGCAGCTACCGGCGCTCGCTGCTGGAGCGGGTGCCGCGGCTGCGGCTGGCGCCGGCGCTGCGCATGATCCTGCGCAACATGGAGCGGCGGCCGCTGCGCGCCGCGCTCACCACCGGCGGCATCGCCGCCGCCGTCGCGATCGTCATCCTGGGCAACTTCTTTCGCGACGCCATGGACGCGATCGTGGACACCCAGTTCAACCTGTCGATGCGCAGCGACGTGATCGTCTGGATGACGGACCCGGTGCGGGCCGCCGCGGCCCGCGAGCTGGCCCGGCTGCCGGGCGTGCTGCAGGTGGAGCCGGGGCGCCGGCTGGCGGTGCGCTTCCGCCACGGCCACCGCACCGAGAAGGGGCTGCTGGACGGCCAGGCGGCACCGGCGCTGCTGCAGCGCGCCATCGCCATGGACCGGCGCGAGGTGCCGGCGCCGGCCGACGGCCTGCTGATGACCGACCGGCTGGCCGACAAGCTCGGGCTCAAGCCCGGCGACACCGTGATCGTGGAGCTGCGCGAGGGCCGGCGCGAGGTGCTGCCGATGGTGCTGCAGGGCACGGTGAGCGACATGATGGGCCTGAACGCCTTCATCCGGCGCGACACGCTCAACGCGATGCTGGGCGACAGCGACCTGGCCAACTTCTTCGGGCTGCGGGTGGGCACCGGCGCGCTGCCCGCGGTGCTGGAGGCGACCCAGGCGCTGCCGAAGGTGGCCGGCGCCTTCAGCAAGTCGACCATGGTGCGCAACATGCAGGAGATCAGCGCGCGCAACGTGCGGATCATGAGCTCGATCCTCACCGCCTTCGCCGTGGTGATCGCGGTCGGCGTGGTCTACAACAACGCGCGCATCGCGCTGGCCGAGCGCGGCTGGGAGCTGGCCAGCCTGCGGGTGCTGGGCTTCACCCGCGGCGAGGTCTCGCTGCTGCTGCTGGGCGAACTGGCGCTGGGCATCGCGGTGGCGCTGCCGCTGGGCATGCTGCTCGGATGGGGGCTGACCCACGCGGTGGTGGGGCTGATGGCCAGCGACCAGTTCAAGTTCCCGGTGGAGATCCAGCCCCGCACCGACGCCTTCGCCGCACTGTGCGTGGTGGCGGCCGGCGTGGCCAGCGCGATGGTCGTGCGGCGCCGCATCGACCGGCTCGACATGGTGGGGGCGCTCAAGACGAGGGAGTGATCGATGTTCAAGAAGAGTTACCTGATCTGGGCGGCCGGCGGCGCCGCCACCATCGGCCTGCTGGCCTGGGCCTTCGCGCCGCGGCCGGTGCAGGTGGAAAGCGCGGCGGTCACGGTGGGCCACTTCGAGCAGGGCATCGAGGAGGACGGCCAGACCCGGCTGAAGGACCGCTACACCGTGTCCACCCCGGTGGCCGCCCGGCTGGCGCGCATCAGCCTGCGCGAGGGCGACCGGGTGGCCGCCGGCGATGCGGTGGCCGTGCTGGTGCCGGCGATGTCCTCGCTGGTGGACGAGCGCAGCTCGCAGGAGGCGGCGGCGCGCTACAAGGCGGCCAGCGCCAACGTCACGCGCACCAACGCCCGCGTCGAGCGGACGGCGGTGACCCGGGAGGAGGCGCAGCTTGAATTGCATCGCACCGAGAAGCTGGCGCGCGAGGGCTTCCTGTCGGCCTCGCGCCTGGACAGCGCCCGGCTGGCGCTGGCGGGCGCGCAGCGCGACCTGGAGATCGCCCGGGCCGAGCGCGAGGCGGCGGTGCACGAGCAGGCGCAGGCGGCCGCCGCATTGCAGCCGGCCAGCGGCAACCTGCAGGCCGGCCGCCCCTTCACCGTGCGCGCGCCGGTGGACGGCGTGGTGCTGCGCGTCACGCAGCCCAGCGAGGCCACGCTGCCGGCCGGCAGCGCGCTGCTGGACATCGGCGACCTGCGGCAGCTGGAAGTGGTGGCCGACCTGCTGACCACCGACGCGGTGCAGGCCCAGCCGGGCCGCCGCGCGGTGGTCGAACGCTGGGGCGGGCCGCCGGTGGAGGGCCACGTGCGGCGGGTCGACCCCGGCGCCTTCACCAAGGTCTCGGCGCTGGGCATCGAGGAGCAGCGGGTGAAGGTGGTGGTGGACCTGGACTCGCCGCCACCGGCCTGGCGCGTGATCGGCGACGGCTACCGAGTCACGCTGCGGGTCATCACCCAGAGCGTGGACCAGGCGGTGATGGTGCCGGTCGGCGCGCTGTTTCCCTATGCCGACGGCGGCGCGGCGGTGTACCGGGTGGACGGCGGCCGCGCCCGGCTGCAGCCGGTGGAGGTGGCGGGCCGCAACGGCAGCGAGGCCTGGATCCGCTCCGGGCTGCAGGCCGGCCAGCGGGTGATCGTCTATCCGCCGCCGGCGGTGGCCGACGGCAAGCGGATCGAACTGCGCAAGGCCTGAAGCGCCGCCGCGCCCGTCCGGCGGCACAATGGCGGCCACCGAACAGACCAGGGCACACCGATGCTTGAACGATTCGAGATCGGCCACTGGCTGACGCTGCACGGTGCCATCGTGCTGCTGGGCCTGGCGGTCTACGTCACCGCCTCGCGCGCCAACCGGCAGCGCCGCCATCCCTCGGCCTCGGTCGCCTGGGTGATCTCGCTGCTGCTGGTGCCCTACCTCGCGCTGCCGGCGTACTTCGTGTTCGGCTCGCGCAAGAACCGCCTCAGGCCGGCGCCGCTGGCGCACGCCAAGCCGCTGCCGGCGCTGTCGCCGGCCGGACGGCTGCAGGCGCTGGCGGTCAACCTCGGCCTCGGGCCGCCGGTCTGCTGCCACGACCTGCGGCTGCACGCCGACGGCGCCGATGCGCTGGCGCGCCTGCGCGAGATCGTGCTGGGCGCGCGTGAAAGCCTGGACGTCGGCACCTTCCTGCTCGGGCGCGACCACGTCGGCCGCGAGCTGTCGCAGCTGCTGGCGCGCCGCGCCCGCGAGGGCCTGAAGGTCCGCCTGCTGATCGACGGCGTCGGCCTGTACCTGGGCGGGCGGCCGGCCCTCGGTGCGCTGCAGCGCGCCGGCGCGCAGGTGGCGCTGTTCGTGCCGCCCTGGGCCTCCTTCCTGCCGGGCCGGATCAACCTGCGCAACCACCGCAAGCTGGTGGTGGCCGACGGCCAGTGGCTGTGGAGCGGCGGGCGCAATCTGGCGGCCGAATACTTCACTGGCAAGTCGCTGCCGCTCGGGCACGTGGCGGCGCCCTGGATCGACCTGAGCTTCGACGTGCGCGGGCCGATCGCCGCCGATGCGCTGGCGCAGTTCCAGTCGGACTGGGAGTTGGCCAGCCGCGGCCGCGCCGGCGCGCATCCGGTGCGGCCCACGGCCCCGGCGCCCGCCGGCCGCGCGACCGCGCAACTGGTGCCCAGCGGGCCGGACCAGGCCGAGGACACGCTCTACTCGCTGATCATCGAAGCCTGCTTCACGGCGCAGCGGCGGATCCTGGCCGTCACGCCGTACTTCGTGCCGGACCCGGGCCTGCTGATGGCCTTCACGCTGGCCGCGCGCCGCGGCGTGCAGGTGGACCTGGTGCTGCCGCGGCACTCCAACCACCGGCTGGCCGACCTGGCGCGGCCGCCCGCCATCCGCGAGCTGGTGGCCGCCGGCGCCCATGTCTGGCTGGCGCCGGGCATGGTCCATGCCAAGGCGGTGGTGGTGGACGAGGTGCTGGCGCTGGCGGGATCGGCCAACCTCGACGAGCGCAGCCTGTTCCTCAACTACGAGATGATGGTCGCCTTCTACGACCCGCAGGCGGTCCGCGGCTTCGCCGAATGGGTCGGCGCCGTGCGCGCCACCAGCACCCGGGTGCAGGCGGCGCCGGTGCCGCTGGCGCGCGAGCTGGCCGAAGGCATCCTGCGGCTGCTGGTGTTCCAGCTCTGAACCCCGGCGCGTCGCCCCCCGCGCTGGCGGCCGCTGCGCTTGCGCCGCATCAAGGCAGGCCCGCCCGGCCCCGCCTACGCTGCTGCATCAACCGACGCAGGGGAACGCCATGAGCACCGTCAGCAAACTGGTCCTGGGCACGATGGGCAAGCTGCGCCCGAAGCCGGCCAGCGGCACCGCGGCCAATGTGATGGCGCTGCCGGCGCCGCGCACGTCCGGCGGCGCCGCCCTGATGCAGGTGCTGGCCGGGCGCCGCTCGCAGCGGGAGTTCTCGCCCCAGCCGTTGCCGCTGCCGCTGATGTCCGACCTGCTGTGGGCGGCCTGCGGCGTGAACCGGCCCGACGGCGGGCGCACCGCGCCCTCGGCGCTGAACGCGCAGGAGGTGGACGTGTACGTGGCGCTTCCGGCCGGCGCCTACCGCTACGACGCCCCGGCCCACCGGCTGCAGCTGGTGGCCGCCGCCGACCTGCGCCGCGTCACCGGCTACCAGGACTTCGTCGACGAGGCGCCGCTCGACCTGGTCTACGTCGCCCACCACGCCCGCCTGAGCGCGGTGCCGGTGGCGCAGCGCGTGGCCTACGCCCATGTGGCCGCCGGCGCCATCGCGCAGAACGTGTACCTGTTCGCCGCCGGCAACGGCCTGGCCACCGTGATCCGGGCCTGGATCGACCGCGACGCGATCGGCGATGCGCTGGGCCTGGGCCACGACCAGCAGGTGATGCTGTCGCAGACGGTGGGTTACCCGAAGGCACCGGGATAGCGAACGGCCCGCCATTCTTGATTCGCGCGCGCGGCGCGGCTCAGCGCACCAGTGCGTCGCGCGCGGCGTAGGCCTCACGCAGTTCAACCCGCTGGCGGTCCACCTGCGCCTGCAGCTGCGCCAGCCGCTCGAAATAGGCGCCGGTCAGCCGGCTGTGGCCGTTGGCCAGGCCCTGGCGCTCGCCGGCCTCGGGCTCCTGGCGCTCCCGCAGCGCCCGCTCCGCCTGCTGCAGCGCATCGATGGCCCGCATCACCCGGGCATCCGCCTCCTCCAGCGCGCGGCGCGCCGGCTGCGCCGGCGGGCCGCTCTGCACCAGCACGCGGGCCGCCGTCGCCCGCTCCGGCGCCGGCAGTTGCGGCAGCCGCAGCACCCGCACCGCGCCGCTGGCGGCGTGTTCCGGCGGCAGCTGCGAGTACACGACGGTGCCGCGCGCATCGCGCCATTCGTACAGGGTCTGCACCTGCGCCCGGGCGGCGGCGGGCAGCAGGCAAAGGACGGCGCCGGCCGCGACCACGCACAGCAGGCCGCGCACGGCGCGGGGTGTGAAGCGGAGCGTGTTCATGCTGCCTCCCTGTCGAGGACCATGCCGTCGACCACCTGGATGATGCTGTCGCAGCGCTGCGACAGCGCCGCGTTGTGGGTGACGAACAGGATCGCCATGCCGTGCGCGCGGTTGACGCTGCGCAGCAGCTCGAACACGGCATCCGCCGACTTGGTGTCCAGGTTGCCGGTCGGCTCGTCGGCCAGCAGCAGCGCCGGGTTCATCGCCAGCGCCCGCGCCACCGCCACCCGCTGCTGCTGGCCGCCGCTGAGGTGGCCGGTCAGGTTGTCCTGCCATTTCTTCAGGCCGACGCTGTCGAGCAGTTCGGCGGCGCGCACGCGCATCGCCTCGTTCGGGAAGCCGGCGTCGCCGAGCATGGGCATCATGACGTTCTCCAGTGCGGTAAAGGCGGACAGCAGATAGTGGTACTGAAAGACGAAGCCGATGGCGTGGCCGCGCAGCCGCGTCAGCGCCCGGTCGTCCAGCGCGGTGGTCTCCTCGCCGGCGATGGCCAGCGTACCGCTGGTCGGCCGGTCCAGCAGTCCGACGATATTCAGCAGGGTGCTCTTGCCGGAGCCTGACGGCCCCATCACGGCGCAGAACTGGCCGGGCTGCAGGTCGAGGTCGATGCCGTGCAGCACCTCGGTCTCGTTGGGCAGGCCGACGTTGAAGGCCTTGTGGACGGCGCGCATGCGCACGACGGGATCAGCCACGGATGGCCACCACGGGGTCGAGCCGCGCCGCGCGCAGCGCCGGCGCGAACGCCGCCGCCAGCCCGGTCATGGTGGCCAGCAACAGGGAGACGCCGAACAGTCCCGGCTCGATCTCCAACGGGAAAAACGGCGTGCCGTCGGGATTGCGCGCATAGCGCTGCCACAGCAGCAGCGCGATGGCGGCGAGCACCGAGCCGGCGATCGACCCCAACAGCCCCAGCACGCCGCCCTGCAGCAGGAACACCCGCAGCACCTGCCCGCGCGAGATGCCCATCGCCCGCAGGATGCCGATCTCGCGCGACTTCTGCACCACCGACACCACCAGCACGCTGGCGATGCCGAAGGCGACCGACAGCCCGACGAAGAAGCGGATGGTGGTGTTGGAGGTCTTCTGCGCCTGCACCGCGGTGAAGAACTGCGCGTTGGTGGCGATCCAGCTGTCCGCTTCCACCCCGGTGGCCGCCCGGATGCGCTGGGCGATCGTTTCGGCCGAGTAGACGTCTTCCACCGTGACGTCGATGCTGGAGACGCCGCCGGTCAGGCCCAGCAGGCTCTGGGCCGTGTGCAGGGCGACGTAGGTGGTGCGCTGGTTGGCGCCCTTGCTGCCCAGGTCGAAGATGCCGGTGATGGACAGCGTGTTGGCGGCGCCATTGGCGGCGGACACGCGCAGCTTGTCGCCCACCGTCAGGCCCAGGTCGCTGGCCAGCTCGGTGCCGATCATGATGTCGCTGCCGGTCAGCCGCGGGCTGCCGTCCACCACCTTCTCGGGCAGGTTGACGATCCGGAAATACAGGTCGGGGTCGACGCCGACCACCGACACCGCGCGGCTGGCGTCGCCGCGCACCACCAGCGCCGAGCCGGTGGCCGCCGGCGACACCACCCGCACGCCCGGCATGGCGCGGATCTGCGCCATCACCGCCTGCCACTGGTCGATCGACTTGAGCCGCTGCAGCGGCGCCTGCACGATCGCGCCCTCCACCGCGTCCGCGCCCAGGCCCGGCGGCGGGCCCAGCGCCCGCGCCACCTCCTTGGGCGGCAGCAGCTGGATGTGGGCCTGCGCGGTCAGCACGCGGCGGATGAAGTTGGCCTGCAGCCCGACCAGCAGCGCCGACATGAACACGATCACCGCCACGCCGACGGCGATGCCGCTGACGATGAACAGGGTCTGCATCCGGCCCTCGCGCAGGAAGCGCAGGGCGACGATCCACTCGAAGGGCAGCCACGCGGTCATGGCGACATTCCGCCGGCCCGGCCGGCCGCCAGCGGCCGCAGCCGCGAACCGTCGCGGATGCGGGCCTCGGCGGCGGGAACGACCAGGTCGCCCGCCCGCAGTCCGTCCAGCACCTCGCTCAGGCCGCCGCTGCGCAGGCCCAGGCGCACCGGGCGGCGGCGCGCGCGGCCTTCCTCCACCCGCAGCACCCACGGCGCCGCGGCGTCGACGTCGTGGACCGCATCGGTGGGCACCAGCACTGCCGCGGGGCGCGCCGCCACCTGGATGTCGACCGACACCGTCATGTCCTGGCGCAGGTAGGCCGGCGGCTCGGCCACCGCCAGCTTGACCTCGACCGAGCCGCGCTGGGCGTCGACGCCGGGATTGATGTACACCAGCCGGGCGTCGAAACGGCTTTCCGGATAGGCGTCGGCCGAGGCCCGGGCCTGCTGGCCGAGCGCCAGCAGGTGGATGTTCTTCTCGTCGATCTGCACCACCAGCTCGGTCTCGCCGGCCGGCGAAAGCACCATCAGCGCCTTGCCCGGCTGCACCACGTCGCCCGCCTCCACCGAGCGGTCGATCAGCGTGCCGGCCACCGGCGCCTCGATGGTGGCGTAGCGCAGCCGCGAATGCGCGGCGTCGGCGCTGGCACGCGCCTGCTGCAGCGCGGTCACCGCGATCGCGTGGTCGCTGCCGCCGCTGCGCGCCGTCTCCACCTGCTTCTGCGCCGAGTGCAGCTGCGCCTGCGCCAGGTCCACCGCCTTCTGCAGATCGTCCAGCGCCGCCTGGCCGATGAAGCCCTGCCGGAACAGGTCGGCATTGCGGCGCAGTTGCGCGCGGGCGTTGTCCAGGTTCACCTGCGCCTGCCGCAGCGCCTGCTCGGCCACCGGCGCCTGCACTTCCGCCACCTGCCGCAGCCGCGCCTGCGCCTGCGCCACCGCCACGTCGGCCTGCGCCGCGGCGGCCCGCAGCTCCGCGCTCTCCAGCTCGATCAGCACCTGGCCCGCAGCCACCACCTGGCCCTCGGCCACCGGCACGCGCCTGACGGTGCCGGTGATCTGGGTGCCGATGCTGACGCGGTGCGGCGCCTCCACATGGCCGCTGGCCACCACCGACTGCACGAAATCGCGCTGCGTCACCGTGCGCACGGGCACCTGCGGCCCCAGCAGCAGGCCGGGGCCGAACCACGCCGCCGCGGCCACCAGCAGCAGCAGCACGAGCGCAGGCGTGCGATAGGGTTTTGCCGCGCTCCACAGGCGCCTGAACCGGTCCATGAAAAAAAGTATCCGTGAGCGTGCCGGGCGCCCGCTTGACGTAGGTCAAGCCGCCCCGGCGCAGCGGGACGCAGCATCGGGAGATCGCATCACCCGAGGTCCACCATGTTCAAGCACATCCTGCTGGCCACCGACGGCTCCGCCGCCTCCGACCACGCGGCCAGGCTGGCCGTCACGCTGGCGCGCGAGCAGCACGCCCGGCTCACCGCGGTCTACGTCGTGGACCCGTATCCATACCTGGGCATCGGCGAGGCCAACCCGATGGGCCTGAACGCCTACCTGTCGGCGGCGCGCGACCACGCCGCCGCGGCCCACGCCAAGGTGATGGCGCTGTGCAACGACAAGGACAAGCCGGTCGACCTGCAGCTGCGCCTGATCGAGGACGCCGGCGCGGTCGTCGGCATCCTCAAGACCGCCCAGGACGAAGGCGCGGACCTGATCGTGGCCGGCTCGCACGGCCGCACCGGCATCGAGAAGCTGATGCTGGGCAGCGTCGCCGCCAAGCTGGCCACGCTGTCGCCGCTGCCGGTGCTGATCAGCCGCTAGCAGCGGTCGCGCCGTGTGCTTTTCCGCCACCGCCAGCTTCGGCGCCGCCTCGGTGCTGCTGGTCCTGGGTGCGCTGTCGCTGCGCGGCGCGCGCGGGCCACAGGAACTGCCGTTCGCCGCGATCCCGCTGCTGTTCGGCATCCAGCAGCTGGTGGAGGGGGTCATCTGGCTCACCTTCGGGCGTGACGCCCCGGGGCTGAACGCAGCCATGACCCACGTCTACTCGTTCTTCTCGCACGTGCTGTGGCCGGTGTTCATCCCGGCCGCGGTGCTGCTGATCGAACCGCCCGGGCGCCGGCGCCGGACGCTGGCCGCGCTGCTGGCCCTGGGGCTGGCCGTGGGAGCCTTCCTGCTTGGCGAGATGGTCGACGACCCGGTGCTGTCGCAGTTGAGCGGCGGCCACGTCGAGTACATCTCGCCGCCGCACTACCTGAAGACGCTATCGACGTTCTATCTTGTCTCCACCACGGCCAGCCTGATGCTCTCGAGCCACGACAAGGTCCGCTGGTTCGGGGCCGCGGCGCTGTTGTCGTTCGCGCTGGCCTACGGCATCTACACCACGTGGTTCGTCTCCGTCTGGTGCTTCTTCGCCGCGCTGCTCAGCGCGATCGTCTGCCTGCACCTGCGGCCGCACGTGATGCTGCCGCGGCCGGCCTGATGGACGGCGCCTCGATCGCGGCGCTGGCGCGCAGCCTGGGGGCGCAGGTCATCGAGACCCACATCTCCTGGGTGCTGCTGGCCGGCGCCGATGCCTACAAGGTGAAGAAGCCGCTGCGCCTGTCCTTCGTCGACTACGGCAGCGCCGGGGCGCGGCTGCACTTCTGCCGGGAGGAGCTTCGCCTGAACCGCCGGCTGGCGCCGGCGCTGTACCTGGGCGTGGTGCCCGTCACCGGCTCGCCGCAGCAGCCGGCGCTGGGCGGCGCCGGGCCGGCGCAGGACCACGCGGTGCACATGCGGCGCTTCGCCGATGGCGCGCTGTTCAGCGAGCAGCTGGCCGCCGGCACGCTGCGCCCCGCCGACGTCGATGCACTGGCCGACCTGCTGGCGGCCAGCCACCGCGCGGCGCCGCGCGCCGCGCCCGCCGATGGCTACGGCTCGCCTGCGCGGCGCCGGGCGGCGGCGCTGGCGGCGCTGGAAGGCGCGAAGGCGGCGGCCGGCGGCGGCGAGCAGGCGACGCTGCACGGCTGGCTGGAGGCGCAGGCAGTGGCGCTGGCGCCGTTGTGGGCAGCGCGCGCCGTCGACGGTTCGGTGCGCGAGTGCCACGGCGACCTGCACCTGGCCAACGCGGTGCGCCTGGACGATGGCGTCGCCGCCTTCGACTGCATCGAGTTCGACCCGGCGCTGCGCTGGATCGACGTGCTCGACGACGCGGCGTTCGCGGTGATGGATTTCGAGGCGCTGGGCTTCCCCGGCCTGGCCTTCCGCTTCCTGAATCGCTGGCTTGATGCCGGCGGCGAGCACGCCGGCCTCCCGGCGCTGCGCTTCGCGCTGGTGTACCGGGCGCTGGTGCGGGCGCAGGTGGCCTGCCTGCGAGGACCGCCGGCCGCCGCCGACGCCCGCCGCTATCTGGAAGCGGCCCTGCGCTGGTGCACGCCGGGCGCGGCGCAGCTGACCATCACCCACGGCCTGCCGGGCTCGGGCAAGACCTTCGCGTCGCAGCGGCTGCTGGAGCAGCAAGGCGCGATCCGGCTGCGCTCGGACGTCGAGCGCAAGCGACTGGCCGGGCTGGCCATGCTGGAGGACTCGCAGGCGCGCGGGCTGGACCTGTACGGCGCCGATGCCAGCGCCAGGACCTATGCGCGACTGCTCGCGCTGGCCCGGGTGGCGCTGGCGGCCGGCTATCCGGTGATCCTGGACGCCGCCTTCCTGCGGCGCGCCGAACGCGACGGCGCCCGCGCGCTGGCGCGGGAACTCGCCCTGCCGTTTTCGATCCTCCACTGTGAAGCGCCGCCGCCGGTGCTGCGCGAGCGGCTGGCGGCACGCCGGGGTGATGCCTCGGAAGCGGACATGGCGGTGCTGGAGAAGCTGCTCGCCGTCGCCGAGCCGCTGCAGGCCGACGAGCTGCCCGGCGTGCTGCGGACGGAGCCCGGGGTTGACCCAGGTCAAGGCGCGCCGCCGGGCCGGGGCGCAGCATGAAATGCAAATGCCTGAGCGCAGAGGGGAAGCCATGCAAACGTCCACCATCGCGGCCTGCCCGGCCGCGGCAAGGTCGTCCCAGATGACGGCCGCGCCGCCGAGCCCCGACACCACGCCGGGGCAGCTCGCCAGCCAGCTGCAGGGGGCGCGCGAGCAGGCCCGCGCGCAGGAGCGCGAACACCTGGCGCGCGAGTTCCACGACGTCCTGGGCGGGCTGCTGACCGCCGCCCGGCTCGACATCGCCAGCCTGCAGGCGCGGCTGGGCGGCCACGATGCGGAGGTGGACCGGCGGCTGGCGCACCTGAACGACACGCTGCGCGCCGCCTTCGCCCTGAAGCGCCGCATCGTCGACGGCCTGGCGCCGGCCTCGCTGCACGGCGTCGGGCTGACGGCGTCGCTGGAGGCGATGGTGCGCGAATTCGTCGAGGCCTCGGGCATCCGCGTCAGCACCTACCTGGACAACGTCGTCGCCGACGAGGCGACCCAGCTGGCGATCTACCGGCTGGTGCAGGAGTCGCTGACCAACATCGCCAAGTACGCGGATGCCCGCGCCGCCGAGATCATGCTGCGCAACCGCGGCAACACCATCACCGTGGTGGTGTCCGACGACGGCCAGGGCTTCGAGGCGGGGCAGGCCCGGCCGGGCGGCCACGGGCTGGAGGGGATGCGCCACCGGGTCGAGAGCGTCGGCGGCCAGTTCACGGTGGATTCGGCGCGCGGACGCGGCACGCGTGTCAGCGCCAGCCTGCCCAAGGTCCCCGGACCCGGCGCCACGGCGCACTGAGCGCCGCAGTCGCGCCGCCCGCTCAGCGCAGCATCGGCCACAGGGCGGGCTCAACCGAGGCCGCCGCCAGCATGCCACCCATGCAGGCGCCTTCGACGCCGGGACTGGTCACGTCCTGGCCGGCCAGCAGCAGTCCGGGCAGCGGCGTGCGCACGTGCAGCGCCGGGCTGGTCAGGCGCTCGGCCGACATCTCGATGCCGTACATCGCGCCCTGCGGCGAGCGCACGTAACGCTGCTGCGTGACCGGCGTGGACAGCTCGTGGAAGCGCAGCATCGGGCGCAGCGCCGGAAAGTGCCGCAGGAATTGCGCCAGCAGCCGCTGCTGCACCTGCTCCTTGAGCGCCTGGTACTCGGGCGGGCGGCGCGCAGCGGGCATTGCCAACCAGGGCGCGAAGGCCGCCGCGTCCACCACGGAGACCACCTCCGCGGTCGGCGCGCCGTGGCTGGCCGGGTCCTTCAGCGAGGGGAAGGAGACGAACAGTGCGGGCGCTTCGGTCTGCGCGGGGTCCCGCCAGACGGCGCCGATGTCCTGGCTGGCGTAGATCCAGTGGTTGGCGCTGCTGGCGCCGGCCGCGGCGATGTCGCCTTCCAGCCCGACGTACAGCGACACGTACGACAGGCCCGGCGCCAGGCCGCGGACCGTCTGCTGCCAGCCGGCCGCGTCCTCGTCGTCCAGGCAGGCGACGGTGTTGGCCACGCCCATCGCCGAGATCACCAGGCGCGAGGCCTCGCGCCAGCGCTTGCCGCGCTGCTCGAATTCGACGCCGCACACGTGGCCTTCGGTGGTGAGGATGCGCTTGGCGTCGCAGCCCACCCGCAGCTCGCCGCCGCCGGCGGCAATCGCCGGCGCCAGCGTCTGCGCAAAGCGGGCCGGCCCGCCCACCGGGTAATAGGCGCCGGCGTTGTACGAGCCGGTGACCAGGGCGTGCTCCACGAACGGCGCCTGCGGCGGCGGCGCGCCGTGGTTGGCCCAGCGCGCGCCCAGCACCGCGCGCAGCGCCGGGTCGTCGATCCTGGCCAGCTCCCCGGCCAGCGTGCGGCCGGCCCATTCGGCCGCCTCGGCGCCGCGCCACTGGCGCAGGCCCCACGCCAGCAGCGCCGGCGCGCCGTGCAGCGCGAACAGCGTGAAGGCGTTGCGCCGGGCCGCCTCGCAGGCCTCGAACCAGCGGGCGATGGCGGCGTGCTGGCGCGCAAAGCGCGCCAGCAGCGCCAGCCGGTAGGCGCTCTCCGGGTGTTCGATGCCGAAGCTGAAGCCGGGCCACTGCACGATGTCGTACGGGTTGGCGCAGGGCGCGAACTGCAGCGCACCGCCGGTCAGCCAGGCCAGCAGCCGGCCGAACTGCGCTTTCGGACCCGGTTGCGGGGCGACACCGCCGATGTAGTGAACGCCGGTGGCGAAGCTCCACTGCTGCCGGCGGAAGGTCTGGGTCAGGCCGCCCGCCACCGCGTGCTGCTCCAGCACCAGCACCCGGCGGCCCCGCCGCGCCAGCGCCGCCGCGGCCGACAGCCCACCGATCCCCGAGCCGATCACGATCGCGTCCCACATGCTTGCCTCCACCGCCGATGGGCCGGCACCTCGACAAGATAGCCCTGGCGCCGGCGCCCGCCCTTGATCCATGACAAGGGTGCGGCGGCCGTCCGGTCCGATGCTCGCCTCATGCGCAAGATGATCCTTGTCCTGGCCTGCGCCCTGCTGCTGTGCGGCTGCGCCGACACGCCCCTGGCGCTGCGGCCGGGGCCGCCGGCCAGCTTCGCGCCGGCGCTGGCGCGCGCCTTTCCGCTGGCGGTGGGCGTCTATGCCATCGGCGACCGCCAGCGCGCCAAGCTGGGCGTGGAGGGCGAGGACGAGACGCTGCAGGCGGTGCAGGTCGGCTCCGGCTTCATGCTCGACGCCAGCGGCACGGTGGCGACCGCCGCCCACGTGCTGGAGGCGGCCACCCGGGTGGTGGTGCGGCTGGCCGACGGCCGCGTGCTGCCGGCGGAGGTGGTGGGCGAGGACCCGGCCACCGACATCGCCGTGCTGCACGTCGCGGCCAGCCTGCCCCAGGCGCCGGTGTTCGGCCGCAGCACCACGCTGCAGCCGGGCGACTGGGTGCTGGCGATCGGCGAGCCCTTCGGCCTGAACCGCTCGGTGGCGGCCGGCATCGTCAGCGGCAAGGACCGCCACTTCGTCGACGACAGCGAGGTGATCGCGATCCAGAGCGACATCGCCTTCAACCCGGGCAACTCGGGCGGCCCGCTGCTGGACGCCCGCGGCGCGATCGTCGGCATGAACCAGCGCAGCATCCTGGGCCCGTACGGCACGCCCGGGGTCAGCCTGTCGGCGCCGATCGAGGTGGTCCAGCAGATCGCCGCCGAACTGCAGCGCGGCCCGATCCGCCGGCCGCGGCTGGGCGCGCAGTTCAACGACCTCACGGCGCCGGAAGCGCTGGACGCCGGCCGCCCGGATGCGCGCGGCGCGCTGGTCAGCCAGGTCGAGCGCGGCAGCCTGGCCGACCGCATCGGCCTGAGGCCCGACGACATCGTGGTGGCCATGAACGGCCGGCCGATCGCCAGCGGCGCCGACCTGGCACGCGCCCTGCTCGCCTGGCGCGAGGCGGCCGGGACGCGGCTGGTGGTGGTGCGCGACAAGGCATACCGGCAGCTGGTGCTGCCCTGAAGGAGCGACCATGGCATTGAGCGACGAACTGAACCGGCTGGACGAGCTGCGCGGCCGGGGCGTGCTGTCGGACGCCGAATTCGAACGCGCGAAGGCGCAGGTGCTGGACGGCGCGCCGCCGCTGCGGCCGGCGCCGCTGGCGGCGCTGAACGCGCTGCGGCGCAGCCGCACCGACCGCTGGATCGCGGGCGTGTGCGGGGGCCTGGCGGCGGCCACCGGCGCCGAGGCCTGGGTCTGGCGGCTGCTGTTCGCGCTGCTGGCGCTGTGCGGCGGCGCCGGCGTGATCGCCTACCTGCTGCTGTGGATCTTCGTGCCGCAGGACTGAGGAAGGCCGCGCGCGCCACCGTCAGGCGCGCCGCACGCACTTGTCGTACAGGTGCGCAGCCCGGCCCTGCGGGTCGTAGCGGCGCTTGAGCCGCTCGTACTGCGCCTGCCCGTAGGCCGCGGCGAATTCCTCGCGCGTGAAGAAGCTGTCCGAGTACAGCGACTTGATGCCGCCCAGCCGCAGCACCTCGCGCTCCACCAGCCGGTTGTAGTGGCCAGGCTCCAGCTGCACCGGCGACTCGATCGTGTCCCAGAAGCCGAAGTTGACGTACAGCGGCGCGGCCGGCAGCCGGTAAAGCGGAAATTCCCCCCCCGCCAGCTCGCCGCGCAGCGGGCAGGCCCAGACCGGCGCGATGCCGATCTCGCGCTGCAGGAACTCCAGGAACTGCGGCGCGCGGTCCAGCGGGATGTCGACGTCCTGCACCACGCTTTCCGGGTAGCGGCCGCGCAGGCGCGCCAGCCGCCGCGTGAGCTGCCAGCGCGCGTTGATCCGCATCCAGCGGGTGTAGGTCCGCGAATTGAGGCGGCGCCGCCCCAGCAGGCGCCGCACCAGCGGATGCTGGGCGCCGAAGTTGCGCGAGCACCAGAACCAGTCGGTGTCCCAGCGCCACAGGTAGTCGCGGGTGGACAGGTAGTCCTCGGCACGTTCGCGCAGCGAGCGGTAATAGATGTCCATGTACGTGTAGTCGCTGTGCCAGGGCGCCCGCGCGCAGAACGCGGCCGAGCTCACCACGTAATCGCCGGGGCCGAAGGCCACGCCGTCGACGAAGTCGGCGCTGCCGCGGGTGGCGTCGTGCAGCAGCCGGAAGAACTCGCCGGCATCGGCCGTGCGGCGGTGCGTGACGTGCACCATCGGCTGCACCGGGATGGTCGCCAGGCGCAGCCGCAGGGCGTAGCCCAGCGTGCCGTAGGAATTGGCGAACCCGAAGAACAGGTCGCTGTGGGCGTTGTCCGGCGTGCAGAGCACGACCTCGCCGGCCGGCAGCAGCACCTCGATCTCCAGCAGGGTGTCGTGCACCAGCCCGTGCCGGAACGAGGTCGCCTCGATGCCGACGCCGGCCGCCGCGCCGCCGGCCGTGATGGTCTTGAGCTGCGGCACCACCGCCGGCATGAAGCCGCGCGGCAGGCACCAGTCCACCAGCTGCTCGTAGCTGGCCAGCCCCTCGACGTCCACCCAGCCGGCCTGCGTGTCGCAGGCCAGCACGTGGTGCAGCTCGCGCAGGTCCAGCCGCGGGCGCCGCTGGCGGTCGCGGTCGCGAAACAGGTTGGAGCTGTCCTTGCGCAGCGCCGGCGCCGTGCCTGCGCCCAGTTGCGCCGCGGCCCGCGCCACCAGCGCGTCATGGGTGCTGGCGGGCGTCATAGACGTGCTCGCGCGTCATCGGATAGCCGCTGCCGACGTTGCCCTTGCTGACGACCACCTGGAACAGGTGGGTCTGGCCGTGGTCGCTGCGGAACATCTCCGCGCAGCCGACCAGGTAGCACATCCAGATGCGGCGGAAGCGCTCGTCGAAGCGCAGCGGGTCGAGCGCCTGGATCTGCGGCCAGCTGGCCGCGAAGCGCCCGGCCCAGGCGTCCAGCGTCGGCGCGTAGTGGCGCCTGAGGTTTTCCACGTCCAGCACCTCCAGGCCGCAGCGCTCCATCTCCACCAGCGCGTCGGCCAGGCTCGGGATCCAGCCGCCGGGAAAGACATGCTTGCGGATGAACAGCTCGGTGTCGCGGCGCCCGACATGGCCGATGAAGTGCAGCAGGCCCAGGCCGCCCGGCCGCAGGAAGGCCGCATGGGCGCGCACCACGTCGGCCAGCTGGTCGCGCCCGGCATGCTCCAGCACGCCGATGGACACCACCTTGTCGTACTGCGCGTCGGCCGTGCGGAAGTCGGCCTCGCGCACCTGCAGCCGGTCCTGCATGCCGCGCCGGCCGATCTCCTGGCGCAGCCAGTCCACCTGCTCGGTGGTGGTGTTGATGCCGACGCCGCACGCGCCGGTGGTCTCGGCGGCGCGAAACATGAAGCCGCCGAAGCCGCAGCCGATGTCGACGAAGCGCTCGCCGGCGGCCAGCCGCAGCTTGCGGCTGACATGGTCGATCTTGTCGCGCTGGGCCTGCTCCAGCGTCGCGGTGCCGTCGCGCCAGTAGGCGCAGGTGTACATCTTGAGCGGGTCGTCCAGCCACAGCCGGTAGAACGGCTCGCCCAGGCCGTAGTGGGCCCGGGCGTTGGCCTTGGCCTGCTCCGGCGAGCGGTTGGCCGCGTGCCACTCCAGCAGGTTGTTCTCCACCCCGTTGACCGCGTCGAAGCGCACGTCGAAGCCCGAGCGCATGCCCGCGGCCATGGCGGCGCCCAGGTCGCCCGCGATGTCCACCTGCTGGTCGAAATAGGCCTCCAGCAGGCCCATGTGCCCGCGCAACAAGGTCGCGGCCAGCGCCGACTCGCTGCGAAACAGCACGGTGAACCGCGGCGTCCCCGGCCCGGCCCGGTAGCTGCGGCCGCCGGGCAGCACCACTTCGAAGGCGGTACCGGCCGATAACGACAGGCCGTCGACCAGCGGCTGCAGGGACAGGTCCACGGACCGGCTCAGTGCGCGGCGGCGATGCGCGACTCGATCTCCGCCAGCGCGAAGCTGGTCAGGTCCAGGTCGTGGGTGCCGGCCAGCAGCCGCATGGTGGACGCGCCCAGCGCCGCCTTGAGCTCGCCCAGGAACGGGCTCGACGCATAGACCGTCAGCCGCTGGAAGCGGCCTTCGCCGGCCGCCTGTTCCAGGGCCGCGGCCAGCTCGCTGGCGAAGTGCAGCTGCTCCTTGTGGTGCGGGTCCATCCGCGGCGGAAAGGCGGCGCCGCCGAAGGCGCTGTCGGATTTCTGCCGGCCGGCCTTGTCGTCGCCCAGTTCGCTGGTGTGCAGGCGGCTGGCGGGATGCTCGAAGCTCTTGAGCTCCACCAGCGGCGTGCCGCTCTCGTGCTGCAGCAGCCGGGCGTGGCCGGCGTTGGCGATCAGGATCCAGTCTGGTTTCATGGCAGTTCCATTCATGCGAGTGACGATTGACGATGCTTCGAGCCTGGCGGCGGCGTCAGCGCGCCAGGCCGACCCGGTCCGAGGTCTGCGGATAGCGGTAGATGGTGTCGTTCAGGTAGCGCGCGACCTGCACCACGTCGGCTTCGTCCCAGCCCAGCGAGGCATTGGCCTGCCAGCGCCGGACCTGCTGCTTGAGCGTCTCCCAGTCGCGGGCCTGGCGCTGGTCGCGCCAGTGCACCTGCGTGCTGTGGCACTCGATGCAGTGGGTGGCGTAGAGCAGCTGGCCGCGGTCGGGGACGGCCGCCGGCTGCGCCGTCGCGGCGGCAGCGGCCAGCGCCAGCACGGCCGGCAGCAGGATGCGGATGGTGGGATGGGTCATGGCTGGCTCCGGTGCACTGTCCATCGTGCGCCGCCGGCCGGGCCTTGCGCTTGACGTGCATCAAGGCCGGTGCGCGGGCCGGCGTCAACACTGGGATCCCGTCCCTTCGCGGCATTCCCGAGCTTTCCATGTCCCAGCGCATTGCCGCCGCCGGCGCGGCCTGACCCCATGCCAGAACAAGAGCGCCCAGCCCTGCCGCCGAACCAGCTGCGGCTGCGCCGGCTCGGGATCGACACCTACCAGGAGCCGGTGCTGTACATGCACCGCGACTGCCACGTCTGCCGCTCGGAGGGCTTCGAGGCGCAATCGCGGGTCGAGCTGTCGCTGGGCGGGCGCACCATCGTCGCCACGCTGAACGTGGTCAGCGGCGACATCGTCTCGGTCGACGAGGCCGGCCTGTCGGAGGCGGCCTGGCGGCTGCTGCAGGCGCGCGACGGCGACCAGGCCACGCTGCGCCACCCGGCGCCGATCGAGTCGCTGGGCCACATGCGCTCCAAGGTCTACGGCAAGCGGCTGGGCGCGGCGCAGCTGGACGCGGTGGTCCAGGACATCGCCGCCGGCCGCTATTCGGACCTGGAGCTGGCCGCCTTCATCACCGCCTGCGCCGGCGACCGCCTCGACATCGAGGAAACCACCGCGCTCACCCGCGCGATGGTGTCGGCCGGCGAGCGCATGGCCTGGAGCACCAGCCCGGTGATGGACAAGCATTCGGTCGGCGGCCTGCCGGGCAACCGCACCACCATGGTGATCGTGCCGATCGTGGCGGCCTGCGGGCTGGTGATGCCCAAGACCTCGTCGCGCGCCATCACCTCGCCGGCCGGCACCGCCGACACGATGGAGACGCTGGCGCCGGTCGACCTGGAGGTGGCGCAGATCCGGCGCGTGGTCGAACGCACCGGCGGCTGCATCGTCTGGGGCGGCGCGGTGCGCCTGAGCCCGGCCGACGACATCCTGATCCGGGTGGAGCGGCCGCTGGACCTGGACAGCCCCGGCCAGCTGGTGGCCTCGGTGCTGTCCAAGAAGATCGCCGCCGGCTCCACCCACGTGCTGATCGACATGCCGGTGGGCCTGACGGCCAAGGTGCGCTCCAGCCATGCGGCGGCAGTGCTCGCGCGCCAGCTCGAACTGGTGGGCAAGGCGCTGGGCGTGAAGGTGCTGGTGGTGCAGACCGAGGGCCAGGCGCCGGTCGGGCGCGGCATCGGGCCGGCGCTGGAGGCGCGCGACGTGCTGGCGGTGCTGCGCAACGAGGCCGGCGCGCCCGCCGACCTGGCGCAGCGCGCCCTGCTGCTGGCCGGCCGGCTGCTGGAGTTCGGCGGCGCCACGGCCGCCGGCCAGGGCGCGGCGCTGGCGGCGCAGGTGCTGGCCGACGGCCGGGCCTGGCGCAAGTTCCAGGACATCTGCGAGGCCCAGGGCGGCATGCGGGTGCCGCCGGTGGCGCCCTGCCAGCAGCCGGTGCTGGCCGGGCACGCCGGCACCGTGATCGCCATCGACAACCGCCGGCTGGCCCGCATCGCCAAGCTGGCCGGCGCGCCGATCGACGCCTGCGCCGGGCTGGACCTGCACGTGCGGCCCGGCGAGCTGGTCGAACGCGGCCAGCCGCTGTTCACGCTGCAGGCCGAGACGCCGGGCGAACTGGGCTATGCGCTGGACTACGCGCTGCAGGCGGACGCGGTGCACGTGATGGAGGAAGCGCGGTGAAGCTGCTGGTCCTGGCGCTGCCCGGCAACGGCGCACTGGCCGCCACCCTGGCCGGGCAGCTGCAGTGCGACTGGAGCGAGCTGGCGCTGCACCGCTTTCCCGACGGCGAGACGCTGGTGCGCATCGACGCGCCGGTGCGCGGCCGCTGCGTGGTGCTGGCCGGCAGCCTGCACCATCCCAACGAGAACACGCTGCCGATGCTGTTCGGCGCCGACACCGCGCGCGACCTCGGCGCCTCGCAGGTCGGCCTGGCGGCGCCGTACCTGGCCTACCTGCGGCAGGACCGGCGCTTCCATGCGGGCGAGGCGATCACCTCGCTCAGCTATGCCCGCCTGCTGTCCTCCTCGCTGGACTTCCTGGTGACGGTCGATCCGCACCTGCACAGATGGCACAGCCTGGACGAGGTCTACCCGATCCGCACCCAGGTCGTGGCGGCCGCGCCGCTGATCGCGCAGTGGCTGCGCGCCAACGTGGCCGACCCGCTGATCGTCGGCCCCGACGCCGAGAGCGGGCAATGGGTGGCCGAGGTGGCGCGGCTGGCCGGCGCGCCCTGGACGGTGCTGGCCAAGACCCGGCACGGCGACCGCGAGGTGCGCGTTCGGATGCCGATGCCCGGCCCCTGGCCGCCCGCCACGCCGGTGCTGGTGGACGACATCATCTCCACCGGCGAAACCCTGGCGGCGGCGGCGGCCGCGCTGCGCGAGGCCGGTCTGGCGGCGCCGCTGTGCATCGGCGTGCATGCGCTGTTCGACGACAGCGCGCTGGCGCGGCTGCTGGCCGCCGGCGTGTCGCGGGTGGTGACCTGCGACACCATCGCGCACCCGACCAACGCGATCCACGTCGGCGCGCCGCTGGCGCAGGCGGTGCTCGCGCTGGCCTCTGCAGCGGCCTCGGCCTGAATCCTTGCGCCAGATCAACGCGGGCGGCGGCCAAAGGCCGATGCTTGTGGCAGATCCACGCGCAGCGGAGACGCCATGAAATCGATCGCCATCCTGGTCCTGCTCATGTGGGCAGCCATGCCGCCGCTGGCCGGCGCGCAGCCGGCCGCCGACGCCACCGTCGGCGTGCAGCCGGCCGCCGCCCGCCGCGCCGCCCGTGAGGCCGCCGAGGCCGCCCGCGCCGCCGACGAAGCGATCGCGGCCGGCGTGCAGCAGGCCGAGCGGGCCACCGGCGACGCCTCGGCCACGGTCACGGACGCGATCGCGCGCGCCGTCGCCAAGGCCGCCAGGGTGGTGCGCGAGGCGCAGCGCAAGCTGCGCGAGTCGACCCAGGCCGCCGCCGGCGACGCCCGGGCGCTGGCGCAGAAGGCGGAGGATGCCTCCGGCACGGCGACCGCCGCCACCGAGCGCGCGCTGGAGCAGGCCGATGCCGCGGCCAGGCAGCACGCGCAGGCCGGCAAGGACGACATCCGCAAGGCGGCGCAGGCCACCCGCGACGCCCTGAAGGAAGCCCGTGACGCGACCCGCGCGGCAGCCGCCGCCGCCCGCGCCGCCGTGACCCAGCCGGCGGTGGCCACCCAACCCATGAAAGCAAAGCCATGAAAGTCAATGAGAGCATCTTGGACCGCAGCGTCCGCGTCGCCGTCGGCGTGCTGCTGATCGGCATGGCCCTGCCCGGCGTGATCGGGCCCTGGGGCTACATCGGCGTCATCCCGCTGCTGACCGGCGCGGTCGGCTTCTGCCCGCTGTACAGGCTGCTGGGCGTGAGCAGCTGCCCGACGCCCAGCCGCTAGGCCCGGTTCACGCCGCGGCCGGCGACTGCGGAAATTCCACCGACTGGCCCAGCCGCGGCACCGCGGCGATCCAGCCCAGCTCCTGCTCGATGCGCTGGCGCAGCGCATCGGCGGCGGCCGGTTCGCCGTGGTTGAGGTACAGCGCCTGCGGCCGCTGCGGCGCGGTCTTGAGCCATTGCACCAGTTGCGCCGCGTCGGCATGGGCCGACATGCCGGGCAGCGAAACCACCTCGGCCCGGATCGGCACCGCTTCGCCGTGGATGCGGATGCTGGATTCGCCGGCCACGATGCGCGCACCGCGGGTGCCGCCGGCCTGGTAGCCGGCGAACACGATGGTGTTGCGGCGGTCCGGCGCCAGCGACTTCAGATGGTGCAGCACCCGCCCGCCGGTGGCCATGCCGCTGGCCGAGACGATGATGCAGGGGCCGTGGCGCGCCACCAGGGCGCGCGATTCGTCCACCGAGCGGACCATGGTCGCGACCCGGCACATGCCGGCGCACTGCTCGGGCGTCAGCCGGTGCTCGCTGCGATGGCGCCGGTAGATCTCGGTGGCGTCGATCGCCATCGGGCTGTTGAGGAATACCGGCAGGTCGGGGATCTCGCCGCGCTGCTTGAGCAGGTAGATCGCGTACAGCAACGACTGCGCCCGGCCGACGGCGAACGCCGGCACCAGCACGATGCCGCCGCGCGCCGCCGTGCGCTGGATCACCTGGCCCAGCAGCGCCTGCCCGCCGGCCGGCTCGTGCAGGCGGTCGCCGTAGGTCGATTCGACGACGATGCAATCGGCCCGCTCGATCGGCACCGGCGGCCGCATGACGGCGTCGTCGGGCCGGCCGAGGTCGCCGGAAAACAGCACGGTGGACGCGCCCGCGCCCAGCTCCACCGAGCTGGCGCCCAGGATGTGGCCGGCCGGCCGCAGCCGCAGCCGCATGCCGGCGACGGTGGACTGCTGGTCGAAGGGCAGCGGCTCCAGCCGCTGCAGCGCGCGCTGCGCGTCCTGTTCGGTGTACAACGGCAGCGCCGGGTCGTGGCGCGAGCTGTGGTGGCGGTTGGCATAGCCTGCCTCTTCCTCCTGCAGCCGGCCGCTGTCGGGCAGCAGCACCCCGCAGACCTCGATGGTCGCCGGGGTCGCGAACACCGGGCCGCGGAAGCCCCGCTTGACCAGCAGCGGCAAGGCGCCCGAGTGGTCCAGGTGGGCATGCGTGAGCACCACCGCGTCGAGCTGTTTCGGGTCGAACGGGAAGTCTTCCCAGTTCATCGAACGCAGGTTCTTGTAGCCCTGGAACAGGCCGCAGTCGACCAGCAGCTGCCGGCCTTCGCAGGTCACGAGCGTGCGGGACCCGGTGACCGTGCCGGCGCCACCCAGGAAGGAGAGTTTCATGCGCCCGCGCTCATTGGGTGCGCGACGCGGTCCCGTTCGGCGCGCGCACCAGCAGCACCGGCACCGGCGCATAGCGCGCGATCTGCTCGGCGTCGCTGCCCAGCAGCGCGCGGTCGACGCCGCGCCGGCCGTGGGTGCCGGCCACGATCAGGTCGGCCGGCCAGCGCCGCGCCTCCTCGGCGATCTGCTCGCAGACCCGGCCGGCCCCGCCGAGCACCAGTTCCGACTCCACCGCCACCCCGGCGGCCAGCGCCTTGGCCAGGCCGGCGGCCAGCAGCTTCTCGCCGGCCTCGCGCATGCGCGGCAGCACGTCGTCGAAGTAGGCATGCGAGGATTCGAAGCCGTTGACCCACGCCAGTTCGTCCATCACGTGGACCAGCCGCAGCCGCGCCGTGACGGTCTGCGCCAGCCGGATCGCCTCCTCCAGCGCCCGGTCCGAGGTGGGGCTGCCGTCGATGGCGACCAGGATCCTGCGGAACATGGACATCGGCGCTCCTCAGTGCAGGCGGATCTCGAAGCTGGCGGTGAAGGCCACCAGGTCGAGGATGCGGATATGGCGCTTGTCCACTTCCAGCAGGCCCTGCTGCTGGAACGACGAAAACGTGCGGCTGACCGTCTCCAGCGTCAGCCCCAGGTAGCTGCCGATCTCGGCGCGCGACATCCGCAGGTGGAACTCGCTGGCCGAATAGCCGCGCGCCTTGTAGCGGCGCGACAGGTTCAGCAGGAAGGCGGCCAGCCGCTCTTCCGAGTTCATGCTTCCCAGCAGCAGCATCAGGCTGTGCTCGCGCACCAGCTCGCGGCTCATCAGCCGGGTGACCAGCTGCTGCATGCCGGCGCTGCCCTGCGCCAGCTCGCACAGCTGGGCGTAGGGGATGGCGCAGATCTCGGTGTCCTCCAGCGCGGTCGCGGTGCTGGCGTGGTTGCCCTGGGCGACGCCATCCAGGCCCATCAGCTCGCCGGCGATGTGGAAGCCCGTGACCTGCTCGCGGCCGTCGGGCAGCGTCAGGTTGGACTTGAAGGTGCCGCTGCGCACGGCGTAGAGGAAGGCGAAGCGGTCGCCCTCGTGGTACAGGATCTGGCCGGCCTTGATCCGGCGGCGCGCGAACATCAGCGCATCGAGCCGCCCGGTGTCGATCTCGTTCATGCCGCAGGGCAGGCACAGGTCGCGCAGGTGGCAGGTGGTGCAGTTGGCAGCCTGCTGGGCGGCCGCGCGCGGCTGGTAGGCCGCGGCGATCGGGATGGTCCGCAGGACGCGGGCGGCGGCTTCGATGGTGGCAGCGGACATAGGGAACTCCTCAGTTGCGTACGGTGGCAAACATTCGGGCGGTCGTCGCCACGGCCCCCGGAAGCTGGTCGAATTCGGTGCTCTTGTCGATGAAGCGGCTGGCGCCTGCGGCCAGATAGCGGCGCCGGTAGGCCGGCGCGGAGTGGTTGCTGAAGACCACGAAGGCGATCTCCGGCGCCGCGGCGCGCACGCCGCGCAGCACGTCCAGCCCGACCCCGCCCTCCAGCTGCACGTCCAGCACCACGACGTCCGGCCGGCTGGCCAGGATGGCGTCGATGCACTCCTGCGGGGTGCCGGCCTCGCCGACGATGGCGACCGGCTGCGCCGCAAGCAGCTGGGCAACCTGGGCGCGGATCATGGCCGAGTCGTCGGCCAGGAACACCTTGATCGGATGGTCGTGGGGCATGCAGCGACTTTGGCTGCAAACCGCCGGCGCGGGCATCGGCGCCGGCTGAATCGCGGCTTCGGACAACTCCGGTTCAGGCCCTTCGCGGACGCCGGGGGTGCCTCGGAATTTTCCGAGCGGCGCCGGCGCGGCGGGCGCGGTAGAACAGCCGCTTGACCGCCTCCAGCAGCAGCAGGTAGCACAGGGTCATCCCCAGCAGCGCGCCGTAGAACGGCAGCGGCAGCGCCACCAGCCCGAACAGCCCGCCCAGCGGGGTGAACGGCAGCGCCGCGGCCACGGCGAGCACCGCCGCGGCGGCCAGCACCAGGGCCCGGTGCGGGCGGCCGGCCAGCGCCGGCCCGCGGGTGCGGATCACGAAGATCGCCAGCACCTGGGTGGCCAATGACTCGACGAACCAGCCGGACTGGAACTGCGCCGCCGACGCCCCCAGCACCACCAGCAGCAGGTAGAAGGTGCCCAGGTCGAACAGCGAGCTGACCGGCCCGATCACGAACATGAAGCGGCGCAGCTGCGGCATGTCCCAGTGCTGCGGGGCGGCGACGTCGGCCGGCTCCACCCGGTCCAGCGGCAGCGCCACCGAGGCGGTGTCGTACAGCAGGTTGTTCAGCAGGATCTGCACCGGCAGCATCGGCAGGAACGGCAGGAAGACGGCCGCCGCCGCCATGCTGGCCATGTTGCCGAAGTTCGAGCTGGTGCCCAGCAGGATGTACTTGCGGGTGTTGGCGAAAGTGCGCCGGCCCTCGGCCACCGCCTGCGACAGCACGTCCAGGCTGTGCCGCAGCAGGATCACGTCGGCGGCGGCGCGGGCGCTGTCGGCGCCGGTGTCCACCGAGATGCCGATGTCGGCGCTGTGCAGCGCCGGCGCGTCGTTGATGCCGTCGCCCAGGTAGCCCACCACGTGGCCGCGGGCGCGCAGGGCCCGGATGACGCGGTTCTTCTGGATCGGGTCGACCCGGCAGAACAGGTTGGCCCGGCGCGCGCGCTGCGCCAGCGCGCGGTCGTCCAGCGTCGCGATCTCGGCGCCCAGCAGCACGCCGGCCACCGGCAGGCCGAGCGCCTCGCAGACGTGGCGGGTGACCAGCTCGCTGTCGCCGGTGAGCACCTTCACGTGCACCCCCTGCGCCCGCAGCGCCTCGAGCGCGGCGCGGGCGTCGGCCTTGGGCGGATCGAGGAAGGCGGCAAAGCCGGCGAACACCAGCTCGTTCTCGTCCTGCAGCTGCGCGTCCTCCAGCGTGGACGGCACCGCCTTCCAGGCCACGCCCAGCACCCGGAAGCCGTCGGACTCCAGCGCCACCAGTGTCGCCTGGGCCTGGTCCCGGGCCTCAGCGGTCCAGGCGGCGAAGCCCTCGCCCTGCTGGAAGCGGTCGCAATGGGCCAGCACGTCGGCCGGCGCGCCCTTGACGATCAGCCGCCGCTCGCCGCCGCGCTCCAGCAGCACCGACAGCCGCCGCCGCTCGAAGTCGAACGGCACCTCGTCGATCTTGCGCCAGGGCGCGACGTCGACGCCGCCGTGGGCCAGCACCGCGTCCTCCAGCGGCGTGCGGATGCCGGACTCGAAGTGGCTGTTCAGGTACACCGCCTCCAGGGCGGCCGGACTGTCGACGCCGGCGATGTCGACGTGGCGCACTAATTCGATCTTCGCCTCGGTCAGGGTGCCGGTCTTGTCGGTGCACAGCACGTCCATCGAGCCCAGGTTGTGGATGGCCGACAGCCGCTTGACGATCACCTGCGCGCGCGCCAGCCGCAGCGCCCCGCGCGACAGGCTGACCGTCACCACCATCGGCAGCAGCTCCGGCGTCAGGCCCACCGCCAGCGCCACCGCGAACATGAAGGACTCCAGCCAGGCGCGGTGCGCCAGCCCGCTGGCCAGCAGCACCAGCAGCACCAGCGCGAAGGTGAGCCGCAGGATGAAATTGCCGAACTGCCGCAGGTCGTTCTCGAACGCCAGGTCCGGCCGCCGGGCGTCCAGCAGCCCGGAGATGGCGCCGATCTGGGTGTGCGCTCCGGTGCGGCACACCAGCAGGCTGGCGGTGCCCGAGATCACGCTGGTGCCGCGGAACAGCGCCCCGCCGGCCTGGTCCAGCGCCGGCCCCGCCGCCGGCGCGCCGGCCTTCTTTTCCACCGGGAATGATTCGCCGGTCAGCGCCGACTGCTGCACGAACAGGTCCTCGGCCCGCAGCAGCACGCCGTCGGCCGGCACCAGCGAACCGGCGGCCAGCCGCACCACGTCGCCCGGCACCAGCGCCGCGATCTCCACCTCGCGCGCCGCGCCGTCGCGCAGCGCCGTGGTGCGCAGCGACACCGTGTCCACCAGCCGGCCGGCGGCGGCCAGCGCGCGCTGCTGCTGCGCCTGGTCCAGCAACAGGCTCAGGAGGATCACGGCGCCGATGATCCAGGCGCTGGTGCCCTCGCCGGTGAGCGCCGAGACCGCGCCGGCTGCCAGCAGCACCAGCACCAGCGGATTGCGCAGGCGCCGGCCGATCTCGACGAACAGGCGCGCCCGCGGCGGCGGCGCCAGCCGGTTGTCGCCGCCGCTGCGCAGGCGCTCGGCGGCGTCCGCCTGCGCCAGGCCGGCTTCGGTGGCGTGCAGCTGCGCCAGCAGCGCGGGCACGCCCTCGCACCACCACGGCGCCGGCGCCGCATCGTTGGCCGCATGGTCGTGCCGCAGCGACGGAGCTTTCATCCGGGCACCTTAAGCGCCGCCCCGTCGGCATCGCTTGACCGGGATCAACACCGGCGGCCGCGGCCGCCGCCACACTGCACGTTCAACGGAGCGGAAGGCGGGAGATGTTCAAGCGGATCCTGGTCGCGGTCGACGGCAGCGCGCCTTCGGACAAGGCGCTGGACGCCGCCCTTGCGGTCGCCCGCGAGCATGGCGGGCGCGTGCGCGTGCTGCACGTGGCCGCCGAGATGCTGCACGTCGGCGGCAGCGACTCCGACGAAGTGCTGGGAATCGGGCAGGAAGCGGCGGCCCGCGTGGTCGGCCGCGCCATGGCCACCGCGGCGGCGGCCGGCATCGACGCCGACAAGATGCTGTTCCACAGCTTCGGCGAACGGCTGGGCGACATCGTCGCCAATGCGGCGCGCAGCTGGGGCGCCGACCTGGTGGTGGTGGGCAGCCACGGCCGCCAGGGCGCCGGCGACACGCCGCTGGGCAGCGGCGCCGGCCAGATCATCCGGGCCGCGCCGGTGCCCGTGCTGGTGGTCCGCTGAAGTCCAGGCGCCGCAGCGCCAGCAGCCAGAGCCCGATCGCAGCCAGCATCGCACCCGCCGCCGCGGCCGAAGGCCATGACGGCGGCGCGAATCCCAGCAGCTCGCGCAGCAGCGGCACGCCCAGCACCAGCACCAGCACCGCGACGACCGCCGCCAGCAGCGGCGCGAACCAGGTGTTGCGGGCCTGCGAGGCGCCCGGCCGGCGCGCCAGCATCAGCAGGAACAGGCCGCCCACCAGCGCGACGAACGCGGTGCTGCGCACCTGCGCGTCGGCCCAGTGCTGCGCCACCAGCCAGGCGCAGCCGGCCGCCAGCACTGCCGCCAGTCCCACGCCTTCGAGCAGGCCCCAGGCCAGGTTGGCGCCGGCGAAGGGCGACTGGTCGCCGGCGCGCGGCGGCCGCTCCATCAGGTCGGGCGCCGGCGGCTCGGCCTCGAACAGCAGCGCGCAGGCCGGGTCGATCACCAGCTCCAGCAGCACGATCTGCGCCGGCAGCAGCAGCGCCGGCCAGTGCAGCAGCACCGGCAGCAGCGCCAGCGCGATCACCGGCACGTGGACCGCGAAGATGAAGCGCAGCGCCGCCGCGATGTTGTCGTCGATGTGGCGGCCCTGGCGCACCGCCACCACGATGCTGGCGAAGCTGTCGTCCAGCAGCACCAGGTCGGCCGCCTCGCGGGCGACGTCGGTGCCGCGCTGGCCCATGGCGACGCCGACGTCGGCGGCCTTGAGCGCCGGGGCGTCGTTGACGCCGTCGCCGGTCATGCCCACCGTCTCCCCGGCCGCCTGCAGCGCCCGCACCAGCCGCAGCTTGTGCTCGGGCGCCAGCCGCGCGCAGATCGCCACGCCAACCAGCCGCTGCGCCAGGGCGGCATCGTCCAGCGCGTCGATCTCCTGGCCGGTCAGCAGGCCGGCGCCCTCGCCCAGCCCGACCCGCTGCGCGATGGCCCGCGCGGTGGCCGGATGGTCGCCGGTCATCATCAGCACCCGGATGCCGGCGCGGCGGCAGGCGGCGATGGCGGCCGGCACCTCCGGCCGCGGCGGATCGGCCAGCGCCACCAGCCCGAGGAAGCGCAGGTGGAATTCGTGCTGGCCGGCCGGCAGCTCGGGGCCGTCCCACTCGCCGCGTGCCACGCCCAGCACCCGCAGGCCGTGCTGCGCCATCTCCTGCACCTGGGCCCGCACCGCCTCCAGCTGCGCGCCCTCGAGCCGGCACAGGGCGGCGATGGCCTCGGGCGCGCCCTTGGTGGCGACCACCCGCGCCGCACCGGGCGGCGCGAACACGTGCGTCATGGCCAGCAGCTCGCGCGACAGCGGATAGAGCTGCTGCGCGGTCCAGTCCGCATGCAGCCGGCCGGTTCCCGGCAGCCGGCGCTGCGCGAACGCGTGGATCGCTTTTTCCATCGGGTCGAAGGGATCGGCCGGGGTGGCCAGCGCCGCCAGCTCCGCCAGTTCATGCAGTGGTTCCGGCAGCTCGCCGCCGTCCTGTTCGCGGAAGGCATGCGGGCCGGCGCGCAGTTCGGCCACCTGCATCCGGTTGAGCGTCAGCGTGCCGGTCTTGTCCACCGCCAGCACGGTGATCGCGCCGAGCGCCTCGACCGCCTGCACCCGCCGGGTCAGCACGTGCTGGCGCGACAGCCGCCAGGCGCCCAGCGCCAGGAACACCGTCAGCACCACCGGGATCTCCTCGGGCAGGATGGCCATCGCCAGCGCGATCCCCAGCAGCAGGCTGTCCAGCGCCGGGCGGCCGTCCCACAGCCAGGCCGTCAGCACCAGCAGCGCCGCCAGCGCCAGCCCGCCGCCGGCCATCACCCGCACCACCCGGCGCGAGGACCGCTGCAGCTGCGACGCCGGCTGCACGGTCGCCGCCAGCGCCAGCCCGATCCGTCCGACCGCGGTCCGCTCGCCGGTGGCCTGCACCAGCGCCAGGCCGCGGCCGGCGGTGACCACGGTGCTGGCGAACAGCGCCGAATGGGCGTCCGCCCCCGGCCGCGCCGCCTCCTGCGCCGGCTGGCCCGGCAGCTTGTCTTGCGTGGCCGCCTCGCCGGTGAGCAGCGATTCGTCGGCGCTCAGTTCGCCTTCCAGCAGCACTGCGTCGGCGGCGATGCGGTCGCCTTCATGCAGCACCAGCAGGTCGCCGCGCACCACTTCGCGGCTGGCGATGCGCAGCTCCTGGCCGTCGCGCAGCACCAGCGCGCGCGGGGCCGACAGGTCGCGCAGGGCTTCGAGGGCGCGCTGGGTCTTGCGCTCCTGCGCCAGCGCCAGCGCGATCACGGCGAACACCGACACCAGCAGGAAGGTGGCCTCGGCCGCGCTGCCCAGCGCCAGGTACAGGCCGCCAGCCACCAGCAGCATCAGGAACATCGGTTCGAGCAGCACGCCCAACGCGATGCGCCACAGCGGCCGCGGCTCGCTGCCCGGCAGGCTGTTCGGGCCGTCCTGCGCCAGGCGAAGCGCGGCTTGGGCGGCGCTCAGTCCGGCCGGCGCCGCGCTGGTGTCGGCCCCGGCGGTCAATGCACCATCAGCACCGGCAGCGTCATGCTGCGCAGCACGGTCCGCGTGGAGCCGCCCAGCACCCACTCGCGCGCGCGGCTGTGGCCATAGCAGCCCATCACCAGCAGGTCGGCCTCCAGGTCGCACACCCGCGACAGCAACTGGTCGCCCAGCCGTTCAGGTTCTTCGCCGTAGTTGTGCCAATTCGCCCGCACCCCGTGCCGCTGCAGGTAGCGCTCCAGGTCCAGCCGGGGACCGCGCACGCAAGGCTCGCCCGACTCCTGGTCGGCCTCCTGCCAGCTGACCACGTGCACCCGCGCGGCCTTCTGCAGCAGCGGGATCGCCGCGGCGACGGCGCGGGCGGCTTCGCGCGTTTCCTTCCAGGCGATCACCACCCGCTCGCCGGCCGATGCGAAGCGTCCGGCGTAGGGCACGACCAGCGCCGGCTTGCCGCTGACCGCGACCACGGCTTCGGCGAAATCGGACGGCAGGTCCGACGCCGCCGGATCGTCCGGGTCGTGCTGCCCCAGCACCAGCAGGTCGGCATACAGGGCCTGCTGGGCGAACGCGCCGATCACCGGCGGTTCGGTGATCTCGCTCCAGGTCGCGGCCGGGCGCGACTCCTGCGATCCCGCCATCGCCGCCTCGAAGCGCTGCCGGGCCAGCTGGCGCTTGCGGTCGTCGATGGCCAGCATGGCGGCGGCCAGCTCGGGGCCGACCTCCGGCGTGGTCGGCAGCGCGATGTAGCTGGGCGTGACTGCATAGAGCGCGGCCAGCGCGGCGCCATGGCGGATCGACAGCTGGCGGGCCAGGTCCAGCCGCTGCTCGCAGCGCTCCGACGCATCGACGTGGACCAGCAGCTGGGTGAGGGAGGCGTTCATGGCAGCACCTTCGGGCGTTGGGATGCAGCTACCTTAGCCACCGCACCCGGCCGCCGGCTTGATGCGGATCAAGCGGCGCGGTTGACGTGCGTCAAGCCGCGCCGGCGACCGGCCGCCTAAGCTGGCCCATCCAAGGAGACCACCATGTACCAACGCATCCTCGTTCCCACCGACGGCTCGGAGCTGTCCGGCAAGGCCGTGCGCACCGCGATCACGCTGGCGGCCCGGCTGGGCAGCGAACTGGTGGCGCTGTATGTGGCGCCGCGCTATCCGGTGAGCTTCTTCGACGGCGATATCGGGCTGCCGCGCGAGGAGGTGGCGCGCACCGAGAAGGAATGGGCCGACAAGGGCCAGGCCGCAGTGGATGCGGTGGCAGCGGCGGCGCGCGTGGCCGGCGTGCAGGCCCGCGCGGTCGTCATGCAGTCGGACCTGGTGGCCGACTCCATCCTGGCAGCGGCCAAGAAGAACGAATGCGACCTGGTGGTGATGGCCTCGCACGGACGCAAGGGCGTCGCCCGGGTGCTGCTGGGCAGCGAGACCCAGCATGTCCTCACCCACGGCGAGGTGCCGGTGCTGGTGCTGCGCTGAGCGCCGCGCTCAGGAGGACAGCGGGTCCGTCAGTCCGTGCTGCAGCGCGTAGCGGATCAGCTCGCTCTGGTTGGACAGGCCCATCTTCTGCATCAGGTTGGCCTTGTGGGTGCTGACCGTCTTGACCGACAGGTGCAGCTGGGCGGCGATGTCGGTGACCGAGACGCCGGCCGCGATCAGCCGGAACACCTCGAACTCGCGGTCCGACAGCGACTCGTGCGGGGCGCCGGCGCGGTCGCCGCCGGGCATCGCGCCCAGCGCCAGCTGCTCGGCGACCTCGGCGCTGATGAAGGCGCCGCCGCCGGCGATCTTGCGGATCGCCTGCACCAGCTGCGACGGCGCGCTTTCCTTGGTGAGGTAGCCGCTCGCGCCCGACTTGATGGCGCGCACCGCGTACTGCAGCTCCTGGTGCATGCTCAGCACCAGGATGCGCGGCGCGTTCTTCTCCGCGCGCACCAGCTTGATCAGCTCCATGCCGCTGCGCCCGGGCATCGACAGGTCCAGCACCAGCACCTCGAACTCGCGCTCGCGCGCCAGCCGCAGCACCTCGTTGCCGTCCGCCGCCTCGCCCACCACCGTGAATTCGCCGGCCTCGGCGACGATCCGCTTGAGGCCCTCGCGCACGATCGCGTGGTCGTCGGCGATCACGATGCGGATCATGCTGCCTGCTCCAGCACCGGGATGCGCGCTTCCACCCGCGTGCCCTGGCCCGGCGCGCTGGCAACCTGCAGGATGCCCTTGAGCAGCTGGGCCCGCTCGCGCAGGCCGACCAGGCCCAGCGAATTGGGCTTGCGCGGCGCCCCCGGCTCGAAGCCGTCGCCGTTGTCCTGCACCGCCAGCACCACCTCGCCCGCATGGCGCGCGACGGACACCTCCACCTGGGTCGCGCCGGCGTGCTTGGCGACGTTGGCCAGCGATTCCTGGACGATGCGGAACACCGCCGTCGCGTACGGCTCGTCCAGCTCCAGCCCGTCCTGCAGGCTCAGGCCGCAGGAGATGCCGGTGCGCACCGCGAAGTTCTGCGCCAGCCATTCGATCGCCGGCACCAGCCCCAGGTCGTCCAGCAGCAGCGGCCGCAGGTCGGCGGCGATGCGCCGGGTGGCCGCCACGGTGCCGTCCAGCAGTCCCAGCATCTCGGCCAGCTTGCTGCTCGCCACCTCCGGCGCCCGCGCGAAGTTGTCGCGCACCCACGAGGTCTCCATCTTCAGCGCGGTGAGCGACTGCGCCAGCTCGTCATGCAGCTCGCGCGCGATGCGGCTCTTTTCCTGCTCGCGGATGGCGCTGGCCTCGGCGGCGAAGGCGGCCAGGTCCTCCTGCGCGCGCACCCGCTCGGTGACGTCGCGCAGGATCACGGTGTACAGCTTGCCTTCGGGCGTGTCCAGCTGGGAGATCGAGGCGTCCAGCGGGAACTCCTCGCCGCCGGCGCGGCGGCCGTAGATCACGGTGCCGTCGCCCATGCGGCGCGAGGTGACGCCGGTGGCGCCGAACTGCCTGACGTGCTCGGCATGGCTGGTCCGGAAACGTTCCGGCAGCAGCCGCGACATCGGCTGCCCCAGCACGGCGGCGGCCGGCCAGCCGAAGATCTTCTCGGCCGCCCGGTTGTACAGCACGATGTGCTGGGCCGCGTCGACGGTGATGATGCCGTCCATGGCCGAGTCGAGCAGCCCCGACAGGCGCGCGGCCATGCGGGCCTGTTGCTCCTCCGAATTGACCCGCTCGGTGACGTCGCGCAGGATCACCGTGTACAGCTTGCCCTGCGGCGTGTCCAGCTGGGAAATCGAGGCGTCCACCCGGAACTCCTCGCCGCTGGCGCGGACGCCGTAGACCACCGCGCTGCCGCCCATGCGCCGCGAGGTGACGCCGGTGGCGCCGAAGCGCCTGACGTGCTCGGCGTGGCTGCGGTGGAAGCGTTTGGGAATGAGCTTGGTGATCGGCTGCCCCATCACCTCGGAGGCGGGCCAGCCGAAGATCTTCTCGGCGGCGCGGTTGTACAGGATGATGTTCTGCTCCGTGTCGGTCGTGATGATGGCGTCCATCGCCGAGTCCAGCAGGCCCGCCAGCAGGGCGGCCGAGTTGTCCGGAAACGATGAAGACTGGGATGCCATTGCGCGAATTACAGCACACGCATCAGGTCATCCATGGGGTCGATTCGCAAGCCCCCAGCCCGCAAGCGCTGCAACAAGCGGTTGCGCGTCAGCGCAGCAGCAGCGTGCCGGCCGACTCGCCCGCCGGCTGCAGCGGGCCCAGCGGGTTGAGCTGCCGCTCCACCCTGTCGGTGTGGGCCTGTCCGGCAAAATTGCGGAACAGCACTTCATCCTTGCTCACCACCACCAGCGCCTCGAACCACCAGCCCTGCACGTTGGTGATCCGGCGGATGTTGAAGAAGTCCAGCCAGAAGCCGTCCTCGCGGCGCCGGTCCTGGCGCTCGAAGTGGAACAGGAAGGCCCTGCACTCGGACTGCGCCACGATGCACTTGCGGATGCCCGGGTCGAGCGAATCGAAGGGAACGCCGGGATGCGGCGCCAGCCGCCCGACGATGTCGGGGTACGGAATCAGCGTGACGTTGCGCCCTTCCTGCGGGTCGAAGCCGAGCTCCTTGAGCTGCGAGCTGCGGGTCTGGAACGGCACGATCCGTTCGGCCGCCGCCTGGGCCTGGGCGAAGCTCTCGAAGGTGGACGGCGCCTCGCTGCTGCCGCGCGGCAGCAGCGAGGTGCAGCCGGACAGGGCCAGGCACAAAGGGAGCAGCAGGCGGAGCTCGACACGCATGGCGACAGTCTGGCCTTTTCGGGAGCGGGCGCGTTGATCCAGCGCAAGGCACCGTGCCGCCGTGAGCGCCAGACTTGGCCATCCCTTCTGATGTCGGCAGGGCAGGAGAACACCATGAACGACAGCGTGATGCGCAAGGTCTACCAGGGCCAGGACCGGCTGGCCCGCAATTTCCAGACGGTGGCCGACGACGCCGAGGCCCTGCTGCGCCAGGGCGTGCGCGACGCCGACGACGCCTACCGGGAAGCGCGCGAGCGGCTCGAGAAAAGCCTGCGGCAGGCACGCGCCGAACTGGGCAGCCTGTCGCACGCGCGCCAGGCTGCCGCGCGCTATGTGCACGACAACGCCTGGCAGGCGATCGCCATCGCCGCGGGCGTCGGCTTGCTGGCCGGCTGGCTGGCCAGCAGGCGCTAGCGGCTCAGGCCTGCGCGATCGCCACCAGGGCCTGGATCCGGCCTTCGATCGGCCCGGGGCCGAAGCGTCCGGCCAGCGCCGCGATGGCAGCCTCCGTCGCATCGGCCAGCGCCGACGGACCCTGCGCCTCGATCTCGGCGCGCAGCGGCGAGCCCTGGCAATACGCCAGCGCCGGCTCGCGCGGCGAAGGTGCCCGGCTGCGGTGCGCCACCACGGCGATGTCGCGGCGTGACAGGCCGCCGCGCGCCAGGTCGTCCGCAATCTGGTTGCGGTCGGCGTAGCCGTGCGGGCCGCGGTGCATGAAGCGCGGCGGCGCATCGGGGAACAGCCGGTCCAGCGCTTCGCACACGGTCAGGATCATGTCGTTCTCCTCGATGCGGTCCCAGACGTTGAACACCAGCTGGCCGCCCGGGCGCAGCACGCGCCTGGCCTGCGCGAAGGCCTTCGCCTTGTCCGGAAAGAACATCACGCCGAACTGGCAGACCACCACGTCGAAGGAGCGGTCGGGGAACGGCAGCTGCATCGCGTCCGCCTGCTGCCACCGCACCGGCCTGGCGGTGCCGACCTGCGCTGCGACGTCCAGCATCGGCTGGTTCAGGTCGGTGGCGACGATCGAGACTTCGGGCGCGAGCTGCTGCGCGAGGTGTCGAGTCACCACCCCGGTGCCGGCGGCCAGTTCCAGCACCGAGCCGGGCCGCAAGGCGGCCACCTGGCGGCCCAGGTCCGCCGCATACGGCTCGAAGATCAGGGGGACCATGTAGCGCTCGTAGAGCTGCGGGATCGAGCCCGCGAACCTGCTGTCGTCGCTGGAAGCCGCTGCTGGTGGTGTCATCCGCTCCTCCATGGCCCGCAGGCCGCACAAGGCGCCATCGGCGCCGACCCTGGTCATTGCGCGCCGCCAGTATGCCCCGGGCGGCCGGCTGCGGCGGGGTCTGACGCAACGCAAGACCCTGGTTGCGTCGCCCATGGAGACATCGAGCAGGTCTCGCGGCTGCGCACCATCATCGAGGAAGACAGGGCCACCAGGATCCAGACCGACGCGCCGGCCGCGCACAGCGAGTGCTGCTCGCCGGTGCCGTGCTGCCGCACTGAGGCGCACCGCTGTCGCCGCCTCGCGGGGGCGTTCCCCGGCCGGCGGCGACGCGCGCCGCTATGCGGGCTGGCCCTTGCCGGCGGCCTGCGAGGCGACGCGCTCGACCTGCGTCGACAGCTGGCGCAGTTCCGCCGCCCGCGCCGAGATGACCCGCAGTTCTGCCGGACGCAGTCCGTGCAGGAAGCGTTCCAGATGCTCGGGCGTGTGCGGATGGTGGCCTTCCACCCACTTGACGTAGATGCCGTTGGGCAGCACCAGCGCGACCGGATCGATCGCCACTTCATGGGTCCAGGACGGCACGTCCACCGAGGCGCGCTGCTCGAAACACATGATGGTGCCGCCCGCACCCACCACCCAGCCATGCGCGGCATTGAGAAAGTCCACCGCCTGCAGCCGCGCCGCCGAGCCGGTGCTGTCGGTGCGCCAGCTGGTGCCGTTGTCGGCGGTGGTCAGCAGCAGCCCGGTCGAGCCGACCGCGCAGCAGCCCTGGGCGCCGAACAGGTCCAGCGCCAGCAGCGTCTGCGACGCCGAGGGCGAATGGCAGCGCTGCCACTTCTTGCCGCCGTCGACCGTCGACAAGACCGCGCCGCCCAGGTCGCAGGCGAAGCCGCGCTGCCGGTCGGAGAAGCGGATGCCGGTGATGGCCTGGATGGTGCCGCTCTGCTGCGCCGTCCAGGTCAGTCCGCCGTCGGTGGTCGCGCAGATCGCTCCGTCGGCGCCGGCCGCCCAGCCGTGCGAGGCGTCCACGAAATGGATCGCCGCCACCTGCTGGCCGATCGGGCAGCTCAGGTCCTGCCAGGTCGCGCCGCCGTCGGCGGTGGCGATCAGCGTGCCATGCGCACCGCCGGCCCAGCCGTGGACCGGATCGACGAAATGCACGTCGAACAGGTTCTCCCGGTTGCCGTTGCGGATGTGCTGGGTGACGCGCCAGCTCTGCCCGCCGGTGCCGGTGGTGAGGATCGTCCCGTTGTAGCCCACCGCGCAGCCGAAGCCCGGGCCGGCAAAGCAGACGCCGAGCAGGCCCTGCGTTGTGCCGCTGGGCTGCGTGCCCCAGGCCTTGCCGCCATCTTCCGTCCGCAGCACCATGCCGCCGTCGCCCACGGCCCAGCCGTGCTTGGCATCGACGAAGCTGACGCCGTTGAGGTCCACGATGGTTCCGCTCGTTTGCGCACTCCAACTCATGTTCTTCTCCTTTGGAACAGGACCGCCAGCCGTCTGGCAGATACCCAATCGAAGTAGAGCAGCGCCGCTGGAGCCGGCCTTGATCTTTCTCAACGGGCGGCGCGCGCCCCGTGTGCGCTCAAGGCATGCTGCGGCGAAAGAAGTCGACCACCTGCGCGTTGAAGTCGTCGTGGAACGCCTTGCGGTCGAAGCCCGGCCGGTCCTGGCAAAGCTCGGGGAGCGCCTGCGCGAACTGCGGCGGGCAAGGCGGCAGGAAGGCGAAGTGGCCGGCGCCGGCAACGGTGTGGATGGCCGGCCGCGCCGGCAGCGCGGCGGCCACCGCGCCGACGCCGGCGGGCGTCACGCCCTGGCCGCCGAATTCGGAGCGCCACAGCTGGATCGGAATGCCGACCGCGCCAAACGACTCCGCGCCGAAGAACAGCGCCAGCGGGTCGGCGATGACGGCTGCCCTGATGCGGCCGTCCTGCACCGGCGGGGCCAGCTGTCCGCTGCGGACCGCCGCGCACAGGTCGTCGGTGCGTCCCTCGCACATGGCGGCGTGGCGCCCGAACACGGGGACGGCACCCGCCAGCACCAGGCCGGTGTAGCCGCCGCGCGAAAATCCGAACAAGCCGATGCGGTCCGGGTCGATGGCCGACGCGAAGGGCGCCGCGCCGAGCAGGTGGTCCACCACCCGCCTGATGTCCTCGGGCCGCCGCACGAACACCGAGAGTTCGTCGGTGGAACTGCTGTCCTGCGCGCTGTCGCCCGGATGCGAGATCGCCGCGACGATGAAGCCCGCGTCCGCCAGCGCCTGGGCAGTATCGCGGTGGCCCAGGAAGCTGCCCGCCATGCCGTGCGAGATGACGATCAGCGGCAAGCGGCGTCCTGCCAGCGGGCAGTCCTTGACCGCGGAGATGCGAAACGGGCCCAGCTGGAGTTCGGTCGGCGCCAGCGCGCAGGGATACCAGACCGCGCCCGACAGCGCAGGCGAAGCGCCGGCGGCGGGAACCGCCAGCGACTGGATGCCGGCCGCGAACGCGGTGCCGGCGCACAGCATCCACCCAAGCACGACGGTGGCGCCTGCAAGGCAGGCCCTGGACATGGTCATCGCTCGACTCCCTCGTTGGTTGTCCGGCGCGCCGCCGGCTGAGATCGAAACGCCCGATTGTGATCGACGGCAAAAGCGACGGCGCCGCCCGGCAGGCGCGCCGGCACGAAGACGTCGCCGGTTGAAGATGCAGGCACGTTCGACGCGACAAGCACCGGCGGCGCGGGGAACCGGCCGCCGTCCGGCCACTCGAAACGGGATGCTCAAATCCATTTGCATTGCGGTGGTCGCTGCCGCGCTCGCCGGCTGCGCGTCGGGCTTCGCCGTGGACGCCATCGCGCCGGGAACGCCGCGCGAGCAGGTGCTGGCGCGCGCCGGCCAGCCGAGCCGCGTGCTGCCATTGCCTGGCGGCGGCCAGCGGCTGCAGTATTCGCTGCAGCCCGCCGGCCAGTACGCGTGGATGGTCGACCTGGATGGCGCGGGCCGGGTGACGAGCGCGCGCCAGGTCCTGACCGAAGGCGATTTCAACCGCATCGTTCCGGGCCAGTGGAGCCGCGCCGACGTGGAGCGCGAATTCGGCCCGCCGGCCAGCATCGACGGTGTCGCCAGCTGGAACGGCCCGATCATGACCTACCGCTGGCGCGACCTGCAGGGCGCCAGCATGTTCTATTGGGTCTATCTCGACCCGCAGGGCATCGTGCGGCGCGCCCATCCGGGCATGGAGGTGCGCGACCGCCTGTTCGACATGCGCTTCTGAGCGTTGTGCCGGCGCTTCAGCGCCACCAGTCGAACGGCGGCCGGATCACCGCCAGCGGCAACTGCGTGCTGGCCCCGCCGCCGATCGCGGCGACGCATTGGGCGCCCTCGTCGGCCGCCGGCTCGTCCTTCTTGTCGCGCGGGGAAGCGGCCAGGCTCGATGGCAGCGGCGGCCGCGCGGTGAATGAGTCGAGGCCGCTGGTCTGTTCCTGGATCGCCGCGATCGCCAGCGGGCTGTCGATCAGCGCCGGGCCCGCCGATGCGGGTGCCGGTGCTGGAGCCGGTGCTGGAGCCGGTGCTGGCGTCGGGGCCGGCAGCGGGACGGGCGGCGGCGCTGCCGCGGTCGGCGCGGGCGCCGGGGCGGGCGTGGGGGCAGGCGCTGGTGCAGGAGTCGGGGCCGGCGTCGGTGCGGCGGCGGGTGCCGGCGTCGGTGCGGGAGTCGGGGCCGGCGTCGGTGCCGGCGTCGGCGCAGCAGTGGGCGCCGGAGTCGGTGGGGGCGTTGGGGCTGCCGTCGGCGCAGGCGTTGGGGCCGCGGTCGGCGCCGGCGTCGGAGCCGGCGTTGGGGCTGCCGTCGGTGCCGGCGTCGGGGCAGCAGTGGGCGCCGGAGTCGGTGCCGGCGTTGGCGCCGCGGTCGGCGCCGGCGTGGGTGCAGGCGAAGCGGCCGGCGCCACCGCCGCGAAATCGACGCCGTTGGCCAGGTAGTACGGCGAGAAGCCGGGGAAGGCCGGCGCGCTCACCCGGTTGAAGGTGCCGCTGCGCGTGCCGGACCGGATGATTGCGTAGCTGTCCGTCGCGCCGGGCACATAGCCGCCGAGCGCAGTGACCGTCAGGCCGTCGTTGGTCTTGGCGTTGCCCGAGACCACCAGCCGGTCGTAGCTCGTTGCGCTCGCCACGTCCATGTCGATGCTGGCGCCGCCGCCCTGGTTCAGGTCGCCCAGCAGCGTGAGCGTCGCCACCGCGCCGGCGCCGCCGGGGCTGATGCTGCCGCCCGAGTTGTTCAGCGTGGCGCCGCCGAGGTCGATCGTGCCCGCGCCGGCGACGGTGCCGGTGCTGGTGATCGGCACGCCGCCGGTGGAGAGCGTCGTGCCGGACGCCACGTCCAGCACGCCGCTGTTGGAGATCGACGTGCCCGTCACGCTGGCGTTGCTGCCGAACAAGCTGTTGCCCTGCAGCTGCAGCGCGCCCGCGGTGGAGCCGATGCTGACCGTTCCGCCGGACGAGGTCACCGAGATGCCGTTGATCACCACCGGGCGGCTGGAGCTCAGGCTGACGTTGCCGCCCGATTGCACCGTCAGGCCGGTGGCGCTGATGCCGGTGCCGCCGGACGGGTTCGCGGCGACCGTGATGGACCCGCCGCCGCTGCGCAGCGTCACGCCGTTGAGCGCGACCGCGGCGGCCGCGGCGTTGATGTTGATCGCGCCGGCGTCGGAGCGGATCGAATCGACACTGATGTCCTGGCCCGCCGAGGCAGTCAGAACGTCGAGCCGGCCCGTGCCCTGCACCCGGATCGGCATGCCGACCAGGTTGATGCCGCCGGCCGTGCCGGCAACCAGTTCCAGCCTGAGGTTGCTGTTGGGCTGCATCGTCAGCTGGTTGCCGGTGAACGGACCGCTGACGCCGATCGAGTTGGTGGCCTGCAGCGTGACGTTGGCCGTCATGCCTTCGAGGTCGGACTGGTACACCGTGACTGCTGCTGGTGCAGGTGCAGGTGCAGGTGCTGGCGACGGTGACGGTGACGGTGACGGTGACGGTGACGGTGACGGCGCTGGCGGCGGAGATCCGCCTGCAATCGTGATGTCGCTCGGGTCGAGCAGCAGGTTGCCGGTCTTGCCGAGATCGGAGCCCAGGTCGGCGCGGCCGCGGAAGCGCAGCTGCTGCTTGCCGGAGACCTCCGCGTTGCCGCCGTTGCCGCCGCCGGCGCCGCGGGCCGACAGGCTGCCGGCAAAGCGGGTGCTGCCGTCGCTCCAGACCACCACCGTGCCGCCGGCACCGGACAGCGTAGCGTCCGCCTTCAGGCGCACGCCGGCTTCGACGTCGACCGCCTGCGCATTGGCGATGCGGCTGTCCTTGCCCTGGAAACCGCCGCCGACCAGGATCTCGCCGCCGCCGCGCCGGCCGCTGGCGTCGATCGTGGCCGCCGCCTTCAGGGCCAGCTGGCCGGCGGTGATGTGGACGCTGCCGCCCAGCGCCTGCGCGCTGGCGCGGATGCGGCCGTCGACCTGCGCCGCGCCGGCGGCCTGCAGCACCACCCGCCCGCCGCTGGCCGAGGCGCCCTGCGCCTGCACCAGCCCGCTGTGCCGCAGCTGGGCGGCGAAGACGCCCACCGAGTCGCCCTTGAGCGTGCCCAGGTTGACCGCGCTGTCCGCCGGCGCCTGCAGCAGCAGGTGGATGCCTTCCAGCCCGCGGCCGGTCAGCTCCACCGAACGGCCGGCGGCCAGGATGGTGTCTCCGCCCTGCGCCTGCACCAGCGCCCGGGCGCCGGTCTCGATCTGCGGCGCGATCAGCACCACGTCGCCCTGCCGGGTCACCACGCTGCCCAGTACCGACAGCTTGCCGGCGGCCGCGCCGTCGCCGCCGAAGCGCAGGCGGCCGGCGGTCGCATCCGCCGCCGACATCGACAGCGTCGATGCCGTGAAGCCGGCCGTGTCCACTGCGGCACCGGCGCCGACGGCGATTCCCGCGGGATTCACCAGCACCAGTTTTCCGTTGGACCCCAGCCGCCCCAGGATCAGCGACGGGTCGGGACCGGTGACGCGGTTGATCGAGGTGCTGCCGGCGCCCGGCTGCGCGAACCAGGTGCTGGTGCCGGGCGCCACGCCGAAGGCCTGCCAGTTGATCACCGAGTGGCTGGTGCCGGGGCCGTTCTGGGTGGTGATGAGCGTGCGCGTGCCGTCCTGCAGCACCGAGACGGCACCATGGATGGCCTGCGGGTTGACCGCCTGCGCCATGCCCTGCTGCGGAAAGCACAGCGCCAACGCCATCGCAATGGCCAGCGGACGCAGCGGCGGTTGCCCCTGCCGCGCGGTGCGCCGGCGCTGCTTGCTGTTTCTGCTGTCATTGGCCACGGCACCGCCTCGTTGTTTACATCTGGATTCATGGTCCAGGGTTTCGTCACAGCCTAGTGCAGGCGCTTCCTTATAGCCCAGTGGGACAAGGCCTACAGCGCCGGCGGAGCGTGAACAAGTTGGCATGGAGCGCCGCGACCTGGCCCGGGTCAGGGTCGGGTCAGTGCATTGCACGCATTGCCTGACGCCATCCGCTCCTGCCCGCCCACGCGCCCACCGCAGGATCGCGACGAGGATCGGGCACTGCGCCGATCCGGCCGCAGCACTGCCTCTTCTACCCCACGGGATTCCACTTATGACGACATTTTCGTTCAAACAACTGCTGCTGGCTGCCGGCATGGCCCTGCTCTCGGCGACGGCCATGGCGCAATCGGTGCCGGCCGGCGCACCCGCCGGCACCACCGTCGAATGCAAGGACGGCAGCTTCGCGGCCCCGCAAAGCAAGTCCGGCTCGTGCAGCGGGCACAAGGGCGTCAAGCACTGGTACGGCACCGCCGCGGCCAAGGCCGGCAGCGCCCAGCCGCAGCCGACCGCTGCCAACGGCACCAAGGAAACACCGCCGGCCGTGGCCGCCTCCCCCAGGGCGCAGGCCACGCCCGACCGCGCCAGCCTGCCGGCAGCCGCCGGCGGCGGGGCCGGCAAGGTCTGGGTGAACGAAGCCTCCAAGGTCTACCACTGCGAAGGCGACCGCTACTACGGCCGCACCAAGAAGGGCGAGTACATGAGCGAGCAGGAGGCCAAGGCCCATGGCGCCCGCGCGTCCCACAAGAAGACCTGCGGCGCCTGACATCCCGCTTGACCGGGAACTGGCCAGTCGCGCAGGCGATTGGCCATTTTTTTGTCCGCTCCGCTGAGGTAGGCCACGTCCGACAGCCAGTACCGGTGACGGCCCGCAGTCGCCAATTCAACTTGTGTCTATTGTGAGCAAATGTAGCCCCAGCGTCTGCGGCCATAGAACAAGGAATCGATGATGCATGCCAGGGGGCTGTTCGGACGGGGCGAAAAGCCGCGGCGGGTGATGAAGTACTGGCTGGTGAACGCGGCGCTTCACCTGCTGGTGTGGAGCCTCCTGGCCGCCGTGGTGCGCGGCGGCGAAGGAAACGCAGTGGCCGCGGCCGTGCTGATCGCGCTGTCGGCCGCCGGCCTGGCCGGCACCTTCGTGCTGGCGCGCTTCGGCTATGCCCGCGGCGTGCAGCCCGGGCTGCTGGCCTGGCTGCAGGCCTGGCCGGTGATCCTGTCGGTCGCCGCGGCCTACGCGATCGTTCCCGAGGTACGCGCCGCCCTGCTGCCCCTGCCGGTCGTGGCGGTCATGTTCTGCTCGTTCGGGATGACCCGTCCGCAGGGGGCCCGGGTGGCCGTCGCCGTGACGCTGGTCCTGGGGCTGGCCATGCTGGCGCTGTCGCTGCGCAATCCGGCCGTCTTCGTTCCGGCCCACGAGCTGTTCCACTTCGGCATCCTGGCCGGCATGCTGGCCGCCACCGCCTTCCTCACCGGCGAGTTCCAGAAGCTGCGTGCCCGGCTGCACGAGCAGAAGGAGGAGATGCAGCTGGCTCTGGGCAAGATCAGCCTGATCGCGACGCTGGACGAACTGACGGACCTGCCCAACCGCCGCCACATGAAGGAGATCATCGCCAACGAGGTGGAACGCAACCTGAGCGTCGGCAAGTCGCTGTGCCTGGTGCTGATCGACATCGACTTCTTCAAGAACATCAACGACAGCTACGGCCACAACGTCGGCGACCAGGTGCTGCGGGCCTTCGCCGACCGCGCCGCCGCCGCGCTGCGCACCAGCGACGTGATCGCGCGCTGGGGCGGCGAGGAATTCCTGCTGCTGCTGCCGGCCACCGACGAGGCCGCCGCCGATCTGGTGCTGCGGCGGCTGCGCGAGCAGGTCAACGGCCTGCGGGTGGACGGCCTGCCCGACGCGCTGACGATCACCTTTTCGGCCGGCATGGCATGGCTCACGCCCGGCATCTCGGTCAACGAGGCGATCACCCAGGCCGACCGCGCCATGTACCGCAGCAAGCAGCAGGGCCGCAACGCGAGCCGGGTCTTCAACGCCCAGGTCGACGGCGACGTGACGCCGCCCGCGTACGCGGAGACCACGCAGCTGAACCTGCTGGCCAGCACCCCGGCGCCGGACCTGAGCGACGTGGCGATCCTGGTGGTGGAGGACGACGACCTGCAGCGCGAGGTGATGCTGGTGCTGCTGCAGGAGCTGGGCGCCCGCCATCCGCTGTTCGCCCATGACGGCCACTCCGCGCTGGTGCAGCTGGCCAACGCCGCCAGGCCGGTGCAGGTGGTGATCACCGACCTGAACATGCCGGGCATGGACGGCATCGAGTTCATCCGCCAGCTCGGGGAGTCGCGCGCCGCCGTCTCCATCGTGCTGATGAGCGCGGTCAACAACACCGTCCTGAAGGGCGTGGAAAAGGTGGCGCAGGCCCATGGCCTGGCGCTGCTGGGCGTGCTGCCCAAGCCGGTCCGGCGCCGCGACCTGGCGCGGGTGCTGGCCGCCTTCACCGCCGCGCCGCAGCCGGCGCCCGGCAAGGGCGTCGCCACCTTCGAGCAGTTCTCCGCGGAAGAACTGCAACAGGCGCTCGCCAACCGCGAGTTCGAGCCCTTCTTCCAGCCCAAGGTCAGCCTGCAGACCGGCACCATCAAGGGCTACGAGGCGCTGGCGCGCTGGCGCCGGCCGGGGCTGGGAATCATCTCGCCGGGCTCCTTCATCGGCGTCATGGAACAGTCGGCCCTGATCGACGAGCTCACCTACGTGATGCTGGACAAGTCGGTCGCGGCCTGCAGCCAGTGGCAGAGCCTGGGGCTGGACTACGGCGTCTCGATCAACGTCTCGGTGCTGACGCTGTCGCAGCCCGACTGCGCGCAGCGGGTGCTGCGGATCGTCAAGGACCACGGGGTCGACCCGTCGCTGGTGACCATCGAGATGACCGAATCCTCCACCGACGCGACCGGGCTCAAGACGGTGCTGGCCAACCTGTCCAGGCTGCGGATCAACGGCTTCGGCCTGTCGATCGACGACTACGGCACCGGCTATTCGTCGATGGACCGGCTGGCGCGGATCGCCTTCACCGAGCTGAAGATCGACCAGTCCTTCGTCGCCGAGGCCCAGACCAACGCCTCGGCGATGGCGATCATGCAGTCCAGCGTCAGCGTGGCCAAGGTGCTGCACCTGGTCTCAGTGGCCGAGGGCGTCGAGACCAAGGCCCAGTGGGACCTGGTGCGCGGCACCGGCTGCGAGCTGGCCCAGGGTTATTTCATCTCGCGGCCGGTGGAAGCCTGTGCCGTCCCCGGGATGGCGCTGGAATGGCTGACGCGGATCCAGGCCGGCGACGTCCAGACCATGGACATCCTGATCGACGGCTAGGGCAGCACGCCGGCCCGCTCACGCGGCTCGCGCCGGGCCCGCGCTTTCCGCTTCCTGTTCGGCCCGCGCCACCTCGCGCGCGGCCGCCATGAAGCTGTCCGGATTGAGCGAGATCGAATCGATGCCCTGCCGCACCAGGAAGCGCGCGAACTCCGGGTGGTTGCTCGGCGCCTGGCCGCAGATGCCGATCTTGATGCCGGCCGCATGGGCCCGCTCGATCGCCAGCGCGATGAAGGTGGTGACCGCCTCGTTGCGCTCGTCGAACAGCCGCGCCAGGTCGGCCGAGTCGCGGTCCACGCCCAGCACCAGCTGCGTCAGGTCGTTGGAGCCGATGGAAAAGCCGTCGAAGCGGCGCGCGAACTGCTCGGCCAGGATCACGTTGGACGGGATCTCGCACATCATGTAGACCTGCAGGCCGTTCTCGCCGCGGCGCAGGCCGTTGACCGCCATCACCGCCAGCACGCGGTCGGCCTCGTCCGGCGTGCGGCAGAACGGAATCATCACCACCACGTTGGCAAAGCCCATGTGCTCGCGCACCCGGGCCAGCGCCCGGCACTCCAGCGCGAAGCCGGGCTGGTAGCGCGGGTCGTAGTAGCGCGAGGCGCCGCGCCAGCCGATCATCGGGTTCTCTTCCTTCGGCTCGAAGGCCGCGCCGCCCAGCAGGCCGGCGTATTCGTTGGTCTTGAAGTCGCTCAGGCGCACGATCACAGGATGCGGATGGAAGGGCGCGGCCAGCCGGGCCACCCCGCGCGCCACTGTCTGCACGAAGTAGTCGGCGCCGTCGGCGTAGCCGCGCGAGAGCAGCTCCAGCTCGCGCCGCTGCTGCGGATCGGCCACCCGCTCGGGCTGCAGCAGCGCCATCGGGTGGGCCCGCACCACGTTGCTGACGATGAACTCCAGCCGCGCCAGCCCGACGCCCCTGGCCGGCAGCCGCCACCAGCGCAGCGCCGCGCCGGGGCTGGCCATGTTGACCATGATGTCGGTGCGCGTCTGCGGAATCGCCGCCAGGTCGATCTGCTGCGTCTCGTAGGGCAGCACGCCCTCGTAGACCACGCCCTGCTCGCCCTGCGCGCACGACAGCGTCAGGGCGTCGCCATCGCGCAGTGTGGATGTGGCGCGGCCGGTGCCGACCACCGCCGGCACGCCCAGCTCGCGGCTGACGATCGCGGCATGGCTGGTGGTGCCGCCGTGGTCGGTGACGATGCCGGCGGCCCGTTTCATCACCGGCACCCAGTCCGGGTCGGTGGTGGCCGTGACCAGGATGGCGCCGTCGCGAAAGCGCGCGATGTCGGCGGCGCTGCGGATCACGCAGGCGGTGCCGGTGGCGATCGCCTCGCCGATGGCGGCGCCGGTGAGCAGCGCCCGGCCGCGCGCCTTCAGCCGGAAGCTGGTCAGCACGCCGGCCGAGCGCGCCGACTGCACCGTCTCGGGCCGCGCCTGCACCAGGTACAGCTCGCCGGTCTCGCCGTCCTTGGCCCACTCCATGTCCATCGGCCGGCCGTAGTGCGACTCCACCGCCACCGCCCAGCGCCCCAGCCGCACGATCTCGGCATCCGACAGCACGAAGGCCTGCCGCTCCTCGCGCGTGGTCGGCATCAGCACGGTGCGGGCGCTGCCGCCGCTGGCGTACACCAGCTTGTCCTGCTTGCCGCCCAGCGTCTTGTCGATGATGGGCGCCAGCCGCGGGTCGGCCAGCAGCGGCTTGAACACCACGTACTTGTCGGGATCGACCGTGCCCTGCACCACCGTCTCGCCCAGGCCCCAGGCGGCGCTGATGACGGCCACCCGCGGGAAGCCGGTCTCGGTGTCGATCGAGAACATCACGCCGGAGCCGGCCAGGTCGGAGCGCACCATCTGCTGCACGCCGATCGACAGCGCCACTTCCAGGTGGTCGAAGCCGCGGGCCTGCCGGTAGGCGATGGCGCGATCGGTGAACAGCGAGGCGTAGCAGCGGCGGCAGGCGTCCAGCAGCTCGCGCTCGCCGCGCACGTTCAGGAAGCTTTCCTGCTGGCCGGCAAAGCTGGCGTCCGGCAGGTCTTCGGCGGTGGCGCTGGAGCGCACCGCCACGACAACTTGCTCCACGCCGCAGCGCCGCGCCAGCTCGCGGTAGGACTGCCGGATGGCGTCCGCGATCGGCGCCGGGAATTCGCCGTCCAGGAACAGCCGGCGCGCCGCTTCGCCGGTGGCCTGCAGCGTCGCCTGGCCGCGCGCCTGCGCGGCCAGCAGCGGCCGCAGCCGCGCGGCGATGCCGTTGGCCTCGACATAGGCGCGGTAGGCGTCGGCGGTGGTGGCGAAGCCGTCCGGCACCCGCACGCCGTGCGCGGCCAGGTTGCGGATCAATTCGCCCAGCGACGCGTTCTTGCCGCCGACCCGCGGCACGTCGGCGTTGACCAGGGTGTCGAACCAGGCGACCGCAGCGCGGTCAGCGGCGGGCGCGGCCATGGGCAGCACCGCGGCTCAGGCCTGGCGGGCCGGTTGGGCTTGCGCCGCGTCGCCGGCCGGCTGCGGCGGCATTGACGCCGGCTCCAGAGCGGCGCCGAAGTCCAGCAGTTCGCCGGTGCCGCTGCCGTCCTCGATCGAGCGGGCCAGCAGCGCGATGCAGCGCACCGGCGGGCGGCCCAGCAGGCGGGCGATCTCGGCGAAGGCGTTGGACGCGCCGGCCGCGTTCATGGTGGCGATCACCGCGACCCGCTGCAGCCGTTCTCGGTGGATGGCGACGAAGCTGCGCATCGGGCCGGCCAGCCGGTACATCCAGATCGGCGCGATCAGCACCACCGTGCGGAAGGACCCGGGATCCGGTCCGTTGTAGTGGATTGCCGGCTGGCGCCGCAGCAGCGAGTCCAGCACGCAGCGCAGCGTGCCGCGCGGGCCGGACTCGGCGATCTCGCCCAGCGCCCAGCCGCGGTGCGAGCACAGCAGGCGGGCGGCGCGGCGCGATATGCCGGTGTACGAGTAGCAGACGACCAGGGTGCTGTCCATGGGCTCTCCTCAGGTTGCGGCTTCAGTGTCGGGCGCAGCGGCGCCGGCGCCCTTGCGGCAGATCAATGACGGCGGCGAAGCCGCCGCGGCCGGGCTGCTTGACCTCGCGCAAGCCCGGCGCCGCGGCGCGCCAGAGAATGGCGGCATGCCCGCCATCCTGACCGTCACGCTCAACCCGGCGGTGGACCTGTACACCAGCACCCCGCGGGTGGAACCCACGCACAAGCTGCGCTGCGGGCCGGCGCTGCTGCATCCGGGCGGCGGCGGCATCAACGTGGCCCGCGTGCTGACCCGGCTGGGCATCGACGCGCTGGCGCTGCATGCAGCCGGCGGAGCCACCGGCCGCCTGCTGGCCGAGCTGCTGCAGGCCGAGGGGGTGCGCAGCCACGCCATCCCGATCGCCGGCGAGACCCGCCAGAGCTTCTCGGCCCACGAGCAGGCCAGCGGGCTGGACTACCGCTTCGTGCTGCCGGGGCCGCAGCTGGCCGAACGCGAATGGCAGGCCTGCCTGGACGCGGCAGCGGCGCAGTCCGTGGACGGCGCGCTGGCGGTTGCCAGCGGCAGCCTGCCGCCGGGCGCGCCGACCGATTTCTACGCCCGGCTGGCGCGGCGGCTGGCCGACGTCGGCGTGCGGCTCGTGCTCGACACCTCGGGCCCGGCACTGGCGGCGGCGCTGCAGGCCGGCGTCTACCTGGTCAAGCCCAGCCTGCGCGAACTGAGGGAACTGACCGGCACCGCCCTGGACACGCCGGCGCAGCAGCTCGCCGCCTGCCGCGCCCTGGTGCGGCTGGGACAGGCCGAGGTGGTGGCGCTGTCGCTGGGCGCCGAGGGCGCGCTGGTCGTCAGTGCGCAGCAGGCCTGGACGGCGGCGGCGCTGCAGGTCCCGGTGGCCAGCACCATCGGCGCCGGCGACAGCTTCGTCGCCGGCCTGGTGGCCAGCCTGGCCGGCGGCGCCGGCCTGCGCGACGCGCTGGCGCGCGGCAGCGCCGCGGCCGCCGCCGCCCTGCTCACCAGCGGCACCGCCCTGTGCCAGGCGGACGATGTGGCGCGGCTGTTGCCGCAGGTGCGCGTGCGGGCGCTGGAATGACGCATCGCGCGCCGGCGCTTGGCATCACGCCGCCGCCACCAGTGCCTTGAGCGCCGCCTCGTCCAGCGTCTCATGCTCCAGCAGCGCCTTGGCGCAGCGCTCCAGCACGTCGCGCCGCTGCGCCAGCAAGGCGGTGGAGCGTTCGAACGCATCCATCACGATGGCCCGCACCGCCTCGTCGATGCGCTGCTGCACCGCCGGGCTGATGCGGGCGCCCGGCTGCAGCTCGCCCGGCAGCTCCAGGAAGCGAGGCGGCGGCGCCTCGTAGGCCACGTAGCCCAGGCCTTCGTCCATTCCGTAGCGCGCCACCATGTCGCGCGCGATGTCGGTGACCTTGGCCAGGTCGTCCGCCGCGCCGGTGGTGAGCTGGCCGAACACCAGTTTTTCCGCCGCGCGCCCGCCCAGCAGCACCATGATCTTGCGCTCCAGCTCCTCGCGCGTCATCACGAAGCGGTCCTCGGTCGGCCGCTGGATGGTGTAGCCCAGCGCGCCGATACCGCGCGGAATGATCGAGACCTTGTGCACCTGGTCGGTCCCCGGCAGCGACAGCGCCACCAGCGCGTGGCCCATCTCGTGGTACGCCACCACCTCGCGCTCGCGCGGGTTGAGCACCCGGTTCTTCTTCTCGAGGCCGGCGACGATGCGCTCGATCGCATCGGTGAAGTCCACCAGCGCCACGTCCGGCGCCCCGCGCCGGGTGGCGGCCAGCGCCGCCTCGTTGCACAGATTGGCCAGGTCGGCGCCCGAGAAGCCGGTGGTCAACGCCGCCACCTGCTCCAGGTCCAGGCCGGCGGCCAGCCGGATCTTGCGCACGTGCACCCGCAGGATCTGCACCCGGCCGATCTTGTCGGGCCGGTCCACCAGCACCTGGCGGTCGAAGCGGCCGGCCCGCAGCAGGGCCGGGTCCAGGATCTCGGGACGGTTGGTGGCGGCCAGCAGCACCACGCCCGCCGACGTGTCGAAGCCATCGAGTTCCACCAGCAGCTGGTTGAGCGTCTGCTCGCGCTCGTCGTGGCCGCCGACCAGGCCGCCGGCGCCGCGCACGCGGCCCAGCGCGTCGAGCTCGTCGATGAAGATGATGGCCGGCGCCCTGGCCCGCGCCTGCTCGAACAGGTCGCGCACGCGGGCCGCGCCGACGCCGACGAACATCTCGACGAACTCGCTGCCCGAGATGCTGAAGAAGGGCACGCCGGCCTCGCCGGCAACGGCCTTGGCCAGCAGGGTCTTGCCGGTGCCGGTCGGTCCGACCAGCAGCACGCCCTTGGGCATGTGGGCGCCGAGCCGGCCGTAGTCGGCCGGGTTCTTCAGGAAGGAGACGATCTCCTGCAGCTCCGCCTTCGCCTCGTCGACCCCGGCGACGTCGGCGAAGGTGACGCCGGTGTCCTTCTCGACATAGACCTTGGCCCGGCTCTTGCCGATGTTCATGAAGCCGCCGAGCGGCCCGCCCTGCCTGTCCACCATCCGCCGGAACACGAAGTACCAGAGGCCGAAGAACACCGCCGCCGGCCCCAGCCAGGACAGCAGCTCGCGCAGCACGGTGCTCTCGATCACGCGGGTGTAGGGGACGTTGTACTTCGCCAGCCGCTCGGCCAGCGCCGGCTCCACCCGGTTGGCGACGATCAGCGTCTTGCCGCCGGCATCGGGCTCCTTCAGCCGCCCGGAGATGGTGGTTTCCCCGATCGTGACCTCGGCCACCCGGCCCTGCGCCAGCGCCTGCTCGAATTCGCTGTACGGCACCGGCGCGATCGTGCGCGAGGCCTGCCACAGCCCTTGCAGCCACAGCAGCAGCAGCGCGGCCACCACCCAGTAGCCGACATTCCACTGCAGCTTGGGATCGGCGTCGACGCGTGCCGGGGCGGGCATGGGGTCTGCGTCAGTAGGAAGCGGCCGGCTCGCCGGCCCCAGCGCCGGCAGCCTCCTTCTTCGGCGCGTCGGCGATCATGCAGTCGACGGTCAGGATCAGGCTGGCGATCGAGCCGGCGTTTTGCAGCGCCAGCCGCGTCACCTTGGCCGGATCGATCACGCCCATCTCCAGCATGGCGCCGTACTCGCGGGTGGCGGCGTTGTAGCCGTAGCCTGGATCGGCCGCCGCCTGCACGCGCTCCAGCACGATCGACGGCTCCTCGGCGGCGTTGCTGACGATGCGGCGCAACGGCTCCTCCAGCGCCCGGGCGACGATCCTGGAGCCGCACTCCTGGTCCATGTTGGGCAGCGCGATGCCGGCCAGCACCCTGCGCGCGCGCAGCAGCGCGACGCCGCCGCCGGGCACGATGCCCTCCTCCACCGCGGCGCGGGTCGCATGCAGCGCGTCTTCCACCCGCAGCTTGCGTTCCTTCAGTTCGGTCTCGGTGGCGGCGCCGACCTTGATCACGGCCACGCCGCCGGCCAGCCGGGCGATCCGTTCGTCGAGCTGCTTGCGGTCGTATTCGCTGGCCAGGCCCTCGCGCTCCTTCTTCAGCGCCGCGATCCGCTCCTTGATGCGCGCGGGATCGCCGGCGCCGCCGACCACCGTGGTGCTGTCCTTGTCGACCTCCACCCGGCGCGCCCGCCCCAGGTGCTCGAAGGCGGCCTTCTCCAGCGTCAGGCCGGCCTCGGCCGAGATCACCTGGCCGCCGGTGAGCAGCGCCAGGTCCTGCAGCGTGGCCTTGCGCCGGTCGCCAAAGCCCGGCGCCCGCACGGCGCAGGTCTTGATGACGCCGCGGATGCCGTTGACCACCAGCGTGGCCAGGGCGTCGGCCTCCACATCCTCGGCGATCACCAGCAGCGGCGTGCCGGCCTTGGCCACCGACTCCAGCAGCGGCACCAGCTCCTGCAGGCCGCTGAGCTTCTGGTCGTACAGCAGGATGGCGACATCCTCCAGCACCGCCGACTGGCGCTCGGCGTTGTTGACGAAATAGGCGGACAGGTAGCCGCGGTCGAACTTCAGGCCCTCCACCACCTCCAGCTCGCTGGCCAGGCCGGAGCCGTCCTCGATCGACACCGCGCCCTCGCGCCCGACCTTCTCCATCGCCCGGGCCACCAGCTCGCCGATCGAGCGGTCGTTGTTGGCCGAGATGGCGGCCACGTGCGCGATCTCGCGCGAGGTGCTGCAGGGCTGCGCGATCCTGGCCAGCTCGGCCACCACCGCCTCGATCGCGCTGTCGATGCCGCGCTTGAGGTCCATCGGGTTCATGCCGGCCGCCAGGTACTTCAGGCCCTCCTGGATCATGCCGTGCGCCAGCACCGTGGCAGTGGTGGTGCCGTCGCCGGCCATCTCGCTGGTGCGCGCCGCCACCTCGCGCAGCAGCTGCGCGCCCATGTTCTCGAAGCGGTCCTCCAGCTCCACCGCGCGCGCCACCACCACGCCGGAATTGACGATCTGCGGCGGCCCGAACTCGCGGTCCAGGATCACGGTGCGCCCGCGCGGGCCCAGCGTCACGCGCACCGCCGCCGCCAGGGTGTCGACGCCGCGCCGCAGGCGGTCGCGTGCATCCTGCCCGAACATGAGTTGCCTTGCTGTCATGGTGAGATCTCCTGGTGGTGGCCGCTCAGCCTGCGTCCCGCCGCCCCGCGTGGGGCTCGTGCCAGGGCTGCGGACCCTCGTGGTCGCCGTGCAGGTGCGCCGGCGTGCGGGCCTGCAGCGAGCGCACCTGCCGCTCCAGCGTGTCGATGCGCGCCAGCAGGCGGTACAGCAGCGCCATGGTGAACAGGTCCAGGTCGTAGTCCAGCCGCATGCTGCGGGCTTCCCGCAGCGGCCCGATGCAGGCGGCGCTGAACAGCGGCTGGCCGGGCTGGACCGGTTGCACCGGCACCAGCGCGCCGTAGTCCACCAGCTCGCCCAGGTCTTCCAGGCCGATGCCGCTGGCCTGCGCCAGCTCGGTCAGCGGCAGCGGCATTCGCGCATCGATCCAGGTCCGGTCGTTGAACGGGTTCATGGTCGTTCTCCGGGGCGCGCCGGCTCAATGGATCTCCAGCGCGTGCTGCAGCCGGGCCTGCTCCAGCAGCTCGCGGACCTCGTCGTCGCCCACCTGGGCAAATTCCCGGTACCACAGTCCCACCGCCCGGAACGGGCTGGGCGTGGCCGGGCAGACCACCGCGTCGGCGACATCGGCCAGCTGCGCGCAGCTCTGGGGCGAACCGACCGGGGCGGCCGCGACCAGCAGGGCCGGGTGCTGCTGGCGGATCGCCTCCAGCGCCACCCGCATGCTGGCGCCGGTGGCCAGCCCGTCGTCCACCACGATCACACTGCGCCCGCGCAGCGGCGCCGCCGGGCGGTTGCCCCGGTACAGCCGTTCGCGCCGCACCAGCTCGTCCTGCTCGCGGGCGATCAGCGCAGCCAGCACGGCCGGCTCGATCTCGTCGTCCGGCAGCGGGTTCATCACCCGCACTCCGCCGCTGGCGATGGCGCCGATGGCGTATTCCTCATGGCCGGGATGGCCGAGCTTGCGCACCACGCACACGTCCAGCGGCGCCGCCAGCGCGCGCGCCACCTCGTAGCCCACCGGCACGCCACCGCGCGGCAGCGCCAGCACCAGCAGGCCGGAACGCCCGCGGTATTGCTCCAGCCGCTGCGCCAGCGCGCGGCCGGCGTGGCGGCGGTCGCGATAGGGAAGGTCCATTTCGTTCATGGTGAAGGCTCCTGCACTCGCATGCCAGCGTATGCCGGCCCGGACGCTGAGGCCTTGCGTTGCATCAAGACCGGACCGCACGGCGCGTCCGCCAGGCTCGCCCGTCGCCCTTGATCCGGCGCAAGCCGCGCCGGCAGCGCGGGGGCTAGAGTCAACCGGCATGCCGTGGACTGCCCAGCACTACCCACCCGCGATGCGCGCCCTGTCGCCCCTCGCGCGGCAGAAGGCGATCGCCATCGCCAATGCCATCCTGGCGGAAGGCGCCGACGAGGGGAAGGCGATCCGCATCGGCATCGCCAAGGCCAGGCAATGGGCTGCGCAGGTCGGGGCGCCGGAAGGCGGAGGAGCGCTCCCCTGGCGCGACGATCCCTTCGACACCTAGGCGGCCGGCCCTTGCGGCAGGTCAAGGCGGCGGCCGGCGCCGCATCCTAGTCTGCTTCACGGTACGGACGACCGGTCCGCGCGGAAGGAACGAGCCATGACGAGCACCATCCGGTTTCGCCTCAACGGGCGGCCCGCGGCGCTGGACGCCGAGCAAGGCGCCGTGCTGCTGTGGGCCCTGCGCACCAGCTTGCAGCTCACCGGCGCCAAGCACGGCTGCGGCGCCGGGCTGTGCGGCGCCTGCACGGTGCTGGTGGACGGCAAGGCGGTGCGCTCCTGCATCACGCCGCTGGCCCGGGTGGCCGGCAAGGAGGTGGTCACGATCGAGGGGCTTGCCCAGGACGGCAGGCTACATCCGCTGCAGCAGGCCTTCATCGAGCACGACGCATTCCAGTGCGGCTACTGCACCCCGGGCATGGTGCTGGCGGCGCAATCGCTGCTGAACGCCAATGCCGCGCCCTCGCGCGACGAGATCGCCGCCCACCTGGACCAGAACCTGTGCCGCTGCGGCGCCCACCAGCGCATCGTCGATGCGGTGGAGAGCGCCAGCCGCCAGGACGGAGGCCGGTCATGAGCGCCGCGCCGCTGTGGCGCCGCCGCGAGTTCTTGGCCCTGGCCGGCGGCAGCATCGTGATGCTGGTGGGGCTGGGTCCGCGCCATGCCGCGGCGCAACGCGGCTGGCCGGCCTACCCCGAGGACTTCAATGCCTACCTGGTGATCGGCAAGGACGGCCGCGTCACGGTGTTCTCCGGCAAGATCGAGATGGGCCAGGGCGTGCTGACCTCGCAGGCGCAGATGATCGCGGAAGAACTGGGCGTGGCGCTGTCCTCGATCGACATGGTGCTGGGCGACACCGACCGCTGCCCGTGGGACATGGGCACCTTCGGCTCGCTCACCACCCGCATGTTCGGGCCGGCGCTGCGCGCCGCCGGCGCCCAGGCCCGGCTGACGCTGCTGGCGCTGGCAGCGCAGCGGCTGGGCGTGCCGCGGTCCCGGCTGGTGGTGCAGGACGGCGTTGTCTCCGTGACCGGCGATCCCGGCCGCAAGGTCAGCTACGCGCAGCTGTCGCAGGGCGCGCGCATCGCCAAGGTCGTGGACGACAAGGCGGTGCTGCGCGCGGCCTCCGACTTCAGCGTGATGGGCCGCTCGCCCAAGCGGCTGGACGGCGTGGACAAGGTCACGGGCGCGGCCCGCTACGCCGCCGACATCCGGCTTCCCGGCATGCTCTACGCGCGGCTGCTGCGCCCGCCCATGCACGGCGCCAGGCTGGCGCGGCTGCAGACCGCCGCTGCCGAGGCCGTGGCGGGCACGCGGCTGGTGAGAGACGGCGGCCTGGTGGCGGTGCTGCACGCCGACCCGGAACTGGCCGCGCTCGCGCTCGGCAAGCTGCAGGCGGAGTGGGAGCTGCCCGCTGCCGGGCCGACCACCGACACCATCTTCGAGCACATCCTGGCGACCCCGGCCGACAGCCGGATCACCACCGACCGGGGCGACATCGCGGCCGGGCGCGGCGCGGCGGCGCGCGTGTTCGAGGCGAGCTATCGCAAGGGCTACGTCGCCCACGCGCCGATCGAGCCGCATGCGGCGCTGGCCGACGTGCGGGGCGGCAAGGCGACGCTGTGGGCATCCACCCAGACGCCCTTCCCGACCCGCGACCTGGTCGCCCAGGCGCTGGGCCTGCGACCGCAGGACGTGCGGGTGATCACACCCTACGTCGGCGGCGGCTTCGGCGGCAAGAGCGCCGGGCCGCAGGCGGTGGAGGCGGCGCGGCTGTCGCAGCTGGCCGGCAAGCCGGTGCAGGTGGCGTTCAGCCGCGAGGAGGAATTCTTCTACGACACCTTCGATCCGGCGGCGGTGGTGAAGATCGCCTCGGGCCTGGACGCCGGCGGCCGGATCGCCTTCTGGGACAGCGTGGTGTACGCGGCCGGCGAGCGCGGCTCGGCGCTGTTCTACGACGTGCCCAACCTGCGCACCCGGCTGGTCGGGCGGACGGCGGTGGGCGAGGAAGCGGCCCGCGCCGGCATGCATCCGTTCGCCACCGGTCCCTGGCGGGCGCCCGGTGCCAACATGAACGTGTTCGCCGTCGAGTCGCAGATCGACACGATGGCCGCCGCCGCCGGCGTCGACCCGGTGGCGTTCCGGCTGCGCCATCTGAGCGACCCGCGGCTGCGCAGCACGTTGCAGGCCGCGGCCGACGCCTTCGGCTGGAAGCCGGCTGCCGGCCCGAGCGGGCGCGGCGTCGGCGTCGCCTGCAGCGTCGACGCCGGCAGCTGCGTCGCCACCATGGCCGAACTGAAGGTGGACCGCGCCAGCGGGGCGGTGAAGGTGCTGCGGATGGTGTGCGCGCAGGACATGGGCATCGTGGTCAACCCCACGGGCGCCCGGATGCAGATCGAGGGCGGCCTGGCGATGGGCATGGGCTACGCGCTGGCCGAGGAACTGCGCTTCGAGGGCGGCCGGATCCTGGACCGCAACTTCGACAGCTACCGGATCCCGCGCATCGCCGACGCGCCGCGCATCGAGGCCGTGCTGGTGAAGAACGACGCGCTGGCCCCGCAAGGCGGCGGCGAGCCGTCGATCACGACCGCCGGCGCGGTGGTGGCCAATGCGCTGTTCGACGCCACCGGCGTGCGCATGGCCCGCCTGCCGCTGACGCCGCAGCGGGTGCTGCAGGCGCTGGCGCAGGCCGGCCGGGCCTAGCGCGCGTAGGCCTCCAGCACGTACCTGCGCACCATGCGGTGGCTGTTGAAGAAGGAGCCGTTGTGGGCGATGGTGCTGCGCGTGAGCTCGGTCCACTGCGCCGGCCGCTGGTAGAACAGCGGCAGCACCTGCTCCTCCAGCTTTGAGTACAGCGACAGCGCATCGGCGCCGCTGTCCTCCGGACCCTGCCCGCCGACCGCCCAGCCGGTGACGCCTTCGGCGCAGCCCTCGATCCACCAGCCGTCCAGCACGCTCAGGCTGGGCACGCCATTGAGGGCGGCCTTCATGCCGCTGGTGCCGGAGGCCTCCAGCGGCCGCTGCGGCGTGTTCAGCCACACGTCCACGCCGGCCACCATCAGGCGGGCCAGCTCCAGGCCGTAGCCGGGCAGGAACACCACCGGCAGCTCGGCGCCGAGTTGCTGCGCGAAGCCGAGCAGCCGCTCGATCTCGCGCTTGCCCTCCAGGTCGTGCGGGTGCGCCTTGCCGGCCAGCAGCACCTGCAGCGGATAGCGCCCGGCGATCCGGCGCAGCCGCTCCAGGTCGGCGAACAGCAGCTCCGGACGCTTGTAGGCCGTCATGCGGCGGGCGAAGCCCAGGGTGCAGCGCTCCGGCCGCAGTGCCGCCCCGCCCGGAAATTCCGCGGCGCGCTCCAGCAGCAAGCGCTTGGCCGCGGCATGGGCGGCGGCGATCTCCGGCAAGGCGATCCTGTTGGCCATCATCAGCCGCTCGGGCTCGTGGCACCAGTGCGGCACGTGCCGTGCGTACAGCAGCCGGTGGGCGTCCGACGCCCAGGTCCACGGATGCACGCCGTTGCCGATGGCATGCACGGTGTAGCCGGGAAACATGCCGCTCGCGGTCTCGGCATGCCGCTGGGCGACGCCGTTGACCCAGCCGCTCAGGCTCAGGGCCAGCCGCGTCATGTTGAGCCGCTCGTCACCGGCCAGCGTGCGCAGCAGCGGCTCCTGCACCATCGACCCGAGCTCGGCCAGCGCCAGCGGATAGGCGAACTGGTCATGGCCGGCCGGCACCGGCGTATGGGTGGTGAAGACGCACTGCCGCCGCACGGCGGCCAGCGCCTCCGGCGCCGCGGGCGACTGCGCCGCCGCACAGCGCATGCGCAGCAGCTCCAGCGCCAGCAGGGCGGCATGGCCCTCGTTCAGGTGGTAGCGGGTGACCTGCACGCCCAGGGCCGCCAGCATGCGCACGCCCGCGATGCCCAGCACCATCTCCTGGCGCAGCCGGTAGCGCTCGTCGCCGCCGTAGAGGAAGTCCGTCAGCCTGCGGTCCTCGGGAGCGTTCTCGGGCAGGTCGGTGTCCAGCAGCAGCACCGGCACCGGCGGCGCGCCGTCGGAGCGGCTGGTGACGAGGTAGCGCCAGGCGCCGACCCACACCCTGCGCCCGCCCATGTCCAGCGGCACCTTGGCGGCGACCGGCTCGGCGAAGCGCGCGGGTTCCCACGGCTCGGGCCGCTCGACCTGCATCCCGCCGGCGATCTCCTGGCGGAAATAGCCCTGCCGGCTGACCAGCGTCACCCCGATCAGGGCCACCGCCAGGTCGGCGGCGCTCTGCAGCATGTCGCCGGCCAGCACGCCCAGGCCGCCGCTGTAGGTGGGCACCGCCGGGTCCAGCGCGATTTCCATCGAGAAGTAGGCCACCCGCGGCAGCCGGTCGGCCGCGTCGTTCATCGGCAAGGTCTCACGCTCGAGCAACGCATGGGCGGATGTTGCAACGGGACGGGCCGGCGCGCTTGACCCACATCAATGCCGGCCGCGAAGCCCAGGCCGCATCGCAAGGGCGGGATTGAGCCAGATCAACCTGCCACGCCGCGCCGGCGCCCATAGTTGGCTCGCATCGTTGCTTCCACACCGCATGACCCTGCCCCCCGATTCCTGCGAGCCCGCGACCGAGGTGATCCAGCTGCCGCCGCCGCGTCAGCAAGCCACCCCCCGGCGCGAGGGCGAGGCGCACGTGCCCGGGCAGCTCGCCTTCGAGACCGACCCGCTGCCCCTGGCCGAGGTCTCGGACATGCTGTGGGCCGCGTGGGGCACCCGCCGTCCCGGCAGCTGGGGCCGGAGCGCGCCGCCGATGGGCATCTGCCAGGAGGTGACGGCCTATGTGCTGCTGCCCGACGGCGCCTACCGCTACGACCCACAGGAGCACCAGATGCTGCTGGTGAGCCCGCACGACCTGCGCCACTGCGCCGGCCACCTGCAGTCCGGCAGCTATGCGCCGCTCGACCTGGTATACGCGGTCGGCTTCTGCCCGGTCTGCGCCGACAACGACGAAGAGCATGGCATCGCCCCCTGCGCCGACGTCGGCCAGATCGTGGAGAACGTGTCGCGCCACTGCGGCGACGCCGGGCTCGCCTCGGAAGTGCACGGCCTGGTCAACCGCTCCCAGCTGGTGCGCGCACTGGGCCTGACGCCCAGGCAGCGGATCGCGCTGGTGCAGGCGATCGGCAACGCCAGCCCGCGCATCCCGGCCGCCTGACGGCCGCCCGGCGCACGCTTGCGTCACGCCGCTGCCGGATACGCGCGCTCGAAGGCGCCGATGAATTCCTGCAGCTGCGCCGCCGGCAGCCGGTCGATGCCCGCCGCTGCGGCCCGGCCTCCGCCGCTGGGGAAGGCGCGGCACAGGCTATCGGCGCCCTGCGGGCTGCGCAGCGGCGCGCGCACGCTGGCCAGCAGCAGCCCGGGACCGGCCGGGCGCAGCACCGCGTGCGCCGCCTGCGGTGCGCGCAGGCTGAGCGCGTTGGCGAAGGCGCCCTGCACCCGTCGGCTCCACGCTGCATCGGGCAACAGGTAGACGCTGCCGCCGGCCAGCACGGCATGCGGCGCGATCTCCGCCGCGTGCGCCAGGTCGTCGCGCTGGCGCAGTGCCAGCGCGCCGGCCAGCGGGTCCTGCGCGATGAACGCCAACGGGCTCGCGTAGGGCCTGATCCGCTGGTACAGCTGCGCCGGCGGCAGCAGCAGGTCGGCCTCGCAGTCGCCGTAGGCGTTGTAGTTGATCGCCTCGCCGAGCACCCGCAGGGAGTCGAGCGCGGCCGGCTGCAGGCCGGCCGCCAGTGCCAGCGCCTGCGCGGTGGCGGGCAGGTTGTCGCCCCAGGCGCCGACCAGCGCCCACAGCCGGTGCGCTCCCGCCAGCTGCCGGTCCACCAGCACGCTGGTGCACATGCCCGGCGCCGTGTCGATGTGCAGTTGCAGCAGCGGATGGGCCGGCAGTTCGCCGGCAAAGTGGTGGTCGAAGTACTCGATCCGCACGCCGCGCGCCAGCAGCTCCAGCAGCGCCGTCCGGTTGCGCTCCAGCGAGACGTCCAGCACCGTGGCCGAGTCGCCCGCCTGCGCCGGCACCCGCTCCAGCAGCGCGATGTCGCGCTTGATGCCGGTGACCAGCACGCCCGGCCGCGGATCGGCCAGCCGCAGCTGCTGCAGCGCGCAGATGCCGTCGGCGTCGCCGTTGAACACGTCGTAGTGGGCCATCGCCCGGGCTTCAGGACAGCCAACCGGCGCGCAACGGGAACGACGCCGTCACCCGCGTGCCGCGTCCCGGCGCCGACTCGATGGCCAGCGTCGCGCCGACCAGGCTGGCGCGCTCCTGCATCGACACCAGGCCGAAGTGCCGGGCGCGTTCGGCCGGCGCCCGGGAGCGCTCGACGTCGAAGCCGCGCCCGTTGTCGGCCACCGAGAGCAACAGCTGGTCGCCCTCCAGCACCAACGCCACCGAGATCTCGCTGGCCCGCGCATAGCGCGCCGCGTTGGTCAGCGCCTCCTGCGCGATCCGGAAGCAGGCCGTTTCCACCTCGTCGGGGAAGCGCTGCTCGCCGACGCTGCCGTGGTAGCCGGCCGACCAGCCGGCGACGGCGGCCTGCTGCCCCAGCATCCATTCCAGCGCGGCGTCCAGCCCCAGGTCGTCCAGCACCGACGGCCGCAGGTTCATCGCCAGCCGCCGCGTGTGCTCGATCGCCTCGTTGACCAGCTCCGTGCAGCCCTCCACCGCGGCGCTGGCATGCTCCTTTGCAGCGTCGGCAAGCCGAATCCGCATGAGCGTCAGCAGTTGCCCGAGGTCGTCGTGCAGCTCGCGGGCGATGCGTCCGCGCTCGTCTTCCTGGGCCTGGATCAGCCGCGCCGACAGCTCCTGCAGCCGCTCCTTGGCCTCGACCAGTTGCGCGTTCGCGCGGGTCAGCTCCTGGGTGCGGGCGGCGACTTCCGCTTCCAGCCGGCCATTGAGCTCGCGCAGCTGCTGCTGCACCCGTATCCGCTCCTGCACCTGGGCGCGCAGCGCCTCCTCGGCCAGCCTGCGCTCCGACAGGTCGCGCGTGACCTTGGCATAGCCCTGAAGCTGGCCGTCCGCGTCCCGCAGCGGCGTCAGCGCGACGCTGGCCCAGAAGCGCGAGCCGTCGCGCCGCACCCGCCAGCCCTCGTCGTCGAAGCGGCCGGCCTCGGCGGCCAGGGCGAGCACCTTGCGCGGCTGGTCCTTGGCGATGTCTTCGGCGCCGCTGTAGAAGACCGAGAAGTGCCGGCCGATGATGTCCTGGGGCGCATAGCCCTTGATGCGCTGCGCCCCGGCGTTCCACGTGCGGACCCGGCCTTCGGGGTCGAGCAGGATGATCGCGTATTCGACCACGCTCTGCGCCATCAGGTCGTCGAGCTTGCGCTGCGTGATGTCGGAGAAGAGCACGCCCACGCAGTTCGCACTGGCGGCGCCCCACCGGAACGCGCGCACCTCGTACCAGCGGCCCTGGCGCTGCGAGCGCTGTTCGATCTGCAGCGCCTGGCCGCTGCGTGCCACGCCTGCGAAGGCCTCGACCCATTGGGCGGCCGCCTCCGGCGCGATCTCGCTGATGCGCCGGCCGGCGACGGCCACCAGGCCGGACTGCCGTTCGAAGGCATCGTTCACCTCGCGCAACACGCAGTCATGCGGTGCTCCCGCCTCGTCGAACAGCACCTCGACGACGCAAAAGCCCTCGGCCATGTTGTCGCACAGCAGGCGGTACATGGAATCGGTCCGAACTTCTTTGTTCTTCATGTCGCTCCCCATCGGGCACGAGCAGCTGACACGTCGTGACCGCTAGCGAGCCCCCAGCCTCATTGTGGGTCAGCAGCGGGCTGCAAGCTGCAAACGAATGTAGTTGCCACCACCCCCGGCCAAGGTTCTGAGGCCGCTCGATAGCGGGCGCGCCTTTCCGACCGATGAGTGAGGGGAGTTGGACGCTGCGGGCCGGCGCTAGGGGGTTGCGGCGCCGCGGCCGTAGGAGCGCGCCGCTGCTGCAACTCCACATGCGAGACACTGTCGGGCCTGAAACCATCGATCCCTGTTGAGGAAGCCGGCGGAACCCGAGCTCCTGCCCGACACTGACGCCATGAGAAGCAAACTGTTCGTTCCCGGCTCGCGGCCGGAGCTGTTCGACAAGGCGCTGGCCGGCGAGGCCGACGCCATCTCGATCGACCTCGAAGACGCGGTGGTCGAGGCCCGCAAGGCCGAGGCGCGCGGCGCCGTCGGCGCCTGGCTGCGCGCCAACCCCGCCGCCGGCCGCGGCAAGATCCTAATCGTGCGCGTCAACGCGATGCACACGCCGCATTTCGAGGACGACGTGCGCGCGGTGGTGCGGCCCGGGCTGCAGGTGCTGAACCTGCCCAAGCCAGACAGCGTGGACCAGGTGCGCGCCGCCTGCGCCGCCATCGTACGGGCGGAGCTGGAGAACGGCGTCGCGACGCCGGTGCGGCTGTTGCTGAACATCGAGACGCCGCGCGCCCTGCGGCTGGCGGCCGAACTCGCGGGCGCCGACCCGCGCGTGATGGGCCTGCAGGTCGGCCTGGGCGACCTGTTCGAGCCGGCCGGCATCGACCGCCGCGAGCCGGGCGCGCTGCAGCAGGTGCTGTTCGCGGTGCGCATGGCGGCCGCCGAGGCCGGCATCGACGCCTACGACGGCGCCTTTGCCGATGTCGCCGACACGCAGGGCTACCTGGCCGAGGCGCAGCTGGCGCGGCGGCTCGGCTTCGCCGGCAAGAGCTGCATCCATCCGAGCCAGGTCGCGCTGGCGAACCAGGCCTTCCGGCCCGGCGACGCCGAGATCGCGCAGGCGCTGCGCATCGTCGCTGCCGCGGCGCAGGCGCAGGCCGGCGGCCAGGGCGCCTTCATGGTGGACGGCCGGATGGTCGACCCGCCCTTCATCCGCCGCGCCCACGCGATCGTCGCTTTGGCCCGCCGCCTCGGCCTGGCGGGCACCGACTGAACACCGGAAGAACATGACAGCCACTTCATCCACCGGCCCCCGCGGCCCGCTGCACGGCATCCGGGTGCTGGACCTGAGCGCCTACATCGCCGGCCCCTACGGCTGTTCGCTGCTGGCCGACCAGGGCGCCGAGGTGATCAAGGTCGAACCGCCCGCCGGCGACACGCTGCGCAAGTACCCGTCCACGCTGGCATCCGAAAGCCGCGCCTTCCTCGGCGTCAACCGCAGCAAGCGCGGCGTGGTGCTGGACCTGAAGGAGCCGCAGGACCTGGACCGCCTGCTGGCCCTGGTGCGCGGGGCCGACGTGCTGGTGCACAACTTCCGCCCGAGCGTGCCGCCGCGCCTGGGCATCGGCTACGAGCAGCTGCATGCGCTGAACCCGCGCCTGGTCTACTGCGCCGTTTCCGGCTACGGAGACAGCGGGCCGCTCAAGGACAAGGCGGGCTACGACCAGGTGCTGCAGACCATGACCGGCATGTGCACGCTGCAGGGCAAGCCCGGCGGGCCGCCGGAGATCCTGTACGGCTCGGTGGTGGACTACTACGCCGCCGCGCTGGTTGCCGGCGGCGTCGCCTCCGCGCTCTACGAGCGCGAGCGCAGCGGCCAGGGCCAGTACGTCGGCGTGTCGCTGCTGCGCTCGGCGCTGGCGATGCAGTCGGCGCGCATGGTCTGGGCCGACGGCGAAGCGCGCGACGTCTTTCGCGACATGCGCTCGGGCGGCATCACCGGCATCCACCCCACCCGCGACGGCTGGATCTACATCTCGGCCAACACGCCGCATTTCTGGCAGGCCCTGTGCGAGAAGGCAGGGCTGGACCAGCTCCTCACCGAGCGCTACGACACGGTGCGCACGCGCGCGCAGCAGCACGGGGAAATCGTGCCGCTGCTGCACGCGGCGCTGGCGCAGCGCTCGGCGCTGGAATGGGAAGCACTGTTCGGCGAAGAGGTGCCGTGCGCCGCGGCCCGCAGCGTGGAGGACATGTTCGACTTCCCGCAGGTGCTGGCGCAGGAGCTGGTCACCACCCTGGATCATCCGGTGGTGGGGCGCTACCGCGCGTTCACGCGCGCGTGGAGCTTCGGCCGCACGCCCGGCCCGGCTCCGTTCGCGGCGCCGGTGCTGGACCAGCATGGCAGCGAACTGCGCGCCGAGGCCGACGCCCTGCGCGAACGGCCGGGCCCGTCCTTGCCGCTTCCCGCTGCGCCGATCGGCCTGCAGGCGCTGGAGGCGCGGCTGCGCCAGGACCTGCAATGGCTGGGCCTGCCTCCGGCGCCCTGGGTGCCGGCGCGCACCGAAGCGGGCGACGAGGTGCTGGACGTCGCCATCGTCGGCGGCGGCATGGCCGGCCTGGCGCTGGCGGCGTCGTTGAAGCACCTGGGCGTGCGCACCCGCGTCTTCGACCGTGCGCCGGAAGGTTTCGAAGGTCCGTGGGCGACCACCGCGCGAATGGAGACGCTGCGCTCGCCCAAGGAGCTGTCCGGGCCGGCGCTCGGGCTGCCCGCCCTCACCTTTCGCGCCTGGTTCGAGGCGCAGTTCGGCCTGGCGCAATGGCAGGCCCTGGACAAGATCCCGCGCCTGCAATGGGCCGACTACCTGCGGTGGTACCGCCGGGTGCTGGACCTGGACGTGCGCAATCGCCAGCGGGTGCTGGCCGTGCGGCCGCAGGCCACCGGACCGGTGCAGCTGGAACTGGCGGACGACAGCTGCGGCGGCGCCACCTGCCTGGTGCATGCGCGCCATGTGGTGCTGGCCACCGGCCGCGACGGGCTCGGCGGTCCGTGGGTGCCTGACTGGGCCCACGCACTGCCGCGCGAGCGCTGGGCCCATTCGGCCGACGACTGGGACGCGGCGGCGCTGGCCGGCCGGCGCGTCGCCGTGATCGGCGGCGGCGCCTCGGCGATGGATGCCGCCGCCACCGCGCTGGAAGCCGGCGCTGCGCGGGTGGACCTGCTGGTGCGTCGCGCCGACCTGCCGCGCGTCAACAAGAGCAAGGGCGCCGGCAGCCCGGGCGCGGCCCATGGCTTCTGGCTGCTGCCGGACCACTGGAAATGGCGCTTCCGCCATTACATCAACGTGCAGCAGGTGCCGCCGCCGCACAACAGCACGCTGCGCGTCTCGCGCCACGCCAACGCGCAATTCCACTTCGGCACGCCGGTGGCGTCGGCGTCCCTGCGCGGCGACGGCGCGCTGCGGCTGGACACCGCGAAGGGGCCGCTGGCCGCCGACTTCGTCATCTTCTGCACCGGCTTTCGCCTCGACTGGAGCCAGCGGCCGGAGTTCGCGGCCTTCGCGCCGCAGGTGCGGCTGTGGCAGGACCGCGAGCAGGCCGAGGCGTTCGAGGACGATGCCGAACTGCGCGAGTCGCCCGACCTGGGCCCGCTGTTCGAGTTCCGCGAGAAGGTGCCCGGCGCCTGCCCCGGCCTGGAGCGCGTGCACTGCTTCTGCTACCCGGCGGCGCTGAGCCACGGCGCCGTGGCCGGCGACATCCCGCAGATCAGCGACGGCGCCAGGCGGCTGGCGCAGGGCCTGGCCGGCAGACTGTTCGCCGAGGACGCGGCGCTGCATTTCGCCGCGATGGAGGGCTACTCGGAGCTCGAACTCGAGGGCGACGAATGGACGCCCGCCGCCTTCCCCGCCTACGACGACGAAGCATCTTGAGCAAGACAGAGCCGAAAACCCGCATGACCTCGATCCCACCCGCAGCCGACATCGTCGACGCCCTCGTGCCCCTGCCCGCCGGGGACCCGACCCACGCGGTGCGCCACCGGCGCGACAAGGTGGTGGCCGCCACCCAGGGCAGCGACGACGCGATCTTCGATCCGGCGCTGGCCGGCCCGAGCCTGGCCGAGCGGCTGCTGGCGGCGCAGCTGGTTGCGCGCCTGGCCGGCGCGACGGCGCTGCAGGCGCACTACCGCGGCCGGCTGCTGGCCCTGCCCTGGCTCAGCGCGGCGCAGGCGGCGGCGCTGGACGACCCGGCGCCGCGCTTGTCGGGCGCCGACGCGCGGCTGCAGGCGATCCTGCGCTTCACCCGCACGCTGGCCGAGCGTCCGGTGGAAGGCGACAAGGCGGCGCTGCAGCGGCTGCCGGCCGCCGGCCTGTCGACGCCGGAAGTGATCGCGCTGGCGCAGCTGATCGCCTACGTCTCCTTCCAGCTGCGGATGATCGCGGGCCTGCAGGCGATCGCGGCACTCGGCGACGACAGCGGGGCGGCGCCGGCGATCGACGCGCCGCAGCAAGCCTTCGTCCATCCGGCCCACCTGGCCCGGCCCGGCGAGCCGGTGCGCGTCAACGGCTACACCAGCGAGACGCTGGACTGGAAGGCCTGGCTGCCGGTGCTGGAACTGGAACAGGCGACGCCGCAGCAGCTGGCCGTTCTCGACGCCAGCCATCCGAAGGCCAGGAGCTCGGATTACTACCTGCTGCTGGTGCACCAGCCCCGCATCCTGGAGCAGCGCTCGATCGTCTTCAACGCGATCATGTATGCGCCGGGCGGGCTGTCGCGGGCCGAGCGCGAGCTGGCCAGCGCCGTGGTGTCGCGGGTCAACGGCTGCGTGTACTGCGCCTCGGTGCATGCCCAGCGCTTCGAGCAGCTGGCCAGGCGCAACGACGTGATCCGCCAGCTGTTCGCCGAGCCCAGGGGCGCGGGAACGAGCGCCCGCGAACGCGCCATCGTGCAGGCTTCGATCGACCTCACGCTGGACCCCGCGCAGTTCGGCGCGGCGCAACTGCAGCCGCTGCGCGCCGCCGGCCTGTCGCCGCTGGAGCTGCTGGACCTGGTGCATGCGGTGGCGATCTTCGCCTGGGCCAACCGCCTGATGCTCAACCTGGGCGAGCCGGTCGTTCCGGCGCTCTAGCGCTGGACGGCTGCCATATGACACCGGTCGCAACTGCGCCGGTGCCGTGCCCGCGCAGCGCGGAATAGTTGCGGCATTTCTTGCCGTCTCGGAACGGCTTACCGCCGGGGTGTAGGACGTGCGCGCCAATGGCGGGGGCGGCCCGCCGCGGCCACTGCGTGCCGTGCAAACTGAGGGTTCGGCAACGTCAATCACTTTCAGGGAAACCAACATGACCGAGAAATACGTGGGCACCACGCCCCGCCCGAAGCGCGGCTTCGCCGCCATGGCGCCGGAACGGCAACGCGAGATCGCCAGCCTGGGCGGCCGCGCCGCGCACCAGAGCGGCCATGCACACGAGTTCACGTCCGAGGAAGCGCGCATCGCCGGCAGGAAGCGCCACGAACGCCGCAGTCCCGGCGCTTGAGGCCGCGCGGCATCCCATGGCATCGAGCAGCCAGCGCCAGCAAGGCACGGGCGCAGCCGGCGGCCAGGACGTTGCCAGGCAGCCGGGCCAGCAAGGCAAGCGGCGCAACACCGACGGCCAGCACAACCGCGGCTTTGCATCGGTCGACCCCGAGCGCCAGCGCCAGGTCCGCCGCGACGCCGCCGATGCGGCCGAGCCCGGGGCGGCCGATGCGAACGGACCGGGCGGCACGACGGGCAAGGGCGCCTGAGTGCCGGCCGCGTGCATCGCGCTCGCTGCGTCCGCTTCGGTTGCAGCGCAGCGAGGGCAGGACATGAGGGTCCTGCTGGTGGAAGACAACGGAGACTTCGCCCTCCCATGCCGCCAGTTGCTGGCGGCGCTGCGCGGCGTGCAGGTGGTGCAGACCGCGGCCTCGGCGCAGGAGGCATGCGACTGGCTGCGCGCCAACCCCGGCGGCTGGGACCTGGTGGTGGTGGACCTGTTCCTCGGCCAGGGGCACGGCTTCACGGTGCTGCGCGAATGCGCCGGCCGCCCGCCGCTGCAGCGCGCGGTGGTGCTCTCGGCCTACGCGGACGAGACCGCGCGCCAGTACGCGCGCAAGGCGGGCGCTGACGCCTTCTTCAGCAAGACCAACGAGATGGATGCACTGCTCGCCTATTGCTTGCAGCTAGCGGGAGAGGTGGATGGAGCCAATCGTTAAAGCGCCATTGCCCCATCCCGGCGCGCCCGACCAGCCCGGGGCGCGGAGCGGCGTCGGCGCCGCCCATGCAAGCCGCCGGCTGGTGGAGGACGCATACGACCGGCTCGCCGCCGCCCGCAAGGTGCTGCAGCGGGCCCGCGACCTGGCGCCGGCCCGGCGCCCGGGCGTCATCGAACGTCCCGCGATGCCCCGGCAATAGATCCGCCGGCTGCCCGGGCGGCGTGGGCGCCGCCTGCGGCCTAGCTGCGCGCGCCGCGCGTCGTGCCCATTAGCACGGGCCGCTGTCGCTGTCGATCCCATCAAAGGAGCAGCCCGTTCACCCGTCCGAATGATGCCTGCACCCCTGTGCGTGGGTTCAATGCATTGGCCCGGACCAATCAGCGATTCGTAAGAACTCGTGGTGCGGCATTCAACCCTAACCAGGAGAAGCTCGTGATGAATTCGAAACTGACCACATTGGCGCTTGCGATGCAGGCGGTTGTTGCCCTCGGCCTGGCCGGCTGCGGCGGCGGCGGCGGACAGGACGTGACGCCGACGGCGGCAGCGCCGGCTCCGGTTCCCGCTCCCGGTCCAGCAACCACCCCGGCCCCTGCTCCTGCACCTGCACCTGCACCGGCGGTCTCCACCGTCCAGGGCAGCGTGGCAGTCAACGGCGCGGTCATGAACGCAGTGGTCTGCATGGACCTGAATGCCAGCGGCAGCTGCGATGCCGGCGAACCGGCCTCGGCGCCGACCGGCGCGGATGGCGCATACACCCTCAGCTACACCAGCGACCAGGTCTCCGCAGCGCAGGCTGCCTCGGCCTCCCTGATTGCCCGCATCGTCCCCGGCACCGCCAGCGACGCCGCAGCGACCATCGACGCCGCCGGCCCCGCCCCTGCCAGCACCGACAAGCCCTATGTGCTGCGCCAGGTGCCGGGCAAGGCCGGGCAGATCAACCCGCTCACCACGCTGGTGGCGATCGGCATGTCCAAGGGCATGACCGAGGCGGATGCCCGGGCCAACGTGGCGGCGGAGCTGGCCATCGCGCCGTCGAAGATCGACAACTACCAGGACGACCCGGCGCTCGACAGCGCACAGGTGGTGGATACCGCGCGCCAGGTTGCGGTCGACGGCGTGGCGGCGATGCTGGCGGCAGGGCTTGCGGTGTCGGCAGGCAACCAGACTGCCGGCTTCGAGGCCGCGCCCGGCGACCTCGGCACGTTCAACTACACCAATGCCAACAACTACTTCTACCGCTACTTCAGCCGGCTGGCCAAAGCTGCCGGCGTCGCCGGGGTGCAGACGCAGGAAGTGCGCGGCGGCCTGACCGGCGGCGCGGCGCCGACCCAGGACAGCCTGTTCACCTTCGCCTATCTCGGGGCAAACGGCTGGACCCGCTGCAATGCGGTGACGATCGCCGGCACCATCGGCGCGCCCGGGCGCAGCCTTTACTGCGGGGCGCTGACGCAACTGGGCTACACGGCTCCCATCAGCATCGCCGGGCGCACCATGGCCAGCGTCGTGACGGAAATGCAGGCCGACCCGGCCACCAACACCATCAACAACGGCCTGCCGAGCGACGCCCTGCTGGCGGATCTGGGCCAGGCCACCTTCCCCGAGGGCAGCAACATCGATCGGCGCACCATCATCACCCTGAAGCCGGCCATCCAGATCGGCAACACATCGACGGACGCGCGCCCGCAGTCGGAATCGACGCTGGAGCAGATGATCGCCAGCAAGCCCGCCAGCGGTGCATCCGCCAACGGCGCTGGCTCGGTGTCGCTCGGGGTCACCGGGCTGAAGAACCTGCGGCTGGCCTTCGGCGCCGCGTCCAGCGCGACGACGGGCGAGGCGCAGTTCCTGGACTGCGACATCAACGCGACCCGCAGCGCCGTCAGCAACTGCACCCCAACCACCACCGGCACTTATTCGATCGACACCGTCAACGGCCGCCGGGTGCTGCGTTTGTCGGCGCTGCCGCCGGTCATCAGCCTGACCTCCAACCCGGTGTTCGTCGAGGTCCAGGACGAACTGGGTGTGGTCGGCAACCGGGTGTTCGCAGCGCGGGAGAACAAGATGGGCCGGACCACGGCCATCAGCGTGCAGAACCGCCTCGATACAACCGCCTGGACCGCGCTGAAGTCGGTGCTCGGCCTGCTGTAAACGAGAGATGCGCAGGGCCTTTGCCCTGCGCCGCCTGGCCCGGCTCGCCGCGGCCTGATTGCGCCAGTGGCGCGCGCGGCGCCGACCGCCGGGCCGGCGCGGGCATGCTCCGTTTGGAGTAGGCGCAAACCCGGCGCCAACCAGCCATGCGCAACGCCCAAAATTCGACGGCGCCTCAGCAGTTGCTGCTCCCACGGCACACCAAAGTCGTCAATCTTTAGGCGAATCCCTACATTGCTTCAAGCTGTGTCTACGTCGTCCTACAGCGGCCTCGAATTTCTGCGCGGACACTCGTGACGCCCCTTTGCCGCCCCGCGCTGCCCCGGGGTGTTGTAACAACAGCCGGGAGCACGACCGCGACCCGGCCACCGGAGCCCACGACATGGACCAGGCAGCCCGAGGCACTACTTTGCGAACGAAGGCCCGCAAGACACCCGTCGCGACCGTCAAGCAGGCGGGCGGCACGCGAGCCGCCCTCGCCGGAATCCAGACCCTGCCCAGCGATCTCGCCGATGCGCGGTCGCGCCAGGTGCTGGCGGCGATGATGGCGTTTGCCGCCGGCGACTTCAGCGCCCGGCTGCCGCTGGACTGGTCCGGAACCGACGGCCGGATCGCCGAGGCCTTCAACCAATCGATCGGCAATGCGGAGCGCATCACGATCGAGGCCGCACGCCTGAGCAGCACGGTCGGCAAGGAAGGCCGGCTGTCGCAGCGGATGGCGGCGCCGGGGGCGGTCGGCGGCTGGGCGGCTCAGGTCGACTCGCTCAATACGCTGATGGACGACCTGGTGCGTCCCACCACCGACATCGCGCGGACCATCGGCGCGGTGGCCAAGGGCGACCTCGGCCAGTCGATGGACCTGCAGGTGGACGGCCGCGCGCTCAAGGGCGAATTCCTGCGCTCGGCGAAACTGGTCAACACCATGATCGAGCAGCTCGCGGTGTTCACGTCGGAAGTGACGCGGGTGGCGCGCGAAGTGGGCACCGAGGGCAAGCTGGGCGGCCAGGCCAAGGTCAAGGGCGTGTCGGGCGTGTGGAAGGACCTCACGGACTCGGTCAACCAGATGGCCGGCAACCTGACGGCGCAGGTGCGCAACATCGCCGAGGTGACCATCGCGGTGGCCAACGGCGACCTGTCCAAGAAGATCACGGTGGACGTGCGCGGCGAAATCCTGCAGCTGAAGGAAGCGACCAATACGATGGTCGACCAGCTGCGTTCCTTCGCGTCGGAAGTGACGCGGGTGGCGCGCGAGGTGGGCACCGACGGCCGCCTCGGCGGCCAGGCCGTGGTGCCGGGCGTGGCCGGCACCTGGAAGGACCTGACCGACTCGGTCAACTCCATGGCCAACAACCTGACCTCGCAGGTGCGCAACATCGCCACCGTGACGACGGCGGTGGCGCGGGGCGACCTGTCGCGCAAGATCACGGTGGACGTGAAGGGCGAGATCCTGGAGCTGAAGGAAACCATCAACACGATGGTCGACCAGTTGAACGGCTTCTCCTCCGAGGTGACGCGGGTGGCGCGCGAGGTGGGCACCGAGGGCAAGCTGGGTGGCCAGGCGCAGGTGCCCGGCATCGCCGGCACCTGGAAGGACCTGACCGACTCGGTCAACTCGATGGCTTCCAACCTCACCGGCCAGGTCCGCAACATCGCCGGCGTGGCCACCGCGATCGCCAAGGGCGACCTGTCGTCCAAGATCACGGTGGAGGTCAAGGGCGAGATCCTGGCGCTGAAGGAAACCATCAACACGATGGTCGACCAGTTGAACGGCTTCGCCTCGGAAGTGACGCGGGTGGCGCGCGAGGTCGGCACCGAAGGCAAGCTCGGCGGCCAGGCCGACGTGCCCGGCGTGGCCGGCACCTGGAAGGATCTGACCGACAACGTGAACTTCATGGCCTCCAACCTGACCGGCCAGGTGCGCAACATCGCCGAAGTGACCACCGCCGTGGCCAACGGCGACCTGTCCAAGACCATCACGGTGGACGTGAAGGGCGAGATTCTCGAATTGAAGAACACCATCAATACGATGGTCGACCAGCTCAATGGCTTCGCCTCCGAGGTGACGCGGGTGGCGCGCGAAGTGGGCACCGAAGGCAAGCTGGGCGGCCAGGCCGCGGTGCCGGGCGTCGCCGGCACGTGGAAGGACTTGACCGACTCGGTCAACTTCATGGCCTCCAACCTGACCGGCCAGGTGCGCAACATCGCCGAAGTGACGACCGCCGTGGCGCGCGGCGACCTCTCAAAGAAGATCACGGCCGACGTGCGCGGCGAGATTCTCGAATTGAAGAACACCATCAACACGATGGTCGACCAGCTCAATGGCTTTGCCGGCGAGGTGAGCCGGGTGGCGCGCGAGGTGGGCACCGACGGCAAGCTCGGCGGCCAGGCGCAGGTGCTGGGCGTGGCCGGCACCTGGAAGGATTTGACCGACAACGTCAACTCGATGGCGTCCAACCTCACGGCGCAGGTGCGCAACATCGCCGACGTCGCCACCGCCGTGGCCAACGGCGACCTGTCCAAGAAGATCACGGTGGACGTGAAGGGCGAGATCCTGGAGCTGAAGAACACGCTCAATACGATGGTGGACCAGCTCAACGGCTTCGCCTCGGAAGTGACGCGGGTCGCGCGCGAGGTTGGCACCGACGGCAAGCTGGGCGGGCAGGCGCAGGTGCGCGGCGTGGCCGGCACCTGGAAGGACCTGACCGACAACGTCAACTCGATGGCCAACAACCTCACGGGCCAGGTGCGCAACATCGCCGACGTGACCACCGCGGTGGCGCGGGGCGACCTGTCGCGCAAGATCACGGTGGAAGTGAAGGGCGAGATCCTGGAGCTGAAGAACACCATCAACACGATGGTCGACCAGCTCAACGGCTTCGCCTCGGAAGTGACCCGCGTGGCGCGTGAAGTGGGCACCGAAGGCAAGCTGGGCGGCCAGGCCGAAGTGCCCGGCGTGGCCGGCACCTGGAAGGACCTGACCGACAACGTGAACTTCATGGCGTTCAACCTGACCGGCCAGGTGCGCAACATCGCCGACGTCGCCACCGCCATCGCGCGGGGCGACCTCTCGCGCAAGATCACGGTGGAAGTGAAGGGCGAGATCCTTCAGCTCAAGCAGACCATGAACACCATGGTGGACCAATTGAACGCCTTCGCCGGCGAGGTGAGCCGGGTGGCGCGCGAGGTGGGCACCGACGGCAAGCTGGGCGGCCAGGCGGCGGTGGAAGGCGTGGCCGGCACCTGGAAGGACCTGACGGACAACGTCAACTCGATGGCCTCCAACCTCACCGGCCAGGTCCGCAACATCGCCGAAGTGACGATCGCCGTGGCCAACGGCGACCTGTCCAAGAAGATCACGGTGGACGTGCGCGGCGAAATCCTGGAGCTGAAGGAAACGATCAACACCATGGTCGACCAGCTGCGCTCGTTCGCGGCCGAGGTCAGCCGGGTGGCCAAGGAAGTGGGAACCGACGGCAAGCTGGGCGGCCAGGCGCAGGTGCCCGGCGTGGCCGGCACCTGGAAGGACCTGACCGACAACGTCAACTCGATGGCCAACAACCTGACCGGCCAGGTGCGCAACATCGCCGACGTCGCCACCGCCATCGCGCGCGGCGACCTCGGCCGCAAGATCACGGTGGACGTGAAGGGCGAGATCCTGCAGCTGAAGGAAACCATCAATACGATGGTGGACCAGCTCTCCGCCTTTGCCTCCGAAGTCACGCGGGTGGCGCGCGAGGTCGGCACCGAAGGCAAGCTGGGCGGCCAGGCCGCGGTGCCCGGCGTCGCCGGCACCTGGAAGGACCTGACGGACAACGTCAACTCGATGGCGTCCAACCTGACGGGCCAGGTGCGCAACATCGCCGAAGTGACCATCGCGGTGGCCAACGGCGACCTGTCCAAGAAGATCACGGTGGACGTGCGCGGCGAGATCCTGCAGCTGAAGGAAACCATCAATACGATGGTGGAGCAGCTGCGCTCCTTCGCCTCCGAGGTGACGCGGGTGGCGCGCGAGGTCGGCACCGAAGGCCGCCTCGGCGTGCAGGCCGTGGTGCCCGGCGTCGCCGGCACCTGGAAGGATCTGACCGACTCGGTCAACACCATGGGCGCCAACCTCACCTCGCAGGTGCGCAACATCGCGGAAGTGACCACCGCCGTGGCGCGCGGCGACCTGAACCGCAAGATCACGGTGGACGTCAAGGGCGAGATCCTGGAGCTGAAGAACACCATCAACACGATGGTCGACCAGCTCAACTCCTTTGCCGGCGAAGTGACGCGGGTGGCGCGCGAAGTGGGCACCGAAGGCAAGCTGGGTGGCCAGGCCGAGGTGAGCGGCGTCGGCGGCACCTGGAAGGACCTGACCGACAACGTCAACTTCATGGCCTCCAACCTCACCGAGCAGGTGCGCGGCATCGTGAAGGTGGTGACGGCCGTGGCCAACGGGAATTTGACCCAGCGGCTCACGGTGCAGGCCAAGGGCGAGGTGGCGGCGCTGGCCGACACCATCAACGGCATGACCGACACGCTGGCCACCTTCGCCGACCAGGTGACCAACGTGGCGCGCGAGGTGGGCGTGGACGGGCGCCTGGGCGGCCAGGCCAACGTGCCGGGCGCGGCCGGCACTTGGAAGGACCTGACCGGCAACGTGAACCTGCTGGCCGCCAACCTGACGACCCAGGTGCGCGCGATCGCCGAAGTGGCGACCGCGGTGACCAAGGGCGACCTGACGCGTTCCATCCAGGTGGATGCCAAGGGCGAGGTGTCCGAGCTCAAGGACAACATCAACACCATGATCTCGAACCTGCGCGAGACCACGGAAAGCAACCGCGAGCAGGACTGGCTCAAGTCCAACCTGGCGCGCTTCACCGGCATGCTGCAGGGCCAGCGCGAGCTCAGCACGGTGGGCAAGATGCTGCTGTCCGAGCTGGCGCCGCTGGTCAACGCCACCCAGGGCACGATCTACCACTACAGCGGCGCCGGCGACAGCGCCGGCCGGCTGGCCCTGCTCTCCAGTTATGCGCAGAGCGGCGACGTGCCGCTGGCGCCGACGGTGGCGCTGGGCGAAGGCCTGGTCGGCCAGTGCGCGATCGAGCGCAAGCGCATCCTGCTGACGGATGCGCCGCCGGATTTCGTCACGATCAGCTCCAGCCTCGGGCGCGCCCGCCAGGTCAGCGTGGTGGTGCTGCCGGTGCTGTTCGAGAACCAGACCAAGGCGGTGATCGAGCTGGCCTCGCTGCACCCGTTCAGCGTGGTCAACCTGAACTTCCTGGACCAGCTGGCGCTGGGCATCGGCGCGGTGTTCAACACCATCGAGGCGACCATGCGCACCGAAGGCCTGCTGACGCAGTCGCAGCAGCTGACGGCCGAACTGCAGTCGCGCCAGAGCGAGCTGCAGCAGACCAACGAGGAACTGGGCACCAAGGCCAAGCTGCTGGCCGAACAGAACGCCGAGGTGGAGCGCAAGAACCGCGAAGTGGAGCAGGCGCGCGGCGCGCTGGAGGAAAAGGCGTCGGAACTGGCGCTCACCTCCAAGTACAAGTCGGAGTTCCTGGCCAACATGTCGCACGAGCTGCGCACGCCGCTCAACTCGATCCTGATCCTGTCGCAGCAGCTGGCCGAAAACTCGCCGGGCAACCTGTCGGCCAAGCAGGTGGAGTTCTCGCGCAACATCAACTCCTCGGGCACCGACCTGCTGCACCTGATCAACGACATCCTGGACCTGTCGAAGATCGAGTCCGGCACGGTGACGGTGGAAGTCGAGGAGATCGGCTTCGCCAGCCTGCGCGACAACATCGACCGCAACTTCCGCCACGTCGCCGACGCGAAGAACCTGCCCTTCCACATCCGCTTCGCCGACGACCTGCCGCGCTCGATGGACAGCGACCCCAAGCGGCTGCAGCAGATCCTGAAGAACCTGCTGTCCAACGCGGTGAAATTCACTGCCCATGGCCAGGTGGAAGTGCGCGTCGGCCTGGCGTCGCAGGGCTGGAGCCCCGACCATCCGGTGCTGCGGCAGGCCCAGCACGTGGTCGCCTTCGCGGTGGAAGACACCGGCATCGGCGTCGCCCCGGAAAAGCAGCGCCTGATCTTCGAGGCCTTCCAGCAGGCCGACGCCGGCACCTCGCGCAAGTACGGCGGCACCGGCCTGGGCCTGGCGATCAGCCGCGAGCTGGCGGTGCTGCTGGGCGGCGAGATCCGGCTGTCCAGCGTCTACGGCAAGGGCAGCACCTTCACGCTCTACCTGCCGCTGCACTACGCCGGCCCGGACGGCGCCACCATCGCCCGCGGCCCCGACAGCAAGGCCGACGCGGGGCGCGTGATCGCCCTGCCGGGCGTGCGCGAGGAACACATCGCCGACGACCGCGACATCGTGCAGGCCGGCGACCTGGTGCTGCTGATCATCGAGGACGATCCGCATTACGCGCGCATCCTGCTGGGACTGGCGCGCGACAAGGGCTTCAAGGGCCTGGTCGCGACCAAGGGCGCGCACGGCCTGGCGCTGGCGCGCCAGTTCACGCCGGCGGCGATCTCGCTGGACATCTTCCTGCCCGACATGCTGGGCTGGACGGTGCTCAACCAGCTCAAGCTCGACCCGGCGCTGCGCCACATCCCGGTGCAGATCATCACGATGGAAGAGGAACGCCAGCACGGCCTGGCGCACGGCGCCTTCGCCTACCTGGTCAAGGAGCCGACCACCACCGGCCTGGAAGCCGCCTTCGACCGCATCAAGGAATTCACCGTGCCGCGCACGCGCCGGCTGCTGGTGGTGGAAGACAACCAGATCGAGCGCGACGCCGTGCTGGAACTGCTGGGATTCGACGACATCGAGATCGTCGCGGTCGGCCAGGGCGAGCAGGCGCTGGCGGCGATGCGCGAGCAGGCCTTCGACTGCATCGTGCTGGACCTGCGGCTGCCGGACATGACCGGCTTCCAGCTGCTGGAGCAGATGCAGACCGAGCCTTCGCTGGCGCAGCTGCCGGTGGTGGTGTTCACCGGCAAGGACCTGAGCCGCGACGAGCAGGAGCGCCTGAGCTCCATGGCCAAGAGCATCGTGCTCAAGGACGTGCAGTCGCCCGAGCGGCTGCTGGACGAAACGGCGCTGTTCCTGCACCGGGTGGTGACGCAGCTGCCGCAGCAGAAGCAGGCGATGCTCGAGCGGCTGCACAACTCGGCCGAGGTGCTGCGCGGGCGCAAGGTGCTGGTGGTGGACGACGACGCGCGCAACATCTTCGCGCTGACCTCGGTGCTGGAGAACCACGAGGTGGACGTGATCAGCGCCACCAACGGCCGGCAGGCGATCGACATCATCAAGAGCACCCCCGGCATCGCGATGGTGCTGATGGATATCATGATGCCGGAAATGGACGGCTACGAAACCATGCGCGAGATCCGCAACGAACCGGAGTTCCGCACCCTGCCGATCCTGGCGCTGACCGCCAAGGCGATGAAGGGCGACCGCGAGAAGTGCCTGGACGCCGGCGCCAGCGACTACATCGCCAAGCCGGTCAACACCGACCAGTTGCTGTCGCTGATGCGGGTCTGGCTGTTCCGGTGAAGCACTCCATGAATTGCCAAGCCGATGAACGGATCCTGAAGTGAACAGCGTCATCGCAGCCGCGCCCGCGGCGACGGCACTCGCCGACCGGGTCAACATCCTGATCGTCGACGACGAGCCCAAGAACCTGATGGTGCTGGAGACCGTGCTGGACGATCCCGGCTACCGGCTGATCCGCGCCAATTCCGGCGAAGAGGCGCTGCTGTCGCTGATGGCGCACGAATTCGCGGTGCTGGTGCTGGACGTGCGCATGCCCGGAATGACCGGCTTCGAGCTGGCCCAGATGATCAAGGAGCGCCGCAAGACTGCACGGATCCCGATCATCTTCCTGACCGCGTATTTCAACGAGGACCAGCACGTGCTGGAGGGCTACGGCACCGGCGCGGTCGACTACCTGCTCAAGCCGGTCAATGCGGCGGTGCTCCGATCCAAGGTCGCGGTGTTCGCGGAGGTCTATCGCAAGAGCCGGGCGCTGGAGGTGGCCAACCGCTCGCTGCTGGCGGAAGTGGCCGAGCGGCGCCGGGCGGAAGCGCGGCTGAACGAACTGAACGACACGCTGGACCGGCGCGTCACCGAGCGCACCAACGAACTGCAGTTGCGCGAGGCGCAGCTGCGCGAAGCCAACCGGCGCAAGGACGAATTCCTGGCCACGCTGGCCCACGAGCTGCGCAACCCGCTGGCGCCGGTGCGCAATGCGGTCCACATCCTGCGGATGAAGGGACAGGGCGCGCCCGAAGTGAGCTGGGCCGCCGAACTGATCGAGCGCCAGGTGCAGGCGATGAGCCGGCTGATCGACGACCTGATGGACGTCAGCCGCATCGACCAGGGAAAGATCGAGCTGCGGCGCGAGCGCCTGGACCTGCTGTGCGTGCTGAACGACGCCATCGAGACCACCCTGCCGGTCGTCGACGAGGCGATCCACCAGCTCAAGCTCGACCTGCCGGAGCACCAGTTCATGGTCGACGGCGACCGGGCCCGGCTGGCGCAGGCCTTCACCAACCTGCTCAATAACGCCTGCAAGTACATGGACCCGGGCGGCCGGATCGAAGTGACGGCGAAGCAGGATGGCGACGCCGTCGAGGTCGTGGTGTGCGACACCGGCATCGGCATCGCCGCAGAGCGGCTCGAAGGCGTGTTCGAGATGTTCTCGCAGGTGGAAACCGCGCTGTCGCGGTCGCGCGGCGGGCTCGGCGTCGGGCTGTCGCTGACCCGCAAGCTGATCGAGATGCACGGGGGCACCGTGGTGGCGCGCAGCCGCGGCCTCGGCCAGGGCAGCGAGTTCGTGGTCCGGCTGCCGCTGGCCGGCGTGCCGGCGCAGCCATCGGCGCAGCCGCCGGTCGCCGCTGCGGGGCCGGTCTCCGCGGCAGTGGCCGACGCCAGCACCGGGCTGCGCATCCTGGTGGCGGACGACAACGTCGACGCTGCCGAGACGCTTGCGGCCTTGCTCGAGCTGTCGGGGCACGAGGTGCGGCAGGTCCACGACGGCGAGGCCGCCGTGGCGGCCGCCGCCGACTTCGACCCGCAGCTGGTGCTGCTGGACCTCGGCATGCCCAGGCTCAACGGCTACGAGGCCTGCCGGAAGATCCGCGCCCTGCCCGGCGGCCAGGCCAGGACGGTGGTCGCGGTCACCGGATGGGGCCAGCCGGACGACCGCCGGCGCTCGGCCGAGGCCGGCTTCGACGTGCACATGGTCAAGCCGGTGAGCCCGCGGGTGCTCAGCGAGCTGGCCGCCGCCCTGCTGGCGCGCAACGGCAAACGCGCGAGGCCGTGAGAGCCCGTCGACGAGGGACCTGTGCCGAACGGTGAACTGATCCGCTCCGCTCCGGCGCTGGAAGCGCCGGGGCCGCCCAAGCCGCAGTCGTGGCTGCGCTCGCTCGGCCCGGGCCTGATCACCGGCGCCGCCGACGACGATCCCAGCGGCATCGCCACCTACTCGCAGGGCGGGGCGCAGTTCGGCTACACGGTGGCCTGGACGGTCCTGTTCACGTTCCCGCTGATGGTGGGCATCCAGCTGGCGAGCGCGCGCATCGGCCGCGTCACCGGGCGCGGCCTCACCGAGAATTTCGCCAGGCAGTTTCCGCGGCCCGTCGTCCATCTGCTGATCAGCCTGCTGGTGGTTGCCAACACGATCAACCTGGGCGCCGACATCAATGCCATGGCCGACGCGGCCCACCTGATCACCCACTGTGACCCGAGATGGATGGCCGCCGGCTTCGGCCTGCTGTCGCTGGCGCTGCAGGTCTTCCTGCCCTATGCGCGCTACGTGCGGATCCTGAAGTGGCTGACGCTGGCGCTGTTCTCGTACATCGGCGTCGCCTTCACGGCGCACGTGGACTGGGCGGCAGCGGCACATGACGCGCTGATGCCGCACATCGTGTGGAGCCGCGACTATGCAACCACCATCGTCGCCATCCTGGGCACCACGATCAGTCCGTACCTGTTCTTCTGGCAGGCGGCCCAGGAGGTGGAGGAGATCAGGCGCGTGCCCGAGGACAAGCCCCTGCGCACGGCCCCCGAGCAGGTGCGGGCGCAGCTGCGCCGCATCAAGCTGGACACCTATGCGGGCATGGGCGTGTCCAACCTGGTGGCCTTCTTCATGATCGTCGCGGCGGCCGCGACGCTGCACGCGCACGGCATCGTCAGCATCGAGACCACCACCCAGGCGGCGCAGGCGCTGGAACCCATCGCCGGCCGCTTCGCCTACCTGCTGTTCGCCATCGGCATCATCGGAACGGGACTGCTGGCATTGCCGGTGCTGGCCGGCTCGGCCGCCGATGCGATCGCCAGCCTGCGCGGCTGGCGCAAGGGCCTGGACCAGCCGCCAGGCCGCGCCAGCGCGTTCTACGGGGTGCTGGCCGCCGCCATGCTGGTCGGCGTCGCCATCAGCCTGGCCGGCTTCAACCCGATCAAGGCGCTCTACTGGTCGGCCGTGATCAACGCGGTGATCTCGGTGCCGATCATGGTCGCCGTGATGCTGACGGCCTCCAACATGAAGCTGATGTCCAACATCGCGCTCCACACCAAGTGGAAGGTGCTGGGCTGGCTGGCAACCGCCGCCATGCTGGCCGCCACCATGGTGATGGGCTACACCCTGCTGTTCTGAAGGCCCGCTGAAGCATCGAGCCGCGCGCCGGGCTGCGCACCGGGCGCCGGATGCGCGGCCGCGCTTGACCCGTCGATTTCCTCTGGGTAATATAGCCATATGGAAATCAATGACCGCTTGAGCGTGGCGTTCGCGGCGCTGGCCGACCCGACGCGGCGGGCGATCCTGGCGCGGCTGGCAGCCGGCGAGGCCGATGTCGGCGAGTTGATGAAGCCCTTTTCACTGAGCCAGCCGGCGATCTCCAAGCACCTGACGGTCCTGGAGCGGGCCGGCCTGGTGGTGCGCGGGCGCGATGCGCAGCGGCGGCCCCGCACGCTGGCGCCGCTGCCGCTCAAGGACATCGCCGACTGGCTGGAACCCTATCGCGCCTGCTGGGAGCAGCGCTTCGCCGGGCTGGATGCCCACCTGCAAGAGATGCAGAAAAGCAGCAAGCGCAGCGCACCGCGCGCCGCGAAAAAAACAAGGGCGCCCCGATGATGAACGACGAGAGCTTCCAGGTCAGCACGCCGACCGATCGCTCGATCGCGATGACGCGGCTGTTCGATGCGCCGCCGGCCGTCGTCTTTGAGGCCTGGACCCGCGCGGAACACATCTCGAAGTGGTGGGACCCGAGCGGCGCCCCGCTGGCCGCCTGCGAAGTGGACCTTCGTCCCGGCGGGTGCTTCCGCTGGGTGAACAGCGGGCAACCGGATTTCCCGTTCGAGGGCGTCTATCGCCAGATCGAGCCGGCGCAGCTGCTGGTGTTCACCACCCGCGGCGCCGGCGGACGTTCCGAATCGGTCGCCACCCTGCTGTTCCACGACGTCGGCGGCCGCACCCGGCTGGACATGACCATCGTCTGCGGGTCGGCGCAGGAGCGCGATGCGCTGCTGGCCATGCGCGTGGACGTCGGCACCGGGAAGACGCTCGCCAATCTCGCGCGCCACCTGGCCGGCATGGCTGCAGCAGCCGGCCCGGGCGGCCCCGGGCGCACGTCGGGGACCGTGCTGTCGCGCGACGGCACGCGGATCGGGTTCGACCGGGTCGGGCAGGGCCTGCCGCTGATCCTGGTGGACGGGGCGCTGTGCTACCGCGGCATGGGGGCGAGCGGCCAGCTGGCCGAACTGCTGGCGTCACGCTTCACCGTGTTCACCTACGACCGGCGCGGCCGCGGCACCAGCGGCGACACGCCACCGTATGCGGTCCAGCGCGAGGTGGAGGACATCGACGCCTTGCTGCAGCACGCCGGCGGCAGCGCCAATGTCTGGGGCATGTCGTCGGGTGCGGCCCTCGGGCTGGAAGCAGCGGCGGCGCTGCCGGGGATCGCCAGGCTCGCTCTCTACGAGGCGCCCTTCATCGTCGACCGCGGCCGGCCGACGACGCAGGATGACTGGCGGCAGATCGGGGCGGCGCTGGCGGCCGGCCGGAGCGGCCACGCAGTCGCCCTGTTCATGAAATCGGTGGGCGTGCCGGCGATCGTGCGCGCCGCCATGCGCCTGCTGCCCGCCTGGAACAAGCTGCGCGCCATTGCCCACACGCTGGCCTATGACGGCGCGCTGGTGGGCGACAAGCAGCTCGGGCAGCCGCTGGATGCCGCGAGATGGCGTGGCATCACCATCCCGGTGCTGGTGATGGACGGCGAAAAAAGCGCGGCCTGGATGCGCGCCGGCAACAGGGCACTGGCCGCAGCGCTTCCCGGCGCTGCATACGTCACCCTGCCGGGGCAGACGCACATGCTCAAGCCGCGGGCCCACGCTCCGGCGCTGGCCGAATTCTTCTCGCGGCCCTGAGCTGCGGGGGTCCTGCTGGGCCCACCAGGGGGACAACCCGGTTGCGGGCCTCGCGCGGCTCGGCTCCCTTGCACCCCTGCGGCTGATCCATTCGACATCAACCGGAGTCCGCATGCCACATGCATGGAGCGTTTCCCGGACGCCAAGCTGGTGACGGCCGCACTGCTGGAAACGCAGCCCCGCGTACGCGCCGCGGTCATCGGGGCGTCAGCGAGATGACTTCCCCGTTGGCGCGCAGCACGTAGACCACGTCGCCCATCACCCGCGCTTCGCCGCAGCCGGAGGTCGGCGACTGCCGCCACTCGGTGCAGATGTTGGAGCCCTCGATCCGCCATTTGCCGGTGTCGCGAAAGCCCGTCGACACGTCCAGGTAGACGGAACCGCCCTCGGTGTACTGCAGGCGCGCCGGCTTCATCGTCCCGCCGGCGCCGCCGAAGGTCTTGCCGGCGATCTTGGCGCGCAGCGCATCGCCGATCAGGACCTGCGCCCCGTCGGGGAACGCCGCCGGAACCTGCGCAGCCGCCAGGCCCGCTGCGGCGCAAAAAGTGGTCAACAAGATTTGCTTGATCATGAAAATCGCTCCGTATCAAGTGGTGAAGATCCGCATGGATCGGTCACGGGAACCCGCATGCGCCGGCTGCGTTCAGGCGCCGCAGCGTGCGGCGATGGGTGAATTGAAGCAGGCAGCGCCCGCTGCGGCATCACTCGAACGGATGAAGGTGGCGCAAGAAGCGTCCGCGCGGGCGACTTCAGCCCAGCGCGATCGCCTCGACCCAGTTGGGATTGCGGCCGACTTCATGCTCGCCGACCAGTTCCAGCGCGCCGCCCTGCGGGTCGATGCGGTGCACGCCGACGCGGTGCGAGAGCTGCCCGGCGACGATCAGGAAGCGCCCCTGCGGATCCACCGCCATGCCGCGCGGCTGGGACTGCGTCGCCCAGTGCCCGATCGGCGCGAGGCGGCCGCTGGCGCCGTCCACCGCGAAGCCGGCGATCGTGCTGGCGCGCCGCTCGCTGGCGTAGAGGAAGCGGCCGTCGGGCGTCAGCCGCAGCTCGGCGGCCCAGGGCTCGCCCGCAACTTCCGGCGCCAGCGTGCTGACCGTCTGCAGTGCCGCAAGGGTGCCGGCGGCGCCATCGTAGGCCAGCACGTCCAGGCCGGCGTCGAGCTCGTTGAGCAGGTACACGCGCGGCAGCCGCGGATGGAAGACGAAGTGGCGCGGCCCGGCGCCGGGGCGGCCGGCGAAGGCCGGCGGATCGTTCGGGGCGATCCGGCCGCTCGCCGGATCGAAGCGGTACTGCAGCACGCGGTCGCTGCCCAGCGCGGTGGCGAACACGTGGCGGTTGGCAGGATCGCTGCGGATGGCATGGGCCTTCGGTCCGGCGGCCAGCACCTGCTGCGCCGGCCGCGGGCAGCCGTCGGCGCCGATCGGGCTGACGGCGACCAGGCCGCCGCCATAGGACGCGCTGAACAGGAAGCGGCCGCTGCGGTCGGTGGCGATGAAGGCCATGCTCTCGGGCAGCGGCGCCTGCCCGGCCGGCGTCAGCTCGCCGCTCGCGGGGTCGATGCGAAAGCCCAGCACCGCCAGCGGCGCCGAGCGGCGCGCCGCGTAGAGGAAGCGCCGGTCGTCGCTGATGGCCAGCGGCATCACCTGGCCGCCGACAGCCAGCTGCTGGCGCGTCTGCAGCTCGCCCCGGTCGCCCAGCCGCAGGACCGAGATCTCGCCGCTGTCGGCGTTGGAGACGTAGACCGCCGCGCCCACCGCTCAGAGCACCGGATGGCCCGTGATCAGCGACGGCAGCCAGGTGGAGAACACCGGCACATAGGTGACCAGCATGATCGCGGTGAGGATGGCCAGGTAATACGGCCAGGCGGTCTTGGTGGCCTCGCCGATCGAGATGTTGCCGATCGCGCAGCCGACGAACTGCACCGTGCCCACCGGCGGGTGGACCAGCCCGAGCGCGCAGTTGAGCAGCAGCATCATGCCGAACTGCACCGGGCCCACGTGCATCTGGATCGCCAGCGGCAGGAACAGCGGCGTGGTGATCAGGATGTGCGCCGCCATGTCCAGGAAGATCCCCAGGATGATCTGGATGATGTTGATGTACAGCAGCATCACCCAGGGCGTGGTGGTCGCGGTCAGCAGCGCCGCCTCGATCGCGTCCGGGATCTCCAGGTAGGCCATCTGGTAGCGCAGCATGTTGGACACGCCGATCAGCAGCAGGATCACGCCGGTGGTCTTGGAGGCCCGCGCCAGCGACTTCATCAGGTTGACCCGCGTCATCGTGCGGTAGACCACCACCGTCAGCAGCAGCGAATAGGTCACCGCGATCGCCGCCGCCTCGGTGGCGGTCGTGATGCCTTTCATCACGCACACCAGGATGATCAGGATCACGCCCAGGCCCGGCAGCGAGGCGATGAACGCGCCCAGCACCGCGCTCCAGCCCGGGAAGCGCTGCACCATCGAGCGGCCGTCCACGCTGCGCGGGTAGCCGTGGCTGGCGGCCTGCCAGTAGGCTGCCACCAGCATGCACACCATGATCCAGAACACCGGCACCAGGCCGGCGAACATCAGGTCGCCGATCGACACGCCCCGGATCGCGGTGCCGTCGATCATGCCGGTCGCCGCCTGGGCGGCGAAGGCGTAGATGATCATGTTGTGCGAGGTCGGCATCAGGGCGCCCGACAGCGACGCGTGCGTGGTCACGTTGACCGCATAGGCTGCGCTGTAGCCCTCGCGCTTCATGATCGGGATCATCACCCCGCCCATGGCCGAGGTGTCGGCCACCGGCGAGCCGGAGACGCCGCCGAACAGCGTGGAGGCCACCACGTTGGCCAGGCCCAGCCCGCCCTTCCAGTGGCCGACCAGGCTGCGCGCGAAATTGACGATCTTGTCGGCGATGCCGCCGTGCAGCATCAGCTCGCCCGAGAAGATGAAGAACGGGATCGCCAGGAACGAGAACACGTTCATTCCCGACACCATCATCTGGATGGCGGTCTCGAAGGGCAGGCCCTCGACGGCGAAGGTCGCCAGGCAGGCCAGGCCGATCGCGATGGCGACCGGCACGCCCAGCAGCAGCAGGACGACAAAGCCCAGGCACAGAACGGTCAATGCCATGAGCGCACCACCTCGGTTCCCGCGAAGCGGGCGATCAGGTGTTCGATCGAGAACACCGCAAACAGGATCCCGCCCAGCAACACCGGGAGGTAGCGGAACGCCTCGGACAGGCCGAGGGTGGGAATGGTGCTGGCGTAGGTGGACAGGCCCATCTCCACGCTGCCAGCCAGCAGGGCGACGCCGAACGCGACGCTCAGCACCTGCACGGCGATGTCGCACCAGAAGCGCAGCTTGGGCGACAGCATCGCCACCAGCGAGTCCAGGCCGATGTGGCCGGCGTCGCGCACGCCGGCGGCGGCACCGAACATGGCCACCGAGATCACCAGCAGCAGCGCCACCTGCTCCACGTAGGGCGGCGCGTCGTTGAACACGTAGCGCATCACCACGCCGTAGACGACGATGCACAGCAACCCGGCCAGGCAGGCGCAGGCGATGTACATCGCCCAGCGCGACAGCCTGGAGGTCACGGCGGTCAGCCAGCGCATGGCGTCATTCCCCGGGCAAGCATGCCGCCGTTACTTGGCGTCGACGATCTCGGACACCAGCGCCTTGAGCTGCGGCGTCGTGGCGAACTTGTCCCACACCGGCTTCTCGGCGGCGATGAAGCTCTTGCGGTCGATCTCGGCGGCCGGGACGATCTTGGCGCCGGCCTTGACGACGGCGGCCCGTGCGTCCTTCTCGCGCGGCTCCCACAGCTTGACGTAGGTGGCGATGGAATTGTGGGCGGCGGTGCGGATGGCGGCCTGCTCCTGCTTGGTCAGCGTGTCCCAGACCTTCTTGGAGAACACCAGCACTTCCGGCGTCATCACGTGCATGGTCTCGGAATAGACCGGCGCCGCCTCGTAGTGCTTGCTCTCGTCGAACGAGGGATAGTTGTTCTCGGCGGCGTCGATCAGCCCGGTCTTGAGGCCGGTGTACACCTCCGCGTAGGGCATCGGCGTCGGCGAGGCGCCCAGCGCGCTGACCAGGCTCACCATCAGGTCCGACGGCTGCACCCGCACCTTCAGTCCCTTGATGTCGGCCAGCGTCTTGATCGGCTTCTTGGCGTACATCGAGCGGGCGCCGCTTTCATAGAAGGCCAGGCCGACGAAGCCGGCCTTGTCAAAGGCCGCCAGGATCTTGTCGCCCTGCGGGCCGTACATCGTCTTGCGGAAATGCTCGATGTCGCGGAACAGGAAGGGCAGCGACGGGATCAGCGACTCCGGCACGATGCCGTGGAACGAGGCGGAACTGACGCGCACCATGTCGAGCGCGCCGATCTTGACCTGCTCCACCGTGTCCTTCTCGGAGCCCAGCGAGCTGTCGCCGAACACCTTGATCGTGTCCTTGCCGCCGGTGGCCTTGGACAGTTCGGCGCCCATCGCGACGACCGCGACGTTGGTCGGGAAGTCCTTGGCATGGACGTCGGCCGAACGGAAGGTCCGGGCCGTTGCGCCGGAGGTCGCGAGGACGAGCAGCGCGGCTGCGATCAGGCTGGGCAGGGCCCGGGTTCGAATGGACATGGTTGTCTCCGTGAAGCGGACGTTGAAATGGATGCAGGGCCGCACTAGTCGTGCGGGCCCTGGGTGACGAAAGCGCCGCCCTGGTAGCGCGTGGCCGGATCGGCCACGTCCAGGCTCGGCTGGCGCGCCTCCACCGCGGCGCGGAACTGCTCGGAGCTGTCCTGCGGGCGGTAGCCGACGTGGCTGGCGTAGCGGTTGTCCCACCAGGTCGTGCGGTTGTCGGACATCCCGTAGATGACGGTGTGGCCGACCACCGGCGCGGTCAGGCTGGAGACCAGCAGCCGCTCCAGGTCGTCGAAGCTCAGCCAGGTGGCCAGCATGCGCCGGTCCTTGGGCTCGGCATAGGACGATCCGATGCGCAGGCTGACGGTCTCCACGCCGTGGCGGTCCCAGTACAGCTGCGCCAGGTTTTCGCCGAAGGCCTTGCTCAGCCCGTACAGGCCGTCGGGGCGGACCGGATCGCGGGTGGTGACGACCTCGTCCTGGCGGCGGAAGCCCGTCACGTGGTTGGAACTGGCGAACACGATGCGCCTGACGCGCTGGCGGCGCGCCGCCTCGTAGAGGTTGTACAGGCCGACGATGTTGCCAGCCAGGATCGGCTCCCACGGCATCTCGGTGGAAACGCCGCCCAGATGGACGATCGCATCGACCCCGGCCACCATGGATTCGACGGCGGCCTGGTCGGCCAGGTCGGCGACCACCGTTTCCTCGCCGGCGCCGGCCTGCTCCAGCGGGCTGAGGTCGCTCAGGCGCAGCGTGTCGCAATAGCGCTTGAGACGGGGGCGCAACTCGCGGCCCAGATGGCCGGCGGCGCCGGTCAGCAGCAGGCGGCCGAAGCGCAGCGATGAAATCGGTTCAAGGAGCATGGAGGTGGTTCCGGTGGCGGCCGTCCAGGTCTGCCTTGTCTCAGCGGCCTTGGGACGACCCCGTTGTCATTCGTTGTCACTTGTCGTATAACTATCTTCGTCGACTGTCCCTGCCCTGTCAATCGCTCCCGGCCTAGTAAAAACCCGCAGCATGTCCCTTCCCGCCAGTCCTCCCGCCCGCCGCCGCCCACGCTCGCTCGCCCTCGACCTGGTGGACGCGATCGGCGACCGGATCCGCCAGGCCCGGGTCGCCCCGGGCGACAAGCTGCCGACCGAGGCGGAAATCATGCAGGAGTTCGGCGTCAGCCGGACCGTGGTGCGCGAGGCCATCTCGAAGCTGCAGGCCTCGGGCCTGGTGGTCACCCGGCACGGGATCGGCACCTTCGTGCTGGGCGTCGGCGGCACCGAGGGCGGCGCCTTCCGGATCGCGCCGGAACAGGTCGCCACCCTGCGCGACGTGATCGCCGTGCTGGAGTTGCGCGCGGGGGTGGAGACCGAGGCCGCCGCGCTCGCGGCCCAGCGCCGCACCCCTGAGAACCTGGCGGACATGCGCGCCGCCCTCGACGCCTTTGCCGCCGCCATCGAGGCCGGGCAGGACGCCGTCGCGGCCGATTTCCAGTTCCACCTGGGCGTGGCCCGGGCCACCCAGAACCCGCACTACGTCCAGCTGCTGACCAGCCTGGGCATCATGATCATTCCGCGGGCCCGGCTGGACGCGCTGGAGGCCGCCGGCGAGGAGCGGCGCGACTACCTGCGGCGCGTCAACGGCGAGCACGAAAGCATCTTCGACGCCATCGCCAACCAGGACGCCGACGGCGCGAGGGCGGCGATGCGCACGCACCTGGCCAACAGCCGCGAGCGCCGGCGGCGGGCCGGGGCCGCCGCCCTGGCGCACTGAAGCGCCCGGGGCGCCGAATGGGCCCCTTGTCTCGTTTAGTTGTACGATGACGTATAAGATGGTAAGGCGTTGTCGATCTCAGGCCCTGCCGTTCGTCATACCCTTGACGGCCCTTCGGCCGCCGCACAAGGACCCCGGACCATGATCGAGATGACCGCATTCAAGTGGGTTCCCGCCTTCGCGCAGGGCTACGTCAAGGACCTGCGGGTGCGCTGGGCGCTGGAAGAGGCCGGGCTCGCCTACCAGGTCAGGCTGATCGACGCCGAGGTGGCCCGCTCCGGCGCCTACCGGGCGTGGCAGCCCTTCGGCCAGGTGCCGGCCTACCGGGACGACGACGTCAGCCTGTTCGAGTCCGGGGCGATCGTGCTGCACATCGCGGCGAAGTCGCCGGCCCTGGCGCCGCCGGGCGTTGCCGGCTTCTCCCGCGCAGCCGCCTGGGTGGTCGCGGCGCTCAACTCGGTCGAGCCGCAGGCGCAGAAGTTCATCGAGCTCGACGCCGGCGCTGCGGGCGATGGCGCCCGCGCACGCGCCCTCGCGGCACTGCATGCACGGCTGGCGGCGTTGAGCACCTGGCTGGCCGACAGCGAGTACCTGGAACAGGGCTTCGGCGCCGGCGACCTGATGATGACCAGCGTGCTGCGCGAGCTGGTCGATTCGGGGGTGCTGGCGGACTTCCCGCTGCTCGATCGCTACCGGCTGCGGTGCGAGGCGCGACCGGCCTTCGCACGCTCGCTGCAGGCGCAGCTGCAGGCCTTTCGCGACAACGCACCCGCGGGCGCGGACCCGGCCTGACGCGCTACCCCGCGCCCTGGACCAGCTGCAGTTCCACATAGGCCCCGAGGTCGCGGTCCTTGGCGATCCGCAGGTACTCGGGCGACTCGAACAGGCTCAGGGCCGCAGCCTTGTCCTCGAAGCGCAGCAGCACCACGCGGTCGCACGTCGGGCCGACCAGCGCGCTCGGGTGGTTGTCGCCAACCAGCAGCACGGCGCCGTAGGCGGGCAGCATCGGGGCCAGCGCGTCCGAATAGCGCTGGTAGGCGGCGGCATCCTTGTAGCGCAGGAACGCGATGGCATAGACGGACATGGTGTCTCCTATCGTGGTGGCGGGCCGGATTCGGCACCGACGGCTTGCCTGATGTGCGCCAGCAGCTGGCCGAGCTCCTCGCGATGGCGCAGCGCGATGGCGTGCAGCTTGCGCTCGCCCACCGGCGTGAGGAACACGCGCACCTTCCGGTGGTCGTCGGGATCGCGCTCGCGCCGCACCAGCCCTGCGGCATCGCAGCGGGCGACCAGCTCCACGGCCGTGTGGTGCTTGAGCAGCAGCGCCGCGGCCAGCTCGCCGACCAGCGCCCAGGAGCGTCCCGGCATTCCCTTGATCTGCACCAGTAGCTGGTACTGCCCCAGCGTGATGCCGTGGCGCGCCGCCTGTTCTTCCCCGAAGCGCTCGAAGCTGCGCAGCTGCCGCCGGAAGCGGGCCCGGGCCTCGAAATCCGCCTTGCTCAGTCGCTTGGGCTTGTCCACGGTCCCCCCGGTGGCATGCAGTGGCGGCAGGTCAGACGCCCAGGTGGCGCTGCAGGATCTCGGGGCTGCGCTTGAGGTCGGCCGCCGACCCTTCGTGCACGATGTGCCCGTTGTTGATGATGTAGACGCGGTGGGCCAGCGCCAGGGTTGCCGCCAGGTTCTGCTCCACCAGCACGATGGTCTGCCCTGCCGCCGCCAGTTCGCGGCAGGCGTCCATCAGGTTGCGCACGATCACCGGCGCCAGCCCCTCGAAGGGTTCGTCCAGCAGCACGATCTTGGGGTCGCGGATCAGCGCCCGTCCGATCGCCAGCATCTGCTGCTCGCCGCCCGACAGGTCGGTGCCGCGGCTGCCGCGCCGCTCCTTCAGGCGCGGGAACATCTCGTAGATGCGCTCCAGCGGCCACTTGTTGGGCGCCGTCAGTCCGGCCAGCACCAGGTTCTCCTCCACGTTCAGGCTGGCGAAGATGCGGCGTTCCTCGTGCACCAGCTGCATGCCCGCGCGGGCCACCGCGTGGCTCTTGCGGCCGGCCAGCTCCACGCCATCGAGCACCACCGAGCCGGAGGTGGGCGTCACGACGCCCATCAGGCTCTTGAGCGTGGTGCTCTTGCCGGCGCCGTTGCGCCCCAGCAGCGCCACCACCTCGTTCTTCTCGACGCGCAGCCCCACGTCGAACAGGATGTGCGAATCGCCGTAGTGGCTGTTCAGCCCGTTGACTTCAAGCAGGCTCATCTTGCAGTGCCTCGTGGATGCCGCCCAGGTAGGCGTCCTGCACCTGGGCGTTGCCGCGGATCTCCTGCGGCGTGCCCTCGACCAGCAGCCGGCCCTCCTGCAGCACGGTGATGCGTTCGGCCAGTTCGAACAGCGCGTCCATGTCGTGGTCGATGATGATCATGGTGCGGCCCTTGGCGATCGACTTGAGCAGCGTCACGGTTTCGGCGCGCTCCACCGGGCTCATGCCGGCCAGCGGCTCGTCCAGCAGCAGCAGCGAGGGCGACGACGCCAGCGCGAGGCCGATCTCCAGCCGCCGCTTTTCGCCATAGGCCAGTTGCGCCACCGGCGCGTCGGCGCGGGCCGTGAGGTTGACCAGGGCCATGGTGCGTTCCACCTGCTCGGCCAGGCCGGGAACGCTGCCCACGCCGCGCAGCAGGTCGAGCTTGAAGGTGCCGCGCAGTTCCGCCAGCGCCGCGATGGTGACGTTCTCCCGCACGGTCAGCTGGTTGAACAGCTGGTTGACCTGGTAGCTCTTGGTCAGCCCCAGGTGGCAGACGTCGGTGACGTTCATTCCGGTGATGTCGCGGCCCTCGAACACGATCTTGCCGGCAGTGGGCGGCACTTCGCAGGTCAGCATCTTGAAGAAGGTGGACTTGCCGGCGCCGTTGGGGCCGATGATGCCGCGCAGCTCGCCGGCGCGCACCGTGAAGTCGATGCTCTCGTTGGCCACCACGCCGCCGTAGCGCTTGGTCAGGCCGGTGGCCTGCAGGATCGGGCCGGTGTAGCTGGCGTTGGCGTGGTGGGTGGCCGGCATCGGCGCCTCCTGCGGCGGCGGGCGCGCCGGCGCGGGGGCGGTGGCCGGCTCGGGCACCGGCCTGCGCGCGCGCCCTGCCACCAGCGCATACAGGTCGCGCAGCCCGCCGATCACGCCCTGGCGCAGGAAGCAAACCAGCAGCACGAAGACGACGCCCAGCACCAGCTTCCATTCGGCGCCCAGCTTCAGCGTGCCCTGCAGGAAGTCCTGCAGGAACAGCCAGATCGCGGCGCCCACCAGCGGCCCCAGCAGGGTGGCGCGGCCGCCGATCGCGGTCTGGATCACCAGCTGGCCGGAGGTTTCGAACATGAAGGCGTCCGGCGGCATGAAGCCCTGCAGCACGCCCAGCAGCCCGCCCGCCAGGCCGGCATAGGCCGCGGCGATCACGAAGGCGGTGAGCTTGTAGGCCCGCACGTTGTGGCCGACGGCAGCGGCGCGCAGCGGGTTCTCGCGGATGGCCGACAGCACCGCGCCGACCGGCGAGCGCACGATCCGCAGCGCCAGCACCAGCCCGACGAAGTAGCAGAAGGCCAGGAACGGATACAGCGACCAGCCCGAGGTGAACTGCAGCGTCGTGAAGCCCAGGTCCAGGCTCGGCGTCGGCACGCCCGGCAGGCCGTTCTCGCCGCCGGTCCACTCGGACAGCGGATTGAACTCGACGAAGAAGAAGATCTCCGCGATCGCCACCGTGATCATCGCGAAGTAGATGCCGGTGCGGCGCAGCGCCAGCAGCCCGATCAGGTAACCGACGACCGTCGAGGCCACCATGCCGATGCCGAGCGCGAGGATGACGTTGGGGAAGCCGGCCCGGGTCAGCAGGTAGGCGGCGACGAAGCCGCCGGTGCCGTAGAAGGCCGACTGGCCGAAGGACAGCAGCCCGGTGTAGCCGAACAGGATGTCGAATCCCAGGCCGAACAGCCCCCAGACCAGGATCCGGTTGACGGTGTTGGGCGCCGCGTTGAGGTGCGGCAGCACGAAGGGCACGGCGATCAGGCAGATCGCGGCCAGGATTTCGAACTGGAGCCTGCGGTTCTTCGTCATCCGGGAGTCGTGTTCACTCGCGCCCGCGCATGCCAAGCAGCCCGTGCGGGCGCACCAGCAGCACCAGCGTCATCGCCGCGAACAGCATGACGTACGCGTAGCCGGGGTTGACCATGGAGGTGAGGCTGATGATCTCGCCGGCGATCAGGCCGCCGATCACCGCGCCGGGGAAGGAGCCGACGCCGCCGATCACGACGACGACGAAGGTCTGCACCAGGATCGCCTCGCCGACCTCGGGCGTGAGCGACGCCACCGGCGCGTTGACGATGCCGGCGAAGCCCGCCGCCATGGCGCCGATGCCGAACACCACCATGAACACTTGGTACACGTTGATGCCCAGCGAATCGACCATCACGGCGTCGTCGATGCCGGCGCGCACGATCATGCCCAGGCGGGTGCGGTACAGCACGATGTAAAGCGCCAGCAAGGCGACGGCGCAGATGCCGACCACGGCCAGCCGGTAGGTCGGGTACATCATCACGCCCAGCGACGTGATCCCCTGCAGCACGGACGGCGCCTGCACGCTGAGCGACTGGCTGGAGAAGATGAAGCGCACCGCCTCCACGAAGCAGATCGACAGGCCGAAGGTGACCAGCAGCTGGTCTTCGTCCGGCCGGTCGTAGAAATGCCGGATGATCACGCGCTCCATCACGATGCCCAGCAGGCCGACGCACAGGGTGCCGGCCAGCAGCGCCAGCAGGAACGAGTCGGTGGCGTGCCACGCGGCGTAGCCGGCGTAGCCCCCGAGCATGAACATCGCGCCGTGGGCGAGATTGAGCACGCCGAGCGTGCCGTAGATGATCGTCAGGCCCGAGCTGATGAGCGCCAGCAGCGCGCCGAGCGCCAGGCCGTTGAACAGCTGCGAAAGAAAGTTGGACCAGGTCAGCATGGGAACGTCGGACGAACGCAGGCCGGCAAGCCGGCCTGCTGCACACGGCGGGGGCGAGGGCTCAGGTGTAGCCGCCCAGGTTGCAGCCGAAGGCCGTCGGCGCCTGCATCAGCCCGGCGCCGGGCACCACCTCCACGACTTCCCAGAAGTCTTCCTTGTTGCGCATGGCGCTGGGCGCCTTGCCGCGGACGATCACCACCGGGCGGACCAGCTGGTGGTCCTGCGCCCGCCAGCTCACTTCGCCCACCATCGAGTTGAGCTTGCGCGGCGACTCGTAGGACTTGATCACGTCCGGCGGATAGAAGGTGCCGGCATGCTCCACCGCTTCGGCCCACAGGGCGAACTCCATGTAGGCGTTCTCCGCGCCCCACTCCGGCTTGTAGCCGTACTTCTTCTCGAAGGTCTCGACGAACATCTTGGCCAGCGGGTACTTGTCCTCCATCGTCCACCAGAAGTCGGTGGCGGCGAACACGCCCTCGGTCACGGCGGCACCGACCTCGCGGGCCAGGAACGGGATCTGGTAGGGGATCACCAGCTTCATCTTCGGCAGCAGGCCGAAGTTCTTGGCCTGCTGCGTCGACAGGACGGCGTCGTGCCCCCAGTTGACGTTGATCAGGAACTCGGCGCCGGAGTTGGCGATGTTGGTCAGGTAGGAGCTGTAGTCAGGCGCGCCCAGCGGCGACACCTGGTTGGTGACCATGGTCCAGCCGCCGTTCTTGGTCAGGTAGTCGTTCACCGACTTGGTCACGGTGTGGCCGTAGGTGTAATCCGGCGTCATGAACGCCGCCTTCTTGTTCTTGCCGTAGGCCTTGAGCAGCGCCGGGCCGATCGCGTTGGCGGCCGTTTCGCCGTAGAAATTCTGGCGCACGCCGTAACGCACGCAATCCTTGCCGGTGGTGTCGTTGGAGCCGGAGATGCCGCAGACGAACAGCACCTTCTCGCGCTGCGCCAGCTTGTTCAGGGCCACGGCGACGGCGCTGGAGGTGCCGCCGGTGATCATGATCGCCTTGTTCTCGCTGATGAAGCGCTGCTGCGCCTGCACCGCGTCGTTCGGCTTGGCGGCCGAGTCGGCCACGCCGTACTTCAGCTGCTTGCCCAGCACGCCCCTGGTGGTCTTGGGCGAGATCGCCTTGATCAGGGCATGACCCTCGTTGATGTGCTCGATGGCCAGCTGGTAGCCCTTGAGTTCGTCTTCGCCCTGCAGCGCGTAGGTGCCGGTGCGCGGCACGCTGATGCCGATGAAGACCGAGTCGCCGGCCACTCCGGCCGGCCACGTTCCCACCGGCGGCTGGTTCTGCGCGAAGGCCGGCGAGGTCAGCAGCGACGGCAACGCCACCCCGCCTGCCACCTGCAGTCCGGTGCGGATGAATTCACGGCGGCTGCGGTCCGCGGATGGCTCGGCTTTCGGATCCTTCATGGGCACTCCTGCACGTTGTGGTGAAACCAGAGCGCCCAATATATCGGGTCCCGACATGTTTGGGCCTCCGAAATTACCCTAGCTGGCGGCACGCGCCGGGACGAAGACCATCGGCAGCAGCGCCTGCATGTTCCAGCCGGGAAAGAACAATCCCAACCGGAGGGCGGCGGCGCGGCAGGCCTGGATCAGACCAGGTCGCCCAACCCCTCGTGGTGCAGTCCTGCGGGCGCCTCCGTCGCTTCCCCGGCGGCGCCGCCCAGGGTGAAGAAGAAGGCCGCGCCCTCGCCTTCCCTGGATTCGGCCCAGATGCTGCCGCCATGGCGGCGCACGATGCGGCTGACGTTGGCCAGCCCGATTCCCGTGCCCGGAAACTCGCTGAGGTTGTGCAGCCGCTGGAAGTTGCCGAACAACTTGTCGGCGTAGGCCATGTCGAAGCCGGCGCCGTTGTCGCGCACGCAAAAGACCAGCTCGCCGTCGGAACGTGTTTGCGCCGTGAAGGAGATCCGGACGCGCTCGCTGCGCGCCGTGAACTTCCAGGCGTTGCCCAGCAGGTTCTCCAGCGCCATCCGCAGCAGCCGCGCATCACCCCGGACCGCCAGCGACGGCTGGACTTCGGTCTCGACCTCGCGCTCCGGCCAGCGGTCGCGCAGCTCGCCCACGATGGCCAGCGCATGGGCGCTCATGTCGACGTCCGCGACACGCAGGCTCGTCTGCGAGATGGTGGCCAGCGACAGCAGTGCCTCCACGTATTCGTCCATCCGCTGGGCGGCGCTGCGGATCTTGCGCACGTACTGCAGGTCGCGCTCGCTGCCGGCCTTCATCAGCGATTCCTCGACGACCCGGCCGAAGCCGGAGATGGCGGCAATCGGCGCCCGCAGGTCGTGGGCAAGCGCATGGGAGAAGCTCTTGAGCTCCGAGTTCGCCTCTTCGAGCTGCGCGGTGCGCTGCCTGACACGGTCTCCGAGTTGCGAATTCATGCGCAGGATCTGCTGCTTGTAGGCCAGCTCCTTGGTCATGTCGCGGATCACGGTGTTGGAAACGACGCACTGGTCCTTGCCGACGTATTTCGCGGTCGCCAACTCCCCCTCGAAGCGGCTGCCATCCTTGCGCACCAGCGTCAGCATCCCCTCGGCATGCCCGATTGCCTCGCGCACCCGAAGCAGCGCGGCCAGCCGCAGATCGGCGGGGTCGACCAGTTCCTCGCGCCGGCGGGCGCAGATTTCGGCCGCGGTCATGGCGAACGCCCTGCATGCGGCCGGATTGGCGCGCAGGATGTTCCCTTCGCCGTCGGTCTGGAGGATGGCGTCGCGGCTGGTCTCGAACAGCATCCGGTAGCGTTCCTCGCTGGCTGCCAGGTCCTGCCGTGCCCGCCTGGCTTGCGTGATGTCGCGAAAGTACACGGCCAGGCCCTGTGCGGACGGATAGGCCACCACCTTCAGCCACATGTCCAGGGCCACCGAGTAGCCCTCGAAGCGCACGGTCACCCCCTCGGCCAGCGCCTTCTCGTATTGCTGGTGGAACAGGTTTCCAACCTCGCTCGGAAACTGGTCCCACAGCACGGTGCCCAGAAGTTCGGCGCGCGGCCTCGCCAGCAGCCGTTCCGCCTCCCGGTTGACGTAGGTCAGGCGCCAGTCGCGGTCGAGCGTGAAGAACGACTCGGTGATGCTCTCCAGCGTCGTCGTCAGCCGCTCGTTGAGGATGCGCATGCCCTCGGCCGCGTCCATGCGCTCGGAGATGTCCTGCACCGCCCCCTGGATCCGCCGGATCTGCCCCGCCTCATCGCGGTCGGCCTCCCCGATGATGCGGACCCAGATCAGCCTGTGCCGCCCCGCGAACGCGCGCACGGCCAGGTCAAACGCCAGGCCCTGCTCGCTGCAGGCCCGCATGGCGTCGTGCACCCATGCCCGGGAGTCGGGATGGATCAGATCGAGCGCCGTCTCGGCGGTCCGCGGCGGGTCGTCTGCCACGTCGTACAGGTGCAAGGCTTCGTCCGACCAGGTGATCGTCAGGTCCGGCAGGGAAACGCTCCAGGCACCCAGCCGTCCGAGGCGGGTGGCCATCTCCAGCTGCGTCTTGGCCGACTGGGCCTGCATCTCGAGCAGCACGCGTGCCGTGACGTCCCGGGCGCTGCCCCGATACCCCTTGAACTTGCCCTCGGCGTTGAAGAATGGCTGGCCGTTGGACGACACGAACCGCGGCGTGTCCTGCGGCCCGGTCCGGTACTCGAATTCGTGATACGGCTGGCGGGCGTCGAGCAGCGCCACATGCTGCTCCCAGGTTCCGGTGCGCGGCAGGCTGCCGGGTGTGTCCCAGCGCCGCGTGCCGAGCACCTGGCCCCGCTTGGGGTTGATCTCGCCGTTGCGGCCGCCGGCGAACAGCGTGAACCTGTAGTCGGCGTCCTGCTCCCAATACCACTCCGTCGCCGTCCCGACGACGCTCTTGAGCCGTTCGGCGCTGCGCTGAAGCGTCTGCCAGCCTTCCTCTTCGCTGCTGGCGTCCGTGACCGTGCCGACCAGGACGCTGACCACCTCGTCGTCGTTCAGGTGCGCCTCGGCCTCTCCGACAATCAGCTTCTCGGCATGGTCGGGCGGGCGCAGCCGGTAGCGCAACGACACCGTGCCGCGCGACGACTGCGCCAGCATGGCGGCTTCCCGCAGGTTCTGCCGGTCGTCCGGGTGGACCAGTTCGATGAAGCCTTCGAACGTGCCCTTGCACTCGCTGATGCTCACGCCGAGCACCGCGGAGCACCCCGGTGACAACCAGAGTTCGTCCGTGCCGAGGTCCCAGGCCCAGCTTGCCGGCTTGGCCAGGCGTTGCAGCGGGTTCACAGGCACATGTTCATGAAGAGGTCCGGGCGGTCGAACTCGTGGCAGCTGCCATCGTTCCAAGGGGTGTCCGGCTGGACTCACTCTCGGCTGCATCGCCGGTCGCACGGCGCCGGCATGGCGCAATCAGACCATCGATCGGCGGCTGGCGGCTAGGGGCTGTGGTCGCCCCGGGTAGGCCATTTGCTTAGCCGTTCCTGCTTACTGACCGCCCCGAGGAAATGAATGACGCCGATGCCGCTGCGGTCGGGCGCTTACCATTGCCCGTTGCGGTTTGGCAATTCAACCTCCTCAGGAGTTCGCATGTTTTCACACGTGATGGTCGGCACCTCGGACCTGGACCGTTCCAAGCGCTTCTACGACGCGACCCTGGCGACGCTGGGAATCGCCTCCGGCTTCGTCGACCGCCACCGCGTGTTCTGGCGCTCGCCGGCCGGTGCCTTCGGCACCTCGTTGCCGATCAACGGCCAGGCGCAGACCATCGGCAACGGCAGCACCGTGGGCTTCGCATGCGACTCCCCGACCCAGGTGGACGCCTGGCACGCGGCCGGCATGCACAACGGCGGCACGAGCTGCGAAGACCCGCCGGGCGTGCGCGAAGGCACGGTGGGCAAGCTTTACCTGGCCTACCTGCGCGACCCGGACGGCAACAAGCTCTGCGCGATGCACCGCCTGCCGAAAGGCTGAGGCAGCGCCGTCCCGGGCCTAGCCGGCAACGCCCGGCCCGTAACTCTGCCAGCCGATCACCGCCGCGTTGTAGACGGCGTGCACGACCATCGGGGCCAGCAGCAGCCGCGAGCGCTCGTACGCCCAGGCCGCGCACAGCCCCAGTGCGAACACGGGCAGCATCGACAGCGGCGGGTGCACGATGGCGAACACCGCGGCGCTGGCAGCGGCGGCCGGCAGCAGGCCCATCGAGCGGCGCAGGCCGCCGAAGATCAGGCCGCGGAAGATGAATTCCTCGAACACCGGCGCTGCCAGGACGCCCAGCGGCACCACCCAGGCACCGAGGTTGGCGACGCCCCCGCCATGGGCGCGCCGGGCCGGCGCCTCCAGCAACCCGAGCCCGTGCACCGCCTGCAGGTAGGCGATCCCCAGCACCGCCGCGCCCAGGCCGAAGGCCGCGCCGGTGGCCAGCGCGCGGCGCCACTGCCCGCCGAACATCCTGGGCGCGTCGAGCGCCTTGGCGCGCCAGTGGACGAGGCGCACGCCGGCATAGGTCAACCCGCCGGCGAGCGCGAAGACGACCACCGTGTCCGCGCCCCGCTGGGCCCGGCCACCGGCGGCCACCAGCGCGCCGATGGTCAGCTGCAGGGCGAAGAACATCATCGTGGCGATCAGGCCGTCGGCGGTGGAGACGCGCGCCGGCGGCCCGGCCACCGGGTCCAGCAGGTAGGGCAGCTGGTCGCGCGCCTTCTGCCACAACGCCAGCGCCAGCAGCACGGCCAGGACGACCGACACCAGCGATTGCCACCAATGGGGCGCGAAGAACGCGCCGACGTACAACCCGGACAGCAGCATGTACAGATAGACGTAGCCGACCTTCAGCCGGTGGCGGGCGTCGGTGGCCAGCGGGTCGCAGCCGAACACGCCAAGCGCCACTGCGATCGCCGAATAGGTCGGCACCGCCAGTACCACCATCGCCATCAGGCCGAGCGAGGCGGCCGAGACCGGCGGCCCGAGCGCCAGCATGCAGCCGAAGCCGATGACGGGGTACGCCAGCGCGAGCACGCCCCACAGCCTGGCCTTGTCGCGCAAGACGGCCTCGATCGACAGCGGAAACGTGTAGAGCATCCACAACGCCCCGCCTTCGGCAGCGAGGGTCTGGAACGCCGAGAGCATCAGCGCATAGGCCGAGACACCGAAGGCGGCGGCGGCCACCAGCTGCGGGCTGGCCCACAGCTGCGCCAACGATTCGGCGCGGCCGTTCAGCACCCACTGGACGCCGACGATCAGCACCGGCAGCACCATGGTCTGCACCAGGAAGTTCCGGTCGCGCGCCAGCAGGGTCAGCTCGCGCCGCTGCACCGGCGACGCCAGCGCCCAGCCTGCCGTGGCGCGCGCCGGCGGCCGGCCGGCAGAGGCCGGCTTGGCGCGTGCGCTTTCGCGCGCCCCCGCCGCCGCCACGCCGCGCGCCAGCAGGGCGCGCAGCAGCTGCATGCCCGCGGCCAGCAGCAAGCCGGTCTCCACCAGCAGCAGGAACCCGGCGATGGCAGCCTGCGCCGGCGACGCGGCACCCAGCGCGCGCAGCACCAGGCCGGGCGGCGTCCAGCTGATCCAGTCCGGCAGCCGCTGCGCGATGGGCAGCAGGAACCTGCCGGCGACCGCGGTCGCCGGTGAAATCGTCAGGTAGAACACCAGGATGCTGGCCACGGAGATCGCCGCCTGCAGGTTGCGCAAGCGCGAAGGCGCCAGCCGCAGCCGCAGGCCGGTGTCGACGATGGTGCGCGCCATCGCCGCCAGCGCCAGCAGCGGCAGCGCGGCCAGCACTCCGGCCGGCAGGGCGCCGTGGCGCAAGCCGGCCTGCCAGGCCAGCACGGTGCACGCCGGCCACAGGGCCAGCAGGCCGAACGCATTGGCGACCGAGCGTTCCGCGATGCGGGCCCACAGCAGCGGTCCGATGTCCACCGGCAGCGTGACGAGCCATTCCAGGTCCCAGTCGGCCTGCGCCAGCTCGCGCGACCCCAAGGGCACCAGCACGCCGGCCAGCGTCAGCAGCGCCGTCTCCACCGACAGCAGGTGCAGCAGCGCCGGGCCGAAGGCAGCGCCGCCCGCCAGCGGCGGCTCCGCCGCCAGCCGCGCGAGGCGGCCGACCGCCTCGTGGGCCAGGTTGCCGTACGCCAGCACCATGGCAAGCACCAGCAAGGCCGTCAGCAAGGCCGAACCGGTGCGCTTGGACGCGGTGCCGCTGCGCTGCTTGTTGCCGCGGCGATTCAGGGTTCCGGCCAGGTTGACCAGGCGGCGCAGCCGCAACCGGATCAGCAGCCAGCCAACCCGGGCGGCCGGCAGCAGCGGGTGAGTCATCGCGCGGGAGCCGGCACGGCCGCTTCGGGTTGCTCCGTCATGCGCAGGAAGATGTCTTCCAGCGATTCCGACGCCGCCCCGTCCCGGCGCAGCTGCGCCGCCGTTCCCGCCGCGACCAGGCCGCCGCGGTCGATGATGCCGATGCGCGAGCACAGGCGCTCGGCCATGTCCAGCAGGTGGGTCGACACGAAGATGGTCCGGCCCTGCCCCGCGATGGTCCTGAGGCGCTCCTGCACCTCGCGTGCGGCCCGCGGATCGAGGCCGTTGGTGGGCTCGTCGAGAATCAGGACCTCTGGCTCGTGGATCAATGCGCACGCCAGCCCGAGCTTCTTCTTCATGCCCATCGAGTAGTTCACCGCGAATTCGTCGCCGGCCTCGTCCAGGCCCCAGTCGCGCAGCGCCTGCCCGGAGCGCGCGGCCGCGTCGCGGCGCGACAGGCCGTGCATCTCGGCGACGAACTGCAGGATCTCGCGGCCGCGCAGGTAGTCGTAGAACACCGGGTTGTCCGGGAGATAGCCGACCCGCTGCTGCACGAGGGCGCGCTGGCTGTGGCAATCCAGCCCGGCGATCGTCACGCGGCCGGCCGATGGCACCAGGATGCCCATCATCATGCGGATGGTGGTGGTCTTGCCGGCGCCATTGGGCCCGAGGAACCCGAACACCTCGCCGCGGGCAACGGTCAGTTCCAGGGCCTTGACGGCGTCGAACGCGCCATAGGCCTTGCCGAGCGAGCGGAACTCAATCACGATGCCTCCCGGAAAGATCCGGCATTCTGGCCGAAGATGGGCGCCACCGGAATGCAAGGCCGCCCTGCATGTTGTTCAAGCCTTTACACGGTGCATCGATACTGCAATGACCCGCAACAGTTGCACAACACCGGATCGGATCGAGATGTACAAGGTTCTTCTTTCACTGGCCGCGCTGGCCGTTTCCCTCGCCGCATCCACCGCACAAGCCGGCACGGTGTATTTCGATTCAGGCAGCGCCAAGGTGCACGAGTCCCGGGTGGCGGGCCACAAGCAGCAGCGCTGGGTGCCGGCCCATCGGTCCAGGGGCCGCCTGGTCAGGGGCCATTACGTCCGGCGCTGACCGCCCGGCGGTCCGGCGCACAATGCCGGCCCTCACCCGGGCGGACGCTGCATCCGCCCTTGTTCCCGCAGCATGAACAGATAGAGCGATTCCACCTTCTCGCGCGCCCAGGGCGTCCTGCGAAGGAATTTCAGGCTGGAGCCGACGCTGGGGTCGTGCGTGAAGCAACGCACCGGAATCCGCTGCGCGAGCTCGGGCCATCCGAAATGCGCCTCCAGGGCGCGGACGATGGCCTCGAGCGTCACGCCGTGCAGGGCGTTGCGCGGCTGGGCGGGCTGCGATGGGGCGTCCTTCATGCCGTGATTGCGTGGCCGGCCGATGGGCAAGCTCAGGCCAGTGCCTTCACCAGGATCGGCAGGCTCACGTCCATCCGGTAGTCCACCGCGGTGTGGTCGTCCGCGAATTCCTCGTAGACATGCTGCACCCCCAGGGCGGCCAGCCGCTTGTGCATGCGGCGTGCGCCATAGACCAGGTTGTACTGGTCGACGTCGCCGCAATCGATGTACAGCGCCTTCATGGCCTGGAGGCCAGGGCCGTGCCGCTCCACCAGCGTCAGCGGGTCCCACGCCAGCCAGCTGGCCCAGCGCTCGGGCACGATCTCGCAGGTGTCCAGCGTGACCGGCAGGCGCAGGCCGTAGCGCGCTTGGGGGTCGGGGTCGAAACTCGCGGCCTGCGCCAGCATCATCAGGATGTGGACGTCGCTGTCCTTGGTCTTCCTGGCTTGCCAGAAGTCGTCCACCCACTGGCCGATGTCGGGCTGCTTGGCCAGCGCCCGCAGCACCGGCACGAACTCGTGGCGGTAAAGCAGCTCGAAGCCCATGTCGCCCGAGTGCACCGCCGCCGCGCTCCAGAAGTCCGGGTGCAGCAGCGCGTGCACCATGGCACCGTAACCGCCGCTGGACTTGCCGAACAGGCCGCGCCGGCCGGCGCCGCCGCAGCCGAACCGGGCTTCGACCGCAGGGACGGCTTCGGCGCGCAGGAAGTCATCCCACCGCCCCATCGCCACCGAGTTGACGTACTGGTTGCCGCCCAGCCTGGTGAAGCAATCCGGAAAGGCAACCACGGCCGGCGGCATGCTGCCATCGGCGATCAGCCGGTCCAGCCGCTCGGGCAGGTTCTCGCCGAAGTTCTTCCAGTTGGTGTGCGCCGGGCCGCCGGCGGTGAAGCCCACCAGGTCGACCAGCAGGGGAAGGCCGCGTCCGTCATGGCCGTGCGGCACATAGACGTCGACGGTCCGGCGGCTGGGGTCGCCGAGCAGGTTGCCCTTGAGCGCCTCGCTGTCGAGCGTCAGCCGGTGAACGGTTCCGGCCGGGGTACCTGGATTTTTTCGCATGGGGATCTCGTTGCAGGACAGGGCCCCATTGTCCACGGCGCGCACGCCTGGAATCAGTACTCGATCGTCAGGTGGACCGAGCCGGAATAAAGACCGCCGGGCAGCGACTTGAAGTCGCTGACCAGGATCTTTCCGTATAGCGTCACCGTCTGGTTGGCGCCGTTGTGCGGGAAGTCCAGCGCCGTCCCCGGCGAGCCGGCCGGCAGGTCGCCGCCGCCCGGCGACACCAGGCTGAGCTTGAACGGCAGCTGCTGCGTGCCGGACTGCATGACCCGCGCACCGGTCGCATACATCTGCGGTGCCGCGATCACTTCGCTGTTGCAGTTGATCCAGAAGCTGCTTGCGCTGTCGGTGGTCTTGTCCCCGGTGCGTTCCAGGACCACCACGGTACCGAACAGGAGCTGCGCGCCGGTCGCCACCGAACATTGCGGTGTCGCCATCGCGGGCACGGCGAGCGATCCGAGCATGGCCGCCGCGGCGAGGCAGCGGATCATGGGACGCCGCCCGGGCAGGTCAACGGCCCGATGGGAGCCTGCCCAGCGCCGGCCGCCTCGCCCTTCACGGCCAGAATGCAACTGCCGCCCTTGAGCCGGACGTCGATGCTGTTTTCGGCTTGCATGTCCATCAGGTACACCTCGCCGCGCCTGGCAACCACGAACTCCTGCCCGCCGGGCATCATCCGCACCCGCGTTCCGGCTGGCACCGCGCTGCCATCGGCCAGGTGCAGCGTCACCAGGGCATTGCGCGCGCGCTTGACCGGGATCTTCACGACCACGCCGCTGCGCGCGTAGGGCACGACGGTCTCCTGCACGCCCGCCACGTCGACGTCCATGGGAAGGTCCTCCGCATTGACGCTGATCTGGTTGGTCTCGTATGGAAGCAAGCCCGTGACGAGTGCCAGTCCCTTCCCGTTGGTCGTGGCCGCCACCTGATTGCTTCTCAAGACCGCCACGCCGGCCAGATCCCCGACGCTGACGACCGCGAAGGCGCCCTGGTCGATGCGGCGCGAGGCGAACGGAAGATCCTGCAGCCATCCGATCGAGCCGTTGGCGCCCAGCCTCACCGCGTTGTTGTTTCTGCCCGCATTGACCTCGGCCAGCAGTTGCCCGTGGTTGGTGTTGAGCGTGGCGCTCGCCTGCGCGAGCCGGCCGGGTTCGTCGCTCGCGCCCACGGTCCAGCCCCAGCCCGGCCCCTGCGGCAGCGAGCGCGTTGCCTGCACCGAAGTGCTGCGCGACCCGTCGGGATTGCGGCGCGCCGAGCCGCTCAGCGCGATCTGCGACTCGAGCGGCACCAGCAGGCTCACCCCCACGCTCCAGTTCCTGGCGCCGCTGAGCTGCTTGCTGGCATAGGCCGAGAGATACATGTTGGCCGGCAGGCGAATGCCGAGATTCACGGCGGCGAGGTCGAACCCGTCCCCGTCCCAGTTCGTCTGCCGGGTGAAGCTCGCGCCCGCGTTCACATCGCCTCCGAGCGCCATCCCTGCGGCCGCCTGCACCCGCAGCCGCGGCCGCACTTCACCCGCCACGGCGGCGAACTGCCGGAAACCAGCGCTGAATTGCTCCACCTGCAACGAGCCGCCGCCCTGGGGCGTGACGCGCTCGAGGCCGGCCAGCCATCGCCCTCCGCTGCCCTTGCCGGAGGGGTCCAGGGCCGTGCTGCGCGACCAGGCCGCCGCCGCGTGCACCAATGCGTAGGTGCCCAGCAGCCCGGTGGCATCCACGCCGCCGGCCTGGCGCGTGCGCTGGAGCTCGATGCGGCTGCCGCCCGTGATGCCCGGCGAAAATCCATGGCGATAGCCGCCGGCCGCGAACAGCGGCCCGTAGTCGTTGCTCGCGGTGCCGAAGTTCTGGCGCAGTGCGCCGGCCTCCGCCGAAAAGTCGGACAGGCCCGGGGCCAGCAGCGCGGGCGATGCGTAATAGCTTTGCGTCACCACCGTCTCCACGCCGCGCAGGTCCCGCACCACCAGGTTCACCTCGCCGGCGCCGTTCACCACCGGAACATTCGTCAACGAGAACGGGCCGACGGGAACGCTGGTGGTCGATTGCCGCTGGTTGTTGACCAGGACGTCGACGGTGGACGGCAATGCGGCCGAGCCGGACAGCGCCGGCATCGGCGTGACCACGTAGCCGGGCGCCAGGGAGAAGTCGCGCGCGAAGCGCACGCCTCCATAGCGGACCGGCCGGCTCCACGCGCCCGCGCTGCCGATGGTGTCGCCGACCACCAGCGCCTGCATGTCGGCCGGCATGTCGCGGCGGGCGAAGGTCTCGGTGCGCACGAAGCGCGTCGACCCGCCTGCGCCGCTCACCGCCGTGCCGCTGGACACAGAGCCCCAGCTGTTGAACAAGACACCTTCCACCAGCCCGCCGTAGCTGCTGCCGCCCGGGCCTCGCGTGGCGGAGAAGTCGTAGTTGAGATAGGCCCCGGGCGGTGCCGCGTTCGGAGGGGTGAGGCGGCCTCCGGCGAGCGACAGCTTGCTCCCGTCGAACGCGTCGGGCGGCGCCGTCACGAACAGCTTGAGCTGGCTGCGGTCGATGCGGTAGGTGAGGCCCGGCACCGCTTCCAGCGCGTGGCCGGCTTCGCCGTCGGGGCCGGGCACCGGTTCGCCCGCCACGCGCAGGCGCGCGGCGCGCCAGACGGACTCGGGCACCACCAGCCGGCCGCCGGCCACGCGCTCCACCTGCACGATGCCGGGCAGGGCATTTCCGTTGACGTCCACTTCCACCAGCAGGGTTTCCGCCCTGCCGCTGTCCGGGCCGCGCCGGGTCAATGGAACGGGCGTGGCGGCCGGGCCGGGCGTGGCGACGGGATCGACCGCCGGCGGCGGCGCGACCAGTGCCGCGGGCGCGGCCGCATCCAGCTGCAGGATCCAGCCGTCACCGCTGCGGCGCAGCCGTGGCGTCACGGCGGCATCGAGCTCCAGCTGCAGCGTGCTCGTGGCGGGCTGCCAGAGGATCGCCCGCACCGGGCCGACACCGCCCGGCGGCAGCCGCGGCAGTGGCTGCTGCAGCTTCATCACCGCGTCGTCCCATGTCAGCGCCAGGCGATAGGGCGGAGGCCGCGCCGTGCCCGACCAATGCAGGACCGGCTCGACCCCTTCCGCGGTGCGCAGGCGCAACTGCACCGACCCGTCGGCGGCGGTGGCCCAGCCCGCATCGAGCGTGCCCGCCGGCGCGGCCCAGGCCGGCGCCAGGGCGGCCAGGCACGCTGCCGCCAGCGCGAGCTGCCGCGGCTGAAAGCGATGTCCGGGCCGGCCGGCCTTCGGGATCGGGGGAGTGGCGGGGGAACACATGAGGTTCCAGAGTCGAAGGGCTGCCTGACGCGCCAGCCGGGGCGCGAAGACCGTTTGCCTTCGCGCAGAACCGCCGTGGTGCCGCAGGCGCTATCGGCCCTGGTTGGGCAACTCCAGGGAAACCGCGCCGGCCGTGGTGTCGGCGCTGACCTTCAGCGGTTGTGTCATCGATGATCGGGGAGGCTCGAAGGTCCACTGCTTCCACGCGCCGGCAAGCAGCGTGGCGGGCGCCTTGACCTCGCCGCGCCATCCGTCCTGCTCGCCGGTGACCTGGGTGATGCGAAGGCGATGATCGCCGTCGTTGTAGAGCCTGGCGCAATGGCTGGACGCAGGTTCGCACGCGGCCATGCGCGCCTGGCCCTTGCTGTTCGGCGGGGGGCCGGCGAAAACCGGCAGGCTGTGGCGGAACTGCAGGCGCACGGTCGCGCCATCGGCCGGGGGCGAGATGTCTTCGGTGACATCCTCGAAGATCAGCCGGTAGGCCATCTCCCGGGCCGGTTGCGGCCGCCGCAGCGTGACGCGGAAGATCTGGCTGCCGCCGGGCGCGATTTCGGCCACCGGAGGCACCACCAGCAGGTCGGTGCTGTCGGCATAGCGGTCGGCACCTTCGGTCTGGGTCCAGGCCACGGTCTGCGCCTGGTAGGTCATCGCGCGCGATGACGTGTTGGTCATGGTGACGGAGACCACGCGCCGTGCCGGTGTCAATTCCACCAGCACGGGCGCGATCGTCTGCGCGTGGACCGCGGCCCAGCCCGCTCCGAGCATCAGCAGGCTCGCGAGAAGAACGCGACGAAGTGGGCGCACGGGATGTGCGATCAATAGTCGACGTTGATGGTGACGGTCTGGGCGTAGGCGCCGGCAGGAAGCGCCTTGAAGTCGGCGGCCAGAATCTTCGCGGACAGCGGCACAGCCTGCATGCTGCCATCCTTGGTGATCGACAGCGCGGCGGCTGTGCCTTGCGTCAAGGGCACATCGTTCGAGCCGCTGCAGGAAGCGCCGAGGCACAACTCGAACGGTAGCGAATTGGCGCCGTTGAGCATGGCGCGGGTCGTGGTCGAATAGATCTTGGGGCTCATGTCGCTGCTGCAGGCGACGGTGAAACCGGTCGCGTTGCTGGCGGCCTTGTCGCCGGTGCTCGCCAGCGCGGTCACGGAGCCGAACGCGATGCCGCCGGATGCCGACACTTCGCAAGCGCTCGTCAACGTGGCCGACACGATCATGTCCCCGCCAACAGTCGTCGCAGCATGTGCCAGGGACGCTCCGCCCATCGCGCCGGCAGCCAACATCGAACCGACCAACAGTTTGAAATTCTTCATATTCTTTCCAATGGATGGAGCGGATGCTCGAAACACAACTTCGGACCTGTGATTCGCAAGTCCCTCTGGCGGGGTCCTCGCTACCACGAGGTCAATGTAAGCGGATGTGAAATGTGCGACAGGGGCCGTTGCCTTACCGCGCGACAGCCGATTGCCTATCCGCCATGGCCGCTCGCGCAGCGCGGCGACATGGCATTCGTGCCGCCGCTTTCGCCGTCCGGGCCTGTGGTCCAAAAGCAGTTGGGCGGTGGGCTTGCACCTCAGGTTGCTTGAGGTATTACCGTGTGGATGTGGGCACCTTGCCCATGCACCATAGAAAGTTGGCACATGAAGCCCTGGAAACTCGTTCTCGGCGCCGCAGCGGCGTGCGCGGCCTGCTGCGCCGCCCCCATCATCGGCGGCATCGCTGCCCTGGGCGCCGGCTCCGGCCTGTTCGCCGGCGGGGTCGGCGTGCTCAGCGCGGCCACCCGGTCCTGGTGGCCGCTGGCTGCCGGCGCGGCCGTGCTGGCGGCCGCCACCGCGCTGGTCGCCTGGCGACGCCAACGCGCCACCGGACCGGCCGCGGGCTGCGGCTGCTCCGGCGGCAGCGCCGCAGGAGCGAGCTGCCGGACCAAGGTTGGCTGACCATGGAACGACGACCCGCTGGCCCTAGGATCGGGGGATGAGCGCATTTCCAGCCCACTCCATCGGTGCCGCCTCCAGGCAGACCGGCTGCAGCGTGCCGACCATCCGGTACTACGAGGAAGTGGGGCTGCTGCCGCCCGCTGCCCGCAGCGAAGGCAACCAGCGGCACTACGATGCCGCAGCCATCCGGCGCCTGTCCTTCATCCGCCGCTGCCGCGACTTCGGCTTCACCCTCGAGCAGGTGCGGGAGCTGGCGGGCCTGGTGGACCAGCCGACCCGCGATTGCGTGGAAGTACGGGACATCGCCCAGGCCCACCTGCAGCAGGTGCAACAGAAACTCGCCGAGCTCCAGGCGCTGGAGGCCAGCCTGTCGGCGTTCGTCTGCAGCTGCGACACGGCCTGCGCCGGAGGTCCGGCGGTGGACTGCACCATCCTGGAGGAACTGGCGACGCCCGCATCGGCTGCCCCGCCGGCCAGGCCGCCCGGGCCCGGCCGGTCGTGCTGCTCCTGAGCAACGAGCGCGCGGCGTAGCGCCAGATTTTCAGGGACGCGTCAGCCAGCGTTCAGCCAGGCTCGGGCAAGCTCTGCTATTACGCCTTTTTTTCATCAACAACAGAGGAGACAGGCGATGTCATGGCAACAGGTCTACGACCCGATGGGCAGCATGGTGCTGTCCACGCTGCTGGCGGCCATCCCGGTGGTCGTGATGCTGGTGGGGCTGGGGTTCCTCCACATGAAGGCGCACGTCGCCGCGGCCGCCGGCCTGACGGCGGCGCTGGTGATCGCCATCTTCGCCTTCGGCATGCCCGCCGGCATGGCGGCCCGCGCGGCCTGGCTGGGCGCCCTCACCGGCCTGCTGCCGATCGGCTGGATCGTTCTGAACATCATCTTCCTGCACCAGCTCACCGAGCGCAACGGCTCGTTCAAGGTGCTGCAGGACTCGATCGCCGGCGTCACCGAAGACCGCCGCTTGCAGCTGCTGCTGATCGCCTTTTCCTTCGGCGCGTTCTTCGAGGGCGCAGCGGGCTTCGGCACGCCGGTCGCCGTCACGGCGGCGATGCTGATCGGGCTGGGGTTCTCGCCGCTGGCGGCCTCGGGCCTGTCGCTGATCGCGAACACCGCGCCGGTGGCCTACGGGGCCCTGGGCACGCCCATCCTGACCCTGGCCAAGGTGCACGGCTATGACGTGATGGCGATCTCGGCGATGGTCGGCCGCCAGCTGCCGTTCTTCTCGCTGCTGGTGCCGTTCTGGCTGATCTGGGCCTTCGCCGGCCGTCGCGGCATGCTGCAGATCTGGCCCGCCATCCTGGTCACGGGCGTGGCGTTCGCCGTGCCGCAGTTCATCGTCTCCAACTACATCGGCCCGGAACTGGTCGACGTGATCTCCGCCGGCGTCTCGATGCTGGCGCTGGCGCTGTTCCTGCGCGTGTGGAAGCCGGCGCAGATCTGGACCTCGGTGGTGCCGCGCGGGCACGAGGCGGATGCCGGCTCGGCCGCGCCGGCCGCGCCGCGCACGGTGCATCCCACCGGCGACGTGCTGCGCGCCTGGATGCCCTGGGTGCTGCTGGCGGTGTTCGTGTTCCTGTGGGGCCTGCCGCCGGTGAAGAACTGGCTCAACGGCCTGTTCGCGCCCAACTACCCGATCACGGGGCTGCACAACCTGATCGAGCGGGTGCCCCCGGTGGTGCCGCAGGTGACCAAGGAAGGCGCGGTCTACGCCTTCACGCTGCTGTCCGCCACCGGCACGGCGATCCTGGTCGCGGCCATCATCGGCGGCCTGCTGGCCCGCTACAACCCGATCGAGCTGGTGCGCACCTACGGCGCCACCTTCTGGAAGGTGCGCTTCTCCCTGCTGACGATTGCGCTGATGCTGGCGCTGGGCACGCTGACGCGCTACTCCGGCCTGGACACCACGCTGGGCCTGGCGTTCGCCGCCAGCGGCGCGTTCTACCCGTTCTTCGGCACCCTCATGGGCTGGCTGGGCGTCGCGCTCACCGGCTCCGACACGGCGTCCAACGTGCTGTTCGGCGGCATGCAGAAGGTGGCGGCCGGCCAGCTCGGGCTGCCGGTGAACCTGATGGGCGCCGCCAACAGCTCGGGCGGCGTGATGGGCAAGATGATCGACGCCCAGTCGATCGTGGTGGCTTCGACGGCGACCGGCTGGCTGAACAAGGAAGGCGAGATCCTGCGCTACGTGTTCTTCCACTCGCTGGCGCTGGCCGCGCTGGTCGGGATCCTGGTCACGTTGCAGGCCTACGTGTTCCCGTTCACCGCGATGGTGGTCAAGTAAGGACCGGGCGGGTAGCGCCGGTCGCCTGAGCGCCCGGCGCAACCGCCGCTTGCCTGCGCGCCCGCCAGCCCGCAGACTCGGGCGATGAAGATCACATCCGTTCGGGCGACGCCGCTGAACCTGCCCGTCACCATGGGCACCGGCGCGCGCGCCAAGTCCACCTCCCTGTCCCTGTGCCTGGTCGACGTCGAGCTCGACGACGGCCGCATCGGCACCGGCATGACGGCCATCACCGAGGAGGAGGTGGTCGCCTCCATCGTCAACGACGTCGCCGGCCACGCGCTGGTCGGCATGGACCCGCTGCGCCATGAGCAGCTGTGGGACAGGCTGTACTGGCTGCTGGCGCCGCGCGGGCAGTCCGGCTATGCCAGCCACGCCATGGCGGCGATCGACCTGGCGCTGTGGGACCTGAAAGGACAGATCCTGGGCCAGCCGGTGTGGCGCCTGTTGGGCGGCGCGCGCGCGCAGGTGCCGGTGTATGCGACCTTCGGCTTCGCCTTCTTCGAGCGCGACGAACTCGCTGCGGCGGCCAAGAGCTGGGTGGAGCGCGGCTTCAGCCGGCTGAAGATGACGGTGGGCCACCATGCCCTGCAGCGGCGCGACGAGCCCAGGCCGCTGGCCGGCGTCATCGCCGAGGACGTCAAGCGCATCGAGGCAGTGCGGTCCGCCGTCGGCCCCGACGTGCAGATCTTCATCGACGCCAACTGCAGCCTGGACTACTTCCACGCCGCCGCGCTGGCGCAGCGCATCGAGGACCTGGACATCGCCTTCTTCGAGGAGCCGGTGGCGCAGAACGACATCCCGAACCTGGTGAAGCTGCGCGCGAAGACCCGCATCCCGCTGGCCGCCGGCCAGAACGAAGGACTGGCCAGCCGCTTCCGCGACATGCTGGTGGCGCAGGCCGTCGACGTGGTGCAGCCCAATGCCTGCATCACCGGCGGCTACACGCAGTGCCTGCGCATCGCCGGCATGGCGGCTGCCTTCAACACGCAATTCGCCAACGGCGGGGCCTGGCCGCACCACAACATGCACCTGCACGCCGGGCTGGCCAACGGCTCGCTGGTGGAATACCACTCGGTGGCCGTCGAGGTCTGCAGGCAGGTGTTCGACGACCTGCCCGAGCCCAGCCAGGGCACGCTGGCGCTGCCCGAGACGCCCGGCCTGGGCTTCCGGCCGAACCGCGAACGGATTGCCGAACTGGCCAGGCGCCCGGGCTCGCGCGGCGCCGGCAAGGCATGACGGCACAAACAGAACAACAGGAGACAACGCATTGAAAACTTCGCTCACGCGCCGCGCCATGCTGGCCGCCGCCCTGGCTTCGGCCGCGCCCCTCGCGCTGGCCCAGGCGGACTACCCGAACAAGCCGATCCGCCTGCTGGTGGGCTACAGCGCGGGCGGCGGCGTCGATGCGCTGGCCCGCATGCTGGCCGCCCGGCTGCCCGCCGTGCTGGGCCAGCAGGTGGTGGTGGAAAACCGCCCGGGCGCCACCGGCATGATCGCCGCGGACCTGGTGTCGCGCTCGGCGCCGGACGGCTACACGCTGCTGATGGGCGAGAGCGGCCTGCTGATCGCGCCGCATCTGCAGGCCAGGAGCCCGATCGACCCGCTGACGGCGCTGACGCCGGTGGCCGGGACCTTCGTCGCGCCGCTGCTGATCGTGGCGAACAACAACCTGCCGGCCACCAACCCGAAGGAACTGATCGCCCTGCTGAAGAAGAATCCGGGCCGCTACTCCTATGCCACCTCCGGCGTGGGCACGGTGCACCACCTGGGCTTTGAGCTGATGAAGGCACGCACCGGCACCTTCGTCGTGCACGTGCCCTACCGCGGCGCCTCGCAGATCGTGCCCGACGTGATCGGCGGCCAGGTGCCGATCGGCGTGGTCAGCGCCGCGGCCGGCCTGGCGCAGGCCAGGGGCGGCAAGCTGCGCGCGATTGCCCTCATGAGCAGCGGCAAGCTGGCGGGCGCCGAGGACGTGCCGGCCATGGCCGATGCACTGCCCGGCTTCGACGTCGCGCCGCGCCTCATGCTGCTTGCGCCCAACGGCACGCCGGCGGCCGTGGTGGCCAGGATCGACGAGGCCGTGCGCACGGTGCTGGCGAGCGCCGACCTGGCGCAGGCCGCGGCCGCCCAGGGCGCCCTCCCCGCCTACATGGCGCCGGCGCAGCTGGGGCCGGAGATGAAGCGGGAGTCGGCCGACTGGGCCAGGATCATCAAGGCGCAGCACATTTCGGCGCAGTGACCATGCACGACCAAACTCCTTGCATCGGCCTGGTCGTGCCGCCCGGTCACGGGCAGGTGCCGCAGGACGGGCCGACGCTGTACGGCGGGCGCTACCGCTTCATCGCGCGCGGCCTGGGCATCGGCGGGGTGTCGCCGGAAGGCTTCGCGCCGGTGGTGGACAGCATCGTGCAGCGCGCCGTCGAACTGCGCGACGCGGGCGCCGAGGTGATCTCGATGATGGGCACCTCGATCAGTTTCTACCGCGGCCCGGAATTCACCGAGTCGCTGCGGCACGCGATGCAGGAGGCGACCGGCGTCCCCTGCACCACCATGAGCCACGCCATCGTGCGCGCCCTGCAGCGGCTGGGGATCAGCCGCGTGGCGGTGGCCACCTCCTACATCGACGAACTGAACGACAGGCTGGCAGCCTACCTGGCGCACGCGGGCTTCACGGTGACGGCGATCGAAGGCATGGCCATCACCGGTGTCAAGGAAGTGGGCGAGGTCAGCACCGAAGCGCTGGTGCGCCTGGCCAAGAAGGTCCATGCCCGGGACCGGTCGGCGCAGGGGATCTTCATCTCCTGCGGCGGCCTGCTGACGCTCGACGCCATCCGCCAGATCGAGGACGACCTCGGCCTGCCGGCCACCGCCAGCTCGCCCGCGGGCTTCTGGGACGTCGTGCGGCTGGGCGGGTGGGACGCGGGCAGCAGCGGCTTCGGGCGCCTGTTCGAGCAAGGCTGACGGCTGCTGCGCATGCGCCGCCGATCGGAGCGGCCGGTCGGGGCGGGAAGACGCCCGACAGCGCCACGGCCTGCTTTCCGACGCCAGACCGGCCATTGCGCGTACATGCTGGGCGCGGGCGCACCGCTTGCCCATCAGGAGACACCATGGCCTTGTCCCGCGCCCGCGCGCTGCTCTCGCTCGTTCTGTTCGCGCTGCTGTCCGGCGCCGCCCTCGCCGACCCGCCGACGCGGGTCGCGCGGCTGGCCTACGTCAGCGGCGACGCCAGCTTCTCGCCCGGCGGCGAGCGCGACTGGGGCCGTGCAGTCGTCAACCGTCCCCTCATCACCGGCGACCGGCTGTGGGTCGAGCGCGGCGCGCGCGCCGAATTGCAGATGGGCGCCGTGGCGGTGCGCGCCGCCGGCAGCACCAGCCTGACGCTGCTCAATCTCGACGACCGCACCACCCAGATCGAGCTGACGCAGGGCACGCTGCAGCTGCGCGTGCGCCGCCTGGACCGCGGGCAGATCGTGGAGGTCGACACGCCCAACCTGGCCTATTCGATCCGCCGTCCCGGCAGTTACCGCATCGACGTGAGTCCGCGCGACGATTCGACCACGGTCGCCGTGCGCCAGGGCCAGGCGCAGGTCTCCGGGGACCGCCGCGCCTTCATCGTCGGCGAGCGCCAGGGCTTCACCTTCTATGGCGAGGGCCTGGACGACTACGACCCGGTTGCGCTGCGAGCGCCAGACGAATTCGAGCGCTGGTCCGTGGCCCGCGACCGCCGCTGGGACAGCTCGCCGTCGCGCCGCTACGTGGCGCCCGAGATGATCGGCTATGAAGACCTGGACCAGTTCGGCACCTGGAAGACGGTCCCGCAGCTGGGCCCGGTCTGGACCCCGCGCCGGGTCGCTGCCGACTGGGCGCCTTACCGCGACGGCCACTGGTCGTGGGTCGAGCCCTGGGGCTGGACCTGGATCGACGATGCGCCCTGGGGCTTTGCGCCGTCGCACTACGGCCGCTGGACGCGGGTGGACAACGCCTGGGCCTGGGTGCCCGGCCCGGCCGACAGGCGCCCGGTTTATGCGCCGGCGCAGGTGGCCTTCGTCGGCAGCGGTTCTCCCAGCGCCGCGAATTCGACCGTCGCTTGGTTCCCGCTCGGCCCCGGCGACGTGTACCGCCCCGCCTACGCCACCAGCCGCGAGTACTTCGACGAGGTGAATGCGAGCAATGCCCGGGTCGACCGGCAGGCGGTCGCCACCAGCTACGACAACCGCAATGCGAAGGCCACTTACGCCAACCAGCAAGTGCCGGGGGCGATCATCGCGATGCTCGCCGCTGCGTTCGCGCAGTCGCAGCCGGTGGCGCGCCAGGCCGTGCGCAGCGCAGACCAGACCATCACCCGCGCGCCCGTGATGGCGGCGCCACCGGTGGTGCCGCAGCACGCGAGCGTGGTCGGTCCCGCCGCCGCGCCGGCGGCCCGGCCGCCCGAGACGGCGCCCGCGCGCCCGGTGGTTGCGCAAGTGGCGCCGCCCCCGCCGCCGCCGCCATTTGCCGCCAGGCAAGGCGCACTCGCTGCCAACGCCGGCAGGCCGCTGGACGCCGCTGCCATCGCCGCCATCAAGCCGGCCGCGCCGGCCAGCGCGCCGGCGGTCAAGGTGCTGCCCCAGACCCAGGCCTCGGCCGTTGCGCAGCCGCCCGCCAGCGCATCACCGGCCGCTGCCGAACGGCGCGGTCGCCGGCAGCGCGGTGAACCTTCGCCGGCAGCCGCGCCGGCCGCCACGCCCACCGCGCCGGTGGCCTCCGCACCTGCCGCTGCCAGGCCCGCACCTGCACCGGCAACCACAGCTCCCACGGTGGTCCCGCCGACGCCTGCCCCGGCGGCCACGCGGACTCCGGCCCCGCCTGCGGCTCCGGCCCCGGCCCCGGCCCGGGCACCAGCACCAGCACCAGCACCAGCACCAGCACCAGCTCCGGCTCCGGCTCCGGCCCGAGCAGCCCCGCCTGCTTCTGCCGCCGCCGCACCTCCTGCCGCCGCACCTCCTGCCGCCGGACCGGGGGCGGCCGGACGGCAACGCGCCGGCGAGGCCCGCGAAGAGCGCGGACGCGGTCCCGGCGCTGCATCGCCCCAGTCCCGCCAGCCCGAAGCGCCCGCCAGCCAGCGTGGCGAACCGGCGCGTGCGCCGACGGCGCCACCCGTCGCCGCGCCGCAGCCGCCAGCCGCGGTTGCAGTGCCGCCGCCGTCGCGGCCGCCTGCACCCGCACCCGCACCCGCACCCGCACCGGCACCGGCACGTGCACCTGCGCCGGCACCTGCGCCTGCACCTGCGCCGCGGCCGCCTGCCGCCCCGGCTGCGGCTGCCGCGCCAACCGCATCGCGGCCGGCGGCACCCGCGCCAGGCGGGCAGGTTGCTCGCCCCGCGGCGTCCGCCGCATCCGCTCCCGCGGCTGAAGATGGCGCCGGCGAGCGCCGTGGCGGTGAACGCGGGCGTGGCCGCGACCCGGAAGGACAGCGCCGTCCTTGATGGGCCGAGCCGCGCCGGCACCGGCCGCAGTGGCGGTCGCCTCGGGGACTGCAGCGGACGTGAAAAGCGCTAGGCAGACTGAGCTAACCTAGCCGCCCATGAGCCGCCTGTCCCTGACCCGCCTGAAGATCTACCGCACGGTCGCCCGCCAGCTGCACGGGGTGGTGCCGTGCTGGCTTTGCGGCGAACCGGTGCTGCTGGCCGACGCCACCCTGGAACACATCAGGCCCATCGCCGACGGCGGTAGCAGCCATCTCGACAACCTTGCGATCAGCCACTCGGCATGCAACAACGGACGGCACGCCAAGGCCGCCGCAGCCGCCATCACCTGAGCGGTTGACTCGAAGGCAGCTGCGCGCCGGCGGCCGGCGAGCCTGGGTCCGTCGCCGGGCCCAGCAGCAAGAACGCAGCGGCAGCGCCGATCAGCAGCAACGCGACGAGCGATCCTTCCACGCCGAACACGCCCCCGGTCAGCAACGAATCGCCCACCAGCCCGCCGCGCAGAAGGCCGTGCGTGGTCGCGTGGCCCGACACGGTCGACGAGAACACCTGGCTGAGGCAGTAGTTCCAGCCGATGTGGCTGCCGATGCAAGCCCACAGGCGGCGCGTCTTCAGGTAGAGCGCGGCCTGCATCACGCCATAGGCGACAATCGCCGCCGCCGCCAGCACCGAGACGCCTTCGTTGGACAGGTGGGCCAGGCAGAACACCAGCGCCGAGATCGCGATGGCGGCCTTGCTGCCCAGCGAGCGTTCCGTCACGCCGAAGACGACGCCGCGAAACATCATCTCCTCGGCCATCCCGAGCAGCAGCATCTCGGCCAGCGGGATCAACAGCACGATGCTCGGGGCGTCGATGCCGCCGAAGCGGTACGTGCCCAGCGCCGCCAGCACTGCAAAGGTCAGTACGACCAGGCCGGCACCGAGCAACATTCCGGTCCCCAGCTCGCGCGCCATGCCCTGCGTGGCCAGCTCGGTCGGCTGGCGCTTTTCCACACGGCGCACGTAGAAGCGGTAGCCGAACCAGACCAGGACGGCGGCCAACAGCTGCGGCCAGACGATGCGGTACGGTTTTGCCACCAGCTGCGACACGACGATCATCGTCAGCGGAACCGGGGCAAAGGTCAGCACGATGCCCAGGACGATGCGGACCAGGGGATACGCCGTCACACGTGCCGCCATCGCAGCCTTGTTCCTTGCCGCGCCTGTCTTGTTTTTCATCGTCGCTCTCGTCATGGCGTTGGTTGTGCTTTCTTGCCGGCGTGGCGGATGCGCTCGGCGAAGGACCTGTGCCCGAGCGCGGCAATGGCCTGCGCCAGACACGCGGACAGGGGAACCTCCAGCTCCGCGTCAAGGCTGTCGGCAGCGCGCGCGGTCGCCTTCCAGCAGGCCTGCAGGCGCGGCAGCAGCGCCTGGCCCCTCCGGCCGAGGCGCACGACACGATGCCTGCCGTCCTCGGCGCCGGCCATCACCAGCAACAGGCCTTCCTTCTTCATCAATGCCACCGTCTGCGTGACGGCCGGCTGCGTGATGCCGGCCAGCTCGGCCAGCTGGCCGATGGTCGCGCTCTGCCGCTGCGCCAATACCCGCATCACCGGCGTATAGCGCGGCCGGTAATCCAGGCCCGCGTCCGCGTAGGCTTGTTCGACTGCCCCATCGAGCAGTTCGATCAGGTGTCGAAGCTGGGTTCCGAGTCCTTGGTTCACGCCGCGATCCTAGCAGAAACATAAGCGCTTATATGAATACCCGCCACAGCGGCAGCCGCCGATAAGATTGCGCAGAGCCTGCCACCAGACCACCGCATTCATGTCATGAGCCACGCATTCACCGACCTGTTCGACCCGGGGCGCCACGAACGCGTCAACGCGGCGCCGTGGAGCGAGAAGCATGCGCGCGCCGCGCTCGATGCCATCGTCGACGACAGCCTGGCCGCCTTCACCCCGCAGGGCCTGTGGCCCGCCCACGCGCTGGACGAACCGGCGACGCCGCACGGGGGCTACTCGATGCTCTACCTCGGCGCCGGCGGCGTGATCTGGGCGCTGCGCCGGCTGGCACGGCTCGGGTTCGTCGAAGACGACCGGCTTCACTTCGGCGACGTCGTTCCCACGCTGGTCGAGCGCAACCGGGCGCTGGGTGAGACGCAACAGGGAGGGACGGCGTCGTTCCTGATGGGCGATTCCGGCCTGTTGCTGCTGCAGTGGCAGGCACGCCCCACGCAGGACCTCGCGGACCGGCTGTTCGAGACGGTGCAGGGCAACCTGCGTCATCCGGCCAGGGAACCCCTGTGGGGATCGCCCGGCACGCTGCTGGCGGCCTTGCACATGGCGCAGGCGACGGGCGAGCGGCGCTGGGTCGGCCTGTTCGAGCGCGGCGCGCGCATCCTGCTGGAGGAGATGGTGTTCGACGAGGCAGTGGGCGGCTGGACCTGGCAGCAGGACCTGTATGGGCGGGTCCGTCGCTTCCTGGGGGCGGGGCACGGCCTGGCCGGCAACGTCTTCCCGTTCCTGCACGGCGCGGCGCTCTTGCCCGGCGAACTGGTCGACCGCTTCACCGAACGGGCGTGGTCCACGCTGGACAGGCTCGCGCTGCGCGCCGACGGCTGCGCCAACTGGCACCCAGTCCATGACCCGGTGGCCGTGACCGGCCGCCTTCCCCTGGTGCAGGACTGCCACGGGGCGCCCGGCATCGTGGTGCGCCTGGCGTCGGCGCCGCAAACGGCGCAGTGGGACCGCTTGCTGCGGGAGGCCGGCGAGCTCACCTGGCGCGCCGGTCCGCTGCGCAAGGGACCTGGCCTGTGCCACGGCACCGCCGGCAACGGATACGCATTCCTCAAGCTCTGGACGCGCACCTCGGATCCCCTGTGGCTGGCCCGGGCGCGTTCCTTTGCGATGCACGCGATCGACCAGGTGGAGGCGCAACGCCTCGCGCGCGGCGGTGGCCGCCATTCCCTGTGGACCGGGGATGTCGGCGTGGCCCTGTACCTTTGCAGTTGCATCGCTGCCGACAGCAACTTCCCGACACTGGATGTCTTCTGAGGCCGCTGCGGTCGAGACGCAGCGCTGGCTCCCGGCTCGGGCCCGCAACAGGCCTCGATACACTCCTGCCCACACAGGCCGGGCGCCGCCTTCGAAACACAACCCGCGCCCGCTCCCTTGCGGGCCACTTGCATGAACACGATCCAGCCACACCGAAACGGCTCCCCGGAGCACGCCAATACCGGGCGCCGCTTGCCCTGGCACTGGTTGCTGCTGGCAGCCGCGTTGCTCGCGGCGGCTTGGGGAGGGTGGATGCTGTGGGGACCGATGCCGATTGCAAGGCCCCTGCCGCCCGGCGCCGGAGAACGCTTCTGGTTGAAGGACGTCGCCGGGGCCGGCGACCTGAAGCCGCTGCAGCACCGCCAGGTGAACTTGCTGGGCCGATTCACCGGACACACCGTCGTCGTGGAGGGCGAGATGGCGGGCCGCAGCGGCTTCTACGTGCTGGCGCCGCTGGCCGAACGGCGATCGTCTTATGCCGACGGCTCCGAGACGGGCCTTGCCGTGCTGGTGCAGCGGGGCTGGACGCCCACTCGCGAAAGCGCACAGGTCCTCATCCCGCCCAAACACGACGTGTCCATCCAGGGCCGGCTTGCAATTCCGGCCCTGGGAACCGAATCGAAGGCGGCGGTCGAAAGCGGCTTGTTCCGCAAGAACCTCAGCCTGCCGCGCTACGCGAGCGAGATCGGCGTTCCCCTGGTCCCGATGGTGGTGCTGGAGCAACCCAACTCCGATACCAGCGAGAGGGACATCCGGCAGGATGCCTTTCAGCGCCGCTGGCCGCAGCTGTACCCGCAGGACAAATCCAGGGCGCGCAAGGGCTGGGCGATGCTGGTCCTGGCGGCAGCGCTGGCAGCCCTCGGCCTCTGGGCCAGGCCCAGGCGCCGCCATGACAAGGCGCCGGCATTCGCCGAGACCGTTCCCGATCCGGCCGCCGATGCAGGCCATCCAGCCGGCGCCGTGTTTCCTCTCTGGCGCCACGCAAAGGTCCTGGCCGTGCTCGGCATCGCCGCGGTCGCCGCCGCGTCCATGGTCGTGCGCTACCAGAACGAGTTCTCCCGACTCCAGCAGGTCGAGGTTGGCAGCACTCCATTGCAGCCGGGCAGCCTCGGGCAGCTTGTCTTCAGGAACGACTCGGCCAGCAGGATCGCCATGTTGCTGCACTGCCATGACAAGGTGCGCGCGGGCGGCAAGCCGCTTTTTTCCGGCGCCGTCGTCCTGCCGCCCAACGCATCGGTTCAATTCGACGTCAATCCCGAATATGCGGGCCGCGTGCCGCCGATCATCCGCGAGAAATCCTGCGAGGCTGTCTGGCGCGGCCCCTTCGGGATCGAGCGCAGCGCGTGGTGGGTCACCTGGCGGCCGATGCAATCGGCACACAAGACCACGTTCCTCGATTGAGCGCGCAGGCGCGCAGCGGCTTCGGCCTGCGACGGGATTGCGGCTTTCCATTGCTTCCCCCGGCGCTGCCAGCGGCGCCTAGCCCCTGCTCACCTTGTCCGCGATCAAGAGGAAGAGATAGAACGCCAGGTACGTGCCATACAGCTTGGCCAGGTGCGGCAGGTGAAGCGGTGCAGGTGCAGCCCTGAACGTGGAACTCGAATAGCTGCCGAAGCCGAAGGACCGGCTCGACTCCGGCCAGATCCGGTATGACCCTGGTGGAACCAGCGAAGGCGGAGTCCGCAACGGCCGGCGGCGACAACCCCATGCGTATTCTTCGCTCTTGTGCGAGGGCCTCTGCAAGCAAGGGCCACCGCGCGGCCTCAGCTCCCCGGCAGCCAGACCCGCACCACCAGCCCCTGGCCGGACTCGCCGTTGGCCATGGTCAACCTGCCCTGGTGGGCATAGATGACGTCCCTGGCGATCGTCAGGCCCAGCCCCACTCCGCCATGGTCCCGATGGCGCGACGGCTCGACCCGTGCGAACGGCTCCAGCACCGCCTCGAACAGTTCCGGCGGGATGCCCGGTCCGCGGTCGCTGATCACCACGTCGACGCCGCCGGCGGCCGCAGCGACGGCGACATCGGCGCGCCCTGCGTACTTGACGGCGTTGTCGAACAGGTTGCAGAAGCACCGCTTCAACGCCAGCGGATCGCCGACGATGGACACGGGCGGCCCCTCGATGCGCACGTGCACGCCGCGTTCGCCGAGTGCCTCGCGGGCCTGGTTCAGCACGGCGGTGATCTCGACCGGCACGGGCTCGCGGGTGCGGGCCTGCGCCAGGGCGTAGTCGAGCGTCAGGTTCAGCAGCTGCTGCATGTCGTCCAGGTGCTCTTCGAGCTTGCGCTTGTGCTCGCCCTCCTCCAGCAGTTCGACGCGCAGGCGCGCCCGCGTGAGCGGCGTGCGCAGGTCGTGCGAGATCGCGGCCATCAGGGCGGTGCGCTGCTCCACGAAGCGGACCAGCCGCGCCCGCATCTCGTTGAAGCTCGACGCCAGCCGGCGCGCCTCCACCGGCCCGGTCACCTCCAGCTCGTTGCGCGCGATGTCGTCGCCCAGCCTGGCGATCGCCGCTGAGATCCGCGCGAACGGCATCGTCACCACCTTGGCCGCGACGAGCGCACAGGCCAGCACGGCGAGGAAGCGGATCGCCATGTTGCCGATGGCGGCGGCCACCGGCATGGACGGCGCCTGCGTGCGGGGCGGCGGCGACGGCCTGGAGGCGAAGTGCAGCGACTCGCCGCCGGCAATCGCGTCGACCACGAATTCCAGTTCGACCGGACCGAAAAAGGCGCCCCCGCTGGCCGGCGGCCGGGGATCCCACGGCTTGAGCACGGTGGCCCGGGTGACGCGAATGGCCAGCGCTTCGACCTGGGGGACACGGGCGCGGATGGCGGCGTCGAGTGCGCCCGCCACATCGGCCTCGACTTGGCCGCTGGAGGGCGCGGCCGCCGCAAGCTGGCCCGGGCCGGCCGACACGGCGATCTCGGGTGTCGACAGGTCGACGCCGGCGCCGGCGCCGGCGGCCATGCTCCGGCGCAGCCTGGCGACGCGAAAGGCTGCGTCCACCTGGCGCGCGACATCGCCGGCGCTCAACTGGAGCACGTTCCTGTGCAGCTCCCGCAGTGCCAGGGTGGCGCTCAGGAAATAGCCCGCGGACAACCCTGCAACGACGATGAGCACGACGCGTCCGAACAGCGTGTCGGGCACCAGCCAGCGCGGCAGCCTCATTGCATCGTGACGGTCGGCGTCAGCGTGTAGCCGAATCCGCGCACCGTCTTGAGCAGCTCCGGCGCACCGCCCCCGGCCACCAGCTTGGCCCGCACCCGGCTGACCAGCACGTCCACGCTGCGGTCGAAGGCTTCGTATTCGCGTCCGCGCGTCACGTCGAGCAGGTATTCCCGGCTGATCGGGCGGTTGGGCGCCTGCACGAAGGCCAGCAACAGCCGGAATTCGCCAGACGTCAGCGCCACCAGCCCGCCGCCGGGGCTGGTCAGTTCCATCTTCTGCGTATCCAGGCGCCAGCCATCGAAGAAGTAGAGCGTGGTCTCCGGGTCCGACAGGGTGCGCCGCGCGCCGCTGCGCTTGAGGACCGACCTGATGCGCGCCAGCAGCTCCTGCGGAACGAAGGGCTTGGCAACATAGTCGTCGGCGCCCAGTTCGAGGCCGAGGATGCGGTCGATGGGTTCGCCGCGCGCGGTCAGCATGATCACCGGCAGGCTGGCGTGGCGTCCCGGGAGGCGCAGTTGCCGCAGCAGGAAGATGCCGTCGGCACCCGGCATCATGACGTCCAGGACCATCAGGTCGACGGGCACGTCGCGCAGCGCGCTGAACATCTGGCTGCCGTTGGCCGCGATGTGGGCCCGCATCCCGTGCTTTTCCAGGAACTGCGCGAGCAGGGTGCGGATCTCGTAGTCGTCGTCGACCACGAGCACGGAGACTGATTTTTCGTTCGACGCCATCGGATAGGGGAAAGATAAGCGGCCCGCAGGCGCGGGCGGCCGCCTCCAATGTAATGTTTCTTTGCTGGGGGGCCGCGGGCAATCAAATGTCACGCTCCGGCTGGAGCCACGCTGCTGCGCACGCCGGCCCGGGCGGACCATCGGCGCATGTGCCCAGCCAGACTTCCTCCATCCGGCAGCCCGCCGGTTTCCACCTTCCTGGACGGCTCGCTGCACGCCAGCACCGGCGAATTCGCGGTGCTCATTGCCCTGCGCGAACCCGACGCGCAGCCCGCAGCAGTGCGCGTCACCCTGCAACGCCAGGGCCGGCAGGGCCCGGTCGGCCAGTGGGAGTTTGCGCTGCGGCTGGACGGGCCGAGCGTGCTCGTGGGGGAAGCCGATGCGACGCTAGGCGAGGCGCCGCTGCTGCGGGCCCCGGCCGGCGAGCCCCGGTGCCCGGCGGACGTCGACGCCCTGTTCACCCGCACGTTTCGCCTGTTCTGCAAGATCAACGCGCAGCGCCTGGCACTGCTGGCGGTGCGAAGCGCGCCGTTCGCCACGTCGATGCGGGGCGACTGACCCGCCGCTGCCGCCCAGCGCCGCCCGTGAACCGGTGGCGACCGCCATCACGAACGGGGCGCCTGCGACCCGGCCGGCCACAGGAACAGCGCCTTCGCCGGCTGGCCGTGCCGCACGCGGACCTTCTCGTGCAGCGTCCGCCCGGCGAATGTCGCGTCGACGGTATAAGTGCCGGGTGCAAGCCGGGCCAGGATGAAGGGCCCGCCCGAAGTGACTTGCAGAACCTGGTGGCCGCCGGCGTCACGGATCTCTGTCGCCACATCGGCGGCGAAATCGGCGCGCGGCTTGTCCTTGACGGCGAACTCGAGGGTCAGCGGCCACTGCTTGCTGGCGCGCTCCAGCGCCGCCGACTCCTGCGTGCCGATGCCACCGGTCAGGTACTCGATCTGGCCGCTGGTTTGCACCGGCGGCAGCTCCGCCGTCGCCATCGCCGGCCCGGCGCTGCAAAACAGCGCCAGCGCGCCCAGCGTCGCGGCCAGTGTCGAGGTCCTTGCCATGGGTTTCATGTCTACTCTCCTTCGCGCCGGTCGGAGCAGCCGGTTGACGCGGTGCACTGCTCCACGGCACTGCTGTACGAAGACCGTTCATGCACCTGCTGTCACTCTGGCCGGTGACGCTTAGCCTGACCTTAAAGCGCGGCCCGTGAAAGCCGCCGGCGCGCGGCGCGGGTCGGCGCTCCGATCAACCCTCCGGGATCGCTACGGGCACCAGGGGCATCCTGGCCCGGCGCAGCTGCCGGAAGAAGGCCAGGATCTGCCAGCCGACGAAGATCGCGATCACGCCCAGCAGGGTGGCGCTGATGGGACGGGTGAAGAAGGTGCCGAAGCTGCCGCGGCTCAGCAGCATGGCACGGCGGAAGTTCTCCTCCAGCATCGGGCCCAGGATGAAGCCCAGCATCAGCGGCGCCGCGTCCAGGTCCAGCCGCACGAACATGTAGCCCAGGAAACCGAAGACGGCCGTGATGAACACGTCGTCCAGGTTGTTGTTGACGCTGTAGGTGCCGATGCAGCAGAAAAACAGGATCGAGGGGAACAGCACCGCGTACGGGATCTTGAACACCGACAGCCAGTAGC